>NZ_BONX01000001.1 GCF_016862935.1 Plantactinospora mayteni
ATGAACGGCGCCGATCGGCAGTGGGAGGACGTGCCTGCCTGGCCGAAGGTCCTCGTACACGGCAACGCCACCCCCGAGCAGCTCGCCGCTGTCATGGTCGTACTCGCAGGCACCGCAAGGACGTGCGGCCCTGCCCTCGGCCGTACCTCGGTATGGGGCGAACGTGGCCGCCCTGCGCGCCAACCGTCAGCACCCGGGCCCGATGCCTGGCGCAGGTCGGCCCTGCCCCGCTGACCAGGGTGAGCCCTCGGAGCACCATCCCCGAAATCGTCGAAACCGTCGGTCGACTCAGCCTCTGCCCTGACTAGCCATGGAGCCCACCATGCTGAAGAAAGTGTTGATCGCAAACCGTGGCGAGATCGCCGTCCGTATCGCTCGGGCATGCAGAGACAGCGGCATCGGGTCGGTTGCCGTCTATGCCGATCCGGACCGGGACGCGTTGCACGTCAAGGTCGCGGACGAGGCGTACGCCATCGGAGGGACCACTCCTGCCGGTTCCTACCTCGTCCAGCAGAGGTTGCTCGAGGTCGCCCGCAAGTCGGGCGCGGACGCGGTCCACCCCGGCTACGGCTTCCTCGCGGAGAACGCCTCGTTCGCCCAGGCGGTCATCGACGCCGGCCTCACCTGGATCGGCCCCTCCCCCGAAGCCATCGACGCGCTGGGCGACAAGATCAAGGCTCGGCACATCGCGGCCCGGGCCAACGCCCCACTCGTACCCGGCACGCCCGACCCGGTCGCCGACGCCGAGGAGGTCGTCGCCTTCGCCAAGGAACACGGCCTGCCCGTGGCCATCAAGGCCGCCTACGGCGGGGGTGGGCGCGGCCTGAAGGTCGCGCGCGCCCTGGCGGAGATCCCGGAACTCTTCGAGTCCGCCAGCCGCGAGGCCGTGGCGGCGTTCGGGCGCGGGGAGTGCTTCGTCGAGCGATACCTGGACAAGCCCCGCCACGTCGAAACCCAGTGCCTTGCCGACATCCACGGCAACGTCGTGGTCGTCTCCACCCGCGACTGCACGTTGCAGCGCCGCCACCAGAAGCTTGTCGAGGAGGCACCCGCCCCGTTCCTGACCGACGAGCAGAACGCCGAACTGGTCCGCGCGTCCAAGGCCATCCTGAAAGAAGCCGGCTACCGCGGGGCCGGCACGTGCGAGTTTCTCGTCGGACAGGACGGCGCCATCTCGTTCCTCGAGGTCAACACCCGCCTCCAGGTCGAACACCCGGTCACCGAGGAGGTCACCGGCATCGACCTCGTACGCGAGCAGTTCCGCATCGCCAACGGCGAGTCGCTCGGCTACGACGACCCCGCCCCGACGCGGCACTCCATCGAGTTCCGGATCAACGGCGAGGACGCCGGCCGGGGCTTCCTGCCCGCACCGGGCGTCATCACCCGGTTCCGCGCGCCGACCGGACCGGGTGTGCGGCTCGACAGCGGTGTCGAAGCCGGCGACGTCGTCGGCGGCGCCTTCGACTCGATGCTGGCCAAGCTGATCGTCACCGGCCGCAACCGCAGCCAGGCCCTGGAGCGCTCCCGGCGTGCGCTGGCTGAATTCGTCGTCGACGGCATGCCCACGGTGATCCCGTTCCACCGCGCCGTGGTCGACGACGAGGCGTTCGCCCCGGCCGACCCGAACGAGGCGTTCTCCGTGCACACGCGGTGGATCGAGACCGAGTGGGAGAACACCGTCGAGCCCCACCCCGGCCCGGTCGCCGGGACGGACGAGAACGAGGGCGAGCGGCAGACCGTCGTCGTCGAGGTCGACGGCAAGCGGCTCGAGGTCGTACTACCGGGCGGGATGAGCTTCGATGGCAGCCCGGCGAGGAAGAAGCCGTCCACGCGCGCCAACGGCAGCAAGCGGGGCGCGGCGGTGTCCGGCGACGTACTCACCGCACCCATGCAGGGCACCATCGTCAAGATCTCAGTTGAGGAAGGTCAAGCCGTCGAGGCCGGCGAGCTGGTCGCGGTCCTGGAAGCCATGAAGATGGAACAGCCCATCAACGCCCACAAGGCCGGCACCATCACAGGCATCGCCACCGCCGTCGGCGACACCGTCCCCAGCGGCGCGGTCATCGTCGAGATCAAGGACATGGCGCCGTAAAACGCGAGCGCCTACCTCGGCGGCACCAGAACACCGTGCCGGCCGTCCGGGACCGGGTGGCTCGGGCGGGCATCGCCGGGCGGGGCAGACGTCGATGGCTGCCCCGGTGGTGGGCGATGCCGCCCGCCGTGGGCCAGCCCCTGGTGGGGCGGCCCACGGTCCGGCCTCGGACGACCCGCAGGTCGATCGCGGTACGGGTTCAGCCCGCCCTACAGGTCGGGGCGCTGCCGACCCCGCTCCCGTTGCCCTGGAAGCCGAACTCGGTCGCCTGGCCAGGAGCAAGCTGTCCGTTGTAGCCGACGTTGCCGAACCGGATGGTGCCGGTGCTGCCGCTGGCGGTGGCGTTCCAGGTGTTCGTCACCGACGCGCCACCCGGCAGAGTCAGGCTGACCGTCCAGCCGTCGGTGCCGCCGGAGCCGGCGGTGACGCGTACCGTGGTGACGAACCCACCGGTCCAGGACTGGACCGAGGCGGTGGCCGAACAACCACCGGGGGCCGGCGGCGAGGTGGTGGCCGGCGGGGTGGTCGGGTTCCCCGGCGGGGTGGTGGCGGGCGGCGTCGTCGGACCCGTGGCGCCGTCGAGGCCGAGGAAGCGGACAGCCTGGGCCCCGTCGAAGGGGATGGAATGGCCGTACCCCTGGAAACTGATCGCCTCGACCGGCGCCGTGCCACCGGTGCCGCCGTAGCGGGTACGGGTGGCGCTGGACTGCGGGTAGTCGGTATAGCTGGGGGTCTGGGACACTCCGTGCAGGTTGGTCCACTGCTTGATCTGCTCGCCGAAGTTGACGTAGCTCAGCGTGGTGTCCGTGGTGCCGTGCCAGATCTGGATCCGAGGGCGTCGCCCGGGGTAGCCGGGGTAGGCGTTGCGGACCAGGTCGCCCCACTGCTGCGGGGTCCTGGTGATCCGCCCACCGGAGCATTCGCTGTTCCACTCCGAGCCGTTGGTGGTGGCGAAACAGCCGAACGGAACGCCGGAGGAACTCACCCCGGCGCTGAACACGTCCGGATAGAGGCCGAGCATCACGTTGGTCATCATGGCGCCGGAGGAGAAGCCGGCGGCGACGATCCTGCTCGCGTCGACGGGGTAGCGCTGTCGCACGTAGTCGACCATGGATTTGAGGCCGATCGGATCACTGCCGCCGTCCCGCCGCAGGGCCTGCGGGGACGAGACGTCCCAGCACTTGCTGCTGCGGGTCACCGACGGGTAGATCACGATGTAGCCGTAGCGGTCGGCCAGGGAGCTGAGCGGGAAGCCGGTGTGCAGCGCCGGTCCGCTGCCCGTGCAGTAGTGCAGGGCGAGGAGTAGCGCCGGCCGGGCCGCCACCCGGTCCGGCACGTAGAGGTGCATCTGTAGGTTGGTCGGATTGGCACCGAAGTTGGTGACCTGGGTCAAGGTGGCGGCCTGCGCCGGTGCGGCGACCATCAGCACGGTGGTCACCGCGGCCACGGCCGTCGCCAGCCCGGCCGCCAGCAGGGAGCTTCTCGTTCTCATCGGCACTTCCTTGTCGGAATCGACGGTGGAGGTTCCAGCCCCACGGATGCCCGGCCCACGGATCGTTGCCGTTCCTGGCCGGGACGAGGCGCCGGATCCGAGCCGTCGGTGCAGGGCGGGCCGGCCCGGCCCGGGTGAATCCCGGGCCGGGCCGGCGGTGGATCAGGTCGCGGTGCAACTCGGAGTCATGCCGGATCCGCTCCCATTGCCCTGGAAGCCGAACTCGGTCGCCTGACCAGGCGCGAGCTGTCCGTTGTAGCTGACATTGCTGAACCGCACCGTGCCGGTACTGCCACTGGCCGTGGCACTCCAGGTGCTGGTGACACTGGCCCCACCGGGTAGCGTCACCGCCACCGTCCAGCCCCGGGTACCGGCCGATCCGGCGGTGACCCGCAGATTGGCGACGAACCCGCCGGTCCACTGGTTCAGCGTCACCGACGCGGTGCAGCCCGCACCACCGGCCGGTGGCGTGGTCGGGTTGCCCGGAGGCGTGGTGGCCGGCGGGGTGCCACCGCCGGCGTTCAGCTCGGCGAGAACCGCGTCGTACGCCGGCTTCTTGTTGCCGTTGCAGTCGAAGAGCAACGGGTTCTGGCCGGTACGCCACGAATCGCAGTCCCGCACGCCCCAGACCGTGATACCCGTGCAGCGCGAGATCGCCATGCAGGCGCGGGTCACCGTACGGAAGATGTTGGCCTGGTTGGAGCCCTGCTGGACGTCCAGCTCGGTGATCTGCACCTCGACGCCCAGGTCGGCGAAGCGTTGCAGGTTGGCCTGGTAGTCGCCGGGGACTGAGGTGCCCAGGTGCGACTGGAATCCGACGCAGTCGATCGGTACGCCCCGGGCCCTGAAGTCGCGCACCATGTTGTAGATGCCGGTCGACTTCGCGTTGATCCCGTCGGTGTTGTAGTCGTTGTAGCAGAGCTTGGCGCCCGGGTCGGCGGCGTCCGCGGCCCGGAACGCGGCCTCGATCCAGTCGTTGCCGGTGCGTTGCAGGTTCGAGTCGCGCCGGCCACCGCTGCCGCCGTCGGCGAACGCCTCGTTCACCACGTCCCAGGCGTAGATCTTGCCGCGCCAGTGCGACGCGACCTGGGTGACGTGGTTGATCGCGGCGCTGCGCAGGTCGCTACCGGAGAGGTTCTGCGCCCACCCGGGCTGCTGCGCGTGCCAGAGGAGCGCGTGCCCGCGCACTCTCATGCCACGTGCCTGCGCGTGCGCCACCAGTTGGTCGCCGCGGGCCCAGTTGAACTGGTTCCGCTGCGGCTCGGTCGCGTCCCATTTCATGCCGTTCTCGTTCGTGAGCTGGTTGAACTCACGGTTCAGCACGGTCATGTACGCGGAGTTGCTGAACATGTGGGGATCGGTCGCCGTACCGAAGTAGCGGCCCTTCTCCGCCGCCGCGCCGCCCAGCGTGGTACCCGCGCTGGCGGGCGGCGCCAGCGCCACCGTCATGCCGGCCACGAGTGCGCCGGCGGCGGTGATGGTCGCCATCAGTTGCAGTGTTCGCTTCCTACTCATGTCGCTGCCTTCTCGGTGTCGGTTTCCTATGGTGTGGGTGAGTGCCCGGACTCACGCGCGGTAACGCTCATGGGGTGGTGAGGTCGAAGCGGCGTACGGTGACGGCGCCGCCGAGTGCCTGGGTGGCGTGGTTGAAGATGCCGAAGCGGTAGCCCATGAAGAACTGCCAGGCGTTGTTGAGGGTGAAGGCCGGCCCGAGGCTGGTGAAGGTGGTGCCGTCGGTGCTGTAGGAGAAGCGGGCCTGTCGGCCGCTGCCGGGCCGGATGTCGGCGTTGACGCGCAGCCAGAGCCGGCCGCCGGAGACGGTGGCGGAGGCGCGCTCGGTGCCGGTGCCGGTGGTGTTCCAGTTGCTGTCCATGGTGAGGCCGTCGGTCATCACGACCCGGGCGGCGCCGTTGTCGCGTTTGACGCCGATCCAGGCGGACTGGTCGCGGAGCATGGCCAGGCCGGTCCGGTCACCGTCGCGCATGGTGGAGTAGTCCAGCTCGATGGTGGCGGTCGACGACGGCCCCTGGATGCGGTGGGTCAGGGTGTTGCGGGCGTTGTAGAGATCGTTCGTGACGGTGGCGGTCTGTAGCCGCAGGCCGTTGTTGACCGACCAGCGGGCGTTGTCCGGGACGTGGTTCCACTCGTACTGCGGACCCAGCGCCGTGCCGGCGAACGTGTCGGAGCCGGTGAGGGGCTTGACCGGCCGGATGGGCAGCGGATTGGGATAGTTGACGCCCCAGCCGCCGTTGACGGTCTGGATGCTGGGCCAACCGTCGCCGCTCCAGGTGATCGGGGCGAGCGCGGGGACCCGGCCGCCCGGATAGGCGTCGACGAAGCTCATGTAGTACCAGGCGCCGTTCTGGGTCTGGACGAGGCCGCCCTGGTGGGGTACCCCGCCGCCGGAGATCGGGCCGGGCATGTTGAGCAGCACCTGGCGCATCTCGTACGGGCCCCACGGGTTGTTCGCCTTCAGCACGTACTGGCCGTTGGCCGGGCGGGTGAGCCAGATGTAGTAGCTGCCGTTGCGCTTGTAGAAGCGGGCCCCCTCCAGGGTTCCCACGCTCGACGGGGTCTGGAACACCTGCTGCGCGCGGACCTGGGACAGGCCGTCGGCGGAGAGCTGCGCGACACTGATGGTGCCGTTGCCGTACGCGACGTACATGGTGTCGTTGTCGTCGACGAGCAGGCCGGCGTCGTAGTAGCAGTTGTTGATCCGTGAGCGCTTCGTCCACGGTCCCTCCGCCGCGCTGGCGGTGTAGACGTAGCTGCGGTTGAACTCGGTGCAGCCGACCCAGTAGAAGGTGTTGTTGCTGCGCCGGTGGCCGAGGGTGGAGGCCCAGATGCCCCGCACGTACGCCCGTCCGCCGGTCAGGCTGTAGGCGTTGTTCTCGAACTCGGCCAGGCTCGGCACCGAGTGCCCGGCGAACTCCCAGTTCACCAGGTCGTACGACCGCAGGATCGGCGCACCTGGCGAGTAGTGCATGGTCGAGGCCGTCATGTAGTAGACGTCGTTCACCCGGATGACCTCGACATCGGCGAAGTCCTGCCACACCACCGGGTTCGTGTACGAGCCGCCGGGCGGCGGTGTGCTGGGGTTGCCGCCGCCGCCCACCCGGACGAGCTGCCACTGCTGGTTGGCACCGTTCCAGTCGTCGTACTGCACGACGTTCCCGCCGTCGGCGGTCGAGGCGTTCTGCACCTCCATCACCTTGTTGCTGTTCCGGTTGACCAACCGGACGTAGCCGCCGTCGGAGTCGACCAACCGGAACTGCTGGTTCGTCCCGTTGCCGTCCGCCCACTGCACGACGGCGGCACCGTTCGCGGTCGAGAAGTTGTAGACGTCCAGCACCTTGCCGGAATGCCGCGACTTCAGCCGGTAGTAGCCACCGCCGGAGTCCACGAACTGCCACTGCTGCTGGTTACCGTCGTTCCGCGTCCACTGGGTGATCCGCGCACCGTCGTTGGTGGCCGAGTTGTACACATCCAGCGCCTTGCCGCTGTTCCGGTTCACCAACACGTACCAGGCACTGGTATCCACTGTCGCCGCGGCGGCCGGCACCGAGCCCACCGCCACGGCACCACCGCCCACCAGCACCGCCGCCACTGCCCCGGCGACAGCCCGCGGCAACCACCTCAGCCGTGCCGGTGCGGGCAAAGAAGATCCGCCAAAAATACCCATGGTTCTCCTCCAACTGGCGATACTCGGGCTAGCCGCCCCGCCGGCAGGTGCACGGCGACGCACGAGGTGCGACCCACCCTCACCGGCTGATCTAGAACGCTCACAGGGCGTCCGCATGCCCTGACGCACGCCTGGAGCGGAGGTACGACGAGGCGGCTCGCCCGGTGAGCCATCTTCACGTCGCCCTCGCCCATCGACTGTGAGCGATAACATGCCCGTCGTCAAGTTGTGGCGGCGCCGCAAAATCGATACAGCCGGGCAACCGCTTTCTTCCCCCGTTCCACCAGTCCGCACCCCCGGGCCGCCTGGCAACAGGTCCCCGCCACCCGCTTCGGGCAGCAGATACGGCCGCCAGGCGGGGCGTCGTCGCACTTGAACCTGTGTCGCCCGGATCTCGGCCGGGTATCGGGGCGGCAATGGCAGGCTTGCGGACGCGTTATCGGCGGGTGTATGTTACCGCTCACATCGACGCTCGCTTATGGCATCACTGACGTACCGTCCCCTACCCGTCAGGTAACGACCTCGGCCCGAGCGGTCCAGACGGCACAGCCGGGTCGCCGGCCGCCCGGACAGCGCCACAGCGCTTCCGTGGGCTCCGGAAGTCCCCGAGACCCGCTCGGCCGGATGCCCGCCCGCGGCGACAGGTTCGGGCAACGAGAAAGCTTCCCCCTCACTGCCGTCCCAAGCTCGACCGCAGGCCCGGCGGTCAGAAAGGTCAACATCGTGGCGATAACCCGACGACAGTTCACCCTGGGGGCCCTCGCCTCCTCCGCGCTCACCGCGACCGGTCTGGCCGCCAGCCCGGGAGCCGCGCTGGCCGCGACATACACCGCCTACGTCATGACCTACTTCACCGAGTCGCCCAACCAGAGCGGTGCCAACTACGGCCTGCACGTCGCGGTGAGCCGGGACGGGCTCACCTGGACACCGCTGAACCAGAACAATCCGCTCGTCACCCCGACCGCCGGTGACCTGGGCCTGCGCGACCCCTACATCTTCCGCAAGCAGGACGGCACCTTCGTGGTGGTCGCGACCGACCTGTACGGCACCAACTTCGGCCGCAACAGCCAGTACCTACACGTGTACGACTCGACGGACCTGACGAGCTTCACCGGGTACCGGCGGATCCGCATGCACACCTACACCAACGTCCACACCTGGGCGCCGACGGTCTTCTGGGACGCCGGGCGCGGCCAGTACGCCATCGTCTACTCGGCCAACACCAGCACGGACCTGTTCCTGGTGAACTACACCTCGGACTTCCGCACCGCCAGTGGGCCGCAGACCTACTTCAGCCCGGGATTCCCCATTCTCGACGCGGACATCCGGGTCAGCGGCGGCGTCACGTACATGTTCTACAAGAACCTCTCGAACGGGAACCTGTACGGGGCACGGTCCAGCACCGGCGCGCCGAACAGCTTCACCACCTACACCAGTGGGCTGCGGCAGGGCAACGCCATCGAGGGAGCGCACCTGGTGCCGCGCAACGACGGCGGCGCCTGGTGGCTGTGGGGTGACTCGTTCTCCCCGGTCAACAACGACATGTACCTGTGGTCCACCGGCAACGTCGGCGGCAACTCGTGGTCCGTGATGAACCAGCGCGACTACACCCCGCCGCTCAACTCCAAGCACGGCTCGATCACCGGAATCACCGACGCCGAGTACAACGCCGCGGTCAACCGCTGGGGTACGCCGAACTGGGTCCGGCTCAAGTCCTCCAACTTCCCCGACTACTTCGTCCGGCATTCCAACAACGCGGTCCGGATCGACCCGTACCCGTTCGAGCCGTACCAGGACCAGATGTGGCGGATGGTGCCCGGCCTCGCCGACTCGGCCGGGGTCTCCTTCGAGTCGGTGAACCGCCCCGGCCAGTACATCCGGCACAGCGGCTACGTGGCGCGGATCGACCCGAACGACAACAGCTCGACCTTCCGCGCCGACGCCACCTTCTACCGCACCGCGGGCCTGGCCGACAGCTCGTGGTCGTCCTTCCGCTCGTACAACGTCCCCGACCGTTACCTGCGGCACGCCGGATACGTCCTGCGCATCGACCCGCTCAGCTCCAGTTCCAGCGCGACGGACCGGCAGGACGCCACCTTCCGCGTCACCTCGTAGTCACCACCGCCCGCGGCCGGGGCTTCCGCCGTCCGGCCCGGCTCCCGCCGCCTCGACCCGTCGCACCCCACAGCACACCGCTCCTCGCCAACCTGGAGAGCCACCGTGTCACTTCCGCACCTGAGCCGGCGCCGGCTGTTGCAGGCCGCCGGCGCCGCCACCGTCGCCACCGCCGTCGGCCCAGCGATCGCCGGCGCCCACGCGGCAGCCGCAGTCCCCCCGGTCCGGCCGGACATCGGCGTCTCCGCGTACCCGTTCGAGCTCGGCCGGGTACGGCTGACCAACAGCCGATGGCTGGACAACCAGAACCGGACGATGAACTACCTGCGTTTCGTCGACGTCAACCGGCTGCTCTACAACTTCCGGGCCAACCACCGGTTGTCCACCAACGGCGCCGCCTCGAACGGCGGCTGGGACGCGCCGTCGTTCCCGTTCCGCACCCACATGCAGGGGCACTTCCTGACCGCCTGGGCGCAGGCGTACGCGGTGCTCGGCGACACCACCTGCCGGGACAAGGCCAACTCCATGGTGGCCGAACTCGCCAGGTGCCAGGCCAACAACGCCGCCGCCGGATTCAACCCCGGATACCTCTCCGGCTTCCCCGAGTCCGACTTCAACGCCCTGGAGGCGCGCACGCTGAGCAACGGCAACGTGCCGTACTACGTCATCCACAAGACCCTGGCGGGCCTGCTCGACGTGTGGCGCCTCATCGGCAACAACCAGGCCCGCGACGTGCTCCTGTCGCTCGCCGGCTGGGTCGACTGGCGCACCGGCCGGCTGACTCCCAGCCAGATGCAGAACATGCTCGGCACCGAGTTCGGCGGCATGAACGCCGTACTCACCGACATCTACCAGCAGACCGGCGACGGTCGCTGGCTGACCGCGGCGCAACGGTTCGACCACGCCGCCGTGTTCAACCCGTTGGCGGCCAACTCCGACCAACTCAACGGGCTGCACGCCAACACGCAGGTGCCGAAGTGGGTGGGGGCCGCCCGGGAGTACAAGGCCACCGGCACCACGCGGTACCGCGACATCGCCAGCAACGCCTGGAGCATCTGCGTCGGCGCGCACACGTACGCGATCGGCGGCAACAGCCAGGCCGAGCACTTCCGCCCGCCGAACGCCATCGCCGGCTACCTCCGGCAGGACACCTGCGAGCACTGCAACACCTACAACATGCTCAAGCTGACCCGGGAACTGTGGCTGCTGGACCCGAACCGGGCCGCCTACTTCGACTTCTACGAGCGAGCCCTGCTCAACCACATCGTCGGGGCGCAGAACCCGACCGACAGCCACGGGCACATCACCTACTTCACCCCACTCAACCCTGGCGGCAGGCGTGGTGTGGGTCCGGCGTGGGGCGGCGGCACCTGGAGCACCGACTACAACTCCTTCTGGTGCTGCCAGGGCACGGGCATCGAGGTGAACACGGCGCTGATGGACTCCGTCTACTTCTACAACGGCAGCACGCTGACCGTGAACCTGTTCCTGCCGTCGGTACTCACCTGGGCCCAGCGGGGCATCACCGTCACCCAGACCACCAGCTACCCGGTCAGCGACACCACCACGCTCGCCCTGTCCGGCACGATGAGCGGCTCGTGGAGCATCCGGGTACGGATCCCGGCCTGGACCACCGGCGCGACGATCAGCGTCAACGGCACGGCGCAGAGCATCGCCACCACCCCTGGCAGCTACGCGACCATCACCCGCACCTGGTCCGCGGGCGACACCATCACCGTCCGGCTGCCCATGCGGGCCGTCACGCAGGCCGCCAACGACAACCCGAACGTCGCCGCGGTCACGTACGGCCCGGTCGTGCTGTCCGGGAACTACGGCAACACCGCCCTCAGCGCCCTGCCGGCGCTCACCGTCTCGTCGGTCACCCGCACCAGTGGCAGTTCGCTGGCCTTCACCGCCGCCGCGAACGGCGCCACGGTCAACCTGGGCCCCTTCTACGACGCCCACGGGCACAACTACACCGTCTACTGGAGCACCAGCGGCGGCGGCGACCCCGGTGGTGCCAGCCACCGGCTGGTCAACGCCGGCACCGGCCAGGTCCTCGGCATCCAGGACATGTCCACCGCCGACGGCGGACTCGCGGTCCAATGGGGTGACACCGGCACCGCCGACCACAACTGGGTCGTGGTCACCGAGGGCAGCGCCGTCAAGCTACGCAACGTCAACAGCGGCAAGGTCCTCGGCGTGGAGAACATGTCCACCGCCGACAACGCCCGCGTCCTGCAATGGTCTGACAACGGCACCGCCGACCACCTGTGGACGCTCCTGGACCAGGGCGACGGAACCTACAAGATCCGCAATGTGCACAGCGGCAAGCTGCTCGGCATCCTCGACGGCTCCACCGCCTGGGGGGCGCAGGCCGTGCAGGACTCCGACAACGGCAGCGCCGACAACCGCTGGCGACTCGTCCGCAACAACTGAACATTCGCGAGCTGGCAGCGTACGTCCACCGGCAGGCCCGGGATCAGCGCTGCCACTTCGCGAGGATTGGAGAGCCAATGCGCGTACACATCCGATGGCTGGCCGCGCTGAGCATCGCCCTGGTCGCGGCCGGCACCACCGTGGTCGACGCGGTTCTCTCACCGCGTCCGGCACAGGCGTTGAACAACGGCGTGGCCCGCACTCCGCCGATGGGTTGGAACAGCTGGAACACCTTCGGCTGCAACATCAACGAAACCCTGATCCGGCAGATGGCCGATGCGATCGTCAACTCCGGCATGCGGGACCTGGGCTACAAGTACGTCGTGGTCGACGACTGCTGGATGAACTCGACCCGGGACGCGCAGGGCAACCTCCAGGCCAGCCCGAGCCGGTTCCCCAGCGGTATGAAGGCCCTCGGCGACTACCTGCACTCCCGTGGCCTGCTCTTCGGCATCTACCAGGCGCCGCTGGACCGCACCTGCGCCCAGTACTTCGGCGCCTATCCCGGCGCGACCGGCGCCCAGGGCCACGAGGTCCAGGACGCCCGCCAGTTCGCCGCCTGGGGCGTCGACTACCTGAAGTACGACTGGTGCTCCCCCAGCGGCACCATCGACGAGCAGGTGGCGAGGTTCGCCGTCATGCGCGACGCCCTCGCCGCCACCGGCCGTCCCATCCTCTACAGCATCAACCCGAACAGCATCCACGCCAAGACCGGACCGCTGCGTAACTGGGGCGACGTCGCCAACATCTGGCGTACCACCGAGGACATCACCAACGCCTGGAACACCGGCCAGACCAACGGCTACCCCATGGGCATCCAGAACATCGTCGACGTCAACGTGCCGCTGGCCCACTACGCCGGACCCGGTGCGTTCAACGACCCGGACATGATGGAGGTCGGCCGGGGCGGCATGACCGACACCGAGATGCGCAGCCACTTCGCCCTGTGGGCCATCATGGCGGCGCCACTCGTCGCCGGCAACGACATTCGCAGCATGGACGCCGCCACCCAGACCATCCTGAAGGCCCAGAACCTGATCGCGATCAACCAGGATCCATTGGGCCTACAGGCGGCACAGGTGTCCAACGACGGTACCCGGCGGGTGCTCGCCAAGCGGCTGGGCAACGGGGACGTCGCGGTGGCCCTGTTCAACCAGGGCAGCACCAGCACGACCGTCACCACCACGGCAGCGGCGATCGGCAAGTCCGGCACCTCGTTCACGCTGCGCGATGCCTGGACCAATGCCACCTCCACGACCTCCGGATCGATCAGCGCGTCGGTGCCGGCGCACGGCACCGTCGTCTACCGGGTCAGCGGCGGGGGCACCACCCCGCCACCCACGACCGCCTTCCGGCTGCGTAGCGAGTCCAGCGGCCGATGCCTCGACCTCGACGACAACAACACCGCCAACGGCACCGGAATGCTGGTCTGGGACTGCCACACCAGCGCCAACCAGCAATTCACCCAGTCCGGTCAGTCGCTGCGGGTGCTCGGCAAGTGCCTGGACATACCGACGAACGCCACCGCCGGTACCCGGGTGCAGATCTGGGACTGTAACGGCGGAACCAACCAGCAGTGGACCTTCAACGGCAACGGCACCATCAGCAACGTCAGGTTCCCCTCGCTCTGTCTGGACGTCGACAACAACGGCACGGCCAACGGCACCGCCGTGCTCGTCTGGACCTGCCACACCGCCGCCAACCAACGGTGGGCTCGGGCGTGACCGTGCTCGACCGGGTGGCCCGGGGACGTCAACCTCGGGAAGCCTTCCCCCTGGCCACCCGGTCGAGCTCGCACGCCAGAACCTCGCTCGCCCGCCCGCCCCCAGCGTGGCCAACTGAACCCCGGGTTTGAGGATCATGCCGTCCCCTACCACTTGACACGGCGGCGGGTGGCGCGCATCCTCCTGCTAAATCAGTTTAGCGACCCGCCTCCCAGACAACCCGCCGAGCGCTGGCGCCGTGTGTCGGCCGGCTGCGCGGACCGGGCGGGCCGCCTCCGGGAGGAAGGGATCTGGATGAGGCTACGAAGAGGGGTGATCGTCGGGCTCGTCTCCGTGCTGGCGCTCGCCTCTTCTGGTACTGCCTACGGAAGCCTGGGTAACCAGGGCGCTTCGGAGACGGGTGTCCGGAGCGTCACGCCGATCACCACGGTCTACACGTACGGGCAGAAGGTGTCCGCGGTCGCGGTCGAGTACGCCGGGACGGTCAACCCACGGACGGTGGACAAGACGACGTTCGGGGTGTCGGACACGATCTACAACTTCCGGTTCAACCCCATCGAGGATCTCCCGAAGCTGGCCGACCGGACCGTCACGCACACCTACACCAACAGCGCACCGACGACCCGACCGGACCGCCGCTCGGTGCCGGGCAGGTACGTCATCGTCGAGCTGGATCCGGCCGACCCCGGCGGCTGGACGGTCATCGTCTCCAAGTGCCCGACCTTTCTCTGCACCGTGAAGGTGAATCCCGAGCTCCCGACCCGGGTGGTGCAGCGGAAGGACGTCCACGGCCAACCGGGGCACGGGTCGGGTAAGGGCCCGGTACTCGCCAAAGCCGCGCCGCACCGCTCTCTCGGTGTCACCGAGAAGGCGGTCAACCTCCTCGTCGACGAGTTCACGTACGGCTCGTTCCTGAGCGGCGGAATGGTGCTGCCCTACCACTACCACCTGCCGAAGAACTACCAGCCCGGCAGGAGATATCCGCTCGTGGTCGTCCTGCCCGGTCACGGCATGGGCTGGGACGGAGACAACCTGGGGGTCCAGATCGCGGCCGACATCCCCGCGACCGCGTGGCTGCGGCCGAGCTGGACCGGCAGCAGCGAGGACGTGATCGTGCTGGCCCCGCAGAACCAGCGGGTCGGTGCCGCCGCCGAGGCCGACCTGCTGGTCAAGCTGCTCGACCAGTTCGTCCGCGACTTCGCCGTGGACACCCGACGGGTCTACGCGTCGACCGTCTCGTACGGCTCCAGGCTGCTGTGGGAGGCATTCGCGAAACGCCCTGACCTGTTCGCCGCCGGACTGCTCACCGGTGGTTTCCCGGTCAGCGCGGAGCAGGCGACCGCGATCGCGAACGCCGAGATTCCGCTCTGGATCACGCACGGCGTACACGACCACCTGCTCAACGTCTCGGGGGCGCGCAACTCCGCCGCGGCGTTGCGGGCGGCGTACGCGGGGCGGGGGAAGACACCGGAGCAGACCGCCGATCTCGTGCGCTACATCGAGTACGAGGACAACGCCTTCTCGTTGCCGGACTACCACGCGGCGTTCGGACCGACGTACGAGGACAGCGGAATCCTGCGCTGGCTGCTGGCCCAGACGAAGCCGTCAGCGTAACGCCCGGTCGGCCCGTCCTGCTCTGTCGAGGGCGGGCCGACCGGCCCGGCTCGTCCTGATGCAATCGGGCGGGGTCCGGGTGCCACCGTGCGGACGAGCTGAACCTGACCAGCACCTGGACCGACACCAAGCCCAGCCCGGACAAGATACTGGTCTGACGCGCGCCGAACCTTTACCTGTCTCTCCCGGGAGTCACCAGTGAACCTTTTTCAACCTGAACCGCGCGGCGCTCACACACCGCCTCCGACCTTGCGCTGCGACAGACCGCAAGGGGAGGTTGAAAAAGGTTCAGTGATCAGACCGACGCCGACGGCGATCGAGTGGAACGACCGCCCCTGGTGGGTAACCGGGAAGGCCGCCGTACCGTCATGACAGAGGGCACCACCCATTTTCGTGATCACGCCAGCCGTTCGGCAGGTTCGCTGGCAGGGCACGTGCTCGTCGTCGGCGAGGCGCTGATCGACATCGTCGGCACCGGCAACTCGACGCACGGCACCAAGGCGATCCCGGGCGGCTCGCCGGCCAACGTCGCGGTCGGCCTCGCCCGGCTCGGCGTTCCGACCGAGTTGGTCACCCGGTTCGGCACCGACCGGTACGGTCACCAACTCGGCGCACATCTCTCGGGCAACGGCGTCCAGCTCGCGCCGGGCTCGGTGGACCCTGGGTTCCGGACCAGCACGGCGACCGCGGTCCTGGACCGGGATGGTGTCGCGTCGTACGAGTTCGACATTCGCTGGGAGCCGCCTGGTCTGACCATGAACCGTGGCTGCTCCGCCATCCACACCGGGTCCATCGCGGCCGTCCTGGAGCCAGGGGCCGACGCGATCCGGACGTTCCTCGGCGAGGTGGCGGATCATCCGGTCACGGTGACCCTGGACCCGAACGCCCGCCCGACGATCACCCCGGATTCCGACACCACCTGGTCCGCGATACGAGGGCTGGCCGCACTGTCGGATCTGGTCAAGCTCAGCGATGAGGATTGCGCGTTCCTCCGGGCCGGATCGTCGCCGGACGAGGTCGCGGCCGAGTTGCTCGCGGCGGACCGGACCAGGTGCGTCGTGATCACCCGGGGTGGCGACGGCGCGATCGGCCTCACCCGCACAGCTCGGGTCGAGGTCAACGCGCCGGACATCACGGTGATCGACACCGTGGGCGCGGGCGACTCGTTCATGTCCGCGCTGATCGCCGGACTGCACGCGCGCGGGCTGCTCGGCGGCGCCCGGCTCGATGGCCTGGACGACGTCGTCCTGCGCGATGTCCTCGACTACGCGGTGAAGGCAGCAGCAATCACGTGTACCCGGCATGGCGCCGACCCGCCGACGGCCACCGAGCACACCAACACCTGGGGCTGACGACGTGCCGGGGTCGGGCCGATCGCTGGCCGGCGAGTCCTGATCGGCATCGGCCCGCTCATCCTCGTCAAAGGAGGCGCCTTCGGCCGGTAAACGCCTGGTAGCCGACGAGCGGTAACACCCCCTCGTGGGTGCGCTGCCGCTCGTCCACCTCAGCACATCTGCTCAGGTAACCGCCGCGATGCTCACCGCGCTGTAGATCGCCGCCAGAGCGCCGAGGGCGGTGACGGTGAAGGCGACGACAGGGCGAAGCGCGGCGCCTGCTACCCGTCCCGGGGCGGGTTGCAGGCGGGCGAGGGGAAGAATGACCGTCTCGGGCAGTCGTGCGGCTGTCGCCACCGTCACCAGCCAGCAGGCTCCCAGCGCCCAACCGGCCAGGACGTCGCTCGGGTAGTGCACACCCAGGTACACGCGTGACAGGCCCACCGCGACGGCGAGGACGCCGGCGGTCAGCCAGGCGGTGGCCTGGAGAGTCCGGCTCGCCGTGACCATGGAGATCAACCAGGCCACCGTGCCGAGGATGACCAGCGCACTGGCCGCGTGCCCGGACGGGAACGAGAACCCGGACTCGAACACGGCCCGGTACAGCGGGTCGGGCCGGTCACGGCTGATCAGAGCCTTGATGCCGGCCACGAGCAGCGCTCCACCGCCACCGGCGACGGCAGCGAGTACGACGGGCCGCCATGACCGCAGCCGCAGCGCGACGGCGCAGGCCACTGTGCTGAGGATGGCGGCGAGCAGGACCTTGCCGCCGATATCGGTGACGAGCACGACGACGTGATCGCCGCCGCCGCGCCGGTCGGCTATCCATTCGACAATCGGACGATCGACAACGGTGAGGTCGTCGTTGTCGAGTACCCCGTCCAGGATCTCCAGGAAGACCGCGATGAGCGCGAACGCCGTCGCCACGCCCGCGACGATGACGAGCAGACCCCGCACCGTCTCGTGCTCAAGCCAGCGCGGTGGTCGCCGGCGGTCCGAGCGGGCCCGGAACCGGCGCACGGCCGGTCGCGCGCAGACCACGACCCCGAACGCGACCGCCACCGCGACCAGCGCGAGGGCCAAGCTGACGAACATGGTTGCGCTCAACGGTGTTCCCACCTTCGCTCAGGCAGCGGCTCGGAGACGTCGCACGGCCTGAGTATCCCGGTTCGGGCGGGCAAAGGCGCCCGGCCCGACCCCTCGCTCCGCCGCGGACGTGTCGTCGACGGCTATCCCTTCAGGGATCCCTGGAGCAGTGCCTTGATGAACTGGCGCTGGAAGATCAGGAACACGATGAGGGTCGGGGTGAGGATGAGCAGCGATCCGGCGCACAGCAGCACCAGGTCCGTGCCCCACTGGCCCTGGAACGCGCCGAGGGCGCCGGCCATGGTGCGTTTGGTGGCGTCGTCGACGAGCACGATGGCGAGCAGGAACTGGTTCCAGGTCCACAGGAACAGCAGGATCGTCAGGGACGCGATCGCCGGCCGCGCGAGCGGCACCTGGATCCGCCAGAACAGTTGCCAGGTGGTGCTGCCGTCCATCCGTGCCGCCTCGGAGAGTTCGGTCGGCACGTTGCTGAAGTGCGCCCGCATCCAGAACACCGCGAACGGCATGTAGAGCGCGATGAGCGGCAGGATGATCGCCCACCGGGTGTTGAGCAGGCCGAGGTCCCGCATCTGGTAGTAGATCGGGGTTATCACGGCTTCGAAGGGAAGGGTCAGACCGAGCAGCAGGAGGCCGAAGGCGAACCTGCCGCCGGGCACCCGCAGCTGGCCGAGCCCGAAGCCGGCCATGGTGGCGATCAGTACGGAGATCGGTACGACCCCGACCACGATCAGCAGGCTGGAGCGGAGCAGCGCGGCCATGTTCGCGACGGTGAACGCGTCGACGAAGTTTCCCCACTGCGGATCCGACGGCCAGGCCAGCCCGGTGGGTACGGTGCCGCGGGGCTGCAACGCCGCCGACAGCATGCTCACGAACGGCAGGAGTGTGACGAGGACCAGCGCGATCAGGAAGACGCGGCCGGTCAGCCACTCGCGTCGACTCAGGTTCATCCCTTGTCCTCCCGGGTCAACCGCTGGATCGGCAGTACACACGCCAGCACCAGCAGCATGAGCACGACGGCCAGCGCCGAGGCGAGCCCGACCTGACGCTGGGAGAACGCGAGCCGGTAGATCTCCAGACCCGGCACGGTGGTTTGCAGGCCGGGGCCGCCGCTGGTGGAGATGTAGACGATGTCGAAGCTGGCCAGGGCCGCGATCACGGTCACGGTGAGGCACACCCCGATCTCGTGTCGCAGGCTGGGCAGGGTGACGGCGAAGAACTCGCGTACCGGTCCGGCGCCGTCGATGCGGGCCGCCTCGTAGAGCGCCGGGTCGATCTTGCTCATACCGGTGACCATCAGGATCGTGCAGAGGCCGAGCAGGACCCACGCGCCGATCACCCCGACAGCGGGCAGCGCCGTGTCGAAGTCGCCGAGCCAGGCACGGGCGAGCCCACCCAGGCCGACCGCGCCGAGCACCTGGTTGACCAGGCCGTTCGAGGAGAGCAGCCAACTCCACGCGATGCCGGCCGCCACCAGTGGGATCACCTGCGGCAGGAACAGGATGGTACGCACGGCGGTGCCGAACGGGCCCGCGCTGATCCGTCGGACCAGGCTGGCGACCAGCAGGCCGAGCGCGACCGGGATGAGGCTGAAGAAGATGATCAGTACGAACGCGTTCGAGATGATCTTCAACAGATCGCTGTCGGTGAACACGGTGAGGTAGTTGTCCAGCCCCGCCCACCGGGCCACGCCGATACCGTTCCACTGGTAGAGCGAGTACTGGAACGTCAGCGCGAGGGGGCGCAGCACGAAGACGGCGTACATGAGCATGGCGGGCAGCACGTACAGCCAGCCACTCCATCGGGCCGTGCGGCCCCACCGAGGTCGGTGGGGCCGCACGGGCGACGGGTGGTCCGTCGCCCGACTGGTCCGAGCGCTGCCAGCGGCAGACGTCATCGGGACAGTTCCTTCTCGTACTCGGCCTGGACCGCCTTGACGTACCCCTCCGGGGTCTGCTGGCCGGCGACCAGCTTCTGCATCTCAGGGGTGATCGCCGCGGCGAAGATGCCACCGGTGGCGTTCGCGGTGAAGTCCACCGCCCCGTTCTCCGACCCGAGTTGCTGCGACGCCTTGAGCGTCTGGGCCAACACGCTCCCCTCGGCAACGGCCGGGACAGCCAGGTCGGACGGGCCGCCAGGGTGGGAACCACCGACGGTCACGGAGATCTCCCGGGCCTTGGCGTTGGTGTGGACCCAGTTGAGGAAGAAGGCGGCGGCGTCCGGGTGCTTGGCCTTCGCGCCGACGCCGAAGGTGTTGGGCGCGGACATCGCCACGTGCCTGCCACCGCCGGCCTCGGTGGGGAACAGGAAGAAGCCCACGTTGCCGCTCGTGGACTTGTCGAGGGTGCCCGACTCCCAGTCACCGTTGAACATGAACAGGCCGTTGCCCTTCTGGAACTCACCCATCATCGCGGTGTAGTCCAGGGCGTTCGCGTCCTTCGGGAAGTACCCGGCCCGCGCCCACCGTTGGATGGTCTGGGTGGCTTTCAGCGCGGCCGGCGTGTCGAACGTGGCGCCCGGCTTCTGGAAGATCCAGTCGGCGATCTGGGCGGGGTCGCCGAACTGGTTCTGTAGCGCCTGGTGGGGGAAGTTGACACCGGCGGTGTTCTTGTTGAACTGCATGATCGGTTGCACGCCGGCGGTCTTGGCCTTGGCCAGCAGGTCCTCGAACTCGGCGATGGTGGCCGGCGGCTGGGTCATGCCGACCCGCTCGGCCAGGGTCTTGTTGTAGAACACCCCGGTCACGCTGTAGCCCAGTCCCATCCCGTACAGCGAACCGGTGCCGCGCGGACGACCTCCCTCGGCGACCCGAAGCTGCACGAGTTGCGAGGCAGGGAACGTGTCCCAGCCGTACGCGGTGAAGTACGGGTCCAGGTTCTTCAGCAGCCCGTCCTTGACCAGGTCGACCATGGTGGGCAGCCGGATGACGTCCGGCGCGTTGTCCGAGGCCAGCACCCGAGGTGCGTTCTCCACGATCACCGTGAACTGGTCCTCCCGGACGTTGAACGTCACGTTCGGGTGCTGCTTGGTGAACTCGTCGGCGAGCGCCTTCGCCAGCGGAAATCCGGTCTCCGCGTACATCTCCAGGGTGATCGGCTCGGTTCCCAGCTCGGTGCGGGCCGGTGCGGCGGAATCACCCGGGGATTCCGGATCCGCCCCAGGTGCACTACATGCAGTAACCGTCGCAGCGGCAGCCAGTAGCGAAGCAAGCACCACCAGCCTGCGTCGCGAGTACTTCGTCGAAAATCCGTACATTCCTACGGCTCCTTGACTCCTCCGTGCGCGCCTCGCCGACCGGCGGTTGTCCCGGCAGTTACCTCGGACCCGCCATGACAGCCCAGGGCCGCCACGTGGTTCGGGCTCGCGAGCCAGACCCTGACCCAGGCGCGCAGTACCAACCATGTCCGTCTCCAGGCAGGGGGCGTCAGGTGCCCTCCGCAGGAGCACAACGTGCGCTAAACTGATTTAGCAGAGCATGGACGCGAGCCGCGAAGCTGTCAAGGACAAGCCGGCAACGGCTCGGAAACGGCTGGTTCACACACCGCGCCGACGCCGACACTGGACACCGTCCGCCGACGCAGCATGATGGGCGGGGGCGGTGTCGGATCAACCGCCTCGATTCGGAGGACTGATGGGCCGCAACAGAGCAACCCTGGCCGATGTCGCACGGCGTGCCGGGCTCTCCAAGACCGCCGCGTCGATGGTGCTCAACGGGCGGGAGGGCACCCGACTCTCCGCCGAGGCGCACCAACGCGTCTTCGCGGCAGCGGAAGAGCTCGGCTACCGGCCCAACGTCGCCGCGCGCAGCCTGCGTACCCGCAAGACGGCCACCATCGCGTTCGTCTCCGACATCGTCGCCACCACCCGGTTCGCCGGCGGCCTCATCCGTGGCGCGCTGGACGCGGCCCGCGAACGCGACCACGTACTGCTCATCACCGAGACGCAGGGCGACGCGGCGTTCGAGCAGTACGCCATCGAGGCGATGCTCGACCGCCAGGTCGACGGCGTCATCTACGCGGCGATGGCGACCCGACGGCTGGCAGTACCGCCCGCCATCCTGAGCGGCCCCGTGGTGCTGCTCAACGCCACCAGCCCGGAGGCCCTGCCCTGCGTCCTACCCGACGACGAGCGAGCCGGTCGAACCGTCACCACCGCGCTCCTCGAACAGGGCCACCGCGACCGGATCGCGCTCATCGGCCGGGCCCGGCTCAAGGAGCGCGACCCCGAGGTCTCCCTCGCCGCGCAGGCTCGCCTGCGCGGAATCCGGGACATCCTCTCGGGCGCCGGCGCCACCCTGCTCGCCGAGGCGTTCTGCGGCGACTGGCTACCCGAACACGGCTACGCCGCCATGCGCGGCCTGCTGAGCAAGCCGACCCGCCCGAGCGCGGTCATCTGCATGAACGACCGGCTGGCCTTCGGCGCCTACCAGGCACTCGGCGAGGCCGGGCTGGCCGTTCCCACCGACATCTCCGTCGTCTCCTTCGACGACGACCCGATCGCCACCTGGCTGCGCCCCGGCCTGTCCACCGCCGCCCTGCCGCACGAACAGATGGGGCGCCGCGCGGTGGAGATCCTCCTTGACGACCGTGGCACGGAACCGGTCCTCGTCCCCATGCCGCTGCGTCGACGCAGGTCCATCGCCACGCCCGCGTCGTAGGCCGTACCCTCCGGCGGGGAGATGAGGCTCCGACGGGCTAAACCGATTTATCTGGTAGCTTTCCCGCCATGTTACGTCTGCCAGACCACTGGGTGTGGGATAGCTGGTACGTGCAGGACGACGATGGAGTGCGGCACGCGTTCTTCCTGCGCGCCTCCCGCGCCCTGCTCGACCCGAACCGCCGCCACCTGCGCGCCGCCATCGGCCACGCCGTCTCCACCGACCTGCGCTCCTGGCGCCTGGTTGCCGACGCGCTCGTCCCGGCCGACACACCTGGGTGGGACGACCTGGCCACCTGGACCGGAAGCACCCTACGGGGACCGGACGGCCGGTGGTACCTGTTCTACACCGGCGTCAGCCGCGCCGAGGACGGGCTGGTCCAACGCATCGGCCTGGCCGTCTCCGACGACCTGACCACCTGGCACCGGTACGGCACCGCTCCCCTCGTCGTCGCCGACCCGACCTGGTACGAACTCCTCGACCTGAACCTCTGGTACGAACAAGCCTGGCGCGATCCGTGGGTCTTCCCCGACCCCACCGGCACCGGCTGGCACATGCTCGTCACCGCCCGGGCCAACCACGGGGCGGCGGCCGAGCGCGGCGTCATCGGCCACGCGACCTCCGATGACCTGGTCAACTGGACCGTCCAGCCGCCGCTGTCCACCCCCGCGGGGTTCGGGCACCTCGAGGTCCCGCAGGTCGCGGTCGTCGACGGGCAGCCCCTCCTGCTCTTCTGCACCAACGCCGTGGCAACCCCGCACCGCGCCGAGCACCAGATCTGGACCGCCACCGGCCCCTCCATCACCGGCCCCTGGGACGTCGCGTCCGCGCAACCGGTCCGGCACCCACACCTGTACGCCCCCCGGCTGGTCCCCGACCTCGACGGAGGATGGGCTCTCATCGGCTTCGTCGACCATGTCGACGGCGAGTTCGTCGGCGAGCTCACCGATCCCATACCCGTGCACCGGCACCCCACCGGCGAGCTGGTGGTGGGCAGGCAGGCGGACGAGAGCTCGACGTCCCACCGGACGAGCCGATCCGGTGGTGGCGCATGACATTCCGTACCGCCCGGCACCCGGCGGTCGCTGCGGGGCGGGTCAGACCGCGGTGATGGTCCATTGGAGGTTGGTGCTGGAGTCCGGCGTCCAGAGCTTCACCCTCGAGCCGACCGCGGAGTCGCCGCCGCTGTCGAGTGCCGTGCCGGTACCACGGTTGAGGATCTGGTGGCGGCCGTTGCCGAGACTGCTCAGCCGCCACTGCTGGTTGTTGCTGCCGCTCCACGGGGCCTGCATGGCGGTCGCGCCGTTGCTGGCGTTGCCCCAACTGTCGGCGACCATGCCGTTGCCGCGGTTGACCAGCCGGTAGTAGCCGCCGCCCAGGTCGACCAGTTGCCACTGAAGGTTTGCGCTGCCGTCGTAGGTCCACTGTTTGAGCATCGAGCCGGATGCGACGCCTCCGCCGCTGTCGAGCGCCAGGCCGGTGGTGACGTTGGTGATCCTCACCCAGCCGGTCGGGGTGCTACCGCCGCCGAGGGTAGGGATCTGGCCGGAGAAGGTCAGCTTCACCACGTACGCCGGGGCGCTGAACGGAGCACTGGCGGGCATGGTGATGCGCAGGCCGGAGCCGTCCTGGGTGCGGCCGGGCAGGTTGACGTACGAGCCGGCGGTGGCGCCGAGCAGTTGCACCGAGGTCAGTGTGCTGAGGTTGATCCGGTTCGAGTTCAGGGTCGCGATGTTCAGGGTGCCGCCCGGCCAACCCAGCACGGTGGCGTACAGGACCCGGTTGTCCTTGCCGCGGGTGAATCGGATGTCCCGGTTGGTACCCGGGCGGGGCTGGACGAAGGAGCCGCCGCCCATCTGCGTCGGGCCCTCCCCGTACGCGGCCCAGGCCCGGGTGGCGTAGATCGACTCGCCGAACCGCCGCAGGTAGTCACCGATGCCGAGCAGGATCGTCCGCTGTCCGGACGGGATGGTGCCGTCCGCCGTCGGCGCGATGTTCAACAACATGTTGCCGTTCTTGCTGACGCGGTCGATCAGCGAGTGCAACATGGCGTTGAGCGAGTAGTAGCCGATGCCGACCGTGTAGCACCAACTGGAACTGGAGATGCTGTCGTCGGTCAGCCAGAACGGGTGCTGGATGTCCGCCGGGCCGCCACGCTCGAAGTCGTAGACCGACCCCCTGTTGTTGAGGCCGTCCTTGTACGTGGTGACCACGTCCCTGTTCCACGCCACCGCCTGGTTGAAGTAGTACGCGAGGAAGTCCAGGCGCCGGGACTCGTCGATCCGGGGCAGGTTGAAGTCCTGCCAGATGATGTCGGGCTGGTATCCGTCGATGACCTCCCTGAGCTTGTCGTACCAGAGCTGCTGCTGCTCGGCGGCGCTGAGCTGGCCGTACAGCCTGCGGAGGCTGGCGGTCGGCTGCGCCGGTACGCGCTCGTAGAAGCCGGTGAAGTTGAAGGCGTGGTGCAGCGACACGATCAACTTGAGACCCTTGGCCCGGATGGCGTCGGCGTGCAGGCGCAGCAGGTCGAGCCTGGGTCCGGTGGCGACGGAGTTCCACTCGTTCACCCTGCTGTTCCACATCGAGTAGCCGTCGTGGTGCTCGGCCACCGGCCCGGCGAACCTGGCCCCGGCGTCGGCGAACAACTGCGCCCACTCGGTCGGATCGAAGTTGCCGCCGGCGGATCTCAGTCTCGGCGCGAACTGCACCCAGTTGCCGGACCGGTCCGAAGCGCCGTTGATGAAGTTGTGGTACGGCCACACCGACGGATCTCCGTAGACGCTCCGGTGGTGGTTGTTCTCGTTCGAGCCGCTGAAGTACATGTTCCGCGGGTACCACTCGTTGGCGAACGCGGGGACGCTGAACACGCCCCAGTGGAAGTAGATGCCGAACTTGGCGTCCTGGAACCACTCCGGCGCCGGTGGATGCTGGTCGACCGACGGCCAGGTCGGCGTGTAGCTGCTCGGGCCTTCGGTGGCGTGGGCGTCGCCGACTCTCAGTAGACCGGTGAACGCGGCAGCTCCGGTCATGCCGGCCGTGGCGATGAGTCTGCGGCGCGTGAACCCAAACATTGACGAGGACATCGAGGGGATCCTCTCGAAGGACTGTAATGCCCTGCTGCACCAATCATCACATGTTAGGTTACATATCTGAAACAGTCAATGTATTGCCAGAGAGGACACCGGAAGGCGAACCTCGCCTGGACTGTCAGCCTGAGCTGGCAATATGTGAGCATCAACGAGAGCGACGGTCCATCAGCGACACTGGCGGGGGCCGGGGAACCTTGCCCAGCGGTGAGCAGAGGTCTGATGTATCCGGGACCAAGGCGTGAGGGGCGGTGAGTATCGCCGCCCGGAGCAGGTACCGTCGCCTCGGTACGCAGTCGGTTAGAATCCGCCAACCGGTCGGGTCAGCGCTCACCTCACCGATGGCCCGCCTGTGTGTCGGCCGGCCAGACGTCGAACGACGAGGGTGGCATGTCTCGCACTGACGAAGTGATCAACAGCATCAAGCGGATGATCCTCGAAGGGGTACTCAAACCCGGGGATCGGCTGCCGGTCGAGAAGGAACTCGCCGAGTCGCTGGGGGTCTCGCGTGGCTCACTGCGCGAGGGGATCTCGGCGTTGTCCCTGCTTGGCGTGGTCAACACCCGCCAGGGAGACGGGACGTACATCACCAAGCTCGACGTCACCCAACTGCTGGCCCCACTGGGCTTCGTGGTCGACCTCGAGGGTCGGGGCGACGCACGGCACATCCACACGGTTCGTCGGCTGCTGGAGTGCGAGGCCGCCCGGTCAGCCGCGACCCGGATCACCGACGAGGCACTCATCCAGGCCCGCGAACTGCTGGACGAGGCGACCCGGATCGCGGGTCAGGCGCCGCAGTACCACGAACGCATCATCGAGATCGACATCCACTTCCACCGAATCATCGCGGTGCACAGCGGCAATCCGATCCTGGTAGGGCTGATCGATGCGTTCGCCGGGCGCACGGTCCGCGGCCGGTTGTGGCGCAGCCTGCATGAGGAGGGCGCCGACCGGCGTACCCATGAGGAGCATCTGGCGATCTGGAGAGCGCTCGTGGCACGGGACCCGGAACGGGCGCGGATCCGGATGGCCAGCCATCTGATCGGGGTCGAGGAGTCTCTCCACGCGCTGGCCGACGACGAGCCGCTGCCTGAGCCGGGGGAAAGCTGACGAACGGGTCGCCAGGCCAACCGAACCCTCGGGGGCGGTCGCCGACCGGGCGGGCCCACCGATCACGGATCACCGGTCCCCCGGCCGCCGCCACCTGACCTGGGGCCGCCCCTACCAGAGTCAGCAGGGCACGGGTCCCACGTGTGCCGGCTATCTCCCCAGCCAGCCGCCGTCCACGGGGATGACCGCTCCGCTGACATAGTCCGACGCCGGTGAGGCCAGGAAGACAGCAGCGCCGGCGAGGTCCTCGGGACGTCCCCATCGCCCGGCGGGGATGCGTTCGAGAATCGCGGCGCTGCGCCCCGGGTCGGCACGCAGCGCCTGGGTGTTGTCGGTGGCGACGTAGCCGGGGGCGATGGCGTTGACGTTGACACCCCGGGCGGCCCACTCGTTCGCCAACGCCCGGGTGAGCCCGACAAGCCCGGATTTGGCGGCGGCGTAGCCGGGCACGTTGATGCCACCTTGGAAGCTGAGCAGCGACGCCGTAAAGATGATCTTTCCCCGACCGCGATCGATCATGCCCCGACCGACCTCGCGGGTGAGGACGAACTGCGCGGACAGGTTGACCGCCAGCACCTCGTCCCACAACTCGTCGGCGTGCTGCGCCGCTGGCGCGCGGTGGATCGTACCGGCGTTGTTGACCAGGATGTCGACGGGGCGGTCGCCGCCTTCGAGCCGCGCGGCGAGCGCGGCGACGGCAGCGCGGTCGGCGAAGTCGACCTGGTAGGCGGTGAAGCCACGACCGCGGCCCCGCACCCGCTGCTCCACCTCGCTGCCGGTGGGTTCGAGCTGTGCGCTGACGGCGATGATGTCGGCGCCGGCGGCGGCGAGTGCGTCCGCGATGGCCAGGCCGATCCCACGGCGGGCTCCGGTGACGACGGCGAGCCGACCGGACAGGTCGAACGGGTTCACGGCGACGTCTCCCGGCAGTCGACGAGGACCTTCATGACCTTGCCGCCGTTGCGTAGCGTGGCGAAGGCGGCGGCCGCGTTCGCCAGCGGCTCGACGTGCGTGATCAGTGTTTCGGCGGCTACCCTGCCGGCGCTGAGCAGACCGATCGCGGTGTCGTAGTCGGCACGTTCGTAGACGCGGGCGCCGACCATCGTCAGTTCGCGCCAGAAGAAGCGGAACACGTCGACCTCGCGGGGCTGGCTGTGGATGCCGACGATGACGAGCCGGCCCCGTACGGCGAGCAGCTCGACGGCGGTCTTGACGCCGGCGGCGGAACCGGACACCTCGAACGCCACGGCTGCGCCGGCGCCGCCGGTCCACGACTCCACCTCGGCGGCAACGTCGTCGGCGGCGGGGTCGAGGGCGCGGATGCCAAGCTGGCCGGCCACGGCGCGACGATGGACGTCCAGCTCCAGGACGATGACATCGGCCCCGACCGAGCGCGCGACCAGGGCGATCAACAGGCCGACGGGCCCCCCGCCGATCACGACGGCCTTCTCGCCAGCGTGCAGGTCGGCGCGGCGCACGTCGTGCACGGCGACCGCGGCGGGTTCGACAAGCGCGCCATGGATCAGGGACAGGTTCTCGGGGAGGGGGACCACGACCTCCGCCGGTACGGTCCACCGCTCCTGCAGCGCGCCCGGTGAGTCGATGCCGATGAAGTTCAGCCGGTGGCAGATGTGTCGGTGACCGGCGCGGCACGCGGGGCAGGTCCCACACCATCGCAGAGGTATCACGGTGACCGGCGTACCGATGGCGAGGCTGGAGACGTCGGGCCCGAGGGCGGCGACGCGGCCGGACATCTCGTGGCCGATCGTCTGTGGTAACGCCACCCGGTGATCCATCGTCCCGTGCAGGATGTGCAGATCGGTGCCGCAGATGCCGGTGTACGCCACCTCGATCTGCACCTCACCGACCCCGGGAGGGACGGGCGGGCGGTCCTCGATCAGGATGGTCGAGTTGCCGGCGTACAGGGCTGAACGCATGGAACCTCCGCTCGCGGTTACCGATCCTCACGCAGGTGTGCGCGTAACCAGGTCTCGGTCGTGGTGATGTGCAGCAGGGCAGCAGCTTGCGCCTGGATGGCGTCCCCGGCAGCCAGCGCCAGGTAGATTGCCTCGTGTTCGCGCAACGTGCGCCCGGCCGCGTCGGCGTCGACCAGCCCCCGCCACACCCGGGCGCGCAGGGTTCTGCTGGAAATGCCTTCCAGCACCGTCGACAGTGTCTCGTTGCCGGTAGCGGCGACGACCGCGCGGTGGAAGGCAAGGTCGTGCTGGTTGAGCAGTTCCACGTCGTCGGCCGCGGCGCGCATGGCCTCCAGATGGCCCTCGACCTCGGCGAGCTGCCGCGGCGAGATGCGGGTGGCAGCGAGCCCGGTCGCGGCGGTCTCGAACAGCCTGCGCACCTCGGTGAGCTCCAGCATGGTGTTGCCCTGGAGCAGCTCGACCGCACCACCGATGCCTTCCAGCAGCACTCGCGGTTCCAGGCTGGTGACGAAGGTTCCGCTGCCCCGTCGCACCTCCAACACTCTGGCCGCCACGAGCGCCCGCACCGCCTCGCGCATGATGTTGCGCCCCACACCCAGCTCGGCGGCGAGTTGCTGCTCCGGCGGGAGCTTGGAGCCGGGCGGCAGCTCGCCCGCCTGGATCAACTCGCGGAGGCGGGTCATCGCCTTGTCGGTCAGCGACATGTCGGATCCCTTGTGATGTCCCGTGTCCCTTGTGATGTCCCGTGCCGAAAGGTCGCGGGGTTGAGGTCGGCAACCGTAGCAAAGTAATCCCATGTCTGGAAGCCGAAGGGGCGACGACTCCGAACAGATGCTCAACATGGACTTGATGAACTCGCTGGTACTGCCCAGGTTTCCATCCTGAGTCTAGACGCAGCCCTTGAGGCGGGTTATAAAGACATCCCATGGCACACGGTTCAGTGGGCGATGCGACATCGCGGCGGCGGACGGCAACACCACAGCCGACAGGACCAGCGGCGGGACGGGGCGGATGGCTATGACCGAGGTGATCAGCGCAGTCGACGCGGTCGACGTCCGGTTTCCCACCTCCCGCGAGCTGGACGGCTCCGACGCGATGAACCCGGAACCGGACTACTCGGCGGCCTACGTGACCGTCCGGACCAGCAGCGGCCAGGAAGGATTCGGCCTGGCTTTCACCGTGGGACGCGGCAACGACGTCCAGGTGGCCGCGGTCCACGCGTTGGCGCCCCTCGTCGTCGGCCTGCCGGTCGCGGACGTCCTCTCCGACCTGCGGGGTTTCTCGGAGAGGCTGACCGGCGACAGCCAGTTGCGCTGGCTCGGCCCGCACAAGGGCGCCATCCACATGGCCGCCGGAGCGATCGTCAACGCGACCTGGGACCTGTACGCGCGCCGGGAGGGCAAGCCGCTGTGGCGGCTGCTGGCCGAGATGACGCCGACACAGCTCGTCAGCCTCATCGACTTCCGGTATCTACGGGACGCCCTCACCCCCGAGGAGGCGCTGGAGATCCTCCGGCGCGCCCGGCCAGGACGGGCGGAACGCCAGCAGCGGTTGCTCGAAAGCGGATACCCGGCGTACACCACCACACCGGGCTGGCTCGGCTACACGGACGAGAAACTTGTGCGGCTGTCGAAAGAGGCCGTGAACGACGGCTTCGATCTGATCAAGCTGAAGGTCGGGGCGGACAACGAAGCCGACGTACGACGGCTGGCCCTGGCCCGCGAGGCGGTGGGCTCCGACATCCGGATCGCCATCGACGCCAACCAGGCATGGGGAGTCGATCAGGCGGTCACCTGGTTGCAGTCCCTGGCACCGTACGACCCGTACTGGATCGAGGAACCGACCTCGCCGGACGACATACTCGGCCACGCCGCGATCCGCAGAGCGGTCGCGCCGGTCAAGGTCGCCACCGGCGAGCACTGTCACAACCAGGTCATGTTCAAACAGCTGCTACAGGCCGAGGCGATCGACGTCCTGCAACTCGACGCCACCCGCGTCGCCGGCGTGAACGAGAACGTCGCGATCCTGCTGCTCGCCGCCAAGTTCGGCGTGCCGGTCTGCCCGCACGCCGGTGGCGTCGGCCTGTGCGAGATGGTGCAGCACCTGGCGATGTTCGACTACGTCGCCGTCAGCGGCAGCACCGACGGCCGCGTGATCGAGTACGTCGACCACCTGCATCAGCACTTCGTCGATCCCGTTGTCGTCCGGAATGGACACTACGTGGCGCCGCGGGCCCCCGGCATCGGCGCGCGGATGCATCCCGAGTCGATCGCCGCGTACCGCTTCTCGACCGGATCGCAGGCCAAACACGCACGTTGGTGGGTCGGCCAGTGAACCTCGTTGGCTGCCTCCCCCGCAAGCCAACGACCAGCATCGGAACTCACACGGGGGCATCTTCCAAACAGGAGCCGTGATGAACCGTAGCCCAATCGCCGCGACCGCGGCCGTTGTCATGTCCGTCGCACTGCTCACCGGCTGCGCCGGCAGCGACAACTCCACCGGTGACAACGGCAGCGCCGGGGTGGTCGGTGTCGACTACCCCCGGTCGGACACCGACTTCTGGAACTCGTACATCAAGTACACCCCGCAGTTCGCCGACGAGCTGGGGTTGGCTCTGAAGACGACCAACTCCCAGAACGACGTGGCCAAGCTGACCTCCAACGTGCAGTCGTTCATCAGCCAGGGCGTCAAGGGCATCGCGATGGCGCCGCAGGACACCGCCGCGATCGCACCGACGCTACAGACGCTGGCCAGCAAGAAGATTCCGGTCGTGACCATCGACACCCGCCCCGACCAGGGTGAGGTGTTCATGGTCGTACGCGCGGACAACCGCGCCTACGGCGAGAAGGCGTGCCAGTTCCTGGGAACCAAGCTCAACGGCACCGGCAAGGTGGTCATGTTGCAGGGTGACCTGGCCTCCATCAACGGCCGCGACCGCACCGAGGCGTTCAGCGAGTGCATGAAGAAGAACTTCCCAGGGATCACGGTCTTCGGCGAGGCGACGAACTGGGACGGTGCGATCGCCTCGCAGAAGTTGCAGATCCGGCTGACCGAGCACCCGGACATCAAGGGTGTCTACATGCAGTCCAGCTTCGCGCTGGCCGGTACGCTCCAACTGCTGAAGCAGCGCGGCCTGCTCGCCGCGCCGGACGACCCGAAGCACGTCTTCGTGGTCTCCAACGACGGCATCCCGAAGGAGCTTCAGGACATCGCCGCCGGCAACATCGACGCCACCGTCTCGCAGCCCGCCGACCTCTACGCCAAGTACGCGCTCTATTACCTCAAGGCGGCCATCGAGGGCAAGACGTTCCAGCCGGGCCCGACCGATCACGACAGCACGATCATCCAGGTACGCGACGGGGTGCTCGAAGACCAGCTCTCCGCGCCGCTGGTGACCCTCGACGGCGGAACCTATGGCGGCGTACCGAGCCTCAAGCCCGACGACAAGTCCCTCTGGGGCAACAACATCGGCTGACCAGCCGCAGAGGAGAACATCGGCAGATGAGCGGCAACGAGAAGTCGCCGACGCACTCGTCATCCGCCCGGGACGGCGACGGGCGGGCCCCGTCGGGCCCGCCCGTGGCGGAGGCGACCGACATCACCAAGCGGTACGGGTCGACGGTGGCGCTCGACCACGCGCGGCTCACCGTACGCGGCGGCGAGACGCACGCCCTGGTCGGCCGGAACGGGGCTGGCAAGTCCACCCTCGTCTCGATCCTGACCGGTTTGCAGCCCCCCGACTCCGGAGAGATCCGGTTTTCCGGGCAGGCGGCACCACGGCTGTCCGACCGCGACGCCTGGCGGCAGCGGGTCGCCTGCGTCTACCAGAAGTCGACTATCATCCCCCAGCTGACCGTGGCCGAAAACCTCCTGCTCAACCGGTACGACCGGGGCCGCGGCGGGCTGATCAGCTGGCGCTCGCTGCGCCGCCGGGCCCGGGACCTGCTGGCCGTCTGGTCGGTCGACGTCGACGTCGACGCAAAGGCCGGGGACCTCAGCGTCGAGCATCGCCAGTTCGTGGAGATCGCCCGGGCCCTGTCGTTCGGTGCCCGGTTCATCATCCTCGACGAGCCGACCGCCCAACTCGACGCCGGCGCCATCGCCCGCCTGTTCGACCATATCCGTGACCTACAGAACCAGGGCGTCACCTTTCTGTTCATCAGCCACCACCTACCGGAGATCTACGAGATCTGCGACATGGTGACGGTCTTCCGCGACGCCCGCCACATCGTCACCGCCCCGGTCGCCGACCTCCCACGCGGTGAACTCGTCGCCGCCATGACCGGCGAAGCCACCGCGCTGGATGCCCCGCGCTCACGAACGGCGCCAGCGGGCCCCGCCGACGCGGTCCTCGACGTGGCCGGCCTGTCCCTCGACGGCGTGTTCGACGACGTGTCATTCCAGGTCCGGTCCGGCGAGATCGTCGGCCTCGCCGGCTCCGGCGGCAGCGGCAGGACCGAAGTGGCCGAAACCATCGTCGGACTCCGTGCGCCGCAGGCCGGCACCGTCACGCTCAACGGCCGGTGTCCACGAGCCGGCAACGTCAGCGCCGCCCTGGCCAGCGGCGTGGGATTCGTCCCCCAGGACCGCCACCACCAGGGCCTGGTCGCCGGCATGTCGATTGCCGACAACGCCACCATGACCATCCCGGAGCGCCTCGGCTCGGCCGGCTTCCTCAGCACCCGCCGCCGCGACGCCATCGCCAACACCCTCATCGACGCCCTGGCCGTCAAGACACCCGGACCAGACCTGCCCGTCTCCGGACTCTCCGGCGGCAACCAACAGAAGGTCGTCATGGCACGCGCACTCGCCAACGACCCCCGCCTGCTCGTCCTCATCACGCCCACGGCCGGCGTGGACGTCCGGTCCAAGGAGTTCCTCCTCGACAAGGTCGACGAGGTCGCCGGCACCGGCACCGGCGTCGTCGTCGCCTCCGACGAACTCGACGACCTGCGCATCTGCGACCGCGTGCTGGTGATGTTCCAGGGCCGCGTCGTCGCCGAGATGCCCAGCGGCTGGCGCGACCACGACATCGTGGCCGCAATGGAAGGACTGACCGTCGATGCCTGAGACCCTGACCGCGGCTGACACCACCGACGACCCCGGCGTCACGGCCGGCCCAGCGCCTCGCCGCCCCGGCGGCAGGCCGGCGGTCGCCCGGCTGCGGGACCTCGCACTGGTACCGGCGATCGTGCTCATCGCCATCGTCGGGCAGATCGTCAACCCGGTCTTCCTCCAGCCCGACAATCTGATCAACATCACCCAGACCATGTCCGAGATCGCGCTGCTCGTACTGGCCCAGACCATCGTCCTGGTCGCCGGCAAGATGGACCTGTCGCTGGAATCCACCTTCGGCCTCGCCCCGGGCGTGGCCGCATGGCTGACCGTCGCCGTCGGCACCGGGCATGGCATCGGGCTCGTACCCGGTGCCTGGGGCATCCCGATCACTCTGGCGGTCGGCGCGCTCATCGGCATCGCCAACGCCGCGCTGATCGTCCGGTTCGGCCTACACGGCTTCATCGTCACCCTCGGGATGCTCATCGTGCTGCGTGGCCTACTCACCGGCATCTCCGGCGGTCAGACGTTCTTCAACCTCCCCGAGTCGATGATGTATCTCGGCACCGCCATCTGGTTCGGCGTTCCCGCATCCATCTGGCTCTGCGTCGCCCTGTTCGCGGCCGGGATCATCCTGCTCGGCTACACCGCCTTCGGGCGATCCCTGTACGCCATCGGCGGCAATGTCGACGCCGCCAGGGCAGCCGGCATCCGCACCGACCGCGTACTCTGGATCGCCCTCGTCGGCGCCAGCGTCCTGGCCGCCCTGGGCGGCCTCATGCTCTCCGGCCGTCTCGCCTCCGTCGCCGCCTCGCAGGGCAACGGTGCCATCTTCACCGTCTTCGCCGCGGCGGTGATCGGGGGTGTCAGCCTGAACGGCGGTAAGGGCACAATGTTCGGCGCGTTCACCGGCATTTTACTGCTCTTCATGATCCAGAACGTACTGACGCTCGCCGGCGTCCCGGCACAGTGGATCGGCGCGCTCAACGGCGCCATCATCCTCATCGCGCTCGTCGTGTCCCGGATCACCGGAGGCAAGGCGCAGGAGTAGTGGTCGCCGACCGTGCCGCGGCATCAGGTGTCAAACAACGGACCTGCTGGGCATCGCGGCGCGGAGCAACCTGGTCCGGGGAGTCGTCGGTGATCGAGGTGGCGGCCTGTGCCGGCGTGGCGGTCATCCCATATCGGGGAACGCGGAGGCCACCGGCCGGCGGTCGGCGTTTCCGCCGGCCGGTGGAGTCTCGACCGGCGGTGGGACGCCTCCGCCGGACAGCCGTTCACCGCGCCGTCACGAGATGGTGACCGAGTAGGAGTTGGTCTCCACCCGACCGACCGTTGCCTGTGAAGATCTCCGGACCGGCCTGCACGCTGGTCAGGTACTTGGAACTGCTCATCCAGCCGCGCGAGACCACGTCGTTGGTGAAGTCGCGGAGGTTGAGCGTCGCGCTGGTGATGTTGCTGGTGCGTACGTAGGAGTACACGTTCCAGGTGCCCACGACCCCGTGCTCCTCGTCTGACATGTGCCTTTCAGGGGGTTGTCACGTCGAACCGGTTGACGGTCACCGAGCCGCCGAGGGCCTGGGTGGCGTAGTTGAAGATGCCGTAGCGGTACGCCATGAAGAACTGCCAGGCGTGGTTGAGCGTGAACGCCGGCCCGAGGCTGATGAAGTTGCTTCCGTCGGTGCTGTACGAGAAACGAGCCTGCCGGCCGGCGCCAGGTCTGACATCGGCGTTGACCCGCAGCCAGATCCGTCCGCCGGAAACCGCGGCGGATGCCTGCTCGGTGCCGGTCCCGGTGGTTTGCCAGCTGGAGTTCATGGTCAGCCCGTTGGTCATCACCACCCGGGTGGTGTTGTTGTCGCGTCGGATGCCGATCCACGCCGACGAGTCGCGCAACATCGCCAGCCCAGCCCGGTCACCGTTGGCCATGCCCGAGTAGTTCAGCTCGATCGTCGCGGTCGACGACGGACCCTGTATCCGGTGGGTCAACGTGTTCCGCGCCTGGTACAGGTCGTTGGTCACCGTCGCCGTCTGCAACCTCAACCCGTTGTTGACCGACCAACGGGTGTTGTCCGGGTTGTGGTTCCACTCGTACTGCGGCGCCAACGCGGTGCCGGCAAACGTGTCCGTACCGGTCATCGGCTTCACCTGCCGGGGCGGGCGCGGCACTGCCGGATACGGGTACGTGGCGCCCCAGCGGCCGTTGACGGTCTGTAGCACCGGCCAGTCCCCGACCCAGTTGACCGGAGCCAGCGTCGGGATGCGGCCACCAGGATAGGCGTCGATGAACGCCAGGTAATACCACTGGCCGTTCTGGGTTTGCACCATGCCGCCCTGGTGCGGCACCGAACCCGGCTCGCCCTGGATCGGACCGGGCAGGTTCAGCAGGACCTCGCGTACCTCGTACGGTCCGAACGGGCTGCGCGACCTCAGCACGTACTGGCCGTTGGCCGGCTTGGTGAGCCAGATGTAGTAGTAGCCGTTCCGCTTGTAGAACCGGGCGCCCTCGATGTAGCCGATGTTCGACGGGGACGTCCACACCTGTTGGGCGCGGACCTGGGACAGCCCGTCGGCGGACAACTGCGCCACGCTGATGTTGGTGCTGCCGTAGGCGACGTACATGGTGTCGTTGTCGTCGATCAGCAGACCCGCGTCGTAGTAGCAGTTGTTGATCCGCGACCGCTTCGTCCACGGCCCTTCCACGGTGCCGGCCGTGTATACGTAGGTGCGGTTGAACTCGGTACAGCCGATCCAGTAGAACGTGCGGTTGCTCTGCCGGTAGTTGAACGCTGACGCCCAGATGCCCTTCACGTACGCCCTGCCTCCGGACAGGTTGTACGCGGACGAGTCGAAGTCCAGACTGGGCACCGAGTGGCCGGCGAACTCCCAGTTCACCAGGTCGTACGACCGCAGGATCGGCGCTCCCGGGGAGTAGTGCATGGTCGAGGCCGAGTAGTAGTACACGTCCCCGACCCGGATGATGTCGATGTCCGCGAAGTCCTGCCACAACACGGGGTTGCTGAAGGTCGACGACGGCGGCCACGGCCCCGAGGTCGTCGGCGGCGGCGAAGACGTCGGCGTGGAGGTGGGTGGCGCGGAGGTGGGCGGCCCACTGGTAGGGGTGGCGGCACCGGTGCAGGTCGTGCCGTTGAGCGCGAAGCTGGTCGGGACCGGGTTCGACGAGGTCGAACTGCCGTTGAACCCGAAGCTCGCGCTGCCGTTTGTCGGGAGACTCCCGTTCCAGTCGGTGTTTGTCACGGTCACGTTCGGACCGGATTGGGTGAAGCTGCCGTTCCACAGTTGGGTGATGGTCTGACCGGCGCCGAACGACCAGGTGAGCTGCCAGCCGTTCACCGGGTCGCCGAGGTTGTCGATGGTGACGTTGGCGCCGAACCCGCCCGGCCACTGGCTGCTGATCGTGTACGTCACTCGGCACCCGGCGGCGGCGCTCGCCCCGGTCACGGTCATGCCGACCATGACCAGCGCGGCGGCGACGCCGGCGGCCAGCATCGATTTCCCAGGTGTTCGAGACATGCCACTCTCCGTCCCTCCGTTAGGTTCAATCGGTCAGAGTGCGGTGCAGGCCGATCCGTTGAGAGTGAAGGCGGTCGGCTTCGCGTTGCCGCCGGTCCAGTTGGCGATGAACCCGAAGGTCGCGGTCCCACCGGGGCTGATCAATCCATTCCACGACACGTTGGTCGCGGTGACCTGTGCGCCGGTCTGGGTGAAACTGGCGCCCCACCCCTGATCCACCCGTTGACCGTTGGTGAACGACCAGCGCAGGCTCCACCCGTCGACCGCCGCGGTACCGGTGTTGCGGATCGTCACATCACCCTGAAAGCCGTCGGGCCATTGGCCGGTGATCGCGTACGTCACCTGGCACAGGCCGGTCGGCGCGGACGGGCTGGTCGTGGGCGTCGGGCTCACGGTCGTGGGCGTGGCGGTCGGGTTGCCCGGTCCGGCACTGACGCGGTAGACGGTGGTGCCGTGGCCCGGCACACTGGCGGAGATCGTTCCGGTCGTGCTGCTCGTTGCGTTTGTCCACGCGTCGCGCAGGGTGAACGAGCTGCCCGACAGACCGATCGCGGACGCGGTGGTGGAGATCGTGGTGGTAGTAGTTCCTTGGTTGAACAGGGCCACCGCGACGTCGCCATTGGCCAATCGCTTGGCCAGCACCCGACGGGTACCGTCGAAGGACACCTGAACCCCCTGCAACCCGAGCGTGTCCTGGTTGATGGCGATCAGGTTCTGGTTCTTCAGGATCGTCTGGGTGGCCGCGTTCATGTTCCGCAGATCGTTCCCCGCGATCAGCGGGGACGCCATGATCGCCCACATCGCGAAATGGGACCGCATCTCGGTGTCGGTCATGCCACCCCGGCCGACCTCCATCATGTCCGGGTCGTTGAAGCTGCCCGGGCGCGCGTACCCGGCCAACGGCACGGTGACGTTGATGATGTTCTGGATACCCATCGGATAACCGTTGGTCTGACCGGTGTCCCAGGCGTTGGTGATGTCCTCTGTGGTCCGCCATATATTCGCCACATCACCCCAGTTGCGACGCGGCCCGGTCTTGTCATGGATACTGTTCGGGTTGATGCTGTACACGATGGGCCGCCCGGAGGCGGCCAACGCGTCACGCATTCTGGCGAACGTACGCACCTGATCGTCGATGGTCCCGGAGGGCGAGCACCAGTCGTACTTCAGATAGTCCACGCCCCACGCCGCGAACTGCCGGGCGTCCTGCGCCTCATGCCCCTGCGCGCCCGTCCGCCCCGGATACGCCCCGAAGTACTGCGCACAGGTCCGATCCAACGGCGCCTGATAGATACCAAACTTCAACCCGCGGGCGTGAATGTAGTCACCCAGAGCCTTCATACCACTGGGGAACCGCCCTGGATCACCCTGCAGATTGCCGGCCGAATCACGGTTCGGGTTCATCCAGCAGTCATCCACCACCACATACTCGTAGCCCACGTCCCGCATCCCGGAGCTGACCATCGCATCCGCCATCTGACGGATCAATCCCTCGTTGATGTTGCAACCAAACGTGTTCCACGAATTCCAGCCCATCGGCGGAGTTCGCGCCACACCGTTCTCCAACGCCTGCGCGTCGGAGCTCCGCAGCACGGTAGCGACGGCCGTCACCGCCAGCAGCCCAGCCGCCAACGCGGTCGCCAACCGGCGCCCGCCAGCGAGGTTCCTCATTGCCTCTGGCCCCCTTCCCGAGTGGTCAGGTCGTGGTGCAGGTGATGTTGGTCGGCGGGTTGTTCGTACCGTTCACGGTGGCGATGAAGCCGAAGGTGGTGGAGGCGCCAGCGGCGAGCGCACCGTTGTAGGCGACGTTCGCCACTGCCACGTTCGCGCCGTTCTGGGTGTACGACCCACTCCAGATCTGGTTGATGACCTGCCCGTTGGGGAATGCCCAGGAGACGGTCCAGCCCGTAATCGGTTTCGATCCGGCGGTCACTCTGACGTCTGCCTGGAAGCCACCGGGCCACGAGCCGGTCACGGAGTACGCCGCTGTCGCCCCCGACGGCGTGGGCGAGCTGGTCGCGCTCGGCGGGGCGGACGGACTGGCCGAGGGCGTGACGCTGAGGGTCGGCGACGGCGTCACGCCGGGCCGCGCCGCCCGGTAGGTGTGGCCGGCCCGGACGGTGAGCTGGATGACGTCGGCCTCGGGTCGCGTGGTGGCCGGCGTGGTGCCGTCGGTGACGTCGACCACCGTGTGGTTCCCGGTGAACAGCCGGGCGCGGAGCTTGACGGTGCCGTCGCGGTCGGCCCGGATGAGAAACTCGTCGGCCTGTCCCCTGGTCCATGCCATGCCGACGGTGTATCCGCCGCGGCCACGCAGCCCGGTCACGTTCCCGGTGGGCCAGGCGGTTGGCAGTGCGGGGAGCAGGTGTAGTTCGTTGTGGTGGCTCTGTAGCAGCATCTCCGCGATGCCGGAGGTGGCGCCGAAGTTGCCGTCGATCTGGAATGGTGGGTGCAGGTCGAACATGTTCGGCGCGAGCCGGTCGGTCCGTACCAGATCCCGGATGAGTTTGTGCGCGCGGGTGGCGTCCTCCATCCGCGCCCAATAGTTGATCTTCCAGGCCAGGGACCAGCCCGTCCCGTCATCACCACGCAGATCCAACGTCCGACGCGCCGCCTCATACAACTGCGGCGTACCACGCCGGGTGATCTGGTTACTCGGATGCAGACCATACAGGTGCGAGATGTGCCGGTGGGTCCGCTCGGTCTCCACCCAGTCAGCGAGCCACTCCTGAATGTTCCCCCGGGACCCGACCCGCATCGGCGCCAACCGCTCCCGGGCCGCCCGCACCTGAACCCGGAAATCGGCGTCCACCCCCAGAACCTCGCCGGCCCGGACGACACCGTCGAACAGATCCCGCAGAATCTGATTGTCCATCGTCGGCCCCGCACACACGCTGACCCCGGAGTGGTGAGCGAGCTCCGGCGAGTTCGACGGATTGGTGACCAGGAACCCGAGCGACGGATGGGCGACCAGGGTATCGAGGAAGAACTGGGCCGCACCCTTCAACGCCGGATAGTTGGACCGAAGGAAGCCGACATCACCAGTGAAAAGATAATGATCCCAGATCAGACTGGCCAGCCACGCCCCACCGGTCTGCCACATACCCCACAACGCACCATCGACCACCGACGTACCCCGCCACCCGTCGGTGTTGTGATGCGCGACCCAACCACCCGCGCCATACTGCACCTGCGCCGTACGAGCACCCGTCACCGCCAGATCCCGGACCAGATCGAAGACTGGCGCGAAACACTCGGCTAGATTCGTCGTGTCCGCAGGCCAGTAGTTCATCGGCAGATTCGCGTTGATCGTGTACTTCGAGTCCCACGGCGGAGCCATCTGATCATTCCAGATACCCTGAAGATTCGCCGGCTGCGTACCCGGCCGCGACGAAGAGATCAACAGGTACCGGCCAAACTGGAACAACAACGCCGAGAACTGCGGATCATCCACACCCCCATGCTGCGCAATCCGCACATCAGTCGGCTGATCGGCCGCGGACGTACGCCCCAGATCAATCGACACCCGCCCGAACAACCGCTGGTAATCAGCCACATGCCGACCCCGCAACTGGTCGTAGCCGACGTTGCGGGCGGCGTTGAGACGGGTACGCGCGATGCCCTGGTAGTCGCCGTTGACGGTGCGATAGTTGACGTAGCTGGAGCCGATCGAGACCAGCAGGGTGACGCTGGTCGCGCCGGACACCCGCAGCGTGCCGGCGGAGTTGCTCACGGTGCCACCGGTGGCGACGGCGTTGGCCAGGGCGAGGAACCGCACCGAGCCGTTGATGCCCTCCATGTTGCCGGAGATCCCGTCCAGTGCGATCGTGGCGCCGTCCGGGCTGGACACCGTGGTCCGTTGCGGACTGTCGAAGGTGGCGTTGAACGTGATCGAGTTGGCCCGGTCGGCGGTCAGCCGGACCACGATCACCTGGTCCGGGGCGCTCGCGAACACCTCACGCTGGTACCGCACGCCGTTCAACACGTAGGTCGTGGAGGTGGTGGCGGTGGTCAGATCGAGAATCCGGTTGTACTGCGACGCCCCGCTGGCGGTGCCGAAGGCGAGCCGAAGGTTGCCGACGGGTTGGTAGGCGAGCTGCCCACCCGGGGTCCCCATCATCGCCTGGTTGATCAGATTCTGCGCCTGGCTCCACTGATCCGCGAAGACCAGTCGCCGGATCTCCGGCAGCGCCGCCGCGCCGCGAGGGTTGGCGGAGTCGTACGGCCCACCGGCCCAGACCGTGTCCTCGTTGAGCTGGAGCCGTTCCGTGTCGACATTCCCGAACACCATCGCACCGAGACGACCGTTGCCGATCGGAAGCGCCCGCAACCAATCGGCGCCCGCCGGCTCGTCGTACCACAGCGCCAGGTCGTTGGCCGCGAGTACCTCGGCTGGCGCGGTCGAACCGGCCCGGGCCAGGGCGGTCCACCCGGCCGGGAGCAGCGCGGCTCCCATTCCGGCCGCGCCGGCGGTGAGGAGTCTCCTTCGAGTCACTTCGGACATATTGATCTCCATTATCGTAAGTGAACCTTTTCCACCTGGACCGTGTGGCGTCCGCCCCGACCTCGACCTGCGGCCAGGACGGACCACAAGGGAGATTGGAAAAGGGTTCGGTGATCAGGGGCTGGTGCACGTGAGGGACGGGGTCGAGGGCGTACCGCTGCCGATGAAGCCGAACGTCGTCCCGGCGCCCGCGCCGAGCGAGCCGTTCCACGCGACGTTCCGTACGGTCGCCGCCGATCCGCTCGTGGTCAGCGTCCCGTTCCAGATCTGGCCGATGGTCTGTCCGTTCGCGAGCGTCCAGCGGACCGTCCAACCGTTGATCGCCGCGGATCCGGCTGTCACGGTCACGTCGCCCTGGAAGCCACCCGACCAGGAGTTGGTGGTGCGATAGGTCGCGGCGCACAACCCGGACGGCGTGGTCGGCGGCGGCGTCGTCGGTGGAGTCGTCGGTGGAGTCGTCGGCGGCGGTGTGGTCGGGTCGCCGGCGTCGAACTGCCACCAGTTGAGGTTGAAGAGGTTGCCGCTACCGCCGGTGAACCGCAGATACAGGTCGTGGGTGCCGGTCGCGCCGTTCACCGCGCAGGAGACGGTGGTCCAGGTCTGCCAGCCGCCGGTGCCCGGGACGTTGCAGGTGCCGACGACGGGGCCGTTCGTGCCGTCCAGGCGCACTTCGATACGGCCGCCGCTGGTGGCCGAGGCCACCCGGGCGTTGAACGACGTCGCGCCGGTACCGAAGGCGGCGCCCTTGACTTTGGTGTAGTCGCCGTTGCTTATCTGGGCGACGTTCATTCCGCCTTCGCTGGACGGTTCGGTTTCGACACCGACTTCCCAGGCGATCGTCTCGGCCTCTTGACGCAGGTAGGGGTTCAGGGTGCCGATCTGCGGAGGACCGGCGGTGGTCATGTTGATCGTCGGGATGGTGCCGTTCGTGTTGTAGGTGAACTTCTCCACCGCCACCGACCGGGTGAAACCACCACCGCCCGGTAGCGCGCCGTTGTGATAGAAGAAGTACGAACCGCCGTTGAAGTCCACGATCCCGGGGTGGTTGGTGAAGCTGCTACCCTGCCGGGGCATGATCGTGCCCCGGTATGTCCAGGGCCCGGTCGGGGTCGGGGCGGTGGAGTAGGCGATGAACTCGGCGCAGCATTCCGCCGCGAAAATCATGTAGTAGAGGCCGTTGCGCTTGTAGACCCACGGCGCCTCCTCGTACAGGGTGGGCCGACTGGGGTTGCCGGTGCGGGTGCCGAACCCGGCCGTGGTCAACGGGATCTGCGTCGGGTTGCCGGTGTACGAGATCATGTCCGGGTTCAGCCGCACGTACCACAATCGCGGGTTGCCCCAGTACAGATACGCCTGGCCGTCGTCGTCGATGAACACCGCCGGGTCGATCTCACCGTTGGCGACCAACGGCCGACCCAACGCGTCCCGGAACGGCCCGGTCGGGCTGTCCGACACACCCACCCCGATGGCCATCGACCCGGTGGCCCGGTTCTTCACCGGCACGTACCAGTAGAACTTGCCGTTTCTGTATGTGGTGTGCCCGGCCCACGCGTCCGCGCTCGCCCAACTAAAAGTGGACAGGTTCATCGGTGAGCCGTGATCGGTCCAGTTGACCATGTCCGCCGACGACCACACCCGCCACTCCCGCATGGTGAAGTAGGTCGAACCGTCCTCGTCACGGCCGGTATACAGATACACCCGGCCGTCGTGCACCAGAGGGGCCGGATCAGCGGTGTAGATCGTCTGGACAATTGGATTGTCCGCCCGCGCGGGAGCCGGCACGGCGAACAGCGCCACAAGACACAACACGCTCGCGACGCGGGCCACAGTAGCCCTGAATCCTTCCCTGGCCGAAAATGGGAATGCGAATCTCACGACTGCCCCTTGAGGAGTGGTTTCTGAACCGGGTGGTCGCCGACCGGGCACGCGGTCGCGTGCCCGGTTGGCTGTCGCGGTGGCGAAGGAGCCGTTACGCCCGCGCGCAGGTCAGGGACGGCACGCTGTTGGTGCCGGTCCAACTGCCGATGAAGCCGAAGGTGGTCGAGGCGCCCGCGGCCAGGTTGCCGTTCCAGGTCTCGTTCGAGACGTTCTGGGTGCTGCCGCTGGGTGCGTTGCGGCCGCCCCAGATCTGGGTGATGGTCTGCCCGTTGGTGAAGGTCCAGCTCACCCGCCATCCGGTCAGGCCGCCGTTGCCGGCGGTGACGGCCACCTCGCCCTGGAATCCGTCCTGCCACTGACTGGCGATCCGGTAGGTGGCGGCACAGCTTCCCGGCGGCGGGCTGGCCGACGGCGACGTCGTCGGCGGCGTGCCAGGGGTCGTGGTGGGCGGGGTCGGCGGCGTGCCCTGGAACTGGGTGAAGAACCTCCACACCTCTCCCGGAACCCAGGTCCTGGACCCGCTGTCACCCGGGGCGCCGTCCTGCGGAGCGGCGATGTGACCTCCGTCGAACGCCGCCCAGACAACCGGATGCCCGGCCGAGCACCCCGAGTAGGTGGTGACCCTGTGTGTCAGGCTGCCCGCCGTCGGCTCCGGCGGATTCGAGGCCGCGCAGCCGTTGTTCCTGACGAACCGATCGCGCAACGACCGGCCGCTGGCGATATTGTCGCCGATGCCATGCACCCCGAGATACGCGACGGGCTGGGTGCCACCGTTGCACCCGCTGAGCGTGCCGGGAGAGGACTGGACGGCAACCGCGCGGAACACGTTCGGCCGGGCACACGCGAGCGCATAACTCATGGCGCCGCCATAGCTGAAGCCCACGGAGAAGCGCTGCGTGGTGTCGACGCAGAGCCCGTTCTCGATTAGCCGGAGCATGTCGTCGGTGAAGGTCACGTCCTCGCCGCCCGCATTGGCCCAACCGTTGCCGATGCCCTGGGGCGCGACGAATATCGTGCTGTTGTTCGACAGTCGCAGCAGTCCGTAGTACGCCCACACGTCCCGTTGCACGGTCTGACCAGTGGCGACGTCGACGGCAGTACCGCCCCACCAATGGAACCCGAAGACCAACCGGTACGGACGGTTTCTGTCATAGCCGTCGGGAACCCTCAGGATGAAGCTACGGCTCTTGCCGCTGCTCTGGATCGTGTGCGTGCCACTCGTGAGCGCCGGATTCTTACCGCATCCAGCGGTCGCCGCGAGGGTTCCGACATCCGCTGCCGAGGCCCTGCCACCGAGCCCACCGCTCAGCATCGCGCCACTGATGGCCACGACGAGAGCCGCCACCGCAGCCGGCCCGGCAATAAATCTGCGCCTTAACATGACAAAACTCCCTCTGCTCGTCGAAACTGGCATACGTGGGGTGTGGGTCTTGGCCCGCAGAGACCCGCTCTCGCGACGCGACCGTGCCCGGAAGGGTCGCCCGGTGGACACGGCGCTTGCCCAGTCACCATGCCTGCCATCGAGGGCTGTCAACGCGACCGTAGGGCAGTCATCAGATGAAAGTCAATAGTGGACGCGCAGTCCAATCCTCCACCTGGCATTTCTCGCCGAGCGCTGCGTACCCTAACCAGGATTCGTCTGATGACCACTTGAGCCGGACGCTGCGCGCCGGCCGAAGCCGTGGGCGTCGCGGGCGACGGTCTTGATCAACCACTGCTGCGGGAGTGAGCGCGGCCACGGCAGGTGATCATCGAGTGACGAGGGTTGGGATACTTGTCCGCTGGCGATCACCTTCGGTAGGTGGGGCCGGGGAGTTCGGCCCGGACGGCCCCGGAATCGCTGATGGTGAGCCGACGACGGGAGGTCGCCGGCCCACCAAGCCTGCTGGCTACCGAACCCGCAGCTTCTGCTGGACTGCCGCGTCGGGAGCGTAGGTCGAGTCACCGGAGTAGGCGACGTGGACCGGGTAGACGCCTGTGGCCAGTCCGGTGGTCGGCAGTGTGAGGACGGCCGCGCCGCCGACCAGCGGAACCACCTGCGTGATACCGCCGAAGGTGACGGCGATCTCGCCGGTCACCTCCGGAGCCTTCCCGTGCGGGGACTGTCCGCACCTCGACGTCCAGGGTGAGCTGGCTCGCCGTCATCCCGTCGTGCGCGCCGGGGACCTGAGTCGTCGTGCGGGTGGTCGAGAGCTCCGAGCCAGATCAGCGCGCGGGCATGCAGTGCGTAGGCGAGTGCTTCCGCTGGCCAGTCGTGGCAACGGGCGGCGGCGTTCATCGCGACCCGTTGCCTGCCGGCCGGTGGGAGACCCTAGTCCTCAGCCGCCCGGCTCAGGGTGCCGTTGAGGTAGAGCCCCTCCTGGCAGGTCCGCGGCGCGGAAGCACCGACCGGGGTGCCGGGTTGCCGGCACCCGACCGTGAGGGTCACCCGGGCTCCGGCCGGCACCCGGATCGGGGTGACCGAGTGGTAGTCCTGGTTGCGAAAGTTCTCCAGGCCGTAGGTGACCACCCGCACCTCGTCGGCGGTGATGGTCAGCGTCCCGGTGTCCCCCTGCGGGTTGTCGACCAGGAAGTCCGTGATCAGGAGCACCCGGTTGCGGGGCACGGTGTAGCTGCGCGAGGCCGTGCTCCCGGGATTGGTCCGCAGCACAAGCGCGGTGGCGAACTGCCCACCGCCGGTGCCGTCGCTCCCACTGGCAGCCTCCGGCGACGGCGGCGGGGCGGTGGGGGTGTCGGCGCGTTCCTCCGCGACGGCGTCGCGCGCGGCCTGGCCGGCGGCCTCGCTCGCCGCCTCCTCCGCCTCGTTCGCGACCTGCGCCACCTTGTCGTCGACGGCCTCCTCGGCCGCCGAGCGCACCGCCGGGCGCAGTAGACCGAACCAGAGGGCGAGCAGGAGCAACAGCAGCGCCAGCAGCAGCGCCAACACTCTGAGCAGCCAACCGGAGAGTACGGGCTGCTGCACCAGTGTCCCGTCCAGGGTGACGGCCCGACCCGCCCGGTCGGTCAGCAGCGCCCGGAACGGCAGGTGTCGCGGTGCGCCGCGCCAGAGCAGCCGCCGGGCCCGTACGCCGAGGACGGCCAGATACCGCTCGCCCGCAGCCAGGGTCGTCGCCCTCGGCCGGGGCGCGAAGCGTAGCTGCTCGGCTCCGTCGGCCGCGGTGACGGTCAGCGCCTCTTCGACGTTGCCGCCGTTGACCACGGCGAGGCGATAACGGGCGCCGAGCAGTGCCCGCCGCACCTGTGGCCGCAGCTCCGCGGTCACCTCGGAGAACGGCGCGATGGTCAGCACGCCTTCCTCGACCGTCGCGGTCTGCGGTGCCTCGGACGGGACCACCCGGACGCCGTACGGCAGCTCCCCGGCCCGGACCTCGGCGGACCGGGGCGGCCGGACGGTGAGCACGACGATCTGGCTGGCGCCGGGATAGAGGGAGACCCTCGGCGGGTCGAACGTCGCCCACGCGTCGGGCATGCCGACGATGGCGAGGTCGTACGCTTCGACGACGTCACCCGAGTTCCGGACGGTCACCGGGATGTCGGCGCTTTCTCCCGGCACGACCACTGTCGGGGTGTCCACCAGGCCCAACGAGACACTCATGTCCGCCCACGCTAGGCGCGCGGCACTGCCTGCCGACCGTCCAGCCGGGTACCGGCACGGGCAGAACCCTTGCCCGTTAGGTCCACGTTAGGTGCACGCGAAGTCGGATCCGGCACCCTCTGCCGTACCGCCGCGCGCTGGTGCCCGGCGCGCCGGCACCGTCCGGACCGGACGCCCGGGACAGGGCGCCGACCTGTGTGGGGGAGGCTGGAGATGCACCGTGTCACGGTGAGCGTCCACGCGGAGGACCCGATCTCGCGGCTGGGGGTGGAGAGCCAACTCCGCGCCAGGCCGGACCTGTGGGTGGTCGAGCCGGGCCAGGAGACGCCCGAGAGTGTCGCGCTGGTGGTCGTCGACGCCCTCGACGAGTCGGCCACCCGGCTACTGCGCCGGCTGCACCGGGCCGGCCCGGCCAAACTGGTGCTGGTGCCGGCCAGGATCGACGACGCCGGGCTCTCCCTGGCGGTGGAGCACGGCGTGGTGGGGGTGGTCCGCCGGGCCGAGGCGAGCGCGGAACGGCTCAGCCACATCGTCCTGGCCGTCGCCCGCGGCGAAGGAGCGCTCCCCGCGGACCTGCTGGGTCGGCTGATGGCCCAGATGGGGCGGCTCCAGCGGCAGGTACTCGAACCGCGGGGCCTCACCCTGCTCGGGTTGAGCACCCGGGAGGTGGACGTGCTTCGGCTGATCGCGGACGGACTCGACACCCGGGAGATCGCCAGCAAGCTCTCCTATTCGGAGCGGACCGTGAAGAACATCCTGCATGACGTCACCAGTCGGCTACAGCTGCGCAACCGGGCGCACGCCGTGGCCTATGCCCTACGCAACGGGTTGATCTAGACGGTGCTCGCCACCGCGGATTGCCTGAACGGGCCGGCACCGCTGCCCCCACCGGTGCCCCCCGGGCCGAGGCGGCCGGCCGGAGGAACCCCGGAGGATGACGATGGCCGCCCCGTACACCGCACGCCCCGCCGAGGTCCACTTGCGACGCATGATCGGATTCCCCGCCGTCCTGGCGGTGCTGCTCGTCGCCGCGCCGCCGCCTACCGCCGGGTTCGTCGCCCAGGGCCGGGCCGCCGCGCCCGCACCAGCCCCGACGGCGGTGCCCGTACCGGCCCCGAACGCCGACCTGAGCCAGCGAATCGCGTACGCGGGCACCGGGCACCGCAGCCTCGGCGTGATCCGGGGCGAGGGGTCTGCGGCGACCGCGGTGCCGTTCTTCGACACCGGACCTGACCACTTCGACGACGAGGTCTCGGCCCGCGGGTCGGCGGTGACCTGGGTGAGCCGGCGCGACGCGCGCAGCACCGAGGTGTACCTGCGCCGCGGCACGGGTCCGGTGCTCCGGGTCACCCGGAACTCGACCGACGAGTCCCGGCCGGTGCTCTCCCCGGACGGCACCCGGATCGCGTACAGCTCCGCCGCCGGCCGCGCCGACGGCGGGCACGACGTCTTCGTGGTCGACGCCGACGGTGGCGGCAGCCGACGGGTGACCGACGGGACCGGCGACAACACGTGGCCGACCTGGTCACCGGAGGGCACGACGCTGGCCTTCGCCGGTCAGCGCGGCAACGACAGCGTCCCCCAGATCTACCGGCTGCCCGCCGAGGGCGGCCGGATCACCCGGGTCACCGCCGAACCCACCGGGGCCGCCGAGCCGGCCTGGGACCCGAACCCGGCGCACCAGCGCATCGCCTACACGATTGGGCCCTCCGGCCCGAGTCCCGAAGTGTGGCTGACCGCCCCGGACGGCACCGGCCGGGCCCAGTTGCTGCCGGCCGGCTGGCAGGCCCGGCAGCCGGCCTGGACGGCCGACGGGGCAACCGTGGCGTTCGTCAGCCGTACGCTGCCGGACGGCGAGACGAGCGGGGACGTCGACCGGGTCTACTCGGTGCTGGTCCAGGAGGACGTCTGCGAGTGCGTGGTGGTGCCACGGCTCGGCGAGGACCGCGACGTCAGCCATCCCACCTGGTACACCGCCCCCGGCGCCAGCAGCGAATCCCTGCTGGTCGGCCGGACCAGTGCCCCCGACCGGACCACCGCCACCCTCCAGGACATCCGGCCGAACGGGGTGGATCCCCGCGACCTGCGCCTGCCGGTGCTGCGTGAGGACCCCGGGGCGATCATCGACTCGCGGCTGCTCTGGGAGCCGGTCGACGGCGATCCGTGGTTCGAACGGCAGGCGTACTCGCCCGACGGGCAGCAGATCGCGGTCAGCCGGTTCGAGACGGTCGGTGGCGTCCGGACCGAGCGGATCTGGATCGTGGCCGCCGACGGGCGCCAGCCACGCCTGCTGCCGATCGAGGGGCGGGGCCGCGGCGACCGGGAGACCGACCCGGCCTGGTCACCGGATGGCACCCGACTCGCCCTGGTCCGCAACTCGCCCGGGGACGGGGCCGAGGCGCCGCGTACCCCGTCCCGGATCGAGGTGGTCGACGCCGGCACCGGGCAGCGCCTGCTGGACCTGCCGATCCCGGACGCGCTGGCCGGGCTCGACGACACCCAGCCGGCCTGGTCGCCCGACGGCACCCGGCTCGCCTTCACCCGGGGCACCTACCGGGGCGACGTCTCCACCCACATCTGGACCGCCAATGCCAGCGACGGGCTCGACCAGACCGACCTGACCGAGACGATCTGCGGCAGCGAATGCCCGGTCGTCGACGACAGCGCCGGGTACTCCCCGGACGGCACCCGGCTGGTCTTCAACCGGGAGGCCGACGGCCTGGTCCTGGTCGACCTGGCCGACGGCGGCTGCCGGCTGCTGCTCCCCGCCGGCGGCGGATCCTGCGCCCTACCGGTCCCCAACCGGCCCGACGGCCCACACCAGCCGCGCGACGTGGCCTGGTCGCCGGATGGCGAGCGGCTCGCCTTCTCGGCCCGCCGGGCCGAAGACAACAACTCGCCCGAGGCGCTGTGGAGCTACGATCTCGCCGACGGCACGGTCGGGCCGCTCACCGGGCACCTGCCCGGACGGCAGAAGGAGCCGACCTGGCAACGCCGCGTCGATGTCGCCGCCACCGTGTCGGCCCCCGCGCCCAGCACTGTCGTCGGCGGCCGGACCTCGCTGCGGCTCGCCGTCACCGACCAGGGGCCGACCGCCGCCGACGACGTCCGGGGCACCCTCCGTGTCCCGGCCGGGCTGTCGGTGACGGGTCTCGACACACCGGTCGGCGACTGCGTGCTCGCCACCCTGCGCTGCGCGCTGGGCCGGCTCGGGGTGGGACGTACCGTCGAAATCAGGGTCGACCTGGTGGGCACCGCCCTCGGCAGCTTCGAGGTGGGCTGGTCGGTCGAGGCCAGCCCGACCGACGCGGACCCGTCGGACAACCGCGCGGTGACCACGGTACGGGTCGCCCCCGCGCCACCCGGCAGCCCGGCCGATCCGACGTTGACCGTCTCGGTCGACCCGCGGCCGGGATACGTCGGCGGCACCGTCACCGTCACGTACACGGTGCGCAACGCGGGCGGGACGACCGCGACCGGTCTGCGGGTCCGGCCCGGGCTGCCCAGCGGCGTACCGGTCGGCGGGCCCCTCGCCAACTGCCCGGTCGACGGCTGCCCGGTGCCGGACCTCGCCCCGGGCGCCGCCGCCACCGTCACCGGCACGCTCTCCCCGGGCGCGGCGCTCAGCACGACCGTCCGGGGCACCGTCACCACCACCGGCGGCAACACCGACCCGGACAACGACACCGCCACCGCCCCGCTCCGGGTCGTCGCCCCACGGATCGTGGCGCTGCCGTCGATCGGGCCGCCCGGCTTCGTCGCCGCCATCCGGGGACTCGACTTCCCACCCGGCCGGCCGGTGCGGCTGACCTGGGACGTCGGCATCACCGCAGCCGCCGCACCGGTGCGACCGGCGGCCGACGGCACCTTCACCGCCCAGTTGCTGGTGCTGCCGAAGGACCGGTTGGGCAGGCGGCTGGCGGTGGCCACCGGCACCGGGTTCAGTCCGGTGAGCACACCGTTCCTGGTGGTGCTGCCGGCCCAGCAACCACCCGGGCTGCTGCACCGGAGCTGGTGACGACGATGGGGGCGGAGGCGTGATACACGAGGTCGACGAGGCACTGCGCGGGCTGGTCGTGGCCGAGGCACTGGCGGGTACCGGAGTGGACGTGTCGTTCGACGCACCCACCCGGGACTGGGCGAACCGGCGCAACGCGCCGACGGTGAACCTGTTCCTGTACGACATTCGGGAGGACCGGTCCCGGCACTTCCAGGGCCGGGTCGCCGAGCGGGACGCGGCGGGTCAGATGGTGGCCTGGCACGACTCGCCGCACTTCTTCGCCCTGTCCTATCTGGTCACCGCGTGGACCAACCGGCCCACCGACGAGCACCGCCTACTCTCCGCCCTGCTCACCAATCTGGTCCGGTACGACGAGCTGCCGGCCGACCGGATGACCGGCTCGCTGGCCGCGCTGCGCCTGGCGGTGCCGATGGCGGTCGCCGCACCGCCCGGCGAGGGACGTGCCCTGGCCGATGTGTGGACCGCGCTCGGCGGGGAACTCAAACCGTCGTTGGACCTGGTGGTCACCGCCCCGGTCTCGGCCCGCCGGACGCCGGCCGCGCCTCCGGTGCGGGAACGGACTGTCGGGGTCAGCGACATCACCGGGGCGCGGGCGAGCCGGCGTACCCGCGTCGTCCCGGACGGCCGCCGATGACCGGACGGCCGCCGATGACCAGGCGGCCCCGGACGAGCGGCGCGGACGGCACGGCGTACCTGTTCGCCCGGCTCGGGCTGGTCGCCGCGCGGGTACGTCGGCTGGTGGCCGAGCGCCGCCGCGACGATCCCGACCCGGACGACGCCTTCCGCGGGCTGTACGTGTCGGCGGCCGACGCCGAACGCCTGGCCGCCACGCCGTCAGCGACCACCGAAACCGGCTGCGGGGACCCGTCCGACGCCCAGGCGTTGGCCGAAGTGGAGGAGACGGCGGACCGGGCCGCCGCGGACGGGACCGAACCCCGGCTGCGCCGGCTGGCGCGCGGCTTCGGGCTCACCGCGTTGGACCTGGAGTTCCTGCTCGTCGCGTTACTGCCCGACGTCGAGGCGCGGTACGAGCGGCTCTACGGCTATCTCAACGACGACGTCAGCCGGCGCCGGGCGACCATCGGGCTGGCCCTGGAGCTGTCCGGGATCCCCGCCTCGGCAGTCGCCGGACGATCCCGGCTCGACGGCTCCGCGCCCCTGGTCGGTGGCGGTCTGCTGCTGGTCGAGCGGGCGGACCAGCCGTACCTGTCCCGATCGTTACGGGTACCCGACCGGGTGGCCGGGTATCTGCTCGGCGACGACACCGTCGACGCCCAGCTCGCCGAGCTCGCCTGGCCGGCGGAGGAGGACGAAGACGCGGCCAGCATCGGCGACGCGGCGGCGCGGGCCGACCTCGCGAGCCGGCTCGGCGCGGCGCTGCGTGCCGGGGTACACCTGGGCTACCTGCGGGAGCGGTCCGGCGCCGCCGCCGACGACCTGGCGATCGCGGCGCTGGTCACGGCCGGCTGGTCGGTGCTCCGGCTCGACCTGGACGCGCTGACCGCCGCCTCGGCCCCGGCCGACCTGCTCGCCGTCGCGGTGCGGGAGGCCCGGCTGCGCGGCGCCGGCCTGGTCGCCGGCCCGGTCCAGGCACTCGACCCGGCCGGAAAGCCGGCACACGCCCGGCTGCTCCGCCGGGTCGCCGACCAGCCGGTACCGGTGCTGCTCACCGGGACGGTCGAGTGGGATCCGCACTGGAGCCGGCAGGCGCCACTGCTGGTCACCGCCGCGCCGCTGGACGAGCGGGGCCGGGCCAGGCTGTGGCGGAGAGCCGTCGGGGCACGGGCCACGGACCGGCCCGCCGGCTGGCTCGATGGAGTGGACCCGGCGCGGGAGCTGGCGCCGTACCTGCTCGGCCCGGACCAGCTACGGCGAGCCGCGCAGGCCGCCGACCAGCTCGCGCTCTTCGCCGGTGCGGACCGGGTCGACGCCGGCCACCTGCGCGCCGGGGTACGCGGACAGAACGCCGGCGGCCTGGCCCGGCTGGCCCGGCGGATCGAACCCGGCGTCGGCTGGGCCGACCTGGTGCTCCCCGACCCGGTGCACGACCAGTTGCGGGAACTGGCCCTGCGGGTGCGGTACCGGGACCGGGTGCTGGGCCGGTGGCGGATGCGCCCCGGCGGCGGCCGGGGGCGGGGCGTACTGGCGCTGTTCGCCGGCGACTCGGGCACCGGCAAGACCATGTCGGCGGAGGTGGTCGCCGCCGACCTCGGCCTGGACCTGTACGTCGTGGACCTCTCCACGGTGGTGGACAAGTACGTCGGCCAGACGGAGAAGAACCTGGAGCGGATCTTCACCGAGGCGGCCGGCATCAACGGACTGCTGCTCTTCGACGAGGCGGACGCGATCTTCGGCAAGCGGTCGGAGGTCAGGGACGCCCACGACCGCTATGCCAACCTGGAGAGCGCCTACCTGCTGCAACGGATGGAGTCCTTCGACGGGGTCGCGGTGCTCACCACGAACCTGCGGGCCAACCTGGACGAGGCGTTCACCCGGCGGCTCGACCTGATCGTCGACTTCGCCATGCCGGACGTGGCGCAGCGGCGCGCGCTCTGGGACCGCTGCCTCGGCACCGAACTCCCCCGCGACGAGGATCTGGACCTGGACTTCTGCGCCCAGAACTTCGAGCTGGCCGGCGGCAGCATCCGGGCCTGCGTGGTGACCGCCGCGTACCTGGCGGCGGAGGCCGGTCGGCCGGTACGGATGTCGGACCTGATCGGCGCGGTGCAGCGGGAGTACCGCAAGCTCGGCCGACTGCTGCTGGAAAGCGAGTTCGGCGCGCACCAACCACGTACGGAACCCGCGCGGGTCCACTGACGAGGAAGAGGGCAGCCATGCGAGCACATGATCCGCCGGACCGCGACGCCTCGACCCGCCCCACCACGCCGACCCGACCGGAGACCACCGCTGCCGGGTTGACCCGACCGGAGACCACCGCCGGGCTGACCGGTTCGGCGGCCGCGATCCTGGCCCTGCAACGCCGGGCCGGCAACGCCGCGGTGACCCGGGCGGTACAGCGCCGCGGCAGCGACCCGGACCAGGAACACCCCCACGACGGCCGCCACGACGGGCTCGCACCCGGGTCCGAGCCGGTACAGCGGTCGGCGGTGCACGAGGTGCTGCGCTCACCCGGCACCTCGCTGACCGAGCCGGTACGGCAGGACATGGAAGCCCGACTCGGCGCCGACTTCTCCGACGTACGACTGCACACCGGCCCCCTCGCCGAGCGCTCGGCGGCGGAGGTGAACGCCCGCGCCTACACGTCGGGACCGCACGTGGTACTCGGCCAGGGTGGCACCGACCGGCACACCCTCGCCCACGAACTCACGCACGTCATCCAGCAACGCTCCGGCCCGGTCGCCGGCACCGACAACGGTCACGGCCTGCAAGTCTCCGACCCGGGCGACACCTTCGAGCGGGCGGCGGAGTCGAACGCGCGCCGTGCCCTCAGTACCCGGCCCGCACAGCCGGCGGCGCGGACCGCACCCGAACCGACCGGATCGCCGTCGGGCACCCCGGCGGTCCAGCGGGTGAGCGCCGACGAGCTGCACCGGGAGCCGACCGGCCCGTCCGTCCAGGTCCGCGGCCCACGCCGGTCGTTCTCCGGCCGACGCGCCACCGCTCAGGCGAGCCAGGACACCTGGGACCAGCTGAGCGCCGCTTATCAGGCGGCCACCGGGCAGACGCCGGTCAAGGAGCGAATCAACCTCGACACCGACCTGACCTCGCTGAGCGAGATGAGCCCGCCGGGGGCGGGGTACCAGCTCGGCACCGCCCTGAACCAGGTGGCGATGCAGGAGGGTATCTCGTTGGCAGGCGGCGCCACCGGCGCCCGCAGCAACGCCGAGATGATGGAGGAACTGGGTCGTAGGGATCCGGTGTCTCGCCCGTACTGGGAGGCACAGGCCGCCCGGGACCAGCAGCTCGGCAACGACGCGGTTGCCCGGGCCACGCGGTACCAGGACGAGGACGGTGCCGACAACGCACAGGCGCGGAGGGCGGCGACCGCCGGGATGCTGCGCGGAATCCCGATGCCGGCGGCCGACGCCACGGACATGCTCCTGATGGCCAGTGACGGTCTGGTCATCGGCGGAGCGCACCGCGAGGAGCCGTTCTTCTCCTGGGCCACCGACAACATGGCGCGGTTACACCAGAACGGGGTGCAGACCCTCTACCTCGAGTCGCTCCGGGAGGACGCACACCAGCGCCTGGTCGACGCGTATCTCAGCAGCGGCGACATGAGCCCGGAGCTGACCAACTTCTGCGCGACCTACCAGCGGTCACACGCCGTCGACCTCGCCGGGTTCCTGGCCGCGGCCCAGAGCACGGGCGTACGGGTCAAGGGCACGGGCGGCCGTCCCGCGCGCCAGCAGGGAATGAACATCCACAGCCGCGCGGTCATGCTGAACACCTACGGAGAGCAGGTGGTCCGGCGGGACCGGGCGCAGACGGTCGCCAGGGGAGAAGAGCCTGGCAAGTACCTGATGCAGGCCGGCGAGTCGCACGCCCACACGCACGCCAACACCCAGCCGACCCCGGCCGTCGCGGGCGGAGTGAACCTGCCCGACCAGTTCCCAGGCATCAACGAGTTGCTCGACGTCCCCGCCGTACGTCTCGAAGACAGCTATGGCGGCGGCAAGCACTTCCGCCCCATCTGACCCTGCGTCCCGCACCGCACCGCACCGCTCGGCACCGGCACCGCTCGGCACCGGCACCGGCACCGGTCGCCGTCGCCCGCCTCAGGCGGGAGCGGGCTCGATCCTGTCCGGGTCCGCCGACTCGGCCGTGGCGGCGGTGGCCGGCGGTTCGCCTGCCAGGAACTGCCCGAAGTCGTCCCTGGTACCGACCAGCGCCGCGAAGATCGCCTTCAACTGCTGCTCGTCCTGGCCGGCCTTGTTGATTTTCCTGGTCAGCTCCTCGTCCTGCGCCTTCAGCCGTCTCAGCCAGTCGCCGCTCAACGTGACCCGCATGGTGTCCAGCTTGCCCACCCCGAGCTTGTCCTGCTTGAGGCCGCCGAAGCTGGACGCCGGGTTGGCGGTCTTCTCGGTGGACTTGGCGGTGTGTCGGTATCCGACCGGGTTCTTCGGGGCATTCGGGTCCGGCTTGGGCCGCAGTGCGTCGGGCAGGTGCATCGCCGCGACGAAGAACTCCTTCAGCGCGTCGGAGACGCTCTCCGGAGCGGTGGTCTCCATGCCGATTTCAAGCACGCCGATGCTGCGGGCGGTGGGCGGTCGGTATACCAGCAGGATGTGACCGTGCATGCCGTTGGGTAGCACCACGTCGCCGTTGAAGTCGCGGCTGCCGATCCCGCCGGCCGCCACGTCGGCGCCGCGCTCGTCGCGCCGCGGGAACTCCACGAGCTTGCGGATCGTCGCCCCGTGGCCGCCGCGCTCTCTCAGCGTCTCCTCGTTGCCGCCGGTCACGTCGTGTGTGCTGAACGGCCGCTTGTCCAGGTCGTACATATCCAGCCAGGTCGGCAGCGACGTGCCGTCGATCGGTTCCTCGGTCCGCCCGTGATGGGGAATCTCCACCCGGACATTGACCCGGCCGCCGTGGGCCAGCGCCCGGGCGACGTTGCCGGTGTGCCGGCGCCAGTCCCGGTCCGCCGAGTACTTTCCCTCGGCCCCGGCCACCTCCAGCCCCTGCTGGATGATCACGAAGAGTCGCCTGAGCAGCGTGTTGGCCTGCTGATTCTTTTTGTTGTACGCGTCGATCTGCTCCGGGCTCAGGCCCTCGGCGCCATCCTGGTCGGCCCGTAGTTGGTTGCTGGCAAGGGTCGCCGCGAACTTGTCGCGCACATCGACGTTGAGCTCCGCTTCCAGTTCCTGTAACAGCGGGTGCTCCTTCGGAAGGGAGTGCATCTGGATGCCCCGGGCCAGCACATACGCGGGGCTGTCCCGGACGCGCGCGGCATCCGGGCCACCGCGCGCCTCCCAGGCCAGGGTGGCGACGAACAGCCGCTTTCCGGGCGGCAGTTGCAACCAGTCGTAGTACCTGCTGGCGTTGAGATACCGCTGGGCATCGTCGTGCGTGCCGGTCTCGACCCGCAACGCGTCGCCGGGGTCGGCCCGCTCGATGTGGGACTGCTCCTCGGAGCTGAGCAGCGGTCCGTTCGACAGCCGCAGGTTGTAGTCCTGCCGCAGTTGGGCGACCTCGGTCGACTCCTTGCTTTTCCCCTTCTTCTTCCCCTGGTTGTCGCCGGGTGCCCGTTGCACCGGTACGGACGGGGCGGCGCCGTGTTCACCGGAGAGGGCCGCGGCGACGGCGGCGTTGCCGGCGGTGTGCTGAAGCGCCAGTATCGAATGTTCTGGGCCGGCGCCGGACGCGGCGTCCCTGCGCTGGCCCGACCCCACCGTGCCGCGCTCACCGGCATGCTTCTCCTGCCGCCACTCGCCTGACCGCATCGCGCTCCTCCGGGCCGCCGGCTCTCCTGCTGTTGTTCAGTGTGTGCCGTCGGTGGTCCCGCCGCGGTGACCGCGAGGGCACACTCACGGGTAGGGCCGGCGGGAACATCGGGGAAGCGTCGGCGGCGCGTGCGGGCACCTGCCAGGCCCGGCTCGTCCTGGTTGAACTCGTCCTGGTTGAACTCGTCCTGCTTGAACATGACACTCCCCCGACCGGTCGACGCGGGGAAGCGGACCACGCGGATCAGGCCAGCCGTAGCGCCCGCTTCAGGAAGGTGACCGCCTGGTTGATGGCCGCCTCGGCCGCCTCGGTGCCGCGCAGCGCGTCGAGCATCACGAAGTCGTGGATGATCCCCTGGTATCGGGTCGCCGAGACCTGGACACCGGCCGACCGCAGCCGGTGGGCGTACGCCTCGCCCTCGTCCCGCAGCACGTCGGCCTCGGCCGTGATGACCAGCGCGGGCGGCAGCCCGGCGAGTTGTTCGGGTGCCGCCCGCAGCGGCGAGGCGGCCGCCTCGGCCCGTACCGCCTCGTCCGGCGCGTACTGGTCCCAGAACCAACGCATCGCGTCCCCGCGCAGATGGAAGCCCTCGGCGAACATCCGGTACGACGTGGTGTCGAACCGGGCGTCGGTGACCGGGTAGAAGAGCACCTGCCCGACCGCTCTCGGCGCACCGCGCCGCTTCGCCAGCAGCGCCACCGCCGTCGCCAGGTTGCCGCCCACCGAGTCGCCGGCCACGGCGATCCGCTCCCCGTCCAGGTCGGCCGCGCCGTCTCCGGCGAGCCAGCACAGCACCGTGTAGCACTCCTCGACCGCCACCGGATAGCACGCCTCGGGCGAGAGACTGTAGTACGGAAAGACCACCGCGGCCCCGGTGCCGACGGCCAACTCCCGGATCAGCCGGTCGTGGGTGCGGCAGTTCCCGAAGACCCAACCGGTGCCGTGCAGATAGAGGATCACCGGCAACCGGCCGATGGCACCCGCCGGCCGGACCACCCGGACCGCGATCTCACCGCCCGGCCCACCCGGCACCACCCGCTCGTCGAGGTCGGCGTCGGGCCTGGCGACGTTGCCGGACTGGAGTTGGTCGAGGACCCGCCGACCCCGCTCCGGCCCGAGCTGGTGGAGGAACGGCGGTTTCGCGGTCGCCTCCGCGAACTGTCGGGCGGCGGGTTCCAGCACGATCCCGGCGACGCCACTCCGCGCGCTCACCGCTGCGGCCCGCGGACCGGCGGCACCGTCGCCGCCGCCGCGAAAGAGCGGGTACGCCGACGGGATGCGGGACTCTGCCGCCTGGGGATGGGCATCCGACCACTCCGGGAATCCGGGCCGCGAGCGCGGCGGAGACGGTCCGAGGTGTCCCTCGGGTACGCGGAGCCTCCCCGGCACCCGCCCGGAAGACATCCGCCATTTGACGGCACTCGCGGGGAACTGCCTCTTCGGGTAGTGGCCGCTTCCCCGGTGCCCGCCCGTCGAGTCATGGTTCCCGGTCCCGGACCGGCCCAGACTTCTTTGCACGGATCACCGTCGTGCCCGAGGGAGTCTGTCATGCCGTCGTACCTGTCACCCGGGGTGTACGTGGAGGAGGTGCCGAGCGGCTCACGCCCGATCGAGGGGGTGGGTACCGCCGTCGCCGCCTTCGTGGGTTTCGCCGCCAGGGGGCCGTTCAACACCGCGACGCTGGTGACCAACTGGAGCCAGTTCGTCCAGACGTTCGGGGAGATGGTCGAGGACGCCTACCTGGCCCAGGCGGTGTACGGCTACTTCGCCAACGGTGGCGGTATCTGCTACGTGGTCCGGGTGGGCGACCCGGCGACGACGACCGGTGGGGGCGCGGCGGGCCGGACGGTCACCGGGCCGCCGGTGCCGCTCGGCACCTTCACCGTCACCGCCCTGCCCGGCTCCGGCGACGCCGGTGAGATCACCGTGGAGGTGGCCGACGTCGAGGGCGAGTCCGTGCCGGAGGACCGGTTCCGGCTGGTGGTTCGGCAGGACGGCGCGGAGCGGGAGACGTTCGACGTCTCCGCGAAGCGGAACACCAAGGCGTACGTGGTCAACCAGGTACGGGAGCGGTCGAAGCTGATCGCGGTCGAGGAGGCGGCGCCGGCGAACGCGCTGGCCCGGCCCGCGAAGCAGTCGGTGAGCGTACCGCCGGTGCCGGCCGAGGACGCCGGCCTGCCCGCCCGGGTCTCCGCCGACGACTACGTCGGTGACGCGGACGCCCGGACCGGCTTCGGCGGGCTGGAGGCGATCGACGAGGTCACCATGGTCGCGGTGCCCGATCTGATGAGCGCGTACCAGCGGGGGCGGCTCGGCCTCGACGACGTCAAGGCGGTCCAACTGGCGGTCATCTCGCACTGCGAGCAGATGGGGGACCGGATGGCGATCCTCGACCCACCGCCGGAACTGACCGCCCGGCAGGTGTTGACCTGGCGGCAGGGCGAGGCGGGGTACGACTCCCGGTTCGCCGCCCTCTACTACCCCTGGATCAAGGTGTTCGACCCGGCGAGCGGGCAGCACCGGTTCATGCCGCCGAGCGGGCACGTCGCCGGGCTGTGGTCGCGTACCGACGCGGAGCGCGGGGTGCACAAGGCCCCCGCGAACGACGTGCTCCGCGGCGTGATCGAGGTGCAGAACACGGTGACCAAGGGCGAACAGGACCTGCTCAACCCGATCGGGGTGAACTGCATCCGCACCTTCCCCGGCCGGGGGATCCGGGTGTGGGGCGCCCGGACCCTCTCCGCCGACCCCGCCTGGCGCTACATCAACGTACGTCGGCTCTTCAACTACATCGAGGAGTCGATCCTGCTCGGCACCCAGTGGGCGGTCTTCGAGCCGAACGACGAACGGCTCTGGGGCACGATCCGGCGCAACATCGCCGCGTTCCTCACCGAGGAGTGGCGCGGCGGGGCACTGTTCGGCAGCACCGCCGCCGAGGCCTTCTATGTCAAGTGCGACCGGGAGACCAACCCGCCGGAGTCGGTCGATCTCGGCCGGGTGGTCTGCGAGGTCGGGGTCTCCCCGGTACGGCCGGCCGAGTTCGTCGTCTTCCGGATGTCCCAGTACTCCGACAGCACCAGCCTCGTCTCCGAATGACCCGGCACGCACCCAGCACAGTGGACGTCGACGTGACGACAAGGAAAGGACGGTAACCAGCGATGGCGGAGACGGGCGACACCTTCGTGACCCACCGGTTCCAGGTGGAACTGGGCAAGGCCCGGGTCGAGTCGGTCCAGGAGGTCAGCGGGCTCACCGTGGAACTCGACGCGATCGAGGTCACCCAGGTCACCCCGACCGGGGAGTACATCATCCGCAAGATACCCGGGGCGAGGAAGGGCGGCGAGGTGACCATCACCCGCGGTCTGGACAAGAGCAGCGCGTTCACCGAGTGGATCAAGGACACCTACGAGAAGGGCGCGATCAACGCGGCCCGGCAGAACATCAGCGTCATCGTCGTGGACGCGGAAAACGCGGAGCAGCGCCGGTGGGATCTGACCAACGCCTGGGTGAGCCGGTGGGAAGGCCCCAACCTGAGGGCCGGTGACACGTCCCCGGCCACCGAGAAGATCACGATCGTCTTCGAGGAAATCACCAGTTCCTGATATCCACTCCGGTCCTCCGCCCCGGCGCGATTCCACAGACTCCGTGAAGGGAGGTAGCGGCGCCTTCTCCCGGTCCCGAAACGGCCGGGGTGCCACGCCGCGAGGTCGATGAGGCGACGTACCGTTTCGCACACCGCCCAGGACGAGCCGCCGGACGGCCCGGACTCCGACCCGGGGGCCGCCCCGGTCGGCCGGGCCACGCAGCCCGGGCCGCCGAGGCTCCAGACCGAGTTCTCCTTCGAACTCCCCCGGGGATACGTCGACGAGGCGGGCACCCTCCACCGGCACGGCAGCATGCGGCTGGCCACCGCCCGGGACGAACTCGCCCCGCTGGTCGACCTGAGGGTCAAGGACAATCCCGCCTACCTGTCGGTCGTGCTGCTAAGCATGGTCGTCACCCGGCTGGGCACGATCACCGAGGTACGGGCCGAGCACGTGGAGCGGCTGTTCGCCTCGGACCTGACCTTCCTCCAGGACTTCTACCGGCGGATCAACGCGGAGGGGCACACCCGCGCCGCGGTCACCTGCCCGCACTGCGCCGGAGGCTTCGAGGTGGATCTCGCCGGTGGTCGCCCGGGGGAATCGTGACGTACGCGGCCGACCGGCTCTACGAGGAGGTCGCGTACGTCGCCTACCACTTCCACTGGTCCCGCGACGAGATCCTCGACCTGCGTCACGACGAACGGCGGCGGTACGTCGCGGAGATCGCCGCCATCAACACCCGCGTCAACGAGGGCCGTTGACGTCCTCCCCGCCCCTAAAGCTGTACGCCGTACGCAGGTACGAATTCCATCCGAGGAGGCATCGTGACTGAACCGACCCGCCGCAGGACGACGGGCTTCGTTCCCGGACCGTCCCGGCTCCCCCGGACTGCTCCTGACGGAGTCCAGATTCCTCCCCGCCCTACAGTACGGGGCATCCTCCGGAGGGTTCGCTGATCGGCGATGGGCGTACGCGACCTGCTCCGGCGGTGGCGCGGACCAGCCGGATCCGCTCCACGACCGGACGACCCTACTCCGGACCCGGGCGCCCCCGTCCCGGGCCCGGGCACCACAGATCAGGGCTGGCGGAGCGTGCCGCCGATGGCGGGTCTGCTCCCCGGTGTCGAGATGCCGATCAGCGACCCGCTCGGGTTCCGGCGCCAGCTGGCCACCTGGCAGGATCCCGCCCTCCGGCGCCCGCTGAACCACTTGGTCAGCCCGGAGGCGCCCAGCGGGCTGGCGCACGACCTGCTCCGTCCGGTGCCCCCGGCATCGGCGACACCGGCTGGGCCTCCAGGGTCCGCCCTGCCGGTGCAACGCCGGGCCGCCGCCGAATCCCCGGCCGATATCGGCGTAGCCGCCTCGGCGATCCCTCCGGCCCTCGGTGAACTGCCCGGCTCTGACACTGGCCCGATGGCCGAGCGCGGAGGTCGGGCGGCCAGCGCCGGAGGTCCATCTCCGACCGGCCCGGCCACGACGCCGACCGTCGCCGTGCCGCCTCGACCGGTCCCGCCCTCCCCCGCCCGCCGGGCTGGTACGCCACTGACGCTCGCCCGGGTCACCGCGCCGCCGCGTCGACTTCCCGCCCGGCTGCCCGACCGCGCCGACCTCTCCCGGACACCGGCCGACCGCGCCGGCCTCTCCCGGACACCGGCCGACCGCGCCGACCTCTCCCGGACACCGGCCGACCGCGCCGACCTCTCCTGGACACCGGTCTCCGCTGTCCAGGCCGCCCCGGCACCAGCCACCCCGATCCCGGCCCCCGCCACCTCGGCTGTCCCTGTCGGCCGCGACCCGGCGCCGACCGGAGCGACCCGACCGGCGCCGGTGGCGCGGGCCCCCAGGGTTGGATCGACGCCCCCGCGGCTCGGTCTCGGCGAGCCCATCGTGTTGCCGGCCCCCGCTCCGGACGCTCCGGCGGCGGTACCGTCCAGGCCCCGGCCGTCCACGGACCAGCCGCTGCCCCGGTCCGGGGCGCCCGGCTCCGGTCCCGGGGCGCTCGCTGGCGGCGGCCCGCTGGCACCGGTGCAGCGGTCCGGCGCGGCCCGGCGTCGCGGGTCGTCGGCCGGCAGTGTTCCGGCGGCACCCGAACGCGGCGGCACCCGGCAGGGTTCCCCGCCCAGCGGCCCACCCGGGCACGCGAGCGGCGGTCCGCACCTCCCGGACGCCACGGTCGACCACACCGCCGCCGGCCGACCGGCCGCCTCCGGCCGTCCCGAAGCCGGTCCGGTGGCGCGGGCACCTCGTGCTGTGCCATCGTCAGGGGCGGGGCCGGGGTCGACTGTGGCCGGAGCAGGCCCCGCCAGCCCAGACAGCGCACCGTCCTGGGACGCCCCGCCGGGCCCGAGCAGACCGCCGGCTCACCAGCAGGTCCGGCCGCCGGTCGGCCTCGGGACCCCGCTCCCCCCGGATGCCCAGCCACGGATCGTGGCCCGGCCCCGACCGGTCGCCGCCCCCAGCCCGGCCACGAGCCTCCGACCCCGCTCGCCCGCCGATCCGTCGCCGCACTCCGGCGTCACCCCCGACCGGTCCACTCCGTCGACGGTCTCCGCCCCGGCCGCAGCATCCCCGCAGCCGGATGGCCCCGCCCCGACCCGGACGGACGGTGTACCCCCGGCGGCCCGGCCCCGGGCGGGCGGCGCGGCCACGGCGGTCCCGGCCCAGGCAGCCGGCCCACGCCAGGGATCCCGCCCGGTGCCACGTCCCGCCGCGCCGCCCGCCCCGATGCCGGCCGGGCAACCGCACCCTGCGGCGACGGTCGCCAGGTCGGAAACGCGGATGCCGGTCGTCCGACCGCACTCCCCTGCGTCGCCGTCGCTGGTCGCCGCCCCGACAGCGGGTGGTGGCGGCGGACGACGGCAGGGCCAGGCCCCGCTTCTCGGCGATCGGCCTCTGACGCCGGTGCTACAGCGGTCTGCCGGGGTCGCCGCGACGGCACGGCACCGCGCGGACTCCGGGTCGAGGGTGCCAACTGGTACCGGCAATCCGGCCAGGATGACGGTGCCGATCCGCTGGGTCCGGCCGCCCGGACACGGCTCGGAGACGTCAGCCAGCACCGCAACCTCGACCAGCACCACGACGTCGACCAGCACCACGACGACGCCCCGCACCGCAACGTCAGCCAGCACCACGACGTCAGCCAGCACCGCAACCTCGGCCAGCACCACGACGTCGGCTGGCCGGACTCCGGCACCTAACAAGGAGGCGCCCACGATGGCGGGATCACACGGAACTCTTCCCGGCTCTGGAATCCGGACCGCCCCGGCTGCGGACCCTCGCCCGCCCCGCCAGGTCCGGCCACTTCCCCGGCACGTCGCCGGACCGACCCGGCCGGCTTCCGCCGTCACCGTGCCGATGCCCCCGCCGCCGGCCCCAGGAACGGCGGTGCTGCCCCCACCCGTCCCGGCTCTCGGCCCTGCGGTCGGGACCGGCGCTCCCGGTGCCGCTCCCGCCAGGCCAGCCGGTGCCAGACCACAGATTCAGCGGACGCCGCGCGGCCCGGCCGCCGGCACCAGGGCGACCACGCCACCCGGAAGCGCCGGACCGGTCGTCCAGCGACAGCCGTCGGTGCCAGCCAGCGCCCCGACCGACACCCGCGCCCCGGCTGACACCCGAAACAGCAACAAGGCTGGCACCCGCACGACGACCGACACCCACATCACGACCGTCAGCCGCAGCGCGACCGTCAGCCGCAGGGCAACCGACGGCGGCACCAACCGGACCGCCGCCAGCGCCGGCTCGACCAATGGTCCACGGGATGCTGCCCCGGACCCGGAGCGCGGGTCCGGACGCGAGGACCGGGACAGCGCCGAGCGCTTCCACCACCTCGACCGCCGGGCACTGGACGAACTCGCACACCGCCTCGTCGAGCCGATCTCCCGGCTACTGCGGGCCGAACTCCGGCTGGGGCGCGAGCGCTCCGGTCGGTGGCTGGACGGTGGACGTTGAGCGGCATCGATCCCGGCACCAGCGTCCACTTCCGGCTCCGGATCGACGGGATCGACCTCGGGGACTGGAACTCGTGCGACGGGCTCGGCTGCGAGGTCGAGGTGGAGCAGCACGAGGAGGGCGGCAACAACGGCTTCGTCTGGCAACTGCCGTCCCGGGTGCGCTACACCAACGTCACCCTCACCCGGCCGCTGATCCCGGACACGGCCAAGGTGGCCCGGCTGCTCTCTGCCCTCCCGCAGGGCATCACCCGAGGCACCGCCCAGATCGCGGCGCTGCGGCCCGACCGGGCCATGCTGGTCCAGTGGGGTCTGGCCGACGTCGTACTCGTCCGCTGGACCGGCCCATCCTTCGACCCCAACCGCTCCGAGGCGGCGACGGAAAGCATCGAACTCGCCTACCACGGCTTCCTGGAGGTGGGCTAGTGCGGTACTGCGGATTCTCGGGCCATCGTGACCTGGTCGCGGCGGCCATCATCGCCACCCGCACCCCGGGCGGCGGACCCACCACCCCACCCACCCCCGCCGCCGCTGTGCCGGGCCGGACCGGTGGGGCGGCGGCGTCATGACGAGACCGACCGGCAAGGTCTCCGCGTTCATCCAGCGCTACAACCCGCCGCTCGGCGGCGGCAACCGTCCCGGCGGTCCGCTCGGCGGCCCGATCACCTTCATGTTCAATCCGAACCAGCTGACCCTGACCAAGTCGGCCTCCTGGATCCCGCACGTGGTGCGCGGCGCCGAGCAGGCCGGGATCGCGGAGTTCAGCGGCTCGGAGCCGCGCAGCCTTGCCCTGACGGTCTTCCTCGACGTGACCGACACGCACAGCCGCACCGTGCAGCAGCGGGTCGAAAGCCTGCTGACCTGCTGCGCGCCGACCATGGCCAGCATCGCGGCCAAGGCGCCCTCACCGCCGTGGGTGAAGTTCACCTGGGGTCAGTTCCAGACCGTCTCGTTCTACTCGTACGTCAGCCAGGTCACCGCGACGTACACCCTGTTCGACAGCTCCGGGACCCCGTTGCGGGCGACCTGCGCGGTGAACCTGACCGAGATCAGCGGCAGCAAGCCGGCCCAGAACCCCACCTCCGGCAGCCGCTCCGCGCGCCGGGTGCACCGGGTGGTGGACGGCGACTCGTTGCCGCTGCTGGCCCACCGGGAGTACGGCGACCCGACCGTGTGGCGGGTGATCGCCGAGGCGAACGACCTCGACGACCCGACCCGGCTGCCCCCGGGCACCGAACTGCTGTTGCCCGCCCCTGACGAGATCCCGGCCGTACTGTCCCGCGCCCCCGGCCCGCCAGCCGGGTCGGTCACCGCCGGTGAAGGTAGGTAGCTATATGCCCACGGGAACCCTCACCAACCTCCTCAAGGTCGGCCTGCCGGCGGACGAGCTTCCCGATCCCTGGCCGGACGAGTTGGTGTACGGCTGTGTCGAGGACGGCGTCAACATGCCGGCGGTAGCCACCCTGCGTTACCGCGACACCGGATCGGTGCTGCTGGAGAAGACCCAGATCACGATCGGCCGGAAGCTGACCGTGGCGGTACGGGCCGGAAACCGCACCGGCGAGACAGCCCTGTTCACCGGGGAGGTGGTCACCGTCGAGACGGAGTTCGACGGCACCGGCACCCACACCACCATCCGGGCCATGGACCTGTCACACCGGCTCCGGCGCGGCCGACGGGTCGCCAGCTACCGCAACCAGAAGGCCTCCGACATCGCCGGGGAACTCGCCCGGTTCGCCGGACTGCCGCTCGGCCAGATAGATCCCAGCACCGTGGTCTACGAGGTGGTGGCGCAGCCCAACGTCAGCGACTGGGAGTTCCTCAGGATGCTGGCGGCCGACAACGACGCCGAGGTGGCGATGGTCGACGGCCGGTTCGAGTTCCGCCGCCCCGTCCGCGCCGCCTCCGCCCCGCCTCCGCAGACGACCGCCGAGCGCAGTGACTTCGTGGCGGAGGTGGACGGGAACATACTCGCCCTGCACGCCACCGTCACCTCGGTTGGCCAGTTCACCGACGTGGAGGTACGCGGCTGGGACCGCCGCACCCGCCAGCCGGTGATCGGCCGGGCCCCGGTCAGCGACAGCGAAGAGGTGCGGCTCCCGGTGACCGCCGGGCAGTTGGCGGCCCGGTTCGGCACCGCCGAGATGCTGGTCACCGACGTGCCGTACGAGACACCGGCCGAGGTCGACACGGTGTCCCAGGCCCTGGCCGCCCAGGTGGCGACCGGCTTCGCCGAAGTCGAGGTGACCGTGCGCGGCAACCCGCTGCTGCGGACCGGTGTGCCGTTCAGCCTCGGCGGCGTCGGAAAACCGTTCGCCGGCAAGTACACCGTGACCGCCAGCCGGCACGTCTTCGGGCCGGCGCGGTTCTACGAGACCTGGCTGACGGTCAGCGGCGGTCAGGACCGCTCGCTCGGTGGACTGGCCGCAGGCAGCCCGGCGGCGCTCCGGTCGCGGATGCCAGGGCTGGCCATCGGGGTGGTCACCGACGCCAACGCCACGCTGGACCGCAACCATCCGGAACGTCGGGACCGAGGCTGGGTCAAGCTCCGGTTCCCGTGGCTGGACAACACGTACGAGACCGACTGGGTCCGGACGGTGCAACTGGGCGGGGTCGGTGGCGGCGGGGTCTGCTGCCCCGAGGTCGGTGACGAGGTGCTGGTCGGGTTCGAGCAGGGGCTGCTCGACCGGCCGTACGTGATCGGCGGGTTGTACAACGGCGTCGACGAGCCGTCACCGCACGACGGACCGCTGGTCGACCCGACGAGCGGGGCGGTGAACCGGCTCTCGTTCGCGTCCCGCCGGGGCCGGGCGGCCGGCGGTCGGAGCACCGGCAACTGGGTGGAACTGCTGGACGGGCCCACCGTCGCTGCCGCGACGCAGGGGGTCCGGCTGCGTACCCAGAACGGCGCCGACAGTTTGCTGCTGCACCTGGACCGGGCCGGCACCTCGGTGCTGGTCCGCAGCGACGGCAGCGTCGTGATCGAGGCCAAGACCGAACTCACCGTCCAGGGGACCGGGGGTGTCTCGGTCGAGTCGCGCGGGCCGGTCTCGGTCACCGGCCGGGGCGTGTCGGTGGACGCCGGGGCCGGTGAGCTGAAACTCACCGGGGCCAGCGTGTCGGTCTCCGGCCGGGTCGTCCGGATCAACTGAACAGTGAACCGTTTTCCACCTGAACCGCGCGGCGCGCACGCACCGGGTCCGACCTGGCGGTCCGACGGATCGCAAGGGGAGGTCGGAAAAGGTTCAGTCATGCCGATCAGCCGAGCGGTCGGACAGATCAGCCGAGCGGTCGGACAGGTCAACCGAGCAGGAGAGACGCGATGCCACCAGCAGCCCGGATCGGGGACAGGGTCGGCCACGGCGCGCCCACCGGCACCGTCGGCCCGCCCGGCATGACCGCGCCGGTACCGACCGCCGGGCCCACGCTCGGCGTGGCCAGTGTGCTGATCGGTGGCCGGCCGGCCGCGGTGGTCGGCACGATCTGCAACTGTCCGGTCCCGCCGCCGCACCAGGCGCTCGGTCCGGGCAACGTCGTGCTGCCGGGGCCGCCACCGGCGCGGGGACAGGTGCTGATCGGCGGCTTCCCCGCCGCCCGCAGGGGCGACCGGACCACCTGCTCGGCGACGATCCTGACCGGCGCCGGCAACGTCCTGATCGGGGGCTGAGCGAGGTGGCGGAGCAGTTCGTCGGCGCCGGGTGGGCGTTTCCGCTCCGGGTCGACGCCAGCGGCGGCATCGCCCTGGTCAACCGGGAGCGGGAGATCGTCGAGGCGATCCGGCTGATCCTCGGCACCGCACCCGGGGAGCGACCGATGCGCCCCGAATTCGGCTGCGGGATCCACGACTACGTCTTCGCACCGGCGGACGAGAACACCGCCGGGCAGGTCGCCTTCGAGGTGCGGGCGGCACTCGACCGCTGGGAGCCCCGAATCGAGGTCACCGACGTGGTCGTGGGCTTCGACGAGGTGACCGCCGGCACCCTCTACATCGACATCCGATACCAGGTCCGGGGGACGAACGATCCACGCAACCTGGTCTTCCCGTTCTATGTGATCCCGTCGCACGACGGGCCCGAGGTGGAGGCGACGTAACCGATGGTCCTGCCCGCGCCCAACCTCGACGACCGACGCTTCCAGCACCTCGTCGACGACGCCAAACGCTTCATCCAGCAGCGCTGCCCGGAGTGGACCGACCACAACGTCTCCGATCCGGGGGTCACGCTCGTCGAGGCGTTCGCGCAGATGACCGACGAGCTGCTGTACCGGTTGAACCGGGTGCCGGAAAAGAACTACCTGGCCTTTCTCGACCTGATCGGCGTACAGCTCTTCCCACCGACCGCGGCCCGCGCCGCCCTCACGTTCTGGCTCGCCGCCCCGCAGGCCGAGGTGGTACCGCTGAGGGCCGGGACCGAGGCCGGCACGGTCCGTACCGAGACGGAGGAGGCCATCGTCTTCGCCACCGCCACCGACCTGGCGATCGTGCCGTGTGAGCTGGCCCAGCTGTGGGTCCAGCCGGCCGACGGTCCGGCGGTCGACCGTACCGACCAGGTGCGGGACGGCCGGGACGTGCCATGTTTCGCCGCACCGCCCGCGGTCGGCGACGCCCTGCTGCTCGGCTTGTCCTCGGCGGTCCCGTCCTGCGCGGTGGTGCTGCGGTTGGAGAGCCGGGTGGAGGGAATCGGGGTCGACCCCCGGCAGCCGCCGCTGCGCTGGGAGGCGTGGGACGGCGCACAGTGGGCGGAGTGTGCGGTGGACAGCGACTCCACCGGCGGGCTCAACCGGCCGGGCGACGTGGTGCTGCACGTACCGGCCGGGCACACCACCTCCACGGTCGGTGGCCAGCGGGCCGGCTGGCTGCGGTGCCGGCTGGTGGCCGCGGAACCCGGCCAGCCGTTCTATTCGGCGTCGCCGACGATCCGGGCCGCGTCGGCGTTCACCATCGGTGGCACGGTCGAGGCGGTGCACGCCGAGACGGTGTTCGACGAGTTCCTCGGCGAATCCGAGGGGGTGTCGGGGCAACGCTTCCGGGTGGCCCGCCCGCCGGTGATCCCCGACGACGAGCCGTTCGTGGTCGAGGTCTCCGACGGCTCCGGCTGGCAGGAGTGGACCGAGGTGGACGCGTTCGGCGCCACCGGTCCGGCCGACCGGTGCGTGACCGTGGACCGGACCACCGGCGAGGTGGCGTTCGGTCCGGCGGTCCGCGAACCCGACGGTGCCCTGCGCCGCTACGGCGCGGTGCCCCCGAACGGCGCCCGGCTGCGGGTCCGCCGCTACCGTACCGGCGGCGGGCGGCGCGGAAACGTGGCCCGGGGCGCGATCTCGACGCTCCGCAGCTCGGTGCCGTACGTGAGCCGGGTGGAGAACCGGGAGGCCGCCGTCGGCGGCGTGGACGGCGAGTCGGTGCAGAGCGCCCGGCAGCGCGGTCCGGTGCAGCTACGGGCACAGGACCGGGCGGTCACCGCCCGGGACTACGAGCTGATCGCCGAGCAGGCGGTACCGGCCGCCGCCCGGATCCGCTGCCTGGCCGCCGGAGACGGCGCCGACCCCGGCGGCGTACGCGTCCTCGTCGTACCCGAAGCGGTCGCGGACGCGGGTGAACGACTCCGCTTCGAGCAACTCATCCCGCCCGACGACATGCTCGCGACCATCGCCGAGCACCTGGACGCCCGCCGCCCCATCGGGGTACGGCTGGCCGTGGAACCGCCCTTCTACCAGGGCGTCACCGTGGCGGCCCGGCTGACCGCCCGACCCGGCACGGCGACCGGCCAGCTCCAGACGGCCGCACTCGACGCACTGTACGGCTATCTCAACCCGCTGCGCGGCGGGCCGGACGGGACGGGCTGGCCGTTCGGCCGGCCGGTGCAGTCCGGCGAACTCTTCGGGGTGCTCCAGCGGCTGGCCGGCGTCACCCTGGTGGAGGAGGTGCTGCTCTTCCCCGCCGACCCGATCACCGGCCGGCGTGGTGCGCCGACGGCCCGGGTCGACCTCGACCGGCATGCGCTGGCCTTCTCCTACGAGCACCAGGTCCGGGTGGAGTATCGCTAGGTCCGGCAGGACCGGAGAGGGGTGTCCCATGCGTGGTGCGGTGCCGGGTCTCGGCACGCCGCATCCGTTCGTTCGGCGGCTGCCGGCGATCTATGCCACGGACGAGTTGGCGGGGCGGATGCTCGCGGCCTTCGACGAGGTGCTGGCGCCGGTGCACTCGACGCTGGACAACCTCGCCGCCTATCTGGACCCCCGGCTGGCCCCGGCCGACTTCGTCGACTGGCTCGCCGGCTGGGTGGCGGCCGAAACGGCGCCGGGATGGACGCTGGGGCAGCGCCGCGAGGCGGTCGCCGACGCGGTGCTGCGGCACCGGGTACGCGGCACGGCACGGGGCCTGGCGGAGCAGGTGCAGATGGTCTTCGGGGTGTGGCCGGAGATCACCGAGAACGGGGGTACGGCCTGGTCGTCGACTCCGGGCGGGCCGCTTCCCGGAACGGCGGTGCCCGCCCTGACGGTGACGGTGCGGGTGTCCGAGCCCGACCTGGTTCCGCTGGACCGGCTACAGGCGTTGGTGGAGGCGAACCGGCCGGCGCACGTACCGTGCACGGTCCGGGTCGTCGTCGAGGGCGACGAGACACCGGGGGGCGACGACGATGGAACGCTGTGAGCGGTGCGCCCCGGCCGAGCCCGGCGGCACCTTCTGCGCGGTCTGCGGATCCTTCCTCGGCTGGGAACAGTCCGAGGACGCTCCCCCTCCCGTCCGGCCGTCGGCCCCGCCCCGTCCCGGCCCGCCCGCGACCGCACCGGCGGCGGGCGGTCAGGTGACCGGGACGGAACCTCCGGCACCACCGGCCGCGACCGGCAACGGTGACCGGACGGAGACGACGACGGCCCGCCCGCCGGACGGCACGACCACCGCCGACCGGGTGCCCGAGGCGCCGACACCCCGCCCGACGAGCCCTGGCGCCACTGTCGACCCGGGCGCCACTGTCGACCCGGGCGCTACTGTCGACCCGGGCGGCGCTGTCGACCCGGGCGGCGCTGTGGACGTGGGGACCTCAGCGGGGTCGGTGGAGGCGGTCCAGCCGGCTCGCCCGCAGGCCCGCCGGCCCGTCGTGCGCCAACGCCCGCCGTCGACGAAGGATGGTTCCGGCGATGTCGCCTGCCCCGCCTGCGGAACCGGCAACCCACCGGACCGGAGATTCTGCCGGCGGTGCGGGGCGGCCCTCGGCGCCCAGACCGGACCGTCGGGGCGGGCCTCGTGGTGGCGCCGGCTCCGCCAGGCCCTGCTCCGTGGGGCACGCTGGCTGTTCCAGCCCCGCTCCGGCGGATGGGGTCTGGTGCGTCGAGGCGTCGTCCTGCTGCTCGCCGCCGCCCTGCTCGCCGGTCTCGGCTACGGCGTGGCCCGGCTCGGCCCCCAAGCCAGCGACGCCGTGCGGGACCGGCTCGCCGATCCGCAGCCGGTGAGCCCGGTGTCGGCAGCAGCGTCGAGTCAGGCGAGGAACCACCCGGCGGAAGCGGTGGTCGACGGGCTCAGCAACAACTTCTGGGCTCCGGCCGCTGAGGGCGCCGGGCACGGAGAGTACGTGGAGCTCACCTTCGCCGCCCCGTTCCGGCTGCTCGACCTGATCGTCCATCCCGGGGTGTCGGCGCAGCGCGACGCCTTCCTGCGGCAGGCCCGGCCGGCGGAGCTGGAACTGACCCTCTGGACCAGCCAGGGCGAGGCCGAGAGCACGACGCTGCGGCTCGCCGACCAGGCCGGTCCGCAAACCTTCCATCATGTCGTCGACGACGTGGTCAAGGCGCGGTTGACCGTCCGGGAAAGCTACGGCAGCGCGGCCGGCCGCCGTACGGCCATCGGCGAGGTGGAGTTCTTCCGCCGGCCCTGACGGCGCTCACGCCGCCCGGGCCGGCCCGGGAACCCCGAGGGTCCGCAGCACCTGGTCGTAGGCGCAGCGCGTCCGCGCCGCAGCCGCCGGGTCGCCGGAGCGCTGATGCGCCTCGGCCAGTACCCGCCAGGCGTCGTCCCGGAACCCGTCGATCTCCAGTCCGCGCCGGGCCGTTGCGGCCGCCGCCGCGAGATTCCCCGCCTCCAGTTCGAGCGCGGCGAGCGTCGCCGCCGCCTCCGCCGCCAGCGTGCGGTAGCGGTCGCGTTCGGCCACGACCCACTCGGCCGGCCCGTCCTCCGGCAGCAGGTCGCCCGCGTACTGGGCGAGACCTTCCCGCAGGGCTGCCACCGCGACGCCCCGCTGCCCCGTGCCGACGGTTCGGCGCCAGGCCGCGACCGCGTCCTCGAACGAACGCACGTCGCAGCGGGCGGTGCGCGGCAGTGCCAGCAGGTACGACTCGCTGTCACGCCGTACGAACCGGGATTCACCACGCCGCACGCCCGGTTCGAGAAATGCCCGAAGCGTGGAGACGCTGACGTGCAGGTTGCGGATGCCGGACCCGACCGGCAGTTCCGGCCAGAGCGCCATCAGGATGATCTCGCGGTGCACCGGCCGGCCGCCATGGGCGGCCAGGAAGCGCAGCAGGGCGCGGACCCGCGGCCGTACCGTCGTCCAGTCCAGCCGCCGCCCGGGGATCTCCAGGTGGAACCCGCCGAAGCAGCGGACCACGAGCGGCGAGCCGGCGTCCACTGACAGCGGAGCGGCCTGCGGCCCCGGTTTCTCGGCCGCCCGTCCCCGGATCGGCTGATGGCTCGCGTACCTCATCTCCGGAACTCCTCCCCTCCCGCATCGGTCGCCGTCCCACGACGATGCTGCCTCAGCCGGCCCATACGGACATCGGTCAGTTGACGCAACCCGAGCCGGGCCCGGCGGAGGTACGAACCTTCACCTCGCCCGGACCGGTGGTCTCCGAGGGTCAGGAGTCGGTGCCGGACGCCCCGCGGCGCAACGCCTCACGGGCGATCTCCACCCGGCTCCGTACGCCGAGCTTGCCGAGGATGTGCGAGATGTGGGTCTGCACGGTACGCCGAGACAGATAGAGTTCCCTGGCGATGTCCGGGGTGGACCGTCCCTCGGCCACCAGGGCGGTCACCCGCGCCTCGGTCGGGGTGAGCGCCTCCCAGCCGACCTGTGCGCGGGCCGGCCGGGGCCCTCGGACACCCCGGCGCACACCGAGCCGCCGGAGTCGCCGCTCGGCCCGGCGGATGTCCCAGACCGCGCCGAGGGCGTCGTACCGGTCGACCGCCTCGCCCAGCAGTGTCCTCGCCTCGGCCTGCTCGTCGCGTTCGGCGAGCACCGCGGCCAGGTCCTCCAGCGTTCCGGTCAGCTCCACCGGCGAGCCGACCGACCGGTAGTACGCGACCGCCTCGCGCAGCGGCGCCGGATCGCCGTCGAGCAGGCCCTGACACCGGCGCAGCGCCGCTGCGGCCCGACCCGGCTGGGACTCCGCCGCGGTCTCGGCCTGGCAGGCGCGCAGTGCCGCCAGGGCCGCCGGCCGGTCGTCGGTCGCCACCGCGAGTCGAACCAGCTCGGGCGCCCACTGGTGGAGCAGGGTCATCTCGCCGGGCCCGCGCTCCAGGACCGCTGACAGCAGCGACAGCGCCCGTGCCGGCTCCCCCTCCTGCTCGGCGGCGAGCGCGCGGGCGGCGAGCAGGAAATCGCGATTCTCTCGGTCGGCGACGGTCCGGACGGGAAGCGCGAGGCCGGCCCGGAGGTGTTCGGCCGCGGCCGCGTTGGCACCGCGACGTCCGGCGATCAACGCGGCGACACCATGCCACAGCAACGCCGGCCCTCGCTCACGAAGCCCGGAGTACGTGATGGTCGTGCTGTCCCGCTCGACGACGTCGAGCTCTGCCAGCGCGTCGTCCCAGCGGCCGAGCCAGTACAGCAGCACGGCCGCGGTGAGCGTCGAGACGCCCTGGCCAGGCCCGCCGACCCGTTGCCCCAGCTCGCGTGCCCGCCGCATGGTCGCCTCCGCCTCCGGCCACCGGTCGAGGTTCTGGAGGGTGAAGATCCGGCCGTCGAAGGCAAAGGTCCGTAGGTCGGTGTGCTCGGGTGCGTCGCTCAGCACCGTCAACGCCCGGTCGACATAGCCGAGGGCGGCGTCGTGGTCGCGCCGTACCGAGTGGGTCAGCCACAGGTCGGTCAGCGCGTACGCGACGGCGAAGGCGTCCCCGGCCTCCTCCCCGACCCGCAGCGCCTCCCGCGCGGTGCTGTCGGCGGTGCCCAGGTGGCCGCCGCTCGCCCGTTTGAACATCGACAGTGAGGCCAGCAGGCGGGCCTGCCACACCGCCGGTATGTCCGGACGGGCGAGAGCCGCGCTCAGGACGTCCAGGGCTTCTTCGTTGCGGCCCTGACTGAAGAGCGTGCGGGCCATAATCGAGGACATCTCCGCGCGGTGCCCGGGCTGGGTCACCATGGTGAGCGCCTGCCGGGCCCGGTCGGCGGCCTCGGGGTGACGCCCGGCGTTGAGCAGTACCCGGGCGAGTTCGACGGAGAGCGCGGCCTGGTCGGCTCGGTCGAGTTGGCTCGTCTCCAACTCCCGCTGTAGGAGTTCCGCCGCGATGTCCGGGGCTCGGGCGGCCAGCGCCGGTGCCGCCTCGACCACCCAGGTGTGTGTCCACTCGTCACCTGGATGGCCGGCCGCCAGCAGTTGCTGGGCCACCCGCAGCGGTTCGGCGCCGACGCCGGCCAGCGTCTTCGCCGCCTCGCAGTGCAGCGCCGCGCGCAGCGCGGCCGGCATGCTGTCGTAGAGGGCCTGGCGGATCAGTGGATGCCGGAAGGCAAGCTGGTCGCCGACGCCGATGACGATGCCGGCCGCCACCGCGTTCTGCAACCCTTCGGCCAGGTCCGACGCCGTCCGGCGTAGCACCGCGGCGAGGTCGGTGACGGCGAACTCGCCGCCGAGCAGTGAGGCGGTGCGCAACATCTGGGCGGTGGCCGCCGACACCACGCTGAGCCGATCGGTCAGGGCGCCCGCGAAGGAGGCCGGGACCCGTTCGAGCGCGTCGTCGGAGAGCTCGCCACCGGTCAGCGCGGCGCAGGCCGTCTGCTCCCGGGCCAGGGCGTCGAGCAGCTCGCGCAGATAGAGCGGGTTGCCCATGGCCCGCCCGAGCAGGCGGTCGAGCGCCGGACCCGGCGGCGCCCCGAGCACTCCGGTGATCATGGTGCGGACATCGTCCGGGCCGAGCGCGCCGAGCGGGAGCAGGGTGCCGCCTCGGCGGAGTGTGGCCGCCCGCAATGTCTGGACATCCTGCCGGATCGGTACCGGGCGGGTGGCGCTGACCAGCAGCAGCGGAAGCTCTTCAACCGCGAGAGCGAGCCGGTGCCACAGCATCAGCGATGCCTCGTCAGCCCATTGCAGATCGTCGAGGACCAGCACGGTGGGGCTGTCGGTACACAACTCGTCGACCAGCGACACGAGCATCTCGGTGGCCGTGTAGGCGACGTCGTCCGCGGCGAACAGCCCCGGCCGCCGGTCCCGCAGGAAGTCGGCGATCCGCGCCCGGCGGGGGTCCGGCGAGCGCGGTCGCACCTGGAGACAGTCCAGCATCACCCGCAGCGGAAAGCGATGGGACAACTGGTCCGCGGTTCCCCACAACACCTCACGGGTGCCGCTCCCACCGTTGGTGAGCCCGGCGGCGACCAGGGAGGACTTACCGATGCCCGCCTCACCCTCCACCCAGAGCACCGACCCCCGGCCCTGGCTGGCGGCCTCGGTGGCGGCGTGCAGCACGGCCAGTTCCTTCTCCCGCCCGGCCCAGACCGCTGGCAGCTCAACCGGGAACATGACGAAGACACATGAACGAAATGGAAGGCGGAACAACGCACACCGGTGCATATTAGCCGACCACTATGGGCACCAGCACGCAGATCCATTGAGGTTTAAAAATGTAACAAGCCCTTCTTGAACTCATCCTCACTGATACGCTGTCCGCATCGGCGCTGCGTACTGTCGACCGTTCGTGGTCGGCGCCAACTCACTACCGTTGCTGGAACTGCCACCAGTCGACGTTGAGCAGGTAGCCGCTGCCGCCGGCGAACCGCAGGTACAGGTCGTGGGTGCCGGTCGCGCCGCTTACCGGGCAGGTGACGGTCGTCCAGGTCTGCCAGCCTCCGGTACCCGGCACGGTGCAGGTGCCCACGAGGGTGCCGTTGGTACCGCCCAGGCGCAACTCGATGCGGCCGCCGCTGGTTCCCGAGGCCACTCGGGCACTGAAGGAGCCGGCACCGGCGCCGAAGGCCACACCCTTGACCTTGATCCAGTCCGCGTTCTCGATCCAGCCGACGTTCATGCCCCCGCCACTGGCCGGCTCGGTCTCCACACCGGTCTCCCAGGCGATCGTCTCGGCCTCCTGCCGAACGTAGGGGTTCAGCGTCCCGACCTGCGGAGCACCCGTCGCGGTCATGTTGATCGTCGGGATCGTCCCGTCGGAGTTGTAGGTGAACCTCTCCACCGCAACGGATCGGGTGAAGCCGCCGCCGCCCGGCAGAGCACCGTTGTGGTAGAAGAAGTACGAGCCGCCGTTGAAGTCGATGACGCCGGGGTGGTTGGTGAAACTCCCGCCCTGCCGGGGCATGACCGTCCCACGGTAGGTCCACGGCCCGGTCGGCCCAGGAGCCGTCGAGTAGCCGATGAACTCCGCGCAGCATTCCGCCGCGAACACGTTGTAGTACAGCCCGTTCCGCTTGTAGACCCAGGGCGCCTCCTCGTAGAGGGTCGGGCGACTCGCGTTCCCGCTCCGGGCACCGAATCCCGCCGTGGTCAGCGGGATCTGCGTCGGACCGCCCGAGAACGAGATCATGTCGGCGTTCAACCGCACATACCACAGATTGGGGTTGCCCCAGTACAGGTACGCCTGCCCGTTGTCGTCGATGAAGGCGGCCGGGTCGATCTCCCCGTTCTCCACCAGTGGACGACCGAGCGCGTCTCGGAACGGCCCGGTGGGGCTCTCCGACACACCGACCCCGATCGCCATTCGGCCGGTCGCCCGGTTCTTGACCGGCACATACCAGTAGAACCTGCCGTTGCGGTAGATGGTGTGGCCGGCCCACGCGTCGGCGCTGGCCCAACTAAAGGTGGCCAGACTCATCGGAGAGCCGTGGTCGGTCCAGTTCACCATGTCCGCCGACGACCAGACCCGCCACTCGCGCATGGTGAAGTAGGTCGAGCCGTCCTCGTCGTGACCGGTGTAGAGGTACACCCGGCCGTTGTGCACCAGCGGAGCCGGGTCGGCCGTGTAGATCGTCTGCACGATAGGGTTGTCCGCCCGGGCCACCCCGGGCACCAACACCGCGAGGCACAGCAGCGCGGACATCAAGGCCACGCCGCGTCTGACCGCCGCACGGCCGGAAGTTCCGGATTTCATGGTTACCTCCTCGGGAACCACGCTCGCCTCAAGCGCGGTCGATTCGTCGCAGGTGGTGGTCGCCGCTTGGGCCGACGCGGAGCTTGCTCACTCCGCGCCGGCCCTCCCAGGTCACGGCGGCAGCGGACATGTCGGCGTCGATGACGCTGCCGGCCATGCCTGGAGACCGTGCTCCGGCCCTGCCCGGGTGCAGACCGGCCAACAGACGGGGTTGCTGTTATCGCTAACACTTTCAGATCCCCTGGTCCCGTGCACCGAGGCCCGGGGGACAGGAGAGCGCTCACATCGATGAATGAAGATTGCCAGATTGTTTCGCATTCTTCAAGAGGTACCCGGGCGGCCTACCCGGAATCCGACGATCGCGCAGTTCGCGTCAGGTGCGGACTATTGACGAGCACGGTAGATAACAGTTTTTCGACCACGGTGTTCAAATGATGAAAGCGTAAAACACCACAACTTCTTGTTATGAGAACCGGTGACAGCCGGAGGCCGACATCGATGGGCCGGAGTTCGCGGCCCGCGGCAGCGCCGCTACCCATCCCTGAGCGCCCGGCGTCTACACCGCCGCCACGATCACGCCAGCCCCTCTCCGGCGACGGGCAGCGCCACCGGTGTCACCAGCGTGCCGTCCGCGCGGAACTGCGCCACGTTCGCCAGTACCACGTCGGCCATCGCCCGCCGGGTCTCGGCGGTGCCGCTGGCCAGGTGCGGGGTCAGCACCACCCGGTCCAACGCGCGTAGCTCGGCCGGGACGTGCGGCTCGTCCGCGAACGCGTCCAGCCCCGCGCCGCCGAGCCGACCCTCCAGCAGGGCGGCGACCAGCGCCGGCTCGTCCACCACCGAGCCGCGGGCGACGTTCACCAGGACGCCGTCCGAGCCCAGCGCGGCGATCACCTCGGCAGAGACCAGGTGATGCGTCTGCGGGCCGCCGGACACCGCCACCACCAGCACGTCCACGTCGGCAGCCAGCTCGACCGGTGTGCTCAGGTAGCGGTAGGGCACGTCCCGGGGCCGCCGGTTGTGGTAGGAGATCACACAGTCGAAGCCCGCCAGCCGCCGGGCGATCGCCATCCCGATCCGGCCCAGGCCGAGGATCCCCACCCGGGCCCCGCTCACCTTCCGCGTCAGCGGATAGTTGCCACGCGCCGCCCAGTCGCCCCGGCGCACGTACCGGTCGGCGGCGCTCAGCCCGCGCATCACGTCGATGATCAACCCGATCGCGGTGTCCGCCACGCAGTCGTCGAGCACGTCCGGGGTGTTCGACACCGCGATGCCCCGGCGGGCGGCCTCGGCCACGTCGGTGGTGTCGTATCCGGCGCCGAAGTTGACGATCGCGCGCAACGCGGGCAGTCGCCGCATCAGGTCGGCGTCCACGCCGAACCGGCCGGAGGTGACCGCGACCTCGACCCGGGCGCCGGGGCCGTCGAGAAAGGAGTCCGGCGGGTCCGGCAGCCGCCGCGCGGCGTGGAGTTCGCGCAGGTCGGCCTCTAGAAACGGCATCAGCGGGCCGACCTGTAGCACACCGGTGGACTCGGTCGTCATGCGTACCTCCGGATCATCGGACCAGGGCGGGTTGTTTCGGGTGGAAGGACCAGCCGGGCAGTAGGTACTGCATCGCCACCGCGTCGTCCCGGCCGCCGAGCCCCTGGGCACGGTACAGCTCGTGCGCCTCGGCCAGCCGGTCCTCGTCGAGGTCGACGCCGAGGCCGGGGACGGTGGGCACGTCCAGGTAGCCGTCCCGGATCCGCAGCGGCGCACGGGTGAGGCGCTGGCCGTCCTGCCAGATCCAGTGCGTGTCGATCGCGGTGATCTCGCCGGGCGCGGACGCCGCCACGTGGGTGAACATCGCCAGCGAGATGTCGAAGTGGTTGTTCGAGTGCGAGCCCCAGGTCAGCCCCCAGGCGGCGCAGAGCTGGGCGACCCGGACCGACGCCTGCATGCCCCAGAAGTGCGGGTCGGCCAGCGGGATGTCGACCGCCCCGGCCCGGATCGCGTGGCCCAACTCGCGCCAGTCGGTGGCAATCATGTTGGTGGCCGTCGGTAGGCCGGTGGCGCGGCGGAACTCGGCCATCGTCTCCCGACCGGAGAAGCCCCGCTCGGCGCCGCACGGATCCTCGGCGTACGCCACCACGCCGCGCATCGCCCGCCCGTACCGGATCGCGTCGGCGAGTGGCCAGCCGCCGTTGGGGTCCAGCGTGATCCGGGCGTCCGGGAACCGCGCCTTCAGCGCCGTGACCGTGGCGACCTCCTCCTCCCCCGGCAGCACCCCGCCCTTGAGCTTGAAGTCCGCGAAGCCGTACCGCTGTCGTGCGGCCTCGGCCAGCGCGACCACCGCCTCCGGGGTGAGCGCCGGCTCGTCGCGCAGCCGGGTCCACGCGTCCGGTCCGTCCCCGGCCCGATAGGGCAGGTCGGTGGCGGTGCGGTCGCCCACGAAGAACAGATAACCGAGGGTACGCACGCGGTCCCGCTGCCGCCCGTCGCCGAGCAGGTCGCAGACCGGCACCCCGAGGTACTTGCCGAGCAGGTCGAGCAGCGCGGCCTCCAGGGCGGTCGTCACGTGCACCGTGGTGCGCAGGTCGAACGTCTGCGGCCCGCGTCCACCCGCGTCCCGGGCCGCGAACCGGGTACGCACCGCGCCGAGCACGCTCAGGTACGCCCCGATCGGCCGGCCCAGCACCAGATCCCGCGACTCCTCCAGGGTGCCTACGATCGCCTCGCCGCCGGGCACCTCGCCGACGCCGATACTGCCGTCGGAGGCGGAGAGCACCACGACCGTCCGGGTGAAGTACGGCCCGTGCGCGCCACTCAGGTTCAGCAGCATGCTGTCCTGCCCGGCGACCGGCACCACCCGCATCCCGGTGACCCGTGGCGGCTCAGCGGCCATCGACCCTCCTCGGCAGGCCGAGCGGATTCGCGTCGGCGAGCCCGGCCGGCAGCAGCCCGGCGGGCAGGTTCTGGTACGCCACCGGCCGCAGGAACCGCTCGATCGCGACGGTGCCGACCGAGGTCGTACGCGCGTCCGAAGTCGCCGGGAACGGCCCGCCGTGCACCATCGCGTGCCCGACCTCGACGCCGGTCGGCCAGCCGTTCACGATGATCCGCCCGGCCTTGCGCTCTAGTAGCGGCAGCAACGCACGAGCCGTGTCCAGATCCGCATCGTCGGCGTGCAGCGTCAGGGTGAGCTGGCCCTCCAGGCCCGCCACCGTGTCCCGCAACTCGGCCGCCGAGTTCACCGTGACGATCAGCGAGCTGGCCCCGAACACCTCCTCCCGCAGGGCCGGGTTGTGCCCGAGCGCGGTGTTCGTGGTCCGGAAGAGGTGGGCCTGCCCCGGCGCGGCGATCCCGTCGCCCGGCTCGCCGATGGCGGTGGTCTGCACGCCGTCCGCGGTCCGCAGCCGGTCGACGCCCTCGGTGAACGCCTGCTGGATGCCGGCCGAGAGCATCGGCGCGGCCGGGACCGTACGCAGCGCCTCGGCGGCTGCCTCGACGAACTCCTGCACGCCCGGCCCGTTCACCGCGAAGACCAGGCCCGGGCTGGTGCACAACTGGCCCTGGCCGACGGTCATCGAGGCGACCAGCTCGCGGCCGATCTCGGCGCCCCGGCGGCGCAGCGCCGCGGGCAGCACGATCACCGGGTTGACGCTGGACATCTCGGCGTACACCGGGATCGGCTCGGGCCGGGCCTGGGCGGCGGCGACCAGCGCGAGACCGCCGCCGCGCGAGCCGGTGAAGCCGACCGCCCTGATCCGCGGGTCGGTGACCAGTGCGATGCCCACCTCGCGGCCGGCGCCGAAGAGGAGGGAGAAGACCCCTTCGGGCAGGCCGTGGTCGGCGACCGTGCGCTGGATCACCCGGCCGACCAGCTCGGAGGTGCCCGGGTGCGAGCTGTGCGCCTTCACGATCACCGGGGCGCCGGCCGCCAGCGCGGACGCGGTGTCACCGCCGGCCACCGAGAAGGCGAGCGGGAAGTTGCTGGCCGAGAAGACCGCGACCGGGCCGAGCGGGACGAGCCGGCGGCGGATGTCGGGGCGGGGCAGCGGTGTGCGCTGCGGCAGCGCCGGGTCGATGCGCGCGCCCAGCCAGCCGCCGTCGCGTACCACGTCCGCGAACAGCCGAAGCTGGTTGGTGGTGCGGGCCAGTTCGCCGGTGACCCGGGCGGCCGGGATGCCGGTCTCGGCGGTGACCCGGGCGATCAGCTCGGCGCCGAGCGCGTCGAGGCCGTCCGCGATGGCGGTCAGGAAACCGGCCCGGACCGTGGGTGTGGTCTCCCGGTACGTGTCGAAGGCGGCCTCGGCCAGCTCGGCGGCCCGCCGTACGTCCTCGGGACCGCCCAGGCCGTACGACGGTTCCAGGTTCCGCCCGGTACGCGGGTCGACGGCGGCGATCTCGCCGTGCGTGCCACGGTAGGCGCCGGCACCGACGAGCAGGTCGCCGGTGAGGCCGGTGGTGGCGGTCGGGGACATGCTCAGCCCACCCGTTCGATCGAGTTCGTGGCCGCGATCAGGTCGGTCAGCTCGGCCAGTTCCGCCGGAGTCAGGTCGGACAGCGGCGGGCGGACCGGACCGGCACTGCGCCCGACCGCGGTCATGCCGGCCTTGACGATCGACACGGCGTATCCGCTGCGCCGGTTGCGGATGTTCAGGTACGGGAGGACGAAGTCGCGGATCCGGGCGTACACGTCGTCACGGTCGCGCTTGACCACCGAGGTGTAGAAGTCGCTGGCCCATTGCGGCGCGAAGTTGAAGATCGCCGAGGAGTAGGTGGTGGCGCCGAGTTCGAGGTAGGGCAGCGCGTAGGTCTCTGCGGTCGGCAGGCCGCCGACGTAGACCAGCCGAGGGCCGAGCACCGCGTAGAGGTGGGCCAGCACGTCGACGTCACCGATGCCGTCCTTGAAGCCGATCAGGTTCGGCAGTTCCTCGGCCAGCTCGACGAAGGTCTGCGGGCTGAACCGGGCGTTCGCCCGGTGGTAGACGATCACGCCCAGCGAGGTGGCGCGGCAGACCGCGCGAACGTGTTCCTTGAGCCCTCCCTGGTCCAGTTCCGTCAGGTACGGCGGCAGCAGGAAGATGCCGTCCGCGCCCGCCCGCTCGCCGTCGCGGGCCATCTCCACCGCGAGCGAGGTGCCGTACCCGGCCGGGGCGATCACCGGTACGCCTGGCTTGGCCTCGGCCACGGCGGCGCGTACGACCTGCGCGACCTCGGCCGGGGTGTGACAGAAGAACTCGCCGGTGCCACCGGCCGCGAACACCCCGCGGGCGTCGTACGTCGCCAGCCACCGCAGGTGCGAACGGAACGCGGGCTCGTCGAAGGTCAGCTCCGGGGTCATGTGCGTGACCGGGAAGCAGAGCAGCCCGGAACCCAGCGTGTCGCGCAGCCGAGCGGGCGAGAACGTCGTCATGAGGGCTCCAGATTCGAGGCAATTGGTACGACGACGGTAGGTGGCCACCGTGATACCTGTCCAAGACACATGAAGCATGGTTTGATGCTCAGACTGCATAACGCGGGAGGAACGATGTTCAGTCTGGATCAGCTCCGGGGATTCGTCGCGGTGGCCGAGGAGCGCAACTTCGGCCGGGCCGCCGACCGGCTGCGGATGACCCAACCGCCACTCAGTCGCCAGGTGCAGAAGCTGGAGCGGGCGGTCGGGGTGGATCTGCTGATCCGCACGTCGCGCTCGGTCGAGCTGACCCCGGCCGGCCGGGTCTTCCTGGACGAGGCCCGACGCCTGCTCAGCCTGGCCGCGGCGGCACCGCTGCTGGCCCAGCGGGCGGCGCACGGCTCGCGCGGCGTCCTGCGGGTCGGCTTCACCGCGACCGCCGCGCTCAGTGTGCTCGGCGAGTGGGTGAAGTTCCTGGACGACCAGCTTCCCGAGGTGCACCGGGTGCTCCGCGAGATGGTCACCGGCAGGCAGATCGAGGCGCTGCTGGCCGAGGAGATCGACATCGGCCTGATCCGGGGTGCGCCGGACGGGGCGGCGCTGGCGCAGATGCTGGTGCACACCGAGTCGTTGCTGCTCGCGGTGCCCCGCGGGCACCCGCTGACCCGGCTGGGCCGGGCCCCGGGGCTGGCCGATATCGGCGGGTCGAGCGTGGTGACCTACTCGCCGGTGGAGGCCCGCTACTTCCACGACCTGGTCGTCTCCACCTTCCGGTCGGCCGGCGTGCAGCCGGCGTACGCCCAGCACGTGACCCAGGTGAACAGCGTGCTCGCCCTGGTGGACGCGGGTCTCGGGGTCGCGCTGGTGCCCGCCTCCGCGTCCGTGATCACCCTTCGCAACCTGCGGTTCCTGCCGGTCGCGGAGATCCCGGACGACTGTGTCGAGGTGTACGCGGCCTGGCGTCCGGACAACGACAGCCCGATCCTCGCGGTGTTGCTCGAGCATGTCCGGTCCACCGCGCGGATGTTTCAACAGAGTTACCCGGGACCTTGACGACGGTGTGTGGCCGAAATTACGGTGTCGTTCACGAACGCAGATACCGTCTACATATACAGACACAGTCTGAGAGGCCAGCGGATCATGACCCTTTCCCCCCACGGTCTACGGGCCCGGAACGCCCGCGCCGCCGCGTTGGTCGCCGCCGCCGCAGCGATGTCGCTGGCCGCCACCGGATGCTCGGTCGCCAACTCCGACGCCGGCGACCCGGCCGGCGGCGGCAACACGTTGCGTGTCGTCCTGCCGCAGGAGCCGCCGACCCTGGAGCCCTGCGAGGCGTCGCTGACGGCCACCGGCGTCGTGGTCCGGTCCAACATCACCGAGCCGCTGCTGGAGCGGAACCCGACCACCGGCACGCTGGAGCCCAGGCTCGCCACCGAATGGACCCAGACCCAGCCGACGCTCTGGACCTTCAAACTGCGCAGCGGTGTGAAGTTCTCCGACGGCAGCGACTTCACCAGCGAGGACGCGGTCGCCGCGATCGAGCGCAGCGCGAACAACACGAAGCTGGCCTGCAACGTCCAGGGCTACGTGTTCGGCGAGAGTGGCAAGCTCACGCTCGCCGCACCGGACGCCTCCACGGTCACCGTGCAGACCGGGCAGCCGGACCCGTTGCTGCCGCTGCGCGTCTCGTTCGTGGAGATGACCAAGTCCGACACCAGCACCACCGAGAAGGTCCGCGAGCCGGTGGGCACCGGCCCGTACAAGATCGAGACCTGGGCCGCCGGACAGAAGCTGACCCTCACCAGTTGGGACGGCTACTGGGGCGACAAGCCGGCGTACGCGAAGGCCGAGTACCAGTGGCGTGAGGAGGGCACCGTCCGGGCCGCGATGGTGGTCAACGGCGAAGCCGACCTGGCCACCAACCTGGGCGCGGACGACGGCGCCGGCGACACCGGGGTGCAGTACCCGAACAACGAGACCACCGCACTGCGCTTCACCACCGACCAGGCGCCGCTCAACGACATCCGGGTGCGCCAGGCCATCGACATGTCGATCGACCGCGACGGCATCGTCAAGTCGCTGTTCGGCGGTATCGGGCGCCCGGCCAGCCAACTGATCGGCCCCGGCGTGGTCGGCTACAACGAGTCGCTCACCCCGACCGCGTACGACCTGGCCGGCGCCAAGGCGCTGGTCGACCAGGCCCGCGCGGACGGGGTCAAGGTCGACACCCCGTTCCGGATCATCGGGCGGACCGCGCAGTTCCCGAAGATCGCCGAGAGCATCGAGCTGATCCAGAGCGCCCTGACCCAGATCGGTCTGACTGCCAAGATCGAGATGATGGACACGTCCGCCCAGATGAAGTACCAGCTCCGGCCGTTCCCCGACGACGCCGGGCCGGTGGCACTGATGATCATGCACGGCAACCAGGCCGGCGACGCCGCGTTCACGGTGGGGCAGTACTTCGCCACCGACGGCGCGCAGAGCAGCAGCGGCACCCCGCAACTGGACCAGCAGATCAAGGCGGCCGGCACCCAGACCGGAGACGCCCGGAAGCAGGCGTACGCCGGCGTCTTCGCCAGTGAGAACAAGGACGTCCGCGGCTTCGCCTTCCTCGCCAACATGGGGGCGGTGCTCGGCCTGGCCGAGAACGTCTCCTACGCCCCCGACGCGGCCACCGGCGACGAGTTGCGGCTGGCCGACGTGAAGCCGAAGAGCTGACCGCAGATCGGACCCGGAAATGCTGACCTTCCTGCGACGACGGGTGCTGACCAGCCTGCTGCCCCTGCTGGCCGTCGTACTGGGCGTGTTCGTGCTCGCCCGACTCACCGGCAACCCGACCGCGCTGTATCTGCCGGAGAATGCGACAGCCCAGGCGCGGGAGCAGTTCAGCGCGGCCAACGGGTTCGACAAGCCGATCTGGTCGCAGTTGCTCGACTACCTCTCCGGGGTGGTACGGCTGGACTTCGGGACGTCGCTGCGTACCGGCGAATCCGCCGCGGTGATGGCGTTGCGGGCCTTCCCCGCCACTCTCCAACTGGCCGCCGTCACCATGCTCCTCGCGTGTCTGGTGGGGACGGCGGTGGGGTGCTGGGCGGCGCTGCGGCCCAACGGCCTGGCCGATCGGGTCTCCAGCCTGCTGTCCATGACCGCGGCCAGCGTGCCGGACTTCTGGCTGGCCATCCTCGGCATCTGGGTGTTCGCCATCATGCTCGGCGTGCTGCCCACCTCGGGCGTGGACGCCGGCGGGCTGAGCTGGGTACTGCCGATCGCGGTACTCATGCTCCGCCCGGCCGGCGTGCTCACCCAGGTGGTCCGCGGCGCGATGATCTCGGCGCTCGGCTCCCCGTACGTGAAGGTGGCCCGCAGCAAGGGCGCCGGGGAGCGCCGGGTGGTCGCCCGGCACGCGCTGAAGAACGCCGCCCCGCCGGCCCTGACCGTCGCGGGCGACCTCGCGGTTGGGCTGATCAACGGCGCGGTCGTGGTGGAGAGCATCTTCGGCTGGCCGGGCATCGGAAAGCTGCTGATCGACGCCATCCTCCAGCGCGACTTCGCGGTACTCCAGGCGGCCGTGGCGATCACCGCGATCAGCATCTTCGTGCTCAACATCGCCATCGACATCGGGTACGCGCTGCTGGACGCCCGCGTCCGACAGAAGGTAGGTGCGGCGGCATGACCCTGTTGGAGAACCCACCGGAGGCGCCCGCCCCGGAGGCCCCGGACAGGCCGGCCAGGGCGAACTGGTTCCGGATGCTGCTGGCCGACCCGGCCGCCTTCGTCTCCGCGCTGATCCTGCTGCTGGTCGCGTTCGTCGCGGTGTTCGGCAGACAGTTGGCCGGCGACAGCGCGATCAAGGGTGACCTGTCGCTGTCCCGGCTGGCGCCGTTCAGCCTGGACCACGGCTGGCAGTACGTGCTCGGCGGCGACCTGCTCGGCCGCAGCCTGCTCGGCCGGCTCATGGTGGCCACCCAGACCACGATGAGCGTGGTCGTGCCGGTGGTGCTGATCTCGCTGGTGATCGGCGCCTCGGTCGGCATGTGGGCGGGCTATCACCGCGGCCGGCGGGAGACCGTCGCGATGCGGATCGCCGACGTCATCCTCAGCTTCCCCTCGCTGCTGATGGCGGTCGTGGTGCTCTACATCTTCTCGCCCAGCATCGCCAGCATCATCGCGATCCTCGCGATCACCCGCATCCCCGTCTATCTGCGTACCGCCCGGGCCGAGTCCGCCGAGCTACAGACCCGGCTCTTCGTGGACGCGGCCCGCACGTTCGGCACCCCGAGCGGCGCGATCATCCGCCGGCACATCTTCCCGATCGTGCTGCCCACCCTGCTCACCGTGGCCACGGTGGACTTCTGCTACGTGATGCTGGCCGAGTCCTCGCTCAGCTTCCTCGGCATCGGGGTCCAGCCGCCGGACGTGAGCTGGGGTCTGATGGTCGCCCAGGGCCGCGACCAGTTGCGTACCCAGTGGTGGCTGTCGGTGCTGCCCGGCCTGGCCATCGTGATCACCACAGTGTCGGCGAACCTGCTCGCGTCCTGGGTTCGGATTGCCACCGACCCGGGACAGCGGTGGCGGCTGACCGTGCCCCGCCGGCGGCGCCGGGCCGCCGGACCGACCGTGCTGGAGACGACGTGACCGAGCACAGCGAGGAGCGGCCATGACTGAGCGCAGTGAGGGCATCGGTCGGCCCAGTCGGCAAGGTCATGGGGGCGACGAGCGGAGCGAGGAGCGGTTATGACCGCGATCGGTATGGAGGTCAGCGGGCTGACCGTCGAACTCACCACCCCGCGCGGCACGACCCGCGCGGTGGACGGCGTGAGCTTCACCGCCCACCGCGGCCGTACGCTGGCGCTGCTCGGCGAGTCCGGCTGCGGCAAGAGCATGACCGCGCAGGCGATCGTCGGGCTACTCGAGCCGATCGCCTCGGTGACGGCCGGCTCGGTCCAGGTGGACGGCGAGGACCTGCTCAAGGTGAGCCGCAAACGTCGCCGGCAGCTCGCCGGCCCCACCCTGTCGATCGTCTTCCAGGACGCACTCACCGCCCTGAACCCGGTGCTCAAGGTCGGCACCCAGCTCGCCGAGCCGTACCGGATCCACCAGCGGATGCCGGCCAAGCGGGCCCGGGCGAAGGCGATCGAGCTGATGCGACACGTCGGCATCCCCGAGCCGGAGTCACGGGTGGACTCCTACCCGCACCAGTTCTCCGGCGGCATGCGGCAACGGCTGCTGATCGCGATGGCGGTGGCGCTCTCGCCCAAGGTACTCATCGCCGACGAGCCGACCACCGCGCTGGACGTCACCGTGCAGGCGCAGATCCTGGCGCTCCTCGCCCAACTGCGCAAGGAGCACGACATGGCGGTCGTGCTGATCACCCACGACCTGGCCGTGGTCGCCGAGGAGGCGGACACGGTCGCGGTCATGTACTCCGGCCGGATCGTCGAGACCGGGCCGGTGGACGAGGTGTTCGAGGATCCACGGCACCCGTACACCCGAGGGCTGCTCGACTCGGTGCCGGTGGAGACCGAGCGCGGCGCCGACCTGAGTTCGATCCCGGGCGCACCGCCGGACCTGTTCGCCATCCCGCCGGGCTGCCCGTACCAGGCGCGCTGCCCACTGGTGCAGGACGTGTGTCGGGCCGAGCGCCCGGCGCTGGAGACCCGGGCCGGCCGCGCGGTCGCCTGCCACCTCGCCGAGGGGACCGCCCAGTGACCGACTCGCCGCTGCTCGACGTCCAGGGAATCAGCAAGACCTTCCAGGTGCCCAAGGGGCCGAACGGCAACGACCGACTGCGGGCCCTGGACCGCATCGACCTCACCCTCCGGCAGGGCGAGACGCTCGGCCTGGTCGGCGAGTCCGGCTGCGGAAAGTCCACCCTGGCCCGCACGCTGATGCTGTTGGAACGACCCGACCAGGGTACGGTCCGGTTCGGCGGGGTGGACCCGTTCGCCCTGCGCAAGAGCGAGCTGTTGCGCTGGCGGCGCCGGGTGCAGATGGTCTTCCAGGACCCGTACGCGTCGCTGAACCCACGACTGACCGCCGCCCAGATCATCGCCGAGCCGTGGCACACCCACCGCGACCTGTTCCGCACCTCGCGCGAGCGTGCCGCCCGGGTCCGCGAGCTGCTGCACCTGGTCGGACTGCGGCCCAGCGACGCCGACCGCTACCCCCAGGAGTTCTCCGGCGGGCAGCGGCAGCGCATCGGCATCGCCCGTGCCCTGGCGCTCGGCCCGGACGTGGTGATCTGCGACGAGCCGGTGTCCGCCCTGGACCTCTCCGTGCAGGCTCAGGTCCTCAACCTGCTCAACGAGCTGCAACAGGCGCTGTCCGTGTCGTACCTGTTCATCTCGCACGACCTCTCGGTGGTGCGCCACGTCGCGGACCGGGTCGCGGTGATGTACCTCGGCCGGATCGTGGAGACCGGCACCACCGACGAGGTCTTCGAGAACCCGCGGCACCCGTACACGAAGGCACTGCTCTCGGCCGCGCCCACGCTGCGCCGGGCGGACCGGGAGCGTAAGCAGAAGATCCTGCTCAAGGGCGAGCTGCCCTCACCGTTGGACCCGCCCAGCGGTTGTCGCTTCCGGACCCGCTGCTGGCAGGCCACCGAGCTGTGCGCGAACACCCCGCCGCCACCGACCGCCGATCCGACGACGCCGGGGCACACCGCCGAGTGCCACCACCCACTCGACACGCGGGTCTCCGCCGCGCGGTGAGCGGCTGGGCGTTCACCCTCGTCTCGCTGGCTGTCGTCCTGGCCAGTTGCCTACAGGGCTCGATCGGCTTCGGCATGGGCATGGTGGCCGCGCCGGTGGTCGCGATCGTCGACCCGGGTCTGCTGCCCGGCATGCTGATCATGTTGGCCGTGGTGCTCACCCTGGCGGTCGCGCTGCGCGAGCGCGAGGCGGTGAACCTGCGCGGCGCGGGCTGGGCACTGTTCGGCCGGGTGCCCGGCACGGTGGCCGGCGTGTGGCTGGTCGCGGTGCTGCCGCAACGCTGGCTGGCGCTGTTGCTCGGTGTGGTGGTGCTGGCCGGCGTGGTGCTGGCGATCGGCGGCTGGGCGCCGGACCCGACCCGGCGGACGACGGCGGCCGCCGGCGCGGTCTCCGGCCTGCTGGGCACGGCGACGTCGATCGGCGGTCCGCCGATGGCCCTGGTCTGGCAGTCGTCGAGCGGCGCCCGGCTGCGCGGCACGATGGCCGCGTTCTTCCTGGTCGGGTCGGCGATGTCGCTGGCCGGGCTGGCGCTGACCGGCTCGGTGCACGCCGACACGGTCCGGACGACGTTGTGGTTCCTGCCCGCGACGGCGGCCGGCTACCTGCTGTCCCGCTACATCAACCGGTTCATGAGCAGGCGCCGCCTCCGGGTCACCGCGATCGTGGTCTCCATGACCGGTGCCCTGGTTCTGCTGGTCGACCAGTTCCGCTGACCCAGGGCCACGGTGTCGGACAACGCGGCGCGGCGGTGCGCCGGTCGTGACGATCGTCGTCGGTGAACCTTTTCAACTCCCCTTGCGGTCCGGCGGACCGCCAGGTCGGACGCGGTACGCGAGCCGCGCGGTCCAGGTCGAAAAGGGTTCAGCGCACCACGTTGCGCAGCGGACCGCCGGTGGCAATGGCGTCGACCGCCGCGGCGATGTCCCGGGCCCGACCGCGGAACGTGTCATCGGTGTGGCCCGCCTGATGCGGGGTCAGCAGCACGTTGGGCAACGCGGAGAAGTCGTGACTCGCCGGGGGCTTGCCCTCCCGCGGGTGGCCCCACCACACGTCCAGCGCCGCTCCGGCGATCGTGCCGTCGGCCAGCGCGGCGTACGTCGCGGCCTCGTCCAGTACCGGCCCTCGGGCGACGTTGATCAGCAGGGCGTGCCGGGGCATCAACCGGTACTGCTCCTCGCCGAGCAGGCCGCGCGTCGCGTCGGTCAGCGGCACCGTCACCACGACGACGTCCGACGTGGACAGGAAATGGTCCAACTCGTCGATGCCGCCCACCCAGGCCAGTTCCACCCCGGCCGGCCCGGCCGCCGACGGACGCGCCCGTACCGCCTGCACCTGGGCGCCGAACGCCCCGGCCAGCCGGGCCACCTCCGTCCCGATCTCGCCGAGCCCGATGAGCCCGACCATCCGGCCGTGCAGCGTCGGCCCGAGCGGGACCGCCGGGTCGGTGAGTACCGACCGCCACACGCCGCGGCGGAACTCTGCCTCCGACCGTGGCACCCGCCGGGCGAGTAGCACGGCGCTCGCCAGCACGTACTCGGCGATGGAGCGGCCGTGGTGGAAGGTGTTCACCACCCGGACGCCGGATGGCAGGTCGGCGAGCGGGATCCTGTCGTAGCCGGCGCCGGTGACGTGCACCAGGCGCAGCCGCCCGGCGGCGCGGGCCATCTCGGTCGTCATGCTCGCGGCGACCAGCACGTCGACCGTACGCAGGATCTCGATCTGCCGCTCCTGGTCCCAGTCCGACGCGAAGGTCCAGTGGTGGGCGCCGCCGGCGGTCAGCACGTCGGCGTAACGGTCCATGATCCGGTCGGTCTGGAGCACCCGCAGCCGCGTCACCATCGCGGCGACACCGCGCGGTACGACGGATCGACGGTCCGCATGTAGCCGGTGTCGTCCCGGTTGCGCAGCCCGCAGGAGAGGTACTGCTCGTGCAGGCGGCCCAGGGCGTCGCGATCCAGCTCGACGCCGAGCCCGGGACCGTCCGGCACCCCGACCACGCCGTCCGCGAAGCCGATGGCGCCGGGCTTGATCACGTCCTCGTCCGCGCGCTTCCACGGCCAGTGCGTGTCGCAGGCGTAGTCCAGGTTCGGCGTGGCCGCGGCCAGGTGGGTCATCGCGGCCAGGCTGATCCCCAGGTGCGAGTTGGAGTGCATGGAGAGCCCGAGGCCGAAGGTCCGGCACAGACCGCCGAGAAGTTGCGAGCGGCGCAGCCCGCCCCAGAAGTGGTGGTCGGAGAGCACCACGCCGACCGCGTCCGCGCGGACGGCCGGCGGCACGTCGTCGAAGGCGACCACACACATGTTCGTGGCCAGCGGCATCGGCACCTGCCGGGCCACCTCGGCCATCCCCGCGATGCCGGGGGTCGGGTCCTCCAGGTATTCGAGTACCCCCGCGAGCGCCTTGCCGACCATCACCGAGGTCTCCACCGTCCAGGCGGCGTTCGGGTCCAGCCGCAGCGGCAGGTCCGGAAACTCCGCCCGCAGCGCGAGGATCGCGGCGATCTCCTCCTCGGGCGGGAACACACCGCCCTTGAGCTTCAGCGCGCCGAAGCCGTACCTGTCGATCATGGTGCGGGCCTGCCGCACGATGCCCTCCGGATCGAGCGCGGCGCCCCACTCGTCCGCCGGAGCGCCGGGATGGCTCGCCCACTTGTAGAAGAGATAGCCGCTGTACGCCACCCGGTCGCGGACCCGTCCGCCGAGCAGGTCGGACAACGGCTGACCGACCGCCTTGCCCTGGATGTCGAGCAGGGCGACCTCGAACGGGGACAGCGTCCGGTCGGCGGTGCTGGAGCCGGTCACCATGCCGCTCATGCCGTGCCCGCCGGTGGTGGTGTCCGCGGCCAGCACCCGGGTCACCCGGGCCGCGGCGTCGTTGAGGGCGAAGACCTCGGCGCCGATCAGTGCATCGGCGGCGGCGCGCAGCCGGGCCAGGTGAGCCTCGTCGCCGTACGTCTCGCCGAGTCCGGTCAGTCCGCCCACCGTCTCCACCTCGACGATCGCGCGCAGGGCGAATGGTTCGTGCACGCCGACGGTGTTCAGCAGCGGCAGGTCGTGGAAGGCCACCGGGGTGATCGTGATACGCGCGACACGGTCCTGAACCATGTTCGGTATTCTGGCACATGTCTACATCCTTGAACAACGCTCAAAATCGTCCGCATATGTAGACAGCTCTGCCCTCCTCCGACTACCCTGAGCGGCATGACGGATGATCTCGAGGAGACCGTGGGAGTCCGCGAGGTCAAGTCCGCAGCGCGCACGGTCGAGTTGCTGGAATACCTGGCGGCCCGGCGCAACCGCCCGGCCAGGCTGCGGGAACTCTCCGACGCGCTCGGCGTGCCGCGCAGCAGCCTGCACGCCCTGCTCCGGACCCTGGTCAAGTACGGCTGGGTGCGCGCCGACTCGTCCGGCTCGCTCTACGGCATCGGCATCCGGGCACTGCTGGCCGGCACCAGTTACCTGGACACCGATCCATATCTGGCACAGATCGTGCCGTTCCTGGAGGAGCTGCGGGAGAAGGTCGACGAGACGTTCCACTTCGGACGGATCGACGGGCCGGACGTGGTCTACCTGGCCACCCGCGAGTCGAGTCAGTATCTGCGCCCGTACAGCCGGGTCGGGCGGCGGCTGCCCGCGTACAGCACGGCGCTGGGCAAGTCGCTGCTGGCCGAGCGCGGCCCGGCGCAGCTCGACGGGCACCTGCCCGAGACGATGGAAGCGCTGACCCGCTACACCATCACCTCACGCGCCGCGCTGGAGGCAGAACTGGACCGCACGCGCAAGCGCGGCTACGCGATCGACGAGCAGGAGAACAGCATCGGGCTGCGCTGCTACGCGGTCGCCCTGCACTACGCCGACCCACCCGTCGACGCGATAAGCGTCTCCATCCCGCTCGCACGGCTCTCCACGGAACGCGAGCTCGAGGTCGTCGACATCATGCGCCAGATGCGCGACCGCATCACCCGCATCGTCAACCCGCTCGGCGGACTCTCCGGCTAGGCTCTATCCCGGCGGCGGATCCGACGCGGGGAGGCTGGGCCGGGCGTGTTCCGGTGAGATGACGCAGGTGGACCACCGGACGCTGGACAAGTTGGCCGCACGGGTCGTCATCAGCCCAGCTCCTGATCATCCGATCTGCTGCGGAGGTGGAGCGTCGATAGCCGCATGGGGCCGGTGGCCACGAGGTAGAGGTCGCCACGGGCGGCGATCGGCCGCAGCGGCACGTCGATCCTGACGTCCGCGGCGCCGGCGACGACGGGGGCGACGCCGATGAGATCGCCCTCCGGGGCGTCCCAGCGGGCCTCGATCGCCGACCAGCCCGCCCCGGCACGGCTCGCTTCCAGCACCATCCGGGTGAGGTCCTCAGCCAGGGCGACGTCCCTGAAGAGCAGCCAACCCCCTGCCTCGGGAGCGGTCATCGTCGTCAGGCCCGTGTCGTCGTCCTCAAGGGTGAAACCGTGGTAGTCGTCGAAATCGGATGCGCGGGTGGGTGTGCGGTCGAGGCGGCGCGGGCCGAGCGGCTCGCCGCGGACCGTCAGTGACTCGGTCGCGACGATGTCGGTCGCGGAGCGGCCGAGCATGATGTCGTAGACGCCCGGCTCCACGGTGAACGCGTGTCGGGCGACGTCCCACATCGCCATCTCGCTCAGCGGAATCCGGAACCGCTCGACCCGGGCGTGCCCGACGGGCACGGCGACGCGGCGGAAGGCCAGCAGTTGGCGCAGCGGGCGGGGATGACGGGAGTCTCGGATCCGCCCGTAGACCTGGATCACCTCGTCACTGTCCACCGGGCCGAGGTTGCGGAGTTCGACCGTGACCTCGACGGCGTCCTGGGTGCAGAGGGTCGGCCGGCGCAGGTGCAGGTAATACGAGAACCTGCTGTACGTCAGCCCGTGCCCGAACGGGAACAACGGATCCAGGTCCGAGTAGAGGTATGTCCGGCGGCCCTTGATGATGTCGTAGTCGGCGATGTCGCCGAGATCCTCCGCGCGGCGCGGCCAGGTCTGCGGCAGGCGGCCCGCCGGCGCCTGCGCGCCGAGGAGCGCCTCGGCCAGCGCTGCCGGGAGCGTGGGTCCCGAGTGGCCGGTCCAGAGCATCGCGGGTACGTTGCCGGCGATCCACTCCACCGCGAGGGGGTAGCTGCTGACGAGCACCGCGACGGTGGCGGGGTTCGCCGCAGCGACCCGCTCGACGACCGCGTGCTGGGCCGGCGCGAGCTCGATGTCGGGCCGGTCCTCCGACTCGCGGCCGTTGATGAGGGGATGGTTGCCGACGATGACGATCGCCGCGTCCGCTTCCCTCGCGGCGGTGGCGGCCTCCGCCGCGCCGTCGGTGACGAGTTCCCGGGCGAATACCGCGGCCGTTTCGGGTGTCTCCGCGGCTACCCGCAGGATGCTGTCGCCCACGAGCGGGGCGACGTACCGGCGGAGCGACTCGTCGAACAGCACCCATCCGCCGGCGTGCGGGACCAGCCGGAGGCGTTCACGTACCTCCCAGCCGTTGATCGTGGCCTGGTCGTTGGCGAGCGCCCGGTCGGACCTGCATCGCACGAACCGGCCGTTGACCTCGGCGCGGAGGCACTGGACGCCCGCTCCCCAGTCGAAGACGGCGAAGGTCTGGGCGGGTCCGATCGGCTGCGCCGGTGTAACGGTCAGCGCGCCGCCCTCCGGCGTGCCCACGGACGTGACGTATCCGCCGCCGTCCAGGGCGCGGAGCGCGATCGCGTCGACGCCCTCGACCAGGTGTACGCGGTCCTCGCCCAGCGCGGCCACGATTCCGGCGACCGGCGGCGTGCTCTCGTCGAAGTCGGGTGAGTACCAGTCGCGGCACAGCATGGCGGCAAGCTGGCCGACCACAGCGACCCTGCGGAGCGTCGCCGGCACCAGGGGCAGCAGCCCGTCTTCGTTCCTGAGCAGGACGATCGCCTCCGACGCCGCCTTGGCGGCCAGCCGGCGGTGCGTGCTGCTTCCCACGACGGCGGGCGTGGCGACGTCCTCCTGGCTGTCGAACTGTCCCCACAGCATGCGGATCCGGAGGAGCCGGCCGACCGGCCCATCCAGGTCCTCCTCGGTCAGCAGGCCCTCGTCGACCGCGCGGCGCAGCGCGCCGCTGATGATGTCGCTGTCGCTGTCCTGGTCGACGAACAGGTCCAGACCGGCGCGGACGGTGGCGACGTAGGCGTGCAACCTGTCCTCGTGGGGCGCGTCGTCGTCGATCACGAGCATCGTCGGCGCCCACGCGTCCGAGAACACCGTGCACTCCGGGTGCCAGGCCCGTACGCTGCGTCGCACGTGCGGGCTCAGATGGTTCGGCAGGCCGTTGGTGCGGCCGTAGGCGAGCATGATGCCGGTGGCGACGCCGGACCTGATCGGCTCCTCGAACGGTTTCAGGTCGTACTCGTGGAGCACCCGGGCCCGCACGTTCGCGGCGGACATGGTGGCACGTGCGGTCTCGTGGTTGTAGGCGAGGAAATGCTGGAGTACGGGCGTGGTCGTCCACCGCGACGGCGGGCCGTCGTCGTACCCGGTGAGTCCCCGGCACATGGCGAGGGCCAGATCGCAGGTGAGTCTGGGGCACTCCGAGTAGCCCTCCTCGTTGCGTCCCCACCGGGGATCGCGCAGGAGGTTGACCACCGGGCCCCAGATCGAGAGTCCGGTCTCGGGTCGCTGGGCGTAGCCGGCGCGCACCTCCGCCGCGATCGCCGAGCCGACCTGCTGGATGAGGTCGGTGTCCCAGGTGGCGCCGAGGCTGATCGCCTGTGGGAAGACCGTCGCGCCGGGCAACTGTTGGGCGCCGCGCCGCATGGGAAGGCCCCAGACGAGCGGCGGGATGCCCAGTCGCCGTACCCCGGGCGAGTACTGGTGCATCAACGCCGTCTTCTCGTCGAGCGTCAACCGGGCGAGCAGCTCGGCGACGCGGTCCGGGATCGTTGTCATCGACCGACTCAACCCCGGCGCGCGTAGACGACGTAGGTGAGGATCTCCGTCGGGATCAACGGGGCGCGCATGACCGTGGGCTTCAGGCCGTAACAGATGAGCAGGTCGCAGACGTCTTCGAGGCGCCCGCCGAGGTCCTGGACCTCGATCACGACCTGGGCGATGAGCGGCCAGTGCGCTGGGTCGATGCCGAGCAGCACATCGAGCTCCGCACCCTCGACGTCCACTTTGAGCAGGTCGACGACCCGGTCGTCCGGCAGGAACGAGGAGAGCCGCCGTACGTCGACCCGTACCTCGTAACCGCTGTGCAGGCGATCGATGTAGTCGACCGGTTCGTAGTCGTACAGGACCTTCTTCTGCAGGGCCTTCTGTTCCGGAAAGCGGGTGGAGTTTCCGGGCAGCAGCGGGTAGTAGGTGAACGGCACGTCGTCCTCGTCCGCCCGTCCGAGAGCGCACGGGTGCACGGCGATCTTCGTCCAGCCGTACTCCTCCATGTTCTGGGTGAGCGCCTGGGCCGGATCGGGCATCGGCTCGAAGGCCAGGATTTCGGCCGACTCCCTGCGCTGCTTGACGAAGAGCATGAAGAGGCCGATGTTGGCGCCGACGTCGACGACGAACGGCGCCTCGGGCAGCTGGATGGCGTCGTAACAGCCGTGGTCGAAGATCTCGTTGTACTGCCACATGATTTCCTTGACGCTCGGTCCGAGGAAGGTCAGGTCTTCCTTGAGCTGCGCCGTCTTCATCTCCGTCACGGTGTGGCCACCTCTCTGTCCGCCGCCTCGCCGGTGCCGGCCGGGTTTCCGAGCCCGTTCATTTCGCGATAGTGCCGCCAGAGGTCGTGATAGGGGATCTGCCCGCCCTCGGTCCGGGCCCGCAGCCACTCCCCCGCCCAGTGCACGAGCAACACGCGGTTGACCTGCGAGGGGATCAGCCGGCCCGACTCGACCCGGCCGATGTCGTGCCCGGCCCACTGCTCCTGCGGGATGTCGGGGTCGTCCGTCTCCGCGGCGATGGACCACAGGCTGGAGTAGGGCCGCCCGGAGGTCACGATCAGGTAGTTGAGCAGCGGTTGCTCCCGGCACAGCAACTCCATGTGCGGTGCCAGCCGGAGCGGGGCCGCCAGGTCGCGCTCCACCTCCGCCGGATCGATGAGGCCGCGCCGGGACGCCACGAAGCCGGTGCTGGCCGCGTACTCGATCTGCTCGGGGCGCAGCTCGCCGGTGTCGTAGACGGAGTCCCGCCACACCCAGTGCCGGATGCGGGGGATGTTCGAGTGCGAGGTCAGGAAGTCGAACCGGTCGAGGTACCGGAACACGAAGTCGACGGAGTCCAGGACGATCGTGTCGGAGTCGATGTAGAGGAACTCGTCGAACGGCCCCTGCCACAGCGCGAGCTTGCGGTACTGGCCCATGGTGACGCCGTCGTGGAAGGCGCGGCTGATCGCGTCGCACCGGCGCAGCACGGCGTCGTCGGCCCAGATGGTGAAGTCGCACCGGTCGGCCAGCCGGGCGATGCGGTCGTGGTCGTCGGCGAACGGGACGAAGCACAGTGGAATCGCCGGGTTGTGGGTGCGGAAGCTGTTCAGGAATCCGATGACCGGCTCCGCCACCGCGTCGTTGGCCAGAAAGTACACGCCCCGGTTTCCAGGCCCACCCTCAGTCTTCCTCGTCATCCGCTCTCCTCTTCACTTCGACGTTCGCGGATTCACTTTCGGGGTCCGAGCCGGATCAATGTTCAATGCCGGATCGCCCACTGCCAGCCCGCCGCTTCCGCCGCGATGTCGGGCCACTGCGGGTGGTCCGAGTAGTCGTCGCCGCAGGGCAGGAGCCGCAGGTACGGGTCGGCGACGTGGATCCGGTCGCCGTGCGGCGCCACCCGGTCGAGAAACCTGCGGGCCTCCAGCGCGGCCCACCGCTCGCCATGCTCCGGGTCCTCGGCGAACCGGCGTACCCTCGCCCGCAGGCGTTCGAGGATCCCCGCCGTCCACTTGAAGTGGTGCACCTGGACGAATCCCGCGGTGCGGGGCAGCGGGCGTCCCCCAGCGGCGCCGTGCTGGGCGGTGAGCAGGTCGACGTGGCCGCGTACGAGGCACGCCTTCAGCGGCAGCGCGCAGGCGAGCCGGGTGCTGACCGAGCCGGCGAGCGGAAACTGCTCCCACAGCGGGCGTCCGTCGAGGGGCGGGAAGCCGCCGTCCGCCGCGACCCGGTCCAGGAAGCAGCCGTTGACGTGGTCGAAGCCGCCCCGCTCGCACAGCTCCGCCAGTTCCGGCAGCGGACGGTCGTAGACGTGCAGCTCGTCGGCGTCGGCCAGCACGTACCAGGCGTCCGGGTCGAGGTATCGGAGGTAGCGGAAGATGCGCCGGCTGCCCTCCAGGGTCCATTGTCCGAAGTGGACGTGCCAGAACGACACACCGCTGTCGGCCGCCACCCGCCGCGCGTGTTCGTACCTGGGATCGTCCGGTGAGCCGACGTTGAGGACGAGCCGGAAGGACTCGATGCCGAGTCCCCGGTAGTGCCGGACCAGTTGGGGCAGCAGCAGCACGTCGTCCGCGCCGACGATGCTGGCGAAGCGCAGCCGCACGTTCGTCATCGCGCCGCTCTCTCCGCCGGGTCGACCCGGATGTCCAGCTCCTCCAGCCGGCTCATCGACCGCAGGTACGAGGGTGGCCCGTCCAGCGGGTTCTCGGCCAGAAACAGCCACCGCAGCTCGGTCAGCCCGCAGATCCACTCCGGCGCCTCGGAGATCCGGTTCTCCGCCAGCCCGAGCCAGGTGAGCCCGGTCAGTTCCCGGAGCGCCGGTGGTACCTCGGTCAGGCTGTTGCCGCTCAGGTCCAGCCGGACCAGTGCGGGCGCCTCCCGGAGCCCGGGACCGACGTGGCGGAGGTGGTTGCCCCTCAGGTCCAGATCGCTCAGCGCCGCCGGCAGGCCGGGCAGCTCGGTCAGCCGGTTACCGGACAGGTCCAGGCGGCGCAGCCGGCTCAGGGACCGCAGCGTCGCCGGCAACCGCGTGATCCGGTTGTCGGCGGCGTCGAGCCAGCGCAGCTCGGTCAGCTCGGTGACGGCGTCCGCCAGACCGGACAGCCCGTTCGCGGCCACGTCCAGACCGGTGAGCCCGGGCAACCGGTACACCTGCGGCGGGAGGGTGGTGAACGCGTTGCCGCGCAGCCGGAGCAGGTCGAGTGCGGCGAGATCGGCGAGCCGGACCGGCAGGTCGGCGAGGCGGTTGCCGGCCAGGTCGAGATGGCGCAGGCCGGGCAGCTCGGCCACCACCGGCGGGACGGCCGTCAGCCCGTTGCCGGCCAGGTCCAGCCACGCCAGCCGGGTCAGCTCCGCCAGCCACCGGGGAAGGCGCGACAGGCGGTTGCCGGCCAGGTCGAGCCGGCGCAGGCCGGCGGGCGCGGACGCGGCGCCGGGCAACTCGGCCAGCCGGTTGCCGGACAGGTCGAGCCAGACCAGTCCGTCGAGGTCGAAAAGCCAGCTCGGCACCGTCGCTATCGCGTTGCCGCTGAGGTCGACCCAGTCGGCCGCGCCGAGCTCCGCGATCCCGGCCGGCACCTCGGGCAGCCCGAGATTGGACAGGTCGACGACCCGGGCGGCCTGTTCTCCGGCGACGGCCAGCCGGCGTCGCACCTCGCCGTCGGTGGGGATCGTCACCAGTCCCGTCCCGCGTTCAACCGGTACGCCAGCCAGCTGTGGCACTCGTCGACGTGCGCGACCCACGGCACGTCCGGCTGGTGGCCGAGGAATCCGGCCGCCTCGACCAGGTTGACCAGGTCGAACGCCATGGGCAGCAGCGCGCGTTCGGCCGGCGCCAGTGGCCGGACCTTGTCGTAGCCGGTGATCACGGCCTCGACGAGCCGGGCCGGCAGGCACCGGTCGTCCTGCTCCATCGCGGCGTAGTGCCACACCCGGGCCAGATCGATGATCAGCGGCCCGTGGTTGAGTTCGTCGAAGTCGAGCACCGCCACCACCTGGTCGTCCGCCACCAGCAGGTTGTGCCGGTGCAGGTCGTGGTGCAGCGGTCCGGCCGGCAGGTCGTCGAGCGCCCGCAGGTCGTCGCGGTGCGTGTCGAGAAACGCCGCGGTGCGGCGCCGCCACTCGTCGGCCCCCTCGATCGCCAGCGACGAGCCCGCCACCCCGCGCAGCTGCCCGACCCGGTCGACACGCGGGATCCGCGGATCTTCCCAGCCTGCGGTGAGCAGGTGAAACCTGGCCAGCAGGCCGCCGCACTGCTCGGCGAGGTCTTCGGTGAGCCGGGACGGCACCATGCCGGGACAGAACGGGAACACCGCGATCGGGTGCTCCGCACGCAGCAGCAGCTCGCCGTTGTCCGCCGGAAACGGCGCCGGGGTGGGATAGCCCGCGCGGGCCAGGAAGGCCACCACGTGCAGCTCCGCGGCGACCTTGTCGGCGGCGGACAGCAGGTACTGCCGGACCACCACCTCGCCGGCTTCGGTGGCGACGCGGACGTTGCGGTTGTCCTCACCGCCGGTCAGCAGCCGCGGCTCACCCTGCGGCCGGCGGCCGAAACGGGCCAGCACCACCGTGACGTCCGGGCCGTCAGGCATTGTCGACATCTCCAGCACCTCGATTTCCAGCACCTCGTTGACAGGTCGTCATCGGTCCCGCGCCTCCGGCGACAAGGGCTCAGGGGGCGGGCACAGGGCGAACGATGCCAGCCGGGCCCCGGCCGGGAGGACCAGATAGAGGTCGTGTCGCCCGCCCGGTCCGGCGAGCGGCGCCTCGACCGTGCGCCATTCGTACCGGCCGTCGCAGGTGGGCACGTCCAGCACGCCGAGCAGATGACCGCCGGCCGGATCGCCCAGCCGCACCTGAAGTTGCCCGCCCGGCGCGCCACCGCCCATCCGGGCCACGATCCGGTCCGGGCCACGGCCGAGGTCGGCATCGCGGTACAGCAGCCAGGCGCCGTCGGACCGGGCCTCGACGGCCTCGCCGGTGAGCCGGGCCTCGTCGACGATGCGGACGTTCTGGTAGTCGTCGAAGTCGACGGCGCGTACCGAGGTGCCGGTCACGTCCCGTGGCACCGGCGGCGGCGCGGTGACGGTGAGCACCGCCCGGCGCGCGATCGCGGCCGAGCTGCCACCCACCATGACCTCGTACGGTCCAGGCGCAACCCGGTGCCGCCCGCTGCCGACGTCCCAGTACCCGAGGTCGTCGACGGCGAGCGTCAGCTCGACCGCCCGGCACGCAGCCGCCGGCAGGTGGACGCGCCGGAAAGCGTGCAGTTGGTGCCGCGGCAGCGGAAGCGGCGGCTTCAGGGCCCGCAGGTAGAGCTGGACCACCTCGTCGGCATCGACGTCGCCCACGTTGGTCACGTCGACGGAGACGGTGACCCGGTCGCCGGGCGCCGCCGCCGTGGCGTCGAGGCGCAGTGCCCCGTAGTCGAAGGAGCTGTACGAGAGCCCGTGGCCGAACGGGTACAGCGGCTGCCGGTCGGAGTAGAGGTAGGTCAGCCGGCTCTTGATGATGTCGTAGTCGGTGATGTCACCCAGGTCGCCGACGCTGCGCGGCCAGCTCTGCGGCAGCCGCCCGGCCGGGCTGCACGCGCCGAAGATCACGTCGGCCAGCCCGTTGCCGAACTCCTGTCCCCCGTGTGCCGACCACAGCAGTGCGCGGGCCCGCCCGGCGAGCTCCGGCACCGCGAGCGGGTGACCGCTGATCAGCGCCACCACCGTGTCCGGGTTGGCGTCGATGACCGTGCGGGCCAGCTCCGCCAGCGCCGGTGGCAGGCCGACGTCCTGCCGGTCCAGCATCTCCCGCCCGTTGATGTGCGGGTAGGTGCCGACGCAGAGCACCACGGTGTCCGCCCCTGCGGCGGTGGCCGCTGCCGCGTCGGTGCCCCGGCGCACCAACTCCACCTCGATCGGTGACGCCCGGTCCGGGTCCGCGCCGGGCAGCAGCCGGCCGTCGTCCTGGACCGCCGCGTAGCCCTCGGTGTAGTCGTGCCACAGCAGCCGGGCGTCCTGCCGACGGTGCAGGCGGAACGTCTCGCGGACGTCCCAGCCGTGCGGCTCGATCCGGTTGCAGCGCAGCGGTGCGCCCTTGGACCACAGGAAGAGCCCGTTCGACACCGAGCGCAGGCAGATCCCGCCCTCGCCCCAGTCGAACACGTCGAAGCAGGCGGCGTCGGTGAGCTCGGAACCGCCGGCACGCAACTCGCCGTCCGTGGACTCGTCGCCCACCGTCAGGTAGCGGCCGTCGGCGCGCAACCGCAACGCGATCCGGTCGACGCCGGCCTCGAACGTGACGCGGGATCCGCCGGCCTGCTCCCGGATGCCGTCGAGGGGGGTCACCCGGTAGGGCAACTGCCCGCCGTACCAGTCGCGGCAGAGCCGGTCGGCCAGCGGCCCGACGACCGCGATCTCACCGGCGGCGCCGGGCCGCAGGGGCAGCAGCCCGTCGTTGCGCAGCAGGACAACCGATTCGCGTACCGCCTGCCGGGCGAGGGCGGCGTGCCGGTCGGCCCGGCCAGGATCCGGGTCCGGGGCGGGCGGCGGCTCGTCGAACTCGCCGAGGCGGGCCCGCATCCGCAGCAGGCGCCGGGCGGCTGCGGTCACGTCCTCCTCGCACAGCAGGCCCAGCGTGACCGCCTGGTGCAGGGCGTCGAGGGTGATGGTGGGGTCGCCGAAGTGGTCGGTGAAGCTGTCCAGGCCCGCCCGGATCGCCGCCGGGTAGGCGTGCGCCCGGTCGTCGTAGTAGCGGGTCTTCTCGACGAGGTCGGAGGGGGCGAAGCCATCCGCGACCACGACCAGGTCGGGATCGGCCTCCCGCAGGATCCGCAGATGCTCGCTCAGGTGGTTGGGGCGGCCGTTGACGAGGCTGAACGACGGCATGACGGCCGCGACCACACCCTCCCTGACCACGTCGAGGAACGGGCGCAGGTCGTACTCGTGCAACACCCGGGGCCGCACGTCCACCGACTCGGTGAACTTGTCGACCTCGTGGTTGTAGGCCAGGAAGTGCTTCAGCGTCGGTGCCGTACGCCAGCGCGGGCCGGCGCCCGCGCGGTCGTGCTCGCCACGCAGGCCACGGCAGAAGCCGACGGCCAGCCGGACGGTCAGCAGCGGATCCTCGCTGTAACCCTCCTCGTTGCGGCCCCAGCGCGGATCGCGAAGCAGGTTGACCACGGGCGCCCAGAGGTTGCGGCCGGTCATCGGGTCGGGCGGGTCCGCACGCAGCAGCAGGTCGACCTCGGTGCCGATGACCGCGCCGACCTCCTCGAGCAGCTCGGGGTGCCAGGTGGCGCCGAGCCCGACCGCCTGCGGAAACACCGTGCCGGGTACCGAGGCCACCACGCCGTGCACCGCCTCCCCGCCGGTGTTGAACGCGCCCACCCCGAGCCGGTCGACCCGGGGCATGTACCCGTAGAGCATCGCGACCTTCTCGTCGAAGGTCAGCCGGCGGAGAATCGACTCCGCCCGCGCTTCGGGCTTCACCCTCCACACCTCCCGGATCGCATCAGGCGTACGCCTTGGCCTGTAGGTCGTAGAGCGCGGCGTACCGGCCGGCGCGGGCCAGCAACGAGGCGTGCGTACCCGACTCGACCAGCCGCCCTGCCTCCAGCACGAGGATCAGGTCGGCACCGGCCACCGTGGAGAACCGGTGCGACACGACGACGGTGATGGCTCCGGTGCCGCCGCGAATGGCGCGGGCGCGCGTCATGTACGCCTCGAAGATCGCCCGCTCGCTCGGCGCGTCCAGGGAGGCGGTCGGCTCGTCGAGCACGAAGAGCAGCGGCTGGGCCCGCATGCACGCCCGGGCCAGCGCCACCTTCTGCCACTGCCCCTCGGACAGCTCGACGCCGCCGAACTGCGTGGACAGCATCGTGTCCGTCCCCTGCGGTAGGCGGTCGACGAACTCTTCGGCGCCGGCCGTCCGGATCGCCGCCCGGATCCGTTCGGCGGAATCCATTCCGGCGGGGTCGCCGAGCCCCACTCCTTCGGCGACGGTGGTCCGGTACCGGCCGAAGTCCTGGAACGCCGCGCTCATCGCGGCCCGCCAGGCGGCGGTGTCGAGGTCGGCGAGGTCCGTGCCGTCCACCCGGACGGCGCCGCTGTCCGGTCGGTAGAGCTTCGCCAGCAGCTTGACGAGCGTGGACTTGCCGGAGCCGTACTCGCCGACCACGGCGACGATCGCGCCGGCCGGCAGGCGCGCGCTGAGCCGGTCCACCGCGAGACGGTCGGTGCCCGGGTAGGTGAAGCTGACGTCGTCGAGGACGATGCCGTCGGTCAGCCTGGCCGGCGGGGCGAGGCCGGGGCCGCCACGGGCCGCCGTCCCGGCGTGGTATTCGCGCAGCCACCGGTACGGGGCGAGGACCAGGGCTGCGCCACCCGCGTCGATCGAGCGTTCGACCGCCTGCTCCACCGCGAACCGCAGCTGCGCGCCGACGGTGATCGCGAGGACGAGGTCGCCGCCGGCCGCCGGTGAGCCCGCCGTCTGGCGTACCAGCAGGACCAGGCCGCCGATGAAACCGAGCGCGAAGATGCTCCAGCCGAGCGCCGACCAGAGCGACGCGACGAGCCTCGCCCGCACGACGGTGGTCGCGGCGCTCTCCCACGCCTGCCGCTGGCGCCGGAGCAGCCGGTCGGCGGCGCCGGCCACCCGCAGTTCCTTGCCCGCCCCCGGGTCGATGGCCAGCGCCAGCAGGTGACGCTCGAGCCGCCGGTCCTCGGCCGCCGCCGCCTCGGCGTCGCGCATGCGCCGGCCCCCGTGCCACTCCAGCAGCAGCGGGACCACGGCGACGACCAGCAGGCCGAGCAGCAGCGGGGAGACGGTGGCCAGGACGGCGAGGGCCGCGCCGAGACGAACGACGAACACGAACGCCTCGATCGCCGCCCAGCCCGAGTCGACCACCCGCCACACCTCGGCGCGCACCACACCGATCCGGTCCAGGTAGTCGCTGCGTTCCAGGTGCTCGATGGTGTCGACGCCCATCGTCGCCCGCATCACCTCCGGCTGCACCTCGGTCAGGGTGACCCGGCCCACCACGTGGGTGCGCAGTTCGAAACCGATCTGACCGACGACCAGATCGATCGTGTACGCGGCAGCCGCACCGGCCGCGCCCACGACGATGGCGCTGAAGTCCGCCCGGATCGAGCCGTCGACCACGGCGCGCAGGCCGAGGCCGACGACTGCGAAGGAGACGCTGTTGAGGGCGATGCAGCACAGCGAGAGCAGGGTCAGTCCCGGGCTGTGGCGCCAGCACCGGAGGAACGACTCCCGGCGCACGGCCAGATCGGCGATCACCGGCTCTCCCCGTCGAGCGTTGAACCCTCCAGGCGGTCGTCGTACCCCTGGACGAACCGGTCTGCCTGGATCTTGAACAGCCGGGCGTAGCGGCCACCCGCGGCCGTCAGCTCCTCGTGGGTACCGGACTCGGCGATCACACCGTCTGCCAGCAGCACGATGCGGTCGGCGCCGCGCACCGTGGAGAGCCGGTGGGAGATCAGGACCGTGGTAGCGCCGTTTCTGGTCCCGGACAACCGGTCGAACACCTCCGACTCGGTGCGGACGTCCAGGTGCGCGGTGGGCTCGTCCAGGACGAGCACGCGAGCCCCGGTGTGCACCGCGTAGCAGGCCCGGGCCAGGATCACGTGCTGCCACTGACCACCGGACAGGTCCACCCCGCCGGAACGGGTGCGCGACAGCGGGGTGTCGGCGCCACGGGGCAGCCGCTCCAGGACCGGCGCCAGCCCCGACCTGGTGACGGCCTTCTCCAGCGCCACCGCGTCCACCGGGCCGGGAGCACCGAACGTGACGTTGTCGACCGCCGCGAGCTGGTACCTGACGAAGTCCTGGAACACCACGGTCAGCCGGCGTCGCCACGCGGCCGGGCCGCCGGCCACCGGGTCGTGGATGTCCACGCCGTCGGCGGTGACCCGGCCGGCGACCGGCCGGTACAGGCCGGCGAGTAGCTTGACCAGCGTCGACTTGCCGGCACCGTTGAGACCGACCACGGCCAGCCACTCGCCGGGCCGGATCTCCAGGTCGAGGCCGTCGAGCACCGGCCGGTCGGCGCCGGGATACCGGAAGACCACCTTCTCGAAGCGGAGCACCGGCGGGGCGGTGGCGCCGGTGCTCGCCGCGACCGGCGGGCCGAGCACGGCGGGTGCCGGCCGCGAGACAGCCCCCAGGCGTTCGGCGAGTTCCTCGTACGCCTCGACGACCGGCGCCGCCCCGGCGACATTGACCACGTCGTCCAGGCTGATCAGTGTCGCGTACACGCTCCACGCCGCGGTGAGGATCGCCACCTCGGTGGCGACCGTCGCGGCACCGTTGACGACGCCCCTGGCCACAATCACGTAGACCGCGGCCAGGGGCACGAACATCAGCACGGTGGGCAGCCACTGCCCCAGCCCGGCACGCCGGTCGTCCGCCCACACCGGCCCGAGATGCGTGCGCACGTGCCGCTGCTGGCGGCCGACCAGCCAGTCGGCGAAGCCGAAGACCCGCACCTCCTTGCCCTCCGCCGGTGCGGTCGACACCTCCGTCCAGTAGCCGGCGGATCGGTGGTCCGGCAGTCCGGCCGACCAGATCCGGAAGTGCCGCCGCCACCGCCTGATCGCCAGCAGTCGTACGGCGACCGCGGGGACGCCGAGCACCAGTACCAGCCACCAGGCGAACGACGCGAGCACCGCCGCCGTCGCGGCCAGCCCGAGGTACTGCACGACGGTCCGCAGTTGACCGAGCACGCCGTCGGAGATGCTCTTCTCCAGCCACACCGACGGCTCCCGGGTGACCTGTCTCAGCAGGTCCTGGGTCCGGGGCTGCTCCAGCGTGTCGATCGTGCCGGCGCCCATGGCCAGCCGCGCGACGCGGAGCCGGTGCGCCCCGTCGATGCGGATCTTCGTCAGGGTGGCCAGCGGTCGCAGCAGCGCCTTCAGCGCCACGTTCACCAGCAGGGCCGCGCCGAGCAGCGCGAGCGGTGTCGCCAGGTGGGACAGCGCCCCGGGGTCCTCCCCCTCCCGGCGCATGGCGGAGACCACCGCCGCGGTGGCGACAGCCGTCGCCGCGGGCAGCAACGCCTGGACGAGCAGGGTGGTGGCGAGCGCCGCGACCACCGGCAACCCCGCGTCGGCGAGACGGCGCAACAGAAGAAGGCGAACACGCACGCGCAACTCCCCCGGTCCTCCAGTCGGCGGAACACTGCGTCGACCCGTACGGAACGCGTCAGGTCGGGCTGCCCACCTCCACCGCCCGGGACGACCCGGCGATCTGCCGGACCGCCGCCACGACGGCGGACGGATCGCGCGCCACCGTCGCGTAGTCCAGTCGCCGGACCGACGTGATGGCGGAAAGGCCCTGGACAAGATGGCTGTATTCGGCGCGGTCGTCCACCACGAGAATGACGGGCCGACCCAGGGCCGCGGCCCATCCTAACTCGACACACGTGCCGTCCGTCCGATATGGAGAGCCGTCGGCACCTGCGGGAAGCACCGCCACGAAGACGGTGCATTTCAAGATCCAATTGTAGTCGCGCGTGGCAATTTCGTGCGACTTACCCTCTACATTTTCCTCACCGAAACCCTCCGTGAGGTGCGCCGACAGCACTTGCAGGCCGTCCGCCTCGATCTTGGTAATGATCGAGCGGACGTCCGTCTCAAGTGTCCGGTCAAAGTTTCCGGCGGCGTCGATAGCGTACTGGATCGGGCCGCCCACCATGACCGCGATGTGGTCGACAGGCGAGGACGTAGACATCGATCAGTCTCCTCGGTATCGTTCGAGTGGCTTAGTTGAGAATACCGACAAACATAGTCCAGTCAAAGCAACCGCACGCAGAAACGGGGAGCGACGTTGCATTGGACCTTCGACCAGCATCAATGTGCTTTCAACAACGAAGGTTTACGGTTCGCCCCGCGGACCGGTGATGGGTCCACGGAGGACCCATGGCGTGACGCCGACGGCCGGCCACCAGAGCGGGACCCGCGACGCGAGCGGGATGCCGTCGCCGACTACCTCGCACGACAGCCGGACAGTTACCGGGCGACCGTGGAATCGCTGGCCAGATCGCTCGGCCCGCTGGACGTCGCCTGCCGCGCTGTCGTGCTCGTGCCCTGCCGTTCCGAGGCCGCTCAGCTGGACACCCTGCTCGGCTGGTACGCCGACCAGCGTGACCTGTCCGGCGCACCCCTGCGACCGGAACAGTTGGAGGTCCAGCTGCTGGTCAACCGCTTCGCGGACGAACCCGACGACGGCGCGGCCGCGATCGCCGACCGCTACCGGGGCGGGCGGCTCAGGGTCACGGTGGCCGAATATTTCCATCCTCCGGACGAGCACGCGCCACTCACCATGGCCAGGAAGCTCTCGGCAGACGTGGCGCTCTGGCGGGCGCTGCAACGCCCCAGCTACCCGGCACCGCTCTACCTGCTCTCCGAGGATGCCGACGTCGCCTGGATCGATCCGCGCTACGTCGCCCTGGCCGTCTCCACACTGGACACACGCCCGGGGCTCGACGCGGCGCGCGGGCAACAGGACCGCTGCCCCTGGGTCATGGCACGCCATCCGCTGCTGGTACTCATGCGTCGGTCGTGGAACTTCGCCGAAGCCGTCCTGGCGCGCCGGTCACTGCGGCCCGACCGCAACCCGCAGCACGACTTCACCTGGAACAGGCTGACCACCAGCGGCTGGAACTGTGCGTTCACCGCCGAGGTATACGCGCTGGTCGGTGGCTACAACCGGGACCGACCGTTCGAAGAGGACATGGACATCGGCGAGAAGATTTCCTGTCTGCGCGCCTTCGAGCGGGACGGCACACTCGTCCCGCAGGTCAACACCGTCGGCTGGCTTCCCACCCGGGCCGAGGGTTCCCCGCGACGTTGGCTGTACTGGGCGGCCACCGGTGTCGAGCCCTACGAGGACACCAATCAGCACGAGAACTTCTTCCGGCGCGACCACGAACGGGTCGTCAAGGACTGTAGCCTCACCGAGCTGGAGCAGCTCGCGCGCCCGTACACGGTGCTGGACCCCGACCGCGTCACCGCGGCGCTCCAGCGCGACCTGGACTTCCTTCCCGGCCGGTGCGGTGGTCGTGACGACGGTCGCGCCGTCTACCAGCGGGTCCTGACCCTGCTCGGATTCGCACCCGGCGAGGCGGTGGTCAGCGACGGCACGCTGCGGATCAGATCGCTCGACGCGGTCGGCGCGCGGCTGGAACGCTTCGGCCGGTTCGCGAAGCTGATGGCCGGCCCCTACCCGGCGACCCTGCCGGCCGGCCGGGCCGCCTTCACCTGGCGTCTCGGCGCCGTCCCGGTGCGGGCCGATGTCTCCTGATCCCGCGGCGAGCCACCTGCCGCCGGCACGCGTGCGAGTCGCCCTGGTGGGCTGCGGGGCGGTGGTGCAGCACGGACACGTGCCGGCGTACGCCGCGTCGCCCGCCCTCGACGTCGTGGCCGTCTGCGACCCCGCGGCGGAGCGGCGGTCCACGGTCGGACGGCTGCTCGGCGTGCCGCCACACCGGTGGCTCGACCGCGCGTCCGACCTGACCGTTCTGGCGGACAGACCGCAGGTGGTGGTGGTCGCGACGCCCACCGCGACCCACGACGCGGTCATCGACGACCTACTCGGCAACGGCTTCCACGTGGTGTCCGAGAAACCCATCAGCCCGACGGTCGACGGCTGCCTCGCGCTCGTCCGGCGGGCGACCGGCCACGGGCGGCGACTGGGTGTGCTGCACAACTACCAGTTCGCCACGATGTGGCAGGCGACCGCGGCCGAGCTGGCGGCCGGCGCGGTGGGCGACCCGCTCGCGTTCGACGTCCGGCTGACCGATCCGGGCCCGCTGCCGGGGCTCATGCCGCAACAGCCGATGTGGCGCACCTCCCGGTCACTGGCGGGCGGCGGCTGCCTGCTCGACGCGGGCTACCACTTCGTCTATCTGGCCGAGGAGCTGATGGCGAGCCCGGTCACCGAGGTGACCGCCGACGCGATCGAGACCGTCACCCCCGGCTGGAGCGTCGAGGACCGGGCACGCGTCCGGCTGCGGCACGCCGGCGGCGCCGTCACCAGCCTGTGCGTCGACTGGACCGTACGCACGCGGCAGCGCCCGTACCTGCGTGTCACCGGGTCGCGGGGCCACATCGAGGTCGACGAGGACGCCGCCATGGTCACCGTCCATCGGCACGGGGACGCGGAGCGGGTCATCGACTGCACGGACGATCCGCACGGTTTCCGGACGGCACTGCCCGGCGCGGTTCTGGGCACCGTCGGCGACGCCGACCACCGGGGTTCAGCCGAGCGGGGCAGGCGCGTCGTCTCGATCGTCGAGGCGTGCTACGCGTCCGCGGCCGAAGGGAAAACCGTCCATCTCGACAGACCGGAGCTGTGATGACGACCCGGGACCGGTACCTGTTCATCAGGATTCTCGAGGCGTGCAACGCCGACTGCTTCATGTGCGGGTTCGCACTCTCCCGCGACGAGTACCGCTTCAGCGTCGAGGAGTTCAGCGCGCTGCTGCCGGCGGCGTACGCGGCCGGCGTACGCTACGTGCGGTTCAGCGGCGGCGAGCCGCTGATGCACCGCGACGTCGTCGAGCTGGTCGGCGTCGGCACCCGGCACGGCATGAAGATGTCCCTGATCACGAACGGGCTCATGCTGCCGAAGATGATCGACCCTCTGGCGGAGGCCGGGCTGGCCCACGTGATCGTCAGCATCGACGGCGGCTCCGCCGAGACCCACGACACGTACCGGCGCCTGCCCCGGTCGTTCCATAATGGACTCGACGGGCTCCGCGAGGCACGCCGACGCACCCTGCTGACCCGCGTCAACACGGTCGTCGGGCCGCACAACTACACCGAGATGCCGCAGTTGCAGGCCGCCCTGACCGACGCGGGCGTCCAGCAGTGGGAGCTGTCCGCGCTCAAACTGGAAAGGCCGATCGTCTACCCGGACCCCGGGCACGTGGAGGCGGTGTGCGAACCCCTCTACACCGCCGACCCGCACCACAGCCTCGTCCCCCTCGGCAAGCGCTTCTACGGGGACACGCCCCTCGAACGCGAGCTGTTCTTCACCCACTCGGTGACCCCGCGCGCCGGGCGGCCCCTGTGTCATGTCGTCGACGACGTGATCTATCTCGACGGCAAACGTGGGCTCGGCTACGGCTGCTCCTGCATCGCCCACGCCGACGACGTGCCCGGCGTGCCGTTGCGGCAGGGCACGACCTGGCTGCTGGACACGCCGCGGTTTCGCACCCACGTCGATGTCTTCCGGGAGCAGGCGCCGCTTCGCTGCACCGGGTGCTCCACCACCGCCGCCGGCTACAGCGACGACGTCGCGCGGCTGGGCACCGTACCGGCCTGGCACCACTGAACGCTGCTCCGGATGGCGGAACGCCACCACAACGGTAAGGGGAGCCGTGACGATCTCTCAGACTTCGACCACCAGCTCGTCGGCTCTGGCCATCCACGGCGGGGTGCCGGTTCGGCCCCGGCCCGTGTCCATGACCACCCACCTCGGTCCGGCGGCCCGGCTGCGGATCGCCGGGGTGCTCGAACGGCACGAGCCACTCTCGGAGTACTACGGCGGTCCGTGGGCCCGGCGGTTCGAGGACGAGTTCGCCCGCTATCACGGTGCCGACAGGCATGCGGTCGCCGTCAACTCCGGCACGAGCGCGCTGCACGTGTCGCTGGCGGCGGCCGGAATCGGGCCCGGTGACGAGGTCATCGTCCCCGCGCTGGCCTTCGTCGCCGCGGCGACGGCGGTGGTGCAGCTCGGCGCGGTGCCCGTCATCTGCGACGCCGAGCCGCACAGCCTGACCATGGACGTACGGGCCGCGGAGGCGCTCGTCACCGACCGCACCCGGGCGATCCTCCCGGTCCACCTCTGGGGCCACCCGGCCGACCTCGCGTCGCTGCGGGCGCTCTGCGACGCGCGCGGCCTGGTGCTCGTCGAGGACGCCTGCCAGGCGCCAGGCGCACCCGTCGGCGCCGCCCGCACCGGGACCTTCGGCGACTTCGCCGCCTACAGCTTCGCCAACCGCAAGCACATCCACTGTGGAGACGGCGGCATGGTCCTGTGCCGCACCGCCGAAGCGGCCCGGACCGTACGGTCGATGGCGAACTTCGGCAAGGGTCCGGGCTGGGACGACTACCACACGCTCGGCTACAACTACCGGATGGTCGAGGTGTCGGCGCTGATCGGCCTCGAGGGTCTCGCCGACCTGGACGACGAGATAGCCCGCCGGCAGCACGCGGCATCGCTGTACCGGCAGGGGCTGCGGGACACGGACCTGGCACCGGTGCCCGCGCCGGCCTGGGGCGACAGCGTCTACTTCAAGATGCCGGTCCTACTGCCGGAGCGGCACGTGGCGCGCCGCCAGTTCGTCATCGACGCGATCCACGCCGAGAACGTCAGCAGCCGCATCCCGCACCGCCCGCTCTTCGCCGTGCCCTGGCTCGCCGAGTACCTGCGCGCCCGGGGCCGGTACCGTGGCCCCGAGGACTGCCGGGTGGCGGCCTCGGCACACGCCCGGCTGTTCGAGGTGGAGACCGGACCGCACCTGCCGGCCGAGGAGGCCGCCCGCTCGGTCGAAGCGGTGCGGAAGGTGTGGCGGCAACTCGACGGGCAGGCCCCGTGACCGGCCAGCAACCGGTGCTGCTGGCATCCGCCTGCGACTTCGGCTGGGGCAGCGTCGGCAAGCTGCGGCTGGTCCTGGACGAGCTGCCCGGAGTGCCGGTGGCGCTCTACCCCGCCGACGGTCGGCCGAACCCGGCCGCCGAGCTGCTCGCCGACCGGTACCGCTTCGTGTCCGCTCCGCCGGACCGGGCCAGCGTCGCCCTGGTGGTCAACGATCCGGTCGCGGCCGACGAGATCACCAGGATGGGCGTTCCGGTGGTGTATCTCGACAGCCTTCCCTACCTGTGGGCCACCCCGGAGGAGGTGCCCCGGCAGGTGGCGGTCTACTGCGCGCAGCACGGCCCGTACGGCGCACTGCCGGCCGGCAGTCCCCTGGCGGGCCGGTCCGACATCGAGTGGATCGAACCGATCGTGCCGAGGGCCCGCGGTCGCCGAGGCGGGGACGGGATCGTGGTGAGCGTCGGCGGCCTGCACAGCCACCTCGTCGGATCCGCGGCCGACGCGTACCTGCGGCTGGTGCTGCTGCCCATCGCGGAGCTGCTCGCCGACGGTGGCCGCCCGGTCGCGGCGGTGTGCGGAAACCTCCCCGACTGGGCGTGCCGCGACCTCGCCGCCCGGCTGCCCGGTCCGGTCCGGATCGGGGCGCAGACGCCGGCCGACTTCGAGGCGACACTGCGCGGTGCCGACCTGCTGATCACATCTTCCGGAAGCACGACGATCCTCCAGGCCGCCGCGCTGGAACTGCCGATGATCCTGCTGCCGCCGCAGAATCTCAGCCAGATCCTGAACGCGGAGATCTACGCGGCGGCGGCTCGCGAGGTCCTGTGGTGGCCGGCGTCGGTGCTCGACCCGGCAGAGGTCGCCCGGTTGCGGCCGGCGGGTGAGGACACCGTGCTCCGGTACATCTACGGCGCGATCAGCGACGCCGCCGACCGCCCCGAGGTCCGCGCGGCGGTCCGGGCCGCCCTGGCCACCGGCGTGGCGGGCCGCCCAGCCGTGGACGCCGTACCGGAGCGGGTCCTAGAGCCCGCCAGGATGGGCGGCGCGCGGCAGGTCGGCCGGCGGATCCGTCAGGCGATGTTCGCGCCCCTGCCCAGACCGGAACGACCGGCATGACAGACCTCGGCGGCGTCGCCGTCTTCCTGGACTTCGACGGGACGATCACCGTCCGGGACACCTCCGAACACCTGCTCGAACGCCTGGCCGCCGGCGACTGGCGGTTGCCCGGCGACCGCTACCGCCGTGGCGAGCTGACCGGCCGGCAGTGCCTGGAAGAGGAGTGGGCCATGCTGCCGCACGACGCGGACCTGCTGCTGGCGACCGCGCGGGAGGTACCGCTCGACCCCGGCTTCGCCTCGCTCACGGCCGAACTGCGGGCGGCCGGGGCGACCGTAACCGTCGTCTCGGACGGGTACGGGATACGCGTCCACGAGGAGTGCGCGCCCCTCGGCCTCACCGCACTCACCGCGCGCGTCCGCGACGGCGAGCTGAGCTTCCCGCACAGCGCCGCGGACTGCCCGTGCGCCTCCTGCGGCACCTGCAAGGTGCTGCCGATCCTGCGGGCCAAGCGGCAGGGCCGCCCGACCGTCATGGTCGGAGACGGCACCTCCGACCGGCGGGCCGCCCTCGTCGCGGACCGCGTCCTGGCGAAGAACGGCCTGGCGGACTGGTGTGCCGACGAAGGGGTCGCGCACACGCCGTTCGACAACCTGACCGACGTCCGGCGGATCCTGCTGGCACCGACGCCCGTTCCGCCGGCGACCGAATCGAGGGACGGAAGCTGACATGACTTCGGCGCAACGGATTGAGCTGGCCGTGGCGGGCGCGAGTGGCCGGAGATTCGGCGACCTGGCGACCCGCGCGCCGTGGCCGGTGCACGACGAGTTGGAGCGCGCCGCACTCGACCGGGTGCTCAGCTCGGGATCGTGGTCACGGCTGGGCGACGCCGACTGGACAGGCGGCGAGTGCGGGCTCTTCGAGCGGGAGTTCGCCGGCTACCTCGACGCCGGCAACGCGCTGGCGGTCGCGAACGGCACCCTCGCCATCGAGATCGGCCTGCTGGCCCTCCGGGTACGCCCCGGCGACGAGGTCATCGTGCAGGCCGGCACGTTCTTCGGATCGGTCACCCCCATCCTGCGGGTGGGCGCCCGGCCGGTCTTCGTCGACCTGGACGAGTCGACCTGCACCGTGGATCCCGCCGCCGTGGAGGCAGCCGTCGGCCCCCGTACCGTGGCGGTCGTCGCCGTCCACCTCGCCGGCCTGCCGGCCGACCTGGACCGCCTCGCCGAGGTGTGCCGGCGGCACTCCCTCGCCCTGCTGGAAGACTGCGCCCAGGCAGTCGGTACCCGCTGGCGGGGGCGGGCGGTCGGCACCGTGGGAGACGTCGGCGCCTTCAGCCTCCAGCAGGGCAAGGTCCTACAGTCCGGCGAGGGCGGGGTCCTCGTCTGCCGGGACCGGGCCGTCGCCGACCGGGCGTTCGCCCTGCACCAGGGCTTCACGATGCCCGGCTCGCCGACGCCGGCCAAGCACGAGCCGGCCGCGAACATGCGGCTCTCCTCCTGGCCGGCCGCGATCGCCAGGTGCCAGCTGACCCGGGTCGAGGAGCAGATCGCACACCGGCTGCGCAACGCGCGCGCCGTGGCCGCACTGCTGCGGCCGGACGATCCGGTGGAACTCGTCGACGCACACCCGGGCATGAGCAGGTGGAGCCCGTTCAGCATCCCGCTGCGGATCGTGCCGGAACGTGCCGGCGAACTCTCCCAGGAGTTGCTCGTCGCGGCGCTGCGGGCCGAAGGCGTACCCGCGTTCGAGGGCCACCTCGAGCCGCTGTACGACCGGCCGATCTTCCGGGACAACGACTTCGACGTCCGGGACACCGGCTGCCCGGTCACCGATCGGGTCAGCCGGCGACACGTGGCCGTGCTGCAGCAGTTCCTGCTCGGTCCACCGGACTGGATGCCCCGGCTCGTGGAACTGATCCGCGACGTGCACGCCGCCGCACCGCAGCTCCGGCACGCCGGATGACCGGGCCGGCGTTCCGCGACCCGGACCTGCCCCTGGAGACCCGGGTGGCCGATCTGCTGGGGCGGCTCACCCTGCCGGAGAAGGCCGGCCTGCTGCACCAGTACCAGGGGGCGGTGCCGCGGCTCGGGCTCGACCGGTACCCGACCGGCACCGAGATCCTGCACGGCGTGGCCTGGCGTGGCGAGGCAACGGCCTTCCCGCAGGCGCTCGGGCTGGCCAGCTCGTGGGATCCGGAGCTGCTGCGGGCCGTCGGCGCCGCCGTCGGCGACGAGGTGCGCGGACTTCGTCGCAAGCAGCCGGAGCGGGTCAGCCTCAACGTCTGGGGCCCGGTGGTCAACCCGCTCCGCGATCCGCGCTGGGGCCGCAACGAGGAGGGCTACTCCGAGGATCCGTGGCTGACCGGGACGCTGGCCACGGCGTACACCGCCGGCCTCAGCGGGGATCACCCCCGTTTCCTGCGGACCGCACCGACGCTCAAGCACTTCCTCGGCTACAACAACGAGGACGGGCGCGGCGAGACCTCCGCCGGTCTCGCGCCCCGGGTCCGGTACGAGTACGAGTACCCCGCCTTCCGCGCCCCGATCGAGGCCGACGTGGTGGTCGGCCTGATGTGCTCGTACAACCGGATCAACGGACGGCCGGCGCACGTGAGTCCACTCGTCAACGCGGAGGTACGCCGCTGGAGCAAGCGGGAGCTGCTGGTCGTCAGCGACGCGGAAGCGGTCTCCGGCATGACGAAGTGGCAGCACTACTTCGACGACCACCTCGTCGGTCTCGCGACCGCGCTGCGCGGCGGCATCGACTGCTTCACCGAGGACGACCGGGACTCCGAGCCGACCGTCGCCCGCGTGACGGAGGCCCTGTCCCGAGGGCTCATCAGCGAGTCCGATGTGGATACGGCGGTACGTCGTTCGCTGGCCGTACGGTTCCGGCTCGGCGAGTTCGACCCGCCCGAGGGCAACCCGTACGCCGCCATCACCCCGGACGTCGTCAACTGTGCGGCGCACCAGCGCCTGGCTCGGCGGGCGGCGCGCGGCGCGATGGTACTGCTGGCCAACGACGGGACGCTCCCGCTGCCGGATCCACCCGGCCGGGTCGCGGTCGTCGGCCCCCTGGCGGACGTGGTCTACGACGACTGGTTCAGCGGCACCAAGCCGTACGCGGTGACGGCGTACGGCGGCCTGGCCGGCCGGCTGGGCGCGGACGCGGTGGAGTTCCGGCAGGGCGTCGACCGGATCGTCCTGGGCGGGCCGTACGGCCCGGTAGCCGCCACCGACGACCCGGCGGGCGGGCCGGTGCGCGTCGACGGGGCGGCGTCCGAGGCAGCGACCTGGATCGACGTCTTCGACTGGGGCTACGGCGTCGTCGCGCTGCGGACCGCGGCGAACAACAAATACATCAGCGTCGACGAGGACCGAACCCTCGTCAACACCATGGACGTACCGTGGGGCTGGTTTCTGCGTGAGACCTTCCGGCTCCTCGACCACGGGCCCGGTCGGGTGGTGATCCAGCACGTCCACTCCGGACGGTACGTGGCCACCGACGACACCGGCGTCCTGCGGGCCAACCGGACGGACGCCCGCGACGCGTCGGTTTTCGACCTGCACGCCGTCGTGGACGGCGCGCGGGACGCGGCCGAGGCCGCGGGCGGCGCCGACGTGGCCGTGGTCGTGGTGGGCAACCACCCGTTGATCAACGGGCGAGAGTCGCAGGATCGGCCGGGTCTCGCGCTGCCACCTGCCCAGGAGGCTCTGGTGCGGGCGGTGTACGCCGCCAACCCCCGCACCGTCCTCGTCGTGACCAGCAGCTACCCGTACGCGATGGAGTGGGTCGGCGACCACACGGCCGCCGTGCTCTGGTCGGCACACTGCGGCCAGGAGTACGGCAACGCGCTGACGGACGTCCTGCTCGGCGGGACGCCGGACGGCGCCGCCGTCGACGTGACCGGGCGGCTGACGCAGACCTGGTATCGCGCCGAAGAAGACCTGCCCGACATCCTCGACTACGACATCATCGCCCGCGACGCCACGTACCGGTACCACCGGGGCAGTCCGCTCTACCCGTTCGGGTTCGGCCTCAGCTACACCACCTTCGCCTACACCGACCTGCGCCTGTCGGCCGGCGCGATCGAGGCGACCGGAGACGTGCAGGTCACCGCGCGGGTGGCGAACACCGGGGACCGGCCCGGCACCGAGGTGGTCCAGCTCTACGTCCGGCAGGAGGGGTCACAAGCCAAGCGACCGCTGCGGCAGCTGCACGGCTTCGCGCGGGTCACCCTCGCACCCGGCGAGAGTCAGGACGTCGGCTTCACGCTGCACGGGGCGGACCTGGCGTACTGGGACGTGCGCCGCGCCGAGCCCGTCGTCGAGTCGGGCACCTACCGCGTGCTGGTCGGTCGGTCCAGCGCCGCGACCGAGCTGAGCGCGGTTTTCACCGTACGGGGACGGGAGATCGGGCCCCGGGACCCGCTGCGCGCACCGTTCGAGGCGGCCAACCACGACGAGTACCGGGACACGGTCCTGACGCACGAGGAGCCGGACGGCGCCGACGCCGTCAGCGGGACCGCGCCCGGCGCGTGGACCTGTTTCCGGGCGGTGGACTTCGGAGTAGGCGCCGTCGGCACGGTGACCGCCCGCCTCAGCGCCCTGCGCCCGGAGGCGGCCGGCGGCCATCTGACGCTCCGGTTGGACGACCCGTCGACCGGCCCGGTCATCGGCCGGTTGCCGGTTCCCGGCCCGGGCGGCCGGGGCGACTGGCACACCGTCTCCGCCACGCTGACCGGCGCGGACGGTGTCCGCACGCTGTATCTGGTCTTCGACGCGGCAGGCAGCGCGGTGAGCCGGCTGACCTTCGGCACCGGTGCGGGGTGAGCGTGGGCAGCGGCGCCCGCACGGTGTCAGGCCGGCAGGGCGGTGGCCTTCGATCCCGCTTCGTCCAGCGCGAAGCGCAGCTCCGTGACGCCTCGCCGCGCCATCGCCGCGCGCACCCCGGCCGTTGCGGCGTCCGGGACGCTGACCAGGAGGAATCCGCCGCCACCGCCGCCGAGCAACTTGCCGCCGTCGGCGCCGGCGGCGCGGGCGGACTCGTACAGCTCGTCGATCGCCGGTGTGCTGACGCTGGGGCTGAGGCGCCGCTTGAGCTCCCAGTGGCGGTGCAGCATCGGCCCGATCTCGCCGACCCGATCGGCCCGGACCGCCCGTGCCATCTCGTGGGCCAGGTCGTGGATCTCGCACAGCGCCCCGACCGTCGACTCGTCGCCACGGACTGTGCGCAGATGCTGGGCGGCGAGGACCGTGCCGGCGTCCCGGCTGACCCCGGTGTAGAACAGCAGCAGATTGTCGCTCAGATAACGGCGCAGGACCGGGCCGGCCGGCAGGTCGTCCACCTCGACGGCGAGATCTCGGTCGATGTGCAGCGCCCGGATGCCGCCGTACGACGCCATGTAGTGGTCGTGCTTGCCGACCGGCCGGCCCAGGTCGGCCATCTCCACCGCGCTGGCCTCCTCGGCCAACTCCCGGGGGTCGACCTTCCCGGGCGGTCGCAGCGCGTGCAGCAGCGCGACGGTGAAGGCCGCGGAGCCGCCGAGCCCGGTGCCACTCGGCGCGTCGCTGAACGACGCCAGCTGGGCCGCCGGCACCGGGCCGCTGCGCCGGAAGGCGGCCCGGGCGAAGTCGTTCGTCAGCGCGGTGACGTGGTCGACCCGCTCGTCCCGCTCCCACCGCGCGTACACCCGGCCGTCGAAACTGCGCGGAAACACCGTCACCGCCACGTACCGGTTGATGGCCAGGCTGACCACGAGCCCGCCCTGCCGCCGCGCGTAGCTCGGCAGATCTGTCCCCCCGCCGGCGAGCGACACCCGCAGCGGAGCGCGGGCGAGCGACACCCGCAGCGGAGCGCGGGCGAGCCTGATCGACTCCTCCTGCTGACGACGCATAGCGGCCACCCTAGCGCCGCCCACAGAAGGGATCTGCGGTGAATCGGCTTGATCGACGTCAATCCGTCGCGCCCGGGACATCGGGTTCGGCAGACCCGACCGTCTCGCACCGTGCGCGCACGGCCGCCGACAACTACCTCGGCGAGTTGCGCAAGTCCGTCGATCAGGTGGACCGCGAGCGGCTGTCGGCGGTTCTGTGCACGCTCGTCGGCGCCCTGGAGAGCGGACGGCGGGTGCTCGTCGCGGGCAACGGCGGCAGCGCGACCACGGCCAGCCACATGTCCGCCGACCTCACCGCCGCGATGGCACACAGTGGCCGTCCGGCCGGCACGGTGGTGTCTCTTGTGGACAACCTGGCCCGGCTCACCGCGATCGCCAATGACGTGTCCTATGAGGATGTGTTCGCGACGCAGGTCGCCGCGCTCGGCGCGCCCGGGGACGTGCTCCTGGCGATAAGCGTGAGCGGGCGGTCGGCCAACGTCCTGGCCGCGGCCCGACGCGCACGCGACCTCGACATGACCGTCCTGGCACTGGTCGGTCAGCCGAGTCCACTGTCGACCGCCAGCGACCACTTCGTTCTGCTCGGCCAGGGTGACTACGGGCTCAGCGAGGACCTGCACCTGACCGTCGGCCATATCGCGGTGCGGATGCTACGCCGGGTCGACGCACACGTCGTCGCCGATGCATGACGCACTCGGCGGACTGAAGCTGGTGATCCTCGACCGCGACGGCGTCCTGAACGAGAACCGGGAGGACTACGTCACCCGGATCGAGGACTTCGTCTGGACGGCCGGCGCACCGGCGGCGTGTGCGCGGATCAGCGCGGCCGGCCTCGCCCTCGCGGTGGTGACCAACCAGTCCGCAGTGGGTCGTGGCCTCCTGCCCGAGGCGACCCTCGACGCCATCCACGCCCGGCTGGCCGACGGCCTCGCCGCGCTCGGCGTACCCCGACCACTCATCCTGCACTGCCCGCACCTGCCGGCGGACGGGTGCGAATGCCGCAAGCCCAGACCCGGCCTGGTACGGGCGGCGCTGCGACACCTCGGCGTCGCGCCGGGCGAGGCGCTGCTGGTCGGCGACCACGAGTCCGACCTCGCCGCCGCCGCTGCGGCGGGATGCTGGTCACTGCACGTACGCTCCGGACGGGGAGCGCCGCCCACCCGGCCACCCCGCGGATACCTCGGCAGTGTCCGGGACCTCCCGGCCGTGGCCGACCTGCTGACCGCGCTGCGCGGCGCGCACGGACGCGGCGGATGAGCCGGCCGGAGCGGGACCGGGTGACCGTGGTCGGCGGCGGGCTGTTCGGAGTGACCGCGGCGCGGGCGCTCGCCCGGGCCGGCTGGTCGGTCACCCTCGTGGAGCAGGCGCCGGACCTGCTCGACGGCGCCAGCGGCACCAACCAGTACCGGCTGCACAAGGGCTTCCACTATCCGCGCAGCCCGGAGACCGCAGCCGCCTGTCTCGCGGCCGAACGCGACTTCCGGCGGCTGTTCGGCGACGCGATCATCGACCACCACGCGCACTACTACGCGGTGGCCAACAGCCGGACCCGGTTGACCGCAGCGGAATACCTGCGGGCCGTGACGGCCATGGGACTGACGTGGCGCCACGACTTCGCGCCCGTCCTGCGCCCCGACGCCGTCCAGAGCTGCGTACGGGTGGCGGAGGGGGCGATCGATCTGCCACGCCTGCGCCACAGATGCTGGGCGCTGCTGAGAGACAGCGGCGTGCGGACGCGCACCGGAACCCACTTCGAGTGGTCCTCGGTGGGTGGGAACGAGCGGGTGGTGCTGGCCGGCTACTCCGCCAACAACACCCTCCTCGCCGAGGCGGGCTTCGTCGGCCGGCCCTACCGCTACCAGTTGGCCGAACTGCTCTGCGTCCAGCTACCGGAGGCGTACCAGGGGGTGAGCTGTCTGGTGATGGACGGGAACTTCCCGTCCCTCGATCCCTGCGGGCGCAGCGGTCATCACGTCATCGGACACGTCACCGAAATGCACCATACGGAGGAGACTGCGGTCGTCTGCTCGCTGTCCAACACCGACGCGCACCGCCGGTCGACGGCCGCCGGCACGCTGCGCCGGCTGGTGGAGACCGGCCGGGAGTTCCTGATCGGATTCGACCAGGCGCGTCTGGTGCGATCCCGGCTCGTGGTACGCACGACGCTGCCCGGCGTGGCCCGGACCGACACCCGGCCGACGCTGGTCGAGCGGCACGACTCGCAGGTCTTCAGCATCTTCTCGGGCAAGCTCACGACCTGTGTCACCGCAGCCGACGAGCTTGTGGAGCTGATGTCGCGATGAAGGTGGGGCTGGTGGGAGTCGGCCGGTGGGGCCGGAAGCTGCTGAGGGTGCTGTCGGAGCTGGAGGGGATCACGCCGGTGTCCGTGACCCGCGACGGCCGGGACGCCACGGTCAGCCTGGCCGAGGTGCTCGGTGACACCGGGATCGGGGCGGTGGTGGTCGCCACGCCGACCGCGACGCACCAGGAGGTGGTCGGCCGGTGCCTGGCGGCGGGTAAGCACGTCCTCGCCGAGAAGCCGCTGTGCACGTCCACCCGCGCCGCGCGAGAGCTGGCGCGGACGGCGCACGCTCGCGCGCTCGTCCTGCGTACCGGGCATACGTTCCTGCACCACCCCGCCTTCGCCGCCCTGACGGCGGAGGTGGCGACACAGTCGCCGACGTCGATCCGGGCGAGCTGGCGGCGGCCGGTGCCGCTGGATCACGACCCGGGTTGGGAGCTGTTGCCGCACCCGGTGAGCATCGTCCACCGGCTCGCGGGCGGCCCGCCGGAGGTGGTGCGGCCCCGGCCGTGGACGGACGGTCACCGAGCCGAGCTGCGGTGGGAGACCGGGTTGTGCGCCACGGTGCAGGCGAGCAGGCTCGGTGTCCCACGGTGGGTGGTCGAGATCGACACTCGATCCGGAGCCCGGTTCGAGTGGACGGCGGAGTCGTTACGGCGCCGTACCGGCGCTGGCTGGCAGACCGTGCCGCACGGGACGGACGAGGCCCTGCGACGGGAACTGTCCGAGTTCGTCCGGGCGGTACGAGCCGGCGATCGCACCGACGTGGTGCCGGGCGCGGACGTGGTGGCCACCGTCGAGGCCGTTGTCGCTCCCGGTCGCCGTGCGGCGCCGGTGGCAGGTCTCCCGATCGGGACTGGGCGGGGCCCGCGCGGACCCCGCCCGGCCACTACTCGAACAATGAGAGGGTGAGCACCGAGGCGTACTCGCCAGCGGCCACCTCCGCCGGGGTGCGCAGGTACAGGTCGGCGTTGACCGAGTACGCGTCACCGGCGACGGCTTCGGAGTCGAACGTCGACACCAGCAACTCCTGGTCGACCAGGCCGACGTTGTTGCCGGGCTGGGTCTCCTCGTCGAGGACGGTCACGACCTCCTCGCCTTCGGTGACCAGGCCGGTGTCGCCGCCGTCGAGCAGGCGCGGCTTCCAGCCCAGGTGGCCGGCGCTGATCGGTGTCTGACCAGCGGCACCGACAAAATCGGTCGCGCTGCCCAACACCGCCCAGGCGGCCCCGTCGGGCACCTCGTCCGGCCTGCGGGTGTCGGTGACCGTCACGGTCGGCAGGGTGCCGACGAATTGGCGGACCAGCAGGGTCGAGCCGTCCTCGGACAGCGCGACGGCGTCACCCGCGATGGACATGGCGAGCACGCCTGGTTCGTGGATCTCGTCGATCTCGACCGTCACCTGCACGTCGGTGTCGTCGCCGGGCTCGGCCACGGCGGGCGAGGGCAGCACCGTCGTCCCGGCCAGGACGGCACCGGCGGCGCAGGCCGCGAGCAGGTGCCGGCGTTTCCGTGTATTCATTCGCTCCTCCGTTGTCAGCCGTTGTTGCCGGCGAGGTGGTTGATCGGGGTTGTCAGGGTCATCCGGTGCAGTCGACACCGGGGTGTGCCACGGTCCGGACGGTCGTCACGTCCTCGCCGTCGACGCTCCCGGTGACCCGGACGGTCGCCGACCCGGCCGCGACCGAGGTCGCCCGGGTACCGAACGCCTGGTAGGCGTTCGCATCCGGGGCGACATCCGGGAACGAGCGCGTGCCGTACGCGGTCTCCAGGGCGATGTCCACCGGCGCGTCGTGGTCGTTGCGCGCCTGCACGGCGACGTACGCCTTACCGGCGAGGCATCGTGCCTGGACGGTGGCGGTGACGGGCAACTCGGGCTGGGTACCCGTCGCCGCGAAGGACCAGGAGTCGATCTCGAAAAGATCCTCACCGGCCGGGCCGTGGTAGCTGAAGTAGACGTCGTGTACGCCGCTGACGCCCTCGAGCTCGGCGGTCACCTCGGCCCACTCGGTGGTCGGCGTGCCGGCCGGGATGGTGCCGACCACCGGACCCGCGGGATCGTCCAGCCGCACCTCGATCCGGGCGCCTGCGGCCAGCGCGCGCAGCTTCGCCGTCACGCTCCGGGCACCGGCGTCACCGAAGTCCACGGAGGACAGTCCCGTCCAGTCGCCGTCGTCGACGTCCCGGACCACCAGGTTCGGTGCTTCCGCGCCGAACTGCGCCGACCCGCCGTCGACCTTCGCGGTCGCGATGCCCTTGCTCCAGCCGAGGGTCTCCGCCTCGAACACCCGGAACGGGTCGAAGTTCCTGACCTGCTCCACGCCGGCGTACGTGCCCACGACCTGCTGGATGGTGCCGTCCGGGTTGAAGGTCAGCTCCTGGAGGTGCGGGCTGCGGTACCCCTGGGTGGTGTTTCCGTTGATGCGCTTGTTCAGCGTCGGCGCGTGGTACGTGAAGTAGAACCTGCCCTCGAACTCGAACACCGACTGGTGGTTGTTGCCACCGGTGCCGGCGCCGAAGAACTGCGACTGGTTCGGGAACAGCACGCCCGCGTAGGTTTCCTTCGGCCACGACATCGGGTCGTCGGAGATCATGTAGCCGATCTGACCGGCGCCGGGATAGCCGGGGAGCGGCGTCTGGTTGCCGCCGAAGTCGTTCCCGCCGAAGTGCGAGGAGTACGAGAAGTAGTACCTGCCCTCGCGCTTGAAGACGTGGCCCGCCTCGAAGGCGACCGGGGCGTCGACCACCACGGCCGATCCCTCGGTGGAGACCATGTCGTCGCCGAGTGCGATCGCCCGGAGGTTCTTCGGGTTGTTGAAGCGCTCGGCCGGCGGCATGCTCGTCGACGCCGGACCGCCCCCGAAGTAGAGATATTCCTCGCCGTCGTCGTCCACCAGCGGAGCGGGGTCGAACTTCCACGCGACATCCTCGGCACCGGGAGTGCCACCGTTGATCAGGGTGCTGGTGCGCTCGCTGACCCACGGGCCGAGCGGCGACCCACCCGTGATCACGTTGCTCGAACCGCCGCCGTTGGCGTAGTACAGGAAGAACTTCTCCTCCCCGGCCACGACCTGCCTGGCCATGCCAGGCGCCCAGGAGTTGTTGGTGAACGGTGCCACGCCGTTCGGTCCAGCGACCTGGACCTCGCCGTGGTCCGTCCAGTTCACGAGGTCCTCGGAGGAGATCACCGTGATCCGGTTGATGTCGCCGTAGTTGATCTGTGGCGAGATGCCGGTGACCGGGTCGGGTGCATAACCCTGGGTGTCGTTGGTCAGGTACATGTAGACCCGGCCGTCGTGCACGAAGCCGAACCCGTCGGCGCCGAACTTGTGCCCGATCAGGGGGTTGTGCTCTCCGGGCAGCTTACCGACGACCTCGATGGTCTTCGATGGTGCCGGAGGCGGCGGAGCGCCGGTCACCGACACGTCGTCGAGCGTGAAGTCCATCAGGTGGAGGTTCGGTTCCGAGGACGGGGTGCTCGTCCACGGCGTCTCGAAGAAGAGGCGTGCCGTCGACACACCCTGTCCGGCCGGGATCGTGAACGTGCCGCTGAACTGCGCCCACTGGCCGCGCGTCGCCACCGTGCTCACCAGGTTGGTGTAGGTGCCACCGCCGTAGTGCATGGTGGCGAAGAACTGCTTCGTCCCGGGCGAGTTCGGGTTCTCGTACTTGATCCGGGCGCTGAGGGTGTACGTCTGTCCTGCCTGCACCTTGCCGCTGAGGTCCTGCATCGGGCCGGATCCGGTCGTCGTCCGGTTGGTGACGAGTGCCGCGCCCGCACCGGAGTGGGCGTCCGTCGTGGTCGAGAGGGTGGCGCTGTCGTTGGCGTTGCCGTTGTTGACGAACCAGTTGGCGAGACCGTCTTCGAACCCGCCGTTCAGGATGAGATTCTGTTCGGCGGCCTGGACGGGCACCGGCGTGGCAACCGGTGCGGCGGCCAGCACGACGCCGACGGTGGCGATAGCGGCGAACCGTCGCCGCGTCGCCGTTCGCAAGCGCTGTTTCAAGTGACACCCTCCTTGATCTCTGACTGGCAACTGGAGTCTCAGTCGTCCCGGCCGGTTGGGGGCGGGCCGGGACGGAGGCGGACCACTCGGAGCGGCGTGGGGCGGAGTCGGGGCGCGGCCGTCCCGCGAGGCCGTGACCGGAGCCGGCCGGAACGGTCCACGGTGGCGGCCGGTTATCCGGCGCAGTCGATGCCGGGATGTTCTCCGGTCCGTACGGTCGTCACGTCCTCGCCCTCGATGCTCCCGGTGACCCGAACGGTCGCCGACCCGGCCTCGACCGAGGTCGCCCGGGTACCGAAGGACTGGTAGGCGCTCGCGCCCGGCGCGACGCCCTCGAACGACCGCACGCCGTACCCGGTCTCCAGCACGATGTCCACCGGCGTGTCGTGGTCGTTGCGCGCCTGCACGGCCACGTACGCCCGACCGGCGAGACACCGCGCCTGCACGGTCACCGTGACGGGCAACCCGGCAGCGGCCCTGAGCATGCCGAGCCGGGCCAGCTCGTAGCTGAGTGCCCGCTCCGGCGCGTCGATCTGGTTCTGGGTGCCGAAGTCACCGGCGCGTGCCGTCTTCGCGGCGGCGAGGGCGGTCTGCATCGCGGTCCAGGCGTCCGCTGGGTAGTCGGCCTCGCGGAGCGTCTCCGCGTGCGCTACGGCCGCGTCGAGTTCGCTGCTGTCCAGCTCCTGGCCCTGCGCGGTCAGGATGTCGCTAAGCAGGTAGTAGTCGAAGTCGACCCGCCCGCCCGTCGCCAACGTCGCGTAGTTGAACAGGCCGACCCGGTGTCCCATGAAGTGCGCGAGGCTGCCGTCCAGGGTCTGGGGGCCGACGCGACCGCCCAACTGGCGCCACGTCAGCCCGTCGAGGCTGTAGTGGAACGTCGTCCAGAGCTGGCCCGTCGGTGACGCGAAGTCGAGATCCGCCTTCACGTACACCTCGGTCGCGTCCCCCAACGGCACCGTCGTACCCGGCAGGAAGTTCTCGATCGTCGCCTGGTCGAGGTCGACCGCGAAGGGCTGCCCTCGGTTGACGACGCCCAGCGTGAACGTGTCCCCGGCGCGCTTGACCGCGACGTACGAGAATCCGCGGTTGTAGGCGGCCAGGCCGGCGACGTCGCCGTTCTTCATGCCAGCGATGTCCATCTTGGTCTCGACCGACTGCCGGGGTCCGAAGGTACGCTGCGACAGGGTGTTCCTGGCCTCCTCGAACCATGTCAGCTCGGACCGGTTGGACAGTTTCGTATAGATGTACTGGCCGGTGACGACCTTGCCGGTGGTCAGCCGTAGCCAGCCGTCGCGGTCGGTGAGCGACCAGTACCGATTGTCGGGCGCGTGGTTCCACTGCCACGCCATGTCCAGCCGCGACCCGTTGGAGACGATCTCCTCTGCGGCCGGCTGCTCGGCCGTCACCGGCTGCCCGATGATCGAGACCTCGTCGATCAGGTACTCGACGCTCGACGACGACGGTTGCGGATCCGCCCACGGGGTCTCCACCGCGAACGTGAAACTGTCGAGGTTTGCCGTCGCCGGGACGGTGTACTGGCCCGACACCGTCGTCCACTGCCCCACCGGCACGTTTCCGGACGCCATCACCTGCACGCCGGAGCCCCAGTCGGCGGCGAGGTTGAACCGCACACTGCTCGGCCCTGACGTGTATTTGAGCTTCGCCGACACGGTGTAGGTCACGCCGTGCTGCATCTTCCCGTTCACGAGTTGGTTCGGGCCGGAGCCGTTGACCGTGCGGTCGCCCACCCTCAACGCGGCCGAGCCGGCGGCCGGGTCGACCTCGTCCAAGCCGAGCGCCGCACCGAACTGCGCACCCCACGGGTCGACCGCTCCGGACTCGAAACCAGGGTTGGCCAGCAACTCGACACCGATGAGCGACTCGTCGACGTCCGGCGGCTCCGGGATCGCCCACTCCTCCTCCAGGTACGCCTTGTGCGGCGCGTCGTTGGAGAAGTCGTCCGAGACGACGACGCTCCGCTGACGCTCGACGGGTTCCTCCGCCGGGCGCAGCTCGATCGGCTTGTCGAACAGTCCGTTCACCGGCACCACCCCGTTGTCGCCGAACGTCGGCCACCCGTCCTGCCACCTGGCGGGAATGAGTGCCGGGATACGTCCGACCGGGAACGTGTCGCGGAAGAACATGCCGTACCAGTCGGTCCCGCCGCCCTCGCCCGAGATCGGCACGAGGCTGCCCTGCGCGAACCCGTTCGAGTTGAGCACCCCGCGCGCCTCGTAGGTGTTCACGCCCCCCGCCGACGTGTAGCGGCCGAGCAGGTCCGGCGAGCGGAACATGACCACCTGACGGCCCTGCCCGGACGGCCAGGTGATGATGACCGCGTAGTAGTAGCCGTCGATGTGGTAGAACTGCGCGCCCTCGAACAGCCCGCCGATGAACGGCTGGCCCGCGTAGTCGGCCGCCGTGAAGATGTTCCGGTAGTCCTGCTCGATGGCGGTCAGGTCGGCGTTGAGGCGCACAGCGCTCGTGCCGCCCGAACCGTAGAAGACGTACGGCGTTCCGTCGACGTCGAAGAAGAGTGACGGGTCATGGAGACCGCGCCCCAGGGCGGTGCGCCGCCACGCGCCATCCTCGATGTCGTCCGTGCGGTAGATGTACGCGCCGCCGAGGTTGTTGGTGTTGAACGCCACGTAGAACACGCCGTTGTGATAGCGCAGCGAAGATGCCCACTGGCCCTGGCCGTACGAGTTCTGGCCGTTGCGCAGCGAGAAGGAGTCTCCGATGCTCGCCCGATCGAACACGTAGTTGACGATCGACCAGTTGACGAGATCGTAGGACTTCATGATCGGCGCACCCGGACTCAGGTGCATCGTCGTGCTGATCATGTAGTAGATGTCCCGACCCTCGTCGTTCTCGGCTGCCGGGACCCGCTCCACACTGATGTCCGGAACGTCGGAGCGAAGCAGCGGAACCGAATACCTGCCGTCGCCGGTGTCGGTCGACGTGTAGCCCGGCTTGGGCGACCAGGAGGCGCCGGCGTTCGCCTGGCCACCGACGGAGAGGAGACCGGTGCACAGCAGCACGCCCACCATGGCCAGCGAGAGGCCGCGCCGGCCCGAGCCGCCGGGCAGCACCGTCGCTCCCACCCGTTGTAGTGCCACGGCGAGTTTCAGGAACCCGGTGCCGACGACCGACCCGGGCAGTCGCCGTGGTCGGGCCTCGACCCGGCCCCGGGCACGCTCGTCCACCCTTGCCACGCCGGCCGGCGACGACCCGCCGGTCATCGGCGTCAGCACCCGCAGCACAGCCGCACGGATCCGCATCCCACTCCTAACGATCACCGAACACCCGGCCATGTGAACGCTAACATCGGTAGCCCCCGACATCCCAACCCCATAGGCGGGAAGGGGAGGAGCGCTGATACCGGTGCAGGGAAGATTGCCAGATTGTTTCGTCGCCTTCAAGAGGTGCGCGGCCGAAACATGACCAACACAGCGTCTGCGCCGGGCGCGGACTCTCCACGATCCCGGTTCATAACACTTTTCCGCTGACCATCACGAAGCGAAGAAAGAGAAACATCACAGCAACTTTTTGTCACGAGAGCCGGTGACACGCGGTCGTGGACCGCCCCACTTCACCGACCGGCCCTGCGCAACTCCACCCGACGGCTGGCTTGCCCACGGACGAGGGCCGGGCGGGGCGGAGCCGTTTCGACGACAGCCACTGCCCCAGCGGACGGTCAACCCGGCGACGGGAGCGGTGCGAGTCGAGCACGATTCGCCGTTCTCCCGTACGCGACGGAAAGGAGACGGTTGGCACGGCCCGGTGACCCTCGGCAGGCCGCGCAACACGCGTATTCGACTCGCCGAGATTTCACCTTGCGTTTCATGGCACAGCAGAGCATGTTACCGATCACATCGATATTCGTCCATCGATGCACTTCCCGGTGTCACACCGCGCCGCTCGACGCCCTCCGCGTCAACCGGGCGCGTACCGCCGGCACGATGCCGTGCGGCAGGAAGATCACGACCAGCACGAGCAGGACCGCGTAGACGGCGTAGGACAGCACGCTCGGCGCGTAGCCGGGCATGCCGGGCTGGGTGCCGAGGGTGTTGAGCACCTGGACGAGCAGAATGATCGCGGTGGCACCGACGAGGGCGCCCCACAGGGTGCCGAGCCCGCCGACGACGGCCATCACCACGTACTCGATGGAGAGCAGCACCGGGAACGAGCCCGGCGCGAGATAGCCGAGATAGAAGGCGTAGATGCCGCCAGCCAGACCGGCGAACGCGGCGGACAGCGCGAAGACGGCGAGCCGGTAGCGCCCCACCGGCACGCCGCTGGCCGCCGCGGCGGTCTCGCCGCTGGCCAGTGCCCGCAGGCCACGGCCGGGCCGGGAGGCGACGATGTTGCGGGCCACCAGCAGGGTGAGCACGACGGCGGCCCAGACCAGGTAGGCGTAGGAGATGTCGTCGGCGAACTCGTAGCCGCCGACCGACAGCCGTGGGATGCCCTGAAGGCCGATGGCACCGCCGGCCCAGTCCGCCCGGGCGACCAGGGACAGCAGGATCAGCTGCATGGCGAGGGTGGCGAAGGCGAGGTGGTGACCCCGCAGCCGCAGCAGCGGTATCCCCACGACGACCGCGAACGCGGCGGAGACCAGTGGCGCGGCGAGCAGGCCGAGCACCGGTGGCAGGCTGTGCACGCTGAGCAGGCCGGCCGTGTAGCCGCCGATCGCGTAGAAGGACGCCTGCCCGAGGGAGACCTGGCCGGCGTACCCCATCAGCAACGACAGCCCGACCGTGACCATCACGGCGAGGCCGAGCAGGATGTAGACGGTCAGGTGGCTGCCGGAGAGCAGCGGTGGCAGGGCGAGCGTGCCCACTCCCACCGCCACCGCCGGCGCCCGCCGCGCCATCAGGCCGGCTCCTGCTCGGCCGCCGGCGCCCGCGCGGCTTGCCTCATCATCACGGCGAGCAGCAGCACCAGCGCCACCTCCATCTGGTACGCGGCGTTGCCGTAACCGGCGACGAAGGACTGGGCCACACCCAGCAGCAGTCCACCGACGAGGGTGTGCAACGGCCGCATGAGCCCGCCGAAGACGGCGGCGGCGAAGCCGCCGACGATCAGCGTGACGTCGTAGTCGAAGGTGACGAGCTGGATCGGCGTGACGAGCACTCCGGCGAGCCCGCCGAGCGCACCGCCGATGCCGAAGGACAGCAGCCCCATTCGGACGATGTCGATGCCGACGACTCTCGCGGCGTACGGGTTGGAAGCGCAGGCCGACAGCGCCCGGCCGATGTCGGTGCGCGCGAACAGCGCGGCCGTGCCGGCGAAGACGACGGCCGTCGCGCCGATGATGAGCAGGTAATGCGCCTGGAAGCGGACGCCACCGAACTCGACCGCACCGGGCACACCGGCGAACGACCGAGGCTGGTCACCCCAGATCAGCACCTCGACCGCGTATGCGAAGACGGCCAGCCCGAGCGTGATGATCAGTGACGCGCCGGGCGGCGTACCCGGCCTGCCGATCGCGACCAGCCCGACGAGCAGCCCGGCACCGGCACCGACCGCCACGGCGGACGCCTCGGCCAGGCCGTGCGGAAGCCCGCTGGCCAGCAGTGTCGACGCGGTCATCGCGGCGATCACCGCGAACGAGCCCTGGGCGAAGTTGACCACCCGGGTGACTCGGTGGACGACGACGAGACCGCTGCCGACGAGCGCGAACACGCATCCGCTGCCGACGCCGGTGATCAGGTACTGGAGGAACTCCCTCACCCGGCCACTCCCAGATAGGCGTCGGCCACCCGTGGGCTGGCGGCCAGTTCCGCCGCGGTCCCGGCGGCGACGACCCGGCCCGCCTCCAGCACGTATCCCCGACTGCACAGGTCGAGGGCGAGTCGGGCGTTCTGCTCGATGAGGAGCACGGCGAGACCGTGATCGGCGTTCAGCTCCCGCAGGTGCCGCACCAGGTCGGCGACGACGAGCGGGGCGAGGCCGAGGGAGAGCTCGTCGACCGCCAGTACCTCCGGCCGGGCCATCAGCGCCCGACCGACGGCCACCATCTGCTGTTCCCCGCCGGAGAGCCGACCGGCGCGGCGTCGACGCAGCGGGGTCAGGCCGGGCAGGATCTCGTAGATCGGGCCGGTGTCGCGGTTGCGGATACGCCAGCCGCCGAGCCGGAGGTTGTCGTCGACGGTCAGGTCGGGAAAGACCTGGCGTCCCTCCGGCACATGGGCCAGCCGGCCGGAGATCGACACCGTGCCACCGGCCGGTCGCTGGATCCCGGAGAGCGTGTTGACCAGTGTGGACTTTCCCGCGCCGTTCGGCCCGATCAGCGCCACCATCTCCCCCTCCGCCACGGTGAGGTTGACCGCGTGTAGCGCGACAGCGACGCCGTACCGGACGGTGAGGTCGACAACGTCGATCACGCGTGCACCCCTGTCCCGAGGTACGCGGCGACGACCGCCGGATCGGCCCGGACCGTGGCCGGGGTGCCCTCGGCGATCACCCGGCCGAGGTCGAGCACGGTGACCCGGTCGGCCAGCCGGGTCACGAACGCGACGTCGTGCTCGATGACCACCATCGTCAGGCCGCTCGTCTTCAGCTCCTCGAAGAGTCGGGCCAGTGCGTCCCGCTCAGCCGCGCGCAGGCCGGCCGCGGGCTCGTCGAGCAGGAGCAGGCGGGGTCGGCCGCAGAGCGCGCGGGCCACCTGGAGTGCGCGCTGCTGCCCCAGCGGCAGCGACTCCGCCGGCCGGTCGGCCCAGCCCGCGAGGCCGACCCGGGCCAACGCCTCCCGGGCGCTCTGGCGGATCTCCCGCTCCTCCCGGCGGTGCACCGGCAGTCGGAACACGGCGCCGGCAAAGCCTCCTCCGGTGACGGCGTGCGCGCCGACCATCGCGTTCTCCAGCGCCGTCATGCCGCGGAAGATCCGGGCGCCCTGGAAGACGACACCGATCCCGAGCCGGGCCCGACGGTGGGCCGGCAGCCGGTCCACCCGCGTGCCGGCGAGCACGATCGCGCCGGTACGCACCGCCAACTGGCCGCCGACCAGGTTGAACAGGGTGGACTTGCCGGCGCCGTTCGGCCCGATGACGGCCCGCAGTTCTCCGTACGCGACGTCGATGTCGACCTCCCGCACGGCGTACACCCCGCCGAAGGCGTGCGACACACCGTCGACCCGCAGCAGCGGCTCGGTCACTTGCCCGCCACCGCGGCGAGCTGCTCCCGCGCCCAGTCGGTGGGGACGAACGCGCCGCCCCGCACGGTGTTGACGGAGATGTAGTCGGCCTTGAGGCCGGCGTGGTCGGTAGCACTGTAGGTGTAGGTGCCGTTCGGTGTCGTCACCGTCAGCCCTTCCAGAGCGTCCCGGATCTGTTCCCGGTCGGTGCCGCCGGCCTTCTCGATCGCGGCGACGAGCAGTCGTACCCCGCTGTAGCCGTCCTGGGCGAACTGGGGTGGCGGATACCCGTACTTGCCGCGGAACGCACCGGCCAGTTCATCGATCGCCTGCTTCTGCGCACCGTCGGGGAGGGTGTCGCCGACCACGCCGATCGAGCTGGCCACCACCGCGCCTTCGGCGGCCGGGCCGACCGGGTCCAGCCAGAGCCTGCTGGCCTGTGCCCCGGTGAAGACCACCGGCACGTCGAGGCCGGCGGTGGCGTACTGCTTGGCCAGCGCCACGCCGGGAGCGCCGGTGGCCCAGACGACGAGCGCCTGCGCCGCCGAGGAGCGCACCTGGTTGAAGACAGCCGAGAACTCGGTGGTGGTGGTCTGGAATTCCGGGCTGGCGGTGAGGGTGACGCCGTAGCCGGACGCCTTCTCCCGGGTGCCGTCGAAGCCGGCCTTGGCGTAGGAGCTGCGGCCGTCGTACGCGACGGCGATCCTGGTGATGGCCTGCGCCCTGAGGTACTGAAGGATCCGGTCCGCATAGGTCCCCGAGGTGGCCGGCACGACGAAGACGTACGGGTGCACCGGGTCGACCTGCTCGTCGGCCGGGGTAAGCGAGACGTACGGGATCTTCTCCCGGTTGACCAGCGGGATGGTGGCCAGGGCGGAGTTGGAGAAGGGTGAGCCGATCACAGCGGCGACGTCACGGCCCTTGAGGTCGTTGAAGGCCAGCACCGACTGGTCGGGCTGGCTCTTGTCGTCGCGGACGATCAGCTCCACCGTACGGCCGAGCACCCCGCCGGCCGCGTTGATCTGCTCGACCGCGAGCGCCACGGACTTCTCGTTCTCCGTGCCGAGCGGTGCGTAGTTGCCGGTCAGGGAGACGATCTGGCCGACCCTGATCGGGCCGGCACCGTCTCCGGTGGACGGGGCGCCGCCACAGCCGGTCGTGGCGACCGCCACGGCGAGCGCGACGGCGGATACGGCGGTACGTCGCACGGTTGCCTCCCACCACGAGGGAAAGCCCTGTTACGGAGACGCTAGACATCTATGGCACGCCGGTCAACATTCATGCCTAACGTTCTCGTTCCGAGGCGATCAGCCCCGGCACGAGGAAGTCGAGATAGGGGACCCCGGCCGCGCGTCTCTCGCCCCCGTCGACCGGCTCCACCTGGCGGTCCGCGCCGCCGGGGCAGGCGACGGCGAGCACCGCGGGGATCCGGCCCGCCGGCACACTCGGTGCGCACATGCAGGTGTGCCCGGCGCCGGTCGAGGCAGGCTGGGCGGCTGTCGGACGACGCGGAATCTGTAGAGTCTGCCGCATGTCGATGCAGTCCGCGTCGCCCCCGGCCGACCTGCCGCGCGTGCAGGCCGGCGGCAGCCCGCAACACCTGCTGCTGACGTTGCTCGGCGACTACTGGTACGGCCAGCGCGCCCCGCTGCCCTCGGCGGCCCTGGTCGCACTGCTCGGCGAGTTCGAAATCACCGAGGTCAGCGCTCGGGCCGCGCTGAGCCGGCTGGCCCGGCGCGGGCTACTGGAGCAGTCGAAGTCCGGCCGGCGCACCTCGTACGCGCTCAGCGAGCGGGCCGCCGGGGTGCTCGCCGAGGGTCGTGGCCACATCCTGTCGTTCGGCACGGAGCGGACACCGTGGACCGGTCGGTGGACCGTGGCCGCGTTCTCGGTACCCGAGGACGACAGGTCCCGGCGGCACGCCCTGCGCACCCGGCTCGGCTGGCACGGCTTCGCCCCGCTCTACGACGGCCTCTGGGTCTCGCCGCACGAACGGGTGACCGAGGTGACGACGATCCTGTCCGAACTCGACATCGACCGGGCCACCGTCCTCACCGCCGAGCTGGCCGACGGCGGGCCGACCGGCGGCCATCCGATCAACGCCTGGGACCTGGGCGCCCTGCGCGCCGAATACGAGCGGATCCTCGCCGCGTACGAGCCGGTCCGGCAACGGTGGCGCACCGGCCGGATCGGCACTGCCGAGGCCCTCGTCGCGCGAACCGCCCTGATGGACGACTGGCGCACCATGCCGAGCCTCGACCCGGAGCTGCCGACCGAGCTACTGCCGGAGCGCTGGCCCCGGGCGGCGGCCCGGGCGCTCTTCGTCGAGCTGTACGACGGCCTGACCGGACTGGCCGAACAGCGCGTGGTCCAGGTTGTCGCCGGGCACGACCCCGACCTCGCCGCGCTGGTGCGTACCCACACCAGCCGGACCGGCGATATGTGACACTAGTCTTGACGCTAGGCACATAGATAGTCAGACTCGGTCCAGGCTCGACGACGTCGGGCCGCGCGTTTGCACCGGACGACACCAGCTACAGGGACCAGCGGGGAGACCGGGATGGCCGAGCCAGCGTCGACCGTCGTGCGCCGTCGTCTCGAGTGGTCGGACACCGACCCGGCGGACCGGTGGCACTACGGAGTGGTCCTGCGGTTCGTGGAGAGCGCCGAGAAGGAACTACAGGACCAGCTCGGCGTCACGGCGGCGGACGCCCGCTGGATGCCCCGGGTGAACCTCACCGTCGACTACCTGGCAGCCCTGCACTTCGGCGAGATCGCCGAGACCACCCTGGCGGTGGAGCACGTCGGGCGCGCCTCGCTGCGCTACGCCTTCGCGGTGGCCCGGGACGGCACGACACTGGCCCGGGGAACGCTGACCGTGGTGTGGATCGATGCCGACACGGGCCTGAGCAGTCCGTGGCCGGACCGGCTCCGCGCGTTGCTGACCGGGACCGGGGCGGCGGAGGGCTGACGCGTGCGGAGCAGCATGGGCTCGATGCCGCTGTCCGTCGGCATGATGCTGCGCCGGGCAGCCGCGATGGGCCCGCACGCCCGGCTGGTCGGCTACACCGAGGTGGGCCGGACCGAGTGCCGCTGGCCCGAGCTGGCCGGCCGGGCCCGCCGGCTGGCCAACGCGCTGACCGCGCTCGGTGTCCACCCGGGCGACCGGGTCGGCACGTACGCCTGCAACGGGCTGCCCCACCTGGAGCTGTGTTATGGCGTGCCGCTGGCCGGAGCGGTGCTGCAACCGCTGAACACCCGCCTGCATCCGGACCAGGTGGCAGCGATCGCCACGCACGCCGACGACCAGGTGATCTTCGTGGCGGCGTCCCTGACCGGACAGTTCGCGCCGATCCGGGGCCGGCTCCCCGGCGTCCGGCACTACGTCGTACTGCCGGACGGCGGCGCACCGCACCCGGACTTCGCCGACGCGACGGACTACGAGCAGCTCCTGGCGAGCGCGCCGGAGGACGAGCCGGCGGAGGTGGACGAGTGGAGCGCGGCGTGCCTCTGCTACACCGGTGGCACCACCGGCCGTCCGAAGGGCGTGGTGTACTCGCACCGGTCCCTGACCCTGCATGCGATGAGCGGTCTGTTCGTCGACTCGTTCGCCATCCGGGAACGCGACGTCGTGCTCCCGCTGACCCCGCTCTTCCACGCGCTGTCCTGGGGTATGCCGTACTCGGCGGCGTTGGCCGGGGCCGGTCTGGTCCTCGCCGGTTCCGACACCAGTCCGGCCACCGTCGTACGCCTCGTCAGGGACGAGCGGGTGACCGTCGCGGCCGGGGTGCCGACCTTCTGGCTCGCCGTCGACCAGCTCGCACCGAGCCCGGACGATCTGGCCAGCCTGGACCGGATCCTCTGTGGCGGCTCGGCGATCCCGCTGGAGCTGATCCAGCGCTACCAGCGGCGCGGCGTCGCCATGCGGCAGGGCTGGGGCATGACCGAGATGTCGCCGTCCGGCAACCTGACGATGGTCCGCCGGCACCTGGAGGACCGGCCGGAACCGTCCCGGCAGGCACTGCACGCCACGCAGGGCGTGCCGACCGCCGGGGTGGAACTGCGGGTGGTTGACCCGGACGGTGTGGTGCTGCCGCACGACGGGCGGGCCGTCGGTGAGATCGAGGTACGTGGGCCGTGGGTCACCCAGTCGTACCACCAGCCGGAGGACGACGCCAACACCGCCCGGTTCCGGGACGGCTGGCTGCGCACCGGCGACATCGGCACCGTCGACGGCGACGGCTACCTTCACCTGCTCGACCGCGCCAAGGATCTGGTCAAGTCCGGCGGCGAATGGATCAGCTCGATCGAACTGGAGAACCACCTGATGGACCACCCGGCGGTGGCCCAGGCCATGGTCATCGCCGTACCGCATCCGACCTGGGGCGAACGGCCCGCCGCGCTCGTCGTCGGGTGCGCCGAGGTCACCGCCGACACGCTCGTCGCGCACCTGCGCCCCCGGGTGGCGAGTTGGTGGCTGCCCGACGTCATCCGGTTCGTCGACGCGCTGCCGACGACGGCGACCGGCAAGTTCGACAAGGTGACGGCCCGCCAGACCTGGCAGGACGTGCTGGCGGCGGAGCTCGCCCCGGCGAAGCGGGAAGGAGAGCCGTGAGCGAGCGAATCAGCCAGCTCAGTGCGACGGTGCCTCCTGGCGGCACGGAGCGAAGCGGAGTGCCGGCATGAGCGGATTGTTGGCGGACCGGGTCGCGGTGGTCACCGGAGCGGCGCGCGGGATCGGCGGGGCGACCGCCGAACTGCTCGCCGAGCACGGCGCCCGGGTGGTCTGCGTCGACCTGGACGGTGACGGCCTCGCCCGTACCGTCGGGTCGCTCGGCGGTCGCGGCGTCGCGGTCGCGGCCGACCTGACCGCGCCGGCGGCGCCGGCCGAGGTCGTCGCCCGCGCGGTCGACGAATACGGGCGGCTCGACATCGTGGTCAACAATGCCGGCTACACCTGGGACGGCATCTTCCACAAGATGACCGACGAGCAGCTTGCCGCCATGCTCGACATCCACCTCACCGCGCCGTTCCGGCTGCTGCGCGCCGCCGCGCCGGTGCTGCGCGAGGCCGCCAAGCGCGACGCCGCAGAGGGACGCGAGGTCTTCCGCAAGGTGGTCAACGTGACCTCGATCGCCGGCACGATGGGCAACGTCGGCCAGGCCAACTACGCCGCCGCCAAGGCGGCCCTGACCGGCCTCACCAGGACGCTCGCCAAGGAGTGGGGCCCGTTGAGGATCAACGTCAACGCGGTGGCGTTCGGATTCGTGCAGACCCGGCTGACCGCCGACGCCACCGAGGCCGGCACCTTCGAGCACGGCGACCACCGGATCCCGCTGGGCATCCCCGGCGCCGTCCGGGAACAGGCCGCGGCGCGCATCCCGCTGGGCCGGCCCGCCACCCCGGCGGAGGCGGCCGGCGGCATCTTCCTGCTCTGCTCGCCGTGGTCGAACTTCGTCCACGGCCAGGTACTCACCGTCGCCGGTGGGCAGGCCGAAGGGATGAGCTGAGATGCGACTCGGCACGCAGCCCACCGAACTCGTCGGGAGCCGGTGATGCGGCTCTCCGACGTGGCGATGCCGGTCAACCTGGTCTGGTCCTCGCCGTTCTGCCGCTGGCAGGGCCCGCTCGCCGAGATGTCCAGCGTGGACCTCGCGGTCGACGTGACCGCCCGCGCCCTGGCCAGGGGCGGGATCGCGACCTCCGAGATCGGCCACGTCGCCTTCGGCACCACCGTGCCGCAGCCGACCTCCTTCTACGGCGTCACCACCATCACCCCGCGGCTCGGGCTCGACACCGTCACCGGTCCGACCATCGCCCAGGCCTGTGCCACCTCGGTGGCGGTGGTGCAGGCCGCCGCCGTCCAGGTCGAACTCGGCGCCCACCGCACCGTGCTCGCGCTGGCCGCCGACCGCACCAGCAACGGCCCGCTGCTGGTCTGGTCGGCCCAGCGCAGCCCGGGCGCGGCGCCACGGACCGAACACTGGGTGCTCGACCCGATGCGGCACGACCCCAACACCGGCCAGTCCATGCTCGACACCGCCGAGCACGTCGCCGCCGAGGAGGGTTACTCCCGCGCCGAGATCGACGCCGTCACGCTGCTGCGCCACGAGCAGTACCGGTCATCCGCCGCCCTACGCCCCGGCCACCTGGTGGAGGTACACGTGCCGGGCCGGCACGGCGGCGTGGTGGTCGACGGCGACCACGGCGTGCACGACACCACGGCCGACGGGCTCGCCGCGCTCTCCCCGGTCCGGCCGGACGGCGTCGTGACGTACGGATCGCAGACCCATCCCGGCGACGGCACCGCCGGAGCGGTACTCAGCACGGTCGATCGGGCCCGCGAACTCAGCGGCGGTACCGGCGTCGCACGACTGCTCGCGGTCGGCTTCGCCCGCACCGACCGAGCCCGGATGCCCAGAGCGCCACTGCCGGCCGCCCGCGCCGCGCTCACCGACGCCAGCCTCGACATCACCGGCATCGACGTGGTGACCACGCACAACCCGTTCGCCGTCAACGACCTCTACTTCGCCCGGCAGACCGGCTTCGGGCTGGACCGGATGAACCCATACGGTTGCAGCCTGGTATACGGCCATCCGCAGGGGCCGACCGGCCTGCGCGCGCTCGCCGAACTCGTCGCCGCGCTGCACGCCCGGGGCGGTGGACGCGGCCTGTTCACCGGGTGCGCGGCCGGTGACACTGCCGGCGCCGTGGTGGTGGAGGTGACCGACTGATGATGTCGCTCGACGGATCGGTCGTCGGCCGCTGGAGCGAGCCACGCCCGTTCGACGTCACCCCGGCCAGCGTCGCGGCGTACGTCGACGCCGTCGGCGGACCTTCACCGGTCTACGCCGTCGTCCCCGCCATGGACCTGGTCCTCGCGGTCGCCTGCGCCGCCGCCCCCGCCGAGCTGCGCGCCCGGGTCGTGCACGGCCAACAGGACATCTTCTTCCACCGCCCGCTGCCGCTCGGCGAGACGATCACCGTCCAGGCCGCTGTGCTCGGGCTACACGGCAAGCGCAGCGGCACGGTCGCCACCATCGGAGTACGGACGTACGACGTCCACGGCACGCTCCTGAACGAGCAGTACGTCACCGAGTTCTACCGTGGCGTACCGACCGACCTGCGGCTGGGCACACCCTCCCCGACCCTGCCGGCCGACGCGCCCACCGGACCGCCGCTGCGCACCGCGACCTCGCCGCTGCCGGTCGACCTGCCCCGCCGCTACGCCGACGCTTCCGGTGACCACAACCCGATCCACCTCGACGACGAGTTCGCCCGCAGCGCCGGGCTGCCCGGCGTCATCGTGCACGGCCTGGCCAGTCTCGCCGTCGCCGGACACACCGTGCTCCCCCCTGGGGCCCAACCGGCGCGGCTGAGCTGCCGCTTCACCCGGCCCGTCGCCCCCGGCGACACCCTCACCACCCGGGTCTGGATGGACGGTCCCGGATACCGGTTCGAGAGCGTGGACCGGGCCGGCGCCACGGTCCTCGGCGCCGGCCTGGTCGAACTCGCCCGCCCCTCCGTCATATGACAGTGGTTGTTGCTGTCGGCACGACGTGTGTCGTCATTGACTGCACGCCGCGCCGTTCAGCGTGAACTGGATCGGCGCCTGGTTCGCTCCGCTGTAGGTGCCCTGGAAGCCGAACGTGGCGCTCGCCCCGGCCCCGATCGCGGCGTTGTATGAAACGTTGCGGGCCGTCACCTGGGCGCCGGACTGGCTGACCGTCGCGTTCCAGGCGTTCGTCACCTGTTGGTTGCCCGGCCAGCTCCACTGCACGGTCCAGCCGTTGACAGCGGCGGTCGAGGTGTTGGTGACCGTGACGCTGGCGGTGAATCCGTTGGCCCAACTGTTGGCCGTGTAGCCGACCCGGCAGCCGCCTGTGGACGGCGGGGCGGTCGTCGGCGGCACGGTCGGCGGGGTGGTGGGCGTCCCCGTGGTCGGGTTCGGGGTCGGCGATCCGCCGGTGAGGCCGAAGAACTGCACCGCCGCCTGGGCCATGCCGCTCATCGGGAGGCTGTGGCCGGCGCCGTTGACGCTGATCGCCTCGAGCGGCGTTACGCCGCCGCTGGTCCAGCGCCGGCGGTTCCAGTTCGACTGGGGCGTGTCCGTGGAGGTTGGCGTGAGGCTCAGGCCGTGCACGTTGGTCCACTGGTCGACCGCCTCCTGGAGCAGTTGGTACGGCACGAGCGTGTCGTTGGTGCCGTGCCACAACTGGATGCGCGGGCGGGCGCCGCTGTAGCCGGGGTACGCCTGGCGGACGGCGTCGCCCCACTGCTGCGGGGTCCGGTCCATCCGCCCGTTGACGCACTGGCTGTTCTGGGGCGGGAAGTCGGCCGCGTTGGCGAAGCAGTTGAACGGCACCCCCATGAACGCCGCACCCGCCTTGAAGACGTCCGGGTAGAGCGCGAGCATGGCGTTGGTCATCATGCCGCCGGACGAACTGCCAGTCGCGTAGACCCGGTTCGGGTCACCGCCGTACTGCCGCTGGACGTACGTCACCATCGACATGATCGACACTGGATCGCTGCCGCCGCCCCGGCGCTTGGACGCCGCCGACCAGACGTCGAAGCAGTTGCCGAAGCCCGCCTGCTGGGTCGCGGTCGGATAGATCACGACGAACCCGTACCGGTCGGCCTGCGAGGCGAACTCGCTGCCGGAGTAGAACCCCGGACCCGACCCGCCGCAACCATGCATCGCCACGACGATCGCCGGGTTGCTGGGACGGGAGTCCGGGACGTAGACGTGCATCCGCATGCCGCCGGGGTTGTCTCCGAAGCTGGTCACCTCGACCAGGGACGCTGCCGTGGCCGGTGAAGCGAGCACGATCCCGGCGGTCGCCGCGAGCGCGGTGGAAGCCAACGCGACGAGCGCGACTCGGAGTCGACTCCTGACTCTTACATCGATAGATGTCATTGTCATAAGCTAGCGATTCTGCTGACGGTCGTCAATAAAGTGTCTTCGAGTCGGCGAAGAGGGACCCGCCATCAGAACGCGGCTGCCGAGCCGTGTCACGGATGGCTACGACCTGATCGGCCTGGACACCAGGGCGTCGGGGTCTCGGCGCGGATGAGCTGCGGTTTTACCACCTGGGACGCATACTGGGCCAACATCCCGCCGTACGCGGTCGACCGCGCTGCCGTGACCAGGCAGGCCGAGATCGTGGAAGAGGTCTCGCGGTCGCGGGGCTATCGGTGGCCGGGGTGGACGCCGTCGGCGAGTTGTTGCAGGTAGGCCCGCGCGGTGGCAAGGAATCGGTCGAAGGGTTGATCGACCTGCCACTCCTCGTAGGCGCTGCGTAGGGCCGCCAGGGCGACGTTGAGTTGTAGGCGAGCCACCGAGCAGATCATCGCCGATGCCCTGTACCCGTACCCGGCGAGCGTGGTCGTGGCGACCAAGACCGGTATGGTTCGTACCGGCCCCAACGCCTTCGTCCCGCTCGGTCACCCCGTCTACCTCAAACAGGAGGTGGAGCTGTCGCTGCGACACCTGAAGGTCGACCGGATCGACCTCATCCAACTGCACCGCATCGACCCTGCGGTCCCGCTGGCCGATCAGCTCGGCGCCTTCGCCGAACTCAAGGAGCAGGGCAAGGTCCGCCACATCGGCCTTTCCGAGGTGTCCCTGGACCAGTTGACGGAAGCCCAGGCGATCACCCCGATCGCGAGCGTGCAGAACCTCTACAACCGTGTCACCCGCCAGTCGCAGGACGTCCTGGAGTACGCGACCGCCAACAACATCGCGTTCGTCCCATGGTTCCCGATCGCCACCGGAAAGCTCGCCGGTCCCGGCAGCCCGATCGCCGCCATCGCCGAGGATCTCGGCGCCACGCCGGCACAGGTCGCCCTCGCCTGGCTGCTGCACATCTCCCCGGTGATCCTGCCCATCCCCGGCACCACGTCCCTGGATCACCTCGCCGAGAACCTCCAGGCCGTCAAGCTCTCGCTCAGCGACAGCGACATGGCACGACTCAACGCGCTGGCCTGATCACCACAGCCCGTCTGGGGCAGACGGCTGGCCAACCGCCCGGAGACTGCCAGCGGTGAGTCCGGTGGCAGTCTCCGGGCGAGCTGGGTTCGGGCGCCTCGCGGCCGGTGGTCCGGTCAGGCCGGGACCGGGGTGAACCGGGCGACGTAGCGGCGCTGCCACGGCGTCTCGACCGCGCCGCTGGCGTAGTGCTGGCGGATGAAGGCGACCGCCTGCTCGGCCGGTACGCCGTCGAGGACGGCGAGGCAGGCCAGCGCGGTACCGGTGCGGCCCTTGCCGCCACCGCAGGCGAACTCGACCCGCTCGTCGGCCGCCCGCTCCCAGGCCCGCCGGAGGACGGCCCGGAAGCCGGCGTGGTCGCGGGGCAGCCAGAAGTCCGGCCAGCGCACCCACTCGCTCTGCCAGGCGGTTTCCGGCGGCGTGCGGCCGAGCAGGTATATCCCGAACGTCGGTACCGGTCCGGGCGGCAACGGCCGGCGCAGGCCGCGGCCCCGCACCAGCCGACCCGACGGCAGCCGCAGCACACCGGGTTCCGACGGCGTCCACGGATCGGTCATCCCGGCAGTCTAGGCCGGCCCACTCCCGCCCACCGGCCGGCACGTCGAGGTGGCGATCCGCGCCCACCGGCCGGCAGGTCGAGGAGATCCGCCCACACCGCCGTCACGGTCGAGGAGATCCGCCCACACCGCCGTCACGGTCGAGGAGATCCGCCCGCAAGGCGGCCAGAGCCGAGGAGATCCGCCCGCAAGGCGGCCAGAGCCGAGGAGATCCGCCCGCAAGGCGGCCAGAGCC
>NZ_BONX01000002.1 GCF_016862935.1 Plantactinospora mayteni
GCCCGCAAGGCGGCCAGAGCCGAGGAGATCCGCCCGCAAGGCGGCCAGAGCCGAGGAGATCCGCCCGCAAGGCGGCCAGAGCCGAGGCGATGCGGACCGAGGCGATCCACCCGCCCTGGCCGTCGGACGCGGCCCCTCCCACTGCGGGAAGGGGCCGCTGCCGGCGGGTCAGGCGGGCGTGCCGCGGACGGTCAGATCGCGGATCCGGCCGATGTTGTCGAACGAGCCGAAGCCGACCCGCCCGGAGCCGAAGGTGGTGTCGGCGGCGGTCATCAGGGGATCCCGGGAACCGTCGAGGTAGACCGCGATCTCACCGGTCGCCGGCCGGTGCACCAGGCGTACCCGGTGCCAGCGGTCGTCGGTGACCGCCGGCGCCGCCCCTTCGGAGCGGCCGTTCCACTGGTACTCGATCCGTTCCCGGTCGGCGTTGTCCACCTTGAAGATGCCGTTGTGCGGATAGATCGTGTTGTCGGTCGAGAGGTGCGCGTAGTAGAACTCCGTGTCCGACTTCCAGCCGAACACGATGATCACGTCCCGGTTGGTCACCTCGACCGGTGTGTCGAGGCGTACCTCCGCGTTGACCTCCACCGCGCCGAACTCCGGGCCGGCGGTCAGCACGGCGTACTCGAACGGGCGGCGGGGGCCGGGGCGCTGGGTACCAGCCTCGGCGAGGATCACCTGGCTGCCGGTGAACCGCCACTTCGCCGGGGTGACCGGGCTCCAGTTGGTCGCGCGCATGGTGTCCCGGACCCTGGTGGTGCCGACCGGTCCGGCGGCGTACTCCCGGGTGCCGGTGACCTTCCAGATCTTCCCGTTCGCCTTGGCCAGGAGGTACAGCTCGCCCTGGGCGTCGGTGCCGAACCGCAGGTCCACCCGGTTGGGGTCGCCGGGTGCGCCGGGCCCGGAGAGGTCCTGCATCCGCACCGGGTTGCCGGCCGCGTCGAAGAGGGCGAGCCGGTGGATCGGGGCGAGGTCGCGGCCCCGCCGCATCTGGTCGACCTCGGTGTAGAGCACCCGACCGTCCACGAGGTCGCCGAAGACGTACTTGCCGCGCAGCGCCGGTACGTCCCGGCCCCGGTAGACGAAGCCGCCGGCCACCGCGACGCCGACGTCCGAGGTGCAGTCCCAGCCCGGCGCGGGTTCGTGGTCGTACGCGGCGACCGGGTACGTGTAGCCGAAACTCGCGTCGTCCGGGGGCAGCGGGAAGATCCGGTCACACGGGTTCGTCGACGTCCTGTCGAAGACGAAGGCGCCCTCGCGCTCGCTCCAGCCGAAGTTGTCGCCGGCCCGCACCTCGTAGATCGCCTCGATGGCGTGTTCCCCGATGTGCCCGAGATACATCCGGCCGGTGGCCCGGTCCCAACTGAACCGGTGCGGGTCCCGCATCCCGACCGCGTAGATCTCGCCGAGCGCGCCAGTCTGGCCGACGAACGGGTTCGACGGCGGGATGCCGTACCGCCCGTTCGGGGCGTTGCTGCCGGCCGGGTCGATCCGGAGCAGCTTGCCGTGCGGCATCGCCAGGTTCTGCGGGTCGGTGTTGCGTACGCCGACGCCGCCGTCACCGGCCGCGATGTAGAGCAGCCCGTAGTCGGCGTCGCCCCGCCGGGCGGTCGGGTTGAAGTTGATCTCCTGGATGCCGTGCACCCGGCCGCCGAACCCGATCCGCAGCACCTCGCGGCGGCTGCCCGCGAAGGTGTCGGCGGCCGGGTCGGTGGCGGTCCACTCGGTGATGATGCCGTGGAAGACGGTGTTGGGCTGGCTGTAGTCCGGCACCGCGGTGAACGGGGGCGACTCGGTGTGCACGGTGTAGAACCTGCCGTTGCGGCCGAAGTCAGGGTGGAAGGCCACGTATCCGAAGCCCTGACCGAGCCCCTGGCCGGAGAAGAAGCGCGGCGCGAAGGTACCGGCCACGTCCAGGTAGACGTGTGGCACGCCGTCCTCGACGAGATAGAGGCTGCCGTTCAGGTCGGGTACGGCCCGCCGGCCCGAGCCGTCCGGCAGTTCCATGATGGTGTTGATCCGGGCCTGTCGCATCAGCCGTTGATCGGTGGGTGTCGGCGTCGGTGTCGACTTCGGGAACGCCGCGTACTCGGTGAGGACCAGCCCGAGCCGCGACTGGATCTGCTGTTCCGGTACGGGGTCGTACACCGCGTCGGCGGCCTGGGCCGGCGGTGCCGCGACCAGGGTGGAGAGCACGAGGGCGGCGGCGCCGAGCGAGGCGGTGAGGGGTCTGCGGAGGCGAGGGGTGGGAGTACGCACGCGGGGGTCACTCCGTTCTCGGGACAGGACTTCGGTGGGGGTGGGGGTCAACGTCCTCCGGTCACGTGCCGGTACTGCTTCTCGACCTGGCGTGCCGAGACGACCCGGTCGAGGAACATCAGCGAGTCCATCCGGCAGTCGCAGGGATTCTGCTCCCGGGTGTCCTGCGGAAAACTGCCGCCGATCTTGATGCCCCGGGGGTCGGTGGCGGTGGTGCGGTGCCGCCCCGGCCCGGCGACCTGCCACGGGTCGTCGGCCCGGGTGTAGAAGCCGTCGAGCGGCTGGCCGTTGCGGTAGAGCGCCATGCTGCCGTCGGTGAAGTCGAAGGTGGCGGCGAGGAAGACCCACTCACCGACCGGCAGCAGGGTCCGCCAGTCCGCAGCCGCCGCGAAGGTCTGCGACTCGCCGCCGTCCAGTCGCCGGCCGAGGGCGACCAGCCGCAGTTCACCGTCGACGGTGATGAGTTCGAGCAGCGCCCGGACGGCATGCCCGTCGGAGTTGCCGGTCAGTACCCCGGCCAGGCCGATCGCGTTGAACCGGTCGCCGGGGTCGGCGGTGTTGGAGTTGGGCGCCGGCCCGTCGCCGAGCATCTTGAACCAGCCCAGCACGCTCGCCCCGGCGGCGCCGTTGAAGGCGTGCAGGCTGGGCAGCCCGGTCGGCGCGTAGACGCCGGCCTTCCAGTCGTCGTTGCCGGCCACCGCCGGCTCGACCTGCCGGGTCCACAGCGCCTGACCGCTGCCCCGGTGGGCCGGGTCCGGCACCCGCATCGCGGCCCCTCCGTTGACCAGGTCGAGGGTGGTGCCGGACCGCCCCAGGTCGCGTTCCCGGCCGGGGTCGCCACGCAGCGGGTGGTCGAAGTCGTAGTACGCGACAAGCTGGTGCCGCAGTTCGGGATGGACGGCACGGTGGCGGTCACCGTACCCCTGGGCCGGGGTCGCCGTGCCGGTGGTCGCCAGCAGCGCGGCCAGGACGGCGGCAGTGGTGGTGGCGAAGACGGCGCGTCTGGGTCTCGACATCGCGTACACCTCTCTGTGCGTCGCGGCGAGCGGCGCCGGCGGCTATCCGATGTGGTCGCCGGTGCCGGCGTCACCCGCCTGGTCGGTGGAGGTCCGGGCCGCCGTGCGGGCGGCGGGTGCCGTCTCGCCGGGCCGGCCGCCGAGATAGAGGTCGCCGAGCTGCGGGTCGGCCAGCAGTTCGGCTGCCGGCCCGGAGATGTGCACCCGCCCGAGGTCGAGCACGCAGCCGAGGTCGGCGGTCTCCAGCGCCCGCCGGGCGTTCTGCTCGACCAGCAGCACCGCCGTGCCGGCGTCGCGCATCCGGACCACCTGCTCGAAGACCGTGCTGGTCGCCTTCGGGTCCAGCCCCATCGACGGCTCGTCGAGGAGCACGACCCGGGGTTCGACCATCAGCGACCGGGCGAACTCGACCTGTTTCTGCTGTCCGCCGGAGAGCAGCCCGGCGAGCGTGTCCCACCGGTCGGCGACCACCGGGAAGACGTCCCGGACGAAGTCGGCCCGCCGGGCCAGCAGCGCGGAGTCCCGCAGGGTGTAGCCGCCGAGCAGCACGTTCTCGGCCACCGTCATCTCGCGGAAGACGCTGTGTCCCTGGAGTACGTGCGCCACCCCGGAGCCGAGCATCCGCTGCGGCCCCTGGCCGGTGACGTCGACCCCGCCGACGAGGATCCGGCCGGACCGTGGCTTGAGCAGCCCGCTGGCCACCTTGAGCACCGTCGACTTGCCGGCACCGTTGGGACCGACGAGGCAGACGATGGTGCCCGGTTCGACCGAGACGGAGAGCCCGCGCAACACCGGGGCCGCCCGCCCGTATCCGGCCTGGACGTCGACAAGCTCGATCTCAGACGCCAAGGTACGCCCCCAGTACCCGCTCGTCGGAGCGGATCACCGCCGGCGGCCCCTCGGCGATCGGCCGTCCCCGGTCGAACACCACGACGTGGTCGCTGATGCTCATCACCAGGTCCATGTTGTGCTCGACGATCACGAAGGTCCTCCCCTCGGCGTTGAGTTCGCGCACCAGGGCACCGATCCGGTCCAGCAGCGCCGGGTTGACCCCGCCGGCCGGCTCGTCCAGCAGCACGGTCTCCGGGCCGCTCATCAGCACCCCGGCGAGTTCCAGCAGCTTCTGCTGTCCCCAGGACATGTTCCGGGCCTCGACGTCGGCCAGGTGCTCGATGCCGAGCCGGGTCAGCCAGCCCCTGGCCCGGTCCAGCTCGACGCGGCGCCGGGCGCCCCGCAACTGGCTCCAGAACCCGTCGGGGCGGGCTGCCGCGAGTACGTTGTCCAGGGCCGACATCCGGGGGAAGACCCGGCAGAGCTGGAAGGTACGCCCGATGCCGGCCCGGGCTATCGCGTGCGGACTCCGCCGGGTGATGTCCGCGCCCCGGTACGACGTCCGCCCGCTGTCCGGCCGGATCATCCCGGTGACGCAGTTGAAGAAGGTCGTCTTGCCGGACCCGTTCGGCCCGATCAGCGCGTTGACCTGCCCATGCCGGAACTCCACGGTGGCGGCGTCCAGCGCGGTCACCCCGCCGAACGCCTTGGTCAGCCCGCTCGTCGCCAGGCTGCCCGTCCCGCTGGTCGGTGGGCTGCCCGTTCCGCCCGCCACCGGGCTGGTCGGCCCGGTCGTCGCCGGACTGCCTGCCCCGGTCGTCGCCGGACTGCCTGTGCCGCTCGTCGCCGGGCCGGGTGGCCCGCTCGGCTGCCCGGTCATGACCGCTCCTCCGCCGACCGGCCGTCGGGAGCGCCGACGGGGACGCTGGCCGGCGGGTCGGCCGGCCGGTCACCTTCTGGTGGACCGCTGCCCCGGTCGCGCAGCTCGGCGGCGGTGACCTCGCGGATCGAACTCTGCGCCGGCCGCAGGAACCGGTCGACCAGGGCGCCCAGCGCCGGCAGTACCCCGTCCGGCATGAACATCACCACCAGGGCCAGCAACAGTCCGGTGGCGGCCAGGTGCAGCGGGGTGTTGCCGAACTCCACCTTGAAGTACTCCAGTCCGATGCCGACCACGAGCGCGCCGACCAGCGGGCCGAAGAGTTGGCGTACCCCGCCGAGCAGCGCCATCAGCACCAGGTAGGAGCCGGTCAGGATGGAGAACTGGAAGACCGGGTCGAGGTCGCCGAACCAGAGCGCGTAGAGGCCGCCGGCCAGCCCGGTGAAGCCGGCCGACACCACGAAGACCACCAGCTTGTACCCGAAGGTCGGGGTACCCAGCGACTCCGCCTTGTCCTCGTCCTCCCGGATCGCCTTCAGGCCGAGCCCGAAGCGGGAGCGGTCGACCAGCCACCAGACCAGCAGGGCGACCGCGAGCAGGGCGGCGAAGAGATAGAAGAAGACCCGGTGGTGCTCGGGCCGGAGCAGTCCCGGGAACGGGCGCGGCACGACCAGCCCGCGCGACCCGCCGGTGAACGACGCCCAGCTCTGGAAGACCAGCAGCAGGATCAGTACCAGCGCGATCGACACGATCACGAACGACGCCCCGCGTACCCGCAGCGCCGCGTAGCCGACCGGGACCGCGAACGCCGCCACCAGCAGGGTGGCCGCGGCGAGCGCGACGAAGCTCGGCAGCCCGGCCCGGACCACGAGCAGGCCGGTGGCGTAGCCGCCGAGCCCGGCCAGCGCGCCGTGCCCGAGCGAGATGTACCCGGTGAACCCGCCGACGAAGTTCCACGACGTCGACAGCACCGCGTAGTTCAACACCACGACCCCGGCCGACAGGATGTACGGGTTCGGCGCCCAGGACGGGAAGGAGAGCACAGCGGCGGCGACGGCCAGGATGGCGACCGCCCGGAACAGCCCGCCGAGCCGATGTCGCGGGGCTGCCGGGAGTTCAGAAGCGCTGGGCAAGGCGGCCTCCGAAGAATCCCTGCGGGCGGAACGCCAGCGTCGCGAAGAGCGCGAGATAGAAGACCGTCTGCGCCCAGGTGGTGCCGAGCGGGATCTGCAACAGGCTCTGTACCAGCCCGAGCAGCATCGCCGCGACCGCCGCCCCCGGTACGCTGCCCAGCCCGCCGACCACGATGATCGCCATCAGTGGACCGATCCAGTGCCAGTGCAGCGACGGGTAGATGGTGGTGTCCAGGGCCAGCGCCGTACCGCCGACGGCGGCGGTGGCCAGCCCGACCCCGAAGCCGAAGCCGGCGATCCGGTCGGTGTCGATCCCGATCAGCCGGGCGGCGTCCGGGTGCTGGATCGTCGCCCGCAGCGCCCAGCCGAACCTGGTCCGCTTGAGCAGCAGGTACAGCGTCAGCAGCGCGACAGCGGCGAGCCCGAACGCGATCAGCTTGACCACCGCGATCCGGGCGCCGAAGAGGCCGAGGCTGGCCGAGCCGTAGCCGAGCTGGATCCGCCGCTGGGTGCCGCTGAAGGCGTAGCCGAGCAGCCCCTCGATCAGTACCGCGATGGCGAAGGTGAGCAGCACCGACATCATGGTCAGGGTCACCGGGCGCAGCCGGGCCAGCAGCAGCCGTTGCAGCAGCACCCCGAGGCCGAAGAAGAGCGGGACGGTGACGACCATCGACAGCAGCGGGTCGACGCCCAGCCTGGCGTGCGACCACCAGGCGAGGTAGGCGGCGAGGATGAGGAACGCCGAGTGGGCGATCATCACCACCCGCATGATGCCGAAGTAGAGCGTCAGGCCGGCTGCCAGGAGGGCGTACAGCCCACCCAGCAGCAGGCCCAGGATGACGCTCTGGAAGAGCAGGGCGCCGGACGGCATCCGTTACCTCACCAGGCCGGCTTCGGGTAGACGACGTCGACTTCCTTCGCCTCGGTGGGCAGCACGATCTGGATCTGCCCGCCGACCCACTGCTGGATCATGTGCGCGCCCTGCGGCTTGCCGGTGGCGTCCCAGGTGAGCGGCCCGACGACGGTCTCGACCTTGTTGCCGCGGATCCAGTCGACCAGCTTCTGCTGGCACTCCCCCTGCTCGGCGCAGCCGACCGCGCTGACGGCGGCCGCCACCACCTGGCCAGTGGTGTACGCGTTCGCCTCGTCCTCCTCCGGCGGCGAGCCGAACTGCGCGGTGTATTTCTGTACGAACTCGACGTTGCTCGGATAGGACGCCTTCTGGGTGTAGCCGGTCGGCGCGAGGATCCCCTCGGTCTTGTTACCGATCGCGGCGGCGAACTCGGGACTGGTCGGCGCGGTCGAGAAGGCCGCCAGCTTGGGCTGGTAGTCGAGCTGTTGCAGGGCGACGATGAGGTTCACGCCGTCCTGGTACTGCGAGCCGCCCACCACCATGTCCGCCTTCGACGCCGCGATCTTGGCGGCGATGGTGCCGAAGTCGGTGGTGTTCGGCGGGTACACCTCGTCGACGACGGTACGCACCCCGCCCGCCTCCAGCTTCGCCTTGAGCCCGTACGCGGTGCCCTGGGCGAACGGGTCGTCCATGGCGGCGTACGCCACGGTGGTCGGTCGCTGGCCGGGCGGCAGGGCGAGCAGGTATTCGGCGAGGTGGTTGTAGTGGTCGTCGGCGACCGCCGGTGCCGCGTAGAACAGGTTCTTGAAGCCCTGCGCGAAGACCTCCTTCGCCGCGCCGGCCGGCTCGACGAAGAGCATGCCGTACTCCTCGGCCACCCGGGCGGCCGGTACGACGAGGCGGGTCGAGAAGGGACCCACCACGATGTCCACGTTGTCCTTGCCGATCAACTGCTCGTAGTCGGCGACCACCCGGTCGGCGTTGGACTGGTCGTCGAGGATCTTCAGCTCGACCTGCCGGCCGAGCAGTCCGCCGTTGTCGTTGGTGATCTTGGCCCATGCCTCGTAGCCGCGCTGCACACCCTTGCCGGGTTCGGAGAAGTCCCCGGTCAGCGGGAGCGAGATCCCGACGACGATCGGATCGTCGGAAGAGCCCGACCCGCCGTCGTCGCCACAGCCCGCCAGCAGAAGTGCCACCGCCGCGCCGAGGGCCGTTGCCGTTACCCGTCGTCCGCGTGTCGCTCGGGATGTCATTCCTGACGCTCCTTCGCCGAGGTGAGGAAAGCGCTTCCGTAAGCGCTTTCGTACCATAGGCTGGGTGCCGCGTCACTCGCAATAGTTACCGCTACGGTCGTTGATGTTTCCCGGGAGTTACCGATGCCGAAGCCTGGCGGGCGGCTGCGCCTCGTCGACGTAGCCGAACGGGCCGGAGTGTCGCTGGCGACCGCCTCCCGGGCGCTCGCCGGGCGGGACGGCGTCAGCCCGGCGGTGGCCGACCGGGTCCGGCAGGTCTCCCGGGAACTCGGGTACGTGGCCAACCCGTACGCCCGTACCCTGGCCGGTGGCGTCAGCTCGACCGTCGGGCTCGTCGTGCACCAGGTCGACGACCCCTACTTCTCCGAGATCGCCGGCGGGGTCATCCAGGTCGCCGACGAGCAGGGCCTACTGGTGCAGATCTGCCACTCCGGCCGCGACCCCGAGCACGAGCTGCGGCAGTTGCGGCACCTCATCTTCCAGCGGGTAGGCATCATCCTGATCGCCGGCTCCGGCTACGACGACGCACGGGTCCAGGCCGAGGCGCGCCGCGAACTGGCGGCGTACCAGAGTCTGGGCGGGCGGGTCGCGGTGATCGGCCGGCATCCCCTCGGGGTGGACGCGGTGCTGCCCGACAACGAGGCCGGCGGGCGGGCCCTCGGCGAACACCTGCTGGCGCTGGGGCACCGCCGGATCGCGGTCGCCGCCGCGACCGGCGGTCTCACCACCGTCATCGACCGGCTCGCCGGGGTGGCAGCCGCGCTGCGCCGGCACGGGCTGGCCCTCGACGAGCTGCCGATCGTGCACACCGACTTCACCCGGGACGGCGGCCGGATAGCGGCCGAACGGATCCTGCGGGAACACCCCGACACGACCGCGATCGTGGCGCTGAACGACTCGATGGCGATCGGGGTGCTCTCGACGCTACGGGCGCACCGGGTCGGCGTACCGGACCGGATCTCGGTGGTCGGTTTCAACGACGTCTCGGTGGCCGCGGACCTCGCGCCCGGGCTCACCACCGTCCGGCTGCCGATGACCGACATGGGCCGGATGGCCCTGGAGCTGGCCCTCAAGGCGCGCTCGAAACGACCGCGGCGCCGGCCGACCGGGCACGCGCTGGTGATCCGCGACTCGACCGGGCCGGCGCCCTGACTATGCCGGCGCTGAACCTTTTTCAACCTGAACCGCGCGGCGCTCACGCACCGCCTCTGACCTTGCGGCTCGTCGGACCGCAAGGGGAGGTTGAAGAGGTTCATTCGGTACGCAGTGCGGTGGCGGTACGGGTGCGGGCGGCCCAGCCGGCGGGCAGCAGCGCGCCGAGCACGGCGATGAGGAGGCCGCCGAGGGCGAGCAGCACCAGCTCGGCGGGGTGGTAGATGTCGATGACCGAGGCGGGCAGGTTGAATCCTGCGGCATGGCCCATCTCGGCGACGGTCACCCGCTGCATGATGACGCCGACGGGCACGCCGACGGCGCCACCGACCAGTCCCGTGACGACGACCGAGGCGATGACCATCCCGATGGTCTGCCGTGGGGTCATCCCCAGGGCCTTGTGCACCCCGAGATCGTGGACCCGTTCCCTCGTCTGCAGGACGACCATGTTGAGTACGCCCAGCGCGGCCACCGTGACCAGCAGCAGGGTGAGCAGGCCGGTCAGCGCGTTGACGACCAGGAGGATCTCGTCCGACTCCTCTTCGGCGACCTCCGCGGTGGCCTCCACCGACGCCAGCGCGGCGTTCAGCGCCTTGACGTAGCCGACCGGGTCGGTGCCGGGGGTGAGGGTGATGTGGTATTCCAGAGCCCGCAGGTCCGGTTGGGTGGCCGCGAGTGTCTCGGCGGCGGTGAGGACCTGCATGCCTCTGGATTCGACGTTGAAGACCTCACCGACGATGCGGACGTCGATCGGGGTGCCGTGGTCGGTCAGGACGAGGCTGTCGCCGACCCGGGTGCCGGTGGCGGTCAGGAACGGTCGGGAAACCACGATCTCCCCGGGTCGACTGAACCAGTTGCCGGAGATCATCTGGTAGCCGTGCGCGGAGTCGTCTCCGGTGAAGGCGAGGGTCTGAAGGGCGCTGGTGAGCCCGGCGGTGGTCAGCTCGGTGGGCGCGACGCCCCGGTATCCGCTGGTACCGGGCTGTGCGGTGATCGCCTCGACCACCGCCACCGGGTCTGGTGGCTGCGGCGGTCCCGGGGCGACCGTCGGGGCGCCCTCGGGTGGCGGCCCGGAAATCGGGCGGCCCGGGAAGATGACGACGTCACCGTCGCTCTCCGTGGCCTGCACCGCGTTCAACGAGACGCCCAGTCCGACGGCGAAGGTCGCGGCGGCGGCGCCGAACGCGATCGCCGCGACGACGGTGGCCGACCGGAGGACCCGGGCGAACGGCTGGGCCAGCCCGAGGGTCACCGCCCGGGGCAGCGGGAGTCGGGCAGCCAGCCGGGCGGCCCACTGGCCCCTGCCCGGGGAGGGGGTGCGGCCGACGGCGAGCACCTCGACGGTACGCAGCCTTCCGGCCCGGGACGCCGCCGCCCAGGCGGTCGCGGTGACCAGGGCCAGCGCCCCGGCCAGCACCAGGAGGTCGACCCATGGGGTGACGCCGGTGTCCGTCGTGCCGTGCACCTCGTTGGTCTGCGCCAGGACCGGGACCACCAGGAGGTTGCCGGCCACCACGCCGAGCACGGCGCCGACCGCGGCGGGGACCAGCGCCTGCGCCGTGTACGCCCGGACCACCTGCTGAGGGGTGAACCCGAGGGCCTTGAGGATGCCGATCCGGTACGTTCCGGTACTGACCGCCCCGGCGATGACGTTGCCGATGATCAGGACCGCCATGAGTACGCCCAGCACCCCGAACGCGATGAGGAACGGCACGAACAGCACCACGCTGCCGGCGCTGTTGGTCCTGGTGGTGAGCCAGGAGCGCGCTCCGGCCAGCGCCCCTGCGGGCACGCTCGCCTCGATCGCGGCGCGACCGGACTCGATCTGTGCGGCGGTGTCGCTCTCGGCGAGCCGGTAGAGCATCTGGTAGCCGGCGGTCGCACCCGGAGCGGTCAACGCCGCGACCTGCTCCGGGACCACCCAGCCGCCGGCGGTCTCGCTGACCGACCGGGCCACCCCGACCACCGTCAGGGTCTGGCCGCCGGCCGGGCCCGACAGCGGCAGCGCGTCACCCACCTGCGGCTGGAGCCTCCTCGGGAGCCGGTGGTCGGCCTGTAGCACGATCTCGCCGGGGCCGGTCGCCCACCGCCCCTCGGTCACCGTGACGGCGTCGACCGGTCCACCCGGACCGGCCCGTCCGACCACCGTGATCGGCTGCACCGGCCCGCCGCGACCGCTGGCCGGGGTGATGGTCGCGGTCGGGAACGGGCCGGCCGCCGCCGCGACCCCGGCGACTCGCGCGGATGCCGACAGCTGCGCCGCCATGGCCCTGGCTCCGTCGAACTGCGCGGTCAGGTGCGCGCCGTGCTGCTGGCTGAAGGCCCGGTCGAAGGGCGCCCTGGCGGCCACCATCAGCGACCCGCCGAGTACGGCGACGGTCACCGCGATCATCACCACCAGCCCGACCACCACCGTCTGTACCCGGCGACGCCCCACCCCGGACCGGACCACCCCACCGAGCGCGCTCATCGGACCGGCTCCACCGTGCTGTCGGCGGCGACCCGGCCGTCGACGAGTTGGACGGTGCGGGTGGCGCACGACCGCGCCAGGTTCAGGTCGTGGGTGACCAGGACGATGGTCTGGCCCTCGGCGTGCAGGTCGTTGAAGAGGTGCCGGACCTCCTCGCCGGAGGCGGTGTCCAGCGCGCCGGTCGGCTCGTCGGCGAGCAGTAGCGCCGGCCGGTTCACCAGGGCTCTGGCCACCGCGACCCGCTGCCGCTCACCGCCGGAGAGCCGGCCCGGGTAGGCGGTGGCGTGCCGGTCGACGCCGAGCGTGCCGAGCAACTCCATCGCGCGACGCCGCGCGGTGCCACGGGCCATCCCGGCCAACTGCGCCGGCAGCATGACGTTGTCGGCGACGGTCAGGTCGTCGAGGAGGTTGAAGAACTGGAACACCATGCCGATCTTCGCCCGCCGGTAGCGGGCGGAGCCGGCCTCACCCAACTCGTCGACCCGGACACCGGCCACGGTCACCGTACCGCCGCTCGGCCGGTCCAGCCCGGCGACCAGGTTCAGCAGTGTGGACTTGCCGCTGCCGGACGGCCCCAGGATCGCCACCGACTCCCCGGCGGCGATCCGCAGCGACACGGCGTCCAGCGCCGGTGGCCCCTCGTCGTACCTGCGGCTCACGTCGTCCAACTCGATCACCGGTGCGCTCATGGTGGATCTCCCTCTTGTCCGGGTACCTCTGGCCGTTCGAAGCTAGGTCCGCCCCGGAACCGTGGGCGTCGGCCGCCGGAGGCAATTCCGGTACCGCCCGTGGATGAGGCCGGTCGGGGTCATCCCTGTGGCGTAGTCGACGGAGGTAGCCCGGGTGGTCAGCTCGGCGGATGTCGCAGGCCGGGCCGGTTGGGCGAGAATGGCCCGGTGATGAACGGGGCGGTGGCCGGGTGGCTGCGGGCCCGGGTCAGGCTGCTGCTGCACCCGTCCGGTCCGCTGCCGGGACTCTCGTGGCGCGGCCGGGTGTTCGACGTGACCGTGGCGCTGGGCCTGCTGCTCGCCGCGGTCGTGGAGGGTAACGGCGAGGATCGGGAACGCCTGGAATCCGGCGTCGGGTTCGAGTACCAGGACCTGCCCGGGCTGGGCCCTGGCCCGGACCCACAACCGGCCCCGGACCCACAACCGGCCCCCGATCCACACCCGGCCCCGGCGATGCCCGAGCCGTTCCTGCCGATCGAGGACTACGAAATCGGCTCGACGGTCGTGATGCTGATCGTGGTGGTGCTGCCGCTGGTGCTCCGCCGCCGCTATCCGCTCGCGGTGCTCTGGGTCGTCCTCGGCACGGCTCCGCTGGCCAGCGACTACAACGCCGCGTTGCGGGTTTCCTTCTACGCCTGCGTCATCGCCGCCTACACGGCCGCCGTCTACAGCCCCTACCGGGTACCGGCGCTGGCGAGCCTGCCCGTGGCGGCGTTCCTCTACACCCAGATCCGGGAGCCGGCGGTGCCCACCGTCCCGGACGACGCCGTCCCGTTCCTGATCCTGATCCCGATCGTCCTCGCCGCCAACGGCCTGCGCCGGTGGAAACGGCGGGCCGACGAGGACCGCGCGCGGCTGGCCAGACTCGAACACGAGCAGGCCGAGGCGCTACGCCGGGCCGCCGAGCACGAACGTGCCCGGATCGCCCGCGAACTGCACGACGTGGTGACGCACAACGTGAGCGTCATGGTGATCCAGGCCGGAGCCGCCCGCAAGGTCATGCGGGCCAGCCCTGACCAGGCCCACGAGGCGCTGCTCTCCGTCGAGGCCGGCGGTCGGGCCGCGATGGCCGAACTGCGCCACGTCATGGGGCTGCTCACCATGGACGGCGACGGCGGCGGCGGCGGCGGGGACAGCGACAGCGACGAGCCGGCCGGCACGGGCGGGACGGACGGCCTGACACCACAGCCCGGCCTCGACCGGCTGGAAGCCCTGGTACAGCGGGTACGCGACGCCGGGATACCGGTCGAGCTGACCGTGGCCGGCCAACCCCGCCCGCTGCTGCCGGGTATCGAACTGACCGCCTACCGGGTGGTCCAGGAGGCGCTGACCAACACGGTCAAGCACGCCACCGGTGCGACCGCGACCGTCCTGGTCGAGTACGGCACCGACCAGCTCCGGGTCGAGGCCACCGACACCGGCGGCACCCCGGGCGCCTCCGCCACGACCGGCAACGGGCGGGGCCTGATCGGCCTACGCGAGCGGCTGGCGGTCTACGGCGGGACCCTGCGCACCGGGCGACGCCTCAGCGGGGGCTACGGGGTCACCGCGCGAATCCCACTGGAGGAGCCATGACCGCGCCGCTGCGCGTCGTCGTCGCGGACGACCAGGCGCTGGTCCGTACCGGGTTCCGGATGATCCTGACCGCCGACGCCATCGACGTGGTCGCCGAGGCTACCAACGGTGCCGAGGCGGTCGACGCGGTCCGGCGTACCCTGCCGGATGTCGTCCTGATGGATGTCCGGATGCCGGAGATGGACGGCCTGGAAGCCACCCGGCGCATCCTCACCGGCGGCACCGCCGAACCACGCGTGATCATCCTGACCACGTTCGACCTCGACCACTACGTCTACGCGGCGCTGTCCGCCGGCGCCAGCGGCTTCCTGCTCAAGGACGTCACTCCCGAACATCTGGTCGCCGCCGTCCGGATGGTCCGGTCCGGCGACGCGCTGTTGGCCCCCGCCATCACCCGGCGGCTCGTCGAGCGGTTCGCCCGGCGCAGCGCCGACCCCACCGCACCGCACCGCGACCTGTCCACGCTGACGCCGCGCGAACTCGAGGTGCTGCGGCTGCTGGCCCAGGGCCTGAGCAATGCCGAACTCGCCGCCCACCTCCACCTCTCCGAGGCGACCGTGAAGACCCATGTCGCCCGGATCCTCGGCAAACTCGGGCTCCGTGACCGCGTCCAGGCCGTCGTCGTCGCGTACGAGACCGGCCTGGTCAGCCCCGGCGGGGGATAGGACGGCGGCACCCACCCGCCGGCCGGGCACCGCACGCCGGCCCGGCCGGTACCGCAGCGACGCGGACCGGCCGGGCGTCCGGCGCTCAGCCGCCCGGGCACTCCTCGGGCCTGCCCAGCAACAGCGGGTCGTCCAGGTAGGCAGCCGAGACGAAGCCGGTCTCCCCCAGGATCTCGACCCGGCCCCACAACTCGGTCCCGTCGGTCGGTTCACCGGTGCGGTAGCAGCCGACCCGGCCGAGCGTGCCGTCGGGTACCCGCCGGAGCACCTCGTCGTCCTGGGACGGCCCGGACCGCAGCGCCACGTCCGGTTCGGCCTCGATCACCACGAGATGCCCGTCCCCGGGTACGAGCTGCTCGTTGAGCTGCCGGCAGACCTTGCTGGACGAACCGATCCACATGACCGTGTAGTCCTCGCCCGAACGCCGGTCCCGACTCGTGTTGAAGCAGAACGCCGGGCTGTCCCGCTCGGGGCCGTCGTCCCGGACGCCGAGTCCCAGCGAGGCGATCTGCTGGATGAGCGCGCAGGCGGTGGTCTCCGCCACCGCGCCCAGCCGGCCCCGAACCACGGCGGTGATCCCGACCGCCCACCGGTCCTGCCGGCTCTGGTGGATCCGCACGGCGAGCCGATCCGTCCGGTACGCGCACTCGGCGACGTCGTTGACGACGCTGAGCCGGTTGACGAACCGGTCCAGCCGGCCGACGAACTCGGTCGCCCGACCGGCGCCGGTCCGCTCGGCGGCCGGGATCATGCCGATCACCTCGCTGACCAGCCCGGCGTAGGGAATGCAGGGATTGTCCACCGTGACGTACCGGTCGGAGTCGAACGTCGGCAGCCGTGCCCCGGTCAGCCTGCCTGCCTTTGGGCAGGCCCCGGATTCCGGTTCGTCCCTCGATCCACCCGCGACGGTCCGGTCCGGCTCGTCCCGCGGTGGCTCGCAGCCGGCCAGTACCACGCCGGTTACGACGAGCACCGCGAGCCACGCCCGGGGCGTACGGATCCGGTGTAGGAGCAGTGCGGCTCCTCGCCGCACACCGCTGTCAGTCATACTCTGTCCGAGTACGGTCACAGCCCCGCTGATGCGGCGGGTCGGATAACGGTCAGCATCCGAGCCCTGTCCATGCATCCCGCGCATCCAGGCGTCCACGGTCGACTGTGCCACTCACTCCAGGACCCCGCTCCAGGTCCCGCCCCCGGTCCCGCCTCAGCGCGACTCGCCGGAATCTGACGGCAGTGCATTACCGTCCGCGAGCGCACCTCTACTTGTCGTAGGCTGAGCGCCCTGGGGCTCGACCGGGACAGCGAGGGGGCCGGATGCTGGGAAGCCCGGACAACGACAACGCCGACCTGCTGGCCCGCGCCGCCGCCGGTGACCAGGTCGCCTGGAACACGCTCGTCGACCGCCACAACAGCCTGCTGTGGTCGATCGCCCGCAGCTTCCGGCTCGACGTCGCCGACGCGGCCGACGCGGTGCAGAACACCTGGCTGCGGCTGGTGGAGAACCTGGACCGGATCGCCGATCCCGAGCGGCTCGCGAGCTGGCTCGGCACCACGGCCCGGCGGGAGTGCCTCCAACTCATCCGGCGGGCCGGTCGGCGGCCGACCGGCGGGACGCCGGAGCTGCTGGCGGAACTGCCCGACCCGGCACCTCCGCTCGACGCCGCCCTGCTGCTGGACGAACGCGACGCGGCGCTCTGGCGTGCCCTGGAGGGCCTGTCGGAGCGGTGCCGCCAGTTGCTCCGGATCCTGATGGCGTCGCCGCCGCCCCGGTACGCCGAGGTCGCCGCCGCGCTCGGAATGGCGGTCGGCACCATCGGGCCGGCCCGGCAACGCTGCCTGGAGAGCCTCCGGCAGGTCGTCGCCGCCGACAACCTGCTCGGTGACCGGGCGTCGACCGGGCGGGAGCGACCGTGACCGGGCGGGGCGGGACCGTCGGCCGGGTCGGGGTGCCGGGGAGCCGAGACGGCGGGCGGACCGGGGAGGTGCGATGACCGAGGACGAGGACGATCTGGTCGGCCGGCTGCGGGCGATCGCCGTACGGGTGGATCCGCCGCCGGAGGTCGTGGCCGAGCTGGCCCGGGCGGCGCTGTCGACCCGACGGATCGACGCCGTACTCGCGGAGCTGGTGCAGGACTCCACGACCGAGATGCCGGCGCTGGCGCGCGGAGCCGACGAGCAGTTACGGCTGCTCTCCTTCGAGCACGGCACGGTCTCGATCGAACTCCAGGTGCACAGCACGGGTGACACCGTCTCGATCCGTGGCCTGGTCGGCGGGGCGACCGGCGATGTCACGGTCGAGACGCCGGGCGGCTCCCGGAGTACGCCGATCGACGACGAGGGCTGGTTCACGGTGGACGGTCTGGCCGCCGGACTGCTGCGGCTGCGGGTGCCGGCCGGCGACACGACGGTGACCACCAGTTGGATCACGCCCTGACCGCGATGGACCGAGGCCGGGCCGACGGGCCGGGCGCGTACCGAACGGGAGGCGTCGCGCGATGGGAGCTGCTCGGCCGTCCGGCGCGGCGCGGGCCGGCGCGGACGAGGCACTGGAGCTGGTCGGCCGAGACCCGCGTACCGCGCTGACCAGCGCGGATGCGGCGGTGCTGGCGGCCCGGCGGGAGGGCGACGGCGTCGCTGTCGCGGTCGCGCACCGGGCGGCCGGGCTGGCCCTGCGGGAACTCTCCGACCTCGGCGCCGCCGAGCGCCGGGCGAGGGCCGCCGTGGCGGCGGCGGTGCGCGCCGGGGCGGAGCAGGTCGCCGCGCAGGCGCGGATGAGTCTGGCGCTGGTGCTGCTGGACCAGGGCCGGACCAGGGCCGCGCTGGCGGCGGCGGACCGGGCCGCGCTGGCGCTGCGCGGGCTGCCGGCGGCGCAGTTGAAGTGCCAGAAGGCGCTGATCCTGCAACGCACCGGACGGCTGGAGGAGGCGCTGGCCACGTTCGCCGAGGCGCTGCCGGTGCTGCGCCGCGCCGGCGACGCGCTGTGGGAGGCCCGGGCCCTGAACAACCGTGGCCTGCTGTACGGATACCGGGGCGCCCTGGTCGCCGCCGAGTCGGACCTGGCCCGGGCCCGCGCCCTGCACCTCGGTCTCGGCCTGGACAAGTTCGCCGCCGACGTGGACTGGAACCGGGGCTTCGTGGCGGCGCGGCGGGGCGACGCACCGGCCGCGCTGGCGCTCTTCGACGCGGCGGAGTCGGCCCTGGTCCGGCACGGGGCGGTGCATCCGCAGCTCTATCTGGACCGCGCCGAGGTGCTGCTCACGGTCGGGCTGGCCGGCGAGGCCCGGCGGATCCTCGACCGGACGATCGACGAGCTGCGGACGGCGAGCCACGGCGCCGACCTGGCCGAGGGGCTGGTACTGCTGGCCAGGGCGGCGCTCGCCGACGGCGACCCGGAGCAGGCGCGTTCGGCGAGCCGCCAGGCGCTGACCCAGTTCGTCCGGCAGAGGCGGACAGGCTGGGCGGCACAGGCGGGCGTACTCGAACTGCGCGCGGCCGAGGTGGCCGACGATCCGCCCGCCGCCCTGCTCCGGTCGGCGCTGGCCAGCGCCGCCGAGTCGGCCTCGGTGGGCTGGCGGGCAGCGGAACTCGACGCCCGGCTGGTCGCCGCCGCTGCCGCGACCCGGCTCGGCCGGGCGGCGGTGGCCCGGGAACAGCTCCGCCTCGCGGCGTCCGCCCGCGGCGCGGCCTCGCTCGACGTCCGCGTCCGGGCCTGGTACGCGACCGCCCTGCTCCGGGTCGCCGACGGACGCCGGGCCGGCGCCCTGGCGGCCGTCCGGGCCGGCCTGGCCGGGGTCGATCGCCAGCAGGCGGCCCTGGGCGCGACCGAGTTCCGGGTGCACGTCGCCGGGCACGGCGGGCAGTTGGCCCGGCTGGGGCTCGACCTGGCCGTCGCCGTCGCCGACCCCCGGCTGGTACTCGGCTGGGCCGAGCGACTGCGGGCCCGGTCGCTGCGCCTGCCACCGGCCCGGCCGCCCGCCGACGCGGCCCTGGCCGAGGCGCTGGCCGAGTCCCGTCGGCTCTCGGCGGAGCTGCTCCGCCACCAGCTCGCCGGCCGGACCGGTGGCGGGCTCGCCCAGCGGCAGCGCGCCGCCGAGGAACGGGTGGTCCAGGCGAGCCGGACGGCGCGAAGTCCGCTCTACGCGCCGGCCGCCCCGCCGCCGACCGCGCCGGAGCTGGTGTCCACACTGGACGACGCGGTGCTGGTCGAGTACCTGGTGCACCAGGGCGAGTTGCTGGCGGTGACCGTACGGGCCGGGCGGTGCCGGCTGCACCGGCTGGGTCCGGTGGCACCGGTGGGCGGGCTGGTCGAGGCGGCACACTTCGGGCTGCGCCGGCTGACGCTGGGCCTCGGCACCGTGCGCTCCACCCGACTGGTCCGGGACGCCACCGTCACCGCCGGCCGACGGCTCGCGGAGGTGCTGCTGGCGCCCCTGTCGGCCGAGTTGTCGGACTCGCCGGCCGTGGTGGTGCCGACGGGCGCGCTGCACGCGGTGCCGTGGGGCCTGCTGCCCGAGCTGGCGACCCGCCCGGTCCGGGTCGCCCCGTCCGCCGGAGTGTGGCTGCGGGCGAGCCGCTCCGCCGGCTTCGATCCGGCCGGTACCGGGGTGTTCGCCGCCGGACCGGGGCTGCCGGCCGCCCGCGACGAGGTGCTCACCGTCGCCGGGACGTACCCCGGGGCGACGGTGCTGACCGACGACCGCGCCACGGCGGAGGCGGTGCTCGACGCGCTGGACGGGGTCGGGCTCGCCCACCTGGCCGCGCACGGGCGGCTGCGTACCGACAATCCGCTCTTCTCCGCGCTCGTGCTCGACGACGGGCCGCTGACCGTCTACGACCTCGAACGGGTCACCGACCCGCCGAGACTGGTGGTGCTGCCGGCCTGCCAGTCCGGGGTCTCCGCGGTACGCGCCGGTGACGAGCTGATGGGCCTGGCGGCGGCGCTGCTGGCCCTCGGTACCCGGACGGTCGTCGCGGCGGTGATGCCAGTGCACGACGCGGCCACCACCGGCCTGATGGCCGCCCTGCACGACCGGCTGCGCCGGGGTGAACCACCCCCGGCGGCGCTGGCCCGGGCCCGGGCCGACATCGACGCCACCGACACCGCCGCCTGGGCCTCGGCCGCCGCCTTCAGCTGCTTCGGCGGCTGACCGCGCCCGCCCTCGACCGGGGTGGGCCGCGCCGTTGCCGGCCCGGCGGCGCGCCGGGCCGGCAACCTGGACGACAGGCCGCCAGCGTCGACAGCAGGCCGGCAACCTGGACGACGCTCCGCCAGCGCCGACAGGCAGGCACCGTCGACCGCAGGCCGGTGACCTGGAACGACGGTCCGCCAGCGTCGCCGAGAGGCCGGCAACGTCAGCGGCAGGCCGGGAACGTCGACGGCGGATTGGGGACGTCGGTGGCGAATCCGGTGACGTCGACGATCGGCCGTCAGGTGGTGAGGTCGATCGAGGGCTGGTAGAGCAGGCCCAGGTCGGGCCAGGGCGACGGTTCCAGCTCGGCGAGCAGGTCCAGCGCCGCCTGCCGGCCGGTCCGGGGTCCGCCCGGGGCCGCGAGTCGCCGGGCGATCTCGGCCGCGACCAGCGGGGCGGCGAAGGAGGTACCACTCCAGCCGGCCCAGCCGTCGAATTCGCGGTCGCCGTCGTGCCCGACCCAGGTGCCCCGGACGTACGTGCTGCCGAGCCGCACCGCCGGGGCGCAGACGTCCACCCAGTCGCCCCGGTTGGAGAAGCAGGTGCGGGACTGTCCGCCGCCGGTCGAGTCGTAGCCGGCGACCGCGACGACGTGCTCCAGCGCGGCCGGCCAGAACGGTCGGGTGCTGTCGTTGTTGCCGGCGGCGGCCACCACCGCCACGTCCGGCCCCTTGGCGGCCAGCACCGCCGACAGTCCGGGCGGCGGTGCGTCGTCCTCGGTGTAGCCGCCGAGGGAGAGGCAGATCACCGGGGCGACGGTCTCGACCAGCTCGGCGGCGATGGACGCGTCGTCGCCGAGCCCGGTCGGGTCGAGCACCCGGCCCGGGTCGACGACCAGTCCCGGCGCCACCCGGCGGACCAGTCCGGAGATGAACAGGCCGTGCCCGGCCTGGGTGGCGAGGGTGGTGGCGCCGTCCCGGACGAGCAGGTTGCGGTTGTTGGCGTCGGGGATCAGCCAACTGGCCAGCGGCGGGTGCAGGGTCATCCAGTCGATCGGCAGGCCGGTGTCGAGCACCGCCAGGTCGACGCCGTCGGACGACGTGCCGTCCGGCACCGCGCCCAGGTCCAGCGGGTCGATCGGGTACGGCTCGCCGCCCGGGCCGCCCTGGTAGAGCGGCTCACCGAAGTAGACCTGGTTGAGGTCGACCCGGGCGGTCTGGTCGTCGGCCGGCAGTTGGGCGCGGAGTTCGCGTACCAGCGCGGGCAGGTCGGCCTCGGTCGACACCTCCCAGAGCACCCGGTCGACGGTTGCCAGCCGGGAGTTCAGGTCTCCGTTCTCGTTGGACAGCCCGACGGTGGCCCGCCAACTGTCCGGGGCGGGGCGGTCGTAGCGGCGGCCGTCGTACCGGCTGGTGAGCAGTTCCGCGAGCCGGCGCTCGGCGCCGAGGCTGAGGATCAGCTCGCCCGGGCGGTACAGGGACCGCTCGGTGGCGCTGACCGGAGACCGGCCCTCGCGGTCGTCCAGTTCGGCCTGCCGTCGCCGCCGGATCCACTCCCGTTCTACTTCGGACATTCGACTCTCCTCTGATCTGTCACGTCGCCAATATCAGAGTTCCGGCAGGTGCAGTCTGATGCCTCGGTCCCGGTACGCGACGTGTGGAGCCGAGACGGGTATCCGACACGGTCACCGGCCCCCAGGGTCGTACCCGGGGGCCGGGATCGCGGTCAGAGTCCCCGGCACTGCCCGGTGACCGGGCCCCGCACCGTGTTGGGTACGCCGTTGTCGACCGGCGCCGGGGTGTTGCCGGTGCAGACCAGCGGGCCGCCGACGGTGTTGCCGGCGATCACCGGCGCCGAGCCGGAGTCGGTGCCGGTGACCACGAGCGGGCCGCCGACCCGTACCCCCTCGACGACGAGTTGCCCGCTGGTGCCGGTGGCGGTCACCGGGCCGGCGACCGAACCGCCGAGCAGTTCCAGGGTGGTCGCGCCGGTGGCCTGCACCGGCCCTTGCACCGACGCCGCCGTGGCGATCAGCGAGCCACCGGGCCGGACGGTCACCGGGCCGGTGACGGTGGCGCCGGCCAGGCAGGTCACGCCGGCCCCGACCACCAGCGGGCCGCGGTGTTGGCCGGATATCCGGCTGGTGCAGGTGTCGACGGTGACGGTGAACCCGGTGCTGCTGGTGACGCCGCCCGGCCGGGTCGCGGTGACGGTGGCCCGGTAGACGCCGTCCCGGGCGTACCGGTGGCTGGCGGTGGCGGTGTAGAGGCCGTTGACCCGGGTGACGGTGCCGGCCGTGCCGCTGACGGTGGCCGGGGAGGTGCTGCCGTCGCCCCAGTCGACGGTCGCGGTCACCTGGTCGGGTGCGACCCCGGGTGCGGAGATCGAGGCGATCGCCCCGCCGACCGTACGCGTGTCGCTGTCCAGGTCCGGCGCCGCCACGTCGACCCGCCACGGCACCTGCGGCGACGGGTGGAAGTTCTGGCCCTGGAGTTGCCAGCGCAGGCCGTGCCCGGCCAGCCGGTCGACGAACGAGGCCAGGTTGCGCTCCGGGTGGACGTTCGGCGACCAGCCGATCTCCGCCGTCGCCGGCAGCCGGGGGAACGCCTGGAACTCGATGTCGGCACCGGTGAGTAGCGTCTCGGACCAGATCGGCGACTCGACGCCGAGGATGTGCGCGTCGGTGACCGCCGGCAGGGTCTGGCCGTCCACGGTTCGGGCCGGAATGTAGCTGCCCGGGTCGCTGCTGGTGCCGGACCAGTGGTAGAAGTGCGACACGTCCAGGGTGCCGGCCCAGCCGAGCCCGAGCGGGCTGCCGGGGAACTGCCGCATGTCCAGGTAGGTGTGGTTGGCCGGCGACATGATGACCTTCATGCCCTTCTGCACCGCCCGGCGGGCCGTGTCGCCACCGGCGCCGGCCGGGTTGCCGTTGTTCCAGAACTGCGCGACCGCCGGGGCGGCGCCGGGCCGGTCGAAGTTCGCCTGGGAGATCTCGGCCCAGCCGATCGCGGTCTTGCCCTGTGCCGCGACCAGGTCGGCCTTGCGGTCGACGAAGTCGACGAACCGATCGTGCGAGAGGATCGACGCCGGCACCTCGTCGCCGCCGAAGTGGTAGTACGGGCCGGGGGTCAGCGCGCTGAGCTGCGTGACGATGTCGGTGAGGATCGCCCAGGTGTTCGGGCTCTCCGGGCAGAGCGCGCTGTAGCCGACGGCCCCGGTGAGGTTCCACACCGGAGGCGTACGGTTGCTGCAATTGACGTCCGGCAGCACCGGGTCCGCCTCCGGCCCGGCGTACGACATGATGATCGCGTTGGTGTGCCCGGGCGTGTCGACCTCGGGGATGACGGTCATGAAGCGTTCCGCCGCGTAGTTGACTACGTCGACGTACTCGGCCTGGGTCCAGTGACCGCCCGGGTCGTTGTTGATGGAGAACTGCGCCCCGATCTCGGTGAGTTCGGGGCGGCCGTCGATGGCGATCCGGAACCCCTGGTCGTCGCCGACGTGCAGGTGCAGGGTATTGACCTTGTATGCCGCGGCCTGGTCGATCAGCCGCTTGACCACTGCCGGCGGCTGGAAGTGCCGGGCGATGTCGAGCATCACGCCCCGGTAGCCGTACCGGGGGACGTCCTCGATCCGCACTCCGGAGACCGTCCACGGTCCGGGTCGGACGCTCCGGCTCTCCACCCACGGCGGAAGCAACTGCCGCAGCGTCTGTACGCCGTAGAAGAGGCCGGCGGGGCGGGCCGCCGCCAGGCGTACTCCGGTGGCGGTGACGTCGAGTCGGTAGCCCTCGTCGCCGAGTTCGGCGGCGGTGACCAGGCGCAGTTCGATGTCGCCGGCCCGTGGCGCGGCGGCGGTGACCGGCAGCGGATAGCCGGTGGACGGCCGCAGCACCGCCGCCAGCGCGTCGGCGACCCCGGTGGTCTCCGCGCCGCCCGGGGCGAGGACGATCCGGCTCTCCGGGGCGAGCGTGAAGGTCTCCCCCGGCACCGGGACCGCGCTGGCCGGGACCGGGACGACCTGGGCCGCTCCGCTCGGCGCGACGGCCGCCCGGGCCGCCGGGGTCGGGAGTTGCCCGGCCAGCACGACGCTGGAGACCACGAGGGTGATGCCGAGGGCGGCCCGGCCGAGCCGGGCCGGACCGCTGCGGGCGGTACGCCTGGCGCGGGGTGGTGTCGACGGGTCCGGCGTCCGCATTGAACCTTTCTCCACCTCTCCTTGCGGTCCGTCGTGGCCGCAGGCGGAACTCGGGGTGCATCCGCCGTGCTGTTCAGGTGGATAAAGGTTCATTGTCACGCCCTCCTGGCTCCGGCTGGGGCGGGCGCCCGCCGGGCACCGGCTCGTCCCGATGGCCCGGGACGGTGCGGGCGCGGACGGCGGTCGATCGCCACGGATCTGGGTCATCGACTAAGGAACGTTCGCCGAATGATAGGGACCGGGCAGTCGCACTGTAAAGAGTCCTAACTCAACCGCGCCGGACTGCACTCAACCGCGCCAGACTGCGGCACGGCGGATCGCAGGCGAGGTGCACGGCGTAACCGGTGCGGCCGACCCGGTAGCCCGGGCTCGGGGCCAGCCACCGGACGGCGTACCCGCTCGGTCACCGGTGCTGCGGGTCGGCGGTGGTGGTCCGGCGGACGTCGACGTACATCGTCTCGTCGTTCCGGACGGCCCGGTCCAGCGCGGCGAGGTGCGGCACCGCGCTGCGGCCGAACGACCGGACCGAGATCGCGGCCGGGTCGAAGCCGGCGGTGCCGAGGGCGTAGCGCAGCTCGTCCAGGTCGTAGATCCACTTGTGCCCGTGGAACTGGAAGATCTGGTTGACCATGAACGCCTTCCGCTCCGGAAGGTCCTCCGGCCGCGCGCCGAGGCTCATCAGCCGGCACCGGTGCCGGGGAAAGAACCCGTCGGCGCCGTCGTCGAGGTATCCGGCCACGTACCGGCGGGTTGGTCAGAGTTCCGCCCGGGCCGGTTCGGCTCCGGCCAGCGGCGCCCGGCCGGCGGCGGCCACCAGGGGTTCGGCCAACAGGACGACGAGGGCGGCGGCGACCAGTATCCCGCCGACCAGGGCGGTGCCCCGGACGCCCAGCGTGGGCAGGATGCCGGCGCCGAGCAGGGATCCACCGGCGATGCCCACGTTGTAGGCGGCGGAGTTGCCGGCCGCGGCCAGGTCGGAGCTGCCCGGGGCGACCTCCAGCACCCGGTTCTGGAGCGCCGGGGTCAGCGCACCCATCGCGAATCCCGAGACGGCCAGCAGGGCCGCCGCCAACAGCGCCACCTCGGCCAGCAGGAACATGCCGACCAGGGCGAGCGCCAGCAACGACACCGCCGACACCATCGCGAGCCGCTGCCGGCGGTCGCTCAGGATGCCACCGGCCGCGATGCCGGCGAAGTCCGCCAGGCCCCGGACCAGCAGCAGCACCCCGATGGCCGCCGGCGCGAACCCGCTGACCTCGGTCAGGAACACGGCGGTGTAGGTGAAGGCCGTGAACAGGCCGCCGACCGACAGCACGGTGGCGACCACCACGATCCAGTAGCGGCGGGCATCCGGGCTGGTCCCGGTGGCGGCGTGCGTCTGCCCGACCGGGACCGACGGCATCAGCAGCACGATCGCCACGAACGCGAGCAGGGCCAGCCCGGCCAGCGTGAGGAAGGCGGCCCGCCAGCCGAGCTGCTGGCCGACCCAGGTACCGGCCGGGACGCCCAGCATCGGCCCCAGCGAGGCGCCGGCGAAGACGACCGAGGTCACCCGGCCGCGTACCTGCACCGGGAACATTCCCGCCGCCGCCGGCGCCACCACCGCCCAGAACAGCGCCTGGGTGAGCGCGACGACCACCCTGGCGCCGAAGAGCACCTCGTAGTCCCGGGCTGTCGCGGAGAAGACCGTGGCGAGTACCAGCACGGCCAGCAGCCCGGACAGCAGCCTTCGGCGGGGAATCCGGGCGGTGACGTACGTCAGCGGCACGGAGACGACCGCGACGGCGACGGCGTACCCGGTGACGAGCAGCCCGGTCTGGGACAGCGACACCTCCAGGTCGGCGGAGATCAGCGTCAGGATGCCGATCGGCAGGGTCTCCATCGCGACGTAGCAGAACGCCGAGACGGAGAGTGCGACCAACGCACCGATCGCGCGCATCGACACCGTCCCGCCCCCCGGCGGGGTGACCGGCACCGGCTCAGCCATCCGCCCTCCCCCGCCCCTCCGCCACCCGGTCGAACGCGGCCAGCACGATCTTCTCCGGTACCGCGCTGAGCGGCCGGCCGTTCGCCTGGGTCACCGGTACGCCCGGCGCCGCCAGCAGCACCATCGGGATCTCCTCCGCGCCACAGGCGAGGTAGCCGCGCTTGTTGTCGCCGCGCAGCACCGTCCGCAACACCGTCCGGTCCACCGGCCCGAGCCGGGCGTCCGGCGACGGCAGCCGCAGCCGGGCCAGCAGGCGGTGATGGCGGTCCACCTCGCTCCGGTCCAGATAGCCGAGCATGGCGCTGGTCTCCGCCGCGACCAGCATTCCCCAGGCGATCGCCTCACCGTGGCTGACGTCCCCGTCGGTCACGATCTCGAGCGCGTGCCCCACCGTGTGGCCGTACTCGAAGATCACCGCCTCGCCCCGCTCCCGTGGGTCCCGCAGCAGCATCGGCAGTTTCGCCTCGATGCCGAGGCGGCAGAGCGCGACGAACGAGTCGGCCGGCCGGTGCTCCAGCCCGGCCACCGCGCGGAGGAAGGTCGGCTCCTCGGGCGGGACCATCGCCAGGACGTTCTTCGCCATCTCGGCGACCCCGGTCAACAGGTCACGGCGCGGAATGGAGGTGAGCCAGGTCAGGTCGCACGCGATCAGCGACGGCGGCAGGTAGGTCCCGCCCAGGTTCTTTCCGGCGCTCAGGTTGACCGCCTGCTTCTGGGACAGCACCGAGTCGAAGGCGGCGACCGGGGTGGTGGGCAGGTGGACGAGCCGGATGCCCCGGAAGAGCAGGGCGGCGGCCAGCCCGGCGACGTTTCCGGTCAGCCCGCCGCCCATCGCCACCATCGGCGAGCGGCGGTCGGCACCGCGCTCGACCGCGTATTCGAGAATCGCTTCGACGAGGGCGAGCCGTTTGTGCCGCTCCGCCGCGTCGAGCACGAAAAGGTGTACCGCCATCCGGCGGCCCAGCCCGGCCAGCACCGGTTCGGCGTGTGTCAGCACCTTCCGGTCGACGACGAAGACCGCCGACTCGGCGTTCTCGGCCAGCCGGGCGACCGCCTCGACGATCTCTTCGACGCAGTCGACCCCGTAGAGATAGTCGGTGCCGCGCTCGCCGAACCTCACGTCCGCGACGTGCAAGGTCGTGCCTCCCCGCTGCTCATCCATCGCTGTCGTCGTCCGTGGATCGGAAGCCGCCGAACAGCAGGTCCGGCCGGCGCAGTTGGACGGCGGCCACGACCGCGCCGACGTCGAACGCGTACTCCAGTGCCGCGCAGGCGACCGCGTCCGCGACGCCGCGCGCCGAGTCCCCCGGCCGGCGGCGGCGCCAGGCCCGCAGCCCGAGCCCCACCCCGGCCACCAGCGGCACGAGCAGCGCACTGCGTCCCCGGGTACGCCCCAGCGTCGCCACCGCCACCCCGCCGGCCAGCCCGAGCACGGTCACCGGATTGCACCGCGCCGTACGCCGCTCCGGGTGGACCGTGGCGAGCCACTGCTCCGAGCGCCCGTAGCCGAACAACCGGCGCCAGACGGACCGCACGGAGTCGCTGCTCATCCGGTCGTGTGTCACCGTCGCGTCCGGGTCTGCGCGGATCGCGCGGCCCTGCCCGGTCAGCCGGAGCCCCAGGTCGACGTCCTCGCCCGACACCGTGGTGAGGGACTCCTCGACGAACCCGCCCACCGCGAGGAAGGCGTCGCGGCGCAGCAACAGGTTGCTGGTGGTGGCCCACGACAGCGACCGACCGGCCCGGGGCATCTCCAGGTCCCCGTTGAGCAGGTGCGAGCGGCGCATGATCCGGAACACCGCCGTCGGGCTCTCCTCGACCAGGGTCGGGCCGGCGATCCCGGCCACCTCGGCCGGGGCCCGCCGGATGCCGGTCACGTACCTGCGCAACAGGTCCGGCGAGACCCGGCAGTCCGAGTCGGTGAAGAGCAGCAGGTCGTGCCGCGCGTGGTACACCCCGAGGTTCCGCTTCGCCCCGACGTGTCGGGGCCCGCGCAGGTACCGGGCACCGTGCCGGGCGCAGGTGGCCCGGTGCGCCCGGGCGTCGTCCGGCGTGGAGTCGTCCACCAGTACGACGTCGACGGGTTCCGGACACCGGGCGGCGGCGACGGCGAGACTGCCGAGCAGCCGGGCCGTCTCGTCGACCCGGCCCAGCACCGGTACGACCGCCGTGACCCCCGGGGTGACCGTCCCGGTGTCCGCCTCCGGTGGCCGGTCCACCTCCTCAGTCGTCATGTCCGGCCGACCTTCCGGAGATGTCCGGCGACCTTGGCGATCCCCCGGGCCAGGTCGAGCATGTCGCTCTCGGGTCCCAGGAACGCGCTGTGATGCAGCAGCACCGCGTGCCGGGCGAGCCGGTCCGCACCGGGGAAGACCCGGCCCCGATGCCGGGCGACGAACCGCTCGGAGAGCGGCGCCAGCGCCGGCTTGGTCCACGGACGCAGCAGCGGGCTGCGCTGTAGTGGCGCCCGGGGTGGATAGGCGCGCATCCCGACCTCGGCGGTGAGGGCCGCCGCCACCCAGGAGTTGTCCCGGTGCGGAGGCAGCGGGTCGAAGACCACCGGCACCTCGTAGAGCGAGACCCGGTCCTGTTCCGGCCGCCGGGTGAGCAACCGGACCCCCGGTACGTCGACGAGCAACTCGCGGAGCCGCTCGTAGTTCCGCTCCCGTACGGCGTTCTGCGCGTCGAGCTGTGGCAACTGGGCGCAGAGCAGGGCGGCGCCGAACTCGCTGAGGCAGAAGTTGGCGCCCAGCACCGTGGCGCTCTCCCGCAGGTCCAGCTCGCCGGGGCGGGCGTCGTCGCGCCAGCTCCGCGAGTCGGCGCGCAACTCCTCCAGCCGGGTCAGCAGGGCGTCGTCGTCGGTGACGACCGCACCGCCCTCGCCGCAGGTGAGCACCTTGGAGTGCTGCATGCTGAAGCAGCCGAGCCGGCCGAGCGAGCCGGCCGGGCGGCCGAGCCAGCGCGCCCCGTGCGCCTGTGCCGCGTCCTCGACCACCTGGATCCCCCGGACGGAGGCGAACTCCTCGATCGCCGGGATGTCGGCCATCCCACACGCCCAGTGCACCGCGACGACCGCCCGTACGTCGTCGTCCGCGCGCAGCGCCGAGACGTCCAGGCAGCCGGTCTCCGGGTCGACGTCGGCCAGTACCGGCAACAGGCCGGCCCGCAGGACGGCGGTGGCGCAGGCCGTCCAGGTGAGCGCCGGCACCAGTACCGGGTCGCCGTACGCCAGGCCCAGCGACTCCAGGGCGATCACCAGCGCGCTGGAACCGTGGTCCGTGGGTACGCAGTGCCGGGTGCCGACGTACCGGGCGAACATCCGGGCGAACCTGCGCTCGAAGAGGTCACCACGGCGGGGACTGGTGATCGCCCAGCGCCCGCCGTGCAGCACCTCGGCGAGGTGGCTCTCGGCGGCCGGCCCGGGTACCGGCCAGCCGGGCCACTCCCGCTCGGGTGCGCGTACGGCGGACCCGCCGTCGATGGCCAGTACCGCCCCGGTCTCCACCCGCAGGCCGGTCAAAGCCCGAACCCGAGGGCGCGGGTCTCGCGGCCGATCCGCCGGGCCTCGGCCACGAGGTCGAGGTTCCACCGGTCCCAGAGTCCGGTCAGCCGGGACGTCATCAGTACGACGTCCACCGACTGGTCCGGCAGCGGTGTCCGTACCCCGATCGCGTGGTGGCCGACCCGGTCGCCTCCGGCGAGTGCCTGCCGCAGCAGCTCCGCGTCGAAGTCCACAAGTATCGCCGAGGAGAGCTCCGCGGGTACGCTGCCGCCGGAGCCGAAGACCGCCACCCGCTCGCCGGGGCGCAGCCCCGCCGCCGCCTCGCGCAGTTCCGCCGTGACGTCGATGTCCCGGGCCCGCGCCGTCCAGTCCAGCAGCGCCTGGTAGTCGTCCTCCCAGGGCCAGTAGAGGTCCTTGGTGATCAGGGACCAGCCGATCTCGGCGACCGGTTCCGGGTGCTTGCCGAGCAGGACGCCGATGTTGTGGTGGTTGCCCTGCCGGTTGCCCTCCCAGTCCCGGTCGTGCGGCGCCTCGATGACCCAGGCGGAGCGGCTGACCACGAACTCCACGCCCCGGCGGTGCAGGCGCAGGCCGATCTCCATGTCCTCGACGCCCCAGCGCTGGAAGTCCTCGTCGAAGCCGCCGACGGCCCAGTAGTCGTCGGTGCGGATGGAGCAGTTGGTGGCCCAGAGCAGGATCCACGGCACCACGAGGCGTCCGGGATCGAAACCGCAGCGGAGGAAGGCGCCGTGCCGGATGTCGAAGATGGACGGATCGTTCGCGTACGCCGTCAGGACCCGTTCGGGCAGCAGCCGCCCGACCATGTCCGCCAGCCCGGGCGTCGGGTCCTCCGGCCGGTACGCGTACGCGTAGCCGATCACGGCACGGGGCGTGGAGTTGTCGGCGTGCGCGGCGAGGTGCTCGCGGAGGTAGTCGGGCCCGACCAGCGCGCCGGTGTCCAGGAACACCAGGATCGGTGCGCTGGCCAGCCGGGCACCGGCGTTGCGGGCGGCGGCGACCCGGAAGCCGCGGTCCTCCTGGAAGTGGTATCGCAGTCGCAGCCGGTCGGAGAAGAACTTGACCACGGCGGCGGTGGCGTCCGAGGAGCCGTCGTCGGCGACGACGACCTCGAACTCCTCCGTCGGCAGGCTCTGTCGGGCGAGACCCCGCAGGGCCTCGGCAAGCAGCTCGCAGCGGTTGTAGGTGGGGAGGATGACGGAGACTTTCACGTCGCGGTGCGGCTCGGCAGAGATCGTTGCACCCCCGTTCAGGTAGCGGCGGATCGGCCGGACGAGACCGGATGTCACGGACGCCCGGGATCGCCCGCACGGTGGCAGCGCCGACCGGGCCCACCGGGCACGGGATGACGCACAGCATTGCCGACCATGGAACCCCCCGTTCGCCGAACGCCTTCCGGAGGCGGCCCCGCAGGCTGAACCTTTTTCAACCTGAACCGCGCGGCGCTCACGCACCGCCTCCGACCTTGCGGTCCGTCGGACCGCCAGGGGAGGTTGAAAAAGGTTCACTGGTCAGGGGCCGAGTCTCGTCCTGGACGACGTTCACCGACCGCTCGGCGTAGCGTGACCGGCCGGCATCTGGACCATATCCAGAGCGGTACGATCGAATCAAGAGTGTCGATGCCTTAACCGATCCGCTGTGACCCCGATCTCCTCGCACGGCACAGCAGCCGCCGCACCGCTCGCCACAGGGCCTGCGGCGGCGCCGGCGCACGACGAGTTCATCGAGCCGGGGTTCATTGACAGCTCTCGCTGATTGATTCAGAGTATTCGAGAGAGCGCTCTCTCATCGATTCGTCACCCGCCCGCAACCGTCCCGAACCCGGCGCGGGCCTCACCTCAGGGAGCACTGATGGACAGCGCTCTGTCCCCACCTCGCCGCCGACCATCCCGGTGGCGCCTCCTCGCCTCGGTCGTCGCCATTCCGGCCCTGCTCACCGGCTATCTCGCCGTCTCCGGCAGCTCCGCCGGGGCGGCCGAGACCCTACTCTCGCAGGGCCGGCCGGCCACCGCCTCCTCGGTCGAGTCCGCCGCCTACCCGGCCTCGGCCGCCGTCGACGGCAACGCCGGCACCCGCTGGTCCAGCGGCTTCGCCGACCCGCAGTGGTTGCAGGTCGACCTCGGCACCGTCACCCCGGTCAGCCGGGTCGTGCTGAACTGGGAGGGCGCCTACGCCCGCGCCTTCACGATCGAGACCTCCACCAACGGCTCGACCTGGACCACCGTGCACAGCACCACCACCGGCACGGGCGGCACCCAGGAGATCGGCGTCACCGGCACCGGGCGGTACGTCCGGCTGAACGCGACCCAGCGGGGCACCGCGTACGGGGTGTCGCTCTGGGAGTTCCAGGTGTACGGCGAGACGGGTGCCAGCGGCTGCGGCACCGGCAACGCCGCACAGGGCCGGCCGGCCACCGCCTCCTCCACCGAGTCCGCCGCCGCCTACCCGGCCTCGGCCGCGGTGGACGGCAACACCGGTACCCGATGGGCCAGCCTCGCCGCCGACCCGCAGTGGCTCCGGGTCGACCTCGGCAGCACCCAGTCGATCTGCGGGGTGACCCTGGTCTGGGAGGCCGCCTACGCCTCCGCCTTCCAGATCCAGACCTCCACCGACGGCTCGACCTGGACCACCGTGCACACCAGCAGCACCGGTACGGGCGGGACCCAGGACCTGACCGTCACCGGCACCGGCCGGTACGTCCGGATGTACGGCACCGCCCGGGCGACCGCGTGGGGTTACTCGCTGTGGGAGTTCGCGGTGCGGACCGGGAGCGGGCCGACGACTCCGCCGACCACCACTCCCCCGCCGACGACTCCGCCACCGACCACCCCGCCGCCGGGCGGCAGTGTGCTGCTGTCCTACCAGAAGCCGGCGGTCGCCTCCAGCAACCAGAACGACGGCACCTGCTTCGAGTGCGTACCCGCGCGGGCCTTCGACAACGACCCGGCCAGCCGGTGGGCGACCAGCGCCACCACCGGATGGGTCGACCCGGGCTGGATCTACGTCGACCTCGGCGCCACCGCCACCATCAGCCAGGTGGTGTTGCAGTGGGACCCGGCCTACGCCACCTCCTACCAGATCCAGGTCTCGCCGAACGCCAGCACCTGGACCCCGATCTACTCCACCACCGGTGGTCGGGGCTTCAAGGAGACGCTGAACGTCACCGGCACCGGCCGGTACGTCCGGATGTACGGCACCGCCCGGGTCGGCCCGTACGGCTACTCGCTCTACGAGTTCAAGGTCTACGGCACCGGTGGCAACCCGACGGCCCCACCGGCGATGCCGCCCGACCCGACGTTCCCGGCGAACAACCTCGTCTGGAGCGACGAGTTCAACGGTGCCGCCGGCAGCAAGCCCGACCCGGCCAAGTGGACGATCGACCCCGGCACCGGGCAGAACAACGAGATCCAGTACTACACGAACAACGACAACGCCGCGATGAACGGCACCGGCGCCCTGGTGATCGAGGCACGCCGGGAGACCGCCGGTGGACGCGACTACACCTCGCACCGGATGAACACCGGCAACAAGTTCCACGTCCAGTACGGCCGGATCGAGGCCCGGATCCAGGTGCCGAAGGGCAACGGGCTGTGGCCGGCGTTCTGGATGATGGGCGCCGACTTCCTCACCGGGCGGCCGTGGCCGTACAACGGGGAGATCGACATCATGGAGGTGCTCGGCCGGAACACCCTGGAGGGATACTCGACGCTGCACGCACCGCAGTACAACGGCGGTGGCGGCTACGGGCAGAAATACCCGGCGCCGGGCGGGGTCGACTTCGCCGGTGGCTTCCACGTCTGGGCCGCGGAGTGGGACAGCCGGGGCATCACGTTCAAGGTGGACGGCCAGACGGTCTTCTACGCCAGCAAGGAGACGGTGGAGTCGACCCGTGGCCCGTGGGTCTTCGACCACCCCTTCTATCTGATCCTCAACCTCGCCGTCGGCGGTGACTTCCCCGGACCGGTCGACCCGAGTACGCCGTTCCCGTCCCGGATGCTCGTCGACTACGTACGCGTCTACCGCTGAACATCGGATGGCCGGTACGGCGGACCGGCCACTCCGCAAACCCGCGGCCCGACAACGGTCCCGAGGGCCGAAATGTCGGATGACCGCTACCGGTATCGAGCCCCTTGCCACGGTTTCACCCGCGCGCCACCCTGTTAGGCATGGGAGCGGTATGGTCGTAGCTCGCGAAAGCGCTTATGGCGTCAGCGCTTTCGGGGACTCGGGCGACGGAGGCGTCGACACGGTACGGCTGGAGATCCTCGGCTCGGTACGCGCCTGGCGCGGCGAGCACCAGATCGCCTTCTCCTCACCCGGCCAACGGGCCGTACTCGGGCTGCTGGCGCTGGCCGCCGGCCGGCCGATGACCCGGGCCGAGATCGTCGACGCGCTCTGGGACGACAGCCAGCCGCCACCGACCGCCACCAACGTGATCCAGACGCACGTCAAGAACCTCCGTCGACTGCTCGAACCCGACCGGCGTACGCACACCGCCAGTGCCGTCCTGCCCCGGGTCGGCGACGGGTACGCGGTGGGCGTACCGGCCCGCAACCTCGACCTCTGCGTGTTCCGGGAACTCGCCGACGCGGCTGCCGAGGCGTACCGCCGGGACGACCTGGCCGGTTCGGTCCGGCTCTGGCAGCGGGCACTCGCACTGTGGCGGGCCGCGCCGCTGGTCGACGTCCCCTCGCTGGCCGGGCATCCGAAGGTCGTCGCGCTGGCCGAGGAGCGCCGGGCGGCGGTACGCCGGTACGGCGAGGTCATGATCGCCATCGGCCGGGCCGCCGACGTGCTGCCGGCGCTGGAGGAGGTGGCCGCGAGCAGCCCGCTCGACGAGACCGCCCAGGGGCTGCTGATCCGGGCCTACCACGCGCTGGGCCGCCGGGACCGGGCTGTCACGGTCTACCGCCAGGCCCGCCAGCGACTCGTCGAGGAGTTGGGGGTCGAACCCGGGCCGGAACTCGCCGCCGCCTACCGGGACGCGCTGCGGGCCGCCGAGCCCGGCACGACGACGTCGGCCAGCCCGGCCGGTACCCGTTCCAGGCCGGACGACCCGCCGGCCGTCCCGGCGCAACTCCCCGCCGACGTACCCGGGTTCAGCGGTCGCACGGCCGAACTCGCCATCCTGGACAGGCTGCTGGTGCGGGCCGGGCGGGACGGTCGGCCGGACCCGTCGACGGTGCCGGTCGTCGTGCTCGCCGGCACCGCCGGAGTCGGCAAGACCGCCCTCGCGCTGCGCTGGGGGCACCACGCCCGGCACCGGTTCCCCGACGGGCAGCTCTACGTCAACCTGCGCGGCTACGACGTCGACCGGCCGATGCCGCCGCAGGAGGCGCTGGCCGGATTCCTCCGCGCGCTGGGCGTACCCGGTACCGAGGTGCCGTTCGACCTCGACGAGTGCGCGGCCCGGTACCGCAGCGAACTGGACGGCCGGCGGATGCTGATCGTGCTGGACAACGTGGCGTCGGTGGAGCAGGCCCGCCCGCTGCTGCCGGGCAGCGCCTCCTGCGCCGCGCTGGTCACCAGCCGGGACACCCTGGCCGGGCTGGTGGCCCGGGACGGCGCCGAGCGGATCGAACTCGGGCTGCTCTCCAGCGCCGACTCGGTCGAGCTGCTCTGGCGCACGCTCGGCGAGCGGGTCGCCCGGGAACCCACCGCCGCCGCCGCGCTCGCCGAACGCTGCGCCCACCTGCCGCTGGCGCTGCGGGTCGCCGCCGAACTCGTGCTGACCCGACCGACCGCACCGCTGGCGGTCCTCGTCGCCGAGTTGGCCGACCAGCAGCACCGGCTCCGGCTGCTCGACGCCGGTGGCGACCCGCGCACCGGCGTCCGGGCCGTGCTCTCCTGGTCATACCAGCAACTGCCGCCCGCCACCGCCCGCGCCTTCCGGATGCTGGGGCCGCATCCCGGACCGGACATCGACCGGTACGCGGCGGCAGCGCTCTTCGACACCGAGCCGGAGCCGGCCCGGCACCTGCTCGACACGCTCGCCCGGGCGAACCTCGTGCAGCCGGCGGGCCACCACCGGTACACCTTCCACGACCTGCTCCGGGCCTACGCGACCGAACGCTGCGCCGCCGACGAGCCGGCCTCGACCGCCGACGCCGCCCTGGACCGGCTCTTCGACTACGAACTGGCCGCCGCGACGACGGCGATCGACACGCTCTATCCGGCGGAACGGCACCGCCGGGCGCCGGTCGACCGGCCACCGGTCCCGCCACCGCCGATGCCGGACCCGCAGGCGGCCCGGGAGTGGCTGGACGCGGAACGGCCGACCCTGGTGGCGACGGCGGTCCGGGCCGCCGAACGCGGCCGGTCGGCACACGCGGTACGCCTGACCCTGACCCTGCTGCGCTACCTGGAGAGCGGCGGATACTTCGCCGAGGCCGAACGGATGCACACGCACGCGCTGGCGGCGGCCCGGGAGGCCGGCGACCGGGTCACCGAGGCGCACCTGCTGACCGGGCTCGCCGTGATGTACGCCCAACAGGGCCGGTACGCCCCGTCGATCGCCCGGCTGCGCGAGGCGGTGACGCTGAGCCGGGAGAACGGCGACAGCGCCGGTGAGGCACGGGCGCTGGGCAACCTCGGCCACGTACAGCAGCGCCAGGGCCGGTACGACGAGGCCGCCGAGGCGCTGCGGGCCGCGTTGCTGCTCTGCCGGCGGGCCGGTGACCCGGCCGGCGAGGCCCGGGCCGGCGGCAACCTCGGGCACGTACTGCTGCGGCAGGGCAACTACCGCGAGGCGGGGGTGCACCTGCGTACCGCCGCTGTGCTCTGCCGGCGGATCGCGGACGCCACCGGCGAGGCGTACGCGCTGACCAGCCTCGGGGACCTGCACCTGCGCGGCGGACGGCTGCTCACCGCCGCCGGACGGCACCGACGGGCGCTGGCCCTGTTCGAGGCGGTCGGCGACCAGGCCGGCAAGGCGCTCGCGCTGGACGGCCTCGGCCGGGTACGCCTGCGGCAGGGTGAGCACGAGTCCGCGCTGGATCTGGTGGAGCAGGCGCTCACGCTGCTGCGCCGGGTCGGTGAGCGGGCCGGCGAAGCCTCGTCCACCAACAGTCTCGGCGAGACGCTGCACCTGCTGGGTCGGCTCGGCCCGGCCCGGACGCAGCACAGCACCGCGCTCAGCCTGGCCAGCGAGATCGGGGACGCCTACGAGCAGGCCCGGGCGCACGCCGGGCTGGGCCGGGCGTACCGGGCGGCCGGTGACGGCGGGCGGGCCGAGGCGCACTGGAGTTCCGCCAACGCCCTCTACCGGGCGCTCGGGGTACCCGAGGCGGCCGAGTCCCGGGACCAGTTGGCCCGCCTCGACCAGCCCTCCTGACCTCGCCGTCCCGCCGGGCCGTGGTGCCCGCCGGGCCGTCCTCGTTCCGCCGTCATGACCGGCCAGCCCGGGCTCCGCGACCGCGGACCGCCGTCATGACCGGTCCGCCGGGGCGGTGACCTCGGGGGTCGACGGTTCGGGTCGGTCCGTGTCCCGGCTCCGTCGGCGGTGCGACAGCTCGGCATGATGATGGTCGCCGGGGTGGCTGGCCGGGTCGGTGTGCACGGTGGCACCGGTGAGTCGTGGCACGGCGTGACCGAGCTGGTGTTCGGCGTCGGCGGCGACCTCGTGGGCCTGGAGCAGGGTCAGCTCGGCGTCGACCACGAGGGTCGCCTCGGCGTGCAGCCGGTGGCCGATCCAGCGCAGCCGTACCTCGGTCACCTGCCGGACGCCGGGCACCGCCCGCAGGGTCGCCTCGGCCCGGTCGACCAGGTCCGGGTCGACGGCGTCCATCAGCCGCCGGTAGACCTCCCGGGCGGCGTCCTTCAGCACCGGCAGGATCGCGACGGTGATCAGCAGTCCGACCACCGGATCCGCCCACCGCCAGCCCAGCGCGGCACCACCGGCGCCGAACAGTACCGCCAGCGAGGTGAAGCCGTCGGCGCGGGCGTGCAGCCCGTCCGCGACCAGGGCGGCCGAGCCGATCTGCCGTCCGACCGCAATCCGGTACCGGGCGACCAGTTCGTTGCCGAGGAAGCCGACGAGCCCGGCGGCGGCGACGTACGGCAGGTGTCGGACGTCCTGCGGGTCCAGCAGCCGGCGGACCGCCTCGTAGCCGGCGAAGGCGGCCGACGCGGCGATGGCGAGGACGATGGCGATCCCGGCGAGGTCCTCGGCCCGGCCGTAGCCGTAGGTGTAGGCGCGGGTCGCGGCGCGGCGACCGAGCAGGAAGGCGATCCCGAGCGGCACCGCGGTCAGCGCGTCGGTGACGTTGTGCAGGGTGTCGCCGAGCAGTGCCACCGAACCGGACATCGCCACGACGACCGCCTGCAACGCGGCGGTGACCCCGAGCACGGCCAGCGAGATCCACAGTGCCCGCAGGCCGGCCCGGGAGGTCTCCAGGGCGGTGTCGACCTTGTCGGCGGTGTCGTGCGAGTGCGGGGTGAACAGGTGACCGAGGCGGTGCCGCAGCTCGCGCCACCGGCCGGCGTGGTCGCGGTCGTGGGCATGGTCATGGTCGTGGCGCTGCGGGTGCTGCGGGTGCTGCCCGGGGTTCTGCTGATGGTGGTGGTACGGGCCGTGCGGGTGCTCGGCTCGGGGAGCGTGGTCGTGGCTGTCGCTCATGCCGGCACTCCGCTTCGCTCCGTGCCGTCATGAGGCACATCCGCACTGAGCTGGCCGATTCGCTCGCTTCGCTCACTCATGCGCCGCTGTCCCTCCCTGTCGGCCCGGCTGGCCGGCTGCGGTGGCGGCCCTTGATCCGACCGCCTCCGCCGAGATTACGTGCTCATGTACGCACGCGACAACGCAGCAGGTGCCAACCTGTCGCAACAGCCAGCGCCTGGCTCGGCGGCTCGCGGTGCCGGGTGGTCAGTGCCGTGGGGCCGGTGCCGTGGGGGGCCGGGCCTGCCGTGCCTGGCTCCGGGCGGTCAGGCTTGATCCCTCCGCCAGGCACGGCAGGCCCGGCCGTCGTGGGCGTTGTCCGCACGACGACGCCGGCGGTGTGGTCAGCGGGGCGCGGGATGCCCGGAGAACCGGGCCGCCGCCTCGCCGTCGAGCCGGCCTGCTGGCAGCCGGCGCCCGCAGAGTACGAGCAGCAGGTCCTGGGCGGGGCCCCGGAGCGGGGAGCCGGTGCCGTAGCTCCAGTCGAGATCGGTGGCGTGCAGCGCGACCCCGGTCAGGTTCACCCCGAAGTAGGCGACATTTCTCGGTCTCATCCGGGACAGCACGATGCCGACCCGGTCCGGTGGTACCCGGCGGTCCAGTCCGAGCCCCACGGTGATGTCGAGTCCGTGGATCACGTCGTGCGAGAGTGCGCCGTGCGCACCGCCGCCGGGTGGCGTCCAGCGGTGCCCGACGTTGTCCCCCAGCGACGCGAGGAGGCGCTCGGCGGGGAGTTCGGCGGCGTCGCGCCGGGCACACCGGTCGGCCATCCGGTCGAAGCTCCCCCGCGCCTTGAGCAATTCCACGACGGTACGCCCGAGCGAGGCCCGGAACGGCAGCGTGGTGTGCGCGACGACCTCGCGTACCCGCCAGCCGGCGCAGAGCGTGGCCGCGTCCCACTGCTCGGGACGGAGTGCGGCGAGCAGTTCCGCCTGTTCCCGGCGTTCCGCCCGCACCTCGGCCCACAAATGATCTTCACTCATCGACTGTTCTCCTGTCCGGCCGCGCCGGCCCTCCGGCGGGTCCTGTCGGGAATACGGGGTGGGCGCGGGAAACTCATCGGTCCCCGGCCAGATCTGTGCTGAGGCGGGCTGGGTATGGTCGGACGGGTGGTGGAGACGACCGTGGGGACATCCCGGCCGGACGCGGAGACGTCCCGGCTGGAGCCGTTCCGGACGGAGCTGACCGGCTACTGCTACCGGATGCTCGGCTCCGGGTTCGAGGCCGAGGACGCCGTCCAGGAGACGCTGGTCCGGGCCTGGCGGTCGTTCGACCGGTACGACGAGCGGCGCGGCTCGCTGCGGACCTGGCTCTACCGCATCGCGACGAACATCTGCCTCGACATGCTCCGCAGCACCCAGCGTCGGGCGCTGGCCATGGACCTCGGTCCGGCCGCCGAGGGGCCGGGCATCGGCGTACCGGCACCGGAGCGGGTCTTCGTCCAGCCGGTCCCGGACGGTGCCGCCCTGTCGACGCACGGCGACCCGGAAGAGCTGGTGGTACGCCGGGAGACGATCCGGCTGGCGTTCGTCGCCGCGTTGCAGCACCTGCCGCCCCGGCAGCGGGCGGTGCTGATCCTGCGCGACGTGCTCTGCTGGCGGGCCGAGGAGGTCGCCGAGTTGCTGGAGAGCACGGTCGGGTCGGTGACCAGCGCGTTGCAGCGGGCCAGGGCGACGCTGCGGACGGTGGACCGGGCCCCGGGCGAACCGTTCCGGTCGGCCGACCGGACCCAGCGCGACCTGCTCGCCCGATACTGCGACGCGTTCGAGCGGCACGACGTCGAGGCGCTGGTGGCGCTGCTGCACGAGGACGCCACGATGTCGATGCCGCCGTTCCGGTTCTGGTTGCGTGGCCGGGACCAGATCCGGCTGGCGCTACTGGATCCGAACGCGTCCTGCGCGGGTGCCCGCCTCGTCCCGGTCGCGGCGAACGGGTCCCCGGCGTTCTGGCAGCTCCGGCCGGCCCCGGGCGGCGGATACCTGCCGTTCGGGCTGCTCCTGCTCGACGTGGTCGACGGGCTGGTGGTCGGTGTCACCACGTTTCTCGACGCCGACCGACTGGTCACCCTCTTCGGCCAGCCGGGCGAGTGACCGGCGCCGGGGACGGCGCCGGTCACGCCCGTTCAGCAGCCGATCACCCAGTGGGCGGGGCCGGTCTGCCGGAGCGTCGTGCTGGCGAAGACGTTGTAGAGGCCCATCCGGACGCCCGAGCCGAGCGCGTAGGCGTATCCGCCGGACTGGTAGGCACGGCCGGCCTGGACGTGCGCGTAGTTGCTCGCGGTGACGCAGACCGGATCCTCGCCCGGGTCACCGGGATCACCGGGGTCACCCGGATCGCCGCCGGCGCCGAGGCCGAAGAAGAGCGCGTCCCGGTACGCCGAGCAGATGGTGTCCAGGAAGTAGGCGGCGGCGGTGCCGCACTGCTCGGCTCCGGAGCCCGGGTCGACCGGGGTACCGTGCCCCATGCCAGCGACCCGGTAGAGGCGTACCTGGTCGGCGCCGTACGTCTCCAGGGTGGTGCCGCCGGGCAGGCTGGTGGTGCCGGTCGGGGTCTGTGACACGCCGAGTACGTTGGTCCACTGGTCACGGGACTCGGTGGCGTTGGCGGTGCCGACCGTGTAGTCGGCGGTGCCGTGCCAGATCGCGACCTTCGGTCGAGCCCCGGAGTAGCCCGGGTACGCCTGCCGCACCAGGTCGCCCCACTGCGCCGGGCTCCGGTCGACGCCCGGGTTCATGCAGCTGAACGCGTTGAGCATGCTGGTGGCGCAGCGGTAGGGAATGCCGGCGACGATCGAGCCGGCCGCGAAGGTGTCCGGATAGGTGGCGAGCATCGTCGCCGCCATCGCACCGCCGGCGGAGAGCCCGCTGACGTACACCCGGTTGGCGGCGGTGCCGAAGGTGGTCCGGGCGTGCTCGACCATCTGCTTGATGGAGAGCGCCTCGCCCTGGCCCCGGGCGGTGTCACCCGGCTCGAACCAGTTGAAGCAGGAGGTGGAGTTGTTCGCCGACTTCTGCTCCGGCACGATCAGCGCGAATCCCCACTGGTCGGCGTACTTGCGCCAACCGGAGTTGCCGAAGTAGCCGTTGGCGTTCTGCGCGCAGCCGTGCAGCAGCACCACGGCGGGGGCGTTGTTCGGCAGGTTGTCGGGCCGGTAGGCGTACATGGTGAGGTTGCCGGGGTTGGAGCCGAAGCCGGTCACCTGGCCGAGCGTGGCGGCCTGGGCCGGCCCGGCGACGGCGAGTACGCCCACCGCGGCCAGTAGGGGCACGAGAGCGGCCCGCACGAGGCGGGCCAGGACAGGTCTGTGGCGCATGGTGGGCCTCCGGCGACGGTGTGGGCTGGATCACGCTGAAGTTGCCGCGACGTTACGTCCCCGAGACGAACCGCCGACATGGCGCGCCGTCACACATTTCCGTACATCGAAGTGATGGTGATCCCCATGGCACCCGAACCGTGGCTGGCACCGGGCACGCTTCTGGCGACCTGACACCGAACCATCAGTAAGCTTCGTCGTTGAGTTCGACGGGTCGATGAGCGGCCAGATCCTGCTCAGGAGGGCAACGGGACACCACTTCCCACCACGGGTAGTTGCAGGGTCACGACCAGGCCGCCACCGTCGCCGACCGGGCGGGCGGGCGCGGCGTGCCCGCACCGGCGGTGCTCGAGACGTTCGGTCCGCTCACGCCGCACCGCCTCGCCGCCTCGCCGCCGCACCGCCGCACCGCCTCGCCGCCTCGCCGCCTCGCCGGTCTCGATTCCGTGAGCTGCCGCCCCTCCAATCGCGACGTCCTGAGCGTGTAGGTAGTGTGCCCCGCAAACCTCCGGCCGCCGACTCGTTCCGCGACTACGTGCACGCGCGTGGTGCCGCGCTGTCGCGTACGGCGCTGCTGCTGACCGGCGACCCGCATCTGGCCCAGGACCTGGTCCAGCAGACCCTCATCGGCGTCGCCTCGCGATGGGAGCGGATCCTGGCTGGTGGTGACCCGGACGCCTACGTACGGCAGGCCCTCTACCACCAGCACGTCTCGTGGTGGCGGCGGTGGCGGCGGGAGCCGGTACCGGTCGAGCGGCTGCCCGAGCCGGCCGGGTTCGACCCGTACGGACCGCTGGAGACCACGATCGTGGTACGTCAGGCACTGCGCGGGCTCGCCCCGAGGCAGCGGGCGGTGCTGGTGTTGCGCTACTTCGAAGACCTGACCGAGGCGCAGACCGCAGCAGTGCTCGGCATCGGCGTCGGCACCGTCAAGAGCCAGGTCCGCGACGCGCTCGCCCGGCTGCGCGTCGTCGCCGCCGATCTCGTCGACCCGCAGGAGGTACCCCGATGACGCCCCGGTTGGCGCAGGCGCTGCTCGACGCGGCGGAAGTCGCTCCCCCGGTACCGTCTCCGGACAGGTTGTGGCGGCGCGGGCGCCTCCGCCGTCGACGGCGCCGGACCGGCGTGGTTCTGGCCTGCCTGCTACTGATCACGGCCCTGGCCTGGACGCCGGTACGGTCCCGGACCGCTCTCGAGGTCAGCGGGGCGGGCCAGGAGGTGTTGCCCGGATCGGTCGCCGAGCCTTACCTGTGGCAGCGAACCCTGGCCGAAAGCCCGAACGGTCCGGTCAAGCTCACGTTCGGGACCGGCCACAGCCTGAACCTGGAGACCGCGCTGGTCCTGATCGGACGCGACGACACGTATCGGCTGGACTACCTGTCGCCGGGCGAGGACGGCGGCACCCTCTCCCCGGACGGACGGTGGCTGCTCGGCCAGAACCTGCGTGACCTCACCACCGGCGAGACCCGAAAGCTGGACCGCAAACTCACTGGCCACCCACCGGCCGTGTGGGCTCCGGACAGCCGCACCGCGGTGGGCGGCATCGGCGGCGACGGCGGCATCGCCTACGGCCCGGACGGTCAGCCACTCGACATCCCGGACGGGGAGATCGTGCTCGTCGACGGCACCAGCGGCGCCATCCGCAAGATCGCCACTGCGGTGGACGGGGCGCCATGGCGGGCGGCGTTCTCGCCGGACGGCAGCAGGCTCGCTTTCCACACCTCGTTGCCCGACCGCGGCAGCATGCTGACCATCATCGACACCCGTACCGCGAACCCGCTGCACACCGTGACCCTCACCGAGCGGCAACGGCTCGCCGGGCCGGCCGCATGGACGCCCGACGACTCCCAGATCCTGCTCGCCGCCGGTGAGGTCTGCGCCTGGGCAGGGTACTGCACCGACCAGACCTGGCACCTCCAGCGCGTTGACCTCACCACCGGCACGATCGTCGACGAGAGCGTGCGCGGCCGGCCGGGCAATCCCACCGTCATCGCCTGGCGCGACGGCCAACCCGTCGTCCAGCAAGCCCACGGCGACCGCCCCTGCGACACCGTCGCACTCACCGAGACGGGCGCCCAGCCCCTGCCCCTTACCGTCGCCGGACATGGCTGCGCCGACTACGCCCGCGACCTGCTCGAAGAGGGCATCCTCGGGGGCCCTGGCATCGAACCCTCACCTTGGCAGGCCCAGTGGTGGGCGTACGTACCGGTAGCCGTACTGCTCGCCGGGATCGCCCTGATCGCCGTGCGGATCAGACGCCGGAGGCGTACGCCGACACCTGAGTACGGGCTTCCCGCCAACTAGGTCTTCGGTAACGCGACCTGCCGCTTGACGCTGTGCAGCAACACCGGCAAACATTGCTGAATGCCGATACCTGGAGGCACCCTCGGTAAGGTCCTTGCCGTCGCGGGGCTGCTCGCCGCCACTGTGGCGGCGGCTCCGGCGTCGGCCGCGTTGCCGGAGTACACCACCGCCGAGGCGGGCAACCCGATCGTGGCCGGGTGGTACGCCGATCCCGACGTGGCGATCTACGACAACCGCTTCTACGTGTTCCCGACCGCTTCCCGCCCGTACGCGGAACAGACCTATCTCGACGCCTTCTCCTCGACCGACCTGATCACCTGGACCAAGCACCCGAACGTCCTCACCACCGCGAACGTGAGCTGGGCGGGGTACGCCGTCTGGGCGCCCGCCCCGATCGCCCGCAACGGCAGGTACTACCTGTACTTCGCGGCCAACGACATCCAGAGCAACAGCGCGCTCGGCGGTATCGGAGTGGCAGTGGCCGACCGGCCGGACGGGCCCTACACCGACGCGATCGGGCGGCCATTGATCGCGCAGTTCGTCAACGGCGCCCAGCCGATCGACCAGGACGTCTTCATCGACGACGACGGGCAGGCGTACATCTACTACGGCGGCTGGGGGCACGCCAACGTCGCCAAACTGAACGCCGACATGACGAGCCTGGGCACGTTCGCCGACGGCACGACATACAAGGAGATCACCCCGAGCGGGTACGTCGAGGGTTCGCAGATGTTCAAACGGAACGGCACGTACTACCTGATGTGGTCGGAGGGCGGCTGGACCGGACCCGACTACTCCGTGGCGTACGCGATGGCCGACTCACCCACCGGCCCCTTCACCCGCCTCGACAAGGTCCTGGCACAGGACCCCGCGGTGGCGCGCGGCGCCGGACACAATTCAGTGCTGAACATCCCGGGCACCGACACCTGGTACATCTTCTACCACCGCCGGCCACTGTCCGAGACCGACGGCAACGCGCGGCAGGTCGCGTACGACCGGATGAACTTCAACGCCGACGGCACGATCCAGCGGGTGCGGATGCTCGTGCAGGACAACTTCGCCGACGGCAACGCGCTCGGTTGGAAGACGTACGGCGGGGCCTGGTCGGTCAGCGGTGGCCAGTACCGGACCACCGCCTCCTACGGCGGCAAGTCACTGCTCGACGACAACCACGTGAACGCGACCTACGACCTCGACGTCACGGTCACGTCAGGCATCGGCGACGCCGGGCTGGTGTTCCGGGCCGCCAACGTGGGAACCGGAACCGACGCCTACCGCGGCTACTACGCCGGCATCACCCCGGCCGGACGGGTGATCCTCGGCCGGGCCGACAACAACTGGACGCTGCTCGGCTCGGCGCCGCTGCCGGTCGTCGCCGGCCAGCGGTACCACCTGCGCGTGGTGGCCGGCGGCTCGTCGATCAAGGTGTACGTCGGTGACCTGACCTCTCCCAAGATCTCGGTCACCGACGCCACCTACCCGTCCGGCAAGTCGGGCGTTCGCGTCTACAACGCGGCCGCCGCCTTCGACAACGTCGCCATCACCAACCAGTGAACCCTTTCCACCCGAACCGCGTGGCACTCAGGCACCGTAGTCGCCAGACGACGGGTTGAATCGCGACGTAGCGCCGCGCCGGTCAACGGCGGCGGGTGCCGATCCACTGCGGAGAGGTTGTCCGGCACCGGGTACCCGAACCCCGCACCGCCGACCGGCCACGAGCGGCACCCGGTGCTACCCGGGAGCACGCCCGTGGCCGGTCAGGCCCGGACCTGATGCCTCAGTGCCCCTTCACCTTGATCTCGGTGTCCTTGACGGTGAACGGCCGGGCGTCCCAGATCGTCAACCTCCCCGTGCGATCCGTCGCGGCTACGGGTGGAAGTCGGGATGCCCGCGCCGCGCGGTCCCTGGTGGGAAAGGAGTTCAGTCGACGGCCGGTTTACGCGGTTGCCGGAAGGCCGGCTGCCCACCGGTGATGGTGAAGCTCGACCCCGGCTCGACCACGATGTTGCCGGTGGCCGAGTTGGTGATGGTGACGTTCGACAGGGTCGCGCTGCCGCGCGCCCCGTTCATCGCCAGGATGCCGGCGCCGTTGTTGGAGCGGTCGATCCGGACGTTGCTGATCACGACCCCCGGCAGGTTGCCACCGCCGGTCTTAAACTGGATCCCGTCGTACGTCGAATCGGCGATCTCGGTGTCCCGGATGGTGACCCCGGTGATGTCCCGGGTCGCCGGGAAGAGCGTGATCGCGCCGAACTTCTGCTGTTCTCCCCAGAAGGCGCCACCGGTGCGGTAGAGCCCGTTGTTGGCGATCAGTGTCTGCCCGGAGAACGGCAGCGGGTCGTGGTCGGTGGCCAGCATGATCCCTGGGTAGTTCATCGTGTCGTAGATCAGGTTGTTCTCGATCCGGTTGCCGTAGCCGCCGTAGATCGCGATGCCGTTGGCCCGCCACGGAAGCTGGATCGTGTTGTTGACGAAGGCGTTGTCGTGGCCGATGTCGACCGAGGTGTCCCGGACGTAGCGGCTGGCCCAGACCGCCAGGGCGTCGTCACCGGTGTTCCGGAACGACGAGTTGAAGACCCGCGAGTTCCGGGTGCCGTTGGTGAAGTTGATCCCATCGGCGTACGTGTTGCGGATCCGCATCCCGGTGAACTCCAGCCCGTCGCCGGGCCCCCAGAGCGCCGGGATGTTGTCGTAGTCCCGACCGACCCAGACCCCGACGTTCGCGTGCTCGATCCAGACGTTGCTGATCCGGGTGCCCACGCCGAACCGGCCGTTGAGCCCGACGCCACCCTCGGCGCCGCCCGGACCGCCCCGGATCCGGCCGGAGCCGAAGATCGCGATGTCGGAGATCTGGGTGTTGGCGTCGACGTCGAAGCCGAAGTTGCCCTCGTGCGGGTGGTTGATCCCGCCGACCACCAGGTGCGGCTCGGTCAGCGTGTAGAGCTGCGAGTGCCACATCCCGGCGCCCCGGATCGTGACGTTGCTGATCCCGACCTGGTTCCACTGGCCACGGTCCAGCGGGTCGTCGGTGAGGATCTTCTGCTCCTGCCGCCACTGCCCCGGCGGGATCCAGACACAGCCGATCACACCGTTCTGGTCGTCGGTGACCGCCCGCTGGATCGCGGCGGTGTCGTCGAGCCCGTCGTTCGGCACCGCGCCGTACTGGGTGATCGACGTGCAGCCGGCCGGCTGGCTGGTCGGCGGGGCGACCTGCTCCAGGTCGATCATGTCGATGATGTAGAACGGCGCGTTGTCGCCGCTGTCCCGTTGGAGCTTGAACCGGGTGCCGACCGGATACGACTGGGCCAGCAGCGCGTTCGCCTCGTCGAAGAGCCGCCGGGCGTCGCCACCCGGGCTGTTCGACAGCCCCTCCGGGTCGTCGGTGTTGCCGTACAGCCAGCTGTGCCGGGAGGAGAGGGTCAGCTTGCGCAGGAAGGTGTCGTTGACGTACAGGCTGATGGTGGCCTCGATGCCGCCGCCGCCCGGCGCGTCCGGGATGGAGTTGCGTACCACGATCGAGTTCGCCGCGTTGGTCGAGGTGAACTCGACGAACTGGCCGGTGCTGTTCAGCCGGACCGACCTGCGGCCCGAGGACTCGGTGGCGAAGTTGGTGTGCCCGAAGGTGCGCAGCGGGTCGGCCTCCAGCAGGGTGCCCTGGTAACGGCCGGCCTCCGCCTCGTACGACACGTACGGCACCGCGGCACCGCGCCCGACGACGATCGACTGGGTGCGTACGTTGTTGCCCTCGTTCGTCTCCGCGACCACGTTGGTCGCGTCCGCGGTGGCGGTGATGGTGGCCCCGCCGCTGGTGGCGGTCCAGCTACCGCTGATCGCGACGTTGCTGGTCGCGCCCGCCGCGATCGACGGGGTGTTGGTGTTCAGCGTGGTGCCGCCGACCTCGACCCGGGTGACCGTGGTCGCGCCGGTCGCGGCGGTACCCCGGTTGTTCACCGCCACGGTGAAGGTCACCGCCGCGCCGACCGCCGGGTTCGGCGGGTTGGTGGTGATGCCGAGCACCTGGAGGTCCGGTCCGGGGGCCTGGCCGACGACCAGCGGCGACGGCGCCGTGTAGCTGTTGTTGGCGTCGTTCTGCTCGATGATCGTGTTGGTCGGGTCGACCACGGAGGTGACCGGGTAGCTGCCCTGCGGCCGGGTGCCGGCGTTCACCGTCACGGTGGTCGAGGCACCGGCGGCCAGCGCAGGCACCGGGGCGCTGCCGGCGACCGTGCCGCCGAGGCTGATGTTGACGGTGCTCGCGGGCGCCGCCGCCGACCCGTCGTTGCGGACCGTGGCCGACAGGGTGACGGGGGTGGTCTCGGTCGGCGCGGCCGGCGTCCAGGTGGTCGAGGTGACCACCAGGTCCGGGTTGGGCGCGGGGGTGCCGCAGACCTCCAGCTCGGCGACCTGGCCGGACGGGGCGCCGGTGTTGGAGTTGAACCGGAGCTGCACGTCCGCCGTGGTCGCGCTGACCGGGACCACCACCACGTTGTTGCCCTGCACGAACTGGTAGTTCGCCGCCGGCACCAGACTGGTGTACGTCGTCGCGGCCTGGTCCCGGCCGAGGACCTGGAAGTTCTGGGTACGGGTGCCCCAGGCGGGATCCGGGTTCAGCTTGACCTGCACCGCCGTGATCGCGTGGTTGGCGCCGAGCGCCACCGTCAGGTTCTGCGGATAGCTCGGCGCCCCCTCCCAGTACGTGCCGAGCGACCCGTCGACGGCGTTCGCCGGTACGAAGGTGAAGGTGGAGCCGCTGGCGGTGACCGGTTTGCCCCGGGCCACGTTGGTGCAGCCGGGCGGCTGGCTACCGGTCCGGGTGACGGTGTTGCTGTTCCCGGAGAGGTTGCCCGCCACGTCCCGGGCCCGGACGAAGTACGACACGGTGGTGTTGGTCGGCTGGGTGTCGCTGAAGCTGGTCACCGCGCCGAGCGAGGCGATCTGCGCGCCGTTGCGGTAGACGTTGTAGCCGGCCAGGCCGCTGCCGCCGGGGTTGTCGGTCGACGCGCCCCAGTTCAGTGCGATCGTCGTACCGGACTGGGTGTAGGAGAGGGTGCCGGGCACGCTCGGCGGGGTGGTGTCGGTGCCGCCGCCGTCCGGGCCGTAGACCTCCAGTTCGGAGACCTGCCCGGCCGGCCAGCCGCTGTTCGCGGTGATGTTGATCCGGACGTAGCGGGTACTGGTCTGCCCGAACGTGATCGTCACCGAGTTGGCGTCCACCGCCGGGTTGAAGGTGTACGTCCGGGACCCGGCCAGGTCACCGAAGGACGACCCGTTGGTACTGCCCTGCACGCTCAGCGTCTGGGTACGGGTGCCCCAGCCGGCGGTCGGCAGCTTCAGTACGACCCGGTTGACCGGGACCGTCGAGCCGAGGTCGACCTGGATCCACTCCGGAAAGGCGTTGTTGACGCTCTCCCAGTAGCTGCTCTGGTTGCCGTCGACGGCCCGGGACGAGTCGTAGACGTCGGCGTGCCCGCTCTCCTGGGTGGGGCGGCCCTGGGCGAGGTTGACCTCGGCCAGCGCGGCGGCCAGGTCCGGCCGGCTGACCGGGTCGGCCGTGACGGTCTGTTGGCGGGCGAGCTGTGCCGTGCCGGCCGCGTGCGCGGCGGGCACCCACAACCCCAGGGTGGCGATCACGGCGGCGGCGACCGTCGTCGCCGTCGCCGGGACCAGATCGGAGCGTCTCATCACTGTCCTTTTCGCTGAGGGACGGTTCCGCGGGTGGCGGGGCCACGGTCGCGGCGGCGGGGGTGGGCGGCAGACCGGGCGCGCGGGGAACGGTGGGCGGCCGGATCGGGTTGCCGGATCAGCGCGGTGGAAGCGGCGGAAGTGGTGCCGGTCGGCCTCGGGAGCGGTGACCAGCGCGGTCACCGGAAGGGTCGACCGGTGCGAGGCGTGCCGATCGCATCACCGGCCTCTCTGGACCGAGGTGGACCACCAGCAGGGGGAAGCAGACTGTACGGAAGTTCCGCTTGGCAGTGATGAACAGAGCATCGATCTGTTCTGTTCTTGCAGGAGGTTGGCCAAAGGTTACCGGCGTGCTACCGACACGTCAACGCTTCCACCCCGATCGATGCCACCTCGCCGGAACGACGCCGGCCCGACACGCAGCCACCCGCCCCGCGACCGGTGGGGTCACGGGACGGGTGGGTACGCCGGCTACCGGCGTCGGCGCGGCGCGACTACCCCGCGCTGCCGCAGACCGCGTCCGCCACGATCTCGTCGGCACGGCGCAGCACGGCCAGCGCCGCCTCGTCCCCGGCCAACTGGGTGGTCAGGGAGAGCACGACCGCCCGCCGGCCGTCGGTGGTGACGCCGTTGACCGTACTCATCCCGGGCACGTCGCCGCCGTGGCTCCAGTAGCCGCCGCAGGCGTTCGGCGCCCACATGATGCCGAGCCCGTAGCGGGCGCCCGGCAGGTAGTCCTGGAAGGTCTCGGCGAGCACGGTACGCCGCATCTCCGCCAGTTGGGCCGGGGCGAGCAGCCGACCCTGTTGCAGGGCCTGCCAGAAGCGCACCAGGTCGGACGGGGTACTGACCAGGTCGCCGGCCGTGAAGGCCATGGTGGTGTTGAACAGGGTGGTGTCGTCCAGCGGCCCGCCCGGCTCCCACTGCTGGTAGCCCTTGGCGTGCGGCCCGGGCAGGTGTGCCTGGTCCCCCGGCGTGGACGTCTCGGTCAGCCGCAGCGGTCGCAGGATGCGGTCCCGCAGTTCGGCCGCCCAGCTCCGGCCGGTCACCCGCTCGATCAGCATTCCGGCCAGGATGTAGTTGGTGTTCGAGTAGTCCCAGCTCGTACCGGGGGCGAACGTCGGCGGGTGCGCCATGGCCAGCGCCACCAGCTCCTCCGGCTCGTAGTGGTCGAACCGGTGCCGGGCGTACTCCTCGGCGGAGGAGAGACCGGGCAGGTCCATGGTGTAGTTGTAGAGGCCGCTGGTGTGCTGTAGGAGCTGCCGGATCGTGATCCGCCGGCCGTCGTTGCCGTTGCCGGCCACCACGCCGGGCAGCCAGCGCTCGACGGTGTCGTCGAGCCCGAGCCGCCGCTCGCCGACGAGTTGCAGCACGATCACCGCGGCGAAGGTCTTGGTGTTGCTGCCCATCCGGAAATACCCGTCCCGGGGTACCGGCGCACCCGTGGCCAGGTCCGCGGTCCCCGCCCGGGCATAGCTGTCGCGTACCCCGTCCCGGGCCAGACCCTGCACTCCGGTGATGCCGAGGGCGTGCAGGTCACTCACGCCGGTCCGCAACCATCGTGCACTGTCGACGGATGCCGAGGCGGGCGCCGCCGGCGCGACGGCGACGCCGAGCATCGCGGCCACCAGTGCCGTGACCACCAGGCACCGGGCACCTCGGCTGAGCTTTCTGGACACGTCGGTCTCCTCCCCGTTCGACCACCTTGCCCCGAGCCTATGAAGCCGGTCGATGCTCCACATCGGTGTTCGCCCCGAAGGGATGTCCCCCGGCTCGGGAAGGTTTCGGCACGTCGTCGGCCACCGCACAGGTGACCATGGCCGGGCGCACTCCCCGTAGTGCGTCCTAGGACAATAGGACCATCTGGTGAGGACGCGCGAACGGGTCTTCCGGGCAGCGTGTCGGTGACACGGACGCGCACGCCGTACTCGAACAGCCGCCGCGCTGCCACCCGGCGCCACCGACATCTGTACCACCATCGACCAGGCGCGGAGGCTGCGGATCGGGTACGTCCAGGGGACACTGCGGGGCATGACTCAGCACGGTAGGCAGGTGCCGGATCACCTGCTGATCCGGATAGCGCAGCGGAACGATCCGGTGTCGGCGGTCTCCGAGGACGATGCCCGGCGCCGATCGCTCGCCTATCCGAAGTTGATGTGGGGAGCGCCGGTCTTCGGCCACGCCGAGGAGGTGGCGGGCCGGTGGCGGATCCTCGGCCTCAGCGGCGACCAGCCACAGGGCAGCCGGGACGCCCTCGGCTCGCACTTCCGGCAGTTGCGGAAGGAGACACCGGAGACCGCCGGGCACGCGGCCGAGCGGCGGGAATACCGGGAGGCGATCCGGCTGCTCGACTGGGAGGTGGTCGACGACCTCACCGTGCACGGCCGCCGTTACCGGATCATCCGCGCCCAGCCGTTCATCCGGATGGGACCGGACGGGCCCGAGCCGCCCCGGCCCACCGACCCGGATCCGTATCCGCCGGGCAGCACGCGTGGCGCCCCGTACCAGGAGGAGGGCTTCGTCATCGACCCGACCGCGACTACCGGTCTCTCGGACGGACTGCTGCGGATCGAGATGGTGCCCGCGTTCTACCAGGCCGGCCTCGTCCCCGACGACGTCCGGGCCGACTCCCGCCGGGCGCTGGCCACCCACCCGAACGTGGTGCTGCTGCCGGTCGGCTTCACCATCGGCGAGTACGTGCACGGGAGTTGGCAGCCGCGGTCCTTCACCACGTACCCGACGCCGCAGGCGGCCCGCGACTCGGCGGCCTTCCGGTTCGGTGACATCGTCCCGCACGAGGACGCGTCGCTGGAGGAGATCCGGGCCGCGTACACCCGGGCGCTGGAGGAGTTCGAGGCGCCCCGTACGGACGAGTTCGAGATCCGGGGCGTCCGCTGCCGGGTGACCCGGGTGGAGCGGTTCGTCCGGGTCGGCCCGGACGGCCCGGAGGGCCCTCGACCCTCGGACTGGGATCCGGAGCCGCCGCCGGAGCTGCACTGCCAGCAACTGCGTGAGCAGGGACTGCTGCCCGACCCGGACTGAGCCGCTGCTGATCGGACAGGTCTGGGTCAACCACCACGTGATGTTCGACCACATCGGAGAGGTAGCCGGAGGTTGGCCAAAGCCTCCTCAGACGGTGCTGGGTCGATCGGCCCGCCGGGGCCGCCGCCGGTACCCGATGACGAGCCCGACCCCGACGAGCGCCACCACCAGCAGCATGCCGGCGACCAGCAGCGCACGCCGCGACGTGCTGGTTCCCGGATCGGGCGCGGGTCGGGATCCGGCCGGCCCGGCGGCGGCGCTCCCGTCGTCGACCGGTGCCGGGGCGGCGACCGCCGCGAACGGGTCCCGCCCGGGGTCGACCGGGACCGTCGGCGGTCGGATCATCCCGGGCCAGTACTTCTCGGTCTCGGCCGGTTGGAGCGGCGCCGGCACGCCGAGCACCGCCAGCCCGCCGGGCACGGTGAGGGTACCGATCCGGTAGTCGGCGAACCGGCCCTGCACGGCGGTCACCGTCCAGGCCCCGGCGTGCGGTACCGCGACGGCCGCCGCGTAGTGCGCCGGCTCCGGCAGCGCCGACGCGACGAACGACACCGGCGTGCCCTCCTCGTCCACCAGCCGCAGCGCCACCTTGCCGAGATCACCCTCGTAGGGATGGAAACCGTGCTGGAGCACCCAGAGCCCGACGGTGTAGCCCCGACCCGGTTCCAGCCGGTCCGGCAGCGGGTCCAGCACCGTCACCGCCCAGTTGCCGGCCCGGGCGGGAGTCGGGGCGAGCAGCAGGGTGCCGGCCAGCCCGACCAGGGTCGCGGCGACGGCGGCGAGCATGCGACGGGTACGCATCGGGACCACCTCCACCGATGACGAGCCGCGCCCGGGCCGCCCGGTTCCCCGGCCGCGGCGGGCCCGGCGCTCCCCGTGCGGCCCCGGGCCCGTCGGCGCAGGTCAGCGGCCCGGTAGCGGCACCTGGGACCAGTCGATGTCCGAGCCGAGATAGAAGCTCAGGTACGACGGCTGGTTGTAGGTCGTCTGCTGCCGGGCCACCTCGACCCGGTACTGCGGGTCGTGCATCAGCGTGAAGAGCTTCCGGTCGGTCGGCTCGGTACTCAGGTAGATCCGGATCGCCGAACTGTCCACGGTCCGGGTCAGCAGTTCCTCGCGCCAGTCGCCGAGGACGTCGGCGACCAGTCCCGGGTTGCCCTTCGTCCCGTTGTTGGTCCGGGTGCCGTCGGCGGTGAGCAACCGGCCCCGCTGCCAGTCGTCGATGCTCGGGGTCACCTCCCCGGCACCGTTGACGATCTGGGTGGTCATGTCCGCCGCCCACCGGATGCTCTGGTTGGTACCGGGGATGACGGTGCCGAGCAGGTCGCCGTCGGCGGTACGCAGCCCCGGCCCGTCCGGCTGGCCGCCGACGACCGTCGCCCAGGTCTCCAGGCCAGGCTCGGCGGGTACGACGTCGCCGACCATGCCGCGCCCGGTGTCCACACCGGTGTAGCCGCCGTAGATCACCTCGCCGGTGCGGGCGTCCCGCAGCGCGTAGCCGTAGGGTGCGCCGGTCGCGCCCTCGTGCACCATGAAGATCTCCAGCCCTGGACGGGCCGGGTCGATGTCGGTGACGTGCATCGCGTCGCCGTGCCCGACCTTGGCCCGGGCACCCGGGTTGGCGCTGCCCGCCGGCAGGACGCCGTACGAGCTGTAGAGGAGGCTGCCGTCGTGGTCGATGGTGGCGCCGCCGTAGACGATCTCCTGCTTTCCGTCGGCGTCCACGTCGGCGACGCTGAGCGAGTGCGCGCCCTGGGTGGTCAGGGTGCCGTACTCCGGGTCGGTGCCCTCCCGGCCGTGCGGGCTGTCGTTGAACGGGTTCGTCATCGGCACCCAGCCGCTGTCGACGTACCAGTCCTCGCGCAGCCGCCGGCCGTCCCAGCGGTAGGCGACCAGGGTGGCCCGGGTGTAGTAGCCCCGGGCGAAGATCGCCGACGGGTGCCGGCCGTCCAGGTAGGCCACTCCGGCGAGGAACCGGTCGACCCGGTTGGCCGGCTCGATCCGGCTCATCGCGTAGTCGCCCCACATCAGCCCGTCGTCGTGCCGGCCGGGCTTGTAGCGTACGGTCTGCAACTCGCGGCCGGTCGCCCCGTCGAAGACGGTCAGGTATTCCGGTCCGTCCACGACGAAGCCCTGGAACGCCCGCAGCACGTTGCGGGTGCTGCGGGCCGGGGCGTAGACGTCGACGCTCAGGTCGGACGCCGAATAGGTGTACGCCTCGCCGGTCGGGGTCACCCCGGCGGCCGGCCTGCGCAGCGGCAGGTCGCGGTGACCGTCGGCCCACGGCGTCACGGCCGCGCCCCGGGCGCCCGTCCGGCCCCGGAGCACCGCCGCGACCTGGTAGGCGGCGGTGGCGGTGCCGGACCGGTCGAGATAGTTGGTGCTGTCGGTGACGGTGGCGATCCGCCGCCCGTCCCGGTAGACGGCGAAGTCGGCCCCGGTCAGCCCGGTACGGCTCCGTCCGGTCGCCTCGTCGCCGAGCAACCGCCAACTGAGGAACACTCCGTCGGGGGTGGCGACCGCGACGAGTCCACGGTCGAGGCGTTCGAGGCGGGGTCCGCCGCCGTGCTGCCCACCGCCCGGCTGGGCGGAGACCGCGGTCGGAGTGCCGACCAGCAACACGGTCACCGAGAGCCCCGCGACGAGTGCCCGCGACAGCGCGGCGAACGTCCGGCCTCCCCTGGTTCGAGATCTCATGGGTCTCCAATGCGGGTACGACCCGATCCTCCGGGTGGGACGAACTCGACCGGGCTGAAACGATACAATCCACAGAGGATTCTCGATTCCCGGCAGACTTGTCAAGGTCGGTCGCACCGACCCCGGACGGCGGCACGCTGCGGCCGGGGCGGGTGATCCCGGACGCCATCGGTAGTCTCACCGCGTCGGTGTAGTCTCACCGCGTCGGTCTCCTCGGCTCTCGCGGGTACGGTCGTCTTGGGCTGGTCACCCCGATGACGTCTGATGCCTGGAGAAGGTGACCTGTGAGCGCCGACGAGTTCCTCGCCGACCGGTTCGCCCGCGACCGGCAGCACCTGCGGGCGGTCGCCTACCGCCTGCTCGGGTCGCTGCCCGACGCGGAGGACGCCGTACAGCAGGCGTGGCTGAAGGCCAGCCAGGCCGACCTGCGTGAGGTACGCAACCTGACCGGCTGGCTGACCACCGTCACCGCCCGGGAGTGCCTGGACATGCTGCGGGCCCGACGCCGACGAGCCGAGGTCGCCCTCCCCGACCCGGAGTTCCCGGCACCGGACGCGACCCCGGTCGCCTCGCCAGGCCGGACGGCGGAGGAGGAGGTACTGCTCGCCGAGTCGGTGGGGCTGGCGCTGCTCGTGGTGCTGGACCGGCTCTCACCGGCACAGCGGGTCGCCTTCGTGCTGCACGACCTCTTCTCGATACCGTTCGAGGAGGTGGGCCGGGTGCTGGACCGCTCGCCGGTGGCGGCGAAGAAGCTGGCCAGCCGGGCCCGGGACCGGGTGCACGGCACGGCTCCGCAACAGCGGCGGATCGCCACCCGGCACCTCCCGCTCGTCGCGGCTTTCCTCGACGCGTCCCGGGGCGGTGACCTGGAGACCCTGCTCGACCTGCTGGCCCCCGACGTCGTACGCCGGGCCGATCCGGTGCTGCTGCCCGCCGGAATGTCGACCGAACTGCGCGGGGCGCGGGCGGTGGCCGAGGAGACCCGGCACTTCGCCGCAAGGGCCCGGATGGGCGGCACCGCTCTGGTCGACGGCAGCCCGGGGATCGTGATCGCCCCGCGCGGCCGGCTGATGGCCGTACTGCGCCTCACCGTCGAGGCGGGGCGGATCTCCGCCGTCGACGTGATCGGCGACCGGGACCGGCTCGACCGGGTGGCCATCACCCTGCCCGGTGGCGCCGACCCGTCCCGGGAACACGTCTCGTAGTCCTAGACACGCCGGTCCGCCCGCTCTTCCCCGTCGGCACGGTCTGCCCAGTCAGCGCCGTCGGCTCTGTTTGCGCCGTCGGCTCTGTCTGCCACGTCAGCGCCGTCGACTCTGTCTGCGATGTCGGCTCTGTCGGGGACGTCGGCGCTGTCGGGGACGTCGGCGTGGGGTGGGGCGGTGAGCCGGAGTTGCCAGCCCGGGCCGCGCCCGGTCAGCCGGACCACCGCCAGTGGCGCCACCTCCAGCCGCCAGAAGGTGGCGGTCGGCAGCCGCAGTGCCCGGACCAGCGCGGCCCGGACCACCACCGCATGGGTGACGGCGACGACCCGCCCGCCCCGGTCACGCTGCCCGGTCAGCCAGCGGTCGACCCGGTCGAGCAGCATGTCGACGGACTCGCCGCCGTGCGGGGCCGCGTCCGGCGTACCGAGCCAGTCTCGGAGCGCCTCGGGCTCCCGGGCGGCCACCTCGGCCAGCGACAGCCCGGCCCACCGGCCGTAGTCACAGTCGGCCAGGTCGGGCACGGGGGCGGGCCGCAGGCCGAGCGCGTACCCGGTCTGCCGGCCCGCCTCGGCGGGAGTACTGAGGCAGGCGTCGATCCGGCCGAACGGCCCGCGCCGACCCGGCCCGGTAAGGGCCAGCGCGCGGGCCGCCGCCAGGCCGGCGGGATCCAGGCTGTCGTCGCCACCGCCGAACACCGCCCGGCGTAGGGCTGCGGTGTGGGCGTGGGCGACCAGGTGCAGGCTGGTCGGCCTCACCGTCCGGCCGGAGCCTCGGCACCGTCCGGCGTACCGGACCGCTCCGGTCCACCGTCGACGGACGGCCGCCGGTCCCGGCCCCGCCGGCCGAGCAGCACGGCGAAGAGCAGGCCGATCCCGGTCCAGAGCACCACCTGGGTGCCGAGGGAGGCGAGCCGGAACTCCCACAGCAGGGTCGCCGGGAAGTCGTCCGGTACCTCCGCGAACGACGGCAGCACGGTGTAGGCGACGACCGTGACCAGCAGGAAGCCGCCGACCGCCGCCACGGCCCGCAGCGCGGAGGAGGCGTGCGGGGAGACCGAACGGTGGGCCAGGGCACCGGCCCAGACGGCCACCAGACCGAGCAGCACCAACAGCAGGTAGCTGCCGGTCCGCTGGTCGATGGTGTCCGGGTTGCCGACCGCCGGCGGGTTCGCCGGATACTTGCCGAACGGTACGACGACCGCGCCGAGCAGCGCCGCGCCGGCCAGCAGCAGCGCCGCCCGGCCGTCGTCGGAGGTACGGAGTCGACGGCGCAGCAGGACGTACCCGGTGGCGAGCAGGCCGCCCATCGCGGCGCCGAACAGCCCGGTGGCCAGGAACAGGCCGGCACGCTGACCGTCGCGCCCGACCAGTTCCTCGGCGTGGTGGTCGGCCTCGGCCTCGGGTACGGAGTGGGTCGCCTGTTCCTCGATCGCGATCGCGGCGTCGATCCGCGGTTCGCCGACGAGGTAGGCGAAGGTCCCGGCGATCAGACCGGCGACCAGACCTGCGAGCAGGCCACGCAGCAGTACGGACAGGAACGTCGGCACGGCGGGGAGTCGATCAGTGGCAGGGGACGCCGAGCAGGTGCCGACCGTCGTGCATCAGCTCGTGCAGGTACATGCCGCTGCGCGAGACCGCCCCCTGGTCGAAGGCGACCAGGTAGGTCAGCAGGGCTAGCACGGCGACGACGGCGAGAGCGGTCCACAGTAGCCGGGCGGTGACGACCGGCTGGGCGAGCGGACGGGCCGGGACAGGATTGGACATGCGCGTAGAACCTCCTCGGGGATGACGCGTCCCCGTCGACAGGCTGCGACGACCGAGCGTCCTGGCTCGCGGACCCCGACCGGGTCGGGACCGCTCACAGTGGCGCGACCGCGCCGGACTTTCACCGGCTTCCCTCGTACCGCCGCAGATGGCCAGTCGACCGTAACCGGGCGGTACCCACCGGTCAACCGGGGCACTGGTCGGGCGGCGGGGGTCCGGATCTGCCGGCACGGTGCGCCGTCGGGTCGGGTGTCGGAGGTCACGATCCGACGGTCGCCCGGTTGTCCCGGCCGGAGGCGGCCGATACCGTCGCGCCCGTGACGACCCGGGTACTGCTGCTCGGCGGCACCGCCGAGGCGCGGGAGCTGGCCGCCGCGCTGGCCGGTCGACCCGAGACCGTGGTGGTCTCCTCGCTGGCCGGCCGGGTCGCCGATCCCCGGCTGCCGGTCGGCGAGGTGCGGATCGGCGGGTTCGGCGGACCGACCGGACTCACCCGTTGGCTGCGCGAACACCGGATCGACGTACTCGTCGACGCCACCCACCCGTACGCGACCCGGATCCGGTCGTCGGCGGTCCAGGCGACCGGGGCGACCGGAGTGCCGTACCTGCGGTTGGAGCGTCCCGGCTGGACGGCGGGTCCCGGGGACCGGTGGCACCGGGTGGCGGATCTCGCCGCCGCCGCCGAACTGCTGCCCCGGCTGGGTCGCCGGGCCTTCGTCACCACCGGGCGGCAGGGACTGGGCGCCTTCCTGCACCTGACCGGCGTCCGGCTGCTGGTCCGGGTGGTCGACGAACCGACGATCCCGTTGCCGGAGAACGTCACCGTGCTCCGCGACCGGGGTCCCTATCGGGTGGCGGCGGAGCGGGAGCTGCTCACCGCGCACCGGATCGACGTGCTGGTGAGCAAGGACAGCGGCGGGACGTACACGATGGCGAAGCTGGCCGCCGCCCGCGACCTGGGGCTACCGGTGGTGCTGGTGGACCGGCCGGCGCCGCTCGCCCTGCCGGCGACGGTCACCGAGGTGGCCGCGGCGCTGGCCTGGCTGGAGACGGCGCCGCCGCGCCGATAGCGGCTCACGGGTAGTACTGGACGTACAGGTAGGTGGTCCACCAGCCGTTGTCCCGGCACTGGCAGGTCGGCGGCCGGGCCGAGCCGCCGTATGCCAGGCCGAGCCGCTACGCGCCTGGCGAACCGCCACGCACCTGGCGAGCCGCCGGCGCCGTCAGCCGGGGTAGGTCCGGGGCGTCCAGACCACTGTCGAACCGTCGGCCCGCCGGTCGGTCCGGGTGGTGGACGAGCCGACGATCAGCAGGCAGCGCATATCCACATCGGACGGATCGAGTTCGGCCAGCGGGACCACGGTGATCCGCTCCCCCGGCCGGCCCACGTCCCGGGCGACCACCACCGGCGTATCGGCGCTCCGGTGCCGGAGCAGCACCTTCCGGGCCGCGTCGACCTGCCACCGCCGGCTGGCCGAGGCCGGGTTGTAGAGCGCCAGCACAAGGTCGGCGGCGGCAGCGCCCGCCAGCCGCTGCTCGATCACGGCCCAGGGCTTCAACCGGTCGGAGAGCGAGAGCACCGCGAAGTCGTGGCCGAGCGGGGCACCGATCCGGCTCGCCGCCGCCTGCGCCGCGGTCAGCCCGGGGAGCACCCGTACCGGGACGGTGCCGAACCGGTCGTCGGTGGTGGCGACCTCGAGTACCGCCGTGGCCATCGCGAAGACGCCCGGGTCGCCGGAGGAGACCACCGCCACCCGGGCACCGGCCAGGGCGAGTTCCAGGGCGTGTCGGGCCCGGTCGATCTCGACCTGGTTGCCGGAGGTGTGCCGGTGCTGTCCGGGACGGTGTGGCACCCGGTCGACGTACGGGCCGTAGCCGACCAGGTGTTCCGCCTCGCGCAGCGCCTGGCTGGTCTCCGGGGTGAGCCAGCGGCTGCCGGCGGGACCGAGGCCGACCACGGTCACCCCGCCGGCCGGCACCCCGACCCCGGTCGACGCAGCCGGGACGGTCGACGCAGCCGGGACGGTCGAGGCGGTCGACCCGTCGACGCCGGGCGCCGGGTCGACACTGGCCGCCACGGCCGCGCCGGTGGGGCTGGTCAGCACGGCGAGGGAGAAGTACGGCACCCCGTCCGGGTCGACCTCGGCCAGCGGCAGTTCCCGGCCGGTCTCCGTGGTGGCCCGCTCGACGTACCAGGCGTCGGCCAGCCGCCCGGCGTCGGCGAACGCGGCGCGTACCTGCGGAAACGTCCGCCCCAGTTTGAGTACGGCGGCGGCGTCGGTGTCGGCCAGCCGGCGGGTCAGCTCGTCGGCCGACAGCGTCCCGGGCAGTACGGTGAGCACCTCGTCCCGCTCGACCAGCGGCCGGCCCAGTACGGCGGTGGCGGCGCTGATCGAGGTGACCCCGGGTACCACCTCGGCGGGAAATCGGTGTGCCAGCCGCTCGTGCAGGTACATGTAGGAGCCGTAGAACATCGGGTCGCCCGCGCAGATCACCACCACGTCCCGGCCGGCCGACAGGTGCGCGGCCAGCCGTTCGGCGCTGGCGTCGTAGAACTCGGTGATCGCCGCCTCGTAGCCGCCGGGATGGTCGGTGGTCTCGGTGGTGACGGGATAGACCAGCGGTTCGGTGAGTTGGCCGTCCCGGAGGTAGGGCTCGGCGGTGGACCGGGCGATGCTCCGGCCGTGCCGGGCCGAGTAGTAGGCGACCACGTCGGCGGCGCCGATCAGCCGGGCCGCCTTCACCGTCACCAGTTCGGGATCGCCCGGCCCGACGCCGACGCCCCGCAGCGTGCCCGGCCGCCGAGGTCCCGCAACGCCACCATCCACGCCCGCTCCACCACCACCCGCAGCCGGTCCACCACCACCCACAACCGGTCCACCACCGCCGGCCAGAGCCGATCCGCCACCCACAGCCGATCCACCACCGTCGGCTACAGCCGATCCGCCGCCGTCGACAGCCGGTCCACCACTGGCCAAATCCGATCCACCGTCGTGCCTGGTCGCGCTCATTCGATCTCGCTCGCGATCGCGTTGACGGCGGCGGCGGTGATGGCGCTGCCGCCGCGCCGACCGTGCACCACCAGGTACGGGATGCCGGCGCCGTGCCCGGCCAGCGCCTGCTTCGACTCGGCCGCCCCGATGAACCCCACCGGTACGCCGACGATCGCCGCCGGCCGGGCGGCGCCCTCGTCGATCATCTCCAGCAGCCGGAACAGCGCGGTGGGGGCGTTGCCGATCGCCACCACGGCCCCGTCGAGCCGGTCCCGCCACAGTTCGAGGGCGGCTGCGCTGCGGGTGGTGCCGAGCCGGCGGGCGAGGTCCGGCACCTCGGGGTCGCGCAGCGTGCAGAGCACCTCGTTGTCGCGGGGCAGCCGGGAACGGGTGATGCCGGCGGCGACCATCACCGCGTCGCAGAGGACCGGCGCACCGCCCCGCAGCGCGGCCCGGCCGGCCCGGACCAGGTCGGGTGCGACCTCGACGTCGTCGACCAGGTCGACGCTGCCGCTGGCGTGGATCATCCGGACCACCACCGGCGCGATCTCCGGGGGCAGCGCGGAGAGGTCGGCCTCGGCCCGGATGGTCGCGAACGACCGCCGGTAGATCTCCGCGCCGTCGCGGACGTACTCGTAGCTCACTTCTGCCTTTCTGCCCGTGCGGCCAGGGCGGTCGCCGGGGTGCCCGGTCGGCTGGTGCCGCCGGCCTCGATCCGGTAGTCGGTGCCGGTGGCGACCGCCAGCACGGCCGGTCCGGCCGGTCGGCCGCAGCGGCGCTCGCAGCCCACCACGTGCACCGGAAGCGCCGTACCGCCCGCCGGACCGGCGTCGGCCAGCGCCTCGGTGACGTCCCGCCGCACGTCGGCGAGGGCGCTGGCGCAGCCGGGTCGGCCGGTGCAGGCGGTCACGCCGAGCCAGCGCGACGCCGGGTCCACCAGCAGCCCGGCCGTGGCCAGCCGGCCGACGATATCGGGTCCGCCGGCGTCGAGCACCAGGCTGCGCCACGGGGTGACGATGATCTCGTCCGTGCCGGCGAGGTCGGCCAGCAGGTCAGCCTGGTCGGCGGTCAACCGGCCGAGCCGGGCTCCGGCCACCACGACACCGCCCGGGTGGGCACCCACCACCGGTGCCGGATCCGGCCTGGTCGGTGACGCGACACCGAAGGTCGTGGTCGACGAGGCGATGGTGGGCATCCCGGTCGCGGACCCGACCTGGGATGTCGCGGGCGACGCGGCGGCGGGCGTCCGGGTCGGAGGGTCGAGCGCTGCGGTGACCTGGAACGGGCCGTCCGGCAGGTCCGCCAGCCGCCACAGGTCCCGGCGCTCGCCCCGGACCCGCAGGAAGGCGCGGGCCGCCGCGATCAGCAACTCGACGGCATCGTCCGGGGCGGCCCGCAGCCCGGTGTCGGTGCCGGCCAGCCACAGGGTCTGCGAGCCGCCGGTCCAGCACAGGTCCGCGCCGAGGGCGGCGACGTCGTGCCGGCCGTCGTCGAGGGCGAACAGGAACCGGCCACTGAGCGACGCCAGGTCGGCGGCGCCGCGCAGCGCCGCGTCGAGGTCCCGCACCATTGGGCGTACGTCGAGCCGCCCGGCCCGGTCCCGTCCGCTCAGCGGGGAGGCCAGCAGGTTGCGTACCCGCTCGTGGGTGGCGGTGGGCAGCAGGCCGATCTCGGCGATCCGGTCGGCGACCCGGCGTACCGAGGTGTCGTCGGCGAGGCGGCGGAGTTGGAGGTTGGCCCGGGAGGTCAGCTCCAGCGCGCCGTCGGACTCGACCCGGGCGAGGTCGGCGAGGACCCGCAGTTGGCCGGGGCGCAGTTGACCGCCGGGCAGCCGTACCCGGACCAGCAGCCCGTCGGCGGCCCGATGGGCCCGCAGCGCGCCGGGACAGCGGTCCTCCGGCGGTCGGGGGGACGGGGTGGCGAGGGCGGACACGGGCTCATCGTAGAGTCGGAGTCCTCGGCGCCGGCCGGCGGCGAGAAGAGCATCACGCGGTGGACCCGGAGGAACCCGGTGCGAGTCCGGGGCGGTCCCGCCACTGTCACCGACCCAGGTACGGGTCGGGAGCCAGACACTCCGGACCACCGTCGACACGGACCACGACCACGGGCGCGGACCCGGGGAGGAGCCACCCATGCCTGCGGCGGACGCTGCTGCCACCATCCTGCTTCTGTCCACTTCGGACACCGACCTGCTCTCGGCCCGGGCCAGCGGTGCGGCGTACCGGCTGGCGAACCCGGCCCGCCTCGACCCGGCCGAGCTGACCGACCTGGTCGACGGCGTCGACCTGGTGGTGGTACGCATCCTCGGCGGCGCCCGGATCTGGGCCGACGGGCTGGCCACGCTGCGCGCCGGTACCCGACCGGTGGTGGCGCTCGGCGGCGAGCAGACCCCGGACGCGGAGCTGATGGCCCGGTCCACGGTGCCGGCCGGTACCGCCGCGCAGGCACACGCCTACCTGGCCCAGGGCGGGCCGGAGAACCTGCGCGAACTGCACGCCTTCCTCTCCGACACGGTGCTGCTGACCGGGCACGGCTTCGCCCCGCCGGCCGTGCAGCCGACCTGGGGCGTCCGGCCCCGCCCAGCCGGCTCGGCGGCCGGGCCGGTGGTCGGCATCCTCTACTACCGGGCGCACCAACTCAGCGGGAACACCGGGTTCGTCGACGCGCTCGCCGAGGCCGTCGAGGAGGCAGGCGGCCGGGCGCTGCCGGTCTTCTGCGCCAGCCTGCGTACCCCGGAACCGGAGCTGCTGGCGACGCTCGGTGCGGCCGACGCGCTGCTGGTCACGGTGCTGGCGGCCGGCGGCACCCGGCCGGCGGAGGCCGCCGCCGGTGGCACCGAGGAGTCCTGGGACGTCGGGGCGCTCGCCGCGCTGGACGTGCCGATCCTCCAGGCGCTCTGCCTCACCTCCACCCGACAGTCCTGGTCGGACAGTGCCGACGGGCTCTCCCCGCTGGACGCGGCGACCCAGGTCGCGGTGCCGGAGTTCGACGGGCGGCTGATCACGGTGCCGTTCTCGTTCAAGGAGACCGACGCCGACGGGCTGCCCCGGTACGTGGCGGACCCGGAACGCGCCGCCCGGGTGGCCGGCACGGCGGTCCGGCTGGCCCGGCTCCGGCACACCCCGGCCGAGCGGCGCCGGATCGCCCTGGTGCTGTCGGCCTATCCGACGAAGCATGCCCGGGTCGGCAACGCGGTCGGGCTGGACACCCCGGCCAGCGCGGTACGCCTGCTCCGGGCAATGCGCGACCTCGGCTACGACGTCGGCCCGGTCGACGGCCCCGACGCGCTGCCCGGCCTCGTCCCCGCCCCGCCCGACGAGGCCGCACCCGGCGAGACCAGAGGCGGCGAGACCGAACCCAGCGAGGCCGGGCCCAGCGACACTGGAGGCGGCGGGGCCGGACCCGGTGGCGGGCTGCCCGACGGTGACCGGCTGATCCACGCGCTGATCGCGGCCGGTGGCCAGGACCAGGAGTTCCTGACCGAGGAACAGCTCGCGGCGAACCCGGTACGGATCCCGCTGGCCCGCTACCGGCGCTGGTTCGACGCGCTGCCGGCAGAACTGCGCGAGGCGATGGTCGCACACTGGGGGCCGCCGCCCGGGCAGCTCTACGTCGACACCTCGCGGGACCCGGACGGCGAGATCGTGCTCGCCTGCCTGCGCGCCGGCAACGTGCTGCTGATGATCCAGCCGCCGCGCGGCTTCGGCGAGAACCCGGTCGCCATCTACCACGACCCCGACCTGCCGCCGACGCACCACTACCTGGCCGCGTACCGGTGGCTGGACGAGGAGTTCGGGGCGGACGCGGTGGTGCACCTGGGCAAGCACGGCTCGTTGGAGTGGCTGCCCGGCAAGACCGTCGGGCTCTCCGCCTCCTGCGGCCCGGACGCGGTGCTCGGCTCGCTGCCGCTGGTCTATCCGTTCCTGGTCAACGATCCCGGCGAGGGAGCGCAGGCGAAGCGGCGGGCGCACGCGGTGATCGTCGACCACCTGGTGCCGCCGATGGCCCGGGCGGAGAGCTACGGCGACATCGCGCGGCTGGAGCAGCTCCTCGACGAGTACGCCAACATCGCCGCGATGGACCCGGCCAAGCTGCCGGCGATCCGGGGCCAGATCTGGACGCTGATCCAGGCCGCCCGGCTCGACCACGACCTGGGTCTGGAGCAGCGCCCGCACGACGCCGAGTTCGACGAGTTCCTGCTGCACGTCGACGGCTGGCTCTGCGAGGTGAAGGACGCGCAGATCCGGGACGGCCTGCACGTGCTCGGCGCGCCGCCGACCGGCGAGGCCCGGGTGAACCTGGTGCTGGCGATCCTGCGCGCCCGGCAGGTCTGGGGCGGCCAGCGGGGCGCGGTCGACGGGCTGCGCGCCGCGCTCGGACTGACCGAGGGCGGCGACGAGCAGGGCACCGCCGAGGTGGACCGGGTCGAGGCGGTGGCCCGGACCCTGGTCGAGGCGCTGGAGGCGCGGGACTGGGCCGTCGACGCTCTCCCGGCCGTGCTGGGTGACGTGCTCGGTGCCGACGATCCGCGCGGCGCGGCGGTACGCCCGGTGCTGGAGTTCGCCGCCACCGAGGTGGTACCCCGGCTGGCCCGGACCACCGACGAGCTGACCCACCTGCTGCACGCGCTCGACGGCGGGTACGTGCCGGCCGGGCCGAGCGGGTCGCCGCTGCGTGGACTGGTCAACGTGCTGCCGACAGGCCGGAACTTCTACACCGTGGACCCGAAGGCGATCCCGAGCCGGCTCGCGTACGCCACCGGGCAGGCAATGGCGAACTCGTTGCTGGAGCGGTACCGGCGGGACACCGGGGAGTGGCCGCGCTCGGTCGGGCTCTCCGCCTGGGGCACCTCGGCGATGCGTACCGCCGGGGACGACGTGGCCGAGGTGCTGGCGCTGATCGGCGTGGCACCGACCTGGGACGAGGCGTCCCGCCGGGTGAACGGGTTCGAGATCGTCCCGCTGGCCGAACTGGGCCGGCCGCGCATCGACGTGACGGTGCGGATCAGCGGCTTCTTCCGGGACGCGTTCCCGCACGTGCTGCTACTGCTCGACGACGCGATCCGGGCGGTGGCCGCGCTGGACGAGCCGGACGAGCAGAACTACCTGCGGGCACACGTCCGGGCCGACACCGCGAGGCACGGCGACGAGCGGCGGGCCACCAGTCGGATCTTCGGCTCCAAGCCGGGCGCCTACGGGGCCGGGCTGCTGCCGCTGATCGACAGTGGAAACTGGCGGGACGACGCCGACCTGGCCGAGGTCTACACGGTCTGGGGCGGCTTCGCCTACGGGCGCGGGCTGGACGGGCGACCGGCCCGGGAGGAGATGGCGGACGCGTACCGGCGGATCGCGGTGGCGGCGAAGAACACCGACACCCGGGAACACGACATCGCCGACTCCGACGACTACTTCCAGTACCACGGCGGGATGATCGCCACGGTGCGGGCGCTGACCGGGCAGGCGCCGCGGGCGTACATCGGGGACAGCACCATCCCGGACGCGGTGCGGACCCGGTCGCTGACCGAGGAGACCGCCCGGGTGTTCCGGGCCCGGGTGGTGAATCCGCGCTGGCTGGCGGCGATGCGCCGGCACGGCTACAAGGGCGCGTTCGAGCTGGCCGCCACCGTCGACTACCTCTTCGGGTACGACGCCACCGCCGGCGTCGTCGCCGACTGGATGTACGAGGACCTGGCCCAGACGTACGCCCTCGACGCCGAAAACCAGGAGTTCCTGCGCCGGTCCAACCCGTGGGCGCTGCGGAACATCATCGAACGGCTCTCCGAGGCGGCCGACCGGGGCCTGTGGGCGAAGCCCGATCCGGCGACGATGGCGGCGCTGCGGGAGACGTACCTCCAGCTCGAAGGGGACCTCGAAGACGGCGGCCCGTGACCCTTTCGCTCACCTGACTCCGGCACGGTGGGCTGCCGCCGCGACGAAGCGGGTGGCGAGGGCCGGATGGCCGGCCCAGTGCACGTGCAGGTAGGAGGCGTGCACGTTGCCGTCGACCACGCCCTCCTCGACCGCCGCGCCGAGGCCGTGTGCCCGGGACGGTCGGGGCCGGAACCGCCACGCCGGAACCCGGCCGGGGCCGTACTCGACCTGGGTGCGGTGGAACTCGTGTCCGGTCACCACCGTTCCCGGCTCGGCCAGCGCGCCGGCACCGACCGCGACGCCGTCCCGGTAGCCGAGGGTGAGCCGTCCGGTCATCCGGGCGGACGCGTCGACCACTCCGGTCATCGGCTGGCCGTCGAGGTCACGACAGAGATAGAGCAGGCCGGCGCACTCGGCGAGCACCGGCATCCCAGCCCGGGCCGCTCGGGCCACCGCGTCGCGCAGCCGCGCGTTGGCGGCGAGTTCCGCCGCGTAGACCTCGGGGAAGCCGCCGCCGAGGTAGAGGCCCGCACAGTCGGGCGGCAGGTCCTCGTCGTGCAGCGGATCGACGGGTACGACCCGGGCGCCGGCAGCCGCGAGGAGTTCGTCGGCCTCGGCGTACCGGAAGGTGAACGCCGATCCACCGGCGACCGCGACCGTGGTCGGGGCCAGCCGGGGCACCTCGTCCTCGGGTCGCCACCGCCCGACGGGCAGTGCCGGGGCCCGGCGGGCGACGGCGAGCACCGCCGCCAGGTCCACCGCCCGGGCCAGGTGCTCGCCGAGCGCGTCGACGGTACGCCGCGCCTCGCCCCCGCGTTCGGCGGCGGGCACGAGCCCGAGGTGCCGGCTCGGGGTGTCCAGCGAGCCGTCCCGGCGCAACGCCCCGAGCACCGGTACGCCGGTCCGGGCGACCGCCTCCCGCACCTCCGCCTCGTGGGTCTCCGAACCGACCCTGTTCAGGATCACCCCGGCGATGGTCAGCTCGGGATCGTAGGAGGCGAAGCCGTGCACCAGCGCGCCGATGCTGCGGGAGGCACCGGAGACGTCGACCACCAGCAGCACCGGGCTGCGGGTCAGCCGGGCCACGTGTGCGGTGGAGGCGAAGCCGTCCCGGCCGATCGCACCGTCGTGCAGCCCCATCACGCCCTCGATCACCGCGACGTCGGCCGGCACCGGCACCTCCGCGCCGTGCCGCAGCAGCGGGACGATCCGCTCCTCGCCCTGTAGGTGCGGGTCGAGGTTGCGGCCCGGCCGTCCGGTCGCCACCGCGTGGTAGCCGGGGTCGATGTAGTCCGGGCCGACCTTGTGGCCGCTGACCGCCAGGCCCCGGGCGCGCAGCGCCGCCATCAGCCCGGTCGCCACCGTGGTCTTGCCCTGCCCGGAGCCGGGCGCGGCTATCACCACCCGGGGCAGCGGGGTCACCACTCGATCCCCCGCTGTCCCTTCTGGCCGGTGTCCATCGGGTGCTTCACCTTGGTCATCTCGACCACCAGGTCGGCGGCCTCGACCAGTCGCGGGTCGGCGTCCCGGCCGGTGACCACCACGTGCTGGCCGCCGGGCCGGTTCCGCAGGGTGTCCACCACCTCGTCGACGTCGACCCAGCCCCACTTCATCGGGTACGTGAACTCGTCGAGCACGTAGAGCTGATGCCGTGCCTCGGCGAGCCGGCGCTGTATCTCCCGCCAGCCTTCCAGCGCGTCAGCAGCATGATCGGCCTCGGTGCCGGGCTTGCGGCTCCAGCTCCAGCCCGAGCCCATCTTGTGCCACTCGACCGGGCCACCCGCGCCGGTCTGCTCGTGCACGCCGTTCAGCGCGAGCAGACCGGACTCCTCGCCGACCCGCCAGCGGGCCGACTTGACGAACTGGAATACCGCGATCGACCAGCCCTGGTGCCAGCCCCGCATGGCCAGCCCGAACGCCGCCGTCGACTTGCCCTTCATCGGACCGGTGTGCACCATCAGCAGCGGCCGGTTGCGGCGCTGCCGGGTGGTCAGCCCGTCGGCGGGTACCGCCTCCGGCTGTCCCTGCGGCATCAGGCGGCCCTCCGCCGCCGGCTCCCGATGCTGCCGGGTTCGACCGGAGCGGAGCCGCTGCGGTCGTCCGGCGTCGGGCCGCTTCGGGTACGCACAGCGGTGCGGAGACGTACCGCTCCGGTCAGGGTGCCGGCGGCGACGTGTGCCAGGGGCAGGTGTTCGGCACCGAGTGCTCCGGCCAGTTCGGCGGCCAGGCCGAGCCGGATCCGTCCCGCCTCGCAGTCGACCACCACCGAGCGGACGCTACTGCTGGCGAGCAGCCGGGCGGCGTATCGGGATCGGGGCAGCGCGTCCGGGCCGGCGGTGGCCCGGCCGTCGGTCAACACCACCAGCAGCGGGCGACGGCGCGGATCCCGGATCCGTTCCACCCGCAGCACGGCACCGGCCCGCAGCAGTCCCTCGGCCAGCGGGGTACGCCCCCCGGTCGGCAGCTCGGCGAGCCGGGTGGCGGCGACGTCCACACTGGACGTCGGCGGAAGCGCGAGTTCGGCGGCGTTACCCCGGAAGGTGACCAGGCCGACCTTGTCCCGCCGCTGGTAGGCGTCGAGCAGCAGCGACAGTACGGCGGTCTTCACCTCCCGCATCCGCTGCCGTGCCGCCATCGAGCCGGAGGCGTCGACGCAGAACAGGATCAGGTTGCCCTCCCGACCCTGCCGGATCGGCACCCGGACGTCCTGCGGTCGCAGCTCAAGCCCTGCGCCGCGCCGGCCGCGCGCCCGCTGGTGCGGCGCGGCTGCCCAGAGCGTGGCGACCAGGTGCGGCCGGTTGCCCGCACCCGCCCCGGGTGGCGTGGTCCGGATCGTCTGCCCGACGGCGGTGACCGCCGGTGACCGCCGCCCGGCGACGCCCGCCCCGACCCCCGGTACGACCAGCAGCCGAGCCCGGTACGGCCGCTCGGCGGCAAGCGTCCCGCTGCCGCCGATCGCCCCGCTCCCCGACCCGGCCGGCGCTGCCGAGCCGTGCGGTACGACCGGCACCCGGACCCGGTCCGACTGCTCCGGTCCGGCGCTGTCTCCAGCGCCGTTCGCCGTGCCGTCCGGCGAGGCGTCGACTTCCCCGGGAGAACCGGTGGCCGGCGGGGTTCCGGGTGCCGGGCCGGTGTCGTCGGGTGGCGGTGCACCGCCCGGCCCACCCGGGTCGGGCTGGTCCGGATCGGGGCCCTGCGGCGGGCCGCTACCCGAGGGCGGCTCGGTGCCCCGGTCGAGGCCGGCGTCGGCGAGCGCCTGGTCGAGCCGCTCCTGCTCGATGCCGGGCGGGTCGAACGGGTCACGCCGACGCCGGTGCGGCAACGCCAGCCGGGCGGCGGCCCGAACGTCCACCCCGTGGACCGTGGTACGCCCGCACCAGGCCGCGTGCGCCATCGCGGTCCGCGCGGTCACCAGGTCGGCCCGCATCCCGTCGACCTCGAACGAGGCGCAGACCACGGCGATCCGGTGGAGGGTGTCGTCGTCGAGTCGTACCTCGGGGAGCAGTCGACGGGCCTGCGCGATCCGGGCGGCGCGCTCGGCGTCCGCCGTCTCGTACCGGGCGGCGAACCCGTCCGGGTCGGCCTCGTAGCCGAGTCGGCGCCGGGTCACCTCGGCGCGTACCGCCGGGTCGCGGCTGGCCGCCACCTCGACCGTCAGGCCGAACCGGTCCAGCAGTTGCGGGCGGAGTTCACCCTCCTCCGGGTTCATCGTGCCGACCAGTACGAACCGGGCGGCGTGCGCGACCGAGACGCCCTCCCGTTCCACCGTGGCCCGGCCCATCGCCGCCGCGTCGAGCAGTACGTCGACCAGGTGGTCGTGCAGCAGGTTGACCTCGTCGACGTAGAGCAGTCCACGGTGTGCCGAGGCGAGCAGCCCCGGCTCGTACGCGGTGACACCGTCGCGCAGCGCCCGTTCCAGGTGCAGGGCACCGAGTACCCGATCCTCGGTCGCACCGACCGGCAGCTCGACGAGCCGGGCCGGCCGGGTGGTGGACGGCGTCGCCGGGTCGTGTGGCCCGTCCGGGCAGTCCGGGTCGGGTGCGGTCGGGTCGCAGGAGAACCGGCAGCCGGTGACGACGGTGACCGGTGGCAGCAGTCCGGTCAATGCCCGGACGATGGTGGACTTGGCGGTGCCCTTCTCGCCCCGGATCAGCACTCCGCCGATGGCCGGCGAGACGGCGCTGAGGGTGAGGGCGAGCGCCATGTCGTCCATCCCGACGACGGCGGAGAACGGGTACGACCGCACGGGCCAACCTCCTACCTCGCGGGTGTCCACGCCCGCGACCGGTCCGGTACCGGGCCGCCCGGAGGGCCGACCCGGGACGGGGGCGGAGTGTCTGGCTCCCGGCGCTTCGTACGCCAGTCACAGTGGCGGGACCGCCCCGGAGTCGCCGGTCCTGTCGGACCGACCCACCGGTGTTCCTCGCCGCACCGTCGCCGCCGATGATGACACAGCCGGACCGAAGCGGCACCGGCGGCGGCAGCGGGGCGGCCAGCTCTGCGACGACCCAGCCCGGCCAACCGGGCACCGGCGGCAGCGGGGCAGCCGGCGGCAGGGTGCGGACGGCGGCGCGGTGGGCGGCCGGCGATGACGCGGCTCACCCGGCGGGGCATCGGCGGTGGCGGGTCGGCTAACGTTCCGGCTCGTGACCGCGACGAGTGCCGGACCTGGGCTGACCGTGGTCGGCCTCGGCGCGGACGGTTGGGCCGGGCTCGGCGACGCTGGCCGGCGCGCGTTACGCGCGGCCGAGGTCGTGCTCGGCGGGCACCGGCAGCTCGACCTGCTCCCCGCAGACCTGCCCGCGCAGCGGGTGAGCTGGCCGAGTCCGCTGCTGCCGGCGCTGCCCGGCCTGCTCGACGGGTACGCCGACCGCCGGCTCTGCGTCCTGGCCAGCGGCGATCCGATGTGGTACGGGATCGGGGCGCGGATCGTCGAACTGGTCGGCCCCGACCGGGTGCAGGTACTGCCGCACCCGTCGTCGATCAGCCTGGCCTGTGCCCGGCTCGGCTGGCCGGTCGAACGGGTCACCGTGCTCAGCGCGGTCGGCCGGGACCTGGCCCGGGTACGCCGGGTGCTCGCCCCCGGCCGGCGGATCCTGCTGCTCAGCGCGGACGGGTCGACGCCGTCCGCCCTCGCCCGCCTGCTCACCGACACCGGCTACGGTCCGAGCCCGCTGACCGTGCTGGCCTCGCTCGGCGCCGGGCACGAGCAGCGGCTCGACGGAACCACCGAGAGGCGGCTCGACAGGACTGCCGAGAGGCGGCTCGACGGAACCGCCGAGAACTGGCCGCATCCGCCGGGCGACCCGTTGAACGTCGTCGCGGTGCACGCCGTCGCCGGACCGGAGGCCGTACTCCGATCGACGGTGCCGGGCCTGCCCGACGAGGCGTACGACCACGACGGGGCGTTGACCAAGCGGGAGGCGAGGGTGCTGGCGCTGGCCCGCCTCGCCCCGGCTCCCGACGAGCTGCTCTGGGACGTCGGCGCCGGTTCGGGCAGCATCGGCATCGAGTGGCTGCGGGCCGAGCCGAGTTGCCGGGCGGTGGCGATCGAGGCGAGGGCGGACCGGGCCGAGCGGATCGCCGGCAACGCGACGACGCTCGGGGTACCGGAGCTTCAGGTGGTGGTCGGCCGGGCACCTGCGGCGCTGGTCGGGCTGCCGACCCCGGACGCGGTCTTCGTCGGCGGGGGGCTGGCCACCGAGGGTGTGTTGGACGCGTGCTGGGCGGCGCTGGCCCCGGGCGGCCGGCTGGTCGCGCACGCGGTGACGATCGAGGGGGAACGCGAGTTGACGATCCGTGCCGCGCGGCTCGGCGGCGACCTGACCCGGCTCGGCGTGGAGCGGGCCGCACCGCTCGGCGGCTTCACCGCGTGGCAGCCGGCCCGGGCCCTGGTGCAGTGGGCGGTGGCCAAGCCATGCCGGTGACCTTCATCGGCGCCGGACCGGGCGCCGCCGACCTGATCACCGTACGCGGGCAACGGGTGCTGGCCCGCGCCCAGGTCTGCCTCTATGCCGGCAGCCTGGTCCCGCCGGAGCTGCTGGAGTCGTGTCCACCGGACGCCGACCTGGTGGACACCGCCGACCTCACCCTGGACGAGATCGTGGCCCGGATGGTCGACGCGCACCGGGCCGGTCGGGAGGTGGCCCGGCTCTGCTCCGGCGACCCGTCGATCTACAGTGCGGTGGCCGAGCAGTTGCGCCGGCTCGACGAGGCCGGCGTACCGTACGACATAGTGCCTGGCGTGCCCGCCTTCGCCGCCGCCGCTGCGACGCTGGGCCGGGAGCTGACCGTGCCGACGGTCGGGCAGACGGTGATCCTGACCCGGGCTCGGGCCCGGTCGACGGCGATGCCGGCCAGCGAGGATCTGGCCGTGCTCGGCGCGAGCCGGGCGACCCTGGTGCTGCACCTGGCGGTCGGCCGGACCCGGGAGCTGGTCGGGCAGCTCGTGCCGCACTACGGCGTCGACTGCCCGGTGGCGGTGGTCGCCCGGGCCAGCCGCCCCGACGAACTGGTGCTGCGCGGCACCCTGGCCGACATCGCCGACCAGGTCGAGCAGGCCGGGGTACGCCGGACCGCCGTGATCGTCGTCGGCCGGATACTCGCTGCCCAGGGCTTTCCGGACAGCTACCTCTACTCGGCCGGCCGGGACCGGTCGGCGAAACGCTAGGGGCGCCGAGTCATGCGGAAGATCCTGGTCATCGGCATCGGGGCAGGTGACCCGGAGCAGCTAACCCTGGAAGCGGTCCGGGCAATCGCCGAGGTCGACGTCTTCTTCGTACTCGACAAGGGTGCCGCGAAGCGGGACCTGCTCGGGCTGCGGCAGGAGATCCTGCGCCGGCACCCGACGAAGCCCGGGCACCGGGTGGTGGAGCTGCGGGACCCGGACCGGGACCGTACCGCGCCGGCCTATGTGGACGCGGTGGACGAGTGGCGCCGCCGCCGGGCCGAGCTGCTCCGGGTGCTGCTCCGCGACGAGGTACCCGAGGACGGTCGCGGCGCCTTCCTGGTCTGGGGCGATCCGGCACTCTACGACAGCACTCTCGGTGTGATAGAGGAGATGCTGGCCGACGGGACTGTCGAGTTCGACTACGCGGTGATCCCCGGCGTGAGCAGCGTCGCCACGCTGGCCGCCCGGCACCGGATCGGGCTGAACCGGGTCGGCCGGCCGTTCCAGGTCACCACCGGCCGGCTGCTGGCCGAAGGCTGGCCGTCCGGAGTGGACGACCTGGTGGTGATGCTCGACGCGCACTGCACCTTTGGCCAGGTGACCGAGCCGGACGTGGAGATCTACTGGGGCGCCTACCTCGGTACCGCCGACGAGATCCTGGTCGCCGGCCCGCTCGCGGAGGTCGCGGCGAAGATCGTCGAGGTACGCCGGGCCGCCCGAGAGCGCAAGGGCTGGATCATGGACACGTACCTCCTGCGCCGCCGTGCTCCTCGGATGGAATAGACAGGGTCGCGTTGGTGGATTCCTGATGGCGGTCGCGCTCGTCCTGGCGCTGGTGGCGGGGGCGGTCAGGGTTGGGCCTGGGGCCGTGCCCGGCGGCGCGGCCCGGATCCGCTCTCCGTGCCCGGCCCGGCGGCGTGCCAGTTGGCGGCGGGTGGTCAGTTACGCCGCGCAGGCGTACCGGCCGCGCCGACAGACACTCAGGCTTTATATAAGCTGCTACTGATATATTCGTCCGGTCGGGTTCCCCGTCGACGGTGGGCGAACCCGGCAGGCAACGCGACGACCAGGGAGGACAGCGGATGCGTGACATCGTCGAGCAGGTCAAACAGGTCCACCGTACGGTCGGCCGGGTCGACACCCCGGACGGCGAGGCCCGGACCGTCGTACTGCGCCGTGCCTATCCGGCGCCGGTCGAGGAGATCTGGTCCGCCGTCACGGATCCGGAGCGGATCGGCCGGTGGTTCCTGCCGGTCAGCGGCGACCTGCGGCTCGGCGGCAACTACCGGCTGACCGACAACGCCGAGGGCGAGATCCTGCGCTGCGAGCCACCGCACCTGTTCCGGATCTCCTGGATCTACGAGGGATACAGCGAGGTGGAGGTCCGACTCGCCCCCGGCGACGGCACGGCAACCATCCTCGAACTGGAACACAGCGCCGTGTACGACCCGCAGCAGTGGGCCGAGTACGGCCCCGGCGCTGGTGGCGTCGGCTGGGACATCGGGCTGCTCACCCTCGACCGGTACCTGCGCGGCGAACTCGACGGAGCACCCGAGGAATGGGAGGACTCCCCCGAGGCGAAGGAGTTTGCCCGGCTCGCCAGCGACGCCTGGGGTACCGCCTCGATCGCCGCCGGCACCCCGGCCGAGGAAGCCGCCCGAATGGTCACCAACACCACCGCCTTCTACGCCCCGGACCCGAACGAGTAGTTCGCACGAGATGCGTACGCCCGCCAGACGACGACCTAGAAGCCCGGGCGCACAGCGCAATGCCGGCGGTGGCCGGACCATCCCCGCGTGCGTGGGGGGCAGAGCCGGTCCAGAAGCCGCTGCCGGCCCCGGGCGGGATCACCCCCGCGTGCGCGGGGAGCAGGTCGGCCTGGAGCTCGGGTGGGGCTTCGTGATGGGATCACCCCCGCGTGCGCGGGGAGCAGACTTCCTGACCTGCGACTCACTCTCGCGCGCGTACCGGCGGGGAGCACTTCGCGCTGGAACAGGCGTTGTTGCGGCCGGTACCGAACGAGCCGTTTGAGACCGGCCGGGTCTTCCATCCTCGAGTGGATGTCCGCCGATCCGAGATCTGTGTCCGTATGGGCCGCCATTCGGTGCCGGTACGCCTGGCCGGCCGCATGGTCCGCGTCCTGCTGCACTCCTATGGCTGCTCGTCACATGTGACCGTGCACCCGGCAGGGGCTTTGCGTAGTCGCCTGGGGGTGTTCCTGGCCTGGGCGTACGCGGTGTCGCCGGCCTGACTGGAGGGTGACGTAGGACGGGTGCGGTCCGTCGGTGATCCTGGAGTTGCTGAGACAGCATGACACCGACAAGGACCACACCCGCTCATGCCATCATCGCTGATCGACGTGATCCGTCAGCACGCCCCCGCCCCGACCGACTCCTGGCCCGCTGGCCGCGAGGCGTATGGCCTGTTGACGGCTCTGGCGCGGGTTCCTGACCCGCGTGACCCGCGAGGGGTCCGGTATCCCCTGACGAGCGTGCTCGCGGTGGCGGGATGCGCGGTGATGGCCGGGGCAAGCACGTTCGCCGCGATCGGCGACTGGGTCGATGATCGCGATCCGCCGGGAAACGCAGCCGGGAAACGGTCTCTCTGGTGGCGTCGTTGCCCGCCGCCCACGCCCAACCGGCTGACCTGCAGTAATGGGCCCCCTGGAGTGGCATATCGAGAATCGGCACTGGGTCCGTGACGTGACCGTCGTCTTGACCGTGGCGAAGAACGTTTCGGCGACGGCGTTGTCCCAGCACTGACCCCGCCCACCGACCGACAGGAGCACCTGGTTGCGGTCGGCCAGGCGGGCGCACTGGACGCTGGTGTATTGCTTCCCCGGTCTCTGTGGAAGATCACCTCACCGGTGGGACGGCGGGCGGTGATGGCGTTGGACAACGCTTGGGCGGGCAGGTCGGTGCGCAGGTGGTCGGCGGTGGCCCAGCCGACGACCCGACGTGACGCGATGTCGATCACGGTGGCGAGGTACAGCCAGCCCTCCCATGTGGGGATGTAGGTGATGTCGCCGAGGTCACAGCGTTGTCAACCCCGAAACCGGCCAACCGTGGTCCAACTCGGGACGGTGAAGCTGCGCGCTGGCAGCAACACCATCACCTACCGGCGCCCGGGGTGTACCGGGTCGTGTTTTTGGACACGACCCCGTACACCTCTCTCCTCAGGAGACTCTGGTAAGCCGGATCGCGTCGGCGACGACGTACCCGGTGCCGGCCGTCCAGCGCGACACGCCGACCACGTCGTGTGTCCCGGCGGACATCGGGTACGTCCCCAGGTTCACCCACTTGCCACCGTTGGTCCGCTGGTTGACCTGTACCGTCTGGTTACCAGAGCTGGTCACCACGACGTATGGCGTGCGGTCGTTGTAGCCGGACGTCGCGGGGTACCAGACTTCCACCTTGTACGTTCCGTTACCCGGAAGGTCGGCCGAGTACCACGCCGGGTCGGAAATCGGTTCCGGGTTGGCGAACCCGTAGTCGGCACCGTACCGCTGGGTCGAGTAGCTCGAAACCTGCCAGTTGGCGCTGGCCCGGAACGATGTCGACGTGTTGTCGACAATGACCGACCAGGCGGGTGGGGTGCTGATCAGGTACTGGCTGTTCGCGACGTTCCAGTGGCTGGCCAGCCAGGTGCCGGCGGCCGGTCGCACGTTGTAGTAGTCATCGTGATTGCAGTCGAGCTGATTCTCCGGTGCTCCCGGGCACACCTTGACCAACTGCCCCGGCGGGTTCGGTATTCCGCCGTCGTCGTAGCACATGATGTCCTCGTCGTCCCAACAGTGGCCGTGGATGGTGGCATTCGGCGCCCCAGGCAGCACGGCACCGAGGGTGTGCAGCAGTTCGTGCGCGCTGGGCGCCCAACCCCAGCAGCCGGTACCCACGGTGGCCAGTTCCGGCCCTGAGTTGTACCGGTTCTCCGCACCCGGCCGGGAGTCGTTCGCCCCGGGGCCACCACCGCCGAGTCCGCACCACGAGGTGGTCTCGGCGTACGCGAGGTACTTGCGGCTCGTGCTGTTGTATCCCGCGCTCTTCAGGGCGTTGAAGGTGTTTCCGAAGCCGCCGAGCGTGCCGTTCGGCACTACGACACGGGTCACCGTCGGCACGCAGGATGCGTCGTGCGCCCACCGGACCCGCCGGTACCCGCCAGTGGCCTGCGCGTCAACGAAGAACGCCTCGTCGATCTGGTTTGCCCACTGCCGGAACGTGCTCTGGAACTCGGCGAGCCGGTCGGTCTGGGACGTCTCCCGAACGTACAGAATCTGGACGCGTTTGCCGCTGGTGCCGTCGCCGTCACAGACCACCGTGGCCGGGGCCGCAGTGCTCCGTCCGGCCGGTCCCACGCCGATCCATCGGCTCAGCGGACCAGGGTCCTCTACCGGATCGTCGACACCGGACGCGTTGACCGCGGTCTCGGCGGTGGAGCCATCGCCGGCTGGGCGCGCCACCGCGTTACCGGCGGGGCCCGCCACCGCACCGCCGGCAGTGACCAACCCGGCTACCAACGCCATCAGCGCTCTGCGTTTCATGCCACCACTGTCCTTTCGCTCCCCATCGACATCCATCTTGATCTAGCCTGACCCCGACCTACCATATATGTCGATTTCTCGTTAGACACGAACGAACTGAGCCTCCGGACCCACGCGAGCTTGGGCCCGGAGGCTCGTGGTGGTACTGAAGACCACCGGTGCTGTCCGTCAGCGGACCTGGAACCAGGAATCGGACAGCACCCGAACCTGCTTCCCGGTCAGCGATCCACGAAGCCACCGGTCCTGGTACGGCACCATGTTCGATGCCGCTGGCACGATGCCCTTGACCCGGTGCCGGGTCAGCCGACCTGCGCAAGCTCGTCGCTCCGCGCCGGCCCGGGATCGCGCAAGCCCCGGTGCACCCTGATGGAGAGCAGTACCGCCATCGCGATGCTGGGAAGGATCAGCGCGAGATGGTTCGCCCGGCCCAACGAACGAAGCACCGGGGTCGGTGATCGTGACCTGCAGGGAGCGGGAGTTTGAGGTGACAGTGCCACCGAACGGTGTGCCGGACTTTCGGCTGCCGTGGGCGGCGAAGGTCGACTACTGCACCTCAGAGGGTGGTTCTGGGGCCTTTGTCCATTGTGGGTCTGACTGTTTATGAAGGGCCCTGCTGGTGGGGCTACGGGGACGGCGTCGGTGAGGCGAGTGTGACCAGGCCGGCCTCGGCTTCGGTCAGGATCTGGCGCGCGACGAGGCGTTTGAGCTTGGCGCGGAGGCCTTCGGTGTTCTTCCTGGTGGTGCCGGTGCCGAGGGCGCGGCAGATGTCTTTGGCGCGCATCGGTGCGGTGGCGGCGTGGAAGACGGCGAGGATCTGCTGGTAGGCGGGGCTGGCGACGGTCGCGTCGGCGGGCGTGGCCGGGTCGGTGTGGCCGGTCAGGCTGCGTAGCGTTTTGCGGGGGGGCCAGAGCGCGGGCACGGTCACCATCGACGACAACTTCGACCCCGGCCGCTACCTCTACCGCGGCTCCGGCACGGCCCTCTCCCGCGCCGTCGGCGCCTCACGACAGGAGAAGACGTACACCGACAAGGCCGGCCAGATCATCAAGCAGTCCCTCATCGACAACAAGGGCCGCACCGATCAGCTCAAGGTCCAGGAGGACCTCTCCAAGAACTTCCCCTTCCAGGAGTTCCTCCGCCAGGACGTGAAGTACCCGGTGTACGACTTCTCGCTCTGGCTGGTTTACGCTCCAGCACTGTGACCGGTTCGACGGGAAGTACCCCCCGCCGATCGCGCAGGCGGACATCGAGATCCCCATCAGCGGCACGTTCTGACCTCGCCGACCTGATGCCCCACAGGCGCTCGCCGGGCCGGGTCCTGGTCGTCACGCTGCTCGTCGTGACGACCGGGTACCTGGCCTGGCGGGTCGCCGTCCTCGCGGGCCTGGAGGCCCACTTCGGCAGCGGCTTCGACGAGCAGCGCTTCAACCGGCTGCAGCAGGAGTACGACCGCCGCCAGGACGCCTTCGCCCGGGCCGACGCCCGGATGCGGAAGCTGATCGCGGAACACCCCCGCGCCGAACGCATCGACTGGAGCCGGTACCGGACCTGCGTCCGCGAGCCCGGCCGCCCCTCCGACACGTGCACGACGACGCCCCCGCGCGACCAGAAAGTGTACGACGCCCTCTGGGGCGTCAGCGTGATCCTCTACCAGCCCAAGGACGAGGGCCGCACGTTCTACCGCTTCTACCACGAGGACCCCCCGCGCTACACGATCATGCGCGCCCCCGAGGACACCGCGGAGGAGGCCGAGGAGTACGCGGACGCCCACGGCTTCCGCTCCACCCGCCTCCTCGGGCCCGGCTGGACGATCCTCGGCCCGATCGACGACATCGGCCGCGAGGAGAAGCAGTTCCCGTAGGAGGGCTCGCGGAACGCTTCGCCGGGAAGCAGCAGGCACGAGAGGAGACCCCCACCCCCGTGAACACGTTCCTGATCACCGCCGACCGTGTCATCGCAGGCCCCGCGGACCGGGTGACCGCCGACGGCGCCGTGCTCGTCGACGAGAGCACCGGCGCCGTATCCGCCGTCGGCCCCGCCGCCGAGTTGGACGCGACGGTGGACCCCCAAGTGCCCCGCCTGCGCTGCCCGGGCGCGACGGTGCTGCCCGGCATGACGGACTGCCACGTCCACCTCGCCTTCGACTCCGACCCCGACCCCATCGGCACTGCTCACCGGTCAGGTCACTCGGATACGCCGCACGCTCACCCATGATCAGCCCAACCCGGCCGGGACCCCACCGGTACGACCACGGCTCACATTCATATGCCGGGTCAAACCCACAATGGACGAAAGCTACCGAACCACCCTCTGACAGACGGTCGCGAAGAAGTTGTCCATCGGCCCCGAGTGGTGCGCGTCGGCCATGAGCAGGAGAGTCAGCGCGGCATCATCCTGCGTCACCGCATGCCTCGCGACGGGAGGACATCTCACGCCCGCCCAACAGCAACTCCTGGCCGCCGCGATCGATACACTCCAACACCGCGTTCAGGCCGACCTGTGGCAGGACGACCAGGCCGCCTACTTCCGGGCGCGAGATCTGTTGACGGTCGCTCGGTACGTCCGTGCCGCTGCCGATGCCGTGCGGGGTTCAGGGCCCCCGGATTCGGATCACAGGAGGTAGCGCAAGAAGTAGCGGTCGAAGATGGCCGTCTCCGGGGAATCACAACTGGCCACCAACACCTCCCGGCGTGGGCGGTCCCTGCTGAACCAACCCCAACCCAACCAGCCCCGGTTCCCGCCAACACGCCGACCCACAACACCCTCGGCCATTAGCTCAGATGCTTCCCCATCGGACATCAGTAGTGTCCAGTCGGGACACAACCCGAGCCGCCACCGAGGTGCTCACCCGCCACACACCGAGCATCCCGCCTACGCAGTGAGCAGTAACGGTCCGTAATCCCACCCAGGGCAGTTGCCCGGATCAGCCCGCATACGCGGGGAGCAGCCGGACGACGACGGGTCGGTTTGCTCCCTGCCGGGATCACCTCGGCGTGCGGGGAGCAGCCCGGGCCGTCCGCGCGGAACGGTCCCGGGCGAGATCATCCCCGCGTGCGCGGGGAGCAGCGCGGCGCCTCGCCCCGCTCGATGTCGGTCTCGGGATCACCCCGTGAGCCACTCCTGCCGCGCGGGTGAAGGGCATGAACCCGGACGTCCCGGAGACGAATGTGCGGGACAATCCCTGCCCGTACACCGAATGGGACGCCGGCTCCGCCCGGTGGAAGCGGTGAAGGGCCGGAGTCAGAGCGTCTCCAGCGGCTGCGGGCCGGTCGGCGGCGGAAAAACCGTGTCGAGTACGGCCAGGTCCTCCTCGCCGAGCCGCAGGTCGAGCGCGGCGGCGTTCTCCCGGGTGTGCCCCGGATTCGACGACCGGGGAATGGCGGCGATCGTGTCCTGCCGCAGCACCCAGGCCAGCGCCACCTGCACCGGTGTGACCTGGTGCCGGGCCGCGATCTCGGAGATCTGGGCATCGCCGAGCAGCCGGCCCTGCTCGATCGGCGAGTACGCCGTCACCGGAATCCCGTGCTCGCGCAGCCACGGCAGCAGGTCGTACTCCGGGCCACGCCGGGTCAGGTTGTAGAGGATCTGGTTGGTCGCGCAGGAGTCGCCACCGGCGTCCAGCAGGTCGACCATGTCCGACAGGTCGAAGTTGCTCACCCCCCACTGCCCGATGTCGCCCGCCGCCACCAGCTCGGTGAACGCCTCGATCGTCTCGGACAGCGGATGGCCGCCGCGCCAGTGCAGCAGATAGAGGTCGATGTGGTCGGTCCCGAGCCGTCGCAGGCTCCGGCGACACGCCTGCACGGCGCCCTGCCGGGTGGCGTTCGCCGGCAGTACCTTGTCGACCAGGAAGACCTCGTCGCGGCGCCCCGCGATCGCGGCACCGACCAACTCCTCCGAGAAGCCGCTGCCGTACATCTCGGCGGTGTCGATCATCGTCATCCCGAGATCCAGCCCGGTACGCAACGCCGCGATCTCGTCCTGCCGTTTCCCGGAACTCTCCCCCAGATACCAGGTCCCCTGGCCGAGGACCGGCATCGTCCGGCCCGACGGCAGGGTGATCGCGGGCATCACGACGGTCATCTCCGGCCTCCCGGCAGCGTGGGAAACGCGTGCAGACGATAGCGGGATCGCCACGCGGCGCCGCCCGCCTACCCGCTCTGCGACCGACCAAACCCGCCGAGGCGACCGACGTTTCCCAGATGTCCGCCGGTGCTACCGGAGGGTACGCGTCGGTTCGACCTTCCCGGCGGCGTCCTGACGAGCTGGCGAGGGTGGCCTGCTCATCGCGGCAGGATGTCCTTGTCGAAGATGTCGATCGGCAGGTAGAGGGTCACGGTCGGGTTCGGGATCGTGACGATGCAACTGATGCGTATCTCGACCGGCGCGACGCTGAGAATCGTGTACGCCTGCTCTCCGGAGTATCCGAGTGTCATCAGAAAATCGACGGCCCGGAGCATGGCCTCGCGTGCGGCGAAGCTGGCGTCCTGGTAGCCCTGTTCCTTGCCGGAGAAGCAGAAGCCGTTGAAGCCGAGGTAACGGTCAGCGCCGAAGCGGGCTTCGATCGGCCCGGGCCTGACCAGCGGCGTCGTTATTGCATACCGCTCCATGCCGCCCTTGATCACGTCGAGGCGCAGCCATGTTCGTCCGTCCATCTCCATCGCGTTGAAGCTGCACTCCCCGTCGCCGGCCGACAGGTGGTGGTCACCCAGGGAGAGCAGGCCGCCTTCCACGAAGACCGGGAAGTACACTTTCGCTCCTGGACCCAGTTTGTTGATGTCCATGTTGCCGCCGTTCTCCCGGGGCGGCTGGGTACGAGCGGCAGTGCGTCGAGCCGTCTCGCCCAGGCCCCGCAGCAAGGCGTTGCGGGGTTCCGGCGCGAACGCCCGGCCGTCCGCGAACAGCGGCTCCTCACGTTCTCTCCAGAGCTGCATGAGCGCCAGTGACGGCGCCACTCCCATCGTCCCGGGGTGGGGCTGGGCGGGGATCCTGATCCCAGGCAGGTCGGGAGATTCGGCTATGCCGCCGCGGGCGTGCCAGGTCGAGCGGTAACCATCAGGGAAGATTTCACCGAGTAGTCCGGGCGTCCCTGGCAGAATGTTGGAGAAGGCGATACCACTGAGTGGCTCGACTCCGAGCACCTCGGCGACCAGCAGATCTCCGGGCTCGGCACCATGGACGTGCACCGGGCCGGCGAGAGGGTGCATCCGGGAAAGGTCGACCCGTCGCAGTTCCTCAAGGCTCCCGTTGTCATGGATCTGATAGTCGTCGTAGCCGGGCGCCTCAAGAATCACCTCGCCCATTGGGTCGACGAAGACCGCAGCCGGGATCTCCGGGTGCCAGCGGTTGTGCCCTAGTTGGGGTTGGTGGGCGAGGGGCGATCCGACCTCGCACCTCAGTCGCGGGACATCCAGATAACGGTCACGGAACCGTGACAAGGGTTCGACGTTCTCCGCTTGCATCGTTGCCGCTCCTCGTATTGTGGTGACCGGTGGGACAGGTCATGCGGAAGGCGTGACCGCCTCGGCCGTGTCGGCCGTGAAATGGATACGGGTGAACTGCTTCCGCCAGGCGGTGACCTCTTCGGCGACGGCGGACGGCTCGACGTCGGGGTCCAGCCCGCGGGCGACAAAGGACGCCAGGGCGGTCATATCCTTCTCGGTCATGCCGATCCGGGTGATCTCCGGGGTACCGATGCGGAGCCCGTTCAGGTCGCCGTCGACAGGTTCGACCGGCAGACCGATACCGCTCGTCAGCAGGTTTGCCCGGCGCAACCGACGAGCGGCGCGCTGTCCACCTCCGTACCCGTTGGCGATGACGGCGAACTGGTGTGATCGGGTGCCGCCACGGTCGGCGGCGAAGACCGGTACGCCCAGCGACTGCAACTCCGCGGCCAGTCGGGCGGCGTTCGCGGCCATCGTTTGGGCGTATGCCGTTCCGGAGACCTTCCAGTCAAGCAGCGCGACGGCCAGCGCCGCGGTCTTGCCGACGTCGAAGTTCGCGGTCAGGCCGGGATAGGCGATGGCGTCGAGTCGCCGAGCCAGATCCGCGTCGTTGGTCACGACGAGGCCGCCAGGTGGACCACCGAGGCTTTTGTAGGTGCTCATTGTGACCAGGTGGGCACCCTCGACCAACGGTTGGGGCCACACTCGCCCGGCTATCATGCCGGACAGGTGAGCGGCATCGTAAAGTATTCGCGCTCCGACGGAGTCCGCGATGTGCCGTACCTCGCCGACCGGGTGCGGAAACAGGTTGAGGCTACCGCCGATAGTGATCAGCTTTGGCCGGATCCGCCGAGCCAGTCTCGCCAACTCGGCGACGTCCACCGTGTACGTGTCGGCCGCGACCGGTGCGGGGACGATGGTGAGTCCATAGCGGCCGGCCACCCCGTCGACGTGGTGCGTGACGTGTCCGCCGATGCTTTCCGGAGGAGCGATTATGGTGTCGCCAGGTCGACAGGCGGCCATGAAGGCATAGAGGTTGGCCATCGCTCCGGAACCGACCCGCACCTCGGCGTAATCCGAGTCGAAGACCTGGGCGGCGAGTTCGGCCGCGATGATCTCAATCTGCTCGATAGCCTCCAGTCCCATCTCGTACTTCTCGCCGGGGTAGCCCAGCGAGGCGCGAGTGCCCAGCCGTGCCGACAGCATCGCCTCGGCTCGTGGGTTCATGACGTTCGTCGCCGGGTTCAGATTCACCGACTCGACGTCGTGGATCCGGTGGTTCTCGGCCACCAACCGGTCGATTTCTTCGAGCGTCGCGGACGCGGATCGTCCGGCCAACGCATGCACCACTTCGCGGATTCGGTCCTGACTGCGCGAAGGAACCCACGAACGAGACAGTTGGCTTCGAATCATCACTTCGGCTCCGCATCTCCCGACAGCTCCACTGTGTCGTCGGCCGAGTCGCCAGGCCGTGCCGTACGACCATATGCGCAGGTCAGGGTCGTGCACATCGGATCGGAGCCGAGACCCGCCGACATGATCTACTACAGTTGTCGCAGCGAGGCCGCCGTTGCAGGGCAAACTCCGAATGACATGCCCCGCCGGTGGCTGTCGACTCGCCCGGAGTTTGCCGGGTGGCTCACTCCCAGAGCTATCAGGAGCAGCGCATGGGACCGTTGGATGTGACCCGCACGTTCGAGGAGGGTCTTGACGAGTTCGCCAACCGCATCGGGCACAGCGTCTCCGTCGACGCGCCGGACGGGCGTCTGATCGCGTACAGCGTGCAGGACGGTCACGCCGATCCGGCCCGCGTCGCGTCGATCCTCTCCCGCAGGGTCACGCCCGAGATCCAGGACTGGCAGCTACGGCACGGCATCGCCGAGGCGAGCGGGCCGGTACGCGTACCGGCCAATGTGGAGCTGGGCATGGTCGGGCGGGTCTGCATCCCGATGCGGTCCGGGGATCACTGTCTGGGCTATCTGTGGGTACTGGAGGGTGAACGCGTGCTGACGCCAGCCGCGCTCGACCGGGCCGTCGAGGCCGTCAGCGAACTGAGCCACCTCCTCGAGGCGCAGCAGGATCTTGCCGGGCTGGGCACGTACGACGTCAACACCCTGGTCCGGCTCCTCCTCGACGGCAGTGCGATGGCGGCGAGCGCCCGCGACCGGTTGGCGAGCGCGATGCCGTCGTTGCTCGGTGCCCGGCTGACCGTCTGCGTGGCGGTGCCGACCAACGCAGATCGTGGGGCACTGTCAACTCTCCCGGCCGCCGTCTTCCGCCGCCTCGACGCGTCCATTCCGTCGGCGCTCACGTCGAGTCCAGCCCATGTCGGCTCCTTCGTCGCCACGACTCACGTCGCCGTCCTGCTGTGTCACCGACCGGACCAGCCCCTGCCCACCGGTGCGGTCGACCTACTCGTCCGCACCCTGAACAGGTGCGCTCGACCGGCCAGTCGTACCTTCACGGTCGGAATCAGCAATCCCGGCCCCTTCGACGTCGACTCCGTTCGTGGCCTGTACGGGCAGGCCCGGTCCGCCGCCGACCTGGCCGCTCTCGACCCGGCACTCCCCCGGATCCTGCCCTGGTCGAAGGTGGGGCCCTACCGACTGCTGCTCCAGATGGCTTCGCCCGAGCCGGATCCGGTACTCCAGCGGCTGGATGAGTGCGGCGCCTCCGCCGAGATGTTGACCCGCACGCTGGAGGTGTACCTCGACCTGGGGTGCGACGCGCCACGCACGGCCGACAGTCTCCAGGTTCACCGGACCACGCTCTACTACCGGCTGGCCCGGATCGCGAAGATTCTGGACGTGGACCTCGCCGAAGGACTCGTCCGGCTGCATCTGCACGTCGCGTTGAAGAATCGTCGACTTGCGGCCCGGACCCCTCGTGCCGCGGGCCCGCCGAACCCGGATGTCCGGCCCACGGAAAGGAAACCCGGTTATCCCCGCACCGGAGTTGCCTGACCCGGCCTGCGCTGCGCGGTCCAGGTCGCCGCTTCCGCGAGGCGGTCGGAGCTGTTCGAGGTTTCCACGACAGCTCCGCGAAGGTATCCGTGTTTGGGGCAGGCGGCGGTCGGCGATGGGCGCGACGATGGGTTGGTGATCAGAACAGCAGCGAATGCTCTCGGCGGGTTTCTGCGCAGCCGGCGCGAACGCATGACGCCGGAGGCAGCGGGCATCGCGCCTGGCGCTACCCGTCGGCGAGTCCCGGGACTGCGTAGGGAGGAGCTGGCCGAGCTTGCCGGGGTCAGTGTCGGCTACTACACGCGACTGGAGCAGGGGGTCAGCGGTAGCGCTTCCAGCGCTGTCATCGACGCGCTGGCCGTGGCGTTGCGGCTCGACCCGGCCGAGCACGAACACCTGCGGATCCTCGCCGCTCCGCGACGACCGACCCGCCCGCTTTCCCGCAGAAGCAGGCTGAGGCCCTCGGTTCGCGAGCTGCTCGCCGCCATCCCGGGAACACCGGCGATCGTGATCGATCATCGCGCCGACGTCCTCGGGTGGAATCGCCTCGGTCACGCGCTGCTGGCCGGTCATGTCGACTTCGACGCCCCGGACACGCGGATTCGGCCGAACATCGCCCGGATGCTCTTCGTCGACCCGCACCACCGCGCGTTGTACCGCGACTGGCACGCCAAGGCGCAGGTCACGGTCGCAGCCCTCCACCAGGCGGTTGCCCGGCACCCGATCGATCCGGAGCTTGAACGGCTCGTTGGTCAACTCGCCGTCGACAGCCCGGAGTTCGCCCGAATGTGGGCGCGGCGTCCAGTCCGAACCTGCGCGTACTACCTACGCGAACTCGACCATCCTGTCGTCGGACGAGTGACCCTGGCGAACGAGACGGTCACCCTGCCCGACGACGACCAGCAGATCGGGCTGTTCTACGCGCCTCTCGGCACCCCTGACGCCGACGCACTCACCTTACTGGCACACAGCCTCGAAGAACGCCTCACGCCAGCGACCCCGTCGGAGCAGGAGAACGCACGATGAGGATTGTCGTCGTCGGCGGCGCGGGCACCATCGGACGACGACTGGTGCCCGCACTGCGATCCCGGGGCCACGACGTGGTCGTGGCCGGGCGCACCTCGGGCGACGTCCACGTCGACCTGACCTCGCCCGCCACGATCGAGGCCATGTACCGCAGGGTCGGGGCGGTCGACGGCGTCGTGAGCATCGCGGCGCACGGTGCACCCGACGAGTTCGGGACGCTGACCTCAGACGCGCTGTACGAGAACATGCGGGCCAAGTTCTTCGGGCAGGTCGACCTGGTTCTCACCGGCCAGCGTCACTGTGCCGACGGCGCCTCCTTCACCCTGACATCCGGCATCTTCGCCGACCAGGCATGGCCGCACGTCACCGGCGGCGGCGTCATCAGCGGCGCCCTGCACAGCTTCACCTTGTCAGCGGCGATCGAGCTACCCCGGAAGATGCGGATCAACGTGGTCAGCCCCACGATGGTCGGCGACTCCGTCGACACCTTTGCCGAACACTTCCCCGGCATGCGTCCGGTGCCGATGGACGAACTCGTCGACCACTACCTGCACTGCGTCGAAGACGACAGCACCGGCCGCATCATCCGCGCGTACGGCGGCGTCGGCGCACCCGGCCCGCGCGGTCAACTGTTGTAGCCGGTACGCAACCGCTGGTCCCCCTCCGGGATCGCACACGGCGCCCCGCCCGCGTTGGTGAGCCCTTCCGGCTTCAGCGACCAGGTCGGCAGGGTACCGGTGCCGGCGTAGTTGCTGCCGAGCTCGTTGTTGAAGAACCGGTTGTGGTACGACGCGCACTGCCGGTCCATGTCGTTCTCCACCGCGCAGGCCCGGTCGCAGAACTCGCCCCGGTAGTGCGAGATGCGGCCGGTACGGTTGAACCGGTTGTACTCGATCGTGTTGAAGTTGCTCATGTTACGCACCTTCACCGGGTCACCGCTGATATAGCTGAACGCGTTCCGGTTGATCTGGTTCGACGAGCTGAAGTGCGTCACGTACACCCCGTGGATGTGGTTGGGGTACGGGCTGACGTTTTCGAGGTTCACGAAGTGGTTGTTCTCGATGATGTTGTTTGACGAATTGGTCAGTACGATGGCGCCGTACCCGAAGTGGCCGCCCGTCCACTTGCTGCCCAGGTGCTTGAACACCATGCCGAACACGGTGTTGCCGTTCAACCCCGCACTGCCCTGTACGTGCAGTGGCGGGTCGTACCGCTCGTCGCTGACGTCACGCTCCGAGTTTCCGTAGATGGAGATGGCGCTCGACGAGTAGTACTCGATCTGGAGATAGTAGAAGCGCAGCCCGGAGGTGCCGCCGTTGTAGAGCGGATCCGCGGGGTCCGTGGGCAGCCGGGGTTGGAGCCAGGTGCCGTCCGGGTAGCTGCCGTCGGAGTTGCGCCGGTTCCGGAAGACCGGCAGGCCCGCGATGCCGTCGCGCCCGTCGCCGTACTCGTAGTCGACCGGCATGAACGAGACGGTGTGTCCGGGAACGTAGAACCGCCAGTTGTGCATGGGCGGCGCCTGGTACGTCCCCTGCGTGATCCGGACCTCCACGTCGGTCGCCGGTTTGGCGGCGACGAGCACCTGCTGTACCCGGACCAGGCTCACCACCGGCGTCGCCGGGCTCAGCCCGTCGTTGGCGTCGGAACCGGTCGGTGCCATGTAGACCGTGAAGACGTCGGCGTCGGCCGCCGCGGCCGGCACCCCGGGCAGGGCCGCCGCGAGACAGGCGACCACCGCGGTCACGGCGAGCGCCTGGACTCTGATCCTCATCTCCGCTCCTCATCAGCTCCGTGGGCGCCGGCTATTCCACCGCGACCGGCCGCCACCCGAGCGGGCGGACAGTCCGGATCGCGGGCACCCGTCGCACGAACGCTAGGCGCCCGGCTGCACAGAATCCGCACATGGAACCAGCGCGGAATCAGCCGGTGATATTGAATTGACGGCGGTCGCACCAACGGCATTGAACCTTTCAACCTGAGCCGCGCGGCGCTCACGCACCGCGTCCGGCCCTACGGTCCGCCGGACCGCAGGGGGAGGTTGAAAAGGTTCATTGCGAAATGACGCGAAAGGACGATCCGTTGCAGATGTCCACGACACGCACCGTACGCCGCCGAGGGCGGGCCAGTGCCGCTTTCGCGGCCGGCCTCGCCGTACTGGGTCTGGTCGGCGCGTCCGGCCCAGCGCACGCCGGCCCGGATCCGATTCCCGGGGCCGCCGCGGATGCGACGGACTCGCTCCGGGCTCCGGCGTACCCGATCCCACCCGGTGCGCTGTTCGTCTCGCCGGCCGGCAGCGACAGTGCCCCCGGCACGGAGAGCCAACCACTGCGTACGCTGACCGCCGCGGTCAGCAAGGTGGCCGCCGGCGGGGCGATAGTGATGCGTGGCGGCGTCTACCGGGAGGGGATGGGCGGCGTCAACAAGCGGATCACGGTGCAGCCGTACCCGGACGAGAGTGTGCGGCTCAAGGGCTCGGACGTGATCTCCGCCTGGGTGGCCGACGGCGGCGATTGGCGGGCGGCCACCTGGACCTCACCGCTCTGCCAGACCTGCTACGACGCGGATGCCATCGACCCGGCCTACCCGCTGGCCGGCAAGCCCGACCAGGTGTTCCGCGACGGCACGCCGCTGGACCAGGTGGGATCGCGGGCCGAGGTGGTGCCGGGCACGTTCTTCGTCGACCCGGGCAGCAAGGCGCTGTACGTGGGCGACAACCCGGCAGGCGCGGTGCTGGAGGCGTCGGTCCGGTGGCGGGCCATGCTGCTCAACCCGGCCGCCGCCGGCAGCGTCATCCGCGGCCTCACCTTCACCGAGTACGCGCCGCACTGGAACGAGGACCAGCTCGCGGTGCTGGTCGTGAACGCGCCGGACTCGGTGATCGAGGACAACGTCCTCACCCGCAGCGCGGGCCGGGCGCTCGGCGTCCACAACACCGGGATCACGGTGACCGGCAACCAGGTGGTCGACAACGGCGGCGCGGGCGGAAACTTCAACCGGGCGCATGGCGTGCTGGTCCAGGGCAACACGTTCAGCCGCAACAACACCGCCCGCTTCGCGGTCTCGACCTGCACCTATGCCTGCACCATCGCCGGGCTGAAGATGGCACACACCGCCAACCCGACCGTGCGGGACAACGTCTTCGCCGACAACCAGGGCACCGGCTACTGGTGCGACCTGGGGTGCACCGACGGAACCATCACCGGCAACACCGTCGTGAACAACCCCAACAACGGCATCTACTGGGAGGTCTCGGCCCGCGCCACGATCTCGGGCAACCAGATCGACGGCAACGGGCGGGGCGTCAAGGTGGCCGGCTCCGACCATGTGACGATCACCGGTAACCAGTTCGCCGGCAACCGGACCCAGCTCGGTGTCTACGACGACTCGCGGTCGCCGTCCACCGACTCGTACTCAGCAGGTCTGGGGTTGACCTGGAACACCACCAACACCGTGATCACCTCGAACACGGTGCACGGGACGTCGGCGACCACGCTGTTGATGGAGACGAACCGTACGGCACAGGTCAACGCCGCCCAGATGATCCAGCAGGCGACCGGGAACACCGTGTCGGGCAACCAGACCATCCACTGGTGCCCGTCGAGCACCTGCACCCGCTACCCCACGATCGCGGCGTTCGCCTCCGCCACCGGCATCCCGTTCGGATCCGTCGGCACCCCGGCGCCGACCAACCACCTGGCCGACCCCGGCTTCGAGGCGAACCCGCCGGTGTGGGGCACCTTCGGTCCGGCCACCGTGCTCACCCCGGTCGGCACCGCGCGCAGCGGCTCCCGGGCGCTCCAGATCGGCACCACCGGGACGCCCCCGGTCACCGCCGGGGCCACCAGCCCGAACCCGCAACTGCGGACGGTCGCCGGTCGGACCTACTCGGCGTCCTGTTGGATACGCTCGGCCAGCCCGGTCACCGCGCGCATCCGGGTGCAGGAGTACACCCCGAACTGGCAGTCGGTCACCGGGCCGACCGAGTCGGCGGGGGTGTCGCTGCGCGACCCGAACACCTGGTACCAGGTGACCCTGACGCATACCGCCACGACCAGCGACAATCTGCTGCCGCTGAGCGTCCTCTCGCACGGCCTCACCCCGGGCGGGCACCCGCTGCTCGCCGACGACTGCTCGCTGACCGGGTGATCACAGGCTGTGCTGGGCCGCGAGACCAGTTCCCGGCCCAGCACAGCCAGCCGGCCCGCCGGACGGGATAAGGTATCCCGGCCAGCGCGTCGGCGCCGGGCGGACTCAGGAGGCGAAGCGCTGGGCGAACCGGCTCCGCAGCGTGGTGCTGCCGGAGAGCGCGGGGCAGGACCATTCCGGCTGCACACCCCAGCTGTAGGCGACGTCGAAGACCGGCGAGGGCACCAGGCTGTCCCACCGGGCGAAGATCTGGTCCATCTCGGTCGCCGTGGGCAGCCGCCACTTGCGGTTCCCCGTCGGGATGCTCGAACAGGTCTGACCGAACGCCTGGTAGGTCGGCACGATCGCGGCGAGCGGAATGCCGTTGGCCAGCGTCTGCTGTACCGCCTGGTTGATCAGGCCGTACTCACAGGTCTCGCCGATGCGGCACGGATACGGGTCGAGTCCGATCAGGTCCACCCCGGACCGGGCCGGCGCCAGGGCGGCGGGCGCCGCCTCGCCGTCTCCGCCGCCTGACGCGACGAACGACTTCTGGACTCCACCTGTCCGGGTACGGATGTAGTTGGCCCGCTTGCTGATCAGCGCGAGCAGGGTGGGGCACGCGACGAAGTCCGGCTCGTCCCACAGGTACCAGCCGAAGACCTTCGGGTTCCCGGCCAGGCTGTCGACCAGTGCGTTGAACTGAGCGTCGGTGTACTCGGAACCGCATTGGGAGTTGTCCCCGCCGACCCAGAGGAGGGCCTGGTGGCCGGCCGGCAGCGCGTTGACGTCCCCCGGCCACGGGCCCAGGTCCCAGAGGTTGAAGCCGACGTCCCGAGGCGCCGCCGAGTACCCGATGTTGTTGGCGTAGTGCAGTGATGTCGTGGCCAGCGGTGCGGCCTCGACGGCCACGGCCGGTGTCGCGACGGCGGCCGGTGCCGGACCGGCCGACATCGCCGTCACCACGAGCACGGCCAGCAGTGCCTTTCTCCCGCGCATCTGCGCTCCTCTCCCGATAAGATTCCGCACCCGACGCCCGGGCCGCCGCAGAGCCGGTGACGACGGGCACCGCCGCGCCACCCGAGGCTGACCTCCGGCTGACCGCTCTCCCCTGACCGGCTCCGTCAGCTGATCGGGACGGCGGCGGCCCGCAGCGCCAGGAAGTTCGACCGGTACTGGTCGTGGATGGTTGCCGACTGGATCCGCAGCAGCGCCTCGTCGTTCTCCCGCAGCGCGGCGTTGGAGTAGTTGTGGCTGCCCGTCACCACCCACTTGGTGTCCCGCTGCCCGGCGTACGTCCCCTCGATCAGCAGGTACTTCGAGTGCACGATGTAGTCGCCGCTGATCCGGTACAGCTTGATCCGGCTGTGCCCGGACAGGATGCTCGGCACGTCGGCGTCGGAGTCGGTGTAGACGACCTCCACCCAGCACTTCCGGTTGGCCAGGTCGCGCAGCTTGTTGGCGATCGGGTTGCGGCTGAAGTACCACATGCCGATCCGGATGATGGTACGGCCGGTCCCGGTGCCGACCGAGGTGTTGCCCTCGCAGCTGACGTTCTCGTCGAGCATGTTGTAGATCGTGTCGGTGTCCTGGCTGGTGCCGGCGCGCGGAAAGAAGTACGACTTCGCGTTCCCGCTCGACGTGCTCCGGTAGTAGTCGTTGTTCTTCACCTGGGCGGCCAGGTCGTCGAAGTACTCGACGTACGAGTTGTAGACGGCGGCGTTGCCGACCAGCGTCACCGCGTTGTTCCAGTACCGCTCGGCGTTGCCGCTGGTCAGGTTGGACGAGCTCTGCACGAGCACGTTCGCCGTGCCGGAGGTGTTGGAGAAGAGGAAGAACTTGTTGTGCATGATCGGCGTACCGAGGTTGCCGATGCAGGCCCGCCCGGTGGTGCACACAGTCACCCAGGACGGGGTACTCCGGCTCGTACCCAGCTTGCCGATCAGGCTGGTCACCGCCGGGTAGTCCCGGGACTCGCTGTCGACGACGACCCGCACGTTCACCCCCCGGTCGTACGCCGCGATCAGATCGTTCGACACCCGGGTCAGGGAGAAGTGGTAGATCGCCACCCGAATCGTGGATCCGGCGGCGGCGGCCTGGACCAACCCCTGGATGTGCTCGATGACGGCGTACTGCTGGCTGGCCACGGTGGGGTTGTTGAAGACCGCGCCCGAGGTCACGGCCGCAGCCGCCGGGGCGGTCGGGGCCAGGAAGGCCGCGGTGGCGATGGTGCTCGTGACGAGCAGCCCGGCGATACGACGCAGAAGCATTCGGTCTCCTCGATCGGGTGGAAGTCCGGGACAACCTGGCATCGGCATTGACGCTGCACAGTGTGCCGGCGGTCCGCACAGTTTCCGCACAGGACCCGGCGAACGTCAGGTGGACGCGGCATCAGCTTTCGTCGAGCTGCTGGCGCAGTTCGGCCGCCTCGCGCCGGGCCTGCTCGGCGGCGACGGGGTCGCCGAGGGCGTCGTGCGCCTCGGCGAGGACGCGGAGGCCGGTGGCGAGCCAGTGCGGCGAGCCGATCCGGCGCCAGATCGCGACCGCCTGCCCGGCGCGGTGCAGCCCGAGCCGGGGCCGGCCGGCGGCGAGCTGGGCCACCGCGAGCGCCCACAGTGTGCCGGCCTCGCCCCACGCGTTGGCGAAGTCCCGGTGCACCCACAGGCACCTTGCCAGCAGCCGGCGCCCCTCGCCGGGTCGGCCCAGCCTGACCCGCGTCTCGCCCAGCCAGCACGCCGCATGCGCGGCGGCGAGCCGGTCACCGAGGTTCTCGCTGATCTGCTGGGCGCGCCGAAAGTAGTCGGCCGCGTCGGCGTACCGGTGATCGGCCCGGGCCACGTGACCCAGGCTGCGCAGGGCCTGTGCCTCACCCGGCCGGTAGCCAGCCTGCCGGCTCAGCCGCAGGCACTCGTCGAAGTACGCCGTCGCCTCGGCCAGCCGCCCGCGTTCCAGGTGGACCACGCCGATGCCGTTGGTCGCGTACACCCGCCCGTTGAGGTTGTCGGTGCGCAGGGCCAGCTCCCGGGCCCGGCCGAAGGTGTCCAGTGCGGCGGAGGACTGGCCGCGTAGCCGGTAGAGGTACCCGAGACCGGCGGTGATCGCTGCCTCGTACTCCGGATCGTGATTGGTGATGGCCGCCCGGGCCGCCTCGAAGTGGCCGATCGCCTCGGGATATCGGTCCTGGATCGTCTCCAGCTCGCCCAGGCCGCGGTACAGCTTCACCGCGGTCCGCCGGTCGCCGGCCCGGAGCGCGGCGGCCAGGGCCCGGCTCTGCACCCGCCGCCAGTCGTCGAAGTGGGTGCCGAGCTGGAAGAACGTGGTGAGCGCCGCGGCCAGGCTGCCGGCCAGGCCGGTCGCCCCGACGGCCAGGCCGTCGTCCACCACCGACATCAGGAGGTCGTGCTCCCGCTCGAACCAGGACCGCGGATCGGCGGTGATCCGGTCCACCTCGGCCCGGGGCAGGCTCCACCGGGCCAGCCGGTGCCGGGCCAGGCCGAGGAAGTCCGCGGACAGCCGCGTGTCGGCGCGTTCGGCCAGGGCCAGCGCGGCCCCGACCAGCCGGCGGGTGGCCGCGGTCCGGGCGGACGGCTCGTCCCCGGCGGACGCCTGCTCCTGGGCGAATGCCCGGACCAGGTCATGGAGGCGGTACCGGGTCTGGTCCGCCGCCGCCACCGGCTCCACCAGGTGCACCGCGACAAGGTCGTCGAGTACCTGGTCGGCTTGGGACAGCGGGGCGTCCAGCAGCGCGGCGAGCGCCCAGGACGGGAAGTCGCGGGTCCGCAGCGGGCCCAGCCGCCGCAACGCCAGCCGAGCCCGCTCGGTCAGCCCGCGGTACGTCAGGTCGAGGCTGGCCCGCACCGCCAGGTCGGCCACGGCCAACTCGTCCAGCCGGTGCTGGGCCGCCGCCAGCCGGTCGGCCAGTTCGGCGACGGGCGAGCCGGGCCGGGCCGCCAGTCGCGCGCCGGCGATGCGCAGCGCGAGCGGCAGGTGGCCGCAGAGCGCGGCGAGCCGGGCGGCGCCGGCGGGATCGGCGCGCACCCGAGGCGTACCGGCGAGCTGTTCGAGCAGGGATACGGCGTGGCCAGGGGAGAGCAGGTCGAGCGGGAGGCGGACCGCCTCGGCCAGGCCGGTCAGTACGCGCCGGCTGGTGACCACCGCGGCGCAGCCAGCCCCGCCCGGCAGCAGCGGGCGGACCTGGGCCAGCGAGGCGGCGTCGTCCAGGAGCACCAGCACCCGGTGCTGCGCCACCACGGAACGAAACAGCGCGGCGGCCTCGGCCTCGTCGTCGGGCACGGCCGACGGCCGGACCCCGAACGTCCGGAGGAACCGGCCGAGCACCTCGACCGGGCGCAGCGGTTCCAGGCCCGGGGTGGCGCCGCGCAGGTCCACGTAGACCTGCCCATCCGGGAACCAGCTCGCGCATTCGCGCGCCACCTTCAGGGCGAGAGCGGACTTGCCGACCCCGGCGACGCCGTCGACGGCGATCACCACCGGGCCGTCACCTACTCCGGCACCGCGCAGCGTCCGGGCCAGCCAGGCCAGTTCGTCGGCGCGCCCGCACAACTCGGTTGAGCCGGCCGGTAGCTGCCGTGGTGGCGCGGCGGGCACCGCCTGGCCCGAACTCGTGCCGCTGGCCAGGCTGTCGTCGCCCCGCAGGATGCGTTCGTGCAACCGGCGCAGCTCCGGTCCAGGGTCCGCGCCGAGTTCGCTGGCGAGCAGCGCACAGAGTTCGGCGTACGCGGCCAGCGCCTCGCCCGGCCGACCGGCCCGGCACAGCGCGACCATCAGGTGCACACACAGCCGTTCCCGCAGCGGGTGCTCCTTCACCAGCGCCCGCAGTTCGCTGACCACGCTTTCCGGCTGCCCCAGGGCGAGCCGGGCCTGCGCCCACTGCTCGGCCACGGCCAGCCGCCGCTCCTCCAGCCGTAGCACGGTCGCTTGCAGGGCCGGTCCGTACGCCACCCCGTCCAGCGCCCGGCCACGCCACAGCCGCAGCGCCCGTTCCAGGCAGTCTGCGGCGGCCGGCAGCCGGCCCGCCCGCAGCGCCCGCTCGCCCTCGTCGGCCAGCCTGTCGAACCGCTCCAGGTCCAGCTCGCCCGGGTAGACGTTGATCTGGTATCCACCGGCCCGCACGGTGCACAGCCGCGAGCCGCCTTCGCCCGGCACCTGGAGCACCCGGCGCAGACCGGCCAGGTACAACCGGAGGTTGGCACCGGCGGCAGCCGGGGGCTGCCACCACACCGAGTCCATCAGGCGTTCGGTCGACAACGCTTCGTTCGTGGACAGCAGCAGCGCGCCCAGCACGGTGCGTTGCTTGGGCGTGCCGATGTCCAGAGACTCGCCTTCGTAGTAGACGTCCGGTCGGCCCAGTACGCGGAACTCCACCTCGACCTCGTTCCTCCCCAGGGGTTCCATGGTCTGGTGCCGCGCTGGCATGATGCCGACATCCGTATGGTCCGCGACACGGGGTAGCGGTACTGCTCGGCGACGCTTCGGCGGGCCGTACTACGGGTTTGCTACGGGAAGCGGGATCGGCGAGTGGAGGGATCCGGCGAGAACGCCGTGCGCCTCGGCGCGCTGGTGCAGCGGTTTCGTCGCCAGGCCGGCCTGACCCAGCAGGAGGTCGCCGACCGGGCCGGGATGAGTGTCGGCGGGCTGCGGGACCTGGAGCAGGGCCGGGTAGGGCGACCCCGCCCGGCCACCCTACGCCGGCTCGCCGCCGCCCTGCGGCTCCCCGAGTCCGCCGCGACCGAGCTGGACCGGCTGCGCCTGCGCGACGCGGCCACCCCGTACGGCCTGCGGATCCAGGTACTCGGTCCACTCACCGTCGCGGTGAACGGGAACCCGGTCGACCCTGGCTCGACCCGCCAGTGCGCCCTGCTGGGCCTGCTGGCCGTCCGGGCGAACACGCCGGTCAGCCTGGACGCCCTGATCGAGGTGGTCTGGGGGACACAGCCGCCACCGGCCGCCGCCGAGCTGATCCAGAGCCGGATGTCGCGACTGCGCCGGCGCCTGGGGACGTCGGGGCGAGCGACGTCGCCGACCTGGTCACTGGACGCCACCAAGGGCGGCTACCAGCTCACCGTCAGCGACGAGCAGGTGGACCTGTTGCCGTTCCGCCGCCTGGTCGAACAGGGCCGCCGAGCCGGCGAGGCCGGGGACGCCGCGGCGGCGTACGCCTGCTACCAGCAGGCTGTGGCGCTGTGCCGGGGCGAGCCGCTGGCCGACGTCGGGGTGCTGCGCTCACACTCGGCGGTAACCGCGCTGGATCGGGAATGGCGCCGGGTGGTGGTGGAGTACGCGGACTTCGCCGCCGCCCTGGGGCAGCACGACCGGGTACTGCCGATGCTGCGCCAGGTGACCGAGGCCGATCCGCTGGACGAGCCGGCGCACGCTCGGCTGATCGCCGCGCTGGCCGCCGGCGGCGAGCCGGCCGCGGCGCTCGCCGCGTACGACCGGCTGCGCCGGCGGCTGGCGGACGACCTGGGCGTCGACCCGGTGCCCGAGCTGCAACGGCTGCACCAGACGATCCTGCGCGGCGAACCGGTCAGCGCCGCCACCCCGGCCCGCTCCCCGGCCAGCCCGCCTGCCGCTCCGGGAGCGATCTCTCCGGTGCTGGCCAGGCTGGACGTGCCGGCCCAGCTCCCGATCGAGGCGCCCGGCTTCACCGGCCGGCAGGCCGAACTCGCCCGGCTCGACGCGGCCCTGGCGGCGGTCGGCCCGGACCGGACCGCGGTGATCTGCGTCGTGTCCGGGACCGCGGGGGTGGGGAAGACCGCGCTCGCGGTGCGTTGGGGGCACCGGGTACGCGACCGGTTTCCGGACGGGCAGCTCTACTTCAACCTGCGCGGCTTCGGCGCTGCCGGCGGGTCGAACCGGCAGCCCGGCGACCCGACCGGCTCGGCGGTGAGCCCCGAGGAGGCGGTACGCGCGTTCCTGGACGCCCTGGCCGTGCCCGCCGCCCGGATCCCGGCCAACCCGCAGGCCCAGGCCGCCCTGTACCGCACCCTGCTGGCCGGCAGGCGGGTGCTGGTGGTGCTGGACAACGCCCGAGACGCCGAGCAGGTCCGGCCGCTGCTGCCCAGCACGCCGGGCTGCCTCGCCGTGGTGACCAGCCGGAACCCGCTTACCGGCCTGGTCGCGGCCGAGGGCGCGCACCCGGTGCCGGTGTCGCTGCTGTCCGTTGTGGAGGGCCGTGAGTTGCTCGCCCGCCGCCTCGGCGCCGACCGGACGGCAGCCGAGCCGGACGCGGTGGACGAGATCGTCGACAGGTGCGCCGGGCTGCCCCTGGCCCTGGCCGTGGTCGCCGCCCGGGCCACCGTCGATCTTCGACAATCGCTGGACGCGTTCGCCACGCAGCTACGGGACACCGTCAGCCGCCTGGACACCCTCGACGCCGGTGACCCGGCCACCGCCGTCCGGGCCACGTTCTCCTGGTCCTACCACTCCCTCACCGCACCGGCTGCCCGGCTGTTCCGGTTGTTGGGCCTGCATCCCGGACCGGAGGTCGCCCCGCCCGTCGCGGCCACTCTGGCCGGCGTACCCGTGGCCACGGTGCGCGCCCTGCTGGCCGAGCTGGCCCGCGCGCACCTGGTCGCCGAGGACGTGCCGGGGCGGTACGCGTTCCACGACCTGTTGCGCGCGTACGCCGGCGAGCTCGCGTACACGGTGGAGTCCGAGGCCGACCGCGTCGCCGCGGTACACCGGATGACGGACCACTACCTGCACACCGGGTACGCCGCCAGCATGCTGCTCGACCGGCACCAGGAGCCGGTCACGCCGGCCCCGCCGCTACCGGGCGTCGTCGTCGTGGAGCTGGCCGACCACCGGGCCGCGCTGACCTGGTTCAGCACCGAGCACCGGAACCTGCTGGCCGCCGTCCGGCAGGCGAGCGGCGCCGGGCTCGACCGGCACACCTGGCAGCTCGCCCACGTCGTGGACATGTTCCTGGACCGGCGCGGGCTGTGGCATGACCAGGTCGTGGCCTGGCAGGCAGCGCTGCGTGCCGCCGAGCGGCTGGCCGATCAGAACGGGCAGGCGGAGGCCCACCGCCGGCTGGGCCACGCCGATCTCCGCCTCGGTCGCCACCGTGACGCCGAAGCGCGCCTTCGGTCCGCCCTCGACGGGTTCACCGGGGCCGGCAGCCGGATCGGCCAGGCACACACGCACCGCTACCTGGCCCACCTGGCCGACCGGAAGGGGGAGCGGCAGCAGGCACTCGCGCACGCCCGGCAAGCGCTCGCGCACTACCAGGCGGCCGGGCACCAGCGCGGGCAGGCCGACGCCCTCAACGGAGTCGGCTGGCATCTGACCCTGCTCGGCGACCACGCGGGGGCGATCCGCCACTGCGAGCAGGCGCTCCCGCTGCTGCGGGGGCTCGGTGACCGCCGGGGCGAGGCCGCCACCTGGGACAGCCTCGGCCACGCCCACCACCACCTCGGCCAGTACGGGGAGGCGGTGGAGTGCTACCAGCGGGCGATCGCCCTGAACCGGGACCTCGGCGACCGCTACTACGAGGCGGTGTCCCTTGGCCATCTCGGCGACAGCCACCGGGCGACCGGCGAGCACGGCGCCGCCCGGGATGCCTGGCGGCGGGCACTGGAGATTCACGAGGCGCTCGGCCACCCGGACGCCGAGCAGGTTCGCGGCAAGCTCGACGAGCCTTACCCGTCGTGATCAGGGCGCCCGGCCCGGCATAAGAACGACGTGATGTGCGGATTATGTGCATGCCACTGCGAAAATTATCGCCGGTTGAACACATGTGGGTGGCAATCCGTTACGCGCTTCGGTCGCGGGGAGGACAGCGATGGGACTCAGGATATTGCGGTTCCGGCGGATGCTGCTGTCCGCGGCGCTCGCATGCGTCGGTGTCGGCGTCGTACCAGCCACTGCCAGCGCCGACCCGATCCGGCCGCTGAACATCGACCGCGACTACCTGGACGTCGCCGCCGGCACCCCTGAACCGCCGTCCGGGTGCGCCCCGGTCAACCTCGACTTCCCGGCCTACCCGGAGCTCACCGGCGGGGCCACCGGCGACGCCGTCCGGGCGGTCCAGTGCCTGCTCGACAACGCCGGTTTCTCACCCGGCGAGGGCTACCCGACCGGCACGTACGACGAGTCGACCAGCGCGGCGGTCCGGGCGTTCCAGCAGATCGTCGGCTTGGGGCCGAGCAGCGACGTCGACTCGCACACCTGGACCGCGTTGCTCGCCTTCGGTGACACGCCGACCCTGCGCAACGGGTCCGCCGGCGCCGCGGTACGGCGGCTACAGCGTGCCCTGACCGCCGCCCTGTCCCGCACGGTGGGCATCGACGGCCAGTTCGGAGCGATTACCGAACAGGCCGTCCGCGACTACCAGACCACCCGCGGCCTGGGCGCCGACGGCGTTGTCGGCCCGCAGACCTGGGCCGCCCTCCAGACTGGCAGGTAGTGGCGCCGGAAGTGTCTCCGACCCGGGCCGGGGCCGGCGAGGCGCTCCTCGCGGTCAACCGGCGTGGGTCCGTCCGCCGGTCCTGATCGTGCCAGATTGAGAGCCAGACATGAACGATCGACGCACTCCCGGATACTCCCGGCGCGCGTTGTTGGGGGCGGGTGCCGCCGTCGCGGCCGGTACCGTCGCACCCACCGTGCTGGCCACCGGCGGCTCGGCCGCACCCCGCCCGAGCGCCGCCGACGACTTCGCGCTGATGCGCCAGCAGTGGCGCGCGTTGCACGTCACCAGCGGCTACGACCCGGCCGATCCGGCGGTCGCCCGGGTGCTGACCAGGATCACCGACGACGGGCAGCGGTGGTGGTCGAGCATGGCGAAGGGGTCGGGCCGGACGTACCTGTGGTCGGATGCCCGACCTGCCGTCCACCGGTCGTTCGCGATCCGGGACTCGTTCGTCCGGCTCAGGGCGATGGCGCTGGCCTGGGCCACGCCCGGTGCGGGGCTGGCCGGAGACGCCACGCTGCTGGCGGACACCATCGGCGGCCTGGATTGGATCGTGGCGAACTGGTACGACGCCCCCCGTCCGCCGGACGACAACTGGTACGAGTGGGAGATCAGCGGCCCACGGGCATTCAACGACGCGCAGGTGATCCTCTACGACCGGCTGGCCGCCAGCAAGCTGTCGGCGTACGGCCGGGCGACGGCCCGGCACACGCCGAGGCCGGTGTACACCGCGGCCAACCGGGCGCTGACCGCGCACGTGGTCGTCGGACGGGGGGCGCTGCTCTCCGACGCCGCCACCGTCGCCTCCGGCGTGGCCGGACTCGGCGACGTCCTCGGCTACGTCACCTCGGGTGACGGCTTCTACCGGGACGGCTCGTTCATCCAGCACGACTACTACCCGTACGCCGGCTCGTACGGGGCATCCATTCTGGACGCCCTGGCGCCGGCGCTGGCGACGGTCGCGGGCACCGCCCGGCAGATCGACGGATCGATGGCGGTGAACTGGATCCGGGACGCGTTCGACCCGCTGATCTGGCGGGGCGCCTTCATGGACATGGCGATGGGTCGGGTGATCTCCCGGCCCGACGAACAGAACCACGCCATGGGCGGATACACCCTGACCGCGGCGCTCGGCCTGATCCCGGCCGTACCCGCCGGCGACCAGCCCTGGCTCCGCTCCGTACTCAAGGAATGGCTGCTGGCCGACGCCTCCGGTGACCCGCTGCCGGACCGGAACATTCCGGTCCGGCTGACCGCCGCCGCGCTGATGAACGACGACACCGTTGCGCGGCGTGGCCCGTTGGCCGTCAGCAAGGTGTACCCGAGACAGGACCGGATCGTGCACCGCAAGCCGACCTGGGCGCTGGGCATCTCGATGTTCTCCAGCCGGATCGCCAACTACGAGTCCATCAACGACGAGAACCTGCGCGGGTGGCTCACCGCGGACGGGGCGACCTACCTGTATGTCGGCGATGGCGGCGAGTTCGGCAACGGGTACTGGCCGACCGTCGACCCGACCCGGATCCCGGGCACCACGGCGGAGGTACGGTCCCGGTCGGCCGCCGAAGGCAGGGGCTATCGCAGCACGGTCAACTGGGCCGGCGGCGCCACCGCGGAGGGCCGGTACACGGCCGGCGGAATCAACCTCGCGGCGCAGGGCTCGACGTTGACCGCCAAGAAGTCGTGGTTCTGCTTCGACGAGGAGGTGGTGGCGCTCGGCGCCGCCATCACCGCCTCGGGCGGCGGGCGGATCAACACCTATGTCGAGAACCGCCAGCTCGGCGGGGCGGAGAAACTGCTCGTCAACGGCGCCGAGGTGGTCGCCGCGCCGGGCTGGACCGAGGTCCCGGGGACCCGGTGGCTGCACCTCACCGGCGTGGGCGGGTACGTCTTTCCCACCCCGACCCAGGTCGACTTCCGGCGGGAGGCCCGCACCGGCCGCTGGACCGACATCAACAAGCACCCGGTGTACGCCGGCCAGACCGGTGCGATCACCCGGACGTACCTCAGCGCGTGGATCGAACACGGCACCAGCCCCAGCAACGCCAGCTATGCGTACGTCCTGCTGCCTACCGCGACGCCGGAACGGACCGCCGAGTACGCCGCAAGCCCGAACACCCGGGTGGTGGCGAACACGCCGACGGTGCAGGCGGCCCGGGCGCTGTCCAGCGGCGTACTCGCGATCAACTTCTGGGCCGCCGGCACCGCGTCGATCGTCACCAGCCAGAACGCGGGGTCGGTCGTCCTGGTCGAGCGCCCCACCGAGCTGGTGCTGGCGGTAGCCGACCCGACCCACCGGGCCAGCCAGATCCGGCTGACCGTCAACACCGCCGCCACCAGCGTGCTGACACCCGACCCGAACGTGCAGGTCGTCACCCTCGACCCGTTGACCGTGCTGGTCAACGTCTCCGGAGCCGCCGGCGCCACCCGCACCATCCGGCTCACGCGCTGAGGCTCCACCAGCCGGCCCATTCCGGCTTGCCACGCGGTTCAGGTTGAAAGGTTCACTCCTCACAGCGAAAAGATCAGCGCCGCGAACCGCGGCGCTGATCTCATCTGAAGTAGGGCCTTAATGCATGTCGAAGAGTCGCTTCGCCTTGTCCCCCCATATCGCCTCGCTGCCGTTGGAGACGGCGTCCTTGACGAACAGCGCGGCGTCGGTGCCGACGAGTTTCCCCTCCGCCTCCCCGGCCGCCCTCTCGCGGTTGGCGACGCGGGCGTTGGCCCTGGTGAGCTGGTCGACCCGGCCGGGCGCGTCCCTCGGCATCGCACGGGCCGCCGTCTGGGCGCGGCGGGCGGAGTTGATCGCGAGTTGCGCCCCCCTGCCGAGGCCGAACGTCACCAGACCGGCCGCCTCCCAGCCGGCGGTTCTGATGTTCCCGTCCCCGAGGGCCACGCCCATGTCGACTGCGGTCATCGCGGCCGCGCCCAAGCCGCAGATGGCGGAGCAGAGGGGGATGAACGCCCCGAGGGCCAAACCCGTTTTGAGAATCTTCCAGCCCGCCCCACCCGGCTTCATCGCTGCCCCTGCCTTGGCAAGGCCCCTGCTGGCCGCCCCGGCCGCCTTTCTAGCCCCGTTGACGATATTCCTCTTCATTCGGTTGATGTGCGGGCTGGCCTTCTTCCATGCCTTCTTGACCTCGTCCTTGATCCAGGTCTTTATCCGCCGGACCTCTGTGACCCATTCCGTGATCTTTTTGGTGATGGTGCGCCAGAGCTGCTTGACCTGCTCCACCCACTTCGTGACCTGCCTCCAGGCCGACTTGATGAGGTTGCCGATGAACGGGATCTTTATGACCCATCTCACGGGTTCCCAGCTCGTGAAGGCCACCCAGGTTCTTTCCCAGTAGGGCTGCTTCTCCGTTACGGACTTGACCTTCATCTTCTTGACGTGCTGGGTGCTGATGGCCCACCGATCACCGTTCGGGTCGGCGTAGGTGACGGGGTTGTTGTTGGAGTAGGTGTAGCCGTTGGCCTGTTGCGGTTCGTTGTGGTCGGTCACCGGGTCGACCGAGATGAACCGGCCGAGCGCCGGATCGTACTCGCGGGCGCCGAGATGGACCAGACCGGTGCCGGGGTCGGCGGTGCCGCCGACGAATGCCTTCTCGCCGGGCCACGCCACCGCCGCGCCGCGGACCTCGCCGTACGGGGTGTGCCTGCGGCGCTTCACGTTCTGGCTGCTCGCATCGATGGCGATCTCCGGCGTCCCGTGATGGTCGAGCGCCAGCCAGTTCAGCGCGTTGTCGGCCGAGGTGCGTACCGCGATGGTACGGCCGCCGAATCCGTAGTACCGGGTGCCGGTCACGGTGCTGTTGGGCGCCAGACGCAGCTCGGTCTCGCCGAGGTAGAGGGTCGTGCCGTTGGCATCGCGCCGGATCAGCCGGGTACCCCCGGCGTCGTAGAGGAAGCTCGTGGTGGCTCCCGCCTTGGTGATGCTGCTGACGCGACCTTCCGCATCCCAGGTGAGAATCTGCTCGTCGGTCCCCTTCCGCCGGCTTGCCGTGTTTCCGGCGGCGTCGTAACCGAACTCCTCGACCTGCGCCGCGCCGTCGGGTCCGGTCGTGGTCACCCGGCTCACGGCGTGCGGCCGGGCCTGGCCCGCGGCCGGATAGCTGTACACGCTCGTGGTCCGAGCGCCACCCGGGGTGGTACGGGTCTCCGAGAGCCGGTTGCCGATCTTGTCGAACGTCCACGAGTGCCAGTACGGTGCCGGGCCGCCGAGCCCGCCCGCCGCTGGCGCTGCTTGGCAGTCACCCGAGGCCGGTGTCCACGCCTCGGAAAGCCGTCGAAGGTGGTCGTACCGGAAGCACTGGGTCTCCTCGGCTTTCTCGGCACGATCGGCGATCGACGTGATGTTGCCGGCCGGGTCGTAGCCGTAGACGAAATCGGCCACGCGTTGTGGCGCGGCGTCGCGGGAGACCACGGCCCGGGCCAGCCGATGGGTGCCGTACTCGTACTCGTATCCGAGCCGGGTGGCCGCTCCCCCGGCCGAGAGCGTCAACTGGCGCAGCTCACCGAACTGGGTGTACTCGGTGGCGGTGACGTAACTGCTCGCCCCGCTGAGCGTGACCGCCTGCCCGAGGCTGTCGTACCCGGTGGTGATCTGCTCGGCGGGGAGCCCACCGGCGGCGGGCAACCCCACCGTGGCCGACGATCCGTCCACCTTGTACGTCTGGCTGGACTCGTATCTACCGGCCAGCGCCCCTTCGCTTGCCGGGATGGTGACCCGCGTCCCGGTCGGCCGGCCGGCGGCGTCGAACCCGGTGACCTCGGAGATGTAGGCGCTGGTGCCGACGTACCGGGCGGCGGCGATCTGACTGCCGCGAGCCGGTGTGCCGTCGGGAAGCGTGTCGTAGGTCCGGCTGGTTAGTTTGGTGCCGCTCAGCGATCCCTCGAAAGTCGCCGTTTGCCGGCCGAGGATGTCGTAGGCATGGGCGATGGTGCTGCCGCGCGCGTCCCGGGTCGTGACGATCTCCCCGGCATCGTTGTAGGTGACATCGGTGGCGCCACGGTCCGGCTCCTCAGCGCGAATCCGGAGACCCCGCAGATCGTATTCGTACCGCCAGACGTTGCCGGCAGGGTCGGTGACCGTGGCAATTTCCCCGCGGTTGGTGTACGTGTACTTCGTCGCGTCGTACGTGCCGGTCGGCGAAGCGCCGTGGTACTCGCGGAGCTCGATCAGGTTGCCTTCCGCGTCCGTGATCCTTGTCGTCGGTGTCTCGCCGTCGGGCGGATCGACATCGTGCCGGTTGACGCCGTAGGTGTGCGTGGTGCGCCACTTCTCGAGTCCGTCGACCATCAACATGATGTTCGTCGGGCGTTCGTTCTCGTCGAACACGGTGCGCACTTGCGCCGGCATCATGTTCTCGTCCGCGAGGACCACGTCGGTGCCCGGTGGCGCATCGTTGTAGTACGGCCCGTTCTCCTTCACGACGAGGCCACGCGAGTCGTAGACCTTGTCGCTGAGGATGCGGCCGCCGCCGGGTGCGGGCTCCTGGGTCTGCCGTGGCCGCATCAGGCCGTCGTAGAGCTCGTACTCGGTTTCGTAGTCCCCGTTGGGTTGCAGCGTCCTTGAGGTCACCGCGTTGGCCCCGGTGGTACGCACCAGGTAGCTGTATTCCGCGCTGGGCGTCTGGGTGGTCGCCCGGCCCGGCAGCCACACCTTCGCGAGCCTGCCCAGCGGGTCGTAGCGCACCTCGGTCCGCCGGTCGTTCGCGTCAAGGACGACGGTGTCCTCGCCCCAGGCCGGCTCGTACATGGTTCGGAGGCGATGGCCGAGCGCGTTGGTGACATCGATCTGGGTGACGGGGCCATCGGTGGCCGGCGTGTAGGCCGTCGTCGTCCGGGCGCCCCTCGCGTCGTACTCCTCGATCTCGCGGCCGTGTACGTCGTAGCCCACCCGCCTCGTTGTCACGTAGGTCGGTGCCCCGTTCACCCAGCCCGACAGTCCCTCGGTCCGGGTGACCTCACCGCGCACCGGCGGCGCACCGAGCGTGCCGCTGCCGTCGTAGTAGTGCCGGACGTCGGAGATGAGGTCGTCCGGGTAGACGGGGGTACGGTCACAGTTCGCCGCGACCGTCTCGATGCGGTACGGCAGGTTGATGATCCATACCGACTCGTTCCTCGTGTACCAGTAGCGGGTGCAGGTGTCGTCGTCCGGGTTCGACACATCGTTGAGATCGTTGGACCGCTGCACCGTGCCGTCGGCGTCGTAGACGTTCTCGGCGCCCATGTTCTGCCAGCCGCCCGAGCCCGTGGCCTGGCTCTGCCGGACCTTCCCCTCCTCGACCCGGAACGCCTGGGTCGTGCCCCAGCTACGGGTCCGGGTGGCGGTGGCCGCCGACAGCCACGGGTCGGTGATCTCCTTCTCGTGCACCGCGCCGCCGGCGGTGTACCTGATGTTCTCCCGCGGGACGTTGGCGAACTGGTCGGAGTCGCGCAGCCGGGTACCGGCCGAGTCGGTGATCCAGACCTCCTTCTTCCCGCCGGCCGAGGTCCGGTCACCGTCCATGCCGCGGAAGTACAGCGACTCGGTCACGGACTGCGGGCCGTTTACCGGACCCTTGTGGACGCGAACCCGGTCGTACCCGCGCCACTGCGACCAGCTCTTCTTGTTGTCCGGCACCATCCCGTCGGCCTCGTCGAACCGCCAGGCCGGCTTGTTCGGGTACTCGATCCGCGTGATCACCGGCGGCAGGCCGGTGGTGCGATCGACCTCGGTCACCTCCGTGACCACGTACTTGTTGAACCAGTCAAGGCGTTCGGCGGTCAGCCCCTCCGGCGTCCATCGGGTCGGGAAGCAGCGCGCGGTGTTCGAGTCGGGCACTGGCACGTTTCCGGGTACGGCGCACTCCTTCGGCGAGTAGCCGATCGTGATCTTGCCGCCCGAGTCGAGATTGATCCCGCTGACGCGCATCCAGTTCATCGGCGGGATGCCGTCGACGCCGTCCACCCGGTTGGCCAACTGGGTCGCCTCGAAGCTGATCGGTGGCAGGCTCGCCTCGCCGCCGACGAGACCCTTGTGCTGGACCGAGGCCAGCCACATTCCGGCCCGGGTGCCGTCGCCGGGGCTGGGGTACGAGTGGATCAGCGTCCACGAGTCGACGTTGCGGTACGCGAGGCCGCCCCAGACCTGCGTCGTCACGGCGGCCAGGCGCTTCTGGGTCCAGAAGGTGGGGTTGAATTTGTTGTTGCAACTCGTGCTGCTCGTGCACGCCTGGTCCCACGGTACGTCCGGCCAGTTCGCCGGCGACGAAGCGGCGCAGGTGGTGCCGGGGATGCACCGGTCCGCCTCGGTGAACAGCACGCGGCCGACCGCCGGCTTCGCGTAGACCTCACCGTCGCGCTGCCCGTAGTCGATTCGCTTGAGCCAGCCGCCCCGGATGTAGCTCGACACCTTGCTGGCGGTGATGTTGCGGGCGTAGTTGTTCTTCTCGGTCCCGTAGAACAGGCTCATGGTGTTGCCGTTGCGATCCACGACGTAGTCGAGGTTCCACTTCCACGCCCGGTCGCAGTACGACGCGTCGAACGTCGACTTGTAGCACGGCTCACCGGAATGGTTGCCGAAGACCGGAACCGTCCAGACCGAGTTGGTGACCTCGTCACCCGACTCCCAACGGGTCAGCTTGTGCTTGCCGAAGTAGTACTGGGTGCCGTCCGGGGTGGTGATCCGCCAGTACTCCCCGTTGTCGTCGCCGTTGTCGCCGCCGGTCAGAAGCTCCACTTTCGTCCCGTCGTCGACGCGTGACTTCCACTGCCCGGTGGCGTCGTCACGGATCAGCTCACCGCCGCGCCCGCCGAGCACCATCACCGCGTTGTCGAAGCTTCCCCGGCGTCCGCTGTCGGTCGACCAGCACAGGTCGCCGGTCTTCCGGCCGCTGTTGTTGCCGCCGCTGGTGTCCTCGCCGCACGACTTGTACCGCCGCTCGATGTAGCCTCCCGGCTCGAACGCGAACCCCTCGCCGACCCACGACGGCTGGTTGTTCGTCGACGAGGTCCGGCCGTCCATGCCGCCGCTGGAGTAACCGAGCTCCAGGGCCGGCTGCGGCCCGCTGAGGCCCGGCACGGACTCCATCGGGTAGCGCCAGTTGAAGTCGCCGGAAGAGGTGCCGACCGACCACGTGGAGGAGGGCGACAGCGCGGTGGCCTTGAAGTCGCCCGCACCGGAGGACGCGGCGGCGATGACCGCGTACAAGCCGGACCCGCTCGTGGCCCGTACCTCGACATCCCCGCTCAGCCGGCCCGAACCGTCATTGCGGGTGGCGATCGGGGTACCGGCACACTCCGGAAGATCCGGCGTGGCGAGCGCACACTCGGGTACGGCCACCAACCGCAGCCGGGTCGCCCAGTCCGCACCGTAGGCGTCGCGGAAGGAGGAGTAGTCGACCTCCAGGCCGACCTGGCCGGCGGTGGCCACCCCGTCGGCGCGGTTCACCCGTAACAGCAAGCCGTCCGCGCGCCGCGGCAGCATCTCGACCCGTACCCGGCCGGGTGTTGCCGAACGGGCGGCGATACCCTTGGGCGCGCCGACCGACACGGGCAGCTTGCCCGCCTGGACATACGCGTTGCCGGCGGCGCTCGCGTCGGCCGCGGTGCCGGCCGTGTCCAGACTGATCTCCGCGTTACCCGGCGTGGGCCAGGAGACGGCAGGAGTGCCGCGCAGCGCCAACTTCTCGACAAGGCCCGGCTTGGCTTCCGGCACCGACACCGGCCGGACGGCCGCCGAGCGCTCCCTGGCGAGCGAGAGATCGTCCACCGGCGCGGCCTCCGCCCGCTCCGGGATACCGCAGACTACCGACGCTGCCATAACCGTCGCCAACGCCAGCCCCAACTGGCGACGCACCACGTGGTCCACGCTTCCTCCCGCTGCTCATCCTGCGAAGAGTAGGAATAGGTTCTGCGAAGAATAGGAATACGTTGATGCGCAGCATGACAGGCGGTATGCACAGAATTCGCACACGCCTCAACAGGCGCGCGTTACATATCACCCGGGCGTTGTGGTAGTCCCGTTTCCTCGTCCTGGCCGCGCACAGAAGGAGCGCACACGAAGCCGCCGACCCAGGTATCCGTGGTCACGGCTCCAGGCGGAGCGCGAACCGTTGATCGGACGGCGGTACGGCGGCACACGGAGCCTGCACGATCCGGGCTCCGTTGGCGATACTCGCGCCGCTGACCCGCAGGCACTTTTCGCTGTGTACGACCCGCAACTGCACCACGGGCTCGTATCCGCCGCCCGCCACCAGGTCCAGCCGGAACTGCTGATTGGACTTCGCCGCACCAGCCTCGTAACACGCGTACTGGAGCGTGTGTGCGTTGTCCAGCAGGCTGTACCCCGCGATGTCGAGGCACTTGTCGGCGGCGGTCCTGATCAGGTAATACGGTGAGCCGCCGACGCGTTCAAAGCGGAACGTCTCCCAGGTCGCCGTGGTGACGCAGTCCCACTGGTCCAGGATCGCGTCGTTCGCTGTGCTCCCGCCCGGTACGTCGAAGCACTTGTTGCTGTGCACGGGATGGATGCGGTACCTCCGGTTCGGGTCGACGTGCACGGTCGGCCTGGCCTCGCTGACGTACCCCTCCCAGTCCGCGCGCTTGTCGGCGAACCCGCTGCCGGTCGAGATGAAGGTGTAGAGGCGGCGCTTCCCGCCGCCGGTGTCGTACAGCGACGCGATGTCGGTCCGGCCGTCGGCGTCGAAGTCCCCGGCGGCGAGGGTGCCGCGGGTGGCGTCGAAGCCGCCCACGCCGCTGCTCCACCGGGTGGTCGGCGTCCAGACGGTACCGTCGCCCTTCCAGGTCACCAGCCGGGCCGTGGCGTTGCCGTCGTCGTAGAGCGCGACCACCTCGGCGCGGCGCAGGGCGTCCCCGTCGACGTCCCCGGCGACGAACCGGGCGCGCCGGGCGTCGAAGGCGCCGACCCCGCTGTCCCAGCGCGTCACCGGGCCGCCGAATACCCCGGCGGTGGCGTGGTGGATTCGCATGTGCGTCTGGGCGTTCCCCATGTCGTGCATGTCCACGACGTCGTCGTCGCCGTCTCCGTCGACGTCCGCGGCGACCAGGTTGGCACCGGCGACCCCGGCACCGGTGGCGCCGCTGTCCCAGCTCAGCGCGGGGGCGGCGAACCCGTTCCCGGTGGAGAGGTACGCCCAGAGCTTGAGCTGGCCGCCGGCGAGGCCCTGGAGCGCGGCGATGTCGTCGTCGCCGTCCGCATCGAAGTCCCCGGCGACCACCTTCAGGTGGCTGAGCCGGAAGATGTCGCCGGTCCACACCGGCTCGCTCACGGCCGAGAACCGGTTCCCGTCGGCGGGCAGCAGAAAGAGCCGGACCATCCGGTCGGCGTCCTCGCGGAAGATGGCGACGTCGGTGCGGCCGTTCCCGTCGAAGTCGCCGGTCACGCTCCGCACCAGCTCGGCCGGGAACCCGCCGGAAATGCCGGTGTCCCAGGCGACGTACCCGGGATGGAAGCCGCCCGGGGCGGAGAGCAGGTTCCACACCGCGGTCTGGCCGTGCCCGTGGTCCACCAGCGCGGTCACGTCGCCCCGCCGGTCGCCGTTGACGTCCGCGGAGACCGCGGGATCGCTGACCGTACGGCCCCGGGCGACCAGTTCGCGGCCGGAGCTGAGCCCGCTGTTGTTGCCGGCCCGGTCGACCGCCCGCGCCCAGAGGGTCCGGCGGACGTCACCGGTGTCGGTCGCGAACTGCGGCCACAGCGTCACCGGTACGGTGGCCCGACCGTCCGCCCCGGCGGCCACCCACATGGTGGTGACGTCCTGGCTGAACCCGTACCGGTAGCCGGCGACGTCGGTCTCCGCGCCACTTGGGGCGAAGGTGACCGTGCCGACCTCGCCGACCGCCTTCACCGGGGTAGGGCCGGGATAGTCCGTGGAGGTCAACGTCGGCGGCAACGGCCGACTGGCGTCCACAGTGAACCAGCAGCGCTCGCCGTATCCGCCGGGCGGCCCCGAGTCGCGGGTACGGGCGCGGTAGCTGAACACGGCGCCGGGCTGATCGGTCGGCAGGGTCCCGGCGGGGACCGGCGGCCAGCGCACCACACTGCCAGAGCCGACCGTGCCCGAGGACAGGCTGGTCAGAACCGTCTCTCCGGAGAGGATCTCCAGCTCGTTGGTGACGTTGTCGCTGTTCGGGTCGTAGCCCACCGCCGTGAAGGTCGGGGTGGCGGTGTTCAATGCGGTCGGCGCGGCGGCGGTGCCACACGGCGTCGGCGGCACGGTGGAGACGCTCGTCGGACTCTCCGGCGGCGTGTTGTACTCGATGTTGAGCCGCGCGGTGGCCGGGTTGAACCGTTTCCAGTAAAGTTCCTTGCCCTCGTGGTCATCCGGGATCTTCAGCCCGAACCCGATCGCCTCCTGCGGACCGTTCACCCCCCGCACCGCTTCCTGCACGACCGGGGTGACCGTGTCGGGGGTCAGGCCGAACTCCATCAGCATCGGCGGCTGGCCGCATCTCGACTTGTTGGCCTTGCCGTCGCGGGTCGCCAGGGCCGCCCCACCGAGCCAGTTTCCCGCACTGTTGTTCCAGGTGACACCTACCGCCGGGTCGATCGGTCTGGTGTGCCACAACTCGACGCTCGATTCCGCGCAGTTCGCGGTGTGCGTCATGGAGATCGAAAACCAGGCGCGGGACACCGTTGCCCGGGCCACCCGGGCGATGTTCATCTGGAAGAACGTCCGCCACGGGCCGTCGCCGCTGTCGTACACCGTACCGACCCGGACGTCCTCGCGGTAGAAGTCGTCGGTCCAGTAGGACTTTCCGGCCGCGTCCTTGTTGACCAGGGTCCACCGGTACTGGGCCGCACTGTACGACGGGTCGATGTAGACCGGGTACCGGGTGTCCGGGGCGGTGAGCATCTTCTGGTCCGGGACCACCACCAGTTCACCGGGGTTGACCTCCAGGTCCATCACCCGTTGCCGGCCCGGCGCCGGCCGCGCCTCTTCACCCCGGCCGCTCTCGGCGTCCGGCGCGATCCGGAGGGTGGCGCCGGTCGCCTCGGGTGGCTCCGGAGTGCTGTCCCACATCACCGGCGGGCCGGAGGCGAAGACCGCGCGGCCGGTGGCGTCCACGGCCGTGCTGCCGCCGTCCGCCCCGGCGCGCAGGGTCAGCTTCCGGGTGCTGGTGCCGAACCGAATGCGGCGCAGCGCCGGATTCGCCGCCGCTGCCGCGTTCTTGACGACGAGGAACTGGGAGAAGCCCACCCCGTTGACCCGGACTTGCAGGTCCACTCCGGGCAGCACCTCGGGATAGGTCGCCGTGTCACCGTCGAGCACCGGCGCCGGCAACGGCGCCGGCCAGGTCAATCCCAGCTCGGCGCCGTCCTGCTCGGCGGTGACCAGCGGACCGGAACCGCCACCGGAGAGTCGCAACCCGATGGGAGTCGCTCCCGGCGACACCCCGCCGGCCGCGTCGCGGACCAGCCGGGTGTCGATCGGAACCCACCGGCCGTCGCGCTGGGCCCGTACCGGCAGCACATACTGCTCGAGGGTGCGGGTCCCCGACGGATTCGCGAACACCCGCGCGGTCTCGGTGCGCTCGCCGACGATCTCGACGGGTACGCCGGTCCGCCGCGCGGTCTCGGCCGCCCGGGCAGCCTCGACCCCGCCCACCGGGTCGGGTGCCGCCGACGCGGTCGGCGGTCGGGACAGGGCAGCGTGGGCCGACGCCGGCCCGGCTGAGCCGGCCGGCGCGCCGGACCCCACCACGAGCGCCGTCAAGAGAGCCACCGACCAACCGGCAGCACCGAAACGAAGCGTCATCGCGGCCCCTCCGCTCCTTCACGCACACTCCACCGCTCGGGCCCGAACGAGTACGAGTCTGGAGTGCAAGCAAAGGATGCCCACAGGGCAGCACATTTTCCGCACAGCCCGTGAAGTCTCCGCCGAGGTAATGCCAACGCACCGCCGGTTCCGCCGGCGCCACCGGCCAGCCGAGGCAGACGCTGCGGACCTTCTGGCAGGTAGCGGCCACGACGGGAATCGTCCCCGACGCGCCAACGTATCCTCTGGGTATGGCCGCCTGTGATATCTGCAACGAGCCACCTGGCCCGAGCGCGAAACGATACTCCGCAGCGCAACTGCACTCGGCCGTCGACAGCGGCTACCGGCCGAAGGCGGCCATCGAGCACCACAAGCGCCTGTCCAGCCAGTTCGGTCTCGACCTGAGCGACGAACACTGGTTCGGGGAATGGGTCGCGCAGGTGCGCCGGGACCAGACAGACTGGCTGCTGTGCCGGTCCTGCGGGGCCGGACTCGAGGCGCACCTCCAGCGATCTGCTGACGCCCCGCCGCCGCAGCCGCGTCGGCGCCGCAGCCTGTTCGGCTGGCGCCGATAGCCGACGGGGATCTGAGACCCGGCCGCGGTAACCGAGCGTGGTCGAAGGAAGCCTCGTCTGTGTGACGGCGGTCAGTGTGTTCGGGTCTCCCAGACCGGCTGCTGGGGCTCGTCGTTGTGCACGATGAAATCGACGTGATCGGTCGGGTTGACGGTAGCGAAGTAGAACTGCTGGGAGGGGATGTAACGCTCGCGCCAGCGCCGTTCGACTTCGGCCCGGGACAACACCTGACGCTCTCGGAGTACGGCACGATCCACGGTCTTCTCGAGCGCGGTCGACACGAGGATGCGCAGATCCCACCGATCAATCAGTTCCGGGCGCATGAGGAAGACGCCGTCGAAGACCAGCACGGCGTCGGCGGGGACAGTCGTGACCGGCGGGGACAGCGCGGTATCCGTTGTGCGGTCGTAGACCGCGTGTTGGAAGTGCCGATCCCCGCCCGGGCCGAGCGGATCGAGCAGAACCCGGTTCAGCGCGTCGTGGTCGTGGGTGTCGAAGTAGCAGCCTTCGGCCGAGTACTCGCCGCGCGGATAGCGCTGTGCCCGGAGGAAGAGGAAATCGTCGATCGTCGCCCGGATGACGTCGCGGCCCTGTGTGCGCAAGACGACGGCCAGCTCGTCGGCGAGCGTGGTCTTGCCTGCGGCGGGCGGTCCGTCGATGGCAACCCGCGTCGGGTGTGCGACCGTGACGGACCCGACCGCCTCCGCCAGCCGGCCGAGCAACTCGTCGCGGGTGCCTTGGACCATCTGCTTCTCCGCTGTGATTCAGGGTCATCGGCGCCGGATGAGCCGCCAACCTACTGCGCCGTACCAGATCATGACAGGTAGTTGGAGTGCGTAGCAGAGTTGTTCCAGCGTTGGTGACATGCCGTCGGTCCCGGTGGTCCACGGCACGACGACAGCGGCGAGACCAGCCAGGGCAGCGAACCCACCGGCCCGACGAAGCCGGTCCGGCAGGTGGGCACCAATCGCGGTGACCACAGTGGCCGCGACCCACAGCAGCCCGGCAAGGTTGACCGCCCATTTGGCGGTAAGCAGCACCGCGCCGGCCACCTCGACGCCGTAGAAGCACGCCCACAAGTCGGGCGCCCGGGTTCCTGTCAGCCGATGTCATGCTGGGGGACGGTAGAACCCTGCCCCAGGGAGAAGGTCAAGATGTGGCGGATCGGGGAACTCGCCCGGATGACCGGCGTCACGGAACGTACCTTGCGTCACTACGACCGCATCCGCTCACCGCGCCGGCGGCCCCGCTGTCCACCCTGCTCGGCTACCACCGCCGGTTTCCCTGGCTGGCCACCTGGTCCCCTTGTAGGCTCACTCGACATGCGCGTGACCCACTCGCTCGTCCACGCCGGGGACCTCGCCCAGCTCGTGGAACGGGAGTACGCCGTCGCAGCGCCCGTCAATGTGAGCCTGCTGAACCGCGGCTTCAACGACACCTACCTCGTCACCGACGTCGAGGGCGGTCGCCGCGTGCTGCGGGTCTACAACCGAGAGAAGTACTGGATCCGTTCGGAATCCGACCTCCGCTTCGAACTCGACCTGCTTGAGCACCTGGCCGCGGCCGGGCTGGGCGTCATCCGCCCGTACCAGCGGACCGTCGGCGACCGGCTCGGCCGGCTGGTGGCGCCCGAAGGCGAACGATGCTTCGCCCTGTTCACCCACGCGCCTGGCACACCCTTGTACGAAGGCACGCTGACCGCCGAGCAATGGCGCGAGTACGGCTCCGGCATCGCCCGGATGCACCTGGAGATGGACACCTTCCTCACCAGCCACGATCGCTACCACCTCGACGAACACATCCTCGTCGAACGCCCGCTGGCCAGCCTGGCACCCTATGCCGGCTCGGGCCGGGCCGCGGCGGACCTCGCCGAGCTCGGCGAGCTCGGCGAGCGACTGACCGGCGAGATCCAGCGGCTCCGAGCGATCGGCGGCGCATACGGAATCATCCATGCAGACCTGCACCGGGGCAACACCAACATCGACGGCGACGGACGGTTCGTCACGTTCGACTTCGACCACTGCGGGTTCGGGTTACGCGCGTACGACCTGGTCGCTCTCTATCGCGGGCCGGACTCGCCGGAGGAGGATCGCGAACGCTGGGCAGCGGTCCTCGCCGGCTACCAGCAGGTCCGTCCGCTGAGCCAGAGCGAGGTGACCGGCTTTCCCGTACTGGCTGCCTGCCGGGCGATGTGGGACATCGGTGATTGGCTGGGTGCCGCCGACCGTACCGGCAACGCCTGGGTGACCGAAGCGGTGATCGCCAAGCTGCTGGCGGACGTCCGCAAAACAGAATCCGATCCCACACCCCGGCTGGCCGCCGAGGCGACATTGGAGCAATAGCCACCACACGTCGACTGTTCAGTGCCATGACATCTGATAGCCGGCCAGGCCGCAGCAGACCAGGCAGAGTACGAGCAGGACCCGCACCCTGGCCAGAAGCTCGCCAGGTAGCCGGTGGTGGCCTCGGACAGCCCGAAACACCGACCGCCCGCGTTCGGAATCGACGGGCGTCACGATCGGGATCGTAACGGCCATCCGCAGCGTCGCCCAAGTGCCGCAACCGCCTCAGGCTTGATCACGGGCTCGGGCCAGGATGTCGGCCCGCGCACGCAGGTCGGAGAAGTCGTCGCGGGGAAAGGTACGCGCAAGGAAGTCGACATCGCGGCGCAGGTCCGCCTGGGCGTAGCCGAACCCGGGATCGTTCGGATCGGCGTAGAGGTAAGGCCAGTGGATCAGACCCCGGGTGAGCAGCATCGCGTCCAGGTACTCGGGATAGGTGATGTCGAGCCGCACCAGGCTCGCGTCGGTGTTGACGGAGAACTTGTGATCGAGATGCCAGACTCCCCCGGAGGATGGCGGTGGAGTCAGACCGGCGCCACCGGCTCAGGTCGGCGGAGGTCGTCGGGGGGACTGGCGGCGGTGCTGATCTCGAAGCGCGGGTGGACGTTACGGCGGGGGGCGCTCGCTGAATTTTGTGCTGACGTTACGCATTAGCCCGGCGGAGGCGTTCAGCTGCCTGCGCCCGCAGCGCATCGGCGCCCGCCGGGCTGCCACCGCACAGTGCCATCTCCCGGGCGTTGTAGGCAGCCATCCACAAGCTGGCCGCCCATGCCATCTCCAGCTCCACGACCGTGAACCGGCGCCCTCGAATGTCTTGGTAAGCCACCAGGAACGCCTCGGAGCTTTCGATCGGCGCCAGTGTGGGCGGCCCGGAACTGGCGAACGACCCGCTCGCCGCTCCCACCAGCGCCGCCTCCGGCTGCCACGCCAGGCTGTCCCAGTCGTGCACCGCCCACACCTGCCAACCCTGCCACCGCAGGTTCTGCGCCTCGAAGTCGGCGTGGCCGAGCACGCACGGCAAGCCTGCGGCCAGCAGCCGCTCCCGGGCCCGCTCAGCCGTCTGGACGATGTGCTCGGACACGACACTCTGGTCCCGGCTGTCGAGAAAGTCGATCGCCGGCCACACCCCGGAATCGGTGTGGTCCCAGCGCACCCAGGGCGGATTCGGCAGCGGCGGCGCGACCGTCACGCCGGCAAGTTCGGCCGTCAGCCCGGCGTACGCCTCCGCACAGCGCACGGCTATGTCCGGCGAGTCCCCGTGCAACACCTCGCCGCCGGGCTGGTACTCCTCGGCGTGTACCGCCAGTGCACCGACACCGACCACCGGCGTGAGCGGCCGGGCACACGCAAACCCGCGCTCGGCCAGCCGCGCCTGCGCCGCGACACACGACGCGGCCCGGCCGTCGTCGGCGCGCGCCTTGACCACGACATCCCTGCCACCGGCCAACCGCAGACCGAACACCATCGAGACCTGTCGCGACTGGAACAGCACGCCGGCGGGCTCGCCGCCCAGATGGTCAAGACACCACGCCGGCAACCAGTCCGGCAGCTCGTCCAACAGCACACTCAGGATCGTGCCATAGGCACCGAACGCACCGGAGGCGAGATCGCGGGGATTGCACGATGATCGCAGCGGCCGTCCGATGTGACATTGATGGAATACCGAAGGGGTCGCATTACGTAAGATGCCCCTCCAATGAACCTTTTTCAACCTGAACCGCGCGGCGCTCACCCACCGCGTCCGACCTTGCGCTCCGACGGAGCGCAAGGGGAGGTTGAAAAAGGTTCAATGATAGGGCAGCCCAACCAAGAATGATCAGGGCTAGTCCTGGGTCGACTGCTCGCGCATCGCCGTTTCGTAGGCGGTTCGCAGTTGCTCGCTGGCGCGAGGGGCGTCGGGGTCCGGGCGCGGGATGCCCAGGTGGATCTCGCGCAGTTCGTCCATGAACCGTGTCAGGAGTTCGGGACCGCCGTCCCGCAGGAGTTCTGCGCGCACGCGCAGGCGGCGACTGCCGTCGCGGTGGATGAGGCCCCAGTTGCCGAGCGCCACCATGATGGGCAGCACCTGGATGCCCGCCTCGGTGAGCGAATAGGTCACCCGCTGTCCGCGCTGCGCGTCCTGGCGGGTGAGCAGTCCCGCCGCGGTAAGGCGCTTCAGCCGGCTGCTGAGGATGTTCGTGGCGATACCCTCCTCGGAACCCGCGATCAGCTCACGGAAGTGGCGACGGTTCCCGAAGATGATGTCGCGCAACACGAGCATCCCCCACGGGTCTCCCAACACCTCCACCGCCGCGTTGATCGGGCACCCCGAACGTGATGCGCTGTCCATGCGGCACCCCCCCGATTAGTGGTTGCAATCTACTACCACCGCCCCCAGCCTAGGGCAACCGATTGCAGCTTGCAACCACGGGAGAAGCATGTCGCAGGTCCGTGTCCACAACCTCTCGATCTCACTCGACGGAGCCGCGCTCGGAGACGGGGCGAGGCCCGGAGTCGGGGCGAGGCTCAAAGTCGGGGCGAGGCGGCGAAGGGACCGCGCAGCTTCTCGGTCTCCGCCCAGAGCCGGGCGGCGGTCTCCAGGTCGTACGAGGCCGACGAGGAGGCGATCGGGGTGAACCGGTCGTAGTAGGCGCCGCGCTGGACGTCCGGGGCGGTGGCCAGCCGGACGACGGGTTTCGCGCCGTGCGCGGCCGAGGACGAGAACGCGCCGACCAGCGCCACCTGGATCCGCGGGAAGTGCCGGCCCAGATCGGTACGGACCATGCCGGGGTGTACGGCGACCACCGCCAACTCGGGGTTCCGGCGCTGGAGTTCGTAGCTGAACAGCAGGTTCGCCAGCTTGGTGCGGCTGTACACCAGGAACGGGTCGTACGCCCGCCGCGCCTGGAGGTCGGCGAAGTCGATCCGCGCCGGACCGTCGCCGCGGAGCGGAGCCCGGTGCCCCTCGGAGTTGACGTTGACGACCCGGCCACCGGCCAGCAGCGGCAGCAGCCGACCGGTCACCGAGTACGGGGCGAGATGATGGACGGCGAAGTTCAACTCCATCCCCTCCGCCGTCTCCTGCCGGCGCGGCAGCATCACGCCCGCGTTGTTCACCAGCACGTCGACCCGGTCCGTCACCGCGTACACCTCTCGGGCCACCCGCTCGACGCCGTCCAGGGTGGCGACGTCCGCGACGACCAGGTGCGCGGCCGGCACCGCCCGGCCGAGGCGGGCGGCCCGGGCCGGGTCCCGGCCGACCAGGATCAGCCGGTGCCCGGCCGCCGCCAGCGAGCCGGCGGCCTGCCGGCCGAGCCCCGAGGTGGCACCGACCAGGACGATGACCTTCTCCCCGGTGCTCATCGGGCCGCCGGCCCCGAGACCGGCGCGGCCGGGGCGGGACCCCGGAGCCCCAGCGCACCCGCGACCAGCCGATCCCGTAACCCGGCCGGCAGGTGGGCGAGGAGTCCCATCGTCCGCGCGCCGCTGCCGACCACGTAGCGCCGGCGCGGTCGGTTGGCCCGTACCGCCTGGAGGATCGCCCGGGCGACCGGGTCGACCGACTCCAGTTTCTGCCGGGCCATCGCGTCGGCGACGGCGGCCAGCGGTCCGTCGTAGAGCGCGACGCGGGCCGGGTCCGCCAGGGCCAGGGCGGCCCGGGCCGCAGTGTCGGCCTTGGCGAAGATCGAGGTGGCGGTGCTGCCGGGTACGACCAGCACCACCGGGATCCGCCAGGTGGCGAGTTCGATCCGCAGCGAGTCGGAGAGCGCTTCGAGAGCCGCCTTGCTCGCCGAGATCGGGGCTAGGAACGGCATCCGGACCCGGGCCGTCGGGGCGCTGACGTTGACGAGCCGGCCGTTCCCGGCCCGCAGCAACGGCAGGAACGCCTGGCTCACATACACCGGGCCGAAGGTGTTGACCGCGAACTGGCGGTGCAGTTCCTCGGCGGGTACCAGTTCCAACGGCCCCTGCACGATGACGCCGGCGTTGTTGACCACCGCCCGTAGTCCCCGGGTCTCCCGGGCGACCAGCCGGGCAGCCTCGGCGACGCTGTCCGGGTCGGTCACGTCCAGCACCACGGTCCGTACCCCTGCTCCCCCGGACGGGCGGGCGACCGGTCCGGGCGGTTGGCCGCGGTCGTCGCGAACCCCGGCGTAGACGCGGTGGCCCTGCTCGGCCAGCAGACGGACCACGGCGGAGCCGATCCCGCCACCGGCGCCGGTCACCAGAACCGCAGGGCATTGATCGTCGGTCATTGCGGACACCTCACAGAAGTTGGCGCGATTGCGGAGGGATGGCGAGAAGGGAAGTCGAGGGCGACATCGCCCCAAGGACATGTCCCATGGAACATATCCAAGCACATGTCCCTTGGTACATGTCAAGATGGTGGCAGTCGACAACCACCCGAGGGAGATCCGCGATGTCGCTGCGCCACGGCCTGCTGGGCCTGCTCGCCGAGGGCCCGGCCAGCGGATACGACCTGGCCCAGCGGTTCCAGCAACTCCTGGGGGCGGTCTGGCCGGCCCAGCACCCGAAGATCTACGCGGAGCTGGGGCGACTCGTCGCCGACGGGCACATCGCCGTACACAGTGAGGGGCCGCGCCGGCGCAGGGCGTACCAGATCACCGACTCTGGCCTGGCCGAGGTACGCCATTGGCTGACCGCGACCGAGGTGGACCACACGGTCCGACTGCAACCGCTGCTGCGCTCGGTCTTCTTCTGGCTGATGGAGCCCGACGAACTGCGCCGGCACCTCGCCGAGGAGGCGCGGTACTACGCGGAGTCGGCCGCCCTCTACCGGCGGTACGCCGAGGCGAAGGACCGGGGCGAGGTCGGGACCAGCCCACAGACCCAGTCGATACGGGTCGCCGCCGAGGCCGCCACCCGACTGCACCAGGCACTGGCCGACTGGGCGGAGTGGGCCAAGACCGTACCGCCGGCCACCGGCACCGGTCCAGGGATCGACCGGGCGCACTGAGCCAGCCGACGCGGCGCCCGAGCCGGGCCAAGCCGACCCGGCACCGGGCGCCTGGCACCCGGCCTGCGTCGCTGATGGACGGTCATGGGTGGATGGGTCGACATGGGTGGATGGGTCGATCGGTCGGGAGCGGAAACTGTCGCCGTCGGCGGCTATGGTGCCTGGGTTCCACCAATCGGACGACTACGGCTGGAAACTGGAAATTCATGAGCAACGCCGACAACGGCCTGGCTGCCGCCGCACTGCTCGCGGTCGCGACGCCCGGAGACTGGGAGCAGTTCGTGGGGCGGGCGGACCCCGCACTGCTCACGGCATTGGCGCAGGCGCAGACGCCTCGGACGTTGCCGCCGCCACTGGTGAGCGCGGCGGTGGCCAGCGACCGACCGGCGCTGCGCGGCGCGGCGGCACAGAACGTCGAACTCGCCGGCCAGCCGTGGGTGCTGGACAAACTCGCCGAGCACGGTGATACCGCAACGGTTCGGGAGCTGTTCCTACACCGCCACTGGGACGCCCGGCAACGCCGGGCGATGCTCGCCGCCGCCACGCGTACGAAGGGTTGGACAGGCCCCGGCGGCCTGATTCCCGATCTGCTCACCCGGACCGAACCAGCCCTGCTCCGCAGCGCCGTGGTCTGTGCCTTCCCCGACCTGGTACGCCGCGCGCTCACCGTGGTCGGCCCCGACCTCAGCAGGGCGGAGCAGCTCCGCGCACTGCTCTCGCTGCACACACATGCCGGCCCGGACGCCGTACGATCCGTGCTGACAGTGGCCGACCTGGCGGCGGATGTGGTCGACCTGGCCCGAGCGGCACTGACGGATCCGGACGGGCGACGATCGCTGGAGCAGGCGGTCGACGCGGCCGAGAACACGGCCACCCTGATCAGCGAGTTGCGCCGGATCGACGCCGGCAGGCGGGGTACTGCCGCCACAAAGGCCGCCAGTGGCGGGAGCGCCGCGCCCAGCGCGGCGGAGCTGGTCGGCGCGCGTACGGGTCTCGACTGGGACCTGCTCTGCGCCGAGTACGCCCGGCAGCCGTTCACCCAGGAGAGCATCGCCGAGGCGTTGCTGAGCCAGTGGGACTCCCCACCCGAGCTGATGCGCGCGATGCTCGCGGCGCCGCCGCGTACCCGCAGCACGTCGAAGTGGATGGAGGGTCTGACGACGTATGCCCTGCACGCCGGCGTCTCGGGGGCGGAGCTGGTGACGCTGGCCCGACCGGCGGTCGCGGTGCTGGACGTCGCGCGGACCGAGCAGGAGTTCACCCGGTTCAGCGCCAGCGGGCAGCAACGACAACAGGCACGGCGGTTCGGGCCGGGCTGGTACCCGCGCTCCCCGAGGTGGTCGCTGGGTTGGGCGCAGTTCCGCACCGAACTGCAGGAGTTGGTCCGGGACCGGCTCGGCGCCGACGTGGCGCCCTGGCGGTCCCTGCGCGCCCGGCTGGCGGAGCACACCGGCAGCGTGGCGGAGCTGCTCGACACGGCGGTGGCCACCGCCGCCGAACACCGTACGACCGGAGCACCCTGGCCGGATTCCGGAGACCTGCCGGACCCCCGGCGTACGGTGTCCCGGCTGCCCGCCGTCCGGTCCGCGTTCCTGATGCTGCTGGAGGTCGCCGACCCGGCGGCCCATTCCGCCCTGCTGCCCCACCTCGACGACCGTACGGCCCACGAGCTGGTGGTCACGGGGTCGGCGAAGCCGATGCTGGCCGAGCGCATCGTGACCGCCGGTGGTGCCCGGGACCGGTTGGTGCTGGCCCGCCGGGCGAGCCTCGACCCCGGACATATCGACCGGCTGCTCACCGATGACGACCCTGAGCTGGCGACCAGCCTCTTCTTCCAGGAAGCGGCCACCGATCGGCAGAAGCTGGCGGTGCTGGTCGGCAAACCGTTCGGGGCGGGCCGCACCGGGCAACGTCCGCTGCCGCCCGGGCTGCGCGACTACCTGCTCGGCAAGCGGGCCAACTCGTGGACGACGCCGTTTGCCCTGGGCTGCGGCGATCCGCTGGTGGCCCGCAACCTCCTGCGGTACGTCGGGGTACGCCCCGGGGTCCGCCGCCTGCGGTTGATGGCCGGGCTGTGGCGCCGTGGTGGCCCCGACGCGGTACGCGCGCTGCTCGACGAGGACCTGGGCGCGGTGCCCGGCCAGCGGACCAAGAAGTTCGACGCCAAGCTGGTGAAACTGCTGACCGAACTGCTGGCCGAGGCCGACCCGAGCGCCGCGTTGGACCGGCTGCGGGCCCACTTCCTGGTGGCGCTGCTGCGCGGCTCGGCCGCCAGCGCGCGTTCGGCCGACCAGGAGGACCTCGCGACCGCAGACCTGATCGCGGTCGAGCTACCAAGTTGGAACTGGGACACGGTGCTGGCCGAACACCTCCGCGAGCCGCTGCCGCCCGGGTCGCTGCCCCACCTGGTCGACGTGCCGGCCTGTCCCGACGAACTGGCGAAGGCGGGTCGGTCGCGCCCTGGGCCGGCTTCGCCGCGCCGCCCGGCGACGGGGTTGGCGGCGTTGGCGAAGGGCCCCGCCCCGGACTACCCGCCGGGCCGCCTGGCCGCCGGTGTCGAGGCTCGGGAGGTGCTCACCGACACCCCGCTGGACAAGCGCCCCTGGCAGAACTGGGCGGACCGGGCGTTGCAGGACGGGCTGCTCCGGGCCGAGGACCTGCTCCGGTACGGCCACCCGGCGCGGAGAGTGCTGGGCCTGTTCCCGTCCGGTGTGGCCGAGCCGGACAACGCGCTGCTGACCGAACTGGTCGCCCCGATCGACGGCAACCTGGAGGCGTGGTTGCTGGCCCTGCGCCTCCTGCCAGACTTCCCCGGGACAATCACGGAGTTGATCGTCACCGCCGAGAGGGCCAACCGATGAGTCGACTCGACCACCCCCGGGCCACCGACACCGAGCCGGCGCGCCGTCCCGGGACACATCGGGTCCGTCGCGGTCCCGACCTGGCCGACCTGCGGGCACTGCTGGCCGAAGAGCCGGCCGAGCCGGAGGTGGTGGAGCGGGCCCGCCGGCTGAAGGAGTCCGCACTGCTGGACTTCGGCGTCGGGCAGAGCGTGCTGGCGTCCTGGCTGTACGCCAAGTGCCACCACCACATCGCCACCACCGCCGTACCCACCGCCGCCGTGGTGGCCACCGGTGACGGCGGGTGCGCCCTGCTCTACAACCCGTACTTCCTCACCGAACTGGACCTGGACGGGGTCAAGTTCGTGCTGTTCCACGAGGCGCGGCATCTGATGCACCGGCATCTGCACGTGGAAGAGGAACTGCGGGGCGACCCCGCGTTCGTGCTCGCCGCCGAGGTCGCGATCAACCACGTGGCGATGCGCCGGCTGGAGCGGAGCACGCTGCCGAACCAGACGACCCGCGACGAGGCGGGCCAGCCGGTGCCCAGGACGGTCGGGGTCGACCCCCGGCAGGTCCACCAGACATACATGGCGGACCTGCGGGCACAGAGAATGAACCCGCTGCCGTACGACGACTTCGTCTACACCGACCTCACGGTCTACGGGGAGCTGAGGCGGATGACCGATCCGGTGTGGCCAGAGGTGGTGGTCTGCATCCACCTGGATGGCGAACCGGACGGCGACGGAGAATCCGGGGGCGAGGACGGGGAGTCCGAGGGCCGGGACGGGGAGTCCAACCGCAACCCCGACGGCAGCCGGGAGGCGGGCACCGGTCGCGGCAGCGTTCGCGGACAGGGCCGGTGGGGCGTGCCGCTGGACGACGAGACCGTCGAGCGGGTGGCCGGCGACGTGTTGCAGGAGGTGATGCGGGGGGCGTTGCGCGGCAACCCGGCCGCCCGTGAGGAGCTGCTCGACCTGGCGGACCGTACGGCGGACGGCGGTGAACGGCTCACCCGGCTGTGGGGCGGGCTGGGCCTGGACAAGCTGCGCGGCAGCACCCCACAGACCCGCCGGATCGACTGGTGGCAGAAGTGGCTGACCGACGTACTGGCATCGAAGCTGACCGAGGCCGAGCGGCTGGTCTATCCGAAGAAGCACGGCGCGGTGCTGCTGGCTCTCGGGCACGAGCCGATGTTGCAGCGGCGCGGGCCCGAGCGCATGAAGGTGGTGCTGGTCGCCTTCGACACCTCGGGCTCGATGCCGGACCGGGTGGTCGAATGGCTGACCACGCTGGTCGGGCAGACCGACGGGGTGGAGAGCCACTGGCTCAGTTTCGACGGCCGGGTGACGCCGTTCGTGCCGGGCGAGCGGGTCACCGGAGGCGGCGGGACCAATTTCCAGAACGTCGTCGACTATGCCGAGGGCCGGGTCGAGGTCGACGGGAAACGGTTCGAGCTGGAGCCCGACGCGATCATCATGGTGACCGACGGGTACGCCCCCGCCGTCACCCCCGCCCAGCCCGACCGCTGGATCTGGCTGATCACCGACGACGGCGACGACTGGCCGGAACGGCACCACCCCCCGATGGCCTGCCACCGGGTCAGGTCAGGACAACAGGCATGAGGAGTCTGGTGGACACTGTGGACCTCGTTCGGACGGACGCCCCGGAGCAACCGCCCGCCAGCCGGAAATCCGGCGGACGCAAGCGGGGCGGCGGCGATCGGGCCAGCGGCTCCCGGGGGCGTGGCAGGGACGACGGTGGCGGGGACGACCGTCCGGACGCCGGACGGCGGTTCACGCCGAACGCCACCTATCCGAAGCCGCCGACGGACGGCCCGGCGGCACGGCTGGAGCAGTTCATCGACGCGATGATCGCGATCGGGCAGACCGGCCAGATCTTCGGCGACCACGGCATCGGCAAGACCTCGACGTTCGTGTCGTACGTGCCCCGGCGTTACCCCGACACCACGCTGGTGGTGGTGCCGGCGGCCAACCTGACCCCGGACGACCTGCTGGTCAACGCCCCGGTCCGGGACGCTCGCAGCGGCGAGCTGATGCTCCAGCAACTGGTCATGCGGCAGTTGGTGCCGGGCCAGCCGTTCGTGCTGCTGCTCGACGACTCGTTGCAGGCGGGCAACACGGTGCAGTCCCAGCTCATGCAGATCGCCTGCAACTGGACGCTGGGCGAGTATGACCTGCGGCAGCTCGGCTGCGTCGGGGTGTTCCTCACCGACAACGAGTCACTGGCCGAAACCAGCGTACGCCGCTCTGACCTGGCGATCCTGGACCGAATGGTCACCATCCGGCTCACCGCCAACGACACCGGCTGGCGGTACGCGCTGGCCGAGCGGTTCCCCGACTGGGACCTGCGGGAGGTGTTCCGGACCTGGGCCTCGCTGAGCCCGGCACTGCGGCACCTGCTCTCGCCCCGCACCCTGGAGCACGTGCTGTCCTGCGCTCGGCAGGGCTTTCCGCTGGCCTGGGGCCTGCCGTTGCAGAACGGCACCCGGCTGGCCCTGGTCGATCGGAAGGGCTCGACCAACCGGGACCGCACCAGCGAGATCCTCGACGGCATCGCGGCGGCGGTCGGGGTACGGAATCCGGGGACCGTGCCCGACCCGGTACGCCGGATCCTGCGCGCGGCGATCGCCAACCGCTGGGCGGTACTGCTCCAGGGGCCGCCGGGCTGCGGCAAGACGGAGATCACTCGGCAGATCGCCCGGGAGGAGACGGGCCGCGAGCCGGTGTACTTCTCGCTCCCGGTCACCAACGTCGAGGACCTCTGCGTGCCGGTTCCCACCCCGGACGGCCAGCTCGACGCGCTGCTGACCCGGTCGTTGCTGAGCCCGGAGCCGAAGGTGTTGGTCTGGGACGAGTACAACCGTCCCAAGGACAAGGCGACCTTCGCCAAGCTGATGGAGGTCACCCAGGAGTGGACGCTCGCCGGGCGGGTGATCCCGAACCTACGCGCCCAGGTGGCGTTGCAGAACCCGCCGTACCACCTGGGTCGGAAGCTCCTGGTGGCCAGCAACAACGTCGCCCAGGCGAGCCGGTTCACGGTGAGCTACGAGGTACGCCCGGAGGACATCCCGGCGAACGAGTGGCTCATCTCGACGTACGGCGAGACGGCCGAGACGGTGTTGGAGTGGTGGAAGAACGACATCGACGACGAGGGGCGGGACTGGATCACCAAGCGCACCCTGGAACGGTTGATCAAACTGCACCGGGTGGGCATGCCGCTCCAGCCAGCCCTGGTCTACCTCGGTGACGGCGAGTATGCTCCGGTGCCGCTCTCCGGGTTGGAGGCGCGGCTGGCCGAGCGTCCCGCGATCGGGCTCACCGAGGTCGCGCGGCACCGGGCGAGCTGGGAGGCACGGCTGGCGGCAGCCTCCGAGGCGTCGGACGAGGGCACCGACGACACCGACCTGGTGCACCAGGTCTTCTCCAACGCCGAGGTGTCGCAGTTGGAGAAGCACCTGGACGTGGTGGCCGCGCTGCTGCCGTACCTGCCGCCGAAGCTGCGTGCCACCTACCTGGTCGGGCAGAGCCCGGAACGGCAACGGTTCTGGGTCGCGGCGCTGGCCCGAATGGCGGAACTCACCGGACGCTGACCCCCCGCCCCGTGGCGGTACCCGCCGCTGGACTCGGTCCGGCCGGACTGAGCCCGGCGGCATACCCGGCGCCGGGCGCGTCTGCCGGTCCTGAGGTCGATGCCGGACCGGTCACCCCGACGCCGTGCCGTGGTCACCCCGACGCCGCCGGCATCGGGGTGACCACGGCTGCGGCGGTACGGAGTAGCTCGGGCAGAGTGTCGGGGAAGTCGTCGAGCAGGGTGACCACGAGCTGCCAGGCGTCCAGGTCCGTGCGGAGCAGATCGGCACAGAGCCGGGGCAGCGGGTTGTCCGGGCGCTGCCACCAGCCATTCCGCTCACCGATCCAGAGCACATCCCGGGCGGGCTGGGCGGCGGCCAGGATGTTGTCGAGCGTCGTCTCGCCCGCCGCCAGCGCCGCTGAGTGATCGCGCCAGCGCTCCAGCCAGCCGCCGTCGGTACGCTGCGGCAGTGGTGGGCACCCCGGCAGCTTCTCCAGGTATGTAAGAACGTCCGGCGGGAAGGTGGATCGCTCGTGCTCCCGCACCAGCAACGCCCAGTCGACGGTGTGGCGTTCCGCGTCGAGTTTCGCCTCGATCCCCGCCGCGGCCTGGGACGACACTTCGCGCAGCCGCGCGATCCAGCGCTCCGGGCCGCTCCATTCGACGACGATGTCGGCGAGCCGCCCGACCGCTACCGCGTCGCCGTCGGCCGCGGTCGTCGCCAGTGCGGTCTGGGCCGCCTGGTGGGCGTCCTTCTCCCAGGCCGCTCCCTTGTACTTCCGGTCGGAGAGGTCCGCCGCGAGCAGCTCGCGGGCCGCCGGCACGCCGTCGCGCCGCGCCACCGCGAGCAGCATCCGCAACTGGAGCAGCCCGCTGGGGATCCGGATGGCCTTGAGCAGCGCGATCGCGACATCGACCTGCCCCGATTCGAGCGCCGGGCTGAGCGTCGCCCACTGCCGTTTCGAGTCGAAATAGAAGAACCGAAGCACGTTGCCCAGCCGGACCGGGTCTGGATCGGCGAACATCGGGTCGCCGTCACCGACCGTGCCGAACCGGCGTACCCCGATGGCGATCTCGCGTTTCCTGGGGTCCGACACCCGGAAGTAGAGTTGCGCGTGGACGTCCGGGTCCCCCAGGGCGAGCAGTCGGGCCCGCTGCTCGTCGGTCAGGTGGCGGTTCGCCGCCAGGAGCCGCAGCAGGGGCCGGTCACCCCGGTTGAGCACCCCGTCGAACACCTCCGGCGCGAACCGGAGCCGGCTGAGCAGGTCGAACTGCGCCAGCTCGTCCAGCACCGGCAGCACGTCCAGCCGGATCCGGGCCGGGCAGGCGTTGAGCAGGGCATACAGGGCGGTACGCGGCACCGTCATCTTCGGCGCGGCCATGAACTGCTCCGGCGACGGGTACGGCGCCGTCTTCGGGCTGACCCACTCCGCCGTACGCCCCGCGTTCTCGACCGCGGCGGCGAGAAGCGGGGCGAGCGGCTCCTTCCACCGGGGCAGCAGCTTCCACAGTGCTCGCCAGGCGCCCGGATCGGAGCCGAGCGTCCCCTCCACCCGAGCACCCACCGCCTCGTTCAGCATGCCGTCGCCCTTGTGGAGGATGCCGCAGAGGGTGGACATCGGGGTGAGGATCGTCAGCACGTCGTCCACGGTGACGGTGCCCTGCTCCAGGCTGGCGCGCACCACCGAGGCGAACCTCGCGTCCGCGTCGCCACCCTCGCGGGGCGCCTGGACGAAGGCGGCCAACACCGCCAGGCTCACCCCGCGTTCGTGCTTGGCGAGCGGTGCCAGCAGGTCCCGGCCGGCCGGTACCGCCAGTTTCCGGTCGAGGATGCCGACCAGGAACTCGTCCGGGCACTCCTCCCGCCTCACCAACTGGGCCAACACGGAGTACGAGAACGGCTGTCTCCGATGCTCCGCGAGCACAGCCGGCCAGTCGATCCGCTGGTCGTCGGCGAGCTCCTGTCCGTGTCTCTCCTCGACCAGCCGAAGCATCCGTACCGACCACTGTGGTTCGCGAAGCGGCTCGACCTGCCGCCGAAGGGCCAGGTGGTCGTCGGTGCCCGTCTCCGGCTCCGCCAGCGCGGCGTCCACCAACTCGGCGACGAGCGGATGCCGTTGCGCCGCCTGGGCGAACACGGTCCGCACCTCCGCCCGGCCGTGGTGCCGCCAGAGATTCTCCAGCGCCGCCAACTGGAGGCGCCACCCGCCCAGCACATGCCGCAGAAAGGCCGCGTCGATCTCCGGGAACGGCGACCGTCCGACACAGTGCCACAGAGGCTGCTGTCTCCTCCAGTCCCGGTTGACCAGCAGGGCGACGAGGCCCCCGGGCGCCCGCCAACCCGGGTCGGTCGGATCGGCGGCCTGCCACACCGCCGTACGGATCTCGTCGTCGGTCTCCTCGTTGAGCAGCAGCGCCGTACCGGTCAGCGGATCACCGCCGGTGCGGGCCAGCTCCACCGCCCGCTCCCGGTGGTCCCGGAGGAAGATCCGGTTGCCGGCCAACGCCCTCCGCAGGACCATATCGTCGCTGGCCATGACGGCGTCGACCAGCGCCGTCGGGAGCAGATCGGCGTCAAGGGCGGTCCGGGCGCCGGCGCTACGTGCCATCAGGCGCCCCACCAGCACTGGATCCGCCGCACCGAGCAGTGCCGCCACCGCCGTCTTATTCATTCGGCTCCCTCACTCGTTCGTACCGCGCCGACCTGGCCAAACCTAGGGTGTTGTTCGACCACGGCGACGGTGGCCGTGGCGGGAGCAGCGGCGACGTCGACCGACGCGCGAGCGGCAGTGGCGGTGGCCGCCGACCCGAGCAGTTCCGGCACGGTCCCGGCGAACTCGTCGAGCAGCGCGCCCGCGAGCTGCCAGGCGTCGAGATCCGCACCGAGCAGGTCGGCACAGAGCCCGGGCAACGGGTTGTCCGGACGTCGCCACCAGCCGTGTTCGCTGCCGGCCCGGAGCACCCGGGCGGCGGGTCGGCCGGTGGCGAGGATCCTGTCCAGAGTGGTCTCGTCGGCCACCAGCGCCGCATCGAGGTCGTCCCAGGGGGTGTTCCACGGGGGTGGCAGGGCGGGGTCGTGAAGCGCCCTGAGGAAGTTGACCAGGTGGTCGTGAAACGGCAACCGTTCGTGCTCCCGCCCCAGCAGCGACCAGTCCATCGTGTACCGTTCGGCGCCGACCTCGAGCAGGTCGTCCTGGATCAGCTCGAAACCTCCGAACGACATGCCGCTGACGAACGAGGACAGCTCGCGAAGGCGCGCGATCCAGCGAGCCGGGCTGCTCCACTCGGCGACCACCTCCACGAGCCGGCGCAGCGCCTCGCCGTCGTCGGCGTCGCCCCCGGCCGCCCCGAGCGCCGCCCCGGCCGCCCCGAGCGCCGCCTCGGCCGCCTGGAATGCTGGTGGGTCCCAGGGCGGATCCCGGTACTGCCGATCGGACAGATCGGTGCCGAGCACCTCCCGGGCCGCCGGTACGCCGTCGCGGCGGGCAACGGCGAGCAGCAGTCGTAACTGGAGCAGCCCGGTCGGCACCTGAACCGCCCGGAGCACTTCGACCGCGATCTCGGCCTGTCCCGACTCGACCAACGGGCTCAGGGTGTGCCACTGGCTCACCCCGGGGTAGTCCAGATGGCTCCGGAAGACGTACCGGCGCAGTTGATCGCTCATTCGGACCAGATCAGGCTCGGCGAGTACGTCGTCGAGGTCGTCCCCGCTTCGCCGGCGTACCCCGATGGCAAGATCCCGGCGCCACCGGTCCAGCCGACCCCTCGGTATCGCCCACAGGTTGACGTAGAACTGGGCGTGGACGTCCGGGTCGCCCAGGGCGAGAAGCCGCGCCTTCTGGCTGTCGTCGAGGCCGCGGTTCGCCGCCAGCATCAGCTGGTCGGCCCGGTCACCGCCGGCGGCCACCCCGTCGGAGAACGCCGGCTCGACCTGGTGCCGGGCGAGCAGGTCGAACCGGGCCAGCTCGTCCAGGATCGGCAGCACGTCGAGCCGGACCTGTACCGAGCAGCAGCCGAACAGGGCGTACAACGCGGCCCGGGGCGCGGTGATCTTCGGCGCATCGGCGTGCTGCCGCCGTCCGGGGGACGGCGCCGGCTCCGGCTTCGCCCATTCCGGGGTACCCGGGCCGGCGTCGGCGGCGGCGGTCAGCAGTCGGGCCAGCGGTTGCCGCCACCGGGGCAGCAGCTTCCACAGTGCCCGCCAGGCGCCCGGATCGGAGCCGAGTGCCGCCTCCACCCGGGCACCCACGGCCTGGTTCAGCAAGCCGTCGCCCTTTTCCAGCACGCCGCAGAGGGTGGCGAGCGGGGTCAGCACCTCCAGGGCCTCGTCCACGGTGACCGTGCCCTGCTCCAGGCTGGCGTGTACGACCGAGGCGAGCGCGGCGTCGGCGTCACCCGACCCCCGAGGTGCCCGGACGAAGGCGGCCAGCACCGCCAGGCTCACCCCAGGTGACCGCTTGGCGAGCGGGGTCAACAGTTCCCGGCCGGCGACCTGCGGAGCCTTGCGGTCGACGAGGCCGAGCAGAAAGTGCTCCGGGCAGTCGGCGCGACCGACCAGGTCCCGGAGGGTACGCACCGAGAACGGGCGCTCGCGGTGTGCGGCCAGCACCTCGGACCAGTCGAGTTCGTACTTGTCGGCGAGCCGGGCGTGCGCCTCGTCGGCGAGCCGGAGCAGCCGTACCGACCACTGTGGATGGCGCAGGGCCTCGATCCGCTCCGTCAGTGCCAGTTGCTCGTCGACGTCGCGCTCCGGCTCGGCCAGCGCGGCACCCACCACCTCGGCGGCGAACGGGTGCGGTGTCACCTCGGCGAGCGCGGCGATCACCTCCGTACGGCCGTGGTGCCGCCAGAGGTTGCCCAGCACCGCCAACTGCCTGTCCCACGAGTCACGGCGAGTCCGCAGGTATTCCCGATCGATCTCGCCGAACGGCGACCTGCCCGCCCATTCGGCGACCTCGTGATCCACCCGGTCCGACATCCGTGCCAGGACTCCGGAGACGAACCCGTCGGGTGAGCGCCAGCTCGGGTCGGCTGGATCGATCACCTCGAATACGGTCGCGCGGAGCCGCTCGTCCGAGGCGGGGTTGCCGAGCAGGGCGGCACAGATCCGCGGCTCACCAGTCCCGGCCAGGTCCAGCGCCCGCTCCCGGTGATCCCGTACGAAAGCCGGGTTACCCGTCAACGCCAGGCGCAGGGTCTCGTCGTCGCCGGCCAGCACCACGTCCACCAACGCCGTCGACAGCGGGTCGCCCGCGACCGCCGCCCGGGCCGCCCCACCACGCGCCAGCAGCCGCTCGACCAGAGCCCGATCCGCCGTACTGACCAGGGCCGCCACCGCCCGCTCGCCCATCGGCCCCCACACCCCGTCCATCATGTACCGATCATGGCAAACGGTACGACATCCCCACGACACTCCCCGGAGCACCGAAAGGGCGCTCAGCCGCGCCGTCGACGATCTTGTGCACCGGGTACGGGAGCACCAGGCCGACATCATCCACGATCGCGACGGGTTCGACCGGGCCAGCAGGTAACTTCGTGCTGGTCAGGGCCACCGAGGCCACCGGGTAGGGTTGCCGTGGTGCCGGCTCACGCGGGCGTCGACCGCCATCGGAGGGGAATGCATTGACACCGCCACCGGCTACCGCGTCGGGTACGTCCGTCAACCGTCCGGCCACCGCTTTCCCGCTGCTCGCGGTGGTGGCCCTGATCGCGGTCTGGGGGCGTAGCCTGCCCGCCGCGGTCGAGGTCGTCGTGGTGATCCTGCTGGCCGGCTCGGTGCTCGCCGCGGTGCACCATGCGGAGGTCGTCGCCCACCGGGTCGGAGAGCCGTTCGGCTCGTTGATCCTCGCGGTCGCCGTGACCGTCATCGAGGTGGGCCTGATCATCACGCTCATGGTGTCCGGAGGGCCCGGTACGGCCTCGTTGGCCCGCGACACCGTGTTCGCGGCGGTCATGATCACCTGCAACGGCATCGTCGGGCTGTCGCTGCTGGTAGCCACCGCGCGGCAGCGGGTGACGTCGTTCAACGCCGAGGGGACCGGTGCCGCGCTGGCCACCGTCCTCACCCTCGCCGCGCTCAGTCTGGTACTGCCCACCTTCACCACCGGCACGCCGGGGCCGGAGTTCACCGGGGCCCAACTGGCGTTCGCCGCAGTCGCGTCGCTGGTCCTCTACGCCCTCTTCGTCGTGGTGCAGAGCGTCCGGCACCGGGACTACTTCCTGCCGGTGGACGACGGCACCACCCAGCGGAACCACAAGCCGGTGCCGCCGAGCGCCGACGCCGGCACGGTCGACGACGAGCACGCGGCGGCGCCGTCCACGCGTACCACGCTGTTCAGCCTCGGGTTGCTCGTCGCCGCCCTGGTCGCGGTGGTCGGCCTGGCAAAGGTGGAGTCCAAGACCATCGAGAACGCCGTCACCGGCGCCGGCCTGCCGCACGCGGTCGTCGGCGTGGTCATCGCCCTGCTGATCCTGCTGCCGGAGACCATCGCCGCGGTACGCAACGCCCGCCGCAGGCGGGTCCAGATCAGCCTCAACCTCGCCCTCGGCTCCGCCATGGCCAGCATCGGGCTGACCATTCCCGCCATCGCGATCGCCTCGATCTGGCTCGACGGTCCACTGATGCTCGGCCTCGGCCCGACCCAGCTCGTGCTGCTGACGCTGACCGCGGGCGTCGGCGTACTGACCGTCATGCCCGGCCGGGCCACGGTGTTGCAGGGCGCCGTACACCTCTCGGTCTGCGCGGCGTTCCTGTTCCTGGCCACCAACCCCTGACGGCTCACCGGGGTCAGCCGACCCTAGCCGCGTGGCTTGACCGCCCGGAGGAGTCGGCGAAGACCGACAGGTCGCGCATGTCGCCGAGGACGCCGCCGGTGCGGGGGTGCGACGCGACCTGCCCGGCATCGAGAAGCCCACCGTGGTCGACGGCCCGGCACACCGGTACGCGTGGAGATCACCCGCTCGGCCGTACCCCCGGTCAGCGGTGGCGTCCGGCCGCCGGGTCGACGCCCCAGCCACCCGGACCCGCCTGGGTGTGGTGGTGCTGCCCGGTGGCCGGCTGATACTCGACCGGCACCCGGTGCGGCGACGCCAGCCAGCTCTGGAGGCTGTCCGCGCTCATCGGCTCACCGGACAGGCCACCCTGGACGCCGAAACAGCCGGCGAGCGCCACCGCGTCGCGCAGGTCGGGCGAGGCGACCCCTTCCACGATGGTGGGCATGCCCAGGGATCGGGCCAGCTCGACGGTCGAGCGGACCACGACGGCATCCTGGGTGCTGTTGACCATGGGTTCGACGAACGACGGGTCCAGCTTCAGCTCGTCGACCGGCATGCTGCGCAGCCGGGTCAGGGACGGCGCGGAGCGGCCGTAGTGGTCCAGACAGAGCCGGACGCCGAAGTGGCGGAACTGGCCCAGCGCGGTGGCCGTCCGACGGGCATCGACGAGCAGCACCTCCTCGGCGATCTCCAGGGTCAACGCGGCCGGTGGCATGCCCACCTTGTTGATCATCTTGGCCACGTCGTACGGCAGGTGGGAGTCGAGCACGTCGGCCACCGAGATGTCCGCGGCGACCCCGAGGTCGTAGCCCTTCCGCCGCCAGGTGGCACAGCTCTGCATCGCGGAGAGCAGCAGGACCCGGGTGAGTTGCCGGGTCAGCCCGACCTGTGCGGCCAGTCGTTGCAGCGGTTCCGCCTCGATCCACCCGTAGACCGGGTGACGCCAGCGCAGCAGCGCCTCCAGGGCCACCGGGCGGCGCGTCGTCAGCTCGACCTTCGGCTGGTAGTACACGAAGAGCTGCTCGTTCTCGACGGCGCGCAACAGGTCCGGCAGCAGATGCGAACTCAGGTCGCCGCGAAGGCTCGGATCGTAGATCTCGACCTCCGAGCGGTTCGCCTTCGCCTCGTGCAACGCGTCGGCGGCGCAGTGGATCAGCTCGGCGGAGCTGGTCGCGTGCCCCGGCGCGATGGCGACTCCGGCGCTCAGCTCGATCTGCACCGGGACCGGCCCGGCGGTGACCGGGCCGCCCAGGCTGCGGAGCAGGAGTGCGGTGTCCCGGCCGATGCTCTCCGGGGTGCCCGCCGCGACCGTCCGCAGGATGGCGATCTCCGCCCCGCCGAGCCGAACCGCGACCGCGTCGCCCGGCAGCGCCGCACGCAACCGGGAGCCGACGGTGTGCAGGATCATGTCGCCGGCCGTGTAGCCGAGGGTACGGTTCATCTCCCGCAGATGGTCCACGCTGACGATGGTGAGCGGCAGCGCGGCGCCCGGCGGAAGACTGCCGAGCATGCCGGGCAGCGCGGAGTCGAGAACCCGTCGGTTGCCCAGGCCGCTCAACTCGTCCGTTGCCGCCTCGACCCGGGTACGGGTCAACTCGCGGGTCTGCTCGAAGGTGAGCGCCGTCCGGACACCGGCGGCGACCAGGCAACCGCTCGCCATGACGATCGACACCGGGTGCAGCGGGACCAGGGTGCCGACGATGAGCACGGCGAGCGCGCAGAGCGAGAAGAGGATCGGCACCAGCAGCGCGGCGAAGCCCTTCACCTCGTCGACGGGTCGACGGCGGAACAGCGAGCCGGCCAGCGCCATCAGGACCAGGCCGATCATCCACGTCCCGTCGATCCAGGTCCCGTCCTCGTACGTGTCGCCGGCCAGGCCGAACAGGTACGCCGTGTCGGCCACCGCGAAGGCCGCCGCGCCCAGCCCGAGCAGCCACCACACCGGGTCGGTACGCCACCGCACCATCGCCAGCGCCGCGACCGCGACGACCATGAGTACCAGGTCGCCGATCGGATAGCTGAGGTTCGTGACGGTCTCCCCCAGCGCCCCACCGGTGCTGGACGACAGCAGGTCGGTGAGCGTCACGGCGGAGAACACGGCCCCGACGGCCAGCGAGGTGACCACGCCGTCGAGCCACACCGAGGCGGGCAGGCGGCGTACCGTGGCCCGGGCCAGCACGATGAACCCGACGTACGCCAGCGGGTAGAGGCCCACGTAGAACACGTCCGCGAGCGACGGCACCGGGATCTCGCTGGCCTCGGCGCTGGCGAAGTTGGCCGACCAGTAGATGTCGCCGGCAGCCCAGGAGGCGATCCCCGCCCCGACGCAGGTCCACGCCGGACGGTTGTGCCGCACCAGGATCGGCCGAGCGAGCGCCAGCAGCGACGTGGCGACCAGCACCGCGGAGTAGAACCAGGTGTCCAGGAAGGCCGGTCGCTGGCCGTCGAACGGGATCAGGGTGCTGAGCGCGTACGCGACGCCGAGCGTGCCGACCGATATCTTCGCGGCCCGGTAGACGGGCGAACCCAGAACCGTCAGATCGGTGTCCGGGGCGGGATCGGCCACGCGGGAGGTCCTCACTGCTGTCCTCATTCCCATCCAACGGCGACGAGTCGACGGGTAGTGCGGCAGGCGGGCGGCGCGTCGGGACGGTGGTGGTCGGGACGTACGCCGGCGCCAGCCGGAAACCCTCGGCGGCGAACCCGCCCGGCGATTCGGGCGGGTGGGGACGAGGACGAGGACGGTGGCGGTGAATACGCTCGCGACACCGAGGAACGTGGCCGGAAGAGGCCGGTCGGCCCCGCCGCCCGGATCCGCAGCCCCATTGATCGCCCCGTGTGGCAGCGTCGGTCGCCATTGCTCTGCTCGCCCCGACCTGAGCATCGACGTCAATACCCGAAATCACGCACTCGCGGTGCGAGCCGTGCGCCTGCGCTGTGCCGGACCGTAAGCTATCACGGTCGCTTTCTGTCCACAATCAACGGATCGTCATCGTTCAGCGGTGCTGTAAGGGGCGACTCCGGACCGATTAATATGATCATCGGAAGCGAACGTGGGGGCGTCTCGTGCCGTTTTGTGCGGGACACCGAGTCCGTGGTCGACGATTACCCACTACCGCGCACACTCGCTCGGCTCGGTGAATGCCTTTCACGGTGCGGTACTTTCCGCGATAGGGAACGACCAGCGGGAGGAGCCGACCGTGGCCTCTCCGCGAAAAGTACTGGCACGTCGCGCGGGTCCTCGCTCCGTACCCGGCGTCCGGGCGCGGACGGCGGGCCTGGCCATCGGATCGCCACGTCCTCGGCGTCGGTGGCCGAGGCGGCGTGGCGCCGGCACTGTCCGCACATCGCCCTTGGGGGTGTCAGGACCGAATACGGCACCGGATCGAGGAACTGCCAGCCGCCTGCCGTGCGGTGGACCGGCCGGTCAGACGGGCGGTGGCAGCCCGGCGGTGAGGTCGAGGGCGGTCGCGATGAGGGCATGCGCGCGGGCGGTGAGCGCGGTGAGCAGGCCATGCGCGTGTTCGTCGCTCTGTCGCGCGGCGGCTTGCAGGGCGTGCAGCGCGTTGTCGAGTTGGTCGAGCCTGGCGTCGAGGTCGTCGGCCACGGGCTGGCGCAGCGCCGCCGCGATCTCCTGCAACGGCACGCCGTGCGTCTCCAGGGCACGGATCGTGGCGATCCGCTCGATCACCTCTGGGTGGTAGAGCCGGTAGTTCCCGCCGGTGCGGGCAGCGGGAGCGATGAGGTCGAGACTGGTGTAGAAGTCGACGGTGCGCGGTGAGACGCCGGCTTGCGCGGCCACCTCCCCGATCCGCAACAGGGTCGCGTCGACGGTCCACCTCCTCGCCTCGTCCCGATCCTGCCGAGACTGTACAGCGGCAGGTAGCGCCGCTCGGCGACCTACGCGCCGTCCGCCGGCCGGTGGTCCCGGGCCGGTGGTCCCGGGCCGCCGGCCCGGCCGTGCGTCCACTCCTGTTCACGGCCCTGGTCGGAGTCGTGGTCGCACCGCCGGTGAGGGTGGTCGCGCGGTCCGTTCTCAGTCGGCCGACGCGGTCGAGTTCTCCTTCTCGGGTGACTTCACGTAGGTGGGGTGCAGTTGCACGGGCTGCGGCGCCCTCCGCTGCTGACGGGCCCGTACCCGCAGGTTGAGGAACTCGACGAAGATGGAGAACGCGATCGGGCCGTACACGTATCCCTTGGGGATGTGCTGGTCGAAGCCCTCGGCGATCAGGCTGGCGCCGATGAGCAGCAGGAACGACAGGGCCAGCATCTTCACCGTCGGATGCGTGTTGACGAACCGGCTGACGGCGCCGGCCGACACCAACATGATCACCATCGCGACCACGACGGCGGCCACCATGATGAACAGTTCGTCCACCATGCCGACTGCGGTGATCACCGAGTCCAGGGAGAAGACGATGTCGAGGACGAGGATCTGGACGATCACCGCCGCGAACGACGACGTCGCCCGGGCCGCGCCGCCGTGTTCGGCGCCCTCGAGATGCTCGTGGATCTCGTATGTCGCCTTCCCGAGTAGGAACAACCCACCCAGCAACAGGATCAGGTCGCGGCCGGAGATCTCCTGCCCGAAGACCGTGAACAGTGGCGCGGTCAGCCCGATCACCCAGGACAGCGACGCCAGCAGCAACAGCCGGGTCACCAGGGCCAGCGACAGGCCGATGGTGCGGGCGCGTGCCTGCTGGTGCTCGGGCAGTCGACCGGCCAGGATCGAGATGAACACCACGTTGTCGATGCCCAGTACGACCTCCAGCAGCAGCAGCGTCGCGAACGCGATCCACAGCTCGGGGCTGCTCAGGAACTCCATCTCACCCTCGACATCTCGGCATGCCAGCGCCGGACCGCCAGCCAGGTCCGCAAACCATACAGTGTCACGTGCTGGTGAAGGTGAGACGCCGTCGGGTCCGGCGAGCGCGTCGCGACCACCGGTCAGGCCGACGGGGTACGCCGAGAACCGGATCGCCGTCGCGGGTACGACCTCGTCCTCGTCGATCCGGCCGAGCAGGTAGCGGCTGGTGTCGTCGAGCCGCAGCACCCGTTCAGGTAAACCGTACGGCTGCCGCCGAGAGCGCGGGTCAGCGGAGGCGCTGCCGGATCGCCCGCAGGTAGGCGAGATTGTCCCGGAGCCGGTCCTCCAGCGGCAGGACGGTCGAGAAGTCCTCCACGGTCACCCACCCGTCGTAGCCGTGCCGGTGCAACGCCCGCAGGTACGCCTCGACGTCGGCCTGCCCGTCCCGCAGCGTCGCCCACTCCTCGGCCCAGACCGACGAGCCGTCCGGCGTGTAGCCGGTACGGTGCCAGGCGGCGTTCTTCACGTGCACGTGCGCGAGGTACGGGCCGAGCATCTGGAAGCCGGCGAGGTAGTCCTCCCGCCCCTCGATGACGAGGTTGCCGAGGTCGTGGATGACGCCGACGCTGGCCGGGTCGAGTCCGTCGACCAGCCGGATCGCGGCGGAGGCCGAGGCGACGACGGTACGGTGGTGCAGTTCGACCAGCGCGGTGACGCCGTGCCGGGCGGCGCGTCCGGCCACCCACTCCAGGTCCCGGCGGGTGGCCTCGAACAGTTCCCGGTAGTCGCCCCGGGACAGGGCCGGCATGGTCACCCGGACCCGTCCGGCCCCGAGCCGCGCGGTGGCGGCCAGCATCCGTTCGACGCCCGGCCGGTCGTGGCAGGGGACATAGCCGCCGATGCCGGAGAAGTCCAGCCCCGCCTCCCGGGTGAGCCGGGCGATCGCCGGCAGGCTCTCCTCCAGCCCGGTCAGCGGCCAGGTCGCCCGGTTGCCGGCCCAGAAGCCGGGGTCGGGTGCGTCGTCCTGGTCGGTGACCCGCCACTCGACGCCGTCCCAGCCCTGGTAGGCGAGGATCGCCGTCACCTCGGCCGGCGTCCACTCCGGGGTCGACGCGGTGAAGACCGAGAACCTCATCGCCGCCCCTCCCGCTCCCGCCGCTCTCCGGCCGACTCCGCCGCCCGCCCCGGCCGCTCCCCCGGCGCGGCGCGCCCGCCGACCGGATCGTCGGACCCGCCGATCGGATCGCCGCGCCCGCCCACCGGATCGCCGGGGTCAGCGTCTGGATCGCCGGGCACGGGCGACGCACCGCCGGTGCCGTGCGTCAACCTGCCCGGTGGTCCCGTCGCCACCGGTACGTCGTCGAAGGCTCCCCGGGCCACCTCGTCGACGGAGATCGGCCGGCCCAGGGTCGCGGCCAGATAGACCGCCCTGACCAGGGCGAGAGCGGCGAAGCCGTCCGCCACCCGGATGCTGGCCCGGCGCCCGGCGTCGATCGCCGCCACGATGTCGGCGTACTGGCGCAGGTGTCCGAGGACGAAGGTGTCCGGCGGCTTCGCCGCGCCGCGCAGTTCCGCCGCCGGCAGCAGCTCGGCCGCCTGGTTGACCGGGTCGGTCGGGTCGTCCGGGCCGGTCCCGCCGGCCGCGTGCAGGTACTCCAACTGGTCGTCGTCGAGGATCGCCGAGCCACGGGTCCCGTGGATCTGGAGCCGGGCCGACAGTCCCGGATAGGCACCGGTGCTGGCGTGCAGTACGGCGAGCGCGCCGGAGGCGAACCGGACGGTGGCGACCGCCACGTCCTCCACCTCGATCCGCCGATGGGCGAGCCGGGACGTGTAGCCGAACACCTCGGTCGGCCGACCGAGCAGCCAGATCAGCAGGTCGACGGTGTGCACCGCCTGGTTCAGCAGGGCACCGCCGCCGTCCAGCGCCCAACTGCCGCGCCAGTCCGCCGAGTCGTAGTAGCGCTGGCTGCGCCACCAGGCGACGGAGGCGACCGCCGAGGTGATCCGGCCGAGCCGGCCCGCCGTCACCGCCCGGTGCACCGCGAGGCTCGCCGGGTCGAAGCGGTGTTGGCTGATCACCGAGCAGACGAGTCCCCGGGCCTCGGCCTCGGCGGCCAGCCGGGCGAGTCGGCGGGCCCGGGACAGCGAGACGTCCAGCGGCTTCTCGATCACGACGTGCCGGCCCGCGCCGAGCGCCTCCTCGGTGAGGTCGGCGTGCGTACCGCTCGGGGTGCAGACCACGACCAGGCCGACCTCCTGCTTGGCGAGGGCGTCGGTCAGCGACTCGTACCGGGCCGGCGGCTCGGCGCCGGTCTGCGCCGCCACCTGTTCGGTGAGCGCCCGACCGGCCAGCGGGGCCGGGTCGACGACGCAGCCGACCCGTAACCGGGGGTGCCGGAGGATGGCGGCGGCGTGGTTGCGCCCGATGACACCGCCGCCGACGATGGCGATCGGGATCGGCGGGACGGTCGGGGTCGGATCGGCACCGGCATCTCTGGTCGTCACTTGACCCCTCCTGCGGTGAGTCCGCTGATCAGGTAGCGCTGGAAGACGAGGTAGAGCACGACGACCGGCGCGGCGCAGACCAGCGCGGCGGCCATCATCTGGCCGTACACCGGGATGGCACCGCCCTCCTGGGTGGCGCCGAACACCTGCAACGCCACCGCCGCCGTCCGGCTGTCGGGGTTGGTCAGCACCGACGCGAAGAGCACGTCGTTCCAGCCGAGCAGCAGCGCGAAGATTCCGGCGACCACCAGACCGGGCCAGCTCAGCGGCAGGATGACCCGGGTCAGCACCTGCCAGGCGGAGGCGCCGTCGACCCGGGCGGCCTCGTCCAGCTCCGGTGGCAGCCCGCGCAGGTAGGTCACCATCACCCAGGTGGAGAACGGCAGCGCGAAGGTCAGGTAGGTGACGAACAGCGCCCACCGGGTACCGATGACCGGCACCCCGAGCAGTTGCGCGGCGCTGGCGAAGAGCACGAAGACCGGCAGCAGCATCAGGGTGCCCGGGATGCTCTGTAGGGCCAGCAGGCCGCGCAGGATGGCCAGCCGGCCCCGGAAGGCGTACCGGACCAGGACGTACGCGCTGCCGAGTGCGACGAACGCGCAGACCGCGGCCACCGCTCCGGCCACCAGCAGGCTGTTCACCAGTCCCCGGCCCAGCTCCACCGTCGACCAGATCCGCAGGTAGTTGCCGAGGTCGAGGCTGGTGGGCAGGAACGCACCCTCGGCCACCGAGAGGTCGGAGCTGACCGAGGCGAAGAGCATGTAGAGCACCGGGGCGAGCACGACGACCAGCAGTACGCCGAGCACGAGTACCCGCAGTGGCGCCGGCAGCAGCCGGGTGACCGTGCCGCGCCCGGACGTGGCGGTGCCCCGGCCGCCGGGCCGCGGTGCCGGACCGGCCGCGCCTCGGGTCGGCGCGCTCTCCCGGACCGTCATGGCCGGCTCCCCTCGGCCGCGCCGTCCGGGCCGACGTCGAGCCGGACCGCGCGCAGGTACGCGGCCAGCGGGACGGCGATCAGCACCAGCGAGAGCACCGCCATCGCCGCGCTGAGCCCGAACCGGAAGTTCTGGAAGCTCTCCACGTAGGTCAGCACCGGCAGCACCTCCACGTCCCGGGGGCTCGGCACGCCGAAGAGCACGAACGGCAGCGTGAAGTTGTTGATGTTGTGCAGGAACGCGATGATCACGGCGAGCGAGACCGGTCCGCGCAGGTGCGGGAAGATCACGTACCGCAGCTTGGTCCACCAGCCGGCGCCGTCGAGCGCGGCGGCCTCGTGCAGCACCGGGTCGACCGCCTGGAGGCCGGCGAGGGCGAGCAGGTAGAGCAGGGGCCAGCTCGCCCAGATCTGCACCACGACCAGGGCCCAGAAGCTGCGTGGCCCGTTGAGCCACAGCCCGCCGTCGAGGCCGAGCCGGGCCAGCAGCCCGTTGGCCACCCCGTCGGGCTGGAGGATGATCCGCCAGACGGTGCCGACGACGAAGGCCGGCAGGACGTACGGGACGAGGAAGATCGAGCGGACCAGTCCCCGGCCCCGGAACCGGTCCTGGGTGGCGAGGGCGGCGGCGACCCCGATCGGCAGGGTCACCACGGTGACGATCGCCGCGTACGAGGTGCTGAGCACGATCGCGTGCACCGTGCCGGACGCCCGTACCGCCTCGGTGTAGTTGGCCAACCCGACGAAGGGCGCCCGTACCCACTGCCGGAACGAGTACTGGTCGAGGTCCAGCAGGGAGATGTGCAGCGCCACCACCAGGGGCACCACGACCACCAGGATGGTCAGCACCGCCCCGGGTGCGAGCATCCACAGCGGACGGTGCCGCTGCACCCTTCGGTACGGCGGGACTGCTCCGGGCATCACTTCGCCTTGTCGAGGGCCGCCTGCGCGGACGACTGCGCCTCGGTCAGCAGCGTGCCGAGCCGGGCGTCGTCGACCCGGCCGGCCGACAACCCGGGTACGGACTGCACGACGACGTTGACCAGGGCCAGTTGCACCTGGCTCCACGCCCCGCTGAACGGCGTCGCGACCGATCTCGCCGACGAGTCGACCATCGCGGCCAGCGCCGGGTCGGCCTGGAGCGCCGCCGCCGCGCTCGCGTCGGTGGGCAGCTCGCCGAAGGTCTGGTAGTAGTCCCGCTGCTGCTCCGGGCTGGTGAGCAGCTTCACCAGGGCGAGGGCCAGGTCCCGCTGCCTGGTGTACTTGGCCACCACCAGGTTGTCCCCGGAGAGGATGCTGGTGGCGTCCTGCCCGCCGCCGGGCCGGGCGGTGGCGCCGGGCGGGATGGTCGGCATGACCGCGTAGCCGTACTTGCCGGCCACGGCGGAGGCGTCGAGGGTGACCTTCGAGGTCGCCGAGACCATCGGCAGGAAGGCGGCCCTGCCGGCGCCGAAGGCCGCGATCGCCTGGGCGTTCTTCCAGCCGACCGCGGCCGGGTCGACCACCTTGTCGGTCGCCAACCAGCCCAGGTACGTCTGGTAGGCGGTACGCACCACGGGCTCGTCGAGCCGGGCCTTCCCGTCGCCGACCAGCGGGTTGCCCGCCTGGAGGCTCATCGCCCAGATGAACTTCCACGGGTCGAAGCTGTCGGCGTAGCCGATCGCCATCCCGTACCGGCCGCCGGTGCTGAGCCGCTTCGCCTGCTCGCGCAGCCCGTCCCAGCTCTCCGCCGGCTTGTCGATCCCAGCCGCCGTCAGCAGTTCCCGGTTGTACGCCATCACGAACGGCCGGGTGGTGAACGGTACGCCCACCTCGTGGTCCCGGTCCGGGCCGGAGATGCCGAGCGTGGCCGGCAGGAACCTGTCCCGGCCGCCGAGCTTGGTCCAGTCGTCCGGGGTGAGTTCGAGGAACGCCCCGGTGGCGTAGACGGTCGGGGTGAAGGTGGTGCCGATGGCGTAGATGTCGGGGCCCTGGCCGGAGAGCACCGAGGTCTGTATCTTCGTCAGTTCGTCGTTGGGCGAGGCGAACGTCTCGAATTCGACGGTGGCCCCGGACTCCCGTTGGAACCGGGCGGAGATGTCGGCGAACCATTTCCGCTGCTGTTCCGGATAGATCGTGTTGGCTCCGATGAGGACGTTGAGGGTCTCTCCCCCGCTGGTCGAGCCGCTGTCGGAACCACAGCCGGTCAGGGTGGCGGCCAGGACGATCGCGCCGGACAGCACGCTGAGGACTCGTTTCGCTGTCATGTGCCTGCTCCTCGGGAGGAAATGCAGATAGCCGAATGCCGGGCGGCGCGGGCGGCCGGGCATCCAGGTATTTACATAGACGGCGGACTAGGGCGACCGTAACAGTCTGGCAATCTGGCGGCAACCGTTTGCCAACTTTTGCCACGTGTGCTTGTCTGTGCCCCGTGGACAACCCTGGGTCACCGAAGCGCGCCCGCCCGGTCACCATCACCGACATCGCCGCGCTCACCGGGGTGGCACCGTCCACGGTCTCCCGGGCCCTCACCCGGCCCGGTCGGGTCAACCCGGCCACCCGGGAGCGGATCGAGGCGGCGGCCCGGGAGCTGAACTACGTACCCAACTCCCAGGCCCGGGCGTTGACCTCCGGCCGGACCCGGACGGTCGCCGTACTCGTCTCCGGGGTCACCAACCCGTTCTACTTCGGCATCATCCGCGGCACCCAGCAGGAGTTGAAGGCCGCCGGGTACGCCCACCTGCTGATCGACGTCGAGGACTCCGGTGAACTGGAGACCCAGATGCTGCACCGGATGCGGCAGTCCCTCGACGGCGCGATCCTGGCCGCGTCCCGGCTCTCCGAGCGGGAACTGATCGGCCTCGCGGCGGAGATTCCGCTGGTCACGGTCAACCGCGAGGCGCGCGGCGTGCCGAGCGTGGTGATCGACACCCCGGCCGGGATCGGCCAGGCCGTGGAGCACCTGATCTCGCTCGGGCACCGCGACATCGTCTACGTCTCCGGCCCGGAGCGGTCCTGGCCCAACGAGGCCCGCTGGCACGCCATGCGCGCCACCGCAGCCGGCCACGGCCTCCAGGTACGCCGGGTCGGGCCCTTCCCGCCGGAACGACCCTCCGGATCCGCCGCCGCCGACGCCGTGGTCAACACCCGGGCCACCGCCTGCATCGCCTTCAACGACCTGCTCGCCATCGGCATGCTCACCCGGCTGCGCGACCGGGGTGTCCGGGTGCCCGACGACCTCAGCGTGGTCGGCTGCGACGACATCTTCGGCGCCGACTTCTGCCACCCGCCGCTGACCACCCTCACCGCCCCGATCGACCAGGCCGGCCGGGTCGCGGTGGCCATGCTGCTGTCCCGGCTCACCGAACGGAGCGCCCCGCACCCGCTGCGCCGCTCGGTGGTGCTCCCCACCCACCTCACCATCCGGCAGTCGACCGGACCGGCCCCGGCCGGCACCGACCGCCCCTGACCGGCCGTCCCGACCACCTGACGCGGCGACGCCGGGCCGCGCCAGTCGCGCGTACAACAGGAGTTCGATGCCGGATCGTCGATGTCGCGACACCTGTAGATAGACCGATTTCACTGGAATCAGTACCTTTTCACTGCTGCCCGCTATCGGTCTACCTTGGAGGTTCGGTATGTCCAGGCGGTTGACCGCCCTACTCGCACTGGGCGCCCTCGTCGTGACAGGTCAGGCGGTCGGCACCGCCGCCGCACACGCCGGCGAGCCCCTGATCAGCATCGTCGACATCCCGTTGGACGCACCCGAGGCCCCCAATCTCGCCGGCCAGGGACAACTGGCGGTGACCCTGTTCAGTACCGCCACGGTGGACGCCAGCCGAATCGACCCCGGCACCGTCCGGCTCGGCCCGATCACCTCGGTCGACGCCCGCAACGGTGCGGCGGTCGCCCAGTGGGTCGGCGGCGGATTCCTCAGCACCGTGACCGACGCCAACTCCGACGGACGGTCCGACCTGCGGCTCTTCTTCGACAAGGAGGCGCTGCGGGCCACCGGGCACCTCAGCGCCGCCACCACCGCGCTGACCGTCTCCGGCCAACTACCCGACGGCCGGCTGGTGCGCGGCTCGGACACCGTGGCGCCCGCCGTCGTACTCGAAGTCAAGTTCGCCGAGACGGCGGCGGTACGCGGCACGGACCGCGCGCTGCGCAGCGAGCGTGGCCGGGACCTGGGCCCGGTCCGGGCGGTCCTGGACCGGCACCGCGCCGTGGAACTCGGCCCGCTGCTGCCGGAGCAGACCCTCGGCCAGCTCTCCGGACTCGCCGCGACCGCGAAGGCCCGGTCCGGTCGGGCCACCCCCGACCTGGCCTCCTGGTATCACCTGACCCTGCCCGCCGGGGCGGACGTGTCGGCGGCACTGCGCGACCTGCTGGCCCTGCCCGACGTGGCGTACGCCTATCCGGCGCCGGAGGCGGCGCCGCCACCCGCCACCCCCGACTTCACCTCGATGCAGGGCTACCAGCGGCCGGCACCGCAGGGCGTCGACGCCGACTACGCGCGCCAGGACCCGCGCGCCCGGGGCGCGGGAATCCGGATCGTCGACCTGGAGTACGACTGGAACCCGTTCCACGAGGACCTCCAGCTCGACTGGTCCAGCGACCTCGGCGGTACCCAGTTCCCCCGCAACACCAGCTTCGCCGACGAGCACGGTACGGCGGTCTTCGGCGAACTGGTGGCCCAGCCGAACGGGTACGGGGTGACCGGCGGCGTGCCGGACGCCGACATGTTCGGCATCTCGCCGATGCAGCGGCTGAGCAGCGGCCAGACCAGCTACCGGCCGGCGGCCGCGCTGTCGCACCTCGCCCAGTTCCTCCAGCCCGGCGACGCGGTACTCATCGAGCAGCAGACCGTCGGCCCGAACGGCGGTACCCGGTACGTCCCGGCCGAGTGGGTGCAGTCGGTGTTCGACGCGACGCTCCTACTCAGCCAGCTCGGCGCGGTCGTGGTGGCCACCGGCGGCAACGGGGGCGAGAACCTCGACGCTCCGGAGTTCCAGGGCCGGTTCAACCGGTCGGTCCGGGACTCCGGTGCGATCATGGTCGGCGCCGGCTCCAGCACGAACCGGTCCCGGCTGAGCTTCTCGGTCTACGGCTCCCGCCTCGACCTCCAGGGCTGGGGGCAGAACATCACCACCACCGGCAGCAACGGCAACCTCCAGGGCGGCACCAGCCCGGCGAACCTCAACATCCGCTACACCCGGTCGTTCGGCGGTACCTCCGGTGCCGGCCCGATCGTCACCGGCGCGGTGGTCGCGATCCAGTCCTACCTCAAGGCGACCGGCCGCCCGGTGATGACCGCCACGGCGGTGAGCAACCTGTTGAAGAGCACCGGCACCCCGCAGGGCGGCGACACCGCCCAGCGGATCGGGCCGCTGCCGAACCTCCGGGCCGCCCTCGCGGCCGTCCCGCCGTCGCGGGCGGTCTCGACCTCCCCCGCCGGCTGACGGCAGGCGGTCGCCCGACGTAGCCGAGCCCTACAACGCCGATTCATGGATACCCGCCGACTCCTTTGGCTGTGCTGGCGGGGTGACGGACGGGCCCATGCCCCGGTCCGGAAGCTCGATACCGGCCGTGGCGTACCACAACGCCGAGACGGAGGCCGGGAGGTCATAGCCGGGTCGCCAGCCGAGCAGGCCGGCCGCGGCGCGGGTGTCGGCGCATGCCCAGGAGGCGCCGCCCGATCGGGAGGTACCGGGCGGGCCCGGCTCCTCGACGATCCGACCGGTGAAGCCGGCGGCCCGGGCCAGCAGTTCCACCGCGGTCCGGGTCGGCACGGCACGGCCGCTGCCGATGTTGAAGACTCGTCGGGGCAGCGCCGGGGTGCGTACCGCAGCCCGGACCGCGAGCGCCACGTCGCGGACGTCGACGAAGTCCCGGTAGGCGTCCAGGCTGCCCAGCACGATCCGGTCCTCGTCCCGGGCCAGCGCCTGGCGCAGCAGTACGGCGGCCCGGCCGAGGACGTTGCCGGTGGGCAGGCCGGGGCCGACGGCGTTGAACACCCGCAGCACCACCCCGTCGACCCGGCCGGCCTGGGCGGCCAGCTCGACGAGCCGGGTACCGGCCAGATGGCTGACCCCGTGCGCGCTGCCCGGCCGGGCGGCAGCGGATTCCTCGACCACCGCACCGACCGGCATCGGCCCGTACTCGCCGGCGGACCCGATCCGGACCAGCCGGGCGCGGGGCGCGCCGACCGCGACCGCCTCGACGAGTTTCGCCGTCACCAGGGTGTTCGCCAGCACGAGTTGCTCGTCGGTGCCGTCCAGCGCGCCCGTACAGTTCACCACCGCGTCGGGTGCGACGGTCCGGACCAGCCGGGTCAGCTCACCGGGCTCGACGGCGCCGAGGTCGCATTCCATGCGTCCGGGGCAGCACAGCTCGGCGTCGGGCGCGAGTACGGCCCGGACCTGCCGCCCGACGAATCCGGACGCTCCGAACAGGAGTACGGTGCTCACACCGGCTCCGGCACAGTCGAGGGCAGCAGCGGCGGCCGGAGCGTCTCGAAGGACCGGTTGGCCTCGTCGTAGTCCTCAGGCCAGCCGATGTCCAGCCAGTAGCCGTCGAAGGCGTAGCTGGCCGGCAGCCGGTCCTGGGCGATCAGGTCGAGCATGAGCTGGTCGAAGCCGAACGCGAGTCCGGCCGGGTAGGACTCGATCGCTGCGGCGGAGAGGCCGTAGACGGCCATGCTGACCCAGTAGTCGAGGGTGGGCTTCTCCTCGAACCGCACCACCCGGCCCCGCTCGGTGGCCAGCACCACAAAATCGATCTTGATCGTACGACCGTCCCGGGGAACACCACCGGTTCGCCGGAGATGGCCGCGTGGATGAACCTCGGGTTCACCGCCCCGCCCGATCCGGTGCCGCCGGATCCAGGATGGACGACTCGACGAGTTCGACGTCCTGCCCGCCCAGGTTGCCGCCCCGGCCGGTGGACAGGTCATCGACGACCCGAACCTCGGTGATCGCCGGATCCCGCAGGGCGGACTCGACCAGGTTGGAACCGATGAACCCGGCCCCGCCGTTCACCAGAAGTCGCATCCCGACCCCCTCCCTCTCCACAGGCGCAGCACCGGCGCGCGGTGTGGTCGGTTTCCGGCTCCCGGGCGGAGGGGTGAGGTACCGGGGAGCGGCAGCGCTTGACGAACGCCAGGTTACCGGCCTAATTACCCCTTCACGGTATTTTTGAGCCTTTTTTCGGTGTTTTCCGGCTCGGCGCCTGCCCGTCCGTCCAGCCGCCACCGCAACAGTGTCCAGGCTCCGATCGAAAGCGCACGGCGGGGCCGGCCACCGAGGTCAGGTCAGCGGTTCCCCGTTGACCCGGCGCGGAATGCCGAGCGGGTTCGCCGCGCGCAGCGCCGCCGGCAGCAACTCGTCGGGCATCCCCTGGTAGGCGACGGGACGCAGGAAGCGGCGCAGCGCGGTGACCCCGACCGAGGTGTGCAGCGAACCGGTGGTCGCAGGCCACGGCCCGCCGTGCTGCATCGCCCAGGTCACCGCCACCCCGGTCGGCCAGCCGTTCCAGATCACCCGGCCGGCCCGCCGGGCCACCAGCTCGACCACCCGGGCCGCCACCGGATCGCCGGCTCCCTCGCCGTGCACGGTGGCGGTCAGCGCGCCGGGTACGACGGCCAGCGCGGCCAGCAACTCCGCCTCGTCGGCGTACTCGACGAGCAGGGCGGCCGGGCCGAAGCACTCCGCCAGCAGCTCGTCGGCGTGCCGGACGAGGTCACCGGCCGAGACCGCCAGCAGTTGTGCACCGGCCCGGTAGCCCGGCTGGTCGACCGGGGCGCGCGGCACCACCGTGCGTACCCCGGGCACCTGGGCCAGGGCGGCGGCATCCTCCTGGTACGCGTCGCGGATCCGGGCGTTCAGCAGCGGGCCGAACGACGCCGCGGCGACCGCCTTGCCGAGTACCCCGTCGAGTTGGTGCCCGGCGGGCAGGAAGAGCAGGCCGGGCTTGGTGCAGAACTGGCCCGAGCCGAGGGTGACCGAGCCGACGAACGCCTCGGCGATCGGGTTGCCCCGGGCGGCGAGCGCCGCCGGGGTGACCACGGTCGGGTTCAGCGAGCCGAGTTCGCCGTAGAACGGGATCGGGTCGGGCCGGCCGGCGGCGAGGTCGGCCAGCGCCCGCCCACCGGCGGCGGAGCCGGTGAAGGCGCCGGCCGCGATCGCCGGATGGGTGATCAGGGCCCGGCCGGCCGCCATCCCCCGGACCACGGCGAACGTGCCGACCGGGGCGCCACCCTCGGCGAGCGCGTTGGTGACCAGCGCGCCGCACAGGTCGGAGAGCCCGGGATGGCCGGGATGCGCCTTCACCACCACCGGGCAGCCGGCGGCCAGCACGCTGGCCGTGTCGCCGCCGGGCACCGAGAAGGCGAGCGGGAAGTTCGACGCCGCGTAGACCGCGACCGGACCGACCGGGACCAGCATCCGGCGCAGGTCCGGTCGGGGCGCCGGCAGCGCGCCCGGGTCGGGCAGGTCGATCACCGCCTCCAGGAACGACCCGTCGAGTACGGCGTCGGCGAACATCTCCAACTGCACCCGGGTCCGGGTCAGCTCGGTGTGCAGCCGGGCGGTACCGAGGCCGGTCTCGGCGTCGCCGAGCGCGACGATCTCGTCCCGGGAGCCCTCCAGCGCGGCACCGATCCGGCGGAGCAGTTCCGCGCGGGTGGTCAACGGCAGTGCCGCGTACGCCGGGGCGGCGGCGGCCACCAGCCGGCAGACCGCGTCCAGTCCGTCGGTACCGGTGTGCGGCACCGGATCACCGGTCGGCGCGCCGGTGTACGGGTTCATCGGCTGGTCGGTGTCCATACCAGTCTCCGTCGGGGCAGTCGGGGTCACGGGGCGAGTACCAGTTTCCGCAGCATGCTGTCGAGGGTGGCGGCGTCCACCCCGCCGGGCCAGCCCCGCAGCAGCGTGCCGCCCTTGGCGACGAGCACCACCGCCGGTGGCTCCCGGACCGCGTACGCCCGCGCGACGCGCTGGTCCGCGTCGACGAGTACCGGATATTCCACCCGGTGCTGGCGCAGGTATTCCTGGAGGGCGTCCGGCTCGTCCTCGCCGGCCACCCCGACGAAGACCACCCGGTCGCGGTGGCTGCGGGCCAGCTCACTGAGGCCGTCCTGCCGTTCGACACAGGTGTTGCACCAGGAGCTGAAGAAGGTCAGCACCACCGGCCGGTCGGCCCACAGTTCCGCCGTCGCCAGCGGGCTGCCGTCGGTGAGCGTACCGGTGACCTTCGGCGCGGCCGGCAGGTCGGTCGGGGCCGGTCGCAGCGCCAGGTCGGCCGGCACCGGACCGGGCAGTACGGCGGCGCCGCCGGCCACCGGGGTCGGCTCGGGGTCGGCGCCGTCACCGGTGCAGCCGGCCGCGACCAGCGCGACCAGCGCGGCGATCCCGACCACGGCGGCGAGGCGACGTCGGCGCATCACGCCTCCCCACCGCGCTCGTCGGCCCGGTGCGACCACGCGCGGCACCGACGACCGGGGGTCACGACGGCACCACCGCTGTCGGCCCGGTGCGACCACGCGCGGCACCGGCGTCCGGGGGTCACGACGGCACCACCGCGACCAGCGCGGGTCCCTCGCTGTCGTCCCTGGTCAGCGGGATCGGCCGGCGGTCGTCCACGATCAGCCGGTACGCGTCCCGCTCGGCCACCGAGACCGGGACGGCGAACTCGCAGAACGTCGGGATGCGCGGCACTTCCAGGTCCTCCTCGAAGGTGCGGACCGACTTGCCGGCCGGCAGTTCGCCCTCGGCCAGCGTCGCGCCGTCGCCGTCCACCACCCGGTAGGCGGCCCTGTTGTGGAAGTAGGTGTACGGCCCGGTGCCGGCGCACTCGACGCCCTCGGGCCGGATGTTGATGTCCCGGACCAGCACCCGGACGGTCATCGCGGCGCGCGGCTCCTCGTCGTCGCCGCAGCCGGCCAGCGGTGCGAGCAGCAGCAGCGGCAGTGCGGTCAGCAGGTGGCGGTAGCGGAGCCGCCGCATCGTCCCTCCGGGATGGTCGGAGCGAGGTGCCCGGGAGGTGGCGCCGTGCGCGCCACTCCCCGGGCGTCCCGCCGAGCGCGTCAGGACTTCTGGACGCGGCACTGCTTGGTCACGGTCTTCGTCGGGTCGCTCTCCGAGGTGGCGGTGAGCTTGACGACGCCGGTCTGGGTGGCCGACGGGGTCGCCCCGACCGAGACCCGGACCGTGCTGGACTTGCCGAACCCGGCCGTGGCCAGTGCGTTCGGCACCTCCACCCGCCAGCCCTTGCCGCCCACCGAGGCGGAGAGCCGGTACACGTCGGACTTCAGGTATGCCGTCGCGTTCTCCGGGTGCGCCTGACCGCCGGCCGCGTACGAGCCGGTGTTGGTCAGGGTGAAGGAGCAGGTCACGCCCCGGTTGGTCGGCCGGGTCGCGGTGGTAACCTCCCCGTTCGACAGCGCCACGCCGTGACTGCTCGGCCCGGCGCCGTCGAGCGACCGCACCGCGACCGTGTACGACAGCACGCCGTCGGCGTTCCGCTTCAGGTCGAGTACGTAGAAGTGCAGCCGGTTGGCCTCGTCCACGTACTCGTACTCGCTGCCCGACCGGGTGCCGGCGTGGAACAGCGCGTCGGAGAGCTGCCGGTAGTCCCCCATGGTGATCTTCTGCGGGGTGCCGTCCGGCTGGTAGAAGTCGATCATGTCGATGTCCTGCGGGTTGGCGTCGACCACCCAGACGAAGGGAGCGCTGTCGGCGTTCTTCGTCTTGGAGACCAGCACGCCGCTGTCCGGGGTGAACGAGTCCGCACCCATCCGGTCCACGACCTCGACCGTGTAGTTGTTGTACGCGCCGCCGTCGCAGAGCGGGTTGGTGCTGGTGTCGCAGGCCGGCGACCGGTCCCGGTTCATCGCGATGTTGATCCCGGTGAGCCCCTTCGGACCGGCGTCCACCGCCCGGGCGGTCACCGTCGCCACCACCATGCCGGAGGTGGCCAGCGCCTCCCGGCTCAGCCGCAGCAGGTTCTCCTCACCGAGCAGACCGATCTTTATCTTGTCCCGCACGGTGTGCAGCGAACCCATCGAGCCGCCGTTGACCGGTGGGATCTGCCACCGGGTGTGCGGTCCGCCGGGCCCGTTGAACGAGCCGCGCGACATCATGCTCCAGATGCCGGTGTACGCCCGCCGCAACGGCGTGCCGTACGGGTTGTTGTAGTTGTCCCCGATGCTGAGCAGGTGGCTCAGCTCGTGCGCGTACACGCCCATGCCGGAGCTCTCGGCCTGGGTCGAGGAGCCGCCACCGGCGTTCGGCCAGATGGTCGACGCCGCCTTCCAGGAGGTCCACTCGACATACCGGGTACGCGCGTGGTTCGGCAGGTTCGGGTCCGGCGGACCCCACGCGTCCGGTACGTCCTCCTTGGTCTGGAACATCATCTGGCCGAACTCCTGCCAGGTGGACGACTCGTCCTGCCCGGCGGAGAGGATGAAGACCAGCTCGAACGAGTTGGCCACCTCCTCGCCGACCGCCGCCCGCCAGGCACCCAGCCCGTCGGTCCGGATGTTCTTCGCGCACTGCTCGCCACTCGGGCAGGCGCCCGGGTTGAAGCCGTTGTCGATGCCGTACTGGTAGGACTTCGCCGGCATCTCGTACGGGCCGAACCCGGTCAGGTCCACCCCGTACCGGCCGTTGGAGTCCTGCATCCAGTACTCGTGCAGGGTGTGGCCCTTGTTCAGGCCGTTCGGCTTGTTGAGGAAATCGGTGTAGAAGGTCGACACCTGGTCACGCGGGATGTTCGCCGCCGTCGACTGGGGGTTGCCGAAGACCGTCGACCGGGCCCGCTGGGTGACCACGAACGGCTGGTCCGGGTAGTCGAGGGTGACCAGAGCGATCTTGAAGTTGCGGACCGAGCCGGCCACGGTCGGGTCGGCCCAGTTCGTGTTCGGCGGGGTGACGTAGTCGTCCCAGGTCATCCCGTCCGGGTTCACCCACGCCTGCGGGTCGAGTACGTCGAACGGGCCGTTGCCGCCGGCCGGGTTGCCCGGTGCGGCGGCGGCCGGCGTGCTGGCGGCGCCGACGATCAGCGCTGCCGCGAGCGTCGCGGCCAGCGTCGACCGCCACGCCGTGCGTCTGGTGGACAGTAGGTGCATCCAGTCACCTCTCGTTCTCCTTCGGGGCGCCGGCGGCGCTCCACTCAGGTGCGCGGGACGCTGGCCTGGTCGTCCGGCCAGTTGGGGGTTCCGTCCCGACACCTCGGGCCCGATCATCCATGATCACGCCGACGCGAATCTATGCGGCGCGACCCGCGGCGTCACCCTACAGATGTCGCCGGGTACCCCGACCGGTTCCGACACCTGCCGAAGCCGGTCCGGCCCGGACCAGCCGAAGCCCTCCGGCCCGGACCAGCCGAATCGGGCGGACCGGGCCGGGTGGGCCGGATCCGGATCGGACCGATCAGATCCGGATCGGACGGACCAGGCCGGGTGGGTCAGATCTGGAAGCCCTCGGGGAACGGGTCCTCGGGGTCGAGCAGATATTGCGCGGTGCCGGTGACCCAGGCCCGGCCGGTCACCGTCGGCACCACCGCCGGCAGCTCGCCAACCGTGGTGGTCTCGACCAGCCGGCCGGTGAACCGGGTCCCGATCACCGACTCGTTGACGAACGGCGTGTCCAGGTCGAGCAGGCCCCGGGCGTGCCGCTGGGCCATCCGGGCCGACGTGCCGGTGCCGCACGGCGACCGGTCCACCCAGCCGGGATGGATCACCACCGCGTTGCGGGCGTCCGCGCCGTCGGTGCCGTCCTGCACCACCTGGACGTGCCGGCAGTCGTCGATCGCCGGGATCGTCGGGTGCCGGGGCGGCGCCTGCTCGTTGATCGCGTCCATGATCCGCAGCCCGCGCCGGATCAGCTCCGGCACCGCCGCCGGCTCGACCGGCAGTCCCAGGTCGGCGGCGTCCACGATGGCGTAGAAGTTGCCGCCGAACGCCATGTCGTAGCGGATGGTGCCGATCTCCCCGCCCACCTCGACCTTCCGGTCGGCGGCGAGCAGGAACGACGGCACGTTCCGCAGCGTCACCCCGGTCGCCCGGCCGTCCCGGACCGCGACGTCCACGCTGACCAGCCCCGCCGGGGTGTCCAGCCGGATGGTGGTGACCGGCTCGACCACCGGCACCATCCCGGTCTCGACCAGCACCGTGGCCACCCCGATGGTGCCGTGCCCGCACATCGGCAGGCAGCCGGATACCTCGACGAACAGCACCCCGACGTCGGCGTCCGGCCGGGTCGGCGGCTGGAGGATCGCCCCGGACATCGCCGAGTGACCGCGCGGCTCGAACATCAGCAGCCGGCGCAGCCCGTCCCGGTCCCGCTCGAAGAGCCGCTTGCGCTCCAGCATGGTGTCGCCGGGCAGCACCCCGACGCCACCGGTGATCACCCGGGTCGGCATCCCCTCGGTGTGCGAGTCGACGGCGTGCAGCACCAGCCGGCTACGCATCGGCGTCGGCCTTCAACGCCCGCTCCATGTCCTTGGTCACCTGAATCCGGGCCGGCTCGGCGAGGCTGCCCCGGGGCGGCCGGCACGGGCCGCCGTACCGGCCGGCCAGCTCCATGCCGAGCTTGATGGCCTGGACGAACTCCGGCTTCGAGTCCCAACCGAAGATCGGGTGCAGTTCGGTGTAGAGCGGCAGCGCCGCCGCCAGGTCACCGGCCCGGCACCGCTCGTAGAGGCGTACGGAGAGCCGGGGCAACGCGTTCGGGAAGCCGGCGATCCAACCGGTGGCCCCACAGACCACCAGTTCCAGGAGTACGTCGTCGGCGCCGGCCAGCACGTCCAGGTGCGGGGCGAGGTCGCGGATCCGGTGCAGCCGGCGTACGTCCCCGCTGAACTCCTTCACCGCCACCACGCCGTCCGTCTCGGCGACCGACGCCAGCAGTTCCGGGGTGAGGTCCACCTTGGTGTCGAACGGGTTGTTGTACGCCACCACCGGCAGCCCGACCGCGGCCACCTCCCGGTAGTGCGCGAGCACGTCCACGTCCCGGGCCGCGTAGGTGTTCGGCGGCAGCGCCAGTACGGCGTGCGCGCCGGCCGCCCGCGCCTGCTCGGCCCAGTGCCGGGACTGCCGGCTGCCGTACCCGCCGACGCCGGGTACCACCGAGAAGCCGGCCGGGGCCGCCTCGACGGTGGCGCGTACCACGTCCGCCCGCTCGGCGTCGGAGAGGTTCTGGTACTCCCCCAGCGAGCCGCACGGGGTCACGCCGTGGCAGCCCTCCTCGGCCAACCACCGGACATGCTCCTGGAGCCGGTCGAAGTCGACGGAGAGGTCGTCGCGGAACGGCGTGGGGATGGCGACGACGACACCCTGCCAGGGTTTGCGAGCAGTCAACGCGGTGGTCCTTCCTCGGCGACGATACCCAGCGGTACCGGCATGACAATCTGACGCTTGGCGAAGTCTTCGAGCGGCTGGTCCCGGCCGGAGGCGGCGGCGAGCAGGCAGGCGGCGGCCCGGCCGCACACCCGGCCCTGGCACAGCCCCATCCCGACCCGGGTGACGAGTTTCAGCGCGCGGATGTCGTCGAGGCCGTACCCGGCGACGTCGGCGCGGAGTCGGCCGGCGGTGACCTCCTCGCACCGGCAGACCACGGTCTCCGGACGGAGCCAGTCGGTCCAGCCGTCCGGCACCCGGTGCACCCGGTGCATCGCGGCGGCGAACCGGCGCTGCCGGGCGGTCCGGCGTACGACCGGTGTGCTGGCCCGGGCCAGTCCGGCGTCGTCCAGCAGGCCCAGCCGGTGTGCGGCGGCGAGTCCGGCCAGCCGGCCCTCCTCGACGGCCAGGTCCGCCCCGCCCACCCCGGTCGCCTCCCCGGCCACCAACACCCCCGGTACGCTGCTGCGACCCAGCTCGTCCACGCTGACCACCAGGCTGCCGTCGGCCGGGTCGGTCCGGGTGGCACAGCCGAGCGCGACGGCGAGGTCGACCGACGGGGTGAAGCCGTATCCGACGCAGACCGCGTCGACCTCGACGTTCCGGGTCAGCTCGCCGGCCCACCAGTCGGCGTCCACCCGGCGCACGGTGGCGCGCAGCCCGCTGCCGTGCTCGGCCACCTCGGTCACCGCCTGGCCCCGCCACAGCGGTATCCGGTGCCGGCGCAGCGCGGCGAAGTGCCGGGCCGCCTCGGCGAGCTTGCCCGGTGCCCCGGCGACCGCCAGCGGGTGCCGGGACCAGCGGCGCAGCGGCGCCGCCTCGACCACACCGGCGACCTCGGCTCCGGTCGAGGCCAGCCCGGCCGCGACGACGAGCAGGAACGGGCCGGTACCGGCGACCAGCACCCGCCGGCCCACCAGCACGCCCTGGCCCTTGGCGAGCGCCTGGGCGGCCCCGGCGGTGACGACGCCGGGCAGGTCCCAGCCGGGGAAGGGCACCACCCGGTCGTACCCGCCGGGGGCCAGCACCACGACGGGCGCCGCCAGGGTGCTCGGGCCGGCCGGGCCAGACAGCCGCAGGGTCGCCCCGCCGGTGCCGTCGTCGGCCGGTTCCGCCGACCAGACCTGGTGCCCGGAGCGGACGGTGACCCGGGGGTGTGTGCCGACCCGGCGCAGCAGGTCGGCGAAGCGGGCCGGGTGCGGGGCCGGCCGGACGCCGTCGACGGTGGGCTGGCGCAGGTACTGTCCGCCGGGCCGCTGGCCCAGGTCGAGCACGGTGACCTCGGCACCGGCCTCCGCTGCCGCGAGCGCGGCGGCGAGCCCGGCCGGACCGGCACCCACGACCGCCAGCCGACCCGTTCCGCCGCCGCTCATCCGGCTACCTCCCCTTCGCTCGGCCCTGGACCGAGCACATCCTCGGACCCGACCCCGTTTCCGGCACCGACCCCGTTGCCTCCCGGCTCCTGTCCGGCGGGCGCCGCGCCCGGTGGTGGCTGTCCGGCGGGCGCCGCGCCCGGTAGGCGCCGGCCGGCGGGGGCCGCGCCCGGCGAGGGCTGGCCGGCGTGGACCGCGTCCGCAGGATGCTGGCCGGGTTCGGCCGTGCCTGCGGTGGCCCGACCGGTGTCGACGGTGTCGCCGGGCGCGGCCGGGCGCAGGCAGGCCCGCACGCCCGGCTCACCGTTGCAGACGACCAGGCAGTCGAAGCAGATCCCGATGCCGCAGAAGACGCCGCGCGGCCGGTCGGCGAACCGGGTCCGCCGGGTCGTCCGGCGGCCGGCGGCCAGCAGTGCCGCCGCCAGGGTCTGGCCGGCGCGCACCGGTACGGGTTCGCCGTCGACGGCGATGGTGAACTCCGCCGGCCGACTCGGGTCGGGCCGTGGTAACCCACCCGGAACGTCGGCGCGGCTGGCGACGGGCTCAGGCGGCGGCACCGGCGGTCTCCACTTCGGACGAGAACCGGGCCGGGTCGAACGGCTCCAGCGGCAGGTCGGGCCGCTCACCGGTCAGCACCTGGGCGACCAGGTGCGCGGTGGCCGGCGCCAGCCCGATCCCGGCACCCTCGTGCCCGTGCGCGTGTACCAGGCCGGGTATCCGCGGGTCGGTGCCGATCACCGGCAGGTGGTCCGGGGAGAACGGTCGGAAGCCGTGGTAGACGCGCATCGCCCGGACCGCCGCCAGCGCCGGGAAGAGCCGTACCGCGCCCTGGGCCATCCGGCGTACCGCCTCGGCGTTGTGGCGCCGGTCGAAGTCGACCAGTTCCCGGGTGGCGCCGATCAGGATGGTGCCGGCCGGGGTGCCCTCGACGACCGTCGAGGTCTGCAACCCGGCGTCGCCGCTGGCCACGTTCGCCAGGTAGTCGGCCGAGTAGACCTTGTGCCGGACCAGCGGCGGGACCGGCTCGGTGACCAGGATGAAGCCCCGGCGCGGCGCGACCGGGGTGTCGGCGCCGGCCAGCCCGGCGAGCTTGCCGGCCCAGGCCCCGGCCGCGTTCACCACGTGTCCGGCTGCCACCGGACCGGCACCGGTCCGCACCCCCACGACCCGGCCGTCGTCCCGGAGCATCCCGGTGACCTCGGTGCGCAGCCGTACCTCGGCACCGTGGTCCCGGGCGGCGGCCAGCAGTGCAGCGGTGGCCTTCGCCGGCATGAGCTGCATGTCCTGCGGGTAGTAGAGGCCACCGGCCAACTCCGGGGTGATCGCCGGTTCGCGCTCACGCACCCCGGCCGGGTCCAGCAGTTCGACCAGCACGCCCGCCGCCGACTGCGCCCGGGCGGTCTCCCGCAACCCGGCCAGCCCGGCCGCGCCGTCGGCGCCGGGGCCCACCCCGGTGACCACCAGGCCGCCCTTGGCCTCCAGCTCGATGTCGCCGTACCGGTCGCCGAGTTCGGCCGCCCAGCGCCGCCAGAGACCGTTGCTGAACAGCGCCAACTCCAGCTCGGGGCCGGGCAGCTTGTCCGAGACCAGCAGGTTGCCCTCGCCGGAACCGGTGGCCCCGGCGACCAGGCCGGCCCGCTCCAGTACGACGACCGTCAAGCCCCGCCGGGCACAGGCGTACGCGCAGGCCGCGCCGACGATACCGGCGCCGACCACCACCACGTCGAAGCTGCCCGCCATGCCCTTCCCTCCCGTGAGCCGGCTGGACCACCTCCGCGCACCGGTCGGGGCGCGGGAGGCGGTCCAGCGGTCCGTTCCTCCGCTACCGGTTAACCCGGCAGGGCTCCGCTAGCGGTTCACCCGGCAGGTGGCCGTCGCCGTCCGGCTCGGATCGCTCTCCGAGCGGGCGGTCAGGGTGACCCGGCCGACCTGGGTCGCCCCCGTGGTGGCGGTGGCCACCGCCTTGACGTTCACGGTCCGACCGAACTCGGCCGTGGTCAAGGCGTTGGGCAGGGTGACCGTCCAGCCCGCCCCGCTGACCGTGGCGGAGAGCCGGTAGACGTCCCCGCGCAGGTACGCCGAGGCGTCCTCCGGGTGCGCCTGCCCACCGGCGACGTACCGGCCGGTGTTGGTGACGCCGAAGGTGCAGGTCGCGCCGCCGCCGGTCGGGCTGCCGGTGGGGCTGCCGGAGGAGGCGGCCGTGACGCCGCGTACCGAGTTGCCGGCCCCGTCCAGGTGCCGGACCCCCAGGGTGTACGACAGCACCCCGTCCGCGCCGAGCTTCCGGTCGATGACGTAGAAGTGCAGCCGGTTGGCGGTGTCGACGTACTCGTACTCGCTGCCGGAGCGGGTACCGGCGTGGAACAGCGCGTCGTTGAGCTGCCGGTAGTCGGCGACGGTCCGCTTCACCGGGGTACCGTCCGGCTTGTAGTAGTCGACCATGTCGATGTCCTGCGGGTTGGCGTCGACGACCCAGGTGAAGCAGGTGTAGCCGCAGGTGTTCGTCTCGGCGTCCTTGTTCTTGGCCAGCAGTACCCCGTTGTCCGGGGTGAACGAGTCCGCCCCGATCCGCTGCACCGTCTCCAGGCTGTACCAGTTGTAGACCGGGCTGCCCGGGCAGAGCGGGTCGGCGTTGCTGTCACAGGCCGGGGTCAGGTCCCGGTCCATCCCGATCCGGACGCCCTGGATGTCCCGGGCCGCCGGTACCGCCGTCCGGGCCTTCACGGTGACCACCGCGACGCCGGTGGTGCGCAGCGCCTCCCGGGAGAGCCGCAGCACCTGCGCCTCGTCGATGTGCCCGAGCTTGAGCTTGCTGCGCAGGGTCTGCCCGGCCGGCATCGCCGCGCCCTGGGCCGCCGGCACCACCCACCGGTTGTGCGGGCCGCCCGGCCCGTTGAACGAGCCCCGGTCCATCACGTCCCAGGTCCCCGACCCGACCCGCCGGTACGGCGACACGTACGGATTGTTGTTGTTGTCGGCGATCCCGAAGGTGTGCGCGATCTCGTGCGTGATGGTGCCGGAACTCTCGCCCTGCCGCATGCTCGACGAGCCCCAGAGCTGCGCGCCGGCCTTCCAGGAGGTCCAGTCGACATAGCGGGACCGCACCCAGTTCGGCAGGTTCGGGTCCGGCGGGCCCCAGGCGTCCGGCACGTCCTCCTTGGTCTGGAACATCATCTCGCCGAACTCCTGCCAGACCGACGTCTCGTCGTAGCCGGCGTAGACCCGCAGCACCAGGTCGAACCGGCTGCGCACGTCCGAGCCCTCGGCGGCCCGCCAGAGCGTGTCCACGTCCGCGTCCAGGTTGCCGTTGCAGGTCGAGCCGGCCGGGCAGCCACCACCGTTCTGCCCGATGTCGTTGAGCCCGTACTCGAACTGCTTGCGGGGCAGCCGGTACGGGCCGAACGGGGTGAACTCCACCCCGATCCGCCCGTTGGTCTGCTCCATCCAGTACTCGTGCACGGTGTGGCCGTGGTTGAGCGTGCTCGGCTTGCCCCAGAAGTCGGCGTAGAACCGGGACACGTCGGCCCGGGCGACCGGGGCGACCTGCGGGTTGCGGAACGGGTCCGAGCCCCGGTTCTGGGTGATCACAAACGACTGGTCGGGATAGTCGGCGGCGACCAGGGCGATCCGGAGCTTGCGCTGGCTCGGCTGCCGGGTCGGGTCGGCCCAGCTGGCGCCGGGCACCGCCCGGTAGTCGTCCCAGGTCATCGTCTCCTGGTCCTGCCAGGTCTGCGGGTCGACCGGGTCCAGTGCGGCCCGGGTACCCGGCCCGGCCTGGGCCGGTCCGATCCCGGGTCCGGTCAGCAGGGCGGTCGCGGCGACGACCGCGACGACCGCGGTGAACGCCCTGCGGAGCTGGTCTGTGCGGGTAGCGCGGCGCAACGCATCTCCTTCGGGTCGGGGTGCTCGAATCCGTGCTGAGCAGGCTGAGGAGGATGGGGCGGATCGGATCGGGTCGGGCGGCTCGGCTCAGTCGGGGCGGGGCGGGGCGGGGCGCGGGAGGTGGCGCCACGGTCGGTGGATGTCGCAAGCACGGTAAGGACATCGACGTTTCCGGGTCTTCGGACAGATGCAGGAAGCCCGCTGGGCGGATCAGGACTTCTGTCGGGACTTGTGCCGTACGCCCCGAACCACTTGCGTACCGGGCCGGTGTCGTCGGAGGGTAAGGACCGGTGGTGCCCGACGTCGGTGCCTCCGGCGGAGCAGGCCGCCCGGCCCCGGCCACGAGGAGGATCAGCGAAGGCATGCACACGGAGCTGCAACGCATCGTCGACGCGGTGGCGGCCCGGGTGGGCCGGCCGGCGCTGATCGAGGACCGCCGGCAGCGGGTGGTCGTGTACAGCGAGCACACCGGACTGATGGACGACGTACGCCGAACCTCCATCCTGCGCCGGCACACCACGCCCGAGGTCATCTCCTGGTTCCACGACGTGGGCATCATGAAGGCCCGTACGCCGGTCCGCACCCCGGCCTGCCCCGAGCTGGACCTGCTGCCCCGGCTCTGCGTACCGATCACCCACCACGACCTGCTGCTCGGCTTCGTCTGGTTCATCGACGCCGACGGCGGCATGACCGACGCCGACATCGAGACCGTCACCCGGGCGATGTCCGACCTCTCGCTCGCCCTCTACCGGGAGAACCTGCTCGGCGAACTGGCCTCGCAGCGGGAGGCGGAGGCGGCCCGGACGCTGCTGGTGGACAGTCCGGAGATCCGTGCCGAGGCGGTCCGTTCGCTGCTCGCCGAGGGTGTGGTCGCGGCCGACGGGCCGGCCAACGCGGTGGTGGCGCAGCTCGTCCCGGCCCGGGGGCAGGTGCTCGACGAGGTGGCCCGGATCGCCCTGGAACAGATGCTGGTGGCGACCCGCCGCTGGATCGGGGTACGCGAGGCGCTGCACCTGATCCGGCACGACCAGGGCGTACTGCTGATCTCCGGTGGTCAGGGCGCCGGCCGCCCGTCCGCCGAGGCGACCGCCAAGCACCTGAGCGAGGCGCTGCACAAGGCGACCCGGAGCCTGCCCTCGGTGGCCCGGGTGGTGGTCGGGATCGGCGAGCCCCGCCCCCGGCTCGCCGACGTGGTGCACGCCTACGACGAGGCGCTCCAGTCGGCCCGGGTGGGTGGGCAGCTCTCCGCGCTCGGGCCGATCATCGCCTGGTCGAACCTCGGCATCTATCGGATGCTGTCCCGGATGAACGGCCAGCATCTCGACGTCGCGGGCGTGCACCCGGGGCTGGAACGGCTACTCCGCGACGACTCCAACCAGGTACTGCTGGAGACGCTGGAGGCGTACCTCGACCTTGCCGGGAACGCGCACGCCACGGCAGAGCAGCTACGGCTGCACCGGACCACGCTCTACTACCGGCTGCACCGGGTGGAGCAGCTCGCCGAGACCGACCTCAAGGACGGCAACGAACGGCTCTGCCTGCACCTGGCGCTGAAACTCGGCCGGCTCACCGGCCACTACCGACCGGCGAACTGACCCCCGGCCCGGCCCGCGCGCCGGGCGGCCCGGGTCACCCGCACACTGCGGGCGGTCACCCGCGCACTGCCTGAGGGCACCCGCGCATTGCCGGAGGGCACCCGCGCACTGCCGGACGGGCGACCACCTGGTTCACCGGCCGACCGGGGAGCGGGCGGCTGCCCGGACCAGGGCGGAGCGCTGCCGGGCGGTGATCACCTCGGCGGCGACGAGCCGGTCGGCGACCTCGGTCACGTGCCGGACGAACCGGCCGTGGTCCGGCCACTCCTCGGTGTCCAGGACGTGGTCGTTGACGGTGCAGGTGCCGGCCAGCGCCCGGTTCGGCACCCCGCTGTCGATCCCGCCGACCACCACGGTCGGCCGGGTGTCCGGCTGGGCGCAGACCGGCATCGCCAGCGGCCCGCCGACGACGGGCAGCTCGACCGAGGTCCGGGCCAGGTCGACGGTGAGCACGGTGCCCGGCGCGGGGTGCAGGGTGAACTCGTGGTCGGTCGACCAGATCATCAGCCCGATCCGCGCTCCGGCGGGGACGACCTGGTCGTCCGGCTGCAACGGTACGGTCAGCTCGACGAACCTGCCCGGCTTGAGCGGGGTGCCGTGTCGCAGCGAGCGGTGGTTCTGCGGGTCGGCCCAGCCCCGGGTGATGATGCTGGTCGTCGCGCCCCGGGTGCTGGACTCGCAGTCGGCGGCACCGGTCCAGGGCAGCCGGACCAGTGCCACCGACAGGTTCGCCGCCGGCCTGCTGGCCGCCAGCCGGAGCCGGACCTGCGGGGTGCCGGAGATGTGCACCGGGGCGCTGAGTTCCGGGGTGACGTAGAGCAGCCGGTTCGGCGAGACCTGGCTGGCCAGGGTGCCGGCGTTGCAGGCCAGGTTGCCGGCGTCGACGAGCTGCTCGGTGCCACTGTCCGCCCGGGCCAGCGAGGTCAACCCGCCGGCCGTGTCGCCACCGCGTTGCAGCGTCAGGCTGACCGGCGCCGCCGCCGGGTTCGGATAGTCGGCGTACGGGGTGAGCTGGCTCGTTCCCGTCTCGTTGCGGACGATCCAGGCGCGCGGATCGTCCTCGACACCGTTGCGCACTCCGTAGAGATAGCGGGTGAACCACCGGTTGCGCAGGTCCAGCGGTGGCGCCCCGCCGTGCCCGCCCTGGTGGAAGTACGCCTGCGTCGGGGTGCCCTGTGCCTTCAGCGCGTCGAGGATCCGGACGCTGTGCTCGGGTACCACGTTCCAGTCGTTGAAGGCGTGGGCCATCAGGGTGGCCGCCCGGACCCGGCGTACCGAGGGCAGGTAGTCCCGGCTGGCCCAGAAGTCGTTGTAGTCGCCGGTCGCCCGGTCCTGGTACCGGTTCATCTCGTCGACCCGGACGTGCTGGGCGCAGTACTCCCGGCGGTCCGGATAGCCGCTGCTGATGTAGTCGAAGAGGTAGTCGATGTCCTCGCCGACCCAGCCGCCCGGGTTCCGGACCAGCCCGTTCGACCGGTAGTAGTGGTAGTAGGAGGTGTTCGGCGCGATCGGGATGATCGCCTCCAGCCCCCGTACCCCGGTGGTCGCGGCGGCCAGCGGAAGCGTCCCGTTGTACGACGTACCCGTCATCCCGACCCTGCCGGTCGACCAGCCGGTGGCCGAGACCCGCTGCCCGCCCTCGACGCTGGTGTAGCCGCTGGCCCGGCCGTTGAGCCAGTCCACGACCGCCTTCGGGGCCAGCGACTCGTTGGCGCCGCCGACTGTCGGACAGCCCTGGGACAGCCCGGTGCCGGGCGAGTCGGAGTGCACCACCGCGAAGCCGCGCGGTACCCAGGTGTTGACCTCGCTGGTCGACACGGCGGTCCGGTCCGCCCGGTGCGGGATCGGCGGTGGTGAGGTCCGGGCCGGTGGCCGCTGACCCAGCTCGGTGTTGACGTTCCAGAAGTACTGCCGCTGGGTCGAGGCGGTGCCGGCGTAGTACGGGCTGCTCTCGTAGACGACCGGGACCTTCAGCCCGGCGGCGGTCGGCGCCGGCCGGGTGACGTCCACGTGCATGCGGTCGCGCCGGCCGTCGCCGTCGGAGTCGAACTCGGTCTCGACCCAGAGCCGCTCCCTGATCCAGGTCGCGGGGTCGGCGAACTCGGGAACGACCTGGGCCTGCCCGTCGACGAAGACCGGCCCGACCGGGGGCGGATCGGCGGCGGCGGGCCCGGCGATCCCGGTGGCGGCGGCGAGCGCCACCAGTGCCGGTACGACCAGCAGGGCGCAGGTCCTGCGCCGCGTGCTCCCACGTGTCATCGTCCATCACCCCAGGTCAACGCGGCGCCCGGCGAGTACTCCGGACGGCGCCGACGCGCGTCGGTGCACTGTGGAGCGTGCGGTGCCGACGAGCGGGGCGAGCTGCCGTCCGGTGAGCCGACCGTATCGGGCGAGATCATTCCCCGAAACCCGACACCTGACGGAACTTCGGCCGTCGCGGCCCGTCAGACCGTCGGGGTCCGGTGCCGACGGTGCACCGCGTCGACGCGGTTGATCCGCATCCGGCTATTGACCCGACGCGACCTGTGAGCGCTAACATGCTCTGCACCGCCGGATCTTCCGGCTTCCCGCCACGAGAGTTCGACGTCGACGCGCCGCCGCCCGACGCACGGCGGCGCCCGTCCCCTGACCCGGCGTACCCGATCGATCGGGCGCGTCGGAGCCCGCCCGGACCTTTCGTCCACAACGGATCGGGGATGTCCGGCCACCCGTCCCGGCCGCGACCGCGAGCGTCGGCAGCACAGAGGAGGCCACCGTGACCAACCACCTCTCCCGACGGGACGCCCTGCGCCTGGGCGCGCTGGCGACCGCCGCACCCGCCGCCGCGTCGGTCGTCCCGGCCCCGGCCGCCGCAGCGCCGCCGCCCGCTGGCACCGGGACCGGCGGCCACCCCGGACCGGTCCCCCGGCCCGGCTGGGTCGCGGAGAACTGGGTGGTCAAGCCGTTCGCCCTCAACCAGGTGGCGCTGCGCGACGGGATCTTCCAGCAGAAGCGCGACCGGATGCTCAACTACGCGCGGAACTATCCGGGCACCGGCGGCGTCCTCGACGGCCCCGACCGGATGCTGCACCTGTTCCGGGCCAACGCCGGACTGCCCGCCCCCGGCACCTGGCCCGGCGGCTGGGACACCCCGAACCACCTGCTCCGGGGCCACTTCACCGGGCACTACCTGACGATGCTGGCGCAGTGCTACGCCGACACCGGCGAGGAGATCTTCCGCCAGAAGCTCGACTACCTGGTGACCGAGCTGGGCACGTGCCAGCGGGAACTGGACCGGCGCAACCCCGGCCGGGTCGCCGGCCGCTCCGGGCGGGCCGTCCGGCTCGGCGACCCGCACCCCAACCAGTACGTGCTGATGCCGGCCGGCATCCTCGACGGCGTCACCGACCTCACGGTCGCCACCTGGGTGAACCTGGCGACCGCGCAGGCCGCCGCCCGGATCTTCAGTTTCGGCGCCGGACCGCAGTCCTACCTGTCGCTGACCGCCCGGATCGCGGCCGGCGGCGGCCCGAGGTTCGCGATCACCACCGGCGGCAGCGGCAGCGAGCAACGGGTCGACGCCACCGTGCCCGTCCCGGTCGGCGAGTGGGCGCACCTGGCGGTCACCCTCTCCACCGCCGATGCCACCGCCCGGATCTACCTCGACGGCACCGAGGTCGGCGCCGGGCCGGTGACGCTCGGCCCGGCCAGTCTCGGCCGGACCACCGCCAACTGGATCGGCCGCTCCCCCGCCACCAACGATCCGCTGCTCAACGCGACAGTGGACGACCTTCAGATCTACGACCGGGCACTGAGCGGGGACGAGGTCCACGCGCTCGCCGCCCCGGACGGGTCGCCGGCCACTACTCCGCTGGCGTGGTACCGGTTCGAGGAGGACGGCGAGACCGCCGCCGACCACTCCGGCCACGGGTACGCCGGCACGATCGTCGGCACCGCCCACCCCGGTTTCCTGGCCGCGTTCCCGGAGGGCCAGTTCAGCCGCCTCGAACCGCCGACCTTCCAGCCGAACAACGGGCCGAACGCCGTCTGGGCGGTCTGGTACACCTGCCACAAGATCATGCGCGGCCTGCTGAACGCGTACCAGTTGGCCGGCAACGAGGAGGCGCTGGGGATCGTCCTGCGGATGGGCGACTGGGTGCACAGTCGACTCAGCCGGCTCAGCCGGGCCGACCTGGACCGGATGTGGGACATCTACAGCGCCGGTGAGGCCGGCTCGATGAACGAGGTGATGGCCGAACTCTCCGCCCTCGCCCCCGACCGCGAGCGGCGCAGACGATACCTCGACACGGCGAAGGCGTTCACCTTCAGCACCCTCTTCGCCGCCTCGCTGGCCGAGCGCGACGAACTCAGCGGCCGGCACGCCAACCAGTACATGGCGCCGAACATCGGCTATCTGCGGATCTTCGAGCGGACCGGCGAGCGGGACTACCAGCGGGCGGCCCGGAACTTCTGGTCCATGGTGGTGCCGCACCGCATCTTCAGCAACGGCGGCGCCGGGCAGAGCGAGCACTTCCGGGCGCGCGGCATCATCACCTCCGGGTTCACCTCCGGCAACGACCCCCGGCACGCCGAGACCTGCTGCGCCTACAACATGCTCCGGCTGACCCGGAACCTCTTCTTCCACGACCCGGACCCGGCGTACATGGACTACTACGAGAAGGCGCTGCACAACCAGATCCTCAGCTCCCGGCGGGACGTCGACAGCGTCACCAGCACCGAGGTCACCTACCACCAGAACATGTGGCCCGGCCGGTCCCGGCGGATCGGCAACGTCGTGGAATACAGCCGGTACGGCGGCAACGGAAGCTGCTGCAACGGCACCGGCCTGGAGAGCCACACCAAATACCAGGAGTCGATCTACTTCCGCTCGGCCGACGACTCGGCGCTCTACGTCAACCTCTTCATCGCCTCGGTGCTGAGCTGGCCGGAGCGGGGCTTCGTGATCAGCCAGGAGACGGCCTATCCGACCGAGGGCACCAGTACGCTCCGGTTCGACCGTGGGCACGGCCGGCTCAAGGTCAGGCTGCGGGTGCCGTCCTGGGCCGGCCCCGACCACACGGTACGGGTCAACGGGGTTCGGCAGCGGGTCAAGGCCGTACCCGGCAGCTATCTCACCCTGGACCGGCGGTGGCGCGAGGGCGACCGGATCGACATCTCGATGCCGCTGCGCTTCCGGGTGGAGAAGGCCCTCGACGACAGGTCCGTGCAGTCCATCATGTACGGCCCGACCCTGATGGTCGTCCGGGACGCCACCCCCAGCTACCGCGAGTTCACCTTCTTTCCCACCGTCAAGTTGGACGGCGACCTCGGCAGGACGATCCAGCCCACCGAGACACCGATGCACTTCAGCACCCACGGCTACCTGCTGGCCCCGTACTACGTCTCCGACCCGGTGCCGGGCGAGTTCAACGCCTACCACCCGTACGTCCGGCGGGTCGAGCCGGAGGTGGTGTTCGGGTCGGTCGGCACCGGCGTACCCAACGACGGGCTGCGCGACGCCGACGGCGAGACCTTCCTCGACCGGGTCTGGGCGGCGGCACCGTTCGAACGGCACGGAGACTTCCTCCGTACCGTCGAGGAGGTCTCGGACGAGTGGCTGGCGGCCGGCCGGCACACCGCCGAGCAACGCCGGACCATCCTCGTCGCGGCGGCCCGGTCCCGCCCGGACCTGGAGCCCTGACCTGCCGCAGGCCGCCCGTCGGCGAGGACAAGCGTCGGACTGGGCGTGACGCTGCCCGTGTCACGCCCGGTCGCCGCCCCGACGGTCGAGGTGACCCGGCACCTCCTCAACCAGCGTTGTCGGGCGGTCCAGGGTCCGGCACCGCCAGCCGGCCACGGTACGAGTCGATCAGCGCCCGACCGCGCGGGTCGTCGGCACCCAGCAACTCCACGGTCGCCTCGGTGACCCGGTGCAGCAGTTCCGCCCGGGCGGCCCGGACGGTGGCCAGGATCTCCTCGGCCATCCGGGCGGCGGGCTGCTGCCGGGTCCGCTCGTCCAGCCGGAGGTCGACCAGCGCGCCGGTCGAGTCGAGCGTCGCCTCGACCAGCCCGTCGGCGCCGCACGCCGTCACCCGCAGCCCGGCCAGTCGGCGGGACAGCTCACCGGTCCGCTCCGCCCGGTCGGCGAACGACGCCTGCCAGGCGTCGACCCGTTGCTGCGCCGCGTCGAGTTCCGCCCCGTTTTCCCACATGTCGGCATCCTCCCTGCCCACCCGGGTAACCACCGACAAGTCTGCCCCGTACGGCGTACCAGACCGGGTCGAGGCCGGGCTGCCCGTCGACCGCCCCAACCGGCGAACCGCTCCGAGAGACAGCCCCTAGCTAGTAGCTGGAGAACCGCTTTGCGAGGCCCCGGTGCCGCTGCCCGACCTGGCTGGCCTGGTCGCTGGTGATGGTGCTGCCCGCCATCCGGCTCAACCGCTCGACCCGGCCGGCGAAATGCAGGTGCTCGCGGTGGGCATGTTCGCGGCAGGGCAGGCAGGTGACGCTCTCCGGGCGGGCAGAGGTCATCGCGTACGGCACCTCGAGTCCGCAACCGGTGGAGACGACAGCGGGTGCGTCGGTCACCAGCCCGAACGCCGAGGCCATCACGTCGCGGAGGCCGGCGCTCGCCTGCACCACCTGCCGATCGACGTGGATGTGCGGATCGATCTCGCTCATCTACGCCCACGCCTCCCTCCGGGTGTGCCGGAAACAGGCTAATCCGTCGGCAACTCCCGCCGGCGCGGCCCGCTGGACCACATCCCGCCGGGACGACAGGGGCGCCGGGCAGCCGACCGTGCGGGGTCGGATGAAGCCGTCGTGAAACACCCGGGTGGTTCGGTGGGTGGCAGCCGCCCCGGCGGACCACCGCCGACCGGGGTCGGGATCCGTCAGGCCGGCACGGCTCGTCCGGCCGCTGCGGCCCGAGCCGTCGAGGAGAGGAAACCGCATGCGTATCGAGTCCACCGTCGCCGCACTCACCCTCGGCGCCGCCTCGCTGGTCGCGGCCGTCGTCCCCGGTACGCCCGCGCTGGCGGCCCCCGCCGCGACCTGCCCCGACAACGGTTGGAGCATCAGGGACGGCGGCACGGGCTATCTCTTCGCCGCCTCCGGCGTGAACATCCGCACCGGTCCGAGCACCGACTGCACCTCGGTCGGGCTCGGCTACCCCAGCCACCTGGTACGGCTGGACTGCCAGAAGGCCGGCTGGTCGCACATCTACAACCACACCACCGGCCGGCTCGGCTGGGTCCGCAACGACATGCTCACCAACCTGCCGCTGCGCACCTGCTGAACCCGCCGAGCCCTCGGAGAGTGCGCTGCCCAGGCGACGCGTCGATCGCGAGCACGCCTGGGCAGCGGAACCGGTGTCGGTCGGTCGGGCTGGTCAGGCGGCCGGGACGTACTTCTCCAGGTCGTCGAGGATCTTGCCGGCGGCGGTGACGCCGATCCCGGTCATCCAGGTCTCGTCGGCGACCACGTACGCCTTGCCGGCCTGCACCGCCGTGAGGTTCTTCCAGAGGCTGCCGCCGGTCACCTTCGCCTGCTCGGCGGCGGCCTTCTCGCCGAACGCGGTGACGAAGATGATGTCCCCGTCGACCTCGGCGATCCGCTCCGGGCTCACCTTGTCGAACCGCTTGTCCTCCTTGCCGGCCAGCAGTTGGCGCTCCGGCCGCCCCAGCCCGACGTCACCGAGGACGAGGCCGGAGAAGGACTCCGGACCGTACACCCGGATCTCGGTGGGGCGGAAGCGGACGATCGAGATCTTCCGGGCGGCGGCGTCGCCGAGCGTGGCGCCGAGGTCCTTGGCCCGCTTCTCGTACCCGGCGAGCAGGTCCTTGGCCTCCTGCTCCTTGCCGAGCGCCTGCCCGTCGAGGAGGAAGTTCTCCTTCCAGGTGATCCCGACCCGCTCGGTGAAGACCGTCGGGGCGATCGCGGACAACTCGTCGTAGAACTTCTCCTGGCGGAATTTGCTGCCCAGGATCAGGTCCGGCTGGAGCGCGGTGATCGCCTCCAGGTCCGGCTCGGTGAGCAGCCCGACCTGCTTGATCCCGGCGACCTTCTCCGCACCGAAGTACGACGGCCAGCCGGCCACCTCGCCGGCCTGCGCGGCGCCGATAGGCACGACACCGAGCGAGAGGGCGGTGTCGATCTTGTCGGAGTCGAGTACCACGACCCGCTTCGGCTGCGCCGGCACCTCGGTACTGCCCATCGCGTGGGTGATGGTCCGGGTGTCTCCGCCGGCCCCCTCGCCGGCCACCGGATCGCTGCTGGTGCAGCCGGTCAGGCCGGCGCCGAGGGCGGCGACGGTGAGCAGGATCAGGACTGTGCGGCGCATGAGGAACCTTTCTCCAGGGACAGCGTGCCGAGGGCCGGGACGACCAGCGGTGCCCCGGTCACCGGGCAGGGCACGACGACGCAGTCGAGCCCGAACACGTCGCGGACCAGGTCCGCGGTGAGAATCTGCCGGGGCGGCCCGGCCGCGACCACCGCGCCGTCCCGCATCGCGACCAGGTGGTCGGCGTACCGGGCGGCCTGGTTGAGGTCGTGCAGGACGGCGACGACGGTACGGCCACGTTCGGTACGCAGCCGGTGCAGCAGGTCAAGCACCTCCACCTGGTGCGCCAGGTCGAGGAAGGTGGTCGGCTCGTCGAGCAGCAGTGCTTCGGTGTCCTGGGCCAGCGTCATGGCGATCCAGACCCGCTGCCGCTGCCCGCCGGAGAGGGTGTCGACGGGCCGCTCGGCCAGCGCCGCGACGTCGGCCAGCACCATCGCCTCGCGGACCGCGACCTCGTCCTCCGGCGACCACTGCCGCCACCACCGCTGGTACGGCTGCCGCCCCCGGCCGACCAGGTCGGCCACGGTCACCCCCTCGGGCACCAGCGGGCTCTGCGGGAGTACGCCCAGCCGGCGGGCGACGGCACGGGTCGGCAGGTCCCGGATCGCCTCCCCGTCCAGCAGTACGGTGCCCCGGCGCGGGGTGAGCAGCCGGGCCATGGTGCGCAGCAGGGTCGACTTGCCGCAGGCGTTCGGCCCGACGATGACGGTGAACGCGTCGGACGGCAACTCCAGGTCGAGCCCGTCGATGACGGTCCGGTCCTCGTACCCGACCGCGAGATCGCGTGTGGAGAGCATCTAGGAGACCTTCCGTCGGCCACGGATCAGCAGGTAGATCAGGTACGGCCCGCCTAGCGCGGCGGTGAGTACCCCGGCCGGAAGCTGGGTGGGGGCGAAGAGTCGGCGGCCGGCGAGGTCGGCCAGGACGACCAGCAGGGCCCCGACCAGGGCGGCGCAGAGCAGTGGCGGCCGTTCGGCCCGGACCAGCCGGCGGGCCATCTGCGGGGCGGCGAGGGCGACGAAGTCCACCGCGCCGACCTGGGCGGTGACCATCGCGGCGGCCAGTACCCCGGTGGTGGCCAGGCCGATCCGGCGGGCGACCGGACGCAGCCCGATCCCCCGGGCCGTGTCGTCGTCGAGCGCGCTGCCGTTCAGCGCCCAGCCGGCCCAGAGCAGCACCGGCAGCAGCACCAGCAGGGTCGCCCCGAGGTACGCCGTCTCCCGCCAGCCCTTGCCGGCCAGCGTGCCGACCAGCCAGAGCTGCGCCCGGATCCCGTCGATCGGGTCCGCCGACAGCATCACCACCTCGGTCAGTGCCCGCAGCGCGACCGCGACGGCGACCCCGGCCAGCACGAACCGCTGCGCGGCCAGCCCGTGCCGCAGGCCGAGCAGCAGCACCGCGACCGCCGCGAGGAGGCCACCGGCGAGCGCGGCCGGTGCGATCAGCGCGGCGCTCACCCCGGTGGTCAGCGCCACGGTGGCGGCGAGTCCGGCCCCCTGACTGACGCCGACGACGTCGGGGCTGGCCAGCGGGTTGCGGGCGACGCTCTGGATCAGTGTGCCGGCGATGCCGAAGACCGCCCCGACCGCCACCGCCAGTACCACCCGGGGCAACCGCAGTTCGAGTACGACGAGGTCGTACCGGGTACCGGTGCCGGTGAGCGACCGGAGCACGTCCTGCGGGGCGACGTACGGGGTGCCGAGGGAGAGCGCCAGCACCACGGCGGCGGCGAGCAGCATGACCAGTACGCCGCCGACCAGCAGCGGCCGGTGGCGTACGACCAGTCGGGTGGGGCCGAGCCGGAGCCGGGTCCGGCCGGTCGCCGACGCCGAGAGCAGTTCGCTTTGCGCGGTCACGCGGTCACCACCCGGGCCCGGCGGATCAGCAGGACCAGCAGTGGTGCCCCCAGCAGCGCGGTGACGATGCCGGCCGGTACCTCGCCGGGCGGCGCGACCAGCCGGCCGATGATGTCGGCGGCGAGCAGCAGCGCCGGCCCGAGCAGCGCGGCCACCGCGAGGGTCCAGCGATGGTCGGCGCCGACCAGGGCCCGGGCCAGGTGCGGCACGGCGAGCCCGATGAACGCGATCGGCCCGGCCGCCGCGACCGCCGCCCCGATCAGGAGTACCGCGCCCGCTCCCCCGGCGGCCCGGACCAGCCCGACCCGGTGCCCGAGGCCACGGGCGACGTCGTCGCCGAGGGCGAGCGCGTCCAGCCCACGGGCGGCGAAGACGGCCAGCAGGATGCCGGCCAGTACGAAGGGTGCGACCTGCCCGGCGACCGCCGCGTCCCGCCCGGTCAGGCCGCCGACGACCCAGAACCGGTACTCCTCGAAGGTGCGGGCGTCGGCGGTGAGCAGGGCGATGACGATCGCGCCGAGGCTGGCGTCCAGTGCGACGCCGACCAGCGCCAGGGTCACCGGACTGGCACCCTCGCGGGCCCGGTTGGCGATGCCGAAGACGAGCAGGCCGGCGAGGAGGGCCCCGACGACCCCGAACCAGACGTACCCGGCCAGCGTGCCGACCCCGAACACCGCGATCGCCAGCACCACGCCGAGGGACGCGCCGGCGCTGACCCCGAGGATCCGGGGCTCGGCCAGCGGGTTGCGGGTCAGCGCCTGGAGGAGTACCCCGGCCAGCGCCAGCGCGGGACCCACCACGAGGCCGAGCAGGGTACGCGGCACCCGCAGCTCCCGGACGATGGTGCTCGCCTCGCCGCCGTCCGGTGCGACCAGCGCGCGCCATACCTCGCTGGGTGCAAGCGGCTTGCTACCGAGCGCGAGACTGGCCAGTACCGCCAGCACCAGGAGTACGGCCACCGCGCCGGTGACCGCCGCCCGCCGGCCGACCCGGCGGCGCGGCCCGGCTCCGGGCCTGGTCACCTCGGCCGCTACCGTCGTCACGATCTTTCCCCGTACCCCTCGAATTAGGTTCGGCTAACCTTACGGCCGACGATTCGCCGCACCTAACCGGGATGACGGATCTCACCGCCGCGACCTGGGCAGGAGTCCGGGAGCGGACACCGAGGCCCGGCCCGCGAACTGACTGCAACGATGAAATCGTCCACCGCGACGAGGACGCGTCTCGCTCGAGGCCGACCGGGACAGCCCGCCGCACGGCGACACCCACCGTCGTGGCGACACCCATGGAACGACGGCAAGCCGGCAACAGCGGTCGCTTCGAACGGCGGTCGGGCGGCAGTCTGGTCAGGTGGTGCTACGCGTCGTCGCGACCGAGGATCGGCGGCGGGGCGTCGGCCTCGCCACTCCACTCCAGCTTCCCGTCGGCGGACCACGCAGTGCCGTCGGCCGCCAGCCGCGGATCGATGATCGGGTAGCCGTCGGCGGGCCGACCCGCCAGCCCGGCAGCGCCGGCCGCGCCCATCATCGGCACCCCTCCGGCAGCCGCGGCCCCACCCTGGCCCGCGGCACCGGAACTGGATCGGCCCTCGGTTCCGGCAGCGCGGGTGATCAGGTGGCTGCCGAGCCCGGCCAGCGCCGGCCCGGCACCGCTCAGCGAACTGGCCGGCTGCGGTGACGCCGAGGGCGCGGCGGCGGCCAGTGCACCGACGCCACCCGGTGCCTCGCCGAAGGCCCCGGCACCGGCGAGCGCGGTGGTGCTGGCCGGCACCTCCGGAGCGAGCTGCGACGGATCGGGGTCGGTGACCGCCGGAGGAAGGCGGAGGTCACCGACCAGGCCACCGACCACCGGCAGGTCGCTCGGTGCGACCGGGATCGTCGCCGGCCAGCTCCGGTGGTCGGTGACCGCGTACTCGGCGGCCAGCCGGGCAACCAGCACCGAAACCCGTTCCCGCGCCTTGACGCGCTCCTCTTCGGACATGACATGACCGAAGAACGTCTCGTCGTGCCGCCCCCGGGACGCCTCCGGCCGGTCGGGTTCGACCTGACGCTGAGTCTCGGCGAGCGAGCCGGCCATCACGGCGAGCCCGGTACGCATCGCCGCCGCCTCCTCGGCCAGCTTCGCGGCATAGCTGATGATGAGACCCAGCCGGTAGTGGAACTCCCGACTGCCCGGCCCGGTCCAGGTCGGTAGCACCCGGGCGAGGTCGTCGCGCAGCGCGGTCGCGACCGACCCGACCGCCTCCTCGACCGTGTGCCAGGTGTCGGCGACGCTGTCGACCTGTACCGGGAGGCCCGCCATCAACTGGCGGTAGAGCTCCTCGTGGGTCTGCTGCCGATAGCGCTCGTGGTAGTCGTCAACCATTGCGTCGGCCACCATGCAGAGCCTCACTCACCGCGCCCACGGCGCCTGCGATCTGTTGGGCATTCGTCCGGCTGAGCTCGTCGACGTCTCGGTAACTCTCGATGATCTGGGTGGTGGCCGACTGCGCCACCGCCAGTGCGGTGACCAACCGGCGCAGCCGGGCAACGTACTCGTCGTGCAGCTCCTGGTGCCGGTCGGCGGTCCGCTGCGCGTCGTGGAACCCGCCCAGCGCGGGCCGGTCGCTGCCGGGAGCGGTGGTGAGCGCGGTCAGCGCCGCGAACGCGGCCTCGACGCGGGGCTGGAGCCTCTGCTGAAAGTCCTGCAACGACAGGAGATCGACGGCGAACTCATCCGCGGCCATCGCACCCTTCCCAACACCCCGAAACGAAGGATGGTCCAAAGTCCAGCAACCGCCACGCAAGGTCTACCACTACCCACGGTGCCCGGGAGCCGTCCGTATAGTATCGCGCCTCGTGGAGGTTACCGAGGCCCAGTCTCGCCTTCCGGGCACCCGCGAGGGCGCCGCAGGCACCGTCCTGTTCCGCCGTCCGCCCCGCCAGCCGTCACCACCGCTGCCCCGAGGCGAACTCGTCCTGGAGGCGCCGCCGGAGCTGTCGGAGCCGCTTCCCCGCAGCCTGCTCCAGGTGCTGATGCTGGTGCCGATGGTGGCGGGCGTCGCCGCGATGGCGATCCTCTACTCCGGCCGGGGCGGCGGCGTACTCACCTATGTGGTCGGTGGCCTGTTCGGGCTCTCCATGCTGGGCATGGCGGCCACCTCGATGGGCGGCGGGCACGGCAACAGCCGCGCCGAGGTGGACGTGCAGCGCCGTGACTACCTGCGCTACCTCACCCAGGCCCGGCGGAAGGCACGCAACGCGGCCGCACAGCAGCGCACCGCGCTGCTGTGGCGCCATCCGGCGCCGGCCGCGCTCTGGTCGGTCGGCGCGTCCCGGCGGATGTGGGAGCGGCGGAGCACCGACGACGACTTCGCCGAGATACGGGTCGCGGCGGGGACCCAGAAGCTCTCCGTGGCGATCCTGCCGCCGGAGACCAGGCCGGTCGAGGATCTGGAACCGTTGACCGCGATCGCGTTGCGCCGCTTCGTCCGGGCCCAGTCCGTGGTGCCGGACCTGCCGCTGGCGATCCAGCTCCGCTCGTTCAGCCGGCTGGTGCTGCGCGGTGACCGGGATCCGGTGCTGGGCCTCGCCCGGGCGCTCCTCTGCCAACTCGCGACGTTCCACTCGCCGGACGACGTCCGGATCGCGGTGGTGGCGGCGGCGCCGCGGCGGCCGGACTGGGACTGGGTCAAGTGGCTGCCGCACGCCCAGGACGACCGGATCACCGACGGCGCCGGGGCGACCAGACTCGTCTTCGAGTCGATGACCGCGCTGGAGGAGGCGTTCCGCGAGGAGTTCACCACCCGCCCGCGACACTCCCCGGACGCCAGGCCGTTGACCACGGCGCCGCACGTGCTCGTCGTCCTCGACGGCGGTGAGGTGCCGGCCACCTCCCAGGTTCACGGCGCGGGCGTACTGGGCAGCACCGTGCTGGATCTGTCCGGGATGGTCCCCCGCGACGCCGGCCGCTGGCTGCTCTGCCTCGACGTCGCCCCGGACGCCCTGTCGGCCGACCGGGGCGACCGGACCCTGACGCTCGGCGTCCCGGACCGGCTCACCGTCGAGGAGGCGACCGGGCTGGCCCGCCAGCTCGCGCCGTACCGGCTCTCCCGGCACGTGGAGACCGAGGAGGCCACGGCACGGGTCACCGAGCTGCCCGAGCTGCTCGGCTTCGGCGACGCCGGCGCGGTCGACCCGGCCCGGAGCTGGCGACCCCGCCCCGAGCGGGACCGGCTGCGCATCCCGCTCGGCATCGGCGTCGACGGCTCGGTGGTGGAGCTGGACTTCAAGGAGGCCGCACAGGACGGTATGGGCCCACACGGGCTGATCATCGGCGCCACCGGTTCGGGCAAGAGCGAGCTGCTCCGGACCATCGTGGTCTCGCTCGCGGTCACCCACTCCTCCGCAGAGCTGAACCTCGTCCTGGTCGACTTCAAGGGCGGTGCCACCTTCGCCTCCCTGGACGTGCTGCCGCACACCAGTGCGGTGATCACGAACCTGGCCGACGAACTGGCCATGGTGGACCGGATGGAGGACGCCGTCGCGGGCGAGCTGGTCCGCCGGCAGGAACTGCTGCGGGCCGCCGGCAACTACGTCTCCCGGTACGAGTACGAGAAGGCCCGCCGCGCCGGTGAACCGCTCGCCCCGCTGCCCAGCCTGCTGATCATCTGCGACGAGTTCAGCGAGCTGCTGGCGGCCAAGCCCGACTTCATCGACCTCTTCGTGACGATCGGCCGGCTCGGCCGCTCGCTCGGGGTGCACCTGCTGCTGGCCAGCCAGCGCCTGGAGGAGGGGCGGCTGCGCGGGCTGGACGGCCACCTGTCGTACCGGATCGGTCTGCGGACGTTCTCGGCGATGGAGAGCCGGGTGGTGCTCGGCGTGGCCGACGCGTACGAGCTGCCGAACGCGCCCGGACACGGCTACCTGAAGGCCGGCACTGCAACCATGCTGCGCTTCCGGGCCGCGTACGTCTCCGGCCCGTACCGCGCGGCCGTGGTGACCGGCCCCCGGGCCCAGGCCCTGGTACGCCGCCGGATCGCCCTGTACGGCACCTGGTACGCGCCGATCCCTCCCGAACTGCCGGCCGAGTCCGAGGAGCCGGCGGGGGCGGCCGGTGAGTCCACCGAGGCGGGGCGGCAGACCACGATGCTCGACGTGATCGTGGACCGGCTGCGGCAGGGCCCGCCGGCACACCAGGTCTGGCTGCCCCCGCTGGACGTCGCGCCGAGCCTGGACGCGCTGCTCGGCGAGCCGGTCGTCGACGAGCGCCGGGGCCTGGTCGCCGCCACCTGGCCCGGCGTCGGGCGGCTCGTCGTGCCCGTCGGTATCGAGGACCGCCCCTACGAGCAACGCCGCGACGCGCTCCTGGTGGACCTGGCAGGGGCCGGCGGCAACGTGGTGATCGTCGGCCGCCCCCGGACCGGCAAGAGCACGCTGCTCCGATCCATGCTGTGTGCGCTGGCGCTCACCCACAGCCCGCGCGAGGTGCAGTTCTTCTGTCTCGACTTCGGTGGCGGCGCGCTGCGGTCGCTGGAAGGGCTTCCGCATCTGTCCGGGGTGGCCGTACGCCGCGACATCGAGGCGATCCGACGTACGGTCGCGGAGGTCCGGGTGCTGCTCGACGAGCGCGAGGCGCGCTTCGCCGAACTCGGCATCGAGTCGATCGACGCGTACCGGGCGCGCCGGGCCAGCGGTGAGATCACCGACGATCCGTTCGGGGACGTCTTCCTCGTCGTCGACGGCTGGGGCACGGTACGGGAGGAGTTCGACGAGCAGGAGGAGATCATCACGCGGCTCGCCGCCCGCTGTCTCGGGTTCGGCATCCACATCGTGCTCACCGCCACCCGGTGGTCCGAGGTCAGGTACAACGTCCGGGAGCTGTTCGGCACCCGGCTCGAACTGCGGCTGGGCGACCCGACCGACTCCGAGATCGACCGGCGGGCCGCCGAGAACGTACCCGAGAACACGCCGGGTCGCGGCGTCACCCGCGACAAGTTGCAGTTCCTCGCCGCCGTGCCCCGCGTCGACGGCCGAGAAGGCGACGCGGAGCTGCCCGCCGGCACCGCTGATCTGGTACGGCGTGCCCAGGCCGGGTGGCGGCACGAGCCGGCGCCGAAGCTCCGGCTGCTGCCCCGGATGCTGCCGGTGGCGCGGCTGCACGAGGTCGTCGACCCGGCCGCGCCGGGAATTCCGATCGGGCTGAACGAGACCTATCTCGCCCCGGTGCAGTTGGCCTTCGAGGCCGAGCCGCATCTCATCGTGCTCGGCGACGCCCAGTGCGGCAAGACGAACCTGCTCCGGCTGATCGCCAGGACGATCGTGGAACGCCACCCGCCGGGCGAGGCGAAGCTGGTGATCGTCGACTACCGGCGTACCCTGCTGGGCACGGTCGAGGGAGAGCACCTGCTCGACTACACGCCGTCCGCTCAGACCACGACGGCGATGGTGGGCGGCATACACCAGGCGTTGACCGCGCGGCTGCCCGGCCCGGACGTGACGACCGAGCAACTGCGTAACCGTTCCTGGTGGACCGGTCCGGAGATCTACATTCTGGTCGACGACTACGACATGGTCGCCAGCAGCAGTGGTAATCCGCTTAACGGGCTGGTTGACCTGCTGTCGCCCGCCAGGGACATCGGGCTGCACCTGATCCTGGCCCGCCGGTGCGGTGGGGTCGGGCGATCGATGTACGAGCCGATTCTCCAGCAGCTCACCGACTTGAACACACCGGGGCTGCTGATGTCCGGCAATCCCGACGAGGGCGCGGTGCTCGGACACGTACGCCCCAGCCAGCAGCCACCGGGGCGCGGCACCCTCGTCCGGCGCAGCGACGGCGTCAACCTGGTGCAGACCGCATGGCTTGATCCACAATGAGCGGCCACGAACGGCGTACGGCGCAAGCGGTGTGGAAACATCCGGTTACGGCTTCGCATATCGCCAATGTGGACGGCGCGCACCGTCGCGGCTATCGGCTAGCCTGACCGAGTGGGAGACGCCGACGAGATGGCGTCCCGACCTCTGCCTAGTTTCCGGAGGGTAGCGTGGCGCAGCAATTCACCCACGAAGAGGGTAACGCCCGGCAGGCCGCACAGCTCGTGGATCAGGCCCGTGGCGCGATCGAGTTCCAGGTCAAGAACATCGACCAGACGGTGCAGCAGCTCAGGGCGAAAGGCTGGGAGGGCGATTCGGCAAACAAGTTCTACGAGGTCGCCCAGGAAATGGTCGCCGGCGCCCGCCGCCTCCAGAACAAGATGGACGAGATGCGGGGCGGCCTGGAGGACGTGAACCGCACGTACGCCGAGGCGACCGACATCATGACCGACTCCGTCAACAACATCAACGTCTACAACATCGCGTAGTCGCTACTCGCCGGGCAGCCACCCGGTCGGTGGGCGATCCGACCCGGCGACATCCACGCGGATGACCCAACGGTTCGAGCGGAGGAAGTCATGAGCAACCAGATCCGTATGGTCCACAGCGAAGCCCACGCTGCGGCCGAGGCGCTCAAGAAGCACGGCACCATCATCGAGACCACCACCAAGGACTTCGTGGGTGAGCTGGCGAAACTCCCGTGGGAGAGTGACGCCCGGACCGAGTTCGATGCCTGGAAGCTCCAGATGGAGCAACTGTGGACCGATTTCCACCAGGTGGTGCTGAAGGCGGGCACGGTGGTCGTGGATGCGAGCACCGCCCTCCAGGACGCCGACCGTCGGGCCGCCTCGGTGATGGGAAACAGCGGCCGCTGATCGATCGTTCCGCGCTCGGCAGCACGATGGACGGTGCCGAGCGCGGAACGCCCGGAGCACCGCCGTCAGGCGATGACCCCTGGCGGCGTAGACCGGTCCGGGCCGAACGTCTCCGCAGGCTCGTTCGTGAGCCACTCGTTGTTCGCCGTCTGTTGGTCTCCCTGCGGCCCGAGACCCGGGGCGCCCATCATCGGCATCATTCCCTGCATCGCCCCCATCCCGGCCGCTCCGCCGCCGACGGCGGGGGTGGCGAGGCGCCGGTCACGGGCGGCTGCGGCGGCCGCCATCACCCCCTCCGGCAGGGTCACCGCCGGCCCTATCGGCGGCAGCTTGCCGCCACCCAGCCCACCGAGGCCGGCAGCGCCGCCGCCGATCCCGCCACCCAGCCCGCCACCCAGGCCCGGGCCGCCGATCCCGCCGCCGGAGCCGAGATCGCTGCCGACCCCGGCGAGACCGAACTTCGAGTCGTCTGGATCGAAGCCGCTGTCCGGGTCGATATCCGGGAGCGGGTCGGGGCTGTAGCCAGGATCCGTGCTCGGATCGGTGACGCCCGGCGTGGCGACCGGCGGTGTCTCCGGTGTCGTGGTGGGTGTCGTCGTGGTGGGCGTCGTCGTGGCAGCCGTTGCGGCCTGCTGCTGGGCCTGCGAATTCTGCGCCGTCTGCTGGGCCGTGCCCGGCTGCTTGCCGGTGGCCTTGTCCGCGCCGGCTCCCCTGCCCGAGCCGTTTCTCGCCGCGCTCTGCGCCGAGTCCGCGCCGGGCACGGCCGCCCTGGTGCCGCTCTCCGGGAAGTGGGTCATCGCACTGCCGTAGCCCTGGCGCAGCACCCGGTACGCCTGTTGGGCCTGCTCCTCGTGGTTCCGGATGAACTCCTCGACGTCCTTCCTGAGCTCGTTGGCGATCGGGTAGCCGCCGGAGACCCACCGCTCCAGGCCCTGCCAGAACGACCCCGGCGCCACCTCCACGAAGACGCCACCCTGGTCGAAGCTCTGCCGCTCCGCCTGTACGGTCTCGTACATCCAACTGGGGATGGGGATCGTCCGGACCGCCTGTCGCAGGTAGGCGGCGGTCTCGTTCAGCCCGTGGACGATGGTGCGGTGCCGCTCACTCGTCACCGCCAATGCGCGGATCAACGCCCCGAGGTGCGCCCGGAAGGCGTCGGCTCCGCCACCCTTCCAGTCGGTGGTCTTTGCCGAGAGATCGGCTAGCCGGTCGCGCAGCGTGTCGATCTGGGTGAACGCGGCGGTCCATCGCTGCTCCGCCTCGGCCACCATGGCGTAGTTACTCGCGATGGTGACCCAGCTGACGATCTCTTCCCAACTCGGTGCCGGCTTCGACACGGGGTGCCCTCCTCAGCGCGGAAGTCGCTTGAGAACGTCGGCCGCGGCGAGCCGGTTGCGTTCCTCCACGGTGTCGTAGAGTTTCGCGATCGCCGCGACCGCCTGCGCGGTGTCCCGCAGGCAGCTCTCCAGATCAGCGAGGTTGCCCGCGACCGCGTCGTGCGTACGCCGTAGACGCCGCACGAGACCGTCCATCTCGGGATGGTTCACCTCGTCGATGTTGAAGCTGCCGAGGGCGCTGTGCCGGTGCTGGCCACCTGAATCGACCACCTCGTGCGCCGACTGGACCGTCTGCCGCACGTGTGGAATCTGGTCCTGGAGGACCCGGAGGTACTCGCTGACCCGCTCCAGGTGAGCGACGTCGACCTGCAACTCGCCGACCTGACGCATCGCCGTGTCGAAGCCGGGCTGGCCAGCCGCCATCAGCCGATCACCCCGTCCGGCGCGTCGCCCGGGTGCCATGAATCGCCATCCTCGACCAGCCAGCCTGTGGCCTCGTGCTCGTCGGGCTCACCGGCACTGGCATGACCACCGAAGCCACCGACGCCCATCATGGGCACACCGGCACCGGCGACCGCCCGGCCGGCTCCAGCCGACGTGCCGGCCCCCGGGGCGCCGATCCCGGCCATGCCGACGCCGACCCCGGCGGCACCACCCTGCATGGTCGCGGCGGAGTTGCCGGCCGGCGCCCCGCTCAGGCTCACCCCGGCCAGGCTGGCGCCCGCGCCACCGAGGGGACCGCCCGCCCCGGCCAGGGCGGTCGCGCCCGGCAGACCGGCATCGGCGGTGATGACCGGCTCGGCGACGGCGGGAAGCGTCGTCGGCATCTGGCCGATGCCGGGGCTGATCGGTGTCGGAAGGGTCGGTGTCGGGAGGATCGGTGCCGGCTGGACACCTGGCACGGTCGGCAGCGACGTGGTCGCCGCGCCGGACTGCTTCGTGAACAGGCTGGTGAGGTAGTCGGTGGCCAGCTTCACCAGCGCCGCGGTGAGCTGTGTGTCCAACGTCGACGCCTGCGTGGTGGTGGCTTGGATCTGCGCCGTGTACTGCGCCGCTCTCGCCTGGTACATCGCCCACTTGGCGGCGCCACCGTGCGACCAGGTGGCCACGCAGTGCGCCCGCTGGGCCGGGCCGGGGACCACCTGTCCGGTCGGCAGCACCTGATAGCCGCTCGCGGTCGCGCTGGCGACGATCGCGTCGAGCTGTGTCTTCGTGGTCTGCAACTGGGTGCCGCTGGTCTTGGTGGTCAACTGGGCCTGCGCGACCGCGCCGATGACCTGCTGCAACGCGTTCAACGCGATGGTACGGCGATCCTGTTGGGCGGTGCCGGTCGCGCCGACCAGGTTCGGCAGTGTGGACGCGGTGCCGAAGTTGGTCGTGGTGTTGGTCATGCTGTTGACGAAGGACTGGACAACGGGGGTGAGAAGTGAACTGATCACGGCCGGGTTCGACAGTTGCAGGCCCATGAAGGTCACCGTGCCCATCACGCCACCCCCGGTCCCGAGCCCAGTCGGGGGTCGAAGTGCAGCGCCGCGGCCCGCTGCCGCTGCTCCAGGTCGACCTCCTCGAAGTGCTGCGCCGCCTGCCGGACCTGCACCGCCTGCGTGTCCAGCTCGTCGGCGACGGTCCGGATCGCGGCCGAGACGACGGCGGTGTAGAAGTGAGACATCGTGCTGAAGCTGGGCAAACCCGCGTTGCCCGCCACTGTGCCCTCGACCGCGCCGATGATCGGTGTGAAGGAGCCACGATAGTCATCGGCGAGGCTCGCGATCCGGGTGGCCGCCGTCTGCAGCTCCGGCAGGTCTGCCCGGAACTCGGGCCCGCCGACAGAGCCGGAACCATCCAAAGTGCTCAACGCCATCCTCCAAGTATGTGACCGTGCATCGTGCGGAGGAACATCGAGATTGTCTCGGTAAAATATAGTGCCGACCGGGCCGACTCCCAACGCTGCGGAGGTTGCGATGTCGACAGACCAGCCGCCCGATCCGAGCGCCTCCACCGTGGAGATGCCCGCCACCGAACTGGCAGCGCTGGAGGCGTCGATAGCCCGGACGGAGGCGGAGTGGCAACGGCTGCTGGCCGGCACCTACCAGGGCACCGATTCCGCCCGTCTCGTCACGGCCGTGGTCGACGGCCAGGGCATCGTGGTCACCGTGACGTTCGCGAAGACGATCGCCCGACACGAACCGGCGGTGGTCGAGGAGGCGGTCCTGGCCGCGGTCGCCGCCGCGCAACAGGTCCTCGGCGACGCCCTCGGCGCACTCGCCGTCGAGGTGGCGGCGCCCGCGCCGCAGCACGCCGGGCCGGGTCGGGAGCGGGCCGGCGCGGACGACTGGCGAACCGCCGACCTGGCACCGGATGCCGGGGCGGAACTGCCGGGTCTGCCCGGCGGAGTGGTGGGGAGGGCCGACGGGTGAGCGGGCACGACGACGCGGACGACCTCGAACCGCTGGTGTACTCACCGCACGACGAGACACGATACGAGGAGATGGCCCGACGGGCGATTGCCGCGCTCGACGGGATGGACGGCGCACTGCGCCGCCTCGCCGCGACCGAGGTGGAGGGGCACAGCCGGGACCGCCGGGTGAGTGTCCGAGTGACCGGGTCGGGTTCGGTCACCGAGGTCCGGCTGCGCGGCGGCGCGCTGCGTCAGTACAACCACGTCCGGCTCGGCGAGGTGGTCACCCGGGTGCTCCGCGCCACCCAGCTACAGGCCCGCGAGGCGTACGGGCAGGCGGCCGGCGACCTGACCCCGCCCGAGGTGGCCGAGTGCGAGCGGCTGATCCGCCGGGCACGGCGCTCGTGACCCTGGGATCCGCATGGCTATGCCACCGCGAGTCTCATCCGCGAGGTCGATGCTGCCGGCTTGCTGGCTCCGCACCGTACGCTACCGACTCTTGACCAAAGGCCCGCCGTCTAACGCGGCCCCCGGTGTTAGGTTGCCATTCACCCGACGAGGAGATCGCCGATGGCTGACAACTTCCCGCCCGAGCTTCGAGAGATAGCGCAGGACCTGGCATGGGTGGAAATGACCGCCGCCGCCATCCGGGCCACGGCACCCGGGCGGGTCGAGACCACCGATCGCAGCGGAACTGTACGGCTCGTACTCGGCCCGGACGGCCTGCCCGAGTCGATCGACGTCGGCCAGGACTGGCAGCGAACACTCGGGTCGGAGTCGATCGGTGCGGCTGTCACCGAGGCGGGTCGGGCTGCGGTCGAAAAGCGGGCGGAACACTGGTCCGAGGCGCTCGATGAACGTACGAAATCGGAGACCGGCGAGTCGACTGGGACACCCGATGAGCTGGAGCCCTACGCCGACGCGCTGCGGCAGAGCGTCAACTCGATGATGGAAAGCGCCGCACGGATCACGCCGCGCCCGCTCGACGCGGTGCTGCGGGAGTTCAACGATGTGCTGAGTGAGCCGTTCGACCCCGCCGACATGGAACCACCCCAGGGCACCGGCGTCACCGGGTTCGGCAAGTTGACGCTGACCCTGCGCTCCGACGGCACCCTGTCGTGCGCCGTGGACCCGCACTGGGCGGCCGAGCTGTCGGCCGAGGAGCTGACCGAGGAGCTCAACCGGGCCCTGGCATCCGCCCGAGCCGAGCTGCCCGACGGCATCGCCGCGCCGACGGCGGCGACCGTGCGGCTCCAGGCGCTGACTGCGGAGTTGCTGGCCATGATCCGGCCGACCTGACCGCCTCCATCCAGCCTCCCACCCGCCAGGACCGAAGGGATCCTCACCCATGGCCGATCGCGACACCTTCGCGTTTAACGCAGAGCGAGCACAGAGGCATAGCAAGAAGTGGCAGGAAGAGTCGAAGAATCTGGCCGACGCCGGCTCCTTGCTGAGCCGGTCCCGGTTCCGCAGTCTGAGCGAACCCGGCATCTTCGCTGAGTTGATGCCCCAGCACGAGGCGCTCGTCGCGAAGATGACCGCACGCTACTCGGAGGGCGCGGCGGTCTGGTCGACGATCGGCGAGTTCCTCCTGATCGCCAACGACAAGTTCCAGGCCGAGGAGCAGCAGGCCGTGCAACGCCTCCGCAAGCTACAGGACGCGATCACCGCCAACCCTCAGCATCCAGCCGGCAACTCACCGGGGATGAAGCGATGATCATCCCAGGCGTCCCAGTCCTGCTGCCCAGAATCGAGCGTCTGCTGCGGGAGTCCTGGGCGAACAACAAGGGGCTGATACCGGACATCGGGAGCCTCGGTGTGCCCGAAACGCGCGAGCAACTGCAACAGCTGCTGCGGAAGTTGTCCGAAATCCTGGGGGAACTCCAGAAGGAGGCCAACAGGATCAATACAAGCAGCTGGAAGATCATCATCCCCGCGCACGTCCGCGGGCTGCTGGAGCTCGCGGAACGGGTGTTGGCCGAGTCCACGCGGTTCATGAGGGAGGCGTCGACGGTGCCGTTCGCCGTACTCGACGACATCCAGATGTGGCAGAAGATCCAGATGGCGAGCGACAAGGTGCGGGACAACATGGGCCCGCGCGGCTTCGACCGCGACCTGGACTACGCGGGCAGGGCGGCGGACAAGAGCTGGGAGGGGAAGTTCTACGACGCGTACACCTCCCAGATCGCGAACCAGTCCAATGCGGTGGCGGTCACGGCGACGATGGCGAACCGGGCACACACCTACCTGTCCACCGCGTTCGTTTCGGCGTGTTTCAGCTACGCGGCCTGGGTGAACCTGGCGTACAGCCTAACGATGTTCCTATCCCGGATCGGACTCGGCAACCCGACTCTCCTCATCGACGGCGGCCAGTACTCGCAATTCATGAACCTGTATCTGAACGCGAAGTTCACCGAGGGGCTCTCCAAAACGAACATCGGGTTCCAGGCGCTTCTGATGAAGGCGCTGATCGACTCGCGAGAGGGACTGACCCAGGCGGGGCAGCCCGAACCGGGGCAGTACGGCGTCGACCGCGAATGGCCGAACCCGTTCAACGACCGGCTCTACATGCGGGTCCGGGAGGAGAACAATCGGGTCGTTCTCGACGGTGGGGCCGGGACTGGCAAGAACGAGTACCGTCCCTCCCCCAGGTAGTGCCGCACCGGCCGGCGCCGGTCCCACACACCCAGACACGGCGGCGGGGACCGGGGCCGAGTTCACGCATGGCGCGGCCCCTGGTCCTCGGCGCGCGTCAGCTCGGCCCTGGCGTTGGGTCCGGCGCCGGGGCAGCGGACCCGGCTGTAGGGCCTGCCGGGCCGACCGTCGGCAGTGGTGAGAGTCGCAGTGCGGCCTCCGGGTCGAGCGCGACCCCGGTCGGCAGCAGTGCCAGGATGCTCGCCGGCACCTGCACCGGCCGGGCACCCGCATAGCCGAGCGAGGTCTGCACCTTCTCCAACTCCGGGCGGGACAGCGGAAACTTCAACCCCTGGTCGGTGACGAGATAGACATTGCCGGCGGCGTTGGCGCCGATCGGGTTGGCGGCCCGCACCAGGGCCGCGTGCCCGCCCGGCAGTGCGACCCGGTCCGCCGGCCGGACCCCGTCCGCCCCGGCCCGCACCTCCGTCGCCGGCTCGTCGATCGGCGGGACCTCCTCGGGGACCCTGCCGAAGGCTTCGACGGTGACGGGATGCTCCGCCGCACCGCCGTCGTCCCGGTAGCTCGCGCACACCATCGGGGTCGAGATCTGGGCGCCCCGTACCTCGGGGACCTCGTCTGGCAGCCCGGGCGGTTCGGCCGGGGTGTCCACGATCACCCGGCCGGCCTCCTGCGCCGGGATCTCCCTGGCCGTATGCCCGACGGCTTCGAGGAGCCGGGCGGTGACCGCGCCGACCGGGGCGAGCCCGTCGGCGAGCATCACATAGGACTTGCCGGCCGCCCGGAACAACTGGCCGACCCGGGTCGCCTCGCCCGCGACCGACTGCCGGGCCGGTGTGCCGGCGCCCGGCGGCGCAAGCGCCGTTAGGTCCGGCCCCGGCGGTACGGAGTTGAGGAATGCCTCGCCCACCGCCACCGGGGCGATCCCGGCCCAGCCCAGCGCGGCGAGTACGCCGTTGCCGCGTACCCGCAGCCGGTGCCCGTCCCAGAGCAGGTAGCGCTCGCCGCCGTCGACGCTGACCAGCAGGCCCTGCCGGCCGACCGGCGTGCCACCGCTGGGCGCCCAGCCGACCAGCACATGCGTGGCGCGGGCGACCGAGGTCAGCGAGCGGGGCGCGCTGCACACACTGACCGGCAGGCCCAGCAGGGCCGACTTCGCCGGCAGCGAGTCGGGTGCGCCGGGTATCCCGATCGGCAGCCCACGCGGCACCATCCGAAGTGAGCTCTCCGCCATCGTCCGCACGGCCGGCTCCGGCTGACCCAGGATGAGAAGTGCGGACGTCCAGTTGAGCACCGGGTGCAGCCGACCCTGGGTGTAGATGAACTTCGCTCCGGTGTTCCGCTCCACGATGATCGCGTTCTCCACCGGCTGACGACCGCCCGGCCTGAGCAGCCCGTAGACGCCGAACCCGGCGAAGAGCAGCACCGCGACCAGCAGGCTGCCGAGCATCGCTAGGGCGAACCGCCGCATCGGCAGCTCGTTCGTCTCCGGTTCGCCGGAGAGTAGTGCGGAGACGATCCGCCGGATGAGAAACCGGTATGCCTGGACCTGTTCCCGACGACTGCGCATCGCCACCCTGCCTTCGACCCGATGCGGCATCATACCGCTGGGCCGTACAGTGTGGACCATGCCGGAGTTGATGGCTGTCGGTCGACCCACGGGCCGGTTCGGCACGGTACAGCTCGTCGCGGTCGAGCTGACGCTCTTCGCGGTCGGCACGGCCGTCTACGCACTCTCGCCGGGGCAGGGTGCGCTGACCGGGGCCGTCGCCGCCGTCCTGCTCGTCGGCACGTTCGGTCGGTCCGGCGGACGCTGGTGGTACGAGGTCGCGGGTGCTCGGCTCCGGCTGGCCCGCCGACGCCGCGCCAGACTGCGCTCGCCGCACCGCGCCTGGGCGTACGATCCACTGCTGGCCATACTTCCGCCGGGGCCGAGCACCACCACCGTCACCGACCGGTCCGGCACGATCGGGGTGGGCCAGGACGCGCTGGGCTGGTTCGCGGCGATCGCGGTGCGCCACCCCGACGCGCTCTCCGGCGACCACCGCGCGACGCTGCGGCTCGACTGGCTCGCCGGCCTGGCGGCCGATCCGGCACTGCCGGCCAGTACCCTACAGGTCGTCGTGCGGCACTCGGCCCTGCCGGTCGCCGACGTCGACCCGCGCACCGCTGCCACGCAGTCCTATCTGGAGCTGTGCCGGATGCTCTCGGTCCCGGCGCACCACGATGTGTGGATCGCGACCCGGCTCGCCGCCCCCGACGCGGTGCCGATGGCGGCGGATCGCGGGGGCGGGCCGGCAGGCGTACACCGCGCGCTCGCCGCCGCGCTCGCGCGGGTGGGCACCGGGTTGACCAACCTCGGCATCGAACACACCGTGTTGGACGGGGACGGCCTGCGCCAGGCGCTGGCGTACTCGTGCGGCCTGGACGGCGTGGCAGCGCCCGTACCGGCCCAGGAACGGTGGTCACGCTGGCAGGGACAGCACCGGGTGCAGGTCTGCTTCGCGGTACGCTCCTGGCCGGCGAAACCACCAGGAAACCCGCCAGCGAAACCCTCGGCGAACATTTCGGTGGGCAAGGCGGCGAACACGTCGGTGGACCTGCTGCGGGCGCTGACGCAGGTTCCGTCCGCTGTCGACGTGAGCGTCGCGGTGGTGTTCGGTCGCCGCCATGACTCGGGCACCCCGCACCGCGGAGCGGCAACGGCCCGGACCCTGGTACGCGTCACCGCGGCACCGGAGTCGGTCGATGCCTGTGTCCGGCAGTTGCTGGCCAACGCCGCCAGCGCGGGCGTCCGACTCGTCCGACTCAACGGTGAGCACGCCACCGGGGTGTACGCGACCGCACCGACCGGCGCCACGCTGGGACTGGTTTCCCGGTGATCTCGACCCGTCGACCGGCGCGGCCGGACCCGGCCTTGTCCGGGACCGCGACCGGAACAGCACCGGATGCCTCGGGGAGGTGCGATGCCGACCGGTGATCCGAAGACCGTAGCCCCGGAGCGCCGGCTCGTCGGCGACCTGCTCGGCCGGCTCGCCGTCGACGTCGACGCCATCGGCGTGATGTTGGGCCGGGACGGCGCGAACCAGCCGGTGCCGCTGCGCCTGTTCCGCCCCGAGCCGCTCACCGTGGCGTTCGTCGGCGACTGGTGGACCGCCCAGGTGCTGCTGTTCCGCTGTCTCGGCCATGGCGCGCGCGTCGCGGTCGAAGCCGTGGACGCGGTCAATCCGGCGGCGGTCGGCACGATTGCCACGATGGCGCACTGGCTCGCCCTGGACAGGGCCGCCGGTGGCGCCGGTGACCGGGTGTGGCGCTCGGCCTATCCCGGTGGCGACGAGCCGGCCGCCCTGGCCCGACCGCTGCTCCGGCTCCGCGACGTCGGCGTGCACGGCCCGGAACGGCGGCCACCGACCCGGGCTTGGGAGACCCAACTCACCGTGCTGCCCCGGCTGACTCCGGCCGGCGTACCGGTGCTGGCCGGCGCCGACGTGGTGCTGGTGCAGCGGCTGACCCAGCCGGAGGCGGCGCTGGTCGGTTCGGCGCTCGACCTGCCCAGGGAAGGGTGGTCGACGCTGTGCACCATGCGGAACGAGATGGTCGCCGCGTTCGGCGGCGGATCCACCCGGTATGTCTGGCTCACCCCGACCCGATTCGAACGCCAACTCTTCGGCTGACTGCCCCCGCCGCCATGGCGCCGAGCACAGCCGAGCGGCGGCCGACGTCGGGCGGTCAGCCGCGGATGGCGCGGATCCAGCCGAGCAGGCCGCCGACCCAGACCGCCAGCGGGAAGATGGCAAGGATCAGTACCACCTCAAGGATGTCCAGGGTGCGCCCCCAGACCGGTGAACTCGGCCGGCGTCCTCCGGCGAGCGCGAAGCCGATGCTGATCGCGGCGATCACCAGCAGCACCCCGAGGAGGAGCGTGAGGCGCCACGCGAGGCCGAGGTCGTCGTAGGCGGCGACCACGGCAGCGGCCAGTGCCACGGCGCCGCCGCCCAGCAGCGGCAGCCGCTGCGCCCGGCTCAGGAACCAGCGGGCCCGGGCCATCATCGTCAACCCCAGTACGACGCAGAGGGCCAGCCCTCGGATGCCGTCGGAGGAGACGGCGACGGCGGCCACGGCACCGATGATCGCCAGCGCGCTCAGCATGCCGGCCAGGAACGCGGCGGCCCGGTCGGAGCGGGTGAGCGTCTGGCGGCCGTCGACGGAGTGCTCGTCCTGGCGGAGATGCTCGGGATCGCTCGGCACCGACGGATCCGGCAGCCGGCCGAGCCGGTAGGCGAACATCGGCAGCAGCGGAAGCGTCGCGAAGACCAGCGTCACGGTGACCGCCGCCGCGGCCGGGGTGCCCACGTCGAAGAGCACCCGGATGGCGGCGGCGACGAGCAGCGCCGCCGCGCAGGCAGCGCCGCACAGGAAGACCGGTTCGGCGTCGCCGACACCGATCGCGGCGGCCGCCACCGCCAGCACCACCGCGGTCGCGGCGACGAGCACGTGCGGCGGGGCGAGTTGGCCGACGGTCCGGTCCTCGGCCACCACCAACAGGCCCCCGACGGCCGCGTAAACGAGCGCCACCAGCGCGAAGACCGTGGCGCTCCGCGCGTCGCCGACCGCCCGGGCCAGCACCACCGCGCCGAGCAGCAGCGCGGCGGAGAGGCCGAGCCCGACCAGGCCGCCCGGAAGCTGCGGCGGGCCGGCGAGCAGCACTGCGACCGCGCCGCCGACCAGTGCCAGCACCCCGAGGGTGAGGCCGAGCGCCCGGGTCGCGGCCGGACTCCACCGGCCGGTGCGTTCCCGGGCGGCCGTGGCGACGGCGTCGACCACGTCGTCGAAGACCGGTAGCGGCGCCTCCTCACCCCGGGGCCGCAGGTAGAGCAGCTCGCCGTCGCGTACCTCGAGCTGGGCGGGACTGCGCGAACTGTCCAGCGCCGCACCGCCCATCCGGGACAGCGTCCAGCCGTTGCGCGCCGCCGGGTCGTCGGCCAACTCGTCGCCGGCGTAGCCGAGCACCGTCGGCAGCAGATCGGCCAGTGGTACGTCCGCAGGCAGCGCGAGATCGACGCGACTGCGTGGCGCTACTACCGTGACCCGGCTGAACCCACTGGCCACGCCTCAACCTCCAGGTCGACGATGCCGGGACATTATCATCCGCGACGCCCGGTCGTGGCGGCGACCGGACGCTGCCGAAAGCCCTGCTCGGCACCGGTGGCGGCGCCCGCTCGTTCGAGAATGGACAGTGTGCCGGCCGGCAACCGCCGCCGTGCACCATCTGGGCGAGACGTCGACGTTCGTGCTGCCGCGGTCACTGCCGGCCCGTCCGGGACGGTTCGGCCGCGGCCTTTCGCGCCGTCCGCCAGCCACGGCGCCGTCCCCGTCGGATGACCGGTACGGACGCCAGGAGCAGTAGCGCCAGCGCGACGCCGACCACGGCGATCACCCCGGATGCGACGCTCACCGCGCGCAGTGGGGACGGGCGGGCGACCGGGCGCGACACACTGCCGGCGGCTCCCGGGTCCGGTGCGTCGGCCGGGCGCAGGGCGCCGACCGCGCGTACCGGATTGATCAGCCCGTGCCCGACCTGGGAGTTCCACAGCCCGTCGGGGTGGTCGGCAGTCTGGGTGATCCGGTCCGCCACCTGGCCGGGTGACAGCGTCGGGTCGTACGCCCGGATCAGCGCGGCCAGCCCGGAGACGTACCCGGTGGCGAAGCTCGTGCCCCCCTCGGCGGTGAACAGGTAGCCCCCGCCGGCCGCCGCCGGGCCGGCGATCCGCTCGCCGGGTGCCGCCACGTCCACGAAGTCGCCGCTGGTCGACGACTGCACGTGCGCGTCGGCGGCGTTCACCCCGGCGACCGCGATCACCCCGGGATAGGCCGCCGGAAAGGTGGGCTGGCCTGCCTCCACACCCGACTCGCCGGTGTTGCCGGCGGCGGCGACCACCACGACCCGCCGGGCGATGGCGTGCGCGATGGCCGCCTGCAACTGCTGGGTCGGCGGGGTGGTCAGCGACAGGTTGACCACGTCGGCGTCGGCGTCGGCGACCGCCCACCGGATCGCCTCGGCGATCCGCCCGGAGAGGTCGGCCTCCTCCGACCTGCGCTGGTCGCGGAGCACGCGTACCGGCACGATCTCGGCTCCGGGTGCCACGCCGTAGAAGCGGAAGCCGGCGCTGACCGCCTCCCGGCCGGCGATGATTCCGGCGATCAGGGTGCCGTGCCCGTTCTCGTCGCACTGGCCGTCGCCGCCGGAGCCGGAGAGCAGGTCCCGGCCGGGCAGCACCTTGCCGGCCAGGGTGGGGTGGTCGGCGGAGACGCCGGAGTCGACGACCGCGACCCTGACTCCCACTCCGGTGCTCAACGGCCAGGCCAGATCGGGGCGGAGCCGGGTCAGTGGCCACGGGGCGGCGGAGAGCGCGTCGGTGACGCTCGGGCCGCAGCGCGCGGCAGCGTACCGGCTCGACGGGGTGGCCGCTGCCGGGGCGCCGGCCGGGGCGACCAGGCCGACTGCCAGCAGCGCGGCCACTGCACGCACCGTACGCCGCGCCGGGAACCGCCTCGGTCGGCGCGGCGCCGCGACCGCCACCGGAGACCGGTTCCGGCGCGCGTCCAGGTCAGCTCGCACCCCCGCATTATGCCGCCACGCGCGGCCGGAGCGACTCCACTCGTCCCGGGGATCTGGACGCATATCCTACTTCCCACATAGGATTAGGTCGGCTAGCCCGCGCCGAGCCACCGGAGGTCTCCGATGCCGAGACTGTCGCGCTTCAGTCGGCTGGCCAGCCCGGTCGACACCGCCACCTACGGCGAATACCGGATCGCCACGCGGGCCGACGACCCGCGCCCGCGCTACCGGTTCACCGGACGGATCACCGAGGAGAGCCCGGCCGGTTTCACTCCCCGGGTCGGCCGCTACCACCTCTACGCCGGCTGGTTCTGCCCGTGGTCGCAGCGGGTCACCATCACCCGGGCCCTCGCCGGGCTCACCGACGTGCTCAGCGTCTCCTATGTGGACAACCATCGGGACGGGCGCGGCTGGGCGTTCCGGGAGCAGCACGGGCCGGACCCGGTGAACGGGTTCGCCCTGCTCCGCCAGGCGTACGAGGCGACCGAGGAGGGCTTCGACGGCCACGTCTCGGTACCGATGCTGTGGGACCGGGCCACCGCCGGGGTGGTCAGCAACGACTTCCGGACGATCGGCATCGACCTCGCCACCGCGTTCCGCCGGCACGCCACCCCGATCGTCGAGACGTACCCGGAGGAGTACCGCGACGAGATCGAGGAGTACGACGCCTGGCTCGGCCCGGCGGTCAACCACGGAGCGCAGGCCGTCGCCCGGCCGGGTACGGAGGGTGCCGCCGCCCGAGCGACGCTGCTCGACGCGTTCGCCACCCTCGACGCCCGGCTGGCGACCCGGCGCTACCTGGTCGGTCCGCACCTGACCGAGGCGGACATCCGGCTCTGGGTGACCCTGGTCCGGTTCGACGTCGGACCGAACTCCCGCCGGACGATCTGCCCCGGCCTGGCGGCCTACCCGCACCTGTGGGCGTACGCGCGGGATCTCTACACCCTGCCGGCCTTCCGGCGGACCACCGACTTCAGCTCGTTCACCGTCGCCGATGCGGTGCTGCCGGACTGGCACGCCCCGGCGGACCGGCCAGGCCAGGCCGCGCCGGCCGGACCGCCCCGGGGTCGCGACCGACGCCGCTCCGGCCCGGCGTCCGGCATCCCCGTCTGACGGCAGGCCGAGCGGGCCGCCGACAACCTTCCCGGATGGTCGGTGCGGCCGGGTCAGCCGGCCGACCGGCGACGCGCCGCCGGATCGGCCAGCGCCGGCGGCTGGTAGCCGGTGTCGGCCGGGTTCAGCGTGGTGCCGGGCGGCACGATCTCGTCGATCCGGTCGAGCACGTCCCGGGAGAGCGTCACCTTGGCGGCACCGAGTTGGGACTCCAGGTGCTCCAGCGTCCGGGGACCGATGATCGCGGAGCTGACCGCCGGATGCTCCAGCACGAAGGCGATGGCCAGGTGGATCAGCGAGAGTCCCGCCTCGGCGGCGAGGGTGCCGAGCGCCTCCACCGCCGCCAGCTTGCGCACGTTCGCCGGCAACCGGGGGTCGAACCGGCCCGGGAAGCGGTCCGCCCGCCGGGAGATCGGCTCGGTCAGCCCCCGGTGGTAGCGGCCGGCGAGCCAGCCGCCGGCCAGCGGGCTCCACGGGATGACCGCCAGGCCGTACCGCTGGGCCACCGGCAGCACCTCGCGCTCGACCGCCCGGGCCAGGATCGAGTACGGCGGCTGCTCGCTGACCACCCGCTCCCGCCCCCGGCGCTGCGCGATCCACTGCCCCTCGACGATCGCCGACGGCTCGAAGGTGGACGTGCCGATGTACCGCACCTTGCCCTGGTGCACGAGATCGCTGAGCGCGCCGAGGGTCTCGTCGAAGTCGGTCTCCGGCTCCGGCCGGTGCACCTGGTAGAGGTCGATCCAGTCGGTACCCAGCCGGCGCAGGCTCTGCTCCACCTCCCGGACGATCCACCGCCGCGAGTTGCCCCGGTGGTGCGGGCTGTCGCCGATCTGGCCGTGGAACTTGGTGGCCAGGAAGACCTCGTCCCGGCGACCGTCGGCGAGCGCCCTGCCGACGATCTCCTCCGACTCGCCCTGCGAGTAGACGTCGGCGGTGTCGATCACGTTGATGCCCTCGTCCAGGGCCCGGTGGATGATCCGGATGCTGTCGTCGTGGTCCGGGTTGCCCCGGCTGCCGAAGTTCATCGCGCCCAGGGTCAGCGGGCTGACCAGGACTCCGGTACGGCCAAAGGGCCGGTAGTCGACCATGTCACTCCTTAGGAGACGGACGTCGCGAGGGCGTCGGCGCGAAACTGGTTGGCCGGGCGGGGCAGGCCGTAGTTGTCCCGGAGGGTACGACCGGCGTATTCGGTGCGGAACAGCCCGCGCCGTTGCAGGATCGGCACCACCTGCTCGACGAAGGCGGCCAGCCCGGAGGGGAGCACCGGCGGCATCACGTTGAAGCCGTCGGCGGCCCCGTTCTGCCACCAGTCCTCGACAGCGTCGGCGACCTGCTCCGGCGTACCGGCGAAGGTGCGGTGCCCGCGACCACCGCCGAGCCGGCCGATGAGCTGGCGTACGGTCAGCCGCTCCCGGCGGGCCAGCGCGACGACCAGGGTACGCCGGCTCTTCGCCCCCTCGATCTGCTCCTCGGCGGGCAGCTCGGCCGGCAGTTCCCGGTCCAGGTGCAGGTCGTCCGGGGAGATGCCGAGCGTGATGGCGAGCTGCCGCTTGGCGTACTCCGGCACGATCAGCCGGTCCAGCTCGTCGGCCAGAGCGTGCGCCTCCGCCTCGGTTCCGCCCAGCACCGGCACGATGCCGGGCAGGATCCTGATCCCGTCCGGGTCCCGGCCGAGCGCTCGGGTGCGGGCCTTCAGGTCGGTGTAGAACGCCTGCGCCTCGGCCAGGGTCTGCTGGGCGGTGAAGACCGCCTCGGCGTACCGGGCGGCCAGCTCCTTGCCGTCCTCCGAGGAGCCGGCCTGGACCAGCAGCGGATAGCCCTGCGGCGGGCGCGGCACGTTGAGCGCCCCGGCCACCTTGAAGTACCGCCCGACGTGCCGGGGTGGGTAGATCCGCTCCTGGTCGCCCCAGACCCCGGCCGCCTTGTCCCCGAGCGCCGCGTCGTCGGCCCAACTGTCCCAGAGTTTGCGCGACACCTCGATGAACTCGGCGGCCCGCTGGTAGCGGTCCCGGTGCGCGGGCAGCTCGTCGAGGTTGAAGTTGCGGGCCGCGTCCGCGCCGGCCGTGGTCACGATGTTCCAGCCGGCCCGGCCGCCGCTGACATGGTCCACCGAGGCGAACCGCCGGGCCAGGTTGAACGGCTCGTTGTACGTCGTGGACGCGGTCGCGATCAGTCCGATGTGCTCGGTCACCCCGGCCAGCGCGGTGAGCAGTACGGTCGGCTCCAGCGCCCCGGACGGCCGACGGCCGACGTTGTTCCACAGCACCGGGCTGTCGGCCAGGAACAGCGAGTCGAGCTTGCCACGCTCGGCGATCCGGGCCAGTTCCTGGAAGTGCCCGACGTCGGTGTGCGCGAACGGGTCGCTCTCGGGCAGCCGCCAGGCCGCCTCGTGGTGCCCGACTCCCATCAGGAACGCGTTCAGGTGCAGCGTGCCCGGTCGCCGGCTCATCGGGAAGTCTCCTCGGTCGCGGGGCGCCCGCCGGGCGAAGCCGGTTCCTGGGTGACGCCCAGGGCGGCGAGCAGCCGCTCGCGGTGTTCCAGGAAGCGCGGATGCCGGTGCTGGCGCGGCGCCGGCAGCTCGATCGGGGTGTCCACGGTGATCCGGCCCTCCTCCAGCACCAGTACCCGGTCGGCGAGCGCGACCGCCTCGTCCACGTCGTGGGTGACCAGCAGCACCGCCGGCCGGTGCCGCTCGCACAGCTCGCGGAGCAGGCCGTGCATCCGGATCCGGGTCAGCGCGTCCAGCGCGCCGAACGGCTCGTCGGCGAGCAGCAGTCTCGGCTCGCCGACCAGCGCACGGGCCAGCGCGACCCGCTGCTGTTCGCCGCCGGAGAGCTGGTTGGGCCAGGCCCGCTCCCGCCCGGCCAGCCCGACCTCGGCAAGCCGCTCCTGGCCGCGCCGGACCGCCGCCGCGCCGCTGGCACCGAGGACCACGTTGGCCAGTACCCGCTGCCAGGGCAGCAGCCGGGCGTCCTGGAAGATCACCGAGGAGTTCGCCGGTACGTCGACCTCCCCGTCGCCGGCCACGTCCGGGTCGAGCCCGGCGAGCGCCCGCAGCAGGGTGCTCTTGCCCGAGCCGCTGCGCCCCAGCAGCGCGACGAACTCGTTCTCGCCGATCTCCAGGTCGAGCCCGTCGAGCACGGTACGCCCACCGAAGCGCCGGGTCAGGCCACGCACCCGGACCACCGACCCGGTGCCGGCGTGCCCTTCGATGTCGACGTGTACTTCGGTGTCGACGTGTACGTCCGTGTGGACGGTCAGTCCGCCAGGGTGCGGCGCCATGACAGGGCCCTCCTCTGCACGAGCCGGACGGCGCCGTCGGAGAGCAGTCCGAGGATGCCGTAAAGCACCAGGCCGACGATGATGATGTCGGTCTGGCCGTACTGTCGGGCCAGCTCCATCATGTAGCCGATCCCGCTGGTCGAGTTGATCTGCTCGACCACGACCAGGGCGAGCCAGGCGGAGACCACCGCGAACCGGAGGCCGAGCAGGAAGCCGGGCAGCGCGCCCGGCAGCACCACCCGGCGGACGAACTGGGTGGGGCGGAGCCGCAGCGACTCGGCCAACTCCACGTAACGCTGGTCGATGCTGCGCAGCCCGTTGTGGGTGTGGATGTAGACCGGTACGAAGACGCCGAGCACGATGGTGACGACCTTCATCCGCTCGTCGATGCCGAGCCAGAGGATCAGCAGCGGCAGCAGCGCCAGCGCCGGGATCGCCCGCTTGATCTGCACCGGCCCGTCGATCACCGCCTCGCCCCACCGGCTCAGCCCGGCGACCAGGGCCAGCACGGTGCCGATCAGCACCCCGAAGGCCAGGCCGAGCCCGGCCCGCTGGGTGGAGATCAGCAGGCTCTCCTGGAGCCGCCCGCTGGCGATCAGGTCACCGGTGGTGGCCAGCACCGTCCACGGCGCCGACAGGGTCCGCTCGTCGAGCAGGCCGGTCAGCGAGCCGAGCGACCAGACCGCGAGCAGCAGCAGCGGCCCGACCGCCGCGCCGAACGGGATCGGCCGGCCCGGTCCGAGCCGCCGTCGACGGCGGGCATCCGGTCGCCGCGCCGCCGGGCTCGCCGACTTCCGCTCCGGAGCCGGAGACGGGGTCGGGGGCGGGGACGGGGACGGGGACGGGGACGGCCGGGTGGTCACCGGATCAGCCTGGGTGGTCACTTCAGCCCCTCCCCGAACGCGGCGGCGCCGAGCGGCTCGTAGCGCCGGTCGTACAGGTCGACCGCGTTCAGCGGCTTGTTTCCGGTCTCCCTGGCGAGCAGGTCGATGGTCTGCTGGTGCCGGGCGATCACCTCGGACCAGTCGGCCGGGATCTCCGGCACCCCGGCGTTGTCGACCAGCCACTGACCGTCCTCTCGGGACAGTCCCTGGTCCTGGACGTAGTACCGGTCGATCCACTCGTCCGGGTTCTGCTCGATCCACACCCAGGCCCGCGCCCAGCGCTGGACGTACTCGCGGATCGCCGCCGCCTTCGCGGAGTCCTGGAGGATGCGCTCCGGGGCGTAGAGGTGGCCGGGGTCGTCCCGCAGTCCGTGCGAGATGGTGGTGCCGCCGTCCCGGCCGTACTTGGCCAGGTAGCGCTTGATGTTGATGCCGCCGATCGGTGCCGCGTCGACCTGGCGGCTGGCCAGCGCGGTCGGGTACACGTCGCCGGTGCTGGCCAGCTCGACCAGCTTGACATCCTCCTTGGCCAGTCCGGCCTGGTGCAGTACCCGGAGCACCAGCGCGCCCTGCGCCTGCCCGGGGCTGTAGGCGATCCGCTTGCCGCGCAGGTCGGCCAGGCTGCCGACGCCGGCACCGGGAGCGATGCCGAGCTGGTAGATCGGGTGGTTGACCGGGTCCTGCCGGAACTTGGCCGCGACGATCCGGGTGGGCAGCCCGGTCCAGGCGGCGTGGATCGGCGGGATGTCGGCGACCGAGCCGATGTCCAGCGCGTCGGCCCGGAACGCCTCCAGAGTCTGTGGACCGCCGCTGATGTTCGCCCAGGAGACCTCGAAGCTGAACTTCCCCGCCTCGCCGGAGAACTCGATCGCCTTCTGGAGTTCCTTGTCGCCGACCCGCAGCACCGTGCCGTCCGGTACCTCCGCCGGCAGTGGCGCGTCGAAGGCCAGCCGGACCGTGGGGGCCGCGTCGTCGGCACAGCCGGCGAGTCCGGCCACGGCGACCCCGAGGGCGGCGCCGAGGAAGGTACGCCGACGGAGCACCGGCGGCCCCGAACGGGGCAGGGCGGAAAGGGGCGGAGATGACATGGCGGACTCCTGCACGAATGGCCCGACGGGCCGGCGGACTGGATCGAAGGGAGGGACGTGGGGGATCAGGCGGCGAGCGAGGCGTACCGGCCCATGTGGTAGAGCAGCGGCGCCCCGCCGTCCTCGGTCTGCTCGCCAGCCAGCGGCTCGGCCAGCACGATCGCGTGGTCACCGGCGATCACGCGTTCGACGACCCGGCACACCAGCCAGGCCACCGGCCCGTCCAGCAGCGGCACCCCGTACGGGCCGGGCTGCCATCCGGGGTGCCGGGCGAACCGGTCGATGCCGCTGGTCGCGAACGTACGGGCCACCTCGTGCTGCCCCTGCGCCAGCAGGTGTACGGCGACGTGCCCGGTACGGGCCACGGTCGGCCAGCTCGACGACGTCCGGGACAGGCAGAACGAGACCAGCGGCGGATGCAGCGAGACCGAGGTGAACGAGGTCGCGGTGAAGCCGACCGGCGGTTCCCCGGCGGCGGTCACCACCGTCACCGAGGCGGCCTGCCGGCGCAGCAGTGCCCGGAACCGCCCCGTATCGATCGGGGCGTCGGCCGGGGTGTCGATCGGGGTGACATCGGTGATGGTCATGGCGTCTCTCCTAACCATCGGAGAACTGCCGCCGGCGGCGGCGCGGCTGGGCGTCGACGATCTCCGCTGCGGGTCCACCGTGGAGGGTGGAGCGCCCGCATCGGCGGAGCGGTGCGTGAGGTCGCCAACACGACGGTGTGCGGCGGGATACGGCGGGGTGCCTTGTGGCGGGATCAGCGGGCGGTGGCCCGGCGACGCGACCGGCAAACGGCCGGGACGGTCGAGGTCAGCGGGAACAGCCCGCGTTGGCGTGCCGCGCCAGGTCGACGCGTAGGCGGCGGCACCGGTTGGCGCGGCGGATGGCCCGAGGTGGATCCCACGGTCGGCAGGTGCCGGTTACGGCGTGCCGACGGGAGGGGTGGCAGCCGGTCAGCTCAGACAGGAACTCGACCACACCCGACCGAAGTCGATGTGGCCGCGGATCGTCAGCCGCAGCTCGCTGGACATGAGTCGAGTTCACCCGGCGGCCGTCGTGGTGTCAACGTCTGATGCCTTCGATGTCGTTCTTCGCACGTCGGGGCGCGATTCCGTTGACCTAATACCTACTTTGACGGTAGGATTTCTAGGTTAATCCGGCCCACGGTCGGCTCCGACCCGATCGCCCTCGGGCGGCGGGGCGACCTTGGCGACATGCGAACGGTCGTGCTATCAATACCGGGTGAGCAAGGGCGCGGCCACCCGACAGGCGGTGCTGGCGGAGGCGACCGAGGTCGCGAGTCGGCTCGGTCTCGGCGGCCTCACGATCGGTTCGCTCGCCGCCCGGCTCGACATGTCCAAGAGCGGCCTCTTCGCGCACTTCCGCTCCAAGGAGGCGCTGCACCTCCAGGTGCTCGGCTACGCCCGGGACGCCTTCACCGCCGAGGTGATCCGGCCGGCTCTGCGCGCACCCCGGGGCGAGGCCCGGATGCGGGCGCTCTTCGACAACTGGTACCGCAGTGTCAGCCTCCCCTCGGCCTGCCTCTTCGTCTCGGCGTCCACCGAGTTCGACGACCAGCCCGGCCCGGTCCGGGACCAACTGGTGGTCGACCACAAGGACCTCTTGGACGTGATCGCGCAGATCTTCCGTACCGGCGTCGCGGAGGGGCAGTTCAGCGAGGCCGCCGACCCCGAGCAGTTCGCCCACGACCTTCAGAGCGTCATGCTCGGCGCCTTCCACGCGAAACGCCTGCTGGACGACCCACGCGCCGAGACCTGGACCCGACGGGCCTTCGAGGCCCTGCTGGACGCCGCCCGAGCCACGTCCGACTGAACGTACCCAACCCGAGGAGTCGCCATGACCAGCCCACACGCCCGACGCAAAAAAAGCACGATCGTTCGTTCCTTTCGCCGCGCCGCCGCCAGTGGTGGACTACGGGTCGTCTTCCGTGCCCTCGAACACCTGGCGCCGGAGGCCGGTGGCCGGCTCGCGCTGCGGCTCTGGTGCACCCCGCCCCGCCGCCGCGGCACCGCCCCCACGGTGCCGGCCGGACCCGCCGCCACCTTCACCGGACCGTACGACGGCGCCCCGTTCACCGTCGACGTCAACGGCGGTACGGTCACCGGCCGGGCCTGGGGCAGCGGCCCCTTCGTCTACCTGGCGCACGGCTGGGGCGGCTCCGCCACCCAGCTGCACGGATTCGTCCCCACCCTGGTGGCGGCCGGCTACCGGGTGGTCGCCTGGGACGCGCTCAGCCACGGCCGGTCCGGACCGGGCGCGCTCGGCCCGCACCGCGCCACACTCAGCGAGTTCGCCGACGCGCTGACCGCGGTCGTCCGGGCACACGGCCCGGCGCACGCCGTGATCGCCCACTCGCTCGGCGCCAGCGCGACCGGGCTCGCCGTCCTCGACGGGCTGCCGGTACGCCGGCTGGTGATGATCGCCCCACTGGCCGACCCGCTCCCCTACATCGGGGCGTTCCGCCGCACCCTGGGCATCGGCCCGGTGGTCGGTGACCGGCTCGTCGCGATGATGGAGTCGCTGGTCGGCCGTTCGATCACCGACTTCGACCTGGGCACCCGGGCCCGACAGGCCGGCGAACTGCCGCCGCTGCTGGTCGTGCAGGACCGCAACGACCGCGAGGTGGACCCCGCCGACGGCGCCACCATCGCCACCGCCTGGCCGGGCCGGCTGCACCGCACCACCGGGCTCGGGCACGGCCGCATCCTGGCCGACCCCGAGGTCGTACTCCGGGCGGTCGACTTCGTCCGCGAGACCGGAACCCGGCCCGAGGTGCGCCCGGTAACGCCGGCGGATGCGCTTCCGGCACCGCAGAAGCAGGAAGACACCCTCCCGGTAGCACCGGCGGATGTGCTGCCGGCACCGCAGGAGGTGGCCTGACCCCGGGCGGCAGCGGCGGCACGACGGACCGGACCACGCTCGGCACCACCGCCGACGTCCCGCGATGGGCTGACCCTCGCCGGGTACCGGCCCGGAACGTGAAACCCCGTGCCACACTTGCCGGATGCGGCGCCTGGTGACCCTCGTGGCGGCGGCGGTGCTGGTCCTCCCGGTCGGCGGCGCCGCAGGCCGGCCGGCCGCCGCCGGGCAGCCCCCCGGGCAGGTGGCGGTCGGCGTCCGCGCCGCCGCCGGTACCCCGGTCTGCACCGTCGACGACGAACGGCTGCCCGAGGTCTCCGGGCTGGCCGCCACCGAGGACGGCTACGTGGTGGTCAACGACAGCTCCGATGTGGACAACCGGCGGCGGATCTTCTTCCTCGACCGGAACTGCGCGGTGACCCGCGCCGTGCGCTACCCGTCCCGGCCCCGGGACACCGAGGACCTGACCCGGGCGCCGGACGGCACGATCTGGGTCGGCGACATCGGCGACAACGACCGGGTACGCGAGACCGTGGCGCTCTGGAAACTGGCCCCGGGCGCCGAGTCGCCGGTGCTGCACCGGATCAGCTATCCGGACGGCGCGCACGACGCGGAGGCGCTGCTGCTCTCCGGCGACGGCACCCCGATCATCGTCACCAAGGACCCGGGTACACCCGGTCTCTACGCGCCGGCCCGGGCGCTCCGGGCCGGGCAGACCACCCCGCTGCGCAAGGTCGGCCAGTTCACCCTGCCCAGGAGCACCACCAGCAATCCGTTCTCGATCTTCGGACGGCAACTCGTCACCGGCGGCGCCGTCGCCCCGGACGGCAGCCGGGTGATACTCCGCACCTACGCCGACGCCCTGGAGTTCGACGTCACCGGCGGCGACGTGGTCCGCGCCGTCACCGAGGGGACGCCCCGGGTCATCCCGCTGCCCGACGAACCGCAGGGCGAGGCGATCACGTACGGCCCGGACGGGACGGCGCTGTTCACGCTCTCGGAGAAGGCGCAGGGCGAGTCTGCGGCCGACCCGGTGCTGCTGCGCTATCCGATAGCGGACCGGGAGCCGAAGTCCTCCCCGTCGCCCAGCGCCAGTCCCCGCGCCACTCCCGCCAGCACGGAATCCGACCTGGACCGGGTAGCGGAGTCGAGCCGGGACGTCACCGGCCGGTTCGTCGGCGCGGTGGCGCTGACCCTGCTGGTCCTGGTACTGGCCGGCGGATTCGCCATCTGGCGAGCCCGCCGCCGGCCGTCCGGCCGAGGTCGCTAGTGCCGTCGCCGAAGAGGTACTCGCCGGTTCACGAGGAAGGCATCCGCTGAGGCGGCCATCCCCTCAAGAGCGCAGGGTGACGAGACCTCCTGTCCGGAAAAGAGCCTCTCGTGAGAGGTTGGACAGCATGGGCGGATCGTCTGAGCACCCCGAACTCTGGGCGTACCTGGAATCACTGCACCGCGGCGAGCTTCTTTCCGGCACCGTCACCGCGATCGAACGGTTCGGCGTATTCGTGGCACTGGACGACGGCCCCGACCATCCGGTCTTCCCCGGCGTCGGGTTCATCACGCTGCCCGAACTGTCCTGGCGACGCTTCGAGGCACCCTCCGACGTCGTGCGGGTCGGACAGCGCGTCTCAGCCGAGTTCCTCCAGTTCGACGACTGGAACCTGGAGGCCAGACTGTCGCTGCGAGCGACACAACCAGACCCGTTCCGGGCATTCGCCGACGGCACTGCGGTGGGGCAGAAACTGCGTGGACGGGTCACCAAGCTGGTGCCGATCGGCGTCTCCGTCCAGGTCGCCGAGGGAATCGAGGGACTGGTCCACCTATCGGAACTCAGCTGGACGCCCGTTGAAGCTCCGTCGGATGTCCTCCAGGTCGGCGACGAGGTCACGGTCGTCGTCACCGAAATCGACCGAGAACGACGCAGGGTCGCGCTCTCCCGCCGGCAGGCTCATCCGACCGCCGGCAGCTAACCGAGCCCCACCGACTGCCTGGCCCGGCTCAGCTTCCGGTGGCGCCGTCGAAGAGTCGGCGGTAGTCGCCGTAGCCCTCGCGTTCCAGGTCGGTCAGCGGGACGAAGCGCAGCGCGGCGGAGTTCATGCAGTACCGCATCCCGCCCCGGTCCCGTGGGCCGTCGTCGAAGAGATGGCCGAGATGGCTGTCCCCGTGCGCCGACCGCACCTCGGTACGGACCATCCCGAGACTCGTGTCGTCGATCTGGACGACGTTCGCCGGTTCGATCGGGGCGGTGAAGCTCGGCCAGCCGGTACCGCTGTCGAACTTGTCGACGGAGGCGAACAGCGGCTCGCCGGAGACGACGTCTACGTAGATGCCCGGCTCCTTGCTGTCCCAGTAAGCGTTCCGGAACGGCGGTTCCGTCCCGCTCTCCTGGGTGACGTGGTACTGCTGCTGGGACAGCCGGGAAACCGCCTCCGGGTCCTTGCGGTACTCCTTCGACACCACCGGTCCTCCTTGCCCGGATCCTGCCCGCCACTGGTGCGCCGGGCACTGGCTGCCACCGGAAGGCACTGGTCACGCGGGCGGCAGAGCCGGACTTCCCTACCCGGCCGGGGCGACCGGAAACCCCGCGAGGCGGACCGTGGTGGGTCTGGTCGGGCGGCCCCGGGCTTGCCTCCTCGCGGGCGATCTGCATCGGCGATGCCCCGGGACAGCCGTTCGTGTGCGGTTGGGCCGATGGTCACCGGAGCCGGGTGGTCAGGCAACGTCCGGTCGGTAGACCTCGGACCGACCGGAGTTGACGTGAAGATTCGGAGGACCGATGAGCGCACTTGATCGGCGTACCCTGCTCCGCGCCGGCCTGACCACCGGGGCCGGACTCGCCAGCGGCGTGCTGCTCGGCGGCGCCGCCGCGTCCGCCGCCCCCGACCGGCCCGCGCCTTCCGGCGCGCCCGGCTGGCGGCCCGGCGGACGCCCGGTGCTGACCCACGGGGTGCAGAGCGGCGACGCGACCGCGCACTCCGCCGTGGTGTGGACCCGGGCGGACCGGGCCGGACGGCTGCACCTGGAGGTCGGCCGCCGTCCCGACCTGCGCGGGGCCCGCCGGGTCCGCGGCCCGGTGCTGGACCCGCGCGGCGACTTCACCGGCAAGGTACGCCTGACCGGCCTGCCCGCCGCAGAACGGCTCTACTACCGGGCCCGGGTGGAGAGCCTGGACCGACCCGGCCTGTTCAGCGAGCCGCTGGACGGCATCCTGCGCACCGCTCCCGGCCCCGGCGACCGGGGCCACGACATCCGATTCGTCTGGACCGGTGACATCGCCGGCCAGGGCTGGGGCATCGCACCCGACCTCGGCGGGATGGGCATCTTCCGCGCGATCCGGAACGTACGCCCCGACTTCTACCTGTGCAGCGGCGACACCGTCTACGCCGACGGCCCGCTCGCGGAGACCGTGACACTGCCCGACGGGCGGGTCTGGCGCAACATCGTCACCCCGGAGAAGAGCAAGGTCGCCGAGACGCTGGCCGAATACCGGGGACAGTTCGCCTACAACCTGCTCGACGAGCACTTCCGGGCGTTCGTCGCCGAGGTGCCGCAGGTCAACCAGTGGGACGACCACGAGGTGACGAACAACTGGTACCCGGGCGAGATCCTGGACGACGCGCGTTACACCGAGCGCCGGGTCGACGTACTCGCCGCCCGGGCCCGCCAGGCGTTCCACGAGTGGGTGCCGACCCCGTCCGACGGGCGGCTCTACCGGCGGCTGCCGTACGGGCCGCTGCTGGACCTCTTCGTGCTGGACATGCGGACCCACAAGGATCCCAACGACGGCAACACGTACGCCGACCCGAAGCGCGGGCTGCTCGGCCGGGAGCAGCGGGAGTGGCTGGTCCGGGAACTGAAGCGGTCGAAGGCGACCTGGAAGGTGATCGCCGCCGACCTGCCGATCGGCCTGGTGGTGCCGGACGGCGCGACCGCACAGGAGGGCATCGCCCAGGGCGACGGCGGGGCACCGGCCGGCCGCGAGTTGGAGTTCGCCGAGATCCTCCGCGCCACGCACCGCGCCGGGGTACGCGGCATCGTCTTCCTCACCGCCGACGTGCACTACACGGCGGCGCACCACTACGACCCGGCCCGGGCGGCGGTCGCCGACTTCACCCCGTTCTGGGAGTTCGTCTCCGGCCCGGCGCACGCGGGCGCGTTCGGACCGAACGCCCTGGACGGCACGTTCGGACCCCGGGCGGTCTTCGTGCACGCCCCGCCCGCGGCGAACACCTCGCCGGCCGACGGGTTCCAGCACTTCGGCGAGGTGTCCATCGACGGCCCCTCCGGCGCGCTGACCGTGCACCTGCGGGACCAGGACGGCCGTTCACTCTGGACGACCACCCTGCCGGCGCCACACTGACCGGAGAAGTAACGGGACCGGTCGAGGGCCGGGCCGGGCAGTTGCCGCCCCGGCCCGGCCTCACCACCGAGCTGACCCGGGGCCTTCGGCGCCGACCCCGGTTCCGACCACCCGGCCCGGATGGTCGAGCGCGGCGAGCTTGGTACGCACCTTCCCCGCCTCGACGTGGTCGACCTCGCCGAGCACCTCCAACGCCGCCCGCCAGACGTCCCCGGCGGCGCGCGGGTCCCCGAAGGTGTGGTGGGTGTCGCCGACGTGCGACAGCGTGATGCCCTCCAGGTGGCGGTCGCCGATCGCCCGGTAGAGCCGCAGCGCGTGGTCGTAGCAGCGCAGCGACCGGGACCGGTGCCCGAGATGGTGGTGTGCCCGTCCCAGACTCTCCCAGGTGTTGGCCTGGCCGTTGCGGTCGTCGAGTTCCTGGAGCCGCACGAGCGCCTGCTCGCAGTAGGCCAGCGCCGAGGCGTGGTCCTCCAGCAGGGTGTGGTACCAGCCGACCGCGTTCAGTGCCCGCGCCTCCCCGTGCCGGTTGCCGGCGGCCTGGAGCAGCCCGAGCGCCCGCCGGGCGTGGTCGAGCGCCTCGCCGAGCCGACCCCGCCGCTCCCACATCAGCGACATGTTCAGGTGCGTGTGCCCCTGCCCGGCCTGGTCACCGGAGTGGCCGTACAGCTCGAGGGCGTTGCGGAGCTGGGCGTCCGCGTCGTCGAGACGGGCCAGCCGGGTGTAGGCCCGGGCGAGGAACCGGTGCGCGACGGCCTGGGCCGTCGGGTCGGCCAGCCGGCGGGCGGCGGCCATCGCGGCGCGCTGGGTGCCGATCAGGTCGTACCAGTGGCTGCTGCGGTCCAGATAGGTGCCCAGGGCCCAGCCGAGCTGCCAGGTCTGGACGTCGCGTCCGGTACTGGCGGCATGGTCGAGGACGGAGAGCAGCACGACGCGTTCGGCGGCGAACCAGTCCAGCGCCCGCTGGTGGTCGGCGGGACGCTCGGCGGTGACCCCGGGACGGATCCGGCCGAGCGGACGGGGACTCCGCTCGGTCCGCAGCAGCCCGTCGGCGGCGTCCGCGCTGTGCAGGTAGTGGTCGAGCAGCCGGTCGGTGGCGGCCCGACGCCGCCGCTCGGAGTCGACCCGCTCGGCCACCTCGGCCGCGTACGCCCGCAGCAGGTCGTGCGGGGCGTACCGGCCGGCGGAGCGCTGCCCGACCAGGTTCGACCGGGTCAGCTCGGCCAGTGTCTCCCGGGTCTCGGCCAGCGGCCGGCCGGCGAGACTGGCCGCGGCGACGGCCGAGAGGTCCGGCCCGGGATGCAGGCCGAGCAGCCGGAACAGCCGTGCGGCAGCCGGGCTGAGCGAGCGGTACGACCAGGAGAAGACCGCGCGCAGGTCGGTGGTCGGGTCGCCGGTGCTCAACGCGTCGAGCCGGTCGGCGCCCCGACGTAGCTGGCCGGCCAGGTCGGTCAGCGAGAGGTCGGGGCTGGTGGCGACCCGGGCGGCCACGATCGCCAGCGCCAGCGGCAGTCCGGCGCACCGGGCCAGGATCTCGGCCAGCGCCTGCGGCTCGTCGCCGGCCCGGTGCCCGCCGATCCGCCGCAGCAGCAGTTCGCGGGCCTGCCGGGCCGCCAGTGGGTCGAGCGGTACCGGCCGGGCGCCCTCGACGGCGACCAGGTCCGCCAACCGGGCCCGGCTGGTGACCACGACCAGGCAGCCGGGACCGCCGGGCAGCAGCGGCCGGAGCTGGGCGGCGTCCCGGGCGTTGTCCAGCAGTACCAGCATCCGCCGGTGGAACATCTGGCTGCGGTAGAGCGCGGCCTGCGCGTCGAGGTCGGTCGGGATCCGTTCGGCCGGCACTCCGAGCGCGTCGAGGAACCGCCGCACCGCCTCGGCCGGGTCCACGGCCGGGCCGGCGGGGTCGAAGCCGCGCAGGTTGACGTAGAGCTGGCCGTCGGGAAAGCGGTGCGCCACCTGGTGCGCCCAGTGCACCGCCAGGGTGGTCTTGCCGACGCCGGCCGTGCCGGAGACCACCGCGATCACCGTCGCGGCCGGTCCGGGCGGCCGGGTCGCCCGGTGGTCGCCGGACCCCGCCCCGCCGCGCTCCAGCAGCCCGTCGAGCCGGGCCAGTTGGGCCGTCCGGCCGGTGAACTCCGCCAGGTCCGCCGGGAGCTGCGCCGGCTTCGGCGCGCTCCGGGCCACCCCGACGGTCACGGTTTCCGGTCGGGTCGGGCCGGCGGCGGTCGGCTCCTCGTCGTGCAGCAGCGCGCCGTGCGCGGCGGCCAGCGCCGGCCCGGGGGCCACCCCCAGGTCGTCGGCGAGCCGCCGGCGCACCTCGTGGTACGCGGCGAACGCCTGCCCCCGCCGCCCCGCCGCGTGGTACGCCCGGATCAGCCGGGCGTGTGCCGCCTCGTCCAGCGGCGCGGCGACCGCCGCCTCGGCCAGGATCGGCAACCCTTCGGCGGCCCGACCGGCGGCGATCATCACCTCTCCGTACCGGCCGAGGGCCGCCTGCCGCTCGCCGGTCAGCGCGACCACCTTGGGATGGGTCGCCAGGGTGAGGACGTCGGCCAGCGGTGGACCGTGCCAGAGCGCCAGTGCCTCGCCGAGCAGTTCCGCCGCCCCGTCGAGTTGCCCCCGCCGCTGCGCGGTCACGGCCGCGTCGATCCGCCGCCGGAACTGGGTGACGTCCAGCCCGGTGTCCGGCAGGTGCAGCGCATAGCCGTCGCCGACCAGCCGCAGCACGGTGCCCTGGTCCCGGGGTCGCCGCTCCGGCTCCAGCAGCCGGCGCAGGTGTTTGACGTGGGTCTGGATGACGTTCGCCGCGCTGGCCGGCGGCTCGCGGTCGTACCAGAGCCCGCTCATGAGTTCGCCGCGCAGCAGCGGCTTGCCGCCGGCCAGCGCCAGCAGGCCCAGCACCACCCGTCGGGCCGCCGGCCCCAGGTCGAGCGGTTCACCGTCGCGCCAGGCCCGCACCGGACCGAGTAGCTGAATCCGCACGAGCGCCCCCCGCTGTCCGCCCACCACTACCACCGCCGCCGCCGCGAGCAGGGTGATCCGGGTACGACGGCCAACTGCCGTCGAACTTAGATCAGCGTCGGTTGATGTGCCTATCGGACCAACGGCGGTTTCCGAACGTACGCCCGACAACCGGTCCGGTGTGCCGCGCACCCGCCCAGCTCGGCGCACGGCACCGCGTCGACGTTCTTGACAACCGTCAGTGCTGTAGCCCTATAGTGCTAGGAGACTAGATAAATAGAGGTAGCAGTGATCGACTTCCACCTGGACGCCCGCTCGGGCCTCTCTCCGTACCTCCAGTTGGTCCAGCAGGTCCAGCAGGCGCTGCGGCTCGGCCTGCTCTCCGCCGGTGACCAGCTCCCGACGGTCAAGGAGGTCGTGGCGCGGTTGGCGATCAACCCGAACACGGTCCTCAAGGCCTACCGGGAGCTGGAGCACCAGGGGCTGGTCTCACCCCGGCCGGGGGTGGGGACGTTCGTGACCCGGACGTTGACCGACGACTCCCTCGCCGCGCACGAGTCGCTCCGCGCGGAGCTGGTCGCGTGGCTGTCCAGGGCGCAGCGCGCGGGCCTGGACGCGGACAGCATCGAGGCCCTCTTCATGACCACATTCCGAAAGGCCACAGAGGTGACACCATGACCCCGGTCCTGCGGACCGACGCACTCGGCAAGCGCTACGGCCGGCGCCAGGCGCTCACGGACGTGACCCTGAGCGTCCCTGCCGGCCGGGTGGTCGGCCTGGTCGGCCCCAACGGCGCCGGCAAGTCCACCCTGCTCAACCTCGCCTCGGGCATGATCGCGCCGACGACCGGCACCATCGAGGTCCTCGGATCCCGGCCCGCCGCGAACCCGGCGCAACTGGCCAGGGTCGGTTTCGTCGCCCAGGACACCCCGGTCTACCCGGGCCTGTCCGTCGGCGACCACCTGCGGCTCGGCGCCCGGCTCAACCCCGGCTGGGACGACGGGCTGGCCCAGCAGCGGGTCAGCCAGGTCGGCCTCGACCCGACACAGAAGGCCGGGCGACTCTCCGGCGGCCAGCGCGCCCAACTCGCCCTGACCCTCGCCGCCGCCAAACGGCCCCAGCTAATGATCTTCGACGAGCCGGTGGCCGCGCTCGACCCGCTCGCCCGGCGGGCGTTCCTCCAGAGCCTGATGGAGTTCGTCGCCGAGCTGGAGGTCAGCGTCCTGCTCTCCTCCCACCTGCTCGGTGACCTGGAACGGGTCTGCGACCACCTGATCGTGCTGGCCGCCTCCCGGACCCAGCTCGCCGGGGACGTGGAGGACCTGCTCGCCGCGCACTACCGGCTGGTCGCCGCGCGCGGCGACCTCGATCCGCCGCCCCCGGGGATCGAGGTCATCCAGGCGACACACACCGCCCGGCAGACCACGCTGATCGTCCGGGACACCACCGGTACGCTGCCCGACCGCCTGCCCGCCGCCGAACACCTCGACCTGGAGGAGATGGTCCTCGCCTACCTGGGCCGGGCCGCCGAACCCGCCGGCACCGCCAACGCCGTACAGCCCCTGGAGGTCTCCCGATGATCTGGCTGACCTGGCGTCAGTTCCGTGGCCAGGCCCTGGTCGCCGTCGCCGTACTGGCCGCCCTCGCCACCTACCTGGTCGTGCTCGGCCTGCGGATCCGCACCGCGTACGAGGTGAACGTCGACTGCGCCGGGTGCTCCGTCGAGGCCGCCAAGGACGTCTTCGAGAGCGCCTACTTCACCCCACTGCTGCTGACCGGCTTCCTGGTCGTACTGGTGCCCGGCATCGTCGGGGCGTTCTGGGGCGCGCCACTGCTCGCCCGCGAGTTCGAGACCGGCACCCACCGTCTGGTCTGGAACCAGAGCGTCAGCCGTACCCGCTGGCTGGCCGTCAAACTGGGCCTCGTCACCCTGGCCGGCGTGATACTCACCGGCGCGCTGAGCCTGCTGCTGACCTGGGCCGCCAGCCCGTACGACAAGCTGTTCGACGGCCGGTTCGACCCGTTGCTCTTCCCCACCCGCAACATCGCCCCGCTCGGCTACGCCGTCTTCGCGGTCGTCGCCGGGGTCACCGTCGGGTTGCTGGTCCGCCGGACCGTCCCCGCGATGGCCATCCTGCTCGCCGGGTTCGTCCTGCTACAGATCCTGATGCCCACCCTGGTCCGCCCGCATCTGCAACCGGCCGTCACCGAGAGAGTCGCCTGGACCGCCGCCAACGCCAAGGGCCTATTGATCAACGGGGCAGGCGAGGTCTGGACCGAGGAGGTCGCCGTACCGGGCGCCTGGGTACTGACCAGCGGTCCGCAGATGCTCGACGCCGCCGGCAACCCGGCGAGCCAGGAGCAGATCGAGAGCTGCCCGCGCGCCGAACCCAGCGCGCACATGGCGTGCATCGAGACGAAGGGCTTCCAGATGACCCTGTCGTACCAGCCCGCCGACCGGTACTGGACCTTCCAGTGGCTGGAAGTGGGGATTTACCTGCTGCTCGCTGGGCTGTTGGCCGGATTCGTCTTCTGGCGGATCCCGCGCGGACTCAACTGACGCGGCTCGCCGGGGCGGCGGCCGGTCCCGCCTGGACCGGCCGCCGGAGACGCGGGCGTGGCCCGCCGACACGTGCCGGCGGGCCACGGCCGGGTGGTTGCGGCCTACTGGCCGGAGCCGTTCCAGTCGACCAACTGGACGATGACGCCGTTGGGGTCGCGCACCTGGAAGGCCCGCTCGCCCCACTCCTCGACGGTGAGCGGCATGGTGATGGTCACACCCTCGGCCTGGAGGCGGGCGAGTTCGCCCTCCAGGTCGTCGACGACGAAGGCCAGGATCAGGCCACGGGCGTGGTCGTCGCGCTGGTCGGCCGGCAGCGTCGGCAGGCCCTGGCGGAGGAAGACGACGTTCATCCCGGCGTCGTCCCTGGTCAGCGATGCGAATCCGTCGGCGGCCATCGCCTGGTGGAACCCGAAGTGCGTGACGAGGAACGCGCTGGAGGCGTCGACGTCTGCCACGTTCAGCGAGACGGCGGACGAGGTGATCTTCATAAGCGGCTCCCTAACGTTCGAACTAACTCCTTACATTGTACAACGTAGGGCGTACGGATATTCCCGAGACCCGGGTGCGCCGACCACGGCCGGCGCACCAGCTATCACCCGCTCGGCAATCCGGCCACGTCGACCGCTGCCCACGCTGAACCGCCGCAACCAGTCAGCAACTACTGCCGTGGGGGCGGGTCGAGTTCGACCCGGTCGTGCCGCCCTCGGGGAACCCGCAAGTCGCCGGCAACAGTGTGGCGCCAGCACGCCGTACCAGCCATGGGACCTCGGGGGTCAACCCGGCGCGTCCGCACGTGGCCAGCCCTCGACGATGGCGCGCAGAGCGGCGACATGGCCCCGGTAGGCGGCGCGGCCGGCGTCGGTGAGGTGCAGCCACACCCGTTGCCGGGTGTCGCGGACGGCTTTGCGTTGGGCCACGTAGCCAGCGTCGACAAGGACGGCCACCTGCTTGCTGAGCACCGGAGCGGAGACGTCGAGGTGTTCGCGGACCACACTGAACTCCGCCTCGGCGGCGGCGTCGAGTAGCGCGCAGATCCGCAGCCGGTGCGGCGCGTGGATGGTGGCGTCGAAGCCGTCCACGGCCTCGTCGATGGGACGGGTCACGACTGCTTCCGGCGGTGTACGCGTCCATGCACAACACGCAGGCCGAGTACCAGCCCGACACCCGCGACGGACGGCGGCACCATGACGTAGACGCTGCCGGTGACCAGGAACGCGATTCCCGCGGCGACGAGCAGCCCCGCCATGCCGGCGGCCAGAAACACCACGCCACGCAGGGACACCTCATGCGGCCGTGGTGTCATCCCCGTCCGGTTGCGCCAGACGAGCGCAGCCAGGGGAAACACCACCGCGCACACAAAGAGCAGGCCGATCATGACCAGCGTCCAGCCATAGTTCGACAGCAGCCAGGCGGGTTCGGCCAACGCGCCGGCCATCGTGAACGGCAACACGGCGACGACGAAGGTGACACAGGCGTAGTGCCACCACGGCCACGGGGCCGTCATCGCCGAGTTGGCGACGGTCTGGACCTGCGCGACGTCGGCGAGCGCGGCGCGCGCTTCGTCCGCGGTGGGGCGAGGGGTTCTCGCGTCCGTTTCCATGACGGAAACTCTAGCCTTCTGTTTCCGACATGGCAACTATAGACTTGCCGATACGGCAACTGTCGGATAGCGCAAGCACGGAGACAACCCGGGTGGCCGGGCCAGCTCCGCGAGCCGGAGGCGTGGTCTGGCCCTGGCGGATAGGGATGCGCGGGTAAGGTTCCCCGGCCGCCATCGACACATTGACTCCGGACACGCCCCGCCCCCTCCCGGGCGGTTCGCACACCTGTCCGGTAATTTCTGTTGCTGGCCGTCGCCCGCCGAGGAGCTGGCGTCAGGCGGCTCCCGCTCGGACAGGAGATAGCGCAGGCATGGGTAAGCGGACGGTTCACGTCTCCGATTTCAGTGGCAAGGTGGTCCAGTCCGCCGCCGAGGTGGTCCGGATCGTGGTGCTGGACCACCCCGACCTGGTCGCCGGGCCGGTGCGGTTGGAGGCCGAGCCGAGCGAGGTCGAGAGCATCGACGACGCGGCACTCGACGTAGCGGTCGTGGAGATCCACGACGGCCAGGCGGGCGAGGCGCCCCGCCGGGTGGTGCTCACCGCCAGCGAGTTCGACGCGCTCGCCACCGACGTGCCGATGGCGCAGTTGCTGCGCACCGCCGAACGGGTACGCCCGGCCAAGGCCAGCCGGGAACGCGTCGACTACGCCACTCTGGAGCACGCCGGCAAGCCGCACCGGGGCCGGGTCACCGAGGAGGAGGCGCAGGTGGTGCGTGACCACCTCGACGAGGTCAACAAGCGGCTCGCCGACGACGGGCTCCGGCAGATCGACCCGGCCGACCCCGAGCAGGCCACCCGGTACGGCTTCCCGACCGCCTGACGCGCGCCGGGCGGCCCGACCGCCCCGACCCGCCCCGACCCGATCCGGCCACGGGGACCGGGTCGGGGTCCGGCTATCCGGCCGCGCCGGACCGTACGGTGGCCGCGCTCGACTCCGGGCGCAGTGGGAAGTGGCACGCCACCTGGTGCAGGTCGCCGGTCAACGGCGGCTCCGTCCGGCAGATCTCGGCCACGATCGGGCAACGGGTACGGAACCGGCACCCGGTGGGCGGGTTCAGTGCGCTCGGCAGCTCGCCCCGGATCGTCACGCTCTCCCGGCCCGTGCCGGCAGCATCGGGGCTGGCGGACGGGACCGCGTCGATCAGCGCCTGGGTGTACGGGTGCCGGGCGGACCGGACCACGTCGTGCGCCGGACCGACCTCGACGAGCTTGCCCAGGTACATCACCCCGATCCGGTCCGACATGTAGTCGACGACGGAGAGGTCGTGGCTGATGAAGACGTACGCCAGGCCGAGTTCGCGTTGCAGGTCCCGCATCAGGTTGAGCACCTGCGCCTGGATCGACACGTCGAGCGCGCTGACCGGCTCGTCCCCGACGATCAGCCGGGGTCGCAGGGCCAGCGACCGGGCCAGCCCGATCCGCTGCAACTGCCCACCGGAGAACTCGTGCGGATAGCGTTCCAACACCCGGCGGGAGAGCCCGACCTGGTCGAGCAGGGTGCCGATCCGGGCCCGCCGGGCCGCCCCGTCACCCACCTGCTGGATCTCCAACGGCTCGGCGAGGATGGCGTCGACCCGCATCCGAGGGTTCATCGCCGCATAGCTGTCCTGGAACATCAACTGGACCTGTCGGTGCATCCGGCGACGTTCCCGCCGGTCCAGGCCCGCGATGTCGGTACCGTCCAGCACGATCTGCCCGGCCGTGGGCCGCTCCAACCCGACCACCAGCCGGCCCACGGTCGACTTGCCGCACCCGGACTCGCCGACCAGCCCGAACGTCTCGCCCGGCTGGACGTCCAGCGACACTCCGGCGACCGCGCTCACCCGTCCGGCGGCGCGGCGGAACAGCCCGGCACCGTTCGCCGGGTAGTCCTTGACCAGTTCGCGGATCGACAGGATCGGTGCGACCGGCCGGGACTCCGTCGTCCCGGCAGGCCCGACCGGACGCGGCGCCGACACCGGCTCACCCGTCCGGGGCTCGGCCGCTACGGACGACGCGCTCGCCCCGACCTGGCGGACGGTCGGCGGCGTGACGGCGGCGACGGCAGCCGGCGGTGCGGAAGTACCGGCAGTCGTCGGCGCGGTGCCGGTGGCCGTCGGCGTTGCGGACGTGATGGCCGGCGGCGAGGCGGATGTGGGAGCAGCCGGCGACGCGGTGGCCGAGGCTGGTGACAGGGCCACCGGGTGCAGGCAGGCGTACTGGTGCGGCTGCACGGTCAGGGCGACCTCGGTGGTACGGCAGTCGTCGGTGGCGTACCGGCAGCGGGGTGCGAACCGGCAGCCGGTCAGCGGTCGGGACAGGTCCGGCGGCAGGCCGGGGATGCTGTAGAGCCGAGCGTCCGGCTCCCGGGTCGCCGACTCCGGCAGCGCCTCCATCAGCGCCTCGGTGTAGCGGTGCCGGGGCGACCGGAACAGTTCGGCGGTACTGGCGGTCTCGACCACCCGGCCGGCGTACATCACCGCGACCCGGTCGGCCCGACCGGCGATCACGCCCAGGTCATGGGTGACCAGCACGACCGCCATGCCGAATTCTTCCCGCAGGTCGTCGATGAGTTCGAGGATCTGCCGCTGGGTGGTCACGTCGAGCGCGGTCGTCGGCTCGTCCGCGATGAGCAGCCGGGGCGAGCAGACCAGCGCCATCGCGATGGCGACCCGCTGCCGCATCCCGCCGGAGAGTTCGTGCGGATAGTTGTCGACCACCTTCTCCGGGCGGGGCATCCCGACCCGGCGCAGGATGTCGACCGCCTGCTCCCGGGCCTGCGCCCGGCCGACCCCCTGGTGCACCCGCAGCGGCTCGGCGACCTGGGTACCGATCCGCATCGTCGGGTTCAGCGAGGTCAGCGGGTCCTGGAAGACCATGCCCATCCGGACGCCCCGGATCCGGCGTACCTCCTCCGGTGGCAGCGACCGCAGGTCGCGGCCCTCGAAGCGGATCTCCCCGCCGACCACCTCGCCGCCCGACGGCAGCAGGCCCATCACCGACAGCGCGGTCATCGTCTTGCCGCTGCCCGACTCGCCCACGATGCCGAGGGTCTCCCCCGGCCGGACCTGGAGGCTCACGTCGTCCAGGGCGTGCACCGTGCCGCGCCGCAGCGCGATGTCGGTACGCAGGTGCCGCAGCTCCAGCAGCGGGCTGGACCGGCCGGGAACCTCCACGGTTCCGGCGGTCGAGTCGATCGGTGCGCTCACTTTCCCCACTCCCCCTAACGGCGCCGGAGGCGGACCTCGAAGGCGTCCCTCAGCCCGTCGCCCATGAAGTTGAAGGCGAGCACGATGAGGATGATGGCGATTCCGGGCGGGTACAGCAGCCACCAGTGGCCGCTGTAGGTGTCCGCGAGCCCGTCGGAGAGCATCCCGCCCCAGTTCGCGGCCGGTGGCGGGACACCGAGGCCGAGGAAGGAGAGGTAGGCGACGTAGAGGATCGCGTCGGCGATCTGGAAGGTGGCGTTCACGATCACCGTGCCGATGGCGTTCGGCACGATGTGCTTGCGTACCGCCCGGCCGCCGGTGCCGCCCATCGCGCGCATCGCCTGGACGTACTCCCGGGAGCGCAGGCTCAGCGCCTCGCCCCGGACCAGCCGGGCCGGGCCGAGCCAGGCGAAGGCGCCGATGATGAGGATCAGCATCGGTACGCTCGGCGTGACGATCGCGGCCAGCAGCATGAAGAGGAAGAGCGACGGGATCGACATCATCGCGTCGACCACCCGCATCATCGCGGCGTCCACCCAGCCACCGGCGAAGCCGGCGACCGCGCCCCAGAGTGTGCCGAGGAAGGTGGCGAGGATCCCCGCCGCCAGCCCGACCACGATCGAGGTCTGCCCGCCGAGCATCAGCCGGCCGAGCTGGTCGTAGCCGACCCCGTCGGTGCCGAGCGGATGCCCGGCGCCGGGTGCCAGGTGCACCTGGGTGAGGTCGGTGTGCACCTGGTCGGTGTGGTAGAAGAGCGGGCCGAGGAAGCAGACCCCGGCGAGCAGGACGAACAGGCCGAGGCCGACCAGGGCCAGCCGGTTCTCGCAGAAGACGGCCACGCCCTGCCGCCACAGGCCGCGTACCGGGGGCTCGTCGGGGGCGGCCGGCTGCGGTACGCGTACCGGTGGGGTGGCGGGCAGCTCGGAGAGGGTGCTCACGAGGTGCTCCCCCGGAGGCGTACCCGCGGGTCGACCGCAGCGTAGAGCAGGTCGGCGAGGAGTGCGCCGAGTACGGTCGCCACCGAGATGATCAGGGTGACGCCGAGCAGGATCGGGAAGTCACGCTTGAGCGCCGCCTGCCAGAAGAGCTGCCCCATGCCGGGGAAGTTGAACAGCGACTCCACCACCAGGGCACCGCTGAACAGCGCCGGCAGGTACATCCCGAGCAGGGTGATCACCGGGAAGAGCCCGTTGCGCAGGGCGTGCCGGACCACCACCCGCCGCTCGGAGAGGCCCTTGCCGCGGGCCGTCCGGACGTAGTTCTCGTTGAGGTTGTCGACCATCGAGGAGCGGACGTAGCGGGAGTAGACCGCGATGGTGACGATCGCCAGCGTGACGGTGGGCAGCACCAGCCCGGCCGGGTCGGCCAGCACCTCGCCGACGGTGAAGCCCTGCGGCGCCTCCGGCGGCAGGATCGGCCAGACCTGTGAGAAGAGGATGATCAGCATCAACCCCAGGAAGAAGATCGGGGTGGCGTACGCCAGCAGCGACAGAGAGGTGATGGTGTAGTCCGGCCAGCGGTTGCGGCGTACCGCCTGGATCACTCCGAGCGGGATCGCCAGCACGATCGCCAGCAGGGTCGAGAGCAGCGACAACACCATGGTCTTGGGCAGCCGTTGGCTGATCGCCTCGGTGACCGACTGGTTGAGCTGGAACGAGTAGCCGAGGTCGCCGTGCAGCAGGCGTTGCACGTACATGCCGTACTGCTGGATCCAGGGCCGGTCGTAACCCATCTCGTGGTTGAACGCCGCCAACTGTTCCAGCGTCGCCTCCTTGCCCAGGGTGGCCCGGGCGGCACCGCCGGGCAGCAGGTGCAGGAGCAGGAACGCGATCACGGTGACGAGTACGACGACGATGAGAGCCTGGCCCAGGCGGGTGACGAGGTACCGGACCACGGGCGGATCCTCCCCGGTCGGGGGCTCCGGCGGCGCTCGGGAGGGCGCCGCCGGAGCCGGGACGGTCAGTTGCGGCCGACTACTTCCAGGACCAGTCCTGGAAGTACATGTTGTTCATCGGGTCCTGCGGCTCGACCCCCTGCAACCCCGACTTGTACGCCGAGATCTGGAACACCGGGTTCGGCATCCACAGCACCGGCAGGTCCTTCGCGAGGAACTCGTTGTACGCCTTCAGCGCCGTGTCGTCCCCGGAGAACTGGGTCGCCTCGATGAGCTGGTCGGCCTGGACGTCGCTGTAGCTGCCGAGGTTGACCGGCGCGTCGGTGGCGAAGAGCCGCTCGCCGCTGGCGAAGGCGGGGTAATACCAGCTCCCCTGGGAGCCGAAGAAGGACATGTCCCACGAGCAGGTCGCCTCGGTCGGCTTGCAGGCCGGGGTGACCGCGACCGAGTCCGGCACCTCCTTGATGGTCAGCTCGATGCCGAGCTTGGCCATCTGCGACTTGATCTCGGCGAACATCTTGGTGGTGGCGGCGAACCCGCTCTGGCTGGTGACCGTGAAGGTCAGCGGGGTGCCGGCGGCGATGCCCGCGCCGCACTGGTTCGCCCCGGTGCCCGCGCTCTGGCAGGTGGTCTGCCCGTCCGGGGTCACCTTCCAACCGTGGGTCTCCAATAGTTCTTTCGCTTTGGCCGGGTCGAAGGAGTAGACGCAGCCGTTCTCGGCGGTGCCGCCGGTGCCGGGCTTGGGCGGTACCGGGCCGCAGGTCGGCTCCGCCATGCCGGACCAGATGACCTTGTTGATGGTCGGCTGGTCGATCAGCATCTGCATCGCCTGGCGCAGGTAGTCCTGGGTGAACAGCACGCCCGTCTTCGGGTTGTTGAAGTTGAGCTGGAGGTAGGTGATGGACCAGCCGTACCAGGGTGCGATCTTGTAGTCCTTGGACTCCAGGTAGGACTTCTGGGAGAGGTTCGCCGCCGGTACGTAGCCATAGTCGATCTCACCTGCCCGGAGCACGTTGAACTCGGCGTCGTCGCTGGTGAACGGCCGCAGCACGATCTTGGACAGCTTCGGCTTGTCGGTGCCGGAGTAGCTCGGCTGGGCGGCGAGCACGACCTCGCCGTTCGGGACGTACTTCTCCAGCTTCCACGGACCGCTGTTGACCTTCCACAGGTCGTTCGTCGCGTACGTCTTGGGGTCCTTCGACGCCGCCATCAGGAAGTCGAAGACCTTCTTCGCGCCTTCCGGGGTCTTGTCCAGGTCACTGACGCTCGCGGTCGCGGAATCCCGGTCCCAGACGTGCTGCGGCATCGGGGTGATCCGGTTGAGCTGGTTCCCGACGAACCAGGCGGTGTTGTAGACCTGGGTGGTCGTCACCGAGAAGGTCTTCTCGTCCTTGATCGTCCAGGCGGCGATGTTGTCCGGGAAGCCGCCCTTGCGGTACGACGCCCACTTGTCCTTGTTCGCCGTGACGACGTTCCACCAGAAGTCGATGTCCCGGGTGGTGATCGGCTTCCCGTCCGACCAGGTGTTGTCCTTCAGCGTGATCGTCAGGGTCTTGCCGCCGTCGCTCACCTCCGGCGGGTTGGCCAGCGAGCGCTCGGCGTCGATGTTGTACTTCGCCGACCCGTCCAGCCGGTACTGGTACAGCGGCCGGTACTGCGCCAGGCCGAAGATCTGGTTCTCGCCCTGGGTGAAGCCGGGGGCCGAGATCGGCAGGATCCAGTTCGGGGTCCGGAAGGCGACGGTCGCGGTGTCCTTGCCCTGACTTCCGCCCTTCCCCGCCGAACCGCTGTCGCCGCTACAGGCGGCGAGGCCCAACCCGAGGGCGAGCGCACTGGCCACGGCCACGGTGCCGCGGAGTGCGCGCCGGTGGAATCTGCTCCTCATGAGTCTCCTCGATCGATATGCACGTGCCCCGCGTCGCCGGGCGCGAGCGGCGCCACGTCCAGCCAGCCGGCGCTTCCCGAGCGATCAATGCGGAGAATGTATAGCCGATTAAGTTTCGCGTCAACGAAATTAACCTACTTCCTTCGAGGACTTCCGTCAGGTTAGGATCAAAGCCGCCGAAGCATCGTCCGCTACCCTTCGCGGTGATCCCCCGTCCCGTACCTCCGGTAGCCGCACCGGGAATCCGGACGACCCGGCTGGAAGAAGGAGAGGTATGTCGGACCCGTCGATCTCCGCCACCCTGCGCGACCAGACGCTCAACCTGCTCGCCAACGGCGAGGCCACCTCCCGGGCCGACCTCGTCGAGGCGTTGCGGGTGGCCCCGTCCACCGTCACCGGGGTGGTGCGCCGACTGCTGGAGGAGGGCGCCATCCTGGAGGAGGGCGTCGGCCGCTCCACCGGCGGGCGGCGGCCCCGGATCCTGCGGCTGCGGGAGCCCGAGGGCGTCCTCGCCGTGGCCGAACTCGGCGCCCGGCACGCCCGGGTCGGCCTCTGCACCCCGGACGGCCGGCTGCTCGCGGCCGAGGAGGTCGCCATCGACATCGCCGCCGGCCCGGGCGAGGTCTTCGAGGTGGTCGGGGCCGCGTTCACCCGGCTCCGCGCCGCGACCGCCCCCGGACAGGCCCTGCTCGGGATCGGCGCCGCCATGCCCGGTCCGGTCGAGTTCCCCCGGGGCCGGCTGGTCGGCCCGGCCCGGATGCCGGGCTGGAGCGGCGTCGACGCCCAGGCCGAACTCGGGACGCGCTTCGACGTACCGGTGGTGGTCGACAACGACGCCAAGGCGGCGGCGATCGGCGAGTACGTCACCCGGGGCCGGGACACTGGCGACATGATCTACGTCAAGGCCGGTACCGGCATCGGCGGCTGCCTGGTCAGCGGCGGCCAGATCTACCGGGGCGGCCGTGGACTCAGCGGCGACGTCACCCACGTACGGGTGGCGGACAGCGGCGAACGGCAGTGCTCCTGCGGCAGCCGAGGTTGCCTGGAGACCGTCGCCAGCGGCGCGGCTCTCGCCGCCCAGTTGGCCGAGCAGGGCCAGCCGATCAGCACCACCCGGGACGTCATCGCCGCGGTCGTCGACGCCGAACCGGCCGCGGTGACGCTGGTCCGGCGGGCCGGCGGGCTGCTCGGGGTGGCCCTCTCCGGCCTGGTCAACTTCCTCAACCCCGACGCCGTGGTGATCGGCGGAGCCCTCTCCAGCCTCGACGTCTACGTCGCGGCGGCCCGGGGCATGCTCTACGAGCGGTGCCTGCCGTCGATGACCCAGTCCCTTTCCATCGAGGCCAGCGTCGCCGGCCCGGATGCCGGCCTGGTCGGCCTCGGGCATCTGGTCCGCGCGGTGGCCGACGCCCGACCCGCCTGAGGAGCTCCACCCGTGCACCGTCCCCTGCGGATCGCCATCGGCGGCATCCACATCGAGTCCAGCACCTTCTCGCCGCACCTGAGCACCGCCGACGACTTCGAGGTCACCCGGGGCGACGCGCTGCTGGCCCGCTACGCCTGGCTCTCCCCCACCGAGCCGTGGGCCGCCGACGTCGAGTGGCTGCCCCTGGTACACGCCCGGGCGCTGCCCGGCGGTGCGGTCGACGCCGCCAGCTACGACACCTGGACGGCCGAGATCGTCGACGGGCTCGCCGGCCTCGGCCCGGTCGACGGCGTACTGCTGGACATCCACGGCGCGATGAGCGTGGTCGGCCGGGAGGACGCCGAGGGTGACCTGATCACCGCGATCCGGTCGGTGATCGGGCCGCAGCCGTACGTCTCGGCCGCGATGGACCTGCACGGCAACGTCTCGCCGGTGCTCTTCGCCGGCTGCGACCTGCTCACCTGCTACCGCACCGCGCCACACGTCGACGTCTGGGAGACCCGCGAGCGGGCCGCCCGCAACCTGGTCGACGCGCTCCGCCGGGGGCAGCGCCCACACAAGGCCCTGGTGCACGTGCCGATCCTGCTGCCCGGCGAGATGACCAGCACCCGGGTCGAACCGGCTCGCGGACTCTACGCCCGGATCGCCGAGATCGAGGCCCGGGACGGCATCGTCGATGCGGCGATCTGGATCGGCTTCGCCTGGGCCGACCAGCCCCGCTGCCGGGGCGCGGTGGTGGTCACCGGCACCGACACCGACGCCACCACCGGGGCCGCCCGGGAACTCGGCGAGCACTTCTGGGCGGCCCGCGACGAGTTCGGCTTCGTCGCACCGACCGGCAGCATGGACGAGTGCCTCGACACGGCACTGGTCGCCGTCGAGGAGCCGGCCCGGCGCCCCTTCTTCGTCAGCGACTCCGGCGACAACCCGGGGGCCGGCGGCGCCGACGACGTCACCTACGCGCTGGCCAGGATGTTGGCCCGCCCGCAGATCCGGGACGGGTCGGTCCGCGCGGTGTACGCCTCGCTGGTCGACCCGGACGCCGTGGCGCAGGTCGCCGACCAGCCGCTCGGGGCGCCGGTCAGCGTCTCGGCCGGTGGCCGGATCGACTCCCGGGACCCCGGTCCGGTACGCCTGGACGGCGTACTGGAGGCGGTCGCCGACGATCCGGACGGCGGGCGGTGCGTGAGCGTACGGGTCGGCGGGCTGAGCGTCTTCGTCACGTCACGGCGGATGCAGTACCGCCAACTGGCCTCGTACGCCCGGTTGGGCATCACGGTCGACGCCGTCGACCTGGTGGTGGTGAAGATCGGCTACCTCGAACCCGAACTCTTCGAGGCGGCCGGCGACTGGCTGCTCGCGCTCACCCCGGGCGGGGTCGACCAGGACATCGAGCGGCTGCCCTACCAGCGCCTGCTGCGGCCGATCTTCCCGCTGGACCGCGACTTCGTCGCGGACCTGACCGTGGTGACCCGGTGATCCCGCCCGTCATCAGCGCCCGGTCCGACACCTCGCCACCCGGGGAACCGCCCACCGGTCGCTCCGTCCTCGCGGTCGACGTCGGCGCGACGACCATGAAGGGGGCGGTCTTCGGCGAGGACGGTCAGGTCCGCCACTCGATCGTGGTGCCGTCCCGGGCCGACGGCGACCCGGTCGGCGCACTCCGGGAACTCTGCCGGCGGTTGCGCGCCGAGGCCCTCGCCAGTGACGTCGCACCGGCCGGGATCGGGGTGGTCACCCCGGGCATCGTCGACGAGGCCGCCGGCCTGGTGCGGTACGCCTCGAACATCCGGTTCCGCGACGTACCGCTGCGCGCGCTCGTGCACGACGACCTGGCGCTGCCGGTGGCGATCGGGCACGACGCCCGGGCGGCGGGGGTCGCCGAGGCGGTGGCCGGGGCCGGCCGGGGACTGGCCAACTTCGTGCTGCTGCCGCTCGGCACCGGCATCGCCGCCACGGTGGTGCTGGACGGCGATCCGGTACCGGGTACCGCCTGGTCGGCCGGCGAGGTCGGGCACATGCCGGTGTACCCCGGCGGCGAGCCGTGCAGCTGCGGACAGCGCGGCTGCCTGGAGGTGTACGCCTCGGCCGGCGGCCTGGCCCGGCGCTACGCCCGACTCGGCGGTACCCCGGGGCTGGACAGCCGGGCCATCGCGGCGGCGACTGCGACCGATCCTCTGGCCGGCTCGGTGTGGGACACCGCGACCCAGGCACTGGGCATCGCCCTGGCCACCCTCACCCTGACCCTGGACCCGGCCCGGATCGTGCTCGGTGGTGGCCTCGCCGAGGCCGGTACGCACCTCTTCGACCCGGTACGCGACGCGCTGCGCGCGGCACTGGCCTGGCGGACCGCGCCCGAGGTGGTGCCGTCCGCCTTCGGTGTCCAGGCCGCCCAGGTGGGCGCCGCGATCCTGGCCCGCCGCGCCGCCGGACTGCCCGTGCCGGACGGCTGGGCGGCACCGGTCTCCGCACCCGTCGGCTCCTGAACCCCGGCCGGTCGTCCCGAGGCACCGACGGCTTCGTCTCAGGCGAGACCAGTGAGGAACAGCAGGCCGGCAGCGACGAGCCCGGCTTCGACGAGGACGACGAAGGCGCGGTCGCTGATCCTGGCCACGATCTTCTTGCCTGCCCAGGCGCCGGCCAGCGTGGCCGGGGTCAGCGCGGCGCCGAGCAGCAGCACCCGGCCGGTCAGCAGGTTCGCCGTCCCGTAGGCGCCGATCTTCGCGGCGTGCATGAGCAGCGCACAAGCGGCCTCGGTGCCGATGAACACCGCGCGGGTGAACCCTTTGGCGAGGAAGAACGGCGCGGTCAGCGGGCCGACCGAACCCAGCAGGGCCGAGCCGAGCCCGGAGGCGGCCCCGACGCCGATGAACGCGTTGTCCGAGGGCGCCGTCGGATGCGGTCGCAGGTGCCGCCACACCACCACCGCGATCAGGAACACCCCGAGTAGCCGTTTGAGCGGCGAGAGCGGGGCTTGGGCCAGCAGCAGCCCACCGGCGACGGCCAACGGGACGGCACCGAGGCTGAACCGGGCGATGATCCGCCATTGCAGGTGCCGGCGGTTGAACCAGACTCGGCCGCCGTTGCTGGCGATCTGCGTCAGCGTGAGCACCGGCACCGCGACCCGCAGCCCGAACAGGCCGGTGAACACCGGCAGCAGCAACGTCCCACCGCCGAATCCGGCGACCGCCGACAGCAACGCCAGCGCGAACGCGGCCACCGCCGAGATGGCCAGCGCCGCCCACGCGTTCGACATCAACGCTCCACGGGGCTGTCACTGCCGGTCGGGCGGATGCCGGTCAGCCGGCACAGGGCGGCGAAGCCATCCTCGGTGCCCGGCCAGTGCCGGCGCACCGCGCCGATGCCCGCGCGGCGGACCACCGAGCGCAGCACCGCGGCGACGATGATCGCGTCGTCGGCGTAGCCGATGACCGGGATGAAGTCCGGGATCAGGTCGATCGGGATCGCCAGGTAGGCCATCAGCAGGCCAAGGCGCACCCGCACCCCTCGCGGCAGGGTGGCATCACCGGCCAGACGGCGCAGCAGCCGCAGCAGATCCGGCAGAATGCGCAACGCTTCTTTCAGCAGCGGCCCGCTGGGCCGCACGATCAACAGACCGATCAGCAACGCCATCCACGAGGCCACCACCGCGACGGCGACACCGATCAGGATGTCCCAGAGCATCTACGCAGTCTCCTCCTCGCCGCACGGCACTCGTGCAGGCAGGGCCGCAGCCACGAGCCAGGTCGCCGGACGCAGGCAGGGGCGCGGTCGTCGCAGAGTTCACCGTGCCACGCCCGCACGCCCTCGCTGACCGCCACCGCCCCGACCACCAGCGCTGCGATGGTATTCCGCTGTGGCGATGTCGGGAATCCCGGTCGCACGCCGGGCTAACGGGCGTCCTGGCACCTCCGCACCCGCTGGTGGACCCGTCGGCCGGGCGCGGTGAACCGACGCCGGTAACGGACCAGGCTTGTCAGCGTCAGGTGAAATTGCATACTGTAGTCAGCATAACGCATACGGAAAGGCACGCCGCTGCTGCGTCGCCTCGACGCCGCGCGGACGTCGTACGAGAAGGGAGCAGCCCGTGCGAGTTGCAGTGCTCGGAGCCGGCGCCATCGGCGCGTACGTCGGTGCGTCCCTGTGCCGGGCCGGGGTGGATGTCCAGTTGATCGCTCGCGGCGCACACCTGGCCGCACTACGGGCAGGCGGAGTACGCGTACTCAGTCCCCGGGGCGATTTCGCGGCGCATCCGCACGCCACCGACGACCCGGGCGAGGTCGGGCCGGTGGACTACGTGTTCCTCGGCCTGAAGGCGCATTCCTATCCCTCGGCGGGGCCGCTGCTCGAACCCCTGCTCGGCCCGGAGACCGCCCTCATCGCCGGGCAGAACGGCATCCCGTGGTGGTATTTCCACAAGCTCCCGGGGCCGTACGAGGGTCAGCGGATCGAGGCCGTCGACCCCGGTGGGGCGACCTCGGCGGTGATGGCCCCGGAGCGGGCGATCGGCTGCGTGGTGTACCCCGCCACGGTGATCGAGTCGCCCGGGGTGATCCGGCACCTGGAGGGGACCCGGTTCTCCATCGGAGAGCCGGACGGCACTGTCTCGCAGCGGTGCCAGCGGTTCAGCGACGCGATGGTGGCCGGCGGGCTGAAGTGCCCGGTCGAGCCACGGCTGCGGGACGACATCTGGATCAAGTTGATGGGCAACGTGTCACTGAACCCGATCAGCGCCCTGACCAGGGCCACCATGGCGGAGATCTGCGAGAGCCCGGGCACCCGCCGGGTGGTCGAGCAGATGATGGCGGAGACGCTCGACATCGCCAGCCGGGTCGGCAGCACGCCGGAGATCTCGATCGGCAAGCGGGTCGAGGGCGCCCGGCGGGTCGGCCACCACAAGACCTCGATGTTGCAGGATCTCGAGGCGGGCAAGGAGATGGAACTCGACGCCGTCGTCGCCGCCGTGGTCGAGATCGCCGACATCACCGGTGCGCCGGCACCCACGCTGCGCACCATCTACGCCGCGACCGAGTTGCTGGCCAAGACCATGGCACGACCGGCGCCGACCCCGAGCATGACGGCGGCCTGACCGGCTCGCCATCGCCATCGCCACCGCCACCGCCATCGCTACCGCCATCGGCGTACCGGCGAGGCATCGGCGCAGGTATTGCACTCGGTCTGCCGACAGAATACTGTATGCAGACTTCCTAACTGGTCCTTCCAGGCACCGGGATCCGGTGCCGGTCAGCCGTCGACGGGACGCAAGACCCACCGCCCCCGTCCCCGGCCCGGCGATTCGCCAATCCACAGGACACCCGACGCCCTGGAGGCTCCCGTGCCCCTGATCCGCAAACCAGGTACCGCCTGGGGCGACGTCTCCGCCCGCTGCCGTGAGACCCCACCCGAGGCCTTCGCCGACGACCGCGCCCGCAACTACCCGGAGGTCTGAACCATGGCCAAGATCCCCTGCATGGACGCGGTCGTCTCGGTGCTCGCCTCCGAGGGCGTGGACATCGCGTTCGGCTGCCCCGGCGCCGCGATCCTGCCGCTCTACGCGGCCCTGCGGCGCAGCGACATCCGGCACCTCATCGTCCGACACGAGGAGGGCGCCACCCACATGGCCGACGGCTGGGCCCGGACCAACGGCCGGGTCGGCGTCGCGATCGGCACCTCCGGTCCGGCCGGTACCAACATGATCACCGGTCTCTACACCGCGCAGGCGGACTCCATCCCGATGGTCTGCGTCACCGGCCAGGCCCCAACGGGCAAGCTGCACCAGGAGGCGTTCCAGGCGGTCGACATCGTCGAGATCGCCAAGCCGGTGACGAAGTGGGCGGTGCAGGTCAAGGAGGCGGCCCAGGCGCCGTGGATCTTCCGGGAGGCGTTCCGGATCGCCCGCTCCGGCCGACCCGGGCCGGTACTGATCGACCTGCCGATCGACGTAGCGCGACAGGAGATCGAGTGGGACGCCTCGATCGACGCCCCGCTGCCGGTACCCCGGGTCGAGCCGCACCTGCCCCGGGTCGAACGGGCCCTGGACATGCTGCTCGCCGCCGAGCGGCCACTGATCCTGGCCGGCGGCGGGGTGATCATCGGCGAGGCCACCGACCTGCTCCGGGAGGTCGCCGAGACACTGAACATCCCGGTCCAGGTCACCCTGATGGGCAAGGGTGCGATCCCGGAGGACCACGACCTGTTCGCCGGGATGACCGGCATCCAGACCACCCAGCGCTTCGGCAACGCGTCCTTCCTGGAGTCCGACCTGGTGCTCGCGCTTGGCGCCCGGTTCGGCGACCGACACACCGGCGACCTGGAGACCTACCGGGGCGACCGGAAGTTCATCCACGTCGACATCGAGCCCACCCAGCTCGGCAAGGTGTTCGGCCCGGACCTCGGGGTGGTCTCGGACACCGGGGCGTTCCTCGCGGCGCTGCTCGACGCGGTACGCCGCCGGGGAGTCGCGCGGGATCGCGGGGAATGGGTGTCGCTGGTCCGGAAGCTGCGCGAGACGCTGCGCCGCCGGGACGACTTCGACGCCGTACCGGTCAAGGCGCCCCGGGTCTTCAAGGAGATCAACGAGTACTTCGGCCCGGACACCTACTTCGTCACCGCGATCGGTCTCTACCAGATCTGGTCCGGCCAGTTCCAGAAGGTCTTCAAGCCCCGGCACTACCAGGTCTGCGGTCAGGCCGGTCCACTGGGTTGGGAGATCCCGGCGGCGATCGGGGTGAAATCCGCCAAGCCCGACGCCGAGGTGGTCGGGGTGGTCGGGGACTACTCGTTCCAGTTCCTGGTCGAGGAACTCGCGGTCGCCGCGCAGTACAACATCCCGTTCGTACTGGTGATGTTGAACAACGAGTACCTCGGGCTGATCCGGCAGGCGGAGATCGGCTACGAGATGAACTACGAGGTGGACATCCACTACGACGAGTACGGCACCGACAACGTCAAGGTGATGGAGGCGTACGGCTGCTCCGGCCGCCGGGTGCTCCGACCCGACGAGATCGCCGACGCCCTCGCCTGGGCCAGCAAGGAGGCCCGCCGGACCAGCCGTCCGGTACTGGTCGAGGTGATGATCGAGCGGGAGGCGAACACCGCGCACGGGCTCTCCATCGCGCAGGTCAACGAGTTCGAGCCGGTGCCGGAAATCGAGTACCGGGACACGGTCTCGGGCTGAGAGATCCGGTGTGCCGAACCAGCGGCGGGGTGGGTGGCCGGGTGCCGCCCGCCCCGCCACACCGCTTTGCCCAGGAGCTGGCGACTCCAGGTCTACAGGTCGTGACCGCGATCGATGCCACGTCGTCGGCCGCGACATCCGGTCGATCGGTGCACTTCCCCGTCGCCCGCAGGGCAGCGGACGATTGCATCTAGACGACTGTATGCTATAGCCAACAATCGGAACGCCCGATCGGGTTCTTCGCAGCCGGAGGTAGTCCATGACCGAATGGGGGGGCTCGGCCTCACCTGCCGGCGCCGATGGTGGTCGACGACGACTCACCGGGGCCCGCCGCGAGCCTCGGGCCGCGCGGCAGCCCCTGGAACGGCCCGCGCCGCTGCGGCAGGCGGTCTACGACGTCATCGCCGAGATGATCATCAACCGCGAGCTGCGCCCCGGCGAGCACCTGGTGGAGAACGAACTCGCGGCCCAGCTCGGCGTCAGCCGGCAGCCGGTGCGGGAGGCACTGCAACGGCTGCAGAGCGAGGGCTGGGTCGACCTGCGCCCGGCGCTCGGCGCGTTCGTGCACGTGCCGACCGAGGAGGAGGCGGACCAGCTCCTCGCCACCCGTACCCTGCTGGAGTCCGAGTCGGCCCGGCTGGCCGCCCGGCAGGCGACTCCGGAGCAGGTCGAGCGGCTGCGCGAGCTGCAACGCGCCGGCGAGAAGGCGCTGCACGACGACGACCAGGTGGAGCTGGTCGCCGCGAACGCGGCCCTGCACGCGTACGTCGTCGAGATGTCCGGCAACAAGGTCCTCGCCGAACTGATCGCGATGGTCGACCGGCGGGTGCGGTGGTATTACGCCCCGATCGCCCGGTCCCGGGGCCGGGAAGCCTGGGACGAGCACGCGGAGCTGATCGAGGTGATCGCCGGCCGCAACGGTCGGCGGGCCGGCGAGCTGATGCGCCGGCACACCGAGCGCACCCGGGAGAGCTACCACCAGCGCCGCAAGGAGGCCGCCGAGCGGGAACCCCTGGGCTGACTCGGTGACAGCAGGACACACCTCAGCGGTTCGACCGCGGTAGCCGGTCGGGTCGCCGCCTCGGTCCCGACCTCACCCGGTGGCGTCGAGGCCGAGCCTGCCATCGGTCCAACGGTTCATCGCCCGGTCGAGGGTGGGCAGCGCCGGTCCCCGAACCTGGTGCAGATAGAGGGCGATCGGGGTGCCGAACCACTGAAGACGGTACAGCTCCCTGATGGCGTACCCGTCAATCTCGCCACCGTGGACGATGCTGGCCGCCGTCGACCCCGCCTCGGGGAAGACGCACAGCGTTGGTCGACCGTTGCGGTCGGGATGCAGTTCCACGGCGCGGACCTCGGGCCAGTCCAGGTGTACGACGGGAGAGCGGCGGTGGGCCGCCTGGTAGTCGACCCCGGCGGCGCTGAACCTGATGGCCGGGCCTTCGCCCAAGCCGCGCCGACGCCAGACCATCAGGTCGGTGGTGCTGTCCATGGTCAGCCAGGTGCCGGCGGCGCAGGCTGCCAGGCACGCCAGGAGCGTGACCGCCAGTGCGCCGGGAACGGGGATGGCGAACTCGGCCGACACACCGGCGACGACGGCAACCAGCAGGAGCGTCCAGGCGTGCGGCCGGAGCCGGGGAAGCCTGGTTTCGAGCGTCTCGACGAACCCGCCACTCCACCCGACGGCCAAGGCCCAGACGAGGACAACCGGCACGAACCCGTCCGTCCGTTCCAGGACCAGGCTGGTCATCCGGACGCCCGCGACCACCAGGGCCAGCACCCCGACGCCCCACTTCGCCACGGTGCGGGTAACCGGGCGAGGGCGGTAGGTCAAGGCACGTTCGTCAGCCACGCCGGACATCCTCGCAACCTGTGGCTGGCCGGCGAAAGGCCGACGGATTCCATTGGCGCCGATTCTCTCGTTGCTGGCGTCCGATATGGACGTTGCGCTGTGGGTGTTGCAGTGGGTTCTCGCCGGCAGCCTCGTGCTGTCGTTTCTGGCTACGCCGTTCACCGTGCGCCGAGAAGACGTCGACCGCGAGAGAGGTGGGGTGCGATGGGTACGTTGCTGCCCTGGGCGATGATCGGCGGCGGTCTGCTCCTCGTCCTGCTCGCCATGGTGGGCCATCGGCACCAGTCCACCGCCGTCAGGGCCCTCCAAGCCGTGACCGGTTTCGCCGGTATCCTGGCCGGCCTGTTCAGGCTGGTTACTCCCTGACCAAACGCTTGATCGACACTCGGTCGACACGCTTCACAGGCGGATGGACTTCTTGTTCATGAACTCCTCGATGCCGGCCGGGCCGAGCTCCCTGCCCATCCCGGAGCGCTTGATCCCGCCGAACGGCAGGTCCGCCTGCGACCCACCGGCGCTGTTCAGATACACCATGCCGGACTCGATCTGCCCGGCAACCCGGCGCAACCGGTGGGGATCGGTGCCCCATACGCTGGCGCCGAGCCCGAACGGCGAGTCGTTCGCGATCGCGACCGCTTCCTCCTCGGTCTCCGCGCGGAAGACCAGCACGACAGGGCCGAAGATCTCCTCGTAGTAGGCGTCCATCTCGGGGGTCACGTCCGTGAGTACGGTGGCCTCGAGATAGGCGCCGGGCCGGTCGACACGATGCCCACCGGTACGTAGCGTCGCGCCCTGCCGGACCGCCTTCTCGACCTGACCGGCCACCTCGTCGGCCGCCGCGGCCGACGCCAGCGGCGGCAACTTCGTGGCGGGATCGCCGGGGTCGCCCGGCACGAAGGTCTCGGCCACATGCTTGGTCAGGCGGTCGACGAACTCCTCGTAGATGTCGGCGAGCACGATCATCCGCTTCGGCGAGTTGCACGACTGGCCGCAGTTGCGCATCCGGGCAGTCGCGGTGGCCTTCACCGTCTTGTCCATGTCGTCGGTGTCGAGCAGGATCAGCGGGTCGGAACCGCCAAGCTCCAGGACGACCCTCTTCAGGTTCTTTCCGGCCTCGGCGGCGACCGAGATGCCCGCCCGCTCGCTGCCGGTCAGGGAGACTCCCTGGATGCGGGGGTCCGCGAGCATCCGGGGGACCTGCGCGCTGGAGGCGAAGATGTTCACGTACGCGTCCTCAGGCACCCCGGCGTCGTGCAGTATCCGCTCGATCGCGGCTGCCGACCGGGGGCAGATCGAAGCATGCTTCAGCAGGATCGTGTTGCCGAGGACCAGGTTCGGCGCCACGAACCTGGCGATCTGGTAGCAGGGGAAGTTCCACGGCATGACGCCGAGCAGCGCTCCGATGGGGTTCTTGGTGATGACGGCCCTACCGCCCCTGATCTCCAGCGGCTCGTCGGCCAGCAACGCAGGACCGTGGTCGGCGTAGTACCTGAAGATGTCGACGACGACGCCGACCTCACCGCGGCCCTCGTTGATCCGCTTGCCCATCTCCAACGTCATCGTCGCCGCCAGCTCGTCGGCGCGCTCGGCGAACAGGTCCGCCGCACGTGACACGATCCTGGCCCGCTCGGCGATAGGCCGACGCCGCCACGACGAGTACCCGTGGTGGACGCGGTCGATCGCCGCCCGGACCTCTCCGTCGGTCGCGTTCTCGATCTCCTCGATCAGTTCACCCGTCGCTGGGTCGGTAACTGTGTACATCGGGATCCAAGCCTCCGTTCTCTACCAACGCCGCGCCGGGCGGCGACCCGTCAGCCGCCCGGCGGATTCGCACGGGGAGTCGGCACCCCGGGCGGCAGATCGCCGGGCGGCCCGACCACGATGCGGGGGGACGCGTCGCGTACCACGGCGAGCACGCGGTCGCGCATCGACGGGCCGCCCACCCACACCACGGGTGTCTCGGAACGGCGGCTGGTGTCGCTCAGGATTCGTGAGCCGGCCGAGGCACCCGGGCGAGATGTTCGACGCCCTCCTCAAGGTTCGTTGACGCACACCGTGGGGTGCGGGGTGGCGCTCGTCCTCACCGCTGCACTGTGATGCCCTTGGGGTTGAGGTGGGAGATGTTGCCGCTCTCGGTTCCGTCGGCGGGGTCGATGACGCAGTCGATGAGCGCGGGCTTGCCCGCCGCGAGGGCCTCGCGCAGGGCGGCGGCGACCTCCACCGGCGTCGTCGCCCGATAGCCCCTGCCGCCGAATGCGGCGATCATGAGGTCATGCCGGGCCCTGAGGGCGGTTGGTGCCGGGTCACCGGAGGTTGACGCATCGTCGCCCCGGTAGACGCCGCTGTTGTTCAGCACGACCGTGACGACGGGCAGGCCGTAGCGGCAGATCGTCTCTATCTCCATGCCGCTGAACCCGAACGCACTGTCGCCCTCGATGGCGACGACCGGGTCTCCGGTCTCAACCGCGGCGGCGATCGCGTACCCCATGCCGATGCCCATCACGCCCCAGGTACCACTGTCCAAGCGGTGTCGCGGCACCTGCATACCGATCGTGTTGCGCGCCAGGTCCAGCGCGTTCGCGCCCTCGTTGACGACATACGTCCGCGGGTTCTCCCGCAGGACATCGCGGATGGCCTGGAGAGCGCCCAGGAACTTCATCGGATGTGCCGTTTCGGCGGCCGTGAGGCGCTTGGCCATCTTGCCGACGTTCTCCGCGGAGCGGGCCGAAAGCTCGTCCCGCCACTGGGCGGGTACCGCGATCTGGCCAGGTCCGGTCCGGTCGATCAGGGCCTGCATCACCGAACCGACGTCACCGACGAGCGGCGCCGCAATGGGCTGGTTGCTGTCCAACTCGGTACTGGCGATGTCCACCTGGATGAACTTGGCGTCGGAGTTCCACTGCGGTGCGTCGCCATGTCCGAGCAGCCAGTTCAGGCGCGCACCGACGAGCATCACCACGTCGGCCCGGCGGAGGGCCAGTGATCTGGCACTGGCTACCGACTGCGCGTGGTCGTCGGGCAGCAGGCCCTTCGCCATCGACATGGGCAGGTAGGGCACACCGGTAAGCTCGACGAACTGGCGGATCTGATCGTCCGCCTGCGCGTACGCAGCGCCCTTGCCGAGCACGACGAGCGGGCGCTGGGCGGTCGCGAGCAGTTCGATCGCGCGGTCCAGGGCGGCGGGTTCGGGCACCTGACGCGGTGCCGGGTCGACGACCCGCCACAGTGACGCCGCGCCCAGATCCGCGTCGATGACCTCGCCGAGGACCGCGGCCGGGATGTCGAGGTAGACCCCTCCCGGTCGTCCGGACACGGCGGTACGGATCGCGCGGGCCACACCTCGGCCGATGTCTTCCGCCCGTTGTACGCGGTATGCCGCTTTGGCAAACTGTCGAGCCGCCGCGAGCTGGTCCATCTCCTCGTAGTCGCCCCGCTGCAAGTCGACGAGGTGCCGCTCGCTGGACCCGGAGATCTGCACCATCGGGAAGCAGTTCACGGTGGCGTTGGCCAGGGCCACCAGCCCGTTGAGGAATCCCGGAGCGGACACGGTCAGGCAGATTCCCGGCTTCTTCGTCAGGAACCCGGCCGCCGCCGCCGCGTGTCCGGCAGCGCTCTCGTGCCGGAAGCCGATGAAGCGGATGCCGGACGCCTGCGCCAGGCGGGCCAGGTCGGTGATCGGGATGCCGACGACGCCGTAGATGGCGTCGATCTCGTTGAGCTTGAGCGCGTCGACGACCAGATGGATCCCGTCGGTGAGTTTCTGCGCACCTACGAGGCCGCCAGCTTCTGACTCCCGGAGGGAAGCGATGGTCATGATCAGAGTCCTCCATCATTCGGCGACGGCGGGGCACTGCGCGCAAGCGCGCACGGGAAGCGACTTCCTTCCCCCTCGCTGTCCCTAGAAGTGCATACCGTATGGGGTAGGCAATAATCGTGGACCATGTAACAGCGGGGTGTCTAGGGGTTGGCAGGGACGTTTTCCGGGCAGGCCGGCCCGTACCAGCGCCGAGCTGGTGGTCGTGGACCGGGTCAGCGACGCGGTGGCCTTGGTCACTGGATCGTTTTTTGTATACCGAAGGCGGTATCCTGGAACCCGTCGAACAAGAACCTGTCGCCGGACAGGACGAGCACGAGGGTTTGTGGTGGCGCGGCACCGGGGTAGGTCCACACAGGAGACGCCGGCGTACCACCGTTCACACCATGGTCCGGGCCGCGAGATCTACGGCCCCGCACGGCCACCGCGGGCGACCCCCGCCGGTCAGCCGGCGACCGACATAGCTCCGGCCGCCACGCGACGAGGCGTGCCGGCGGAAGATCCGGCGACCCGGGGTGTGCCCGGCCCCACCAGGCACATCCCGGGTGTCCTGCCGGACCACCGTCCCGGACGGACCTCGTGTCGTCCGGTCCGGTGCGCACGGTCCCGGGAAGCGTCGTTTCCCGGGAAGCCCGACAAGCAGGAGTGATGCTGTCATGACCACCTGGCGAACGTTCTCACGTTCCCTGACCCGACTCTCCGACCGGCTGGCGCTGCCGACCGGGTTCCCGGCCGACGGCCGCCCCCTCGGGCTCGGCCTGGCGGCCGCGCTGGAGAACCAGCGTCGGGCCGCCCGGCCGAGCGACGAGGAGATCGAGCGCTTCCTCCGTGGCTCCGCCCCGGACGAAGACCTGATCAAGGTCTGACCACCGGTCAGACCGCGTCCCGGTCCGCCGTCACGGTGTCGTGGGTACCGGGGGTCTCGGCTCCCACTCCCTCCGTGGCGGCGGACGGCCGTTGCGACTCGTCCCGTCGGGACTTCGCCAGGCTCGCCACGGTGGTGACCAGCAGCGTACCGACGATGACCCCGAGCGAGACGGTGATCGGCACCGACGGCGCCCAGGAGACCCCGTCGTGGTGCGCCGCCTCCAGCACGAGCTTGACGCCGATGAAGGCCAGGATGAACGCCAGGCCCTTGCTGAGGTAGACCAGCCGGTCGAGCAGGCCACCGAGCAGGAAGTAGAGCTGCCGCAGGCCCATCAGCGCGAACGTGTTCGCGGTGAAGACCAGGTACGGCTCCTGCGTCAGTCCGAAGATCGCCGGGATCGAGTCGAGCGCGAACAGCAGGTCGGTGGTGCCGATGGCGATCATGACGATCAACATCGGGGTCACCATCCTCCGCCCCTCCACCCGGACGAACACCGACGCACCCCGGTACGACTCCGTGGTCGGCAGGATCCGCTTCGCCGTACGGAGGGCGAAGTTCTCGGAGAACTCGTCCTCCTGCTGCGGACCGACCAACTTGATCGCGGTGTAGACCAGGAACGCGCCGAACAGGTAGAAGAGCCAGTCGAACCGGGCGACCGCCTGGGCGCCCGCCGCGATGAACATGCCCCGCATCAACAGCGCCAGCACGATGCCGATCAGCAGCACCTTCTGCCGGTACCGGACCGGCACCGCGAACCGGCTCATGATGATGATGAAGACGAACAGGTTGTCGACGCTGAGCGAGTACTCGGTGAGCCAGCCGGCGAAGAACTGGCCGCCGTAGCTGGCCCCGGCCGTCGCCATCAGGAGGAACCCGAAGGCGACCGCGGCCAGTACGTAGAAGCTCACCCAGGCCACGCACTCCCGGAAGGCCGGCTCGCGCGGATTGCGGGCGACCAGGTAGAAGTCGAAGGCGATCATCACGATGAAGCCGACGATCGTCACGGCCCATACCCAGACCGGCAGGTTCATGACTCTCCCTTGGATCGCAACAGGGTCGGTCGACCGCCACCGGTTCCCCGAGCGGCGGCCCGGGCCCGCCTACGGCTCTCCCTGGCCGTCCACTGCGCCTCGGCGTGTTGCAGGTAGAAGGCGTACAGCCGGTCGGCGGCCGGGTTGCGGTGCCGGATCCGGCGCAGCCAGCCCGGCGCGATCCGCTCGTGCAGCCAACTGAACCCGATCGCGAAGCCGAGGCTGACGATCGCCTGGTAGGCGAGGAAGCCGAGCAGGTCCGGCGGCAGCGCCGGCCGGCCGACGACCATCAGGCCGACCAGCATCTCGTGGACCACCCGGGCGACCGGGAACCCGAGGAACCAGTAGAGCGCCGCCGGGGCGAAGACGCCCGGCGACACGACGCCGGAGCCGAGCAGCAGCCCGAAGCCGCCGCCGAGCAGTACCAGCGGCAGACCGAGCCCCAGGCCGGTGGCCAGGGCCCAGCCGATCGGTTGGCCGGCGAGCAGGGCGAGCCCGCCGGCCGCCACCCCGGCGGTCGCCCCGATGCCGGCTCCCGGCAGGGCGAGCTCACCGAGGTGGCGTACTTTGTTGCCGGTCACGGCGTTTCCTCACTCCGCTTGGTCATGACAACTCCTCCCGGCCACCTCAGTCGATGACCACGCCGAACCGGATCAGGCTGTAGGCCAGCATGCCGAGGTAGAACACCGCGCCGAACCCGATCACCACGTTCTGCACGATGCCCGGCCGGATCGGCTTGGGCAGCATCCGGTTGTTCACCAACAGCAGCACGACGCAGTACGCGCCCATCGCGAAGGTGGAGAGGAAGGCCAGTACGTCGAGGATCGCGCCGGGGCCGTCCGCCGGACCGAAGTTCAGGATCAGGATGCCGAAGGTGATGACACCCCAGAGGAACCCGGCGTACAGCTTCGACATGCTGAACCGCTTGGCCCCGGGTACGAAGTGGTAGGTCATGTCCGCCTGGCCCCGGGAGAACGAGTCGAAGAGGCCGAGCGTGGCGTTCAGACCGATCAGCGCGATGAAGCCGAGGAAGACCCCGTGCAGCACCGGCGCCCCGGCCGAGGCGAAGGCGTCGGCCATCGCGGTCAGCGCCACCTCCCGCTCACCGTCCCGGATCACGTCCCCGACGTTCGGGTTCTCCCGGACGGCGGTCTGGGCCAGCACCGTGAACGAGACGGTGACCAGCATCGTGACGCCCCAGAAGAGCAGCAGGGCGTCGAAGGTGACCCAGCGCCGCCAGCCCTTCCACTTCTTCATCTCCTCCGGGCTGTCGGTGTCGAACATGAAGCCGCGGGACGGCATCTCCTCCTGCTCACCCGCGTGCCGCAGGCCACGGATCTTCGGGATGTGCGCGCCCATACCGGCACCGGAGTCCCGCAGGTGCAGCGTGTACCACATCTGCTGCATGCCGGACGGGCCGGCGAAGGCGATCGCACCGACGATCACCGGGAACCAGGCCGCCGACATCGCCTCGCTGGGCAGGTAGCCGAAGTGGAACATCCCGGCGAGGGTCGAGGTGACGTCGCTCCACTGGCCGACGATCGAGGCGACCACCGAGGTACCGACCACCAGTACGCCGATCAGGAGACCGAGCAGGCTCTCCAGCAGCGGATAGATCACCTTGGCCAGGCTGAACACCACGCCGACGAGGATCAGCCCGACACAGGCGCTGACCGTCCAGGGTATCCCGGTCACCTCCTCGAAGGCGGCGGCGCCGGTGGAGAGGTGTCCGGGCCAGATATAGACCAGGATCGCCACGCTGAAGAAGAACCACATCAGTGGTTTGAAGACCCGGGCGGCGCCGAAGAAGATGCTCTCCCCGGTGGCCATCGCGTACCGGGCCATCTCCAGCATCACGAAGGCTTGCAGGGTGACACCGATCAGGAAGAGCCACCGGATCTCCGGCCCGAAGATCAGGACCAGTCGGGGCCACATGTACGACTCGCCCATGCCCACGCCGAGCGCGACGAGGAAGACGGTCGGGCCGAGCAGGTGGATCGAGGGCGGAGCCTTGGGTAGTTCCCGGATCGGCATCGGTTCGAGCCGTCCGGCCCGCCACACGCGCTCCTCGGTGGGCGGGGCCGGCGGGGCGGTACCTGTCGGCTGAGTGGGATGGGGGCTGTTCGAAGCGTCCACGCTGGACCTCCTGGGGGACTGTGACGTCGTACGGAGCCGGAGGACGGGCCGGTTCCGACGCTTGTGTCCGTTGACCCTTGGCCGCGGAGCGGGTCGCCGTGTCGCTTAGTGGCCCCTCCCACCGCCTGGTCGGGTGGAACTGTCGTGCATTGCTCAGCGGCCGTCCGGTTGGCCGCCGAGCAGACCGGCGGAACGTGCCCACCGGTACTTGGCGCCGAGCACCGCGACCGGCTTCTCCGTGGTGTACGGATAGGCGACGATCCCGTGCCGGTACAGGTGCTCGCTGGCCTCCTCGACCTCGACGTCCCCGGCGAGCGAGGCGACCACCGGCTTGTGGATGCCCTTGGCCCGGAACTCCTCGACCACGTCGACGACCAGCTCGGCGAAGACCATCGGCGGGGTGACGATGGTGTGCCAGTAGCCGAGGATCAGCGAGTGGATGCGGGGGTCGGACAGGCCCAGGGCAATGGTGTTGCGGTAGGTGGACGGCGGCTCGCCGCCGGTGATGTCCACCGGGTTGCCGGCCGCGCCGAATGGCGGGATGAACTTGCGGAACGCCTCGTCCAGGTCCGGCGGGATCTCCATCAGGGTGAGCTTGTTGTCCACGCAGGCGTCGGAGAGCAGCACTCCGGAGCCGCCGGCGCCGGTGATGATGACGACGTTCTCGCCCTGCGGGGTGGGCAGCAGCGGAATGCCCCGGGCGTATTCCAGCAGGTCGTTGAGGCCGGGGGCCCGGATCACGCCGTTGGTGCGCAGGATGTCGTCGTAGACCTTGTCGTTGCCGGCCAGCGCCCCGGTGTGCGAGCTGGCCGCCTTGGCGCCCTGGTCGGTGCGGCCGGCCTTGAGCACCACCACCGGCTTGGTCTTCGAGACCCGGCGGGCGGTGTCGGCGAACGACCGGCCGTCCTTGAGGTCTTCCAGGTGCATCGCGATGAGCTGGGTGTTCGGGTCGCTCTCGAAGAAGGTCAGCAGGTCGTCCTCGTCGATGTCGGCCTTGTTGCCGACGCCGACGATCGCGGAGACGCCCATCCGGGCGGCCCGGCTGAAGCCGAGGATCGCCATCCCGATGCCGCCGCTCTGCGAGGAGAGCGCCACCCCGCCCTTGACGTCGTACGGGGTGCAGAAGGTCGCCGACAGGTTCTCCGGGGTGTAGTAGTAGCCGTAGATGTTCGGCCCGAGGATGCGTACGCCGTGCTCGCGGGCGACCTTGACGACCTCGGCCTGCAACTCGTGGTTGCCGGTCTCGCCGAAACCGGACGGGATCAGGATCGCCCCGGCGACTCCCTTGGCCCCGACCTCGGCCAGCGCCTGCGGGACGAACTTGGCCGGGATGGCGAAGACCGCCACGTCGACCGGGCCGGGCACGTCAGTGATGCTCCGGAACGCCTTGCGGTCCAGGATCTCGCTGGCCTTCGGGTTGATCGGGTAGATCTCGCCCTGGTAGCCGCCGTTGACCAGGTTCTTCATCACCGAGTTGCCGATCTTGCCGACCTCGGCCGAGGCACCGATCACGGCGACCGAGGCGGGCCGCATGATCCGGTTCATGCTGGCCAGGATCTCCTCGTCGGTGAACCGCTCCGGCTGCACGGCGGCGGCCGGGTCGACCAGGATCCGCACGTCGACCGCGGTCGCGCCGGCGGCGGTGGCCAGCACCGGGTTGAGGTCCACCTCGGCCAGTTCCGGGAAGTCGGTGACCAGGTTCGACAGCCGGACGACCAGGTCGGCCAGCACCTCGCGGTTGGCCGGCTCGGCGCCGCGTACGCCGCGCAGGATCTCGGCCGCGGCGATCCCGTCGATCATCGACAGCGCGGTCTCGGTGTCGGTCGGGGCGAGCCGGAACGTGACGTCCTTGAGCACCTCGACGAGTACGCCGCCGAGGCCGAACGCGACCACCTTGCCGAAGGTCGGGTCGGTGACCGTACCGACGATGACCTCGTGACCGGAGTCGAGCTGCTGCTGCACCTGCACCCCGACGATCGTGGCATCCGCCTTGTACGCCCGCGCGTTGGCGAGAATGGTGTCGTACCCGGAAGCCACCTCCTCGGCGCTGCGCAGCCCGACCAGTACGCCACCGGCCTCGGTCTTGTGCAGGATGTCCGGCGAGACGATCTTCAGTACCACCGGCAGGCCGATCCGCTCGGCCAGCGCCACCGCCTCGTCGGCGCTGCCGGCCAGGCCCTCACCCGGGGTGGCGATCCCGTACGCCTCGACCACCAGCCGCCCCTCCGGAGCGGTCAGCGAACTCCGGCCCTCCGCAGCGGCCCGGTCCAGCACCCGCCGCACGGCCTCGCGGTCGTAGCTGCTGTCGTTGGATGGCATTACGTCGTCTCCTTCAGGAACGCCGGTCCCGGTGGGGCCGGGCCGGGGAACGTGCTGGTTCTGATCGGACGGGACCGGTGGTGGCGGTGCGGGTCGAGGCGGCGCTTGGCCGCTCAGACGGCGCCGGCGGCGCGCAGCTCGCCGACCTGCTCCTCGGAGTAGCCCAGCTCGCCGAGGACCTGGCCGGTGTGCTCGCCGAGCAGCGGCGAGCGCTCCACCTCGACGTGCGAGTCGGAGAGCTTGATCGGGTTGCCGACGGTCTTGTACGCGCCCCGGTCCGGGTGCTCGACCTCGACCACCGAGCCGAGCTGGGCGAGGGTCTCGTCCTCGATCAGCTCCCTGGTCGACATGATCGGCCCGCACGGGATGTTGTACGCGTTGAGCTTCTCCATGACCTCCTGCTTGGAGTGCCGCTCGGTCCACTCCTCGATCAGCGCGAACGCCTTGTCGAGTTTGTTCAGGCGCACCTGCGGCGTGCTCCAGGCGGGGTCGTCGGCCAGTTCGGGCTTGCCGATCAGCTCGCAGATCGGCTTCCAGCCCACCGGCTGGATGATCACGTAGATGTAGTCGTTCGGCCCGCCCGGGGCGCACCGCACCGCCCAGCCGGGCTGGCCGCCGCCGGAGGCGTTGCCGGAGCGCGGCACCTCGTCGCCGAAGCTCTCGTTCGGGTACTCCCCCAGCGGTCCGTACGCCAGCCGCTGCTGGTCGCGCAGCTTGACCCGGCAGAGGTTGAGTACCGCGTCCTGCATGGCGACCTGCACCCGCTGGCCCCGCCCGGTGTGGGTCCGCTGGTACAGCGCGGCCAGGATGCCGGCGACCAGGTGGATGCCGGTACCGGAGTCGCCGATCTGCGCTCCGGTGGCGATCGGCGGCCCGTCCTCGAAGCCGGTGGTGCTCATCGCCCCGCCCATCGCCTGGGCGATCACCTCGTACGCCTTGAAGTTGGCGTAGCGGCCGGGGCCGAAGCCCTTGATGGAGGCGTAGACCAGGCCGGGGTTGATCTCCTGGAGCCGCTCCCAGGGGAAGCCGAACCGCTCCACCACGCCGGGGCCGAAGTTCTCCACCAGGATGTCCACTCCGGACACCAGTCGGGTGAAGACCTCCTTGCCCTGCTCGTGCTTCATGTTCAGGGTGATGCTGCGCTTGTTGCCGTTCAGCATCGTGAAGTAGAGGCTGTCCACGTTCGGGATGTCGCGCAGTTGGGTGCGGGTGATGTCACCCTGGCCCGGTGCCTCCAACTTGATCACGTCCGCGCCCAGCCACGCCAGGATCTGCGTGGACGAGGGGCCGGACTGTACGTGCGTCATGTCGAGGACCCGTACGCCCTCCAGTGCCTTACCCATGCCAACCTCCTGTGCGCGCCCTGCCGTGCACTGCCGGCCATCGAGCTGATGCCTCGGTTGCCGTTGCCCTTGCCTTGCCATTGCCGTTGCTTCGTTGCCGTCGTCGTTGCTTCGTTGCCGTCACGGTCGTCGTTTCCGTCGTCGTTTCCGTCGCGGTTGCGATTGCCGTCGCGGTTGCCGTGGACCGGTCGCCCGGTCCACCCCTTCCTCGGGATTGCATACCGTATGGGGTAGGCAATATCGTGGCGCATGTAACAGCGGAGTGTCTAGGGGGTAGCGGGGACGTTTTCCGCCGAAGCCAGCGAGGCCCAGGCGGTACGACCCCCGCTCGTCGGCCCGGGCCAGAGTCCGGTTTCCGCTGCCCACACCCCTCCCGGTCCGATCTCCACGTCCGGTCCGATCCGCACTCCCCCGTCTCTCCGCCCGCCCGTCCGGGACAGCCCACGCATCGGGTGGAGGCAACCCACCGAAGGTCGAGAAGAAGGGAGGCCCGGTGGACCTGTTGGAGCACCAGGCACAGGAACTCTTCGCCAAGCACGGCGTACCGGTCAGCCGCAACCGCGTCGCCAGCACCCCCGACGAGGCGCACGCCGCCGCCGCCGAGATCGGTGGACGCGTCGTGGTCAAGGCCCAGGTCAAGACCGGCGGCCGGGGCAAGGCCGGCGGGGTCAAACTGGCCGACGGACCGGAGGCGGCCCGGGAGGTCGCCGCCCGGATCCTCGGCATGGACATCAAGGGCCACACCGTGCACCGGGTACTGGTCACCGAGGCGAGCGACATCGCCGACGAGTACTACGTGTCGTTCCTGCTCGACCGGTCCAACCGGTCGTTCCTGGCCCTCGTCTCCGGGCAGGGCGGCGTCGAGATCGAGCAGGTGGCGGCCGAGAACCCGGAGGCGCTGGCCCGAACCTGGGTCGACCCGGCCGGCGGGTTCGACCTGGACGCCGCCCGCCGGCTGGCCGCCGCCGCCGGCCTGCCCGACGACGTACGCGAGGACGTGGCCCGGGTACTCGTCCGGCTCTGGAACGTGTTCCGGTCCGAGGACGCCACCCTGGTCGAGATCAACCCGCTGGCCCGGCTGGCCGACGGCAGCGTACGCGCCCTGGACGGCAAGGTGACCCTGGACGACAACGCCCGGTTCCGCCAGCCCGGGCACCCGCAGTACGCCGACGTCAGCGCCACCGACCCGCTGGAGGTCAGGGCCGCCGAGAAGAACCTCAACTACGTCAAGCTGGACGGCTCGGTCGGAGTGATCGGAAACGGCGCCGGTCTGGTGATGAGCACCCTCGACGTGGTCGCCTACGCCGGCGAGCGGTACGGCGGCGTCAAGCCGGCCAACTTCCTCGACATCGGCGGCGGCGCCTCGGCCGAGGTGATGGCGAACGGCCTGGAGATCATCCTCGGCGACCCCGACGTACGCAGCGTCTTCGTCAACGTCTTCGGCGGGATCACCGCCTGCGACGCGGTCGCCGACGGCATCGTCGCGGCGGTCGCGCTGCTCACCGACCGGGGCGAGACGATCACCAAACCGCTGGTCGTCCGGCTGGACGGCAACAACGCCGCGCAGGGGCGGCAGATCCTCACCGAGGCGGCGCTGCCCGGCGTACGGCTGGTGGACACGATGGACGGGGCGGCGCGGCTCGCCGCCGAACTCGCCGGCAAGGGGGCGTGACAGCCATGGCAATCTTCCTCACCGAGAAGAGCAGGGTGCTGGTCCAGGGCATCACCGGCACCGAGGGCACCCGGCACACCCGCCGGATGGTCGCCGCCGGCACCAACATCGTCGCCGGGGTCACCCCGGGCAAGGGCGGCCGGAACGTCGACGGCATCCCGGTCTTCGACACCTGCGCCGACGCGGTCAGGGCGACCGGGGCGGACGTGACGGTGGTCTTCGTACCGCCCCGGTTCGCCAAGGCGGCCGTACTGGAGGCGGTCGACGCCGGACTCGGCCTGGCCGTGGTACTCACCGAGGGCATCCCGGTGCACGACACCGCCGAGTTCTGGGCGTACGCCCGGGGCACCGGCAACCGGACCCGGATCATCGGGCCGAACTGCCCCGGACTGATCAGTCCCGGTCAGTCCAACGCCGGCATCATCCCGGCCGACATCACCAAGCGGGGCCGGATCGGCCTGGTCAGCAAGTCCGGCACCCTGACCTACCAGATGATGTACGAGCTGCGCGACTTCGGCTTCTCCACCTGCGTCGGGATCGGCGGTGACCCGATCGTCGGCACCACGCACATCGACTGCCTCCAGGCGTTCGAGAACGATCCCGAGACCGAGGCGATCGTGATGATCGGCGAGATCGGCGGGGACGCGGAGGAGCGGGCGGCGGCGTACATCGCCGAGCACGTCAGCAAGCCGGTGGTCGGCTACGTCGCCGGCTTCACCGCACCGGAGGGGAAGACGATGGGGCACGCCGGGGCGATCGTCTCCGGCTCGTCCGGTACCGCACTGGCCAAGCAGGAGGCCCTGGAGGCGGTCGGGGTCCGGGTCGGCCGGACGCCGTCCGAGACCGCCGCGCTGATGCGCGAGACGCTGCTGGCGCGCTGATCCGGGGAGACGTTCCCGGCGCGCCGATCCGCGAGGCGTTACTGATGCGCTGATCGTCGACGGACACGCCGGGTGCCGGGTCGGGCGGACGCGACCGGTGCCCGGCGGCCGTCGTACCCGAAGGTCGGCGCCGGTCCGGGCGGAGTCCGACACCTCCGCCCGGACCTCTCGCGCCGCTGGGCCCGACCGGGGCCACCCCACGTCGACGCGCATCCCCAGCAGACCGCCCGGTGGTCCGGACGGCGGGCACGACGAACCCGCCGCGGCCGGACGGCGGCGGCGAGTTGGTCGGGGGTCAGGCCGAGAGGCTGGTCGGGGTGCGCTGGGTCAGCCGGTGCGCTCCGGCGTAGACGTTCATCGAGCTGCCCCGGAGGAAGCCGACCAGGGTGAGCCCGGCGTCGTCGGCCAGGTCGGCGGCGAGCGAGGACGGCGCGGAGACCGCGGCCAGCACCGGGATGCCGGCCATCACCGCCTTCTGCACCAGTTCGAACGAGGCCCGCCCGCTGACCATCAGCACGGTGCCGCGCAGCGGTGCCCGCCCGTTGCGCAGCGCCCAGCCGACGACCTTGTCCACCGCGTTGTGCCGGCCGACGTCCTCACGCAGGCAGTGCAGCCGCCCGTCGGCGGAGAAGAGCGCCGCCGCGTGCAGCCCGCCGGTGCGGTCGAAGACCCGCTGCGCGGCCCGCAGGCTGTCCGGCAGTGTGCTGAGCACGCCGGGGTCGAGCCGCACCGGATCGTCCCGCACCGACCAGGCCGCGACGGTACGCACCGCGTCCAGGCTGGCCTTGCCGCAGAGTCCGCAGGACGAGGTGGTGTAGAAGTTGCGCTCCAGTGACGGGTCCGGTGGCGCCACTCCGGCCGCCAGCACCACGTCGACCACGTTGTAGGTGTTGACCCCGTCGGCGGTGGCACCCGCGCAGTAGCGGATGCCGGCGATCTCACCGGCGGCGCGTACCACGCCCTCGCTGACCAGGAAGCCGGCCGCCAGGTCGAAGTCGTCGCCCGGGGTCCGCATGGTCACCACCAGGGACCGCCCGTTCACCCTGATCTCCAGCGGCTCCTCGGCCGCCAGCGTGTCCACCGGCTCGCTGACCACACCGTCAACGATCCGGACCAGCCGACGTCGACTCGTCACCCGTCCCATTCCACCCACCACCGATCCTCGCTCGGTCTCACCCCGTCCGGTCGGCCTCTCCTCCACGGTAGGCCGACCCGACCCCGTCCGCACCAGGTCGGCACGCCGGTTCCGCCCGGGTCGACACATACTTCTAGAGCCGGTCGACGCCGAGCGGCGACGGCAGCCGGACCACCGCCAGGCCGGGCTGGCGCATCCAGCGGGTCAGCGCCGCGCCGAACAGCCCCAGCGAACCGGCCACCAGGAACGGCACCACCGAGTCCGGAGTGGTCACCACCAGCCCGGCGAGCACGATGCCGAGCAGTCCGCCGACCGCCTTGCCGGTGTAGACGATGCCGTAGTTCGGCACCGTGGCGGCGTCACCGAACCAGTCCCGGACCAGGCTGACCAGCAGCGAGTAGCCGGCTCCGGTACCCGCGCCGGCCAGCGCGGCGAATCCCACCACGGCGGCCGGGTGGTTGTCGTTGGCCGCCGCCGCGAGCAGGCCGAACTGGGCGATCCCGCCGACCAGCAGGGAGAGGCCGAGGGTGCCGCGCCGGCCGATCCGGTCGGAGAGCGAACTGGTCACCGCCCGGCCGATCCCGTTCGACGCGGCCAGCGCGCCGATCCCGGCCACCAGGGTCAGCGCCGGCAACCCCTGGGTGTACGCGGCACCGGCCAGGTACGCGATGTCGAACAGCGCCATCGTCGCGGTGAGTACCACCACCACGAACATCAACGGCAGCATGCCGCTGCGCAGTGCCGCGCGGGGCGGGTAGGGCCGGGCGGCGGGACGGTTGTGCGGGATGCTGCGGTTGAGCCGCCGGTCGACCGCCCAGCGCTGCGGGTCGATGTGCGCCGGCCACCAGTTGCGGGGCGGCTTTCGCATCAGCGTCCCGCAGGCGGCCACCACCGCGAAGACGACGACGGCGGTCCCGGTCAGCACGGCCGCCCGGTTGCCGGCGTCCAGGCCGTAGCCGGCGAGGACGACGAACGGGATCGACCCGTAGCCGAACGCGGCGCTGACCACCGCCACCCGACCGGCGATCCGCTCCGGGAACCACTCGGTGACGCAGGCGATGCAGGTCATGTAGACGAGTCCGGCACCGATGCCGCCGAGTACCGAGTAGCCGAGCAGCACGGTACCGAGGTCGGCGCGGTACGCCAGGGTGAGCAGCGCGGCGAGGCAGCAGACCGCCCCGACGAGCATCGGTACGGCCAGCCGCCCGCCCAGCCGCTGGTACCACCACCCGGCCAGGGGTGAGCTGGCCGCCTGGCAGACCACCCAGAGGCCGAGTACGCCGAACGCCTGCCACAGGCTCCAGCCGTTCGCGTCGAGCAGGGTGGGCAGAGCGGCGCCGTAGCCGTACTGGAACAGGCTGATCGCCAGCATCGCGGCCCAGGGCAGCAGCAGCATCCACGCCCGGGACCGGCCCAACAGGGCGCGGTCGGTCTCGCCGACCCGGTAACGGCGGCCGTAGAGGTCGCTGATCTCGCGCACCGCCGTGTCGTTGCTGGAGTCCGTCATCTGGTGCCTCCAACTGGCCACTGTATACTGTATGTTGAGTGCACTATTCTCTACCACCGACGGGCGGCTGTCCAGGTCGATCCCACCGCCGAGCGGATCGGCTGGCCAGGTTCTCCGAGGTCATGACGTCGACGGCGCAGCGAGGAGATGGCCATGAGCGTGCTGGACGAGTGGACCCGACAGACCATCGACGAACTCGGTCCCGACCCGGCGGCGCCGGACCAGCGACTGGTGCGGGACCTCCTCCCGGGACGACGCCCGAGCGGCGCCGGACGATGAGCGCCGTCACCTGGCCCGAGGCCCGGCGGTACGCCCGGGACACCGCCCGACCCCTGGGCCCCGTCCCGAGGCCGCTACCCGAGACCGTCGGCTCCGCCCTGGCGGTGCCGCTGGTCGCGCTGGCTCCACTGCCGGCGTACCACTCCGCCGCGATGGACGGGTACGCGGTGGCGGGACCCGGCCCGTGGCAGCTCACCGGGCGGGTACTGGCCGGAGATCCGGGTACGCCCACACCGCTGACCACTGGGGACGCCGTCGAGATCGGCACCGGTGCCGTGGTGCCGGCCGGGGCCGACGCGGTACTGCCGTACGAGCGGGCCACCCGGACGGGTCGGACGGTGCACGGCGAGATCGAACCCGGCCGGCACGTACGCCGCCGGGGCGAGGACTGTCCGGTCGGCCAGCAGGTGCTGCCGGCCGGTACGGTCGTCAACCCGGTCGTGCTCGGGCTGGCCGCCAGTCTCGGGCACGACACACTGACCGTGCACCGGCGACCCCGGGTCGGCATGGTGGTCACCGGAGCCGAGCTGCGTGCCGCCGGCATCCCGACGGCGGGCCAGGTCCGGGACGCCATCGGGCCGATGCTGCCGGGGCTGGTCCGGGCGGCCGGAGCCGAGCTGGCCTGGTCCAGCCGGATCGCCGACGACGCGTCCGCGCTGGTCGCCGCGTTGCTGCGCTCCGACGCCGACGTGCTGGTGGTCTGCGGAGCCACCTCGGCCGGGGCCGCCGACCACCTGCGCCGGGCCCTGGACACGCTCGCCGCCGAAGTCCCGGTACGCGGCGTCGCCTGCCGCCCGGGGCACCCACAGTTGCTGGCCAGCCTGCCGGACGGCCGGTTCGTGGTCGGGCTGCCCGGCAACCCGTACGCCGCCCTGGTCGCCGCGCTGACCCTGCTGTTCCCGTTGCTCGGCCGGCTGGCCGGGCGTACCGAACCGGCGACCCTGACCGCGACGCTGGCCGGGCCGGTGAACCCGCACGACCGGGACACCCGGCTGGTTCCGGTGGCCCGGGTCGGGTCCGCCGCACTTCCGGTCGGGCACGACCGGCCCGGCTCGCTCTGGGGCGCCGCCGGAGCGGACGCGCTCGCGGTCGTGCCGCCGGGCTGGGCCGGCGCCGAGGTCGAACTGCTGCCGCTGCCCGCCGCCGAGACCGCGCTCCCGCTGCCGGCGACGGTCCCCTGGCGGCCGGGCGTCGCCGCCCCGCCGACCGGACCGGCTCGGCGCTCCGGCGAGATCGCCAGCGTATCGGCACCGTAGTGGTCATCGATCCTTGACGACTCCGACAGAGATCGTTAGCGTCCCGGGAGACAGTGGACATCCCATGTCTGATTCTCCCGAGAGGGGCACATATGTCGGCAAGGACAAACCGCAGGAGCCGGCTCAGCCAACCCGCGATCGCCACCAGTTGCGCCGTACTGGTCGGAACGTGCGCCGTACTGGTGGCCACGGTGACCGGCGCGAGCGCGCCGTCGGTCGCCGCGGACCGAACCCCGGCCGACGAGACCGCCCGCTGTGCGGTCTCCACACCCTTCACGTCCGGCACCGAGGGATACAACGGCTTCCGGATCCCGGCGATCGTGACGGCCCGGTCCGGCGCCCTGCTCGCCTTCGCCGAGGGACGGCTCAGCTCGCTCGGCGACGCCGGCAACATCGACCTCGTGCTGAAGCGGTCGACCGACGGCGGCTGCACCTGGGGACCGCTACAGGTGGTACACGACAGCGGCGCCAACACCGCTGGCAACCCGGCCCCGGTGCTCACCGCGAGCGGACGGGTGGTCCTGCTGACGACGTACAACGGTGGAGAGGCGTCGGAGGCCGAGATCATGCGCGGCGAGGTCCCGGCCGAGCAGAGCCGGCGGGTCTTCGTCCAGTACAGCGACGACGAGGGCGCCCGATGGTCGGCGCCGCGTGAGATCACCGCGCAGACCAAGGCCGGAAACTGGCGCTGGTACGCCACCGGACCGGGCCACGCCATCCGGTTGACCCGTGGACCGCACCGGGACCGGCTGGTCGTCCCCGCCAACCACTCCGTCGCGCCGCCGGCCGGCTCAGCCGACCTCGGCACCGAGGCCAAGTACTACGGCGGACACGCGCTCTACAGCGACGACGGTGGCGAGAACTGGCGGATCGGGTTCGTCGACGACAACGCCGACGGCTATCTCAACGTCAACGAGAGCACCGCCGCCGAACTCCCCGACGGCCGGCTCTATTTCAACACCCGCGAGCACAACGGCAGCGCCCCGGGAAACCGGGCCGACGCCTACAGCCGAGACGGCGGCCAGAGCCTGGAACTGCCGTACCGTCCACAGGCGACCCTGGTCGGACCGGTGGTGCAGGCGAGCGTACTCCAGGTGTCCGGGTCGGACGCGCCGCTGCTGTACTCCGGCCCCGCCGAACCGACCGGCCGGGCCGCGCTGACGCTGCGGCTCAGCACCGACCAGGGCGCCACCTGGCGGCCGGCGCTCGCTCTGTCCGGTCTCCCGGCCGGCTACTCGGACCTGGTCCAACTCGACGCCAGGACCGTCGGCGTGCTCTACGAGACGGGCAACTTCGGCCCGTACGAGACGATCACCTTCCGGCGGATAGCGATCCGCCAGCTCTGATGGCGCGGTACCAGCCCGGGCGCGAACGCCTGGGCTGGCCGCGGTCGGACGAGCCGCGAGGGGCGTTGGCGACACCCGGGCGACCTGCCTCAGCGACGGCGGGGCGGGCCGGCCGGGTCCAGCCAGTCGGCGGCCAGCGTCTCCGCGACCTTCTCGACCAGCTCGGCGGCGCGGTCCAGGCAGGCCGCCGGGTCCGGTTCGAGATCGGTCAGCGGATACCCCGCCTGGATACCCGCCTCCCGGAGTTGGTCCGGGTCGACACTGACCTGACCGGCGACCGCCACCGTCGGTACGCCGGCCCGAACGGCGGCCCTGGCCACCCCGACCGGCGCCTTGCCGCGCAGGCTCTGGGCGTCCAGCGATCCCTCGCCGGTGACCACCAGCTCGGCCCCGACCAGCGCCGCCGGGAAGCCCAGCAGGTCGAGCAGCAGCTCGATGCCGGGCCGGAACCGCGCCCCGAGGAAGCCGAGCGCGGCGAACCCGACCCCGCCGGCCGCACCGGCACCCGGCCAGGCGCTGACCGGCTGCCCCGGGCCAACTCCCACCGAGGCCGCTGCCCCGAGTGGGTTCACGTCCCGTACCGCCGCCTCGGCCAGGTCGGCCCAGCGGGTCAGGCCAGCCTCCAGCAGCAGTACGTCGTCGTCGGTCGCGCCCTTCTGCGGGCCGTACACGGCGGCGGCGCCGGTCGGGCCGAGCAGCGGGTTGTCCACGTCGCCGGCCACCACGAACCGGGTACGCCGGACCGCCGGATGCAGCCCGGTCAGGTCGATCCGGCGCAGGTGGCGCAGCGCCGCACCGCCGGGCGGCAGCTCGTGGTCCCGCTCGTCGAGCAGGCGTACTCCGAGCGCGCCGACCAGCCCCGCCCCGCCGTCGGTACTCGCGCTGCCGCCCAGCCCCAGCACCACCTCCGCGCAGCCGTACTCCAACGCCGCCCGGATCACCTCACCGGCCCCGCGACTGCTGGCCCGCAGCGGCTCGGGTACCCCGGCCGGCAGCCGGCGCAGCCCGCAGGCGTCGGCCAGCTCGACCACCGCCACGCCGTCGGCGTACCCGAAGGCGGTGTTCACCGGGGCGCCGGTCGGGCCGGCGACGGAGACCGGGATCCGGCGGAAGCCGGCCGTGACCGCCGCGTCGAGGGTGCCGTCGCCGCCGTCGGCGACCGGGAAGCCGCGTACCTCGATGTCCGGGGCGGCCCGGCGCAGCCCGGCGGTCAGGTGGTGGACGACCTCGGCGGCGGTCAGCGAGCCCTTGAACTTGTCCGGTGCCAGCAGTACGTGCCCCATCGGCGCGACGGCCCGGCCGGGTCAGCCGGCCGACCGGCCGGAGAGCTGCTCGACCAGTTTGAGCAGGGCGCTGTGGTCGAGGCCGCCGTCGCCCTGCGCCTTGACCGCGGCGATGAGCTGGGCGACCGCCGCACCGAGCGGGATCACCACCCCGGCCTCCCGGGCCGCCGAGGTGACGATGCCCATGTCCTTGTGGTGCAGATCGATCCGGAAGCCGGGCTGGTACTGCCGGGCCAGCATCCCGGCCGCCTTGCGGTCCAGGATCCGGTTGCCGGCCAGGCCGCCGGCCAGCACCTTGACCGCCGCCTCGGTGTCCACCCCGTACGCCTCCAGGAAGACGATCGCCTCGGCGACCAGCTCGATGGTGCCGGCCACGATGAGCTGGTTGGCCGCCTTCACCGTCTGGCCGGCGCCGGCCGGGCCGACGTGCACGACGGTGCCGCCGAGCACCTCCAGGATCGGCAGCGCCGCCGCGAAGTCCTCCGCCGCGCCACCGACCATGATGGAGAGGGTGCCCTCGATCGCGCCCGCCTCGCCGCCGCTGACCGGGGCGTCCAGCACCCGCACCGAGAGGATCCGGGCCGCCTCGGCGACCTGCCGGGAGGTGCCCGGCGAAATGCTGGTCATGTCGACGTAGAGCTGGTCCGGGCGGGCGTTGGCCAGGATGCCCTCGTCGCCGAGCGCGACCGCCTCGACGTCGGCCGAGTCGCGGACCATCGTGATCACCACGTCGACCTGTTGCACCAGTTCGCCGATGCCGGCGGCGACCTTGCCACCGGCCTGCTCCAGGGCGGCGTTGCGGGCCGGGCTGACGTCGTACCCGACGACGTCGTGGCCGGCCTTGATCAGGTTGACGGCCATCGGGCCGCCCATGATGCCGAGGCCGATCATCCCGATGCTGGTCATCTCAGCGATTCCCTTCGTTCGTCCGGTCCGGAGCGCCTTCGTTCGTCCGGTCGGTGCCGCCGCCCCGGCGGTGCCGGGGCAGCCACTCGAGGCTGTCCTCGGTCGGCCCGCCGGCCAGGTATTCCAGGCCGACCCAGCCGCGGTAGCCGGCCTGTTCGAGCTGGTCGAGGTGGCCGTCGAGGTCGATCTCGCCGGTGCCCGGCGCGTTCCGGCCGGGCGCGTCGGCGATCTGCACGTGCCCGATCCGGTCGGCGTGCTCGGCGAGCGCCTTCGGCACGTCGTCGCCGTTGACGGTGAGGTGGTAGATGTCGGCGAGGAAGGCCAGGTTCCGGATGTCGCGTTCGACCAGCAACTGGTCGAGCACCGCGACCACGTCGGCGGCGGTACGCAGCGGATAGGGCTGCGGGCCGCTGACCGCCTCGACGAGTACGGTGCCGCCGAGCCGGGCGACCGCGGAGGCGGCGAAGGCCAGGTTGGCGACCGCGGTCTCCTCCTGGGTGGTCGGATGCACGTCGGCGACCCGGTTGCCGTAGAGGGCGTTGAACGACCGGCAGCCGGTGGCGGCACCGATCATCGCGACCAGCTCCACGTTCTCCCGGAACTCGGCGGACCGGGCCGGCCAGGAGACCACTCCCCGGTCGCCGCCGGGCATGTCCCCGGCGAAGAAGTTCAGCCCCACCAGATGGACGTCGGCGTCGTGGATGGCGGCGAGGAACGCCTCCACCTCGGAGGCCGGGGGCACCGCCTCGGCGAACGGCCACCAGAACTCGACCGCGTCGAATCCGGCCGCCTTCGCCGCCGCCGGCCGCTCCAGCAGCGGCAGCTCGGTGAAGAGGATCGAGCAGTTCACGTCGTAGCGGAGCTGGTGTCCGGGCACGGGCCCTCCCTGGCGGCTCGGCGACACTGCTATTACCTACAGAATTCTGTATGCAGTATGGGACCGAGTCAAGACACACTCCCCCGCCGACCCCGCCCCCGACCCGACACCCGACACCCGACCCCGCCCCCGCCCCCGACCCGACCCGGCTCCGGCTCCGGCTCCGGCTCCGGCTCCGGCTCCGGCTCCGGCTCGCAGTTCACCCGCCCGCCTCACTCACCTGGACGTTAGAGGCGTTAAACGCCGGGCGTAACGCCTCGGATGTCCAGGTGAAGGTCCACGGTCGCGTTGGGACGCGGCGAAGAGGCTGGGGTGGCAGGGGAGCAGCAGCTGCGGTGGTGACAGGTGGGTCGTGGCCCCTGCGCGGGGTGCGCGGGGCCACGACGGGGGAGAAACAGTGGGTGCGGCTAGAGCAGCCGGGCGGCGGCCAGGGCCAGCGGGTCGAGCGCGTCCGGCTCGGCCTCGGCCCGGCGTAGCAGCTCGGCCCGCATCCGGGGATCCCAGAACGCCCGGATGTGCTCGGCGATCGCCGCCGCCGCCTGCTCCGGCGCCTGGTGGTGGAACTGCACGGCGATCTCGTTCACGAGCCTGACCTGCGGGGACAGTCCGGTGTGCGTCGACATGTCAGTCCGCCATCGCCGGCAGCCGGTTCTCCGAGGAGGCGACGTCCGCCGGTGCCGGCGGATTCTTCAGGCCGACCTGCACCGCCGTCACCTTGTATTCCGGGCAGTTGGTCGCCCAGTCGGAGTTCTCCGTGGTGACCACGTTCGCCCCGGTGACCGGGTGGTGGAAGGTCGTGTAGACCACCCCGACCGGCATGCGGTCGGAGAAGACCGCCCGCAGCGAGGTGGCACCGACCCGGCTGGCCAGGGTGACCTCGTCACCGTCGTTGATGCCCCGGACCTCCGCGTCGTGCGGGTGGATTTCGAGTACGTCCTCCGGGTGCCACGCCACGTTCCCGGTCCGCCGGGTCTGCGCCCCCACGTTGTACTGGCTGAGGATCCGCCCGGTGGTCAGGATCAGCGGGAACTTGCGGGTACTCCGCTCCCGGGTAGGTACGAACGGCGTCTGCACGAACCGGCCCTTGCCCCGGACGAAGCCGTCCATGTGCATGATCGGGGTGCCCTCGGGAGCGTTGTCGTTGCAGGGCCACTGCACGCTGCCCAGCTTGTCGAGCTTGTCGAAGGAGACTCCGGCGAAGGTCGGGGTGAGCGCGGCGATCTCGTCCATGATCTGGCTCGGGTGGTCGTACCGCATCGGGTAGCCCATCGCCTGGGCGATCTCGGCGACGATCTCCCACTCGTGCTTGCCGGTCTTCGGCGCCATCACCGGGCGTACCCGGTTGATTCGGCGCTCGGCGTTGGTGAACGTGCCGTCCTTCTCCAGGAAGGAGGTGCCGGGCAGGAAGACGTGCGCGAACTTCGCCGTCTCGTTGAGGAACAGGTCCTGCACCACGACCAGTTCCATCGCCGCCAGCGCGGCGTGCACGTGTTTGGTGTTCGGGTCGGACTGCGCGATGTCCTCGCCCTGTACGAATATCGCCCGGAAGGTGCCCTCGATCGCCGCGTCGAACATGTTCGGGATCCGCAGGCCGGGCTCGGGCAGCAGGGTGCTCCCCCACATGTTCTCGAAGACACCGCGCACCACGTCGTCGGAGACGTGTCGGTAGCCGGGCAACTCGTGCGGGAAGGAGCCCATGTCGCAGGAGCCCTGCACGTTGTTCTGCCCACGCAGCGGGTTGACCCCGACGCCCTCCCGGCCGATGTTGCCGGTCGCCATCGCCAGGTTGGCCATCCCCATCACCATGGTCGAGCCCTGGCTGTGCTCGGTGACGCCGAGGCCGTAGTAGATCGCCCCGTTGCCGCCGGTGGCGAAGAGCCGGGCCGCCGCCCGCAACTCCTCGGCCGGTACGCCGGTGAGTTCCTCGACCGCCTCGGGGCTGTTCTCCGGGCGGGCGATGAACTCGGCCCAGCCGTCGAAGTCCTCGCAGCGCTCGTTGACGAAGGAGCGGTCGACCAGCCCCTCGGTGAGCACCACGTGCGCCATCGCGTTCACCACCGCCACGTTGGTGCCGGGGGCGAGTTGCAGGTGGTGTTCCGCCTCGATGTGCGGTGACCGGACCAGGTCGATCCGGCGCGGGTCGACCACGATCAGCTTGGCGCCTTCGCGCAGCCGGCGCTTCATCCGGGAGGCGAAGACCGGGTGCCCGTCGGTCGGGTTCGCCCCGATCACCATGATCACGTCGGACTGGGCCACCGAGCGGAAGTCCTGGGTACCGGCGGAGGTGCCGAAGGTCTGCTTCAGGCCGTACCCGGTCGGCGAGTGGCAGACCCGGGCACAGGTGTCCACGTTGTTGTTGCCGAACGCGGCCCGGATCATCTTCTGCACCACGTAGACCTCCTCGTTCGTGGTACGCGAGGAGGTGATGCCGCCGATCGCCCCGACCCCGTGCCGGGCCTGGATGTCCTTGAGCCTGCTGGCGGTGTGGGAGATCGCGGTCTCCCAGTCGACCGGGCGCCACTCGTCGGTGATGCTCTCCCGGACCATCGGAGTGAGTACCCGGTCGGGGTGGGTGGCGTAGCCGAACGCGAACCGGCCCTTGACGCAGGAGTGCCCCTCGTTGGCCCCGCCGTCCTTGTAGGGCACCATCCGGACCAGCTCGGCGCCGCGCAGCTCGGCCTTGAACGAGCAGCCGACGCCGCAGTACGCGCAGGTGGTGACCACGCTCCGGGTTGGCATGCCGAGCTGCACCACCGACTTCTCCTGCAACGTCGCCGTGGGACACGCCTGCACGCAGGCGCCGCAGGAGACACACTCGGAACTCATGAAGTCGGTGCCGCCGGCCGACACCTTGGAGCCGAAGCCGCGCCCCTCGATGGTCAGCGCGAACGTCCCCTGCACCTCACCACACGCCCGGACGCAGCGGGAGCAGGCGATGCACTTGGACGCCTCGAAGTCGAAGTACGGGTTGCTGGAGTCGGTCTTCTCGTCGAGGTGGTTGGCGCCGTCGTAGCCGTACCGGACCTGGCGCAGCCCGACTACACCGGACATGTCCTGCAACTCGCAGTCGCCGTTGGCGGAGCAGGTGAGGCAGTCCAGCGGGTGGTCGGAGATGTACAGCTCCATCACGCCCTGGCGCAGCTTCTCCAGTTTCGGCGACTGGGTGGTCACCTTCATGCCCTCGGCGACCGGGGTGGTGCAGGACGCCGGGGTGCCGCGCCGGCCGTCGATCTCGACCAGGCAGAGCCGGCAGGAGCCGAACGCCTCCAGGCTGTCGGTCGCGCAGAGCTTCGGGATGTCGATCCCGCTCAGCGCCGCCGCCCGCATCACCGAGGTGCCCTCGGGGACCGCGACGGGATGTCCGTCGACCTCGACGGTGACGGTCGCCGGTCCGGGCTTGGCCGGCGTACCGAGGTCGGGTTCCTTCAACAGGCTCACGAGTTGGCCTCCTCGTATCGGCCGGTGGACTTCTCACCCCGCGCGGTGAAGTCGTCCGGGAAGTGCAGCAGTGCGCTGCGTACCGGCATCGGTGTCAGGCCGCCCATCGCGCACAGCGACCCCTCGGTCATCAGCTCGCAGAGATCACCCAGCAGGGCCAGGTTTCCGTCCGGGTCCTGGCCGGCGGTGATCTTGTCGATCACCTCGACGCCCCGGACCGCGCCCACCCGGCACGGGGTGCACTTGCCGCAGGACTCCTCGGCGCAGAACTCCATCGCGAATCTCGCCATCGCCGCCATGTCGACGGTGTCGTCGAAGACCACGATGCCACCGTGGCCGAGCATCGCGCCAGCCGAGGCGAAGGCTTCGTACTCCATCGGCAGGTCCAGGCCGTCCGCCGGCAGGTACGCCCCGAGCGGGCCGCCGACCTGCACGGCGCGGACCGGCCGGCCGGTGCGGGTGCCGCCGCCGTAGGTGTGGATCAGCTCGCCCAGCGTCATCCCGAAGGCGGTCTCGAAGATGCCGCCCCGGGCCACGTTGCCGGCCAACTGGAACACCTGGGTGCCCCGGGACCGCTCCACCCCGAGCGCCTGGTACGCCGCCGCGCCGTCGGCGAGGATCGTCGGCACCGAGGCCAGGGTGAGTACGTTGTTCACCACGGTCGGCTTGCCGAACAGGCCGGTGATCGCCGGGATCGGCGGCTTGGCCCGGACCATGCCGCGCTTGCCCTCCAGGCTCTCCAGCATCGCGGTCTCCTCGCCGCAGATGTAGGCGCCCGCGCCGACCCGGACGTGCAGGTCGAAGCGGAGCCCGGAGCCGAGGACGTCGCCGCCCAGCCAGCCCTGCTCCCGGGCCACCGCGATGGCCCGGCGCATCGTCCGCACCGCGTCCGGATATTCGGAGCGGATGTAGAGGTAGCCCTCGGTGGCCCCGACCGCGTACGCGGCGATGGTCATCCCCTCGATCAGGGTGAACGGGTCGCCCTCCATCAGCATCCGGTCGGCGAAGGTGCCGCTGTCGCCCTCGTCGGCGTTGCAGCAGACGAACTTCAACTCGCCGGGAGTCTCCAGCACGGTCTTCCACTTGATCCCGGCCGGGAAACCGGCGCCGCCCCGGCCGCGCAGCCCGGACTCGGTGACCTGGGCGACCACCTCGGCGGGAGTCAGCTCCAGGGCGCGGCGCAGCCCGGTCAGGCCGCCGTGCCCGACGTAGTCCTCCGGGGAGAGCGGGTCGGTGACGCCGACCCGGGCGAAGCAGAGTCGGGTCTGGTCGCGCAGCCAGGGCAGTTCCGCCACGACACCCTGGCACAGTTCGTGGTCGGCGCCGTCGAGCAGCCCGGCGGCGACGAGATCGGCGACCGCCTCGGGCTCGACCGGCCCGTACCCGATCCGGCCGCGCTCGGTGACCACCTCGACCAGCGGTTCCAGCCAGAGCATGCCGTGCGAGCCGTTCCGGACCACCCGAACCGACCGGCCCGCCTCGGCCGCCGCCCGCTCGATCTCGGCGGCGACCAGGTCCGCGCCGACCGAGAGCGCGGCCGAGTCGCGGGGTACGTAGACCGTCACCGGGGTCGTCATGCGTCCACCGCCTTCGTCACCAGGGCGTCCAGTCGGGCGGGGGTGAGCCGCCCGTGCACCCGCTCGTCGATCTGACCGGCCGGGCCGAGCGCGCAGTTGCCCAGGCAGAACACCTGCTCCAGGGTGACCGAACCGTCCGGTGTGGTCTGCCCGACCTTGATGCCCAGGGTCCGCTCCGCGTACGCGACGAGCTGTTCGGCGCCGACCGACTGGCAGGCTTCGGCCCGACAGAGCTTGACCACGGTCCGCCCGGCCGGCTCGGCCCGGAAGTCGGTGTAGAAGGTGACCACGCCGTGCACGTCGGCGCGGGAGATGTTCAGCTCGGTCGCCAGCACCGGCACGACGTCGGAGTCGACGTAACCGAACTCGGCCTGGATCCGGTGCAGGATCGGCAACAGGGCACCACGGTCACCGCGATGCGCCGCGACGAGCGCGCGCACCCGATCCGTCACCGAGGGGTCCGGACTGGCCACGGCGATCCCACCTCCACTCGCGCCGACTGGACCTCCACCATACGTCGCCTTGGATACCGTATGCAATATCGCCAGGAGGCCCCGGCAGGTCACCGGCGAGCCCGCTCCCAGTTGATCAATATCCAGTATCGCCTGCGGAAACTCGTTCCGACAGGGGGCGTGCCACCCGGGACGGCGGTACCCGGCGTACCGGGCCGGGTCGGAGGCGCCACGACAGGGGCGGGCCTGCGGGTTTGCCGGCGCGGCGCCGGGGTAGCCGCCTGTCTGCCAGCACCGTCGCCGGTCGGAAGGGGCGTGCGATGAGCGGTCCGGGGCAAACCGTGGGAAGTCAACCGTGGCTGCATCAGCACGACGGGCGGATCCAGGAGTTCGGCACCGTACGGCAGTTTCCGCTCGGGCTCTCCTCGGACGCCCGGATGTACTCCTGCCAGCGACTCAACCAGGTCCTGGCCGACACCCAGATCCTGCACGCCCTCTACAAGAAGCACCACTGGTTGATGCGCGGGCCCACCTTCTACCAACTCCACCTGCTGCTCGACAAGCACGCCGGCGAGCAACTGGAACTCGTCGACATGATCGCCGAACGGGTGCAGACGCTCGGCGGGGTGGCGGTCGGCGACCCCCGACACGTCGCCGAGATCACCCGGGTTCCCCGCCCGCCGAACGGCGCCGAGCAGGTGCCGGTGATGCTGTCCCGGCTGCTGGAGGCACACGAGATCATCCTGATCGACGTACGCGACGCCGCCCGGCGGGTGGCCGAGCAGGGCGACGACGGCAGCAACGACCTGCTGGTGTCGAACGTGCTCCGGACCGGTGAACTACAGGCGTGGTTCGTCGCCGAACACCTGGTCGAGGTGCCGCTGGCCCGGAGCTGACCCGGGGCGGGGCTAGCTCGGGACGTGTTGCTGGCCCGGAGCCGACCCGGGGCGGGACTAGCTCGGATAGACCTCCAGCTCGGAGAGCTGGCCGGCGGGCCAGCCGGTGTTGCCGGTGAACTCCAGCCGGACATACCTGGTCGGGGCGGCCGGGAAGGTGACGCTGACCGTGTTGCCGCTGGCCGGGTCGAACCGCCGCCCGGCCGACGCCGAGAGGGTGCCGAAGGAGGCGCCGTCGGTGCTGCCGCGTACCGCCAGGATCTGGGTGCGGGCGCCCCAGGCGGGCAACGGGGGCAGCTTCAGCACCACCCGCCCGATCGCCGTAGCGGCGCCGAGGTCGACCTGCACCCACTGCGGGAAGGCGTGGTTGGGACTCTCCCAGTAGCTGCCCTGGTTGCCGTCGACGATGTTGCCCGAGCCGTAGTTCTGGACGTGCCCGCTCTCGCTGGTCGGCCGGCCGGCGGCCAGGTTGCGGCCCGGCTCGGGGCCGGGCCCGCCGGTCACCGGCGGGGTCGGCCGGACCGGGGTCAGCGCGAGCTGGCCCTTGAGCATCCGGCCACCGTCGGCGGTGATCCGCAGGTAGTAGTCGGACGAGCAGAAGGTGCCGTCCTCGTCCAGGGCCCGGATGCCGGCCCCGGCCGGGGTGGTCGCCTGGGTCTCGCTGGTCTTGGCGATCTGGTTGCCCTCGTTGAACTCGTCGAACATCGAGACGTAGAGGCCCTGCGCACCGAGCCGGATCATGTTGTAGAGGTGCCGCCAGTAGAAGTCGCCGTGCCGGCGGTGCCCGGACGAGAGGTCGCCGGGCATCACGCACGGCTGGTAGTCGATCCCCCGGGCATTGCAGTCGGCCCGGTCGGGCTGGTTGACGTTGGTGTAGAACCAGTCCAGCCCGTCCAGGGTGCCGGTGCGGCCGACCATCCACGGCGAGATCATGTTGAACGCGTGGTAGACGTCGAGGAACCCGGGCCGGGAGTCGTTGATCCCCTCCCGCCAGTACGTCGGCACTCCGCCGATCACATAGCAGCCCTGCGCCTTGAACCAGTTGACCACGTCCAGGCAGGGTGCCGGCGGGAACGGGCGCCCCGGGTCGTTGAAGCCGAAGCCCCAGACGCAGACCACCGGCCTGCCGTTCTGCCGGGCGTACGCCGCCGAGGCGGTGTGCGCGGACATCTTCGTCGACCAGTCGGTCTTGATCTCCGTCTGGAAGTTCGTCCAGCTCGTGACGTCGTACATGATGTAGTACTTCCGGCCGAACCGCTCGGCCGCGTCCCGGACCTTGGCCGCCATCGCGTCCCGGGTCGGTCCCTCGTCGCCCATCGGGTTGAAGCGTTGCAGCGCGGCGGTGTCGCAGTTGTGGTCGCGCATCCACCGGAAGTGCGTGTCGACGGTCTGCTGGTCGTAGGAGGAGAAGAGCTCGGCCGGCGCTCCGGTGCCGAGGTTCGGGTATGCCGTGGGATAGCCCCGGCTCAGCTCGCGCATGTCCGGCCAGGAGACGATGGTGGTGTTGCTCGGCGAGGGCGGCTGGAACCGGTCACGGCTCCAGTGCCACCAGCCGCCGATCGGTGCGCCGTCGCCCGGGCAGGCGAACCAGCCCTGGTAGCCGACCGAGATCTTGCCGACCACGTCGCCGGGTGGGCTGGCCGCGCTGGCCGGTCCGGTCAACGCCGCCAGCAGTTCGGTGGTGGAGACGGCGGCCAGGGCTGAGCCGGCCGCTGCGGACATCAGAAGTCGTCGGCGTGCTACCGCCATGGCTGCCGCTCCTCGGGGGGAAGGGATGCGGGTCGATACCTTAGCCTGCCAGTAGCCGACACATTCTCGCAATACTTCGACATCAGCCTGAAAGATTCAGGACACATAGCGGAAAGAAGAGAACTCGCCCCCGCTCAGTCCCGGCCCGACCGGCGGTCCCGGCGCGGCTGCATCCGGGCCCGCGCCCGGGCCACCTGGACCGCCCGGGTCAGGGTCTCGATGTCGTACGCCCCGTAGTGCCGCCGGTCGTTGATGAAGAAGCTCGGGGTACCGGAGACCCCGCTGAGGTCGGCCGAGTCCACGTGCTTGGCGACCCGGGCCGCGTACTCGTTCGTCATCAGATCCGCCTGGAACTGCTCCTGGTCGAGGCCGAGTTGTCCGGCGTACCCGATCAGGTCGTCGGTGCGCAGCCGGTCCTGGTGGTCGAGCAGCAGGTCGTGCATCTCCCAGAACGCGCCCTGGGCAGCCGCCGCCTCCGCCGCCTCGGCCGCGAGCTGTGCCTGCGGGTGTACGTCGGTCAGCGGCAGGTGCCGCCAGACGTAGCGCAGGTCGAGATCGGTGAGCAGCTCGCGTACCGCGGGTTCGGCCTGGCCGCAGTACGGGCACTGGAAGTCGCCGTACTCGACCACCGTGACCGAGGCGTCCGCCGGACCACGGACATGGTCCCGGCGGGGGTCGACCGGCGGCACGAGGTCGACGAGCTGGTCCGCGTCGCCGAGCAGTGCACGGGTCCGCTGCGGCTTCGGCAGCGCGGCGGTAATCCGGAAGACGACCCAGGTGAGCACGGAGGCGACCACCAGGGCGGCGAGTACCCCGATCTTCGCCTCGGCGAGCTGGTCGCCACGGAAGGCCAGCGTGGCGATCAGCAGCGACAGGGTGAAGCCGATGCCGGAGATGGTGCCGCTGCCGAGCACTCCGGCCCAGCCCACCGCCGGCCGGATCCGGCTCCCGGTGACCCGCTCCACCAGCCAGGAGACCCCGGCGACCGCGACCGGCTTGCCGACGACGTAGCCGAGGAAGACGCCGAGGGTCACCGGGGCGGTGACGGCTCGGGCGAGGAACTCGGCGTCGAGCACGATCCCGGCGTTGGCCAGGCCGAACAGCGGGACGATGAGATAGCTCGACCACGGGTGGTACATCCGCTGGAGCCGGTCGTTCGGCGACAGGGTACGGGTCAGGCCGAGCGTGGCACTGCGGGCCAGTTCGGCGGTGGGCTGCTCCCGGAACAGCTTGAACAGGCCACTGGCGTACTCCAGGGCACCCCGGGCCGGCGAGTACGCGGTCGCGGTAAGGCCGATCGCGAGCCCCGCCACCACCGGCTCCACGCCGCTGGCCAGCAGCGCGGCCCAGAGCGCGACACAGAACGGGAGGTAGACCAGACCGCGCCGCACCCCGAGCGCCCGCAGCCCGAGCAGTGCCGCAAAGAGCCCGATCGCCACGCCCAGCGGCACGATGTCGACGTGCTCGGTGTAGACCACCGCGATCACGACCAGCGCCACCAGGTCGTCGACCACGAAGACGGTCAGCAGGAAGATCCGCACCTGGTCGGGTACGCCGCGCCCGAGCAGCGAGATCAGGCCGAGCGCGAGCGCGGTGTCGGTGGACATCGCCACACCCCAGCCGTGCACGCCGGGACCGCCCCGGTTGACCAGCAGGTAGATCCCGACCGGGATCGCCATCCCGAACACGCCGGCCGCGAGCGGGAGCACGAAGCGCCGCCGGTCCCGCAGGTCGCCGAGGTCGAACTCCCGGCGCGCCTCCAGGCCCACCACCAGGAAGAACAGGGTCATCAGGCCGCTGTTCACCCAGGTACGCAGGTCGTACGCGACACCGACGCCGTCGAGCCGGATCGACAGCTCGGTGCCCCACACCGCCTCGTACGACGAGTTGTCGACGTTCGCCCAGACCAACGCCGCGACGATGGCCGCCACCAGCACCCCGGCGCTACCCGACTCGGTACGCGTGAACCGGCGCAACGGTGCGGCGATGTCCTGGGCCCAGGCCGTCCGGCCGGACATCCGGGACGAAGGCGAGTCGGTCACCGGTATCCCCCGTCCGGTCAGCCAGTTCCGGCCCCGGCCGACCACCGCCACCTCGGCGCCGCGCAGCGGCACGTCGTGCCGGCGGAGCAGCTCGACGACCGGGGCACGAACCCGGCAGACGGGCCGCCCGGGCGGAAACCCGACCGCACCGTCGTCCACGCCGCGCCGGGTCTCGACCTCCCGAGATTTACCACGTTCCGCCCGGTCGGCTGGGCCGGTCCGCCGAAACCCGGCGGGGAATCCGCACTCCGTGCCCGGCGTTGTGCTCGGCGGAAACGGCGGAGAAGCCGCCGCTTACGAGGCGGAGGGGAGCAGTCATGAAGGTCCGCAGCTCGCTCCGGGCGTTGAAGCAGAAGCCGGGCTCGGTGGTCGTACGCCGGCGTGGCCGGGTGGTCGTGGTCAACCGCGCCAACCCGCAGTGGAAGAGCCGCCAGGGCTGATCCGTCCCGGGATGGGCGGTGTCGCGCCCCGTGCGGATGGGTAGTCCGTCGGGCCGGCCGACCCGCGACACGCCGCCCAGCCCGGGCGCGGGGCGGTAGCGATGCCGGAGTGAGGAGCGCGGGTGCGGTCCGGCGACCCTGACGAGCAGCGCCCGACGGCGGACCGGCGGCGGCCCGGCCCGTACGCGCTGCGCGAGTACGCGCTGCTCGCCGACGGTCACCGAGGTGCGCTGGTCGACCCGGCCGGGAACGTGAGCTGGCTCTGCGCACCGCACTGGGACAGCCCGGCCGTGTTCAGCAGCCTGCTCGGCGGCGCCGGCCGGTACAGCGTGGTCCCGACCGATCCGCGCTTCGTCTGGGGCGGCTACTACGAGGCCGACTCCCTGATCTGGACCAGCCGCTGGGTGGGCACGGACGGGATCATGGAGTGCCGGGAGGCGCTGGCCTTTCCCAGTACCCCGTCCCGGCTGGTCCTGCTGCGCCGGATCCGGACACTGGACGATCCGGTCGAGTTGTCGGTGTGGCTGGAGCCCCGGGCGGACTTCGGCCGGGAGCCGCTGCGCGACCTGCGTACCGTCGACGGGTCGTGGACGGCCCGGACCGGACCGCTGCACCTGCGGTTCACCGCCGGTGCCCCGCTCCGGCCGGGCGGCGACGGCGCGCTCGACGGCCTGCTGAGCCTGCCGGCCGGTGGCCGCCACGACCTGGTGCTGGAGATCTCCACCGAGCCGCTCGACCGGCCGGTGCCGGACGCGGACGAGGCATGGCAGTCCACCGAGCACGCCTGGCGGTCCACGGCGCTGCCGCTGGACGGCTGCCTGGCCCGCCGGGACGCCCGGTTCGTGCACGCCCTGCTGCGCGGCATGACCCGGCCCGGCGGCGGCCTGGTCGCAGCGGCGACCACGTCACTACCGGAACGGGCCCGGGCCGGCCGCAACTACGACTACCGGTACACCTGGATCCGCGACCAGTGCTACGCCGGCCGGGCCGCCGCAGCCGCCGGTGCCGACGACCTGCTGGACGGCGCGGTCGCCTTCGTCCGGGACCGGCTGCTCGCCGACGGCCCACGGACCACCCCGGCGTACACGGCCGCCGGCGCACCGGTACCGGCCCAGGAGTCGCTGCCCTGGTTGCCCGGCTATCCGGGCGGCACGGTGCACACCGGCAACCTGGTACGCGACCAGTTCCAGCTCGACGTCTTCGGCGAGTGCCTGCTGCTGCTCGCCGGGGCCGGCCGTCGACAGCGGCTCGACCTCGACGGATGGCGGGCCGTCGAGACGGCCGTCGAAGCCGTCGAACTGCGGTGGCGGGAACCGGACTCCGGAATGTGGGAGCTGGAACCGAGGCAGTGGACCCATTCCAAGCTCACCTGCGTCGCCGGGCTGCGCGCGGTGGCCCGACTGGCGCCGACGGCTCAGGCCGGCCGGTGGGCGGGACTCGCCGACGCCGTACTGGCCGACACCGCGCGGCACGGCCTGCACCCGTCCGGCCGCTGGCAGCGCTGCTACGACGACAACCGGGTGGACGCGGCACTGCTGCTGCCGATGATCCGGGGTGCCGTACCGGTCGCCGATCCGCGCAGTGTCGCGACCCGGCGCGCCGTGTTCGAGACCCTCGTCGAGGACACCCACCTCTACCGGTTCCGCCCGGACGAGCGCCCGCTGGGCCACGCGGAGGGGGCGTTCCTGCTCTGCGGGTTCCTCGCCGCCCTCGCCCTGCACCAGGCCGGGGACCCGGTCGGCGCGGCACACTGGTTCGAGCGCAACCGCGCCGGCTGCGGCTCGCCCGGCCTCTACAGCGAGGAGTACGACGTGGCGCAGCGGCTGCTCCGGGGCAACCTGCCGCAGGCGTTCGTACACGCGCTGCTGCTGGAGACGGCGGTGACGCTGAGCGGCCCGACCGGGAAAGTCGACGACTCCTGACCCCGCTGAGCGCCGGACGAGGGCAGTAATTTCACCAATACCCCGGGCCAGGTCGCATCGGTAGGTTCGAATCGCCCCAGGACGTGAGGAGCGGCCGTGACGGTTACTGTGCCCCAGCTCGGCGACCGCGCCGGCCCGGCAGCGGCGACCCCGCGGTACACCATCGACAACCTCGCCCGGCTGGTCGGGATGTCACCGCGCAACATCCGGGCGCACCAGGCCCGCGGCCTGCTCGCACCACCCGCCCGGTACGGCCGGACCGCCTACTACAGCGCCAGCCACGTACGCCGGCTGGAGAGCATCAAGTCGCTGCAACGGCAGGGCTTCAACCTGGTCGCCATCGAGGCGATGCTCGGGGTACGCCACCCGGCGCCCCGGCCCGGCGAACCGCTGACGACCGCGCTGAACCGGCTGGCCACCGAGCACCCCGCCCTGCTGCACAGCCTCGCCCGACACGGCGTGCTGGTACGCGCCGAGGACGGCTCGGTCACCGCGGCCCGCCCCCGGGCCGTGCAACCGGCCATCGACCTGCACCAGGCCGGCGTACCGGTGCTGGTCGCGCTGCGGCTGCTCGGCGAGGTACTGGACCGGCTCCGCCCGGTCACCGACGAACTGGTACCGGCCGCCGGCACCCGGTTGGCCCAGTTGCGCCGGACCGGTGTCCCGGCCAGTTCGGGGCAGCAGCCCGAGCAGGAGGCGGCGGTGCTGACCCAAGGGCTGGCCCGGCTGCTCAGCGAGGCGTTCCGGGTCGTCGCGGAGAACGCCTGCACGGCGTCGGCCAGCGGAATCGGTCCCGACCCCTCGTCGTCAGCGCCGACCCCGTAACCGTCGTCAGCTTCCGCCGTGTGGCCCTCGTCAGCCTCATGTCGCGGGATCGTCGTCAGCTTCCGTCCCCGTGACCCTCGTCAGCTTCCGCCGTGGGATCGTCGTCAGCTTCTGTCGCGGGATCGTCGTCAGCTTCTGTCGCGGGATCGTCGTCAGCTTCGGTCCCGTCGACGTGCGTAGCGGGCCGGGGTGGTGCCGAGGTGCCGGACGAAGTGCCGGTGCAGGTGCGCCTGGTCGTGGAAGCCGACCGCCACGGCGACGCCGGCCGGTCGCTCGCCGGCCAGCAGCAGCCGGCGGGCCCGGTCGACGCGCCGGCCGGTCAGGTAGGCGTGCGGCGGCAGGCCGTAGCGGCGGGTGAAGCACCGGATCAGGTGGCTGGGATGCGCGTCCAGGACCGCCGCCGCCTCCCGCAGGGACATCCCTACCGAGATCCTGGAGTCCAGCAGCTCCCGCAGCCGGCCGGCCAGCCGGTCCGACCGGCCAGCCGACGGTACGGGCGCCAGCGTGTCGAGATGTTCGTGCAGCCGTTCCCGGATCAGGGCCAGCCGGGACTCGGCCTCGAACGCGTCACCGGGATGGCCGAGCGAGGTGTGCAACTGGTGGACCCGGTGCCGCAGCAGTTCGTCGTCCAGGACCGGCCCGTCCACCGCGCTGCCGACCAGATGCTCCGGAAGTACGGTCGTGTCGAGGTAGAGCACCCGCTTGCGGAAGCCGGCCGGGGTGACAGTCCGGCCGTCGTGGGTGACCCCGGGCGGGAGCAGCAGCACCGTGCTTCCAGCGGTCATCCCGTGCCGGTGCCGGTCGAGGGCGAAGTCGACCGATCCCCCGTCGAGGATCATCAGGTCCCAGGTGTCGTGGGTGTGCGCCGGATAGGCGTGCTCGGTGAAGTGCGCGTGAAAGACCTCGGCGATCCCCGGCACGGTCGGCCGCCAGGCGCTGATCGTCGTACCGGGCCGCTCACCTGCCATCTCTGGAACGTACAAGACCGGCGGGAGCGGGGCGCGGCACGCTGGGTGGGGCCGGCGACCAGGACCCCGACCGAACCTCCGGAGGATCTTCGTGGTCGAGATCCGGGAGCAGAATCTTCACGTCACGGATGCTGGTTGTCCGCATGAGTCCTCATTCTGTTTGGATGCGGGGCGGCGGCGCCATCCCGCAATTCGAACGCCTACTTCTGTGTCAGCAGGTCACTTCTTCTTGTTCCAGTTGTCCGCTGGTGGGCGAGGCCCACCCGGATGGCCGCACATCACTGACGCTCGCCGTAGTCGAGTCGACGCGGTCGTCACGGGAGCCGTTGCGGCGCCGAGGGTCGAGGGATCAGCTCGCACCGCGCCGCGCGGCGGCGGGGAGGACTCCCAAGGCACGTTGCCGTCCTGCAACGAGACCATTTCCAACCGTTGACAACAGGAAGCTCGTCGCCGCAAGATACCCTTGCATGTTTATTTGTGATTGAATAGATATTCAGGGAGTTGACGCCACATGACCACGTTTAGCAGTCGAAGAAGGCTGCACCAGCGCCTTGTCGGACTCGCGCTCGTCAGCGGGCTCCTCGTCGGCGCGAACGGAGCTGCGGCGTTCGCCGCAGCCGGCGCGGGTCCGAGCAAGTCGGGCCTGAGTGAGTCGGACCGGCGAACCATTGAAGGGCAGTCGCAAAAGAAGAAGATCAACACGATCCTCACGACTGACGGTGAGCACGACGACATGGCCTCGATGGTCCGCTATCTCGCCATGGCCGATGAGTTCAACACCAAAGGAATAATCCTGGGATCCTCTGCGGCGGGACACCACTCCGGTGGAACCATCTATTACCCGCACGGCGCAGAGATCATGACGCCTCAGCAACAAGGTCCAAACCCGAGCAAATGGACCAAGAATTTTCAGATCGATGAGACGCACTACGACGACGGCACGGTAAAATCGAGAACCTACAGCCAAAACAGGTGGACTGGATCTACGTGGATCCCGTACTACATCGATAAGTACGCGGAGGTCTATCCCAACCTGGTCAAGCACGATCCTGGTTACCCGAGACCCGAGTACCTTCGTAGCATCTACAAATACGGCAACATCAAGGTCGTTGGCGAGATGGACGAGGTCACTGAAGGCTCCGAGTGGATTAAGAAGACCATTCTTGAAAACCCGAACGGCCAGCCGCTGTATATTCAGCACTGGGGCGGGACGAATACTACTGCCCGAGCTCTCCGGAGCATCAGGGATGAATACGAGAACACGCCGGAATGGCCGAGGATTCTCAACAAGATCAACAAGGAAGTCACGCTCTACCTGATTTGGGGCGACCAAGCGCCCACGTACGACTACTATATCGCGCCCAATTGGCCGGGCATCCGGACCATCATGAGTCAGGACCTGTTCTTCAGCCTCTACAGGACTTGGACGCAGCCCCAGAGACATGACGCGCAAACACAATCCACGTGGTTCAGTAAGGCGTGGACTGACACGATCACGCAGATCGGAAGCCCGTTGACCAGCGAGTCCAGCATTAGGACTCCGTACTGCTACAACAACGCAAATCTTCAAAACCCCACCCACAAGTTCTACACTCCACCCGTCTACACCCCTCCCTTTACGCCAGCGGACAATTTCCCGTTCGCCACGTGGGGTGACTCGGGAAGTTGCCAAACGGCCACCGATGGGAAGTTCGACGCAGAGGGCGACACTGGGTCGTATCTTTACTTGATCGACAACGGTCTGAGGAGTTATGGCCAACCGTCTTGGGGCAGCTTCGCTGGCAGGTTTGGACTGAGCGACCCGAACAGGCCGAACGAGTACAGGGACGTTAAGGAACGGTCAGGGAGCCCGAACGCAGGCGGTAGCGGCTTTACCCCCGTTGTGGCCGATGTTCCTCCTGCCGGATCGACAGTTCTGCCGAAAAACTGGACGTTCTCTCGATGGGTGCCGGATATCCAGGCCGAATACTCCGTCCATGCACAGTGGTCCGTTGCAGACAAGTATGAGGACGCGAACCACTACCCAAAGTCGGGTGTAACGAGCGGGCTTGATGTTCCGGTCGTGCCCGGCCGGACAGTCAACCTGAACGGCGTCGCTTATGACCCGGACGGAGACAACCTCACTTACAAGTGGTGGCGGTATGCCGATGTGGATACCCTTGCCGGCACCGGGACTATCGACTTGGCTAACACAAGGAACGCCAAATTCACAGTTCCGGCGTACGCCAAAACCGGCGACACCATCCACTTGATCTTCGAAGTTTCGGATTCTCCGAGCAATCCAACGTATACGAGCCTGAAGACCTATAAGCGCGTGGTATTGACGGTCATCTCGTACGCCGAACTGTCCGTCGCCGTTCAGAGGTGGGCGCACGACGGTCAACTGTCGGCGGATCTCGCCGAGAACCAGCTCGCCTTCGTGGACAAGGCGCGCGAGCAGACCGCCGCGGGCAAGGTCCAGCCGGCAGACAGCGCGCTGCGGGCGTTCCTCAACCGAATCGGCAACGCCAACCCCAAGCGCGCCTCGGCCGAGGCGAAGGCCGACCTGGTCGCCCTCGCCACCACGCTGCAAGGCGTGCTGAGAGAAGCCGGAGGAATCCCAGCGGATCGCTGAGCCGGGGCAGCAGGAAGGACCGCGAGGAAGTAGCTCCCCTCGCGGTCCTGGCCTACCTCGGTCGTTGACCGGTCAGAGTGGTACGTCGCGGGGCCCGTGGAGCGCCCGGCCACGGCGCGGGACACGAAAGGCGACGTGCTGGAGTAACGGTCCACCCCGGCCATGGGGAAGCCCGCCAAGAATCCCCGCTGTTGGGGCCGTCGTCGCCCAGCTCAGCGGTGCTATACGGGTCGTTCTGCGCAGCGATGGGTACGGCCTCGTGCACCTCCAGTCGGTAGCGCATCTTACTCACGACCGAGACACTGCGAACCTGCCCTTTCGTCGGATCGGACCGGGCGAAAGGAGAGATTAGTCAGCCTTTTTCGCGGCTTCGCGCTACACGGCAGCTCGGTAGCATCCGGTCGTTGCCCTGGATTTCCGACTCGCCAACAGCAGGGCATGCAGGCAGTGTACGGCGCCTTTTCGCCTATTCGGAAGAAGGAGTGTGCTTAATGGAGTTCGATGAACGGGTCGCTGCGCTCGCCACGAAGGTCCGGAATCAGCGGGACGCGATTCAGACGGAAGAAGCTGCCAAGAATGCTTTCGTCATGCCGTTCATCTCAATGATCCTCGGCTACGACGTCTTTGATCCACTGGAGGTAATACCGGAGTTCAACGCCGACGTTGGGGTCAAGAAAGGCGAAAAGGTCGACTACGCGATCGTACGTGCCGGCGAGGTGCAGATCCTCATCGAATGCAAGCAGCCGCGCGACCCCCTGAAGATTGAACACGCGTCTCAGCTTTATCGATACTTCTCGGTTACGAATGCACGGATCGGCGTCCTCACCAATGGGCAGGTCTACCATTTCTACACCGATCTCGACGCTCCCAACAAGATGGATGCCAAGCCCTTCCTCGTGCTGGACTTGGAAGATATCGACGACGCCCTCTTGCCAGAACTACGTAAGCTCACAAAGGAAGTGTTCGATCTCGAGTCCATCATCAGCGCGGCCGAAGAGCTGAAGTATCTCGGTCAGATCAAGCGTTCGATGGCGACGCAGTTCAAGGAACCCGAGGATGAGTGGGTCAGGTTCTTCGCGACGAGAGTGTACGATGGTTCGCTCACTCAAAAGAGGCGCGAACAGTTCAGGTCGCTCGTTGCCAAGGCTGCCTCACAGTTCGTCAGAGATCAAGTGAACGAACGCCTGAAGGGCGCACTCTACGCAAGCCTTCCAAAGCAGGCTACCGAGGCGCCCTCCGAAGTGCTCGAGAGCGAAGAGGTCGCACTGGGCGATGTCGCCCGTGACACGGAGGTGGAGACCACGCTTGAAGAACTTACCGGCTACCAGATCATCAAGGCGATCGCGTGTAGCGAAGTCAAGCCTCAACGCATTGTTGGCCGTGATGCCAAGTCATACTTCGCGGTCATTCTCGACGACAATAACCGCAAACCCATTGCGCGACTGCATTTCAACGGAAAGGCCAGAAAGTACGTTGGAACCTTCGACGCCGACAAGACGGAGACTCGCCATCTGATCGGCTCTATTGACGATATCTATCTTCACGCCGACGCGATACGGAATGCGGTAAAGGCTTTCATGGGCGAGGGGGGCCGCAAGACCCTTTGAGAAGCTTGCTGGCCATTTGACACCTGATTCAGTCTGCCATCTCATCGTGACCGAAGGTGGTTGAGCATACAGGTGAGTACAAGATCCTGCTGGTCGAGCCGGCCCGGACGATCAACACCAGTACGGTGGGCGGGCCGATGACCTGGGCGGCCGGGACCTTCGACGGAGCCGCCGACCGGGTCACCCCCGAGCCAGCAGGCTGACCAGGGCGGTACGGGAGGTCACCCCGAGCTTCCGGTAGATCCGCATCAGGTGCGCGTCGACCGTACGCGGGCTGATCTGGAGTTGTCGGGCGATCACCCGGGACGTGGCACCGGTGACGGTCAGCTCGGCGACCTCCCGTTCCCGCGCGGTCAGTAGCGCCAACGGATGCGCCGGGTCCGGTACCGCCCCGGGCTGGTCCGTCGGCACCGCACGCCGGGACAGCCGGGCGGCCAGCCGGCGCTGCGCCCGGTCCGCCTGCCCGGCCAGCCAGCGCGCGCCGCTGGCGGCGAAGAGCCGCTTGGCCCGACCGAGCTGCTCGCGGGCCGAGCGCGGATCCCCGGTCGCCGCCCGCGCCTCGGCGAGCACCATCCGGGCCTGCCCCTCGGCCACCGGCATGCCGGCCGCGCCGAGCTGGCCGATCGCCGGCGCCAGCTCCGCGACGGCGTCGCCCGGGTCGCCGTGCGCCAGGGCCAGGGTCGCGCCGGCCAGCCCGACCAGCCCGAGCCGCCCGGGCAGGTCACCGGCGGCATCCGCGGCCCGATCCAGCCAGCGCCGGGCCTGCGGCGATACTCCAACCGACCCGTCCCCCGCCGAGCCGGCCCGACCGGCTCCGGCGGCGGAGAGCGCCCGTACGACGAGGACGCCCGCCTCGGCCGGTCCGAGGCAGCGGTACGTCTCCACGTCGGCCAGCAACTCCTGGCAGCCGGCGTCGTCGCCGATCGCGGCGCTCGCCTCGGCCAGGTGCAGCCTCACCACCGCTCGGTACAGTGTGGACCGTGGGGCGGCGCTGCCGCGCAGCCGATCCAGCGCTGGGCGTACGGCGTCCGGCCCGGCGAGCCAGAGCAGCGGCCGGAGTCGTACCGCCGCCGCCAGGGTCGCCGCCTCGGCACCGCCCTGCCACCGGGCGATCTCCTCCGCCTCCTCGGCGTCCCGCAGCGCGTCGTCGACCCGGCCCACCGTGCCGTAGAGCACCGACCGGGCCGCGTAGAGCAGCGGATGCACGTGGATCCGCCCGTACCGCAGCCCCACCTCGATGCCCCGCTCCGCGTGTGCCAGTCCGTCGTCGACCCGGTCCAGCATCGCCTCGATCCAGGCGAGCAGGGCGATCGCGCCCAGTTCGTCGCGGAGTGCCACGTCACCGAGGGCGTCGATCATCCGGGCGGCGTACGAGACCCGCAGCCGGGCGGTGGGCAGCGGTTCCCGGGCGACCGCGCAGGCGGCCAGTACGGTGCTCGCGGCGGCCTCGATCCCCCAATGCCCGCCCTGCCGCGCCCGGTCCATCGTCTTGCCCGCGTGCCTGGCCCCGGCCCGCCAGCGCCCGGCCAGCATCTCTGTCACGGCGAGTTCCAGCCGCAGCATCGCCTGCGGCGTGCCGGTGGCGCCGAGCCGTTCCAGTTCGGTGCTGAGCAGCGCGCTGGCCACGTCGAGCCGACCGGCCAGCCGTTCCAGCACCGCGAGTTGCTCGACCGCCGCGTGCCGGTGCAGGCCGGCGACCGCGACGAGATCGTGCAGCACGGTCCGCGCCTCGTCGAACTGGCCGGTCACCCCGAGCGCCTTGGCGAAGAGCAGCCGCAGCTCGGCCCGACGATCCGCCCGACCGGGACCGTCGGGCAGCGCCGACAGCGCGACCCGCAGCCAGGCGGCGCTGGTGCTCGGTGCCGTACCCATGGTGGTGATCGCGGCCGTGGCGAGTACCCCGGCGGCGGCCTCGTCGCCCGGCTGGATCGCCTTGGCCAGGTGGTGGGCCCGGAGCGTCAGCGGGGCGCCGCCGCGTTCCAGGTGGGCCGCGGCCCGGCGGTGCGCGGCCAGCCGCCAGGCCGGACCGGCCAGCCAGTACGCCACCGCCCGCACCAGCGAGTGCCGGAAGTCCAGCTCCGCGCCGACCTGCCGGAGCAGGTTCCGGGTGACCAGCGCGTCGAGCGCGGTGGTGGTGCGGTGCGGGTCGATCCCGGCCGCGGCGGCGACGGTGCCGATGTCGAGGCCGGGTCCGACCACAGCGGTGGCCTGGAGCACCAGCCGTTCGGTCGGACCCAGCCCACGGATCTCGATCGCCATCGCGCCGTGCAGCGCCGTGGTCACCGGCTCGTCCGGAAAGTCGCCGCGACGCAGCGCGCCGAGGACCTGCGTCGAGGTGCCGGCGAGCAGTTCCAGATAGAGCGGGTTGCCGCCGCTGACCTGGTGCAGCAGCCGACGCCGGGACGCCGGCTCGGCCGACAGCAGTTGGTCGACGTCGGCGCCGGTCAGCGGGTCGAGCCGGAGCCAGTTCGGCAGCGGCGCGAGGTGGGCGAGTTCCTCGGCCAGCCTCGGCGGGCACTGCTCGGACCGGAACGCCAGCACCACCGTGATCCGGGCGTCCGGCGGATGCCGCAGCAGATAGCCGAGGAACTCGACGGAGGCGTCGTCGGCCCACTGCACGTCGTCGAAGACCAGCAGCGCACCGGCGGGACGGGCGGCGGCGGTGACCAGGCTACGCAACCGCCGGTGCCGCTGGTGCCGCTCGACGGCGGCGGTGGCCGGCCCCGGCCCGTCGGGGTCACGCACCGCGAGGGTGTCGAGCAGCGCGTGCAGGTCCGCCCGATGATCGGGTACGCCGGCCAGCGCGTCCAGCAGCACGCCGTACGGGAGGGAGCGCTCGAACTCGGTCGCCCGACCGAGCAGCACGGTACGACCACGGTCGCCGGCCACCTGCGCCACCTCGGCGACGAGTCGGCTCTTGCCGATGCCCGGTTCGCCGTGCAGCACCAGGAACCGGGGCCGTGACCTGTCCTCGTCGAGCATCGCGACCATCCGGGCCAGCTCGACAGCGCGGCCGACCAGGGCGGCGACGGTCCGCGCTGCCGCCGGTCGCGGTACGGCCGTCGGCTCCGATGGCGATGTGACCGGCACCCGGTACCTCCAGGACATGGGTTGATCCTGTCCCGAGGTAACCGCGTCGACCGTTGTCCATGCCAGAGGAGATCGGGCCGAACTATAAGCAGTCATCAGTCCATTGACACCGCAGCGCCGAGAACCTATGGCCGACCGCTTCGGGACGTCCCCGGACACTGGGGACGTTTCCGCAGGTCAGAGCGGCCGGACGGGTTGCTCGTCGGGATCGGCTGCCGTGGTCACGGTGCCGGTGGACGGCGGCTGCGGAGGCGGGCGGAATCGTGGATCGGGCCCGCTCCCGCCCCCGGTGTCGCGCCCGCTCTTCCCGGAGTACGGGACACGTCGGTCCCGCAGGTAGGACCCGTCCGTCGGCGCGGACATGGCGTAGCGGCGTACCGGACAAGGGTTTCCGGAGGGTTCCCGCCGGGTTCCGTTCCGGACCGGCGGACCCCGCCGCGACCGGCCGTCAGTGCCGGAGCATCGCGACCGCCTGCCGGGCGATCCGCAGACCGAGCATCCCCGGCATCGCCCTGGTCGCCATCTCCCGCACGCCCTTGGCCGGCATGCCCCGCATACCCATGTCGCCCATCCCGCGCATGCGCCTGGCCGCCATCCCGCCCATGCCCTTGCCGGCGGCCATGCCGTGCATGCCCTTCCCGGCCATCCCGCGCAGGTGCCTGCCGGCCATCCCGCGCATGCTCCTGGTCCGGTTCGTGATCCCGCTCATCCGGGTCAGCACGCCCCGGGCCACCTGGCCGGGCTTCTGCTGCTCGCCGGCGAGTGCGGTGACCACGATCAGCCCGCCGGTCAGGGCCGGGATCACCCACTGCAACACCCGCAACTGCCGCTGCCGGGCCGCGACGCCCGCGGGCGTGCCGTTCTCCGGTGCGGTCGTCGCCACCACCGGCACCTCGCTGCTCTTCTGCAACTGCATGCCGAGCAGCCGGCTGTAGCCGGTCACCGCGAGCGCGGCCACCGTCAGCCCGGTCTTGACGGCGCTCATCCGGCCCACCCCGGACTGGACGAGCATCCGCGGACTCTCGGTGATCAGCTCACCGGCGGCGCCGGCCACGTGGGTGCCGATCGCCGCCGCGTTCACCGGGGTCCACCTCGCCCAACCGGCCGAGGCCACCCCGAGCCGCTGCCTCGAATCGCTCACCTTCGCCGCCGCGCCGTTGACCCCGATCGCCCCCATCAGGGAGCCGCCGAACCAGGCAGCCAGGCCGAGATCGTGCATCGAGCGCAGTACGGTATGCCGCTCCGACATCTGCCAACCTCCGTGGTAGGAGATCCGCCGGGTACCCGCCCTGGAGGGTTCCAATCCCGTTGTGGAGGCCGCCTGGGCGTTCAACTCCGAGTCGACCCTGGCCCGGATCTGCTTGGCCAGCGCTACCGCGTCGTTCACCTGGCTGGTTTCCTGCTCGTTGGCGGGATGGAAGGTCAACTGGCCACCGGGGTGGTCGGAACGGATCTTGGACAGCTTCTCCCGCTCGCGGGTCAGCATCTCCTGGTTGTGGCGGAGCGTCTGGGCGCACTCGCCGAGCGCCCTGGCGACCTTGCCGGCCAGTTCGGCGCAGTCCTCAAGCTCGGCGACGAGCTTCCGCCGGTGCTGGTCGTATCGGTCGGCTGTTTCGCCCGTCCACGCCTCGGAGCCGATCACCTGGCTGGCCACGCTGTCGACGGTGTCGGCAGCCCAGGACAGTTGTGTGGTTTGCAGCTTCCAGGTGGTTTCGAGAGCATCCAGGGCAGCCGGATCGGCTCGCAGGTCCGACAGGTCGGCCACGTTTCCCATGCCGGAAAATCCTAGCGTTGACGTCAATGGCCGCGAATGGGCTCATCGGGAACATGCGCCCGCATGGCCAGGTGCGGCCTTCGTAGTGGTCCAGGCCGAGGCCGGATGAGTATCGCCTACCAGGGCGGCTGAGTTCGCGCAGGGATTGCGCCGGGTCGTCCCGGGTGGCCTGCTAGTTGGTATGGCTGACGCGTACCTCACGGCTGCTGGCGCGTACCTGCCCGGCCAGCCCGTGGACAACGACGAGATGGCGGCACGGCTGGGCAGCGACGGCACCGGAGCGGCGTGGCGGCGCCGGGTGCTGGCGGCCAACGGAATTCGTACCCGGCACTACGCGCTCGACGAGCGCGGCGAGCCGACGATGCTCAACGAGGAACTCGCCGCAGAGGCGGTACGGCGGGCCCTCAAGCACCGCGACCTGCCGCTGGAGTCACTACGGATGCTCGCCGCCGGGACCACCCAGGGCGATCTGCTGGTACCCGGCTTCGCCTCGATGGTGCACGGCAGGCTCGGCGGCACCGAGTTGGAACTCCTGGCCGCCGGAGGAGTCTGCGCGTCGAGCATGGCGGCCCTGACGGCGGCCGTCCGGGCGGTGCGCCTCGGCGAGCACGACAACGCCGTGGTGGTCGGCTCGGAACTGGTCAGCCGGTCGCTACGGCAGCGCCGGTACGGCGGCGGCCGGCCGGACTTCGACGCGGAGTTCCTGCGCTGGACGCTCTCCGACGGTGCCGGTGCGGTCGTGGTGGAACCGGCACCCCGCTCGGACGGGTTGAGTTTGCGGGTCGACTGGACGCACCTGGTCTCGCACGCGCACCAGTACCCGGTCTGCATGTCGGCGGGCGGCGCCGGCGGTCGGAGCTGGCTGGAACTGCCCGACGCCGCCGAGGCCGACCGGGAGGGCATGCTGCGACTGCGCCAGGACGTACGCGCGCTGCCCCGGCTGTTCCAGTTGGGGCTGCGCGAGTTCGTGCAGTTGGTACGCCAGGGCCGGTTCCGGCCGGGCGACGTCGACCACGTGCTGTGCCACTACAGCGCGGAGCACTTCCGCGGCGAGATCTTCGACCTGCTGCGGGGTGCCGACCTGTTGATCCCGGAGGAGCGCTGGTTCACGAACCTGCACACCAGGGGCAACACCGGAGCGGCGAGCATCTTCGTGATGCTGGAGGAAGCCTGGCACGGCGGCCGGTTCCGGCCCGGTGACCGGATCCTGCTCATCGTGCCGGAGTCCGGCCGGTTCTCGTTCGCCTTCGCCCATCTGACCTGTGTCGGGGCCGCCCCGACCGGGCGGACCGCCCCGATCGTCACCCGGTCGCCACTCGGCGAGCCGGACACCGCGGACACCGACACGGTGCGCTGGACCGTCATGGAACTGGCCCGGGTCTGGTCCGATTTCGAACGCCGGGTCCGGCAGACCCCGCTGGTCAGCCGGATCGACGCCGGCACCGCGACCGTCGACGACTACCGTGCGCTGCTGCTGCACCTGCGGCAGCAGGTGGTGGAGGGCGGCCGGTGGATCAGCCGGGCCGCGTCGAACTTCTCGGCGGAGCTGTTCGACCTGCGCAGCGCGGCGATCCGGCACGCCGCCGAGGAGCATCGCGATTTTCGCCTGCTGGAGCAGGACTTCTGTGCACTCGGCGGCGACCTGGACGAGATCCGCCACGGTCGCAAGAACCTGGGTTCCGAGGCGCTGTCGGCGTACATGTTCCACCAGGCCAGTCAGCCCGACCCGGTGGACCTGCTCGGCGCGATGTTCATCATCGAGGGTCTCGGCGCCGCACTCGCCGCCGACTGGGCGGCCCGGCTGCGCGAGCAGTTGGATCTGGGGGAGGACCAGACACGGTTCCTGCGGTACCACGGTTCGGCCGACGACGAGCACTTCGCCGAGCTGGCCCGGATGCTGCGCTCCGACATCGTCGACCGCGCCCGCGCGGAGCGCATCGTGCGGACAGCCGAGGTCGTGGCGCGGCTCTACGCCTGGCAGTTGGCGGAGGTGACCGGATGACCGGGCCGAGCATCTGGACGGTGGTGCTGGCTGATCCGACCGTACCGTTCGACCGGGCCACCCTGGCGCTGGTCGTGGCGGACCAGCGCCGGCCCTCGCGACGGTGGCTCTATCCGGTGGTACGCCCGCTGTCCCGGCTGGCCGTCACGCTGATCCGGATCGGGAAGCGACTCCTTCCCGTTCCGGTGTCCGGGCACTCCGCGATGGACACCCTGTGCGTCTGGTTCCTTCGCCGGTTCGTCTCGCCGACCGCGGGGGCGCTGCTGATCCGGCACTTCGTCGTGGAGACCAACCTGCTCAACTTCGTCGTACGCAACGCCGCCCCGGCCGGCGTCGACGAGGTCACCCTGCGCCCGACAACCCTCGCCGGACTCGGCGACTCCGCCGTCATCGAACACGACCTGAACGTCTACGCCGTGCTCACCGGGCTCGGCCTCGGCGGCCGGTCGGCCCGACCGGAGGTGCTCGACTTCTCCATGCTCACCGTGCCGGCGGTCGACGCGTCGCCCGGGGTGCCCCGGCTGGCGCGGCTCGACATCCAGACGGCACTGTGCTTGATGAACATCCCGTTCGCGCTCTGCCTGACCGACGACGAGTACCGGCGCGCGGTGCACTCGCTACGGCTGGACGACTCGCTGCTCGCCGTCCTCGCCGAGCTGACCGGAGACGCGACGTTCCTGCGCTGGTGCTCCGGCACCCCGGCAGTACGCGTGGACAGCAGCGTCGACGTACCGCAGGCGGTTTACGAGCACGCGGTCGTCTGCGAGTACGCCCACGAGCGACTCAGGCAACTCGCCGCACGGCAGGAGCCGGCACCCCACCCCGACCCGGCGCCCCAGGTGTTCACCTCCGGGTGAACCTGGTCCGTAACCACGAGGTCAGCGGCTTCGGCGGCAGGTTCGCCACCCCCCGCCCACGACCACGCCATCAGTCTTTGTCTACCACCATAAACTCGAAAACCTCTAGTCCAGCACGACGTCGTCGTCGGGTACGCCCAGGTCCTGGACCTGGTAGTCGATGCTGTGCAGCGGCAGGTTCCGGACGAAGAAGATCCGGGACGGCAGCCCGCTCGACTTCCGGGCCCCCTGGGTGATCCCGGTACCGGTGAAGCAGAGCCAACTGATCCCCAACACCTCCCGGATGAAATAGTCGGTCCCCTTCGGGGTGTACCTGCGCTCCCGGGTCGTACAGCTCGAATACCACGCCTGCTGGTCGTCGGAGTAGTAGTTCCGGGGTGGGCGGCCGAGCAGGGTGCGTTCCTCGTCGGTCGCCTCGAAGCACGCCGCCCGGGTCGGATCGGAGAGGATCCGGAACGCCGCCTTCCAGGTGGCCGGCAGCAGGTCCATCTTGCGGCGGTTCAGTTCGCCCAGTTCGAAGGTGAGGGCCAGCCAGGGACCGTTGGAGTTGTCGACCTGCTCGAAGGCGTCGCCGATCCAGAGGTTGGAGAGGATCTGCCGCAGGGTACGGTGCCGCTGCTCCTCGTAGTCGCCGACGAAGACGTACCTGCGGCTGACCAGGCCGAGCCGTCCGGACGGATCGAAGCCGTCCCGGGGTACCAGCCGGACGGCCCGCTCGACCGTCGTCCGCTCCTCGTACCGGCGCACCAGTTCGGCGGGCGGCAGCGCCAGGCGGTGCCGGAGCGTGTTCCGGAGTCGCTCGGCGACCTCACACAGACCGCCGACGGTGGTGACCGGGATGGCCTGCTTGAGCCGCAGACCGTAGGGAAGCTGGGCGGCTCCGGCCGTCTCGTCCAGCAGGATCGGCACCACCCGGTGCAGGCCGTCGTCCCGACGGGACAGCTCGACGGCCTGGGCTATCTCCTCCCGCTGGTAGTAGGCGCGGTCCGTACCACCGGAAATCAACACCAGGGTGATCGCCGCCCCGCGCTGCGCCTCGGGCAGCGAGCTGTCCCAGTCGTCGCCGGGCAGTAGGCTCCGCTGGTCGAGGAAGACCCGGAAGGGCGGGCTGAGCAGGTCGAACAGTTCCTCCGCGGCGGCGCGGTCCGCGGTCGCGTACGCGATGAAGAAGTCCCAACGGTCATCGTGGGTCATTGTTGCCCTGCTCCCTCTTCACGGCTGCGCTGCCGACCGGGATCGCACCGACGCCCCATCCAAGCAGGCCAACCGGCGTCCGTCGATGGGAACCACTGGCACGATGGTCGCCGGTTCGGCGACGTTCGCAGCCGGCCCGGAGCCGTTCGTCGGGATCGGTGCCGCAGGGGTCGCGCACTCGCCTCCTGGGCGGGCAGGCGGACGGTCGCTCCGCTGTGCCACACTCCGAGGCTGCGCCACCGCGCACCAGGTGGCAGTTCACCCCGGCCGCACCACGCCGGACACCCCCACAGAAAAAGGAAACCCAGTCATGCAGCTCGATGTGCTCCAGTCCCAGCGCCAGTTCCACGTCCGGCAGCGGATCCGGTTCATGGTCAACCAGTACGAGGTGCACGCGGTCAACCCGGACGGGTCCGAGGGCGGACTGCTGGCCTTCGCCCAGCAGAAGCGACTCGCCTTCAAGGAGCAGGTGACGCTCTACACGGACGACACCAAGCAGCAGCCGGTGCTCGGCTTCAAGGCCCGTCAGGTGATGGACCTCGGCGCGACGTACGACGTGACGGACGCCGCCGGTACTCCCGTCGGGCTGTTCCGCAAGGACTTCAAGGCGTCGCTGCTCCGCTCCACCTGGCACGTCGAGCAGCCCGGCCTCGGGCAGGCCACCGGCCAGGAGCGCAGCCTCCCGGTCGCGCTGCTGCGCCGGTTCATCGACTCGCTCTCCTGGCTGCCGTACCACTTCGACTTCACCATCGGCGGCCAGCCCGCGTTCTCGGTGGTGAAGAAGTGGGGCCTGCGCGACCGGTACGTGGTCGACATCCACCTGCCGCAGCTCGACCGCCGGCTGGTCATCGCGATGGCGGTCGGCCTGGACGCGTTGCAGAGCCGCTGACCCGGCGAGCCGACCGGGCGAAACCCGCCGGTGGGGCCGACGTGTGCACTCCGGCCCCACCGGATCCGGGTCACGGCCCGATCCCCGTACGCCCCGATCCCGTCCGCCCCGATCGGCGTCGACCGCCGGCGACCGGAGCTGACCGGCGGCCGAGGGACGGGATGCCGAGCGGGTGGCGCGAAACTTCGACCAGAACCGATCTGCGTCCTCATCTGCCCTGGTCAGCGGCGTTCACCCGGCGGGACGGGATCCGACACCGGTTCGGAACGGCGCGGCGGAACGGGGTCCCGGCTGGCGCGGCACCCCGTCCAGGGGGCAGCATGGCGGGCGTGTCTCAGCCTCCACAACTTGCCGCCGTACAGGGCCGCGCCCGGGCGCTTCGCGACGGCGGTGACGATCCGGGTGCCCGACGGCTGCTCGCACAGGCACTCGACGCGGCCCGGCCCGCGTACGGCAAGGACCATCCGGAGGTGCTCGGCACCGTCGGGGTACTCGCACAGTGGCACCGGGAGGCCGACGACCCGGCCGCGGCCCGACGACTGCTCGAAGAGGCGCTCGTCGACGGTCAGCGCCGGTGGGGCGAGGCCGATCCGCTGATGCTGGCGCTCACCTTCGAACTCGGTGTCGTCGCCGAGGAGCTGGGCAACCGGCACGAGGCACGCCGCAACTTCGGTCGGGTCGCCTCGCTCGGGCCGGGTGTGCTCGGCGACGACCACTGGCAGGTCCGGGCGGCCCGGGACTACCTCGGCGAGGCACCCGGCGGAGCCGCCCCGGAGCCGGTCGCGCCGGCACCCGCCGCACCACTGTCAGCACCGCCCGCGTCGCTCTCGGCACCGCCCGCACCACTGTCAGCACCCCCCGCGTCGCTCTCCGCACCGCCCGCACCACTGTCGGCACCACCGGCGCCGCTCTCGGCACCGCCGGCGCCGCTCTCGGCACCGCCACTGTCCGCACCGCCCGGGCCGGCCGGTGGTGGTGGCGGTGGGCTGTACCAGCCGGTGGCCACCTCACCGGTGTCCGGCCAGCCGGCCGAACCGCTGGCCTCGCCGTACGCCCCGAGCCCCGCCGAGCGGGCGTCGTCGACGTACCCGCCGTACTCGGCGCAGTCGGTCGCGCAACTCGAGTCGTACCCGGTGATCGCGGCAACCCCGCCCCCGGCCGCGCCGGCACCGGCCGCCGAGCCGAACCGTGGTCGCGGCTCGACGGTGGCCGCCGCGATCGCCGCCGCCGCGGCGGTGGTGGCCGCGATCGTGGTGGTGGTCGCGGTGCTGGTGGACAAGAGCGGCTCGCCGGATCCGGGGCCGACCGACGAGCGCGGCGAGCCGATCGTCGCCGGTGAGCCACCGACCGACGTGAAGCTGCGCGACGAGGGCACCGCGATCACCGTCAGCTGGACCGACCCGAGCGGCGGGACCGTGCCGTTCGTCGTGGCGGGCGCCCGGGCCGGCCAGCAGACCAAGCCGATGATTACGCTCAGTGCCGGCGAGACCACATACAAGGTGAACGCCCTGAACCCCAAGCTCGATTACTGCTTCTCGGTGCTCGCCGTCTATTCGACCAACGAATTCGCTCCCTCGGATCTTGCCTGCACGAAGCGGGACGGTGCCGGGGCGACGCCACGCTGATCACAATTCGACAACCGTTCCTACTGCGCCGACCCGCCCAGGCCGACCGCATCTACCTGCGGAAACGGTGACGGGCAGCCGGGCTTATCCACAATTCGCGCCGCGTCCGTCCACAACGGCACGTTCCGGGTACCCGCAGACAAAGCCCGGGCCCTATGATGGCACGCGGTTTCGGGAAAGATTCGCTGACGACGGCGGTCGGACACGACCGCCCACGGGGTGGGGAGGCGGCCGGCTGTGGTCACCACAGGCAACGGCTTGACAGGCAGTGACGGCATCGGCGGGGCCGACCCCGCCGGGGTGCCGCCGGGCGCGCCCCCGGCCCGCCGCCGGTCCCGGCTCCGGGGTGGACTGGTCACCATCGCCACCGTGGCCGCGCTGGCCGCCGCGATGGGGCTCACCGTGCTCGGCCTTGGCGCCGCCGACAACGCCGTGGCCAACTTCGACGCCAGTTCCTGGCTGTGGAGCATGACCAAGAGCGAGGTGGCCCGGGTCAACGGGGTCACCGGCCGGGTCGACACCAGGGTGCAGATCCCGCAGGGGCGCAGCCACCAGATGCAGGTCGTGCAGACCGACCGGCTGCTGATCCTGCGCGACCTGAACACCGGCCAGGTCAGCTCGCTCGACCTGGCCACGCTACAGATCGTGGCGACCACCAAGACCACCGCCGGGCTCGGGGTGAACGTGGCCCTGCACGAGGACGCGGCGTTCGTCGTCGACGCCGTGCAGGGGATCGTGCGCCAGCTCGACCCCCGGTCACTGACCCCGGTCGGCGAGCAGATCCACTATCCGCCGGGCATCACCGGCGGCCAGTTCGACGGTACGGGGCGGCTCTGGATCGGCGTGCCGAGCGAGGGGACCATCTCCGCCATCACCGCCGCCACGCTCCCGGAGTCCGACAGCGGCGGCGCCGGCGGCAGCGTCAACCCGGAGCAGGTCTTCAACGACGCGGTCGCCGACCCGAGCCACGAGCTGGTCCTCTCCACTCTGGACGACGGCGTGGCGGTGCTCGACCGGACCACCAGCACGCTGACCACGCTGCGCGGCAAGGACAAGCGGCCGGTCAAGCTGCCGCTCACCGGCCCGGGCGCGATGCCGCCCCGGACCACCGGCCTCCGGGTACCGGTGACCGTGCTGGACGACCGCAACATCGTGGTGGCCGACAACGGCGCCGTCGGGCAGCAGTTCAAGGTGCCCGGCGCCGGCACCCGGCTCAGCCCCGCCGTCGCCTGGGCGGACCGGTTCTACTGCGCCGACGAGGACACCGGCACGGTCTACTCGTTCGACCCCGCCGGCAAGCTGCTGGAGAAGATCGAGATCCCGGGCGCCAACGGCCCGCTGGAGCTGGAGGTCCGGGAGAACCGCCTCTTCATCAACGCCCCGAACTCCGCCGTCGCCCGCGTGATCGACGACAAGCACCAGGTTCAGGAAGTCAACAAGTACGCCAACGACGTTCTCGGTGGTGACCCGCCGCCGAACCCGCCGCCGCCCCCGCCGCCGCCGAAGCCGGTGATCAGCAAGCCGAGCGCACCGAAGTCGGTCACCGCCGCCGCCGGCAACGCCCAGGCCCGGGTGAGCTGGCGACCCGCCGCGGCCAACGGTGCGGCCATCACCCGCTATGTGGTGGAGGGCGCCGGCCGGACCTTCCAGGTGGGTGCCAACCAGCGCTCGCTGGAGGTGACCGGCCTGACCAACGGCGAGACCTACCAGTTCTCGGTGCACGCGGTGAACGCCAAGGGCGCCGGTCCGGCGAAGAAGAGCAACCCGGTGGTGCCCACCTCCGAGGTGCCGGATCCGCCGGCCAGTGTCACCGCCGAGGAGCGGCCGGACGGCACGGTGGTGGTCAAGTGGCCGGCCGCCAACGGCCAGGGCTACAAAATCAACAAGTACGCCGTGACCGCGATCTCGGCCGGCGCCAACGCCCCGGTCGGCGAGTCGACCAAGACCGAGCTGGTGATCCCGGCCGGCGAACTCGACTACGGCAACCAGTACGCCTTCACCGTCGTCTCGATCAACGAGAAGGGCGCCGGTTCGGCCGCGTCGCCGGCCAGCAACAGTGTCGTCCCGTTCACCACCCCGGCGGCGCCGGTCGGCCTCCAGGCGAAGACGGTCGCCGGCTCGCGCGGCACCATCTCGATGACCTGGAGCCCGCCCGCCGACAACGGCCGGCCGATCACGAAATACGTGGTCGAGGCGGGCGGTCAGAAGAGCGAGGTGACCGACACCCAGGCCACCGTGGGAGGGCTGGGTGACGGGGCGAACGTCACCGTCCGGGTGCAGGCGGTCAACGAGGCCGGTCCGGGCGCCGCCGCCACCGACACTGCCCAAACGGTCGCGAAACCCCGGGTCACCATCACCGGCACCAGCGCGGACGCCACCTCGGTCACGGTCAACTTCACCGTGGACCAGGGCGGCGGTACGGCGGCCTGTTCGGTGACCCCGGACGGCCGGGCCAAGGTCAACGGCAACTGCTCCAGCATCCGGGTCACCGGGCTGGCCCCGGGCACCAACTACACCTTCACCGTGGCCGCGACCAACGCGGCCGGCACCGGCACCGACGAAGTCAGCAAGGCGACCGCCGCCGTCTACGGCGTGGCGACCTGCAACAATGGGTCCTCCGGCGACCAGCGGACCTACTGCAACTCGGACGGCCCGGGCCGCAACGGCAACGAGATCTTCTCGGTGACCCGGCAGGACGACAACCGCCAGGTCGGCTGGGCGAAGCCGGGCACCAGGTTGAAGGCGTTCTGCAAGGCGTCCGGCGAAGAGGTCTACGCCTTCGTCTACAACGACGACAAGCGCAGCACCTGGTGGGTCCGGGTGGAGTACTCGGGCCAGAACTACATCCCGTTCGCCTGGTTCAACCTCGAGGGGGGCGACAATATCAACGTCCTGCCGACCTGCTGACCGCGTCATCCGGTAACAGGGAGCACCTCCGGTAACAAGGAGCACCACGACCGTGAACAACCACGAGCCGCTTACCCCGCACCATGTGCAGGGCTTCGCCAGCCTGGCCGCCCGGGTCGCCGACAACATCAGTTCGGTGGTGCTGGGTAAGCCGCACGTGGTCCGGCTGGCGCTCACCGCGCTGTTCGCCCAGGGGCACGTCCTGCTCGAGGACGTGCCCGGGGTGGGCAAGACCACCCTGGCCCGGGCGATCGCGGCGACCGTGCACGGCCAGTGGCGACGGATCCAGTTCACCCCGGACCTGCTCCCCGCCGACGTCTCCGGCGTGACCATCTTCAACCAGGCCAGCCGGGGCTTCGAGTTCCACCCCGGCCCGGTCTTCGCCAACATCGTCATCGCCGACGAGATCAACCGGGCCTCCCCGAAGACCCAGTCGGCGCTGCTGGAGGTGATGGAGGAGCGCAACGTCACCGTGGACGGGGTACGGCACCCCGTGCCCCGACCGTTCCTGGTGGTCGCCACCCAGAACCCGGTCGAGATGGACGGCACCTACCGGCTGCCCGAGGCGCAGCTCGACCGGTTCCTGGTGAAGCTCTCCGTCGGCTATCCCGACGAGGCGGTCGAGATCGAGGTGCTCCGGGGCGCTCCGGGGCGCTCACCGGAGGCGCTGGAGCCGGTCACCGACACCGCCACCGTCGGCGAGATGGTCCGGATGGCCCAGCGGGTGCACATCGCCGACCCGCTCTACGCGTACGCGGTCCGGCTGGCCGCGGCGACCCGCAACCATCCGCAGGTCCGGGTCGGGGTCAGCCCCCGGGGCGTGATCGCGCTGACCCGGGCGGCCTGCGCGTACGCCCTGATCGACGGGCGCGGCTGGATCCTCCCCGAAGACCTCAAGACGCTCGCCGAGCCCGTCTTCGCACACCGGATCCTGCTCTCCCCCGACGCCCAGGTCCGGGGCGTCACCGCGACCGAGGTGCTCTCCCAGGCGGTCGCGTCGGTGCCGGTGCCACTGCCCTCGGGGCAGTTGGCCTCGGCGGGCACCTGACCCCGGCGTCATGACGATCACCTCTCGCGGCATCGGTCTGCTCGTCGGTGCCGCCCTCCTCCTCGTCGCCGGTTTCCGGTTCGGCTACCCCGAACTCGCCCTGCTCGGCAGCACCGCCGCCATCGCGGTGGCCTGCGCCGCCGGCAACGCCGCCTGGCGCCCCCGGCTCGACGTCACCCGGGTCGCCGACCCCGACCGGGTGGGCCGGGGCGAGCCGGCCACGATGACCCTGTCGGTGCGCAACAGCGCCCGGCTCCGCTCGGCCAACCTGATCGCCGAGGACCGCTGCGGCACCCGCCCGGTGCCGGTGCCGTTGCTCCGGCTGCGCCCCGGCCGGGACACCACGGTCAGCTATCCGGTACCCACCATCCGGCGCGGCGTGATCGCCGTCGGCCCGCTGCGGGTCACCGGGCGGGACGCGCTCGGGCTGATCACCGTCGCCCGCTCGCACGGCGGAACCGCGCAGGTCTGGGTGCACCCCCGGATCCACCCGCTGGCCGCGGTGCCGGCCGGGGTCGCCCGGAGCATGGACGGGCGGGTCGACAAGGTACCGCACGGGTCGATCACCTTCGACTCGCTCCGCGAATACGTCGTCGGCGACGAACTCCGCCGGGTGCACTGGCGGAGCAGCGCCAAGGTCGGCGAGCTGATGGTCAAGGAGCAGTTGGACACCAGCCTGCCCCGGATCGTCGTACTGCTGGACAACCGGGCCGGTGCCCATCCGGGGCGGGTCGACGGGATCGCCGAGACGTTCGAGTCGGCCTGCGAGGCGGCGGCCTCGGTGGTGGTCGCCGCCCGCCGGGAGGACCTGCCGGTGACGCTGCTGCTGGTCGCCGACTCCGACGGCTCCGGGGAGTTCCTGGACCGGCTCGCCGCCGCCGACCTGGTGCCCGGGGCGCAGGGCACCGAGGGCGACCCGCTGCGCACCACGACACTGCGGCTGCGGCAGGAGAAACTCGGCGACACCCTGGTCTTCCTCACCGGTCCGGGCGCCGCCGCCGACCTCGGCTATGTCGGCGCGCTCCGCCCCGGGTACCCGTCGGTGGTGGCCGGAGTGTTCGGAGCCGGCGGGCAGACCCCGGCAGGCAGCGCCGGACTGGTCGTGATCGACGCGGCGGACGGGGCCGAGTTCGCGGCCGAGTGGGACGGGGTCCGCCGGTGGTGAGATTGCTCCGGACGCTGCCGGTGCCGCTGGCCCTGGTGGCGATGATCGGCCTGGCCGGTGCGGTGCTCGGCGGGGTATACGCCGACCCGCTGCTCAGCCAGCTCGTGCTCGGCGCGGCGGTCGGCTCGGTCGGGGTCAGCCTGGCCGCCCGGCGACTGCCGTCCTGGCTGGTCGCCCCGCTCTCGGTAGTGGCCCTGCTCGGCTATGTCGCCGCCGCGCTCTGGTTCACCGCGCAGCGGGCCGACCTGCCCGGCTCGCTCGGCGACGTGGCGGCGGACGCCGCCCGAAACGGGATTCCCCGGCTGCTCACCGCACTGATCCCGGTCGAGCCGATGCCGGACACCGTGATCGTGCCGCTGGTCGCGGCCTGGATCGCCGGGCTGGCCGGTGCCGAGGTCGGCGTCCGGGCCGACCGGGTGCTGCTCGGCCTGACCGCCCCCGCCGCCCTCTACGCGGGCGCGCTCTACGTCGTCGGCCCGAACGCCGATTCGACCCCCTGGCTGACGGTCGCGTTCGCCGCCGCCGGGGCGATGGCGCTGGCCGCCGGCGGACGGCCGGCCCGGCCGGAGCGGAGCGGAGCGGCCGACCCGTCCGGCGAGCTGGCCCCCGGAGTCCGGGCCGCGCTGCGGGCCCGCACCCTCGCCAGCACCGCGCTGGGCCTGGTCGTGGTGCTCGGGCTCGCCGCAGTGGTCGCGCCCGTGGTGGCCCGGCAGGTCGGCACCACCCCGGTCGACCCGCGCCGCTACGTCCAGCCGCCCCAGGTGGACAGCCTCGACGAGAATCCGCTGATCCGGATCTCCGGCTGGGCGCTGAACCCTGACCAGAAGCTGCTCGACGTGGTCACCGCCGGATCGGGTGGGCCGCCGGCGGCGGATACTGTCGCGCCCACCCCGGCCGGGGACGACGCGGAGCCGGGTGCCGAGGAGGAGGACGGTCTCTCGTCCGGGCAGCGGATCCGGCTCGCCGTGCTGGGCGACTACGACGGGGTGACCTGGCGGGTCGGCGCGACCTACCGGAACGCCGGTCGGGTGCTGCCCGAGCCGGAGCCGCTGCCCGCTGCCCGGGTGCAGCAGGTGGTGCAGCAGATCACCGTCGACAGCCTGACCGGCCGGCTACTGCCGGCGGTACCCACCCCGCGCGAGGTGACCGGCGCCCGGGTGGCGTACGACCAGGAGAGCGGGACGCTGATCCGGCCGGAGGGGCTGACCGCGGGGCTGAGTTATTCGGTCACCTCCCGACGGGAGAATCCCGACTACAGCCTGCTGCCCTCGGCGAGCGTACCGGCCGGCGACGAGGTGGCCCGGTTCCTCCGGGTCGAGCCGGGCGCGCCGGAGCAGATGCAGCAGCTCGCCGCCCAGCTCGCCGAGGAGAACGGCGCCCCGTACGCCCGGGCGGACGCGATCGAGACGTTCCTCGCCGAGCACTATCGGGTGGTCGCCGACGCGCCCAGCGGACATGCTTATCCGAACCTCAACTTCTTCCTCTTCGGGCCGGGCAACGGTGGCGGGCAGCGGGGCACGTCGGAGCAGTTCGCCGCCGCGTTCGCCGTACTCGGCCGGATGACCGGGCTGCCCACCCGGGTGGTGGTCGGCTTCCAGTCGCCCACCGGCACCGGTCCGGTACGCGGCGCCGACGCCCTCGCCTGGCCGGAGGTGCTCTTCGACGACCTCGGCTGGGTGGCGTTCGACCCGCTGCCGAAGCCGAACACCCGACCCAAGCCGGTCGAGCAGGACTTCAAGCCGGAGCCGGAGGATCCGACCCCTCCGCCGGACGAGGCGACGCAGAGCCCGGCGGCCACGCCGAGCGGCACGCCGGACCCGCAGGCGGCCCCGGGCCGGGGTGCCGGCCTCGGCACCCCCGTCCTGGTCGGCGGCGGTACCGGCGGACTGCTGCTCCTGCTCGCCGGGCTGGCCACCCTGGTCGTCGGCCTACGCCGGTCCCAGCGTCGCCGCCGGCTCGTCGAGGGGCAGCCGGCGCAGCGGATCGCCGGGGCCTGGCGGGAGGTGACCGACGCGTTGCGCCTGGCCGGGCGGCCGGTACCGGACCATCTGGCGGCCACCGAGGTTGCCGCGCACGCCCGGTCCAGTCTGCACGGTGCGGCGGAGACCGGGCCGGATCCCGGGATCGGGCCGGGGCGGCCGGGCCGAGCCGGCGCGGTCCGCCCGGCGGCGCCCCCGGTCGACGACCTGGCCGCGCTGGTCAACCTGGCCGCGTTCGCGCCCGGCAACGCCACCGACGACCAGGCCCGGCGGGCCGGCGAGCTGGCGGTGGCGTACGCGGCGAAGCTCCGTGCCGACCGGCCGTGGTGGCGCCGGGTGCTGTGGTCGCTGCACCCCGGCCCGCTCCGCTGGCGGCGCTGACCAGCCCTCCGACTCGGGCCCTGCCCGGGTCAGAGTCAGCCCGAAATCGGGGACGCCGACCGGCTGCCCGGGTCAGAGTCAGCCCGAAGTCGGGGATGCCGACCGGCTGCCCGGGTCAGAGTCAGCCCGAAGTCGGAGATGCCGACCGGCTGCCCGGGTCAGAGTCAGCCCGAAGTCAGGGATGCCGACCGGCTGCCCGGGTCGGGGTCAGCCCAGGGTCGGGGATGCCGGGCCGAGCTGCGTGATCAGGGTGGTCAGCGCGGCGGCACCACCGGCGGCCACCTCCGGGGTGGGCAGCAGGGCCAGCACCGGGACGTCCACTCCGGCCGCCACATACCGCTCGACGCGGCCCCGGCAGGTCTCCGGGCTGCCGTGCACGATCAGCGCGTCGACCAGCTCGTCCGGTACCAGGTCCGCGGCACCCCGGCGGTCACCGGCCGCCCAGGCCCGCCACACCGGCCCCATCACCGGCTCCCGGCCGAGCCAGCGGTGGAACTCCGCGTACGCCGGAACGGTCAGGTAGGTGGCGATCAGCCGACGGGCGGACCTCCGGGCGTACCCGGCGTCCTCGGTCGGACAGACGAAGATCCGGGCGGCCACCTCGAAGCCGGGGCGGCGCTCCCCCAACGCGGCGAGCACCTTCGGTACGTCGTCGTCGGCCAGCCAGTTGAGGACCGTCCCGTCCGCCTCGGCACCGGCCAGCCGCAGCATCCCGGGGCGCAGCGCGGCCAACAGGATCGGCGGCGGTACGGCCGGCGGACGTTCCAACCGGAACCGCCGTACGGTGAAGGTGTCGTAGACCTCGTCGACCGTCTCGCCCCGCAGTGCCGCCCGCAGGAAACGCAGCATGTCGCGGCTGCGCCGGTACGGCTCCTCGAACCGGGTCGCGTTCCAGTCCTGCACCAGCACCGGTGACGAGGCGCCGATCCCGAGCGAGAACCGGCCGGGGGCGGCCTCGGCCAGCGCCGCCGCGCTCATCGCCAGCAGTCCCGGCCCTCGGGTGAAGACCGGGGCGACGGCGGTGCCCAGCCGCAGCGCCGGTTGCCAGGCGGCGGCGAGCGCCAGCGGGGTGAACGCGTCGCTGCCGGCCACCTCGGCGGACCACAGGTCGGTGAAACCCGCCTCGGCTAGCGCGGCGTAGATCGCGTCGTGCCCGTCGAGCGGTACGCCGCCGAGCGGCACCGTCATTCCCCAGCGTATGGTCACCGGTCGATGGTGCCCGCTCCCCCAGGCCCGGGCAACAGAGCGCGCGAGTTCTCGTGGCCGAGTTCTTGTAGCCTCTGCCGGGTGACCTTCTCCATCGTGGCGCGATCCGACGACGGCCGGCTGCACGGGGTCGCGGTCGCGAGCAAGTTCCTCGGGGTCGGTGCCCTGGTACCGGCCGCCGAGGCCGAGGTGGGTGCGCTGGCCACCCAGGCACACGCCAACCTGGCCTACCGGCCGCAGGGGCTGGCGTTCCTGCGTACCGGTCTGGCCGCGGCCGACGTACTCGCCGAGCTGGTCGCCGCCGACTCCGGCCGTACGCACCGGCAGCCGGATGCTCTTCGAGCGCCCGGACCCGGAGACGCTGCTCGACCTGACCGGTGACCTCGCCGACGAGGTGTCGCGGCTGCTCGCCGGGGTGCGGCACCGTGCCGGCTCGACACCGGGTGCGCCGGCCGGGAACTCGACCCGCTCGGCGCCGGTCAGCCGAAGGCGAGCCAGCGCACCCCGCGTCGGTCGATCTCGGCCCGCTCCGGATCGGTCAGCGGCTGTCGGCCGGTGGCCTTGGCGACCAGGGTCAGCCGGTCCCAGCGAAGCTGCTCGGCGAGCCCGACGGCTGCCGGGCCGGCCGCCCGGGTCAACAGCCCGGCGATCAGCTCGCCGGTTGGTCCGGTCAGCCACGGCTCCCGGTCCAGCGCGGCGGCCAGGTCCAGTCCGTGTACCCCCAGCTCCACCACCCGGGTCACCAGGAACTCCTCCAGGGTCATCGGGTCGCCGTGCCGGGTCCGGACCAGCCGGCCGGGCGGCGCCGCGAGGCTGGCCGCGTACGCGGCGCGCCAGGTCTGCGCGAAGTCCTCGGCGAGTTCCCGACCGCTGCCGAATCCGGCGCCCTCCTGGCGGGCCATGTCGACCCGGGCCGTGTCGGTCTCGGGAGTGAACTTCGCCGGCCCGAAGTATGCGGCGGCGTCGACCTCGGCGCGCGGCGGTGCCGGCTCGGCCAGCATCCCGACCAGCCGGCCGGCCCCGGTGCTCACGTGTGCGGCCAGCTCCCGCACGTTCCACGGTGGACAGCGCGTCGGTCGGGCGAACTCCGGCTCGGTGAGCCCGACCAGCACCTCGGCGAGCCGGACGGCCTCGCCCCGGAACACCTCGACCACCCGCACGCGGTCAGGTTACAAGAGCACATCGACGCCAGGTACGAGGGCGCCGGTACGCTCCTGCCCATTCCCGACCGGTTGGCCGAGGGATGGCGAGCGCCGCCCCTCGACCAACTCGACCAGCCCGTGCCGCTTCAGCGGTGCCAGGACCAGACCCTGCGCGGCACACTCCGCCGGCTACAGGGCGGTCGTGGTCTTTGTCAGGATGCTGGCAAGTGCGCCGTAGTCGACGTCCTGTCCTTCTTTGATGTCGACGGCTTTGCGTTCACCGTTGCCCAACGCCCGAAGGAGTCCCTTGACCTCGGGGATGTCCGTCGCGTTGAACACCATGAACGAGACCTTGGCCTTGGCCACCGCGATGACGGCCGCGTAGTGTCCGTTCTTGAGGTAGTGCGGCTTGCCGTACTGGAGCCGCTCCTCGACACCGGGAATGGTCTGGCCGACCATCGTACGCAGTTTCTCGCACACATCGATCTGCCACGGCTGTGCCTTGTTGATGCACTGGGTGACAATGTCACTCACGGTCTTCTCCTTCATCACCGTTCGCCAGAACTTGGGGTCTAGAGCTAGTACTAGACGGACTCCTGTCCCCACCCGACGAGGTCGTCCCGGCTGGGGGCATAGGTCAACACGACCACGCCCGAGTCGAACGCCTGCGCGCCGACCAGCCGAAGGACCGCCGGCTCGCCCGACTCTTCGAAGAGGCGCACGCCACCGCCCATCACGACGGGGTAGGTGACCAGGCGCAGTTCGTCGAGGAGTTCGTTGCGCAGCAACCACCTGACCAGCGCGACACTGCCGTAGACCAGGATGTCGCCATCCACCTCGGCCTTCAGCTTCGCGACCGTCTCGGCGACGTTCTCGCTGATGACGGTGGTGTTGTTCCACTCGCCCCGCTTCAGCGTCGTCGAGACGACGTACTTGGGCATGCTGTTCATCTTGTCGGCGAAACCGGCCTCGTCGGTCATGTTCGGCCAGGAGGCGGCGAACCCCTGGTAGGTGACCCGGCCGAGCAGCAACGCGTCGGCGGCCCGGAGCTGCTCCAGCCCGGTCCGCATGGAGTCCTCGCTGACGAACTGGAAGGTGAACCGCTGCGGGTCGTCGACGACCCCGTCGGCCGTCGTGAAGATGGACAGAACAATGCGTCCCATTGTGTACCTCCCGGATGCTTCGGTGACCTGAGATAGAGCCTCCGGCACGGGGACGGCACGGGCATCCGTGGCGACCACGTATTCCACCACCCAATGGGCCACCAATACATGATCCCGTGGTCAGGCATGATGGTGCGATGACCGTCGCGTATCCCGCCGGAGCGTCGAAGCGAGAGATCGAGGTACTCGTCATGCTCGGCGCGCGCCTGTCCAACGCCGACATCGCCGGCCGGCTCCACCTCTCCGTACGGACCGTGGAGAGCCACGTCTCCGCGCTGCTGCGCAAGTACGGTGTCGCCGATCGGAGGGCGCTCGCCGAGATCGCCGTACAGGCGCAGGCAGGGGCGCCGGTGCCAGGGCGGCTGGCCGGCCTGCAACCAGCGCTCACCACCTTCGTCGGCAGGAGCGCCGAACACGAGCACCTGATGGAGGCGCTGCGTGGCGCGCGGCTCGTGACCGTGGTGGGACCGGGCGGGGTGGGAAAGACGCGGCTGGCGGGCCGGATCGCCGAGGCGGCGGGGCCATCCTTCCCCTCCGGCGGCGCGTTCGTCGATCTCGTCCCGGCCCGCGGCGGGTACGTCGCGCAGGCGGTTGCCGCCGCGCTCGGCGTCAGCGAGCGCCCCCAGCAGTCGCTGGAGGACGCCGTGGTGGAGCGGCTCGGAGAGGGCCGATCGCTGCTGGTGCTGGACAACTGCGAGCACGTGATCGACGTGGTGGCGCGGTTCGCGGAGCGGGTGCTGACCGGCTGCCCTGGTACCCGCATCCTCGCCACCAGCAGGGAACGACTCGGCGTACCGGGCGAGCGTGCCGTACCGCTCGGCCCGCTGCCGCTGGAGTCCGACGCCGAGCGACTCTTCGTCGACCGCGCCACCGCCGCGGACCCCGGGTTCGCGGCGGACCCGGTGGTGGTCGCCAAGCTGTGCACGCGGCTGGACGGCATGCCGCTGGCGATCGAGCTGGCTGCGGCCCGCAGCGCCACCCTGGGCGAGAACGGGTTGCTGGCCGCGCTCGACGACCACCTACGGCTGGTGACCGGCGGCAGGGGTGTGGACGAGCGGCACCACTCGCTGCGCGCGGTCATCGGCTGGAGCCACGACCTGCTCGATGACGAGGAACGGGCACTGTTCCGGCGGCTCGCCGCCTTCGCCGGGGCGTTCGACCTCGACGCCGTCGCCGCGACGAGCCCCGCCGAGAGCACTCGTGGTGCGGTTGCCGACGTGCTTGGCAGGCTGGCGGAGAAGAGCCTGGTCACCGTGCACCGTCGGGAGGGCGTGGCCCGGTGGCGGCTGCTACAGACGGTACGCGCGTTCGCCGCTGAACAGTTGGACGCGTCGGGCGAGCGGCCGGAGATCCAGGACCGGCACCTGCGCTGGGCGGCGGACGTCGCCACCGAGCTGGAGACGAGACTGGACGGCGACGAGTGGTACGAGGAGTTCGACGCGGTCGCCGACGACCTGAGAGCCGCCCTCGCCGCCGCTCCCGCAGGCCCGGCCGCGCTGCCGCACCGGCTGGCCCGGACACTGGCCCACCTCGCCTACGCGCGGCGGTTCCTGATGGAATCGCTCGGCCACTACCGGGCCGCCGCCGAGCGGGCCCCCGCTCCGGGCGAGGCCGCGGCGGACCTGTACGCCGCCGCCGCCGTTTCCCATGCCGTCGGCGACGACGGTCAGCGGCCCTTCGACCTGCTGCTCGCCGCCGCGGAGCGGGCCCGTACGGCCGGGAACCACGGGGCCACCGCCATCGCGCTGGCGCAGGCGGTCACCACCGCCCGGAGGCATCCGGCCGGGTTCGCCACGGAGGTTCCGTACGAGCGCCTGCGGGACCTCCTCGACGAGGCGGCGTCCGTGGCTGGCGGGTCGAGCGACGCCGTGGTGGCGGCCCGCCTCGCCGAGGCAGCGGCGTGGGCCGCCACCTCCGACAGGTACGAGGCGGACCCGGCGCTCGCCGAGGCCGCTGCGGCAGCCGCCCGGGCCACCGGCGATCCGGTGCTGATCAGCGCGGCTCTGGACGCGGTGGCCACTGCCGGTGTCGTGGCGGGGCGCGGCGCGGAGGTGCGCCGGGTGACGGACGAACGGCTGGCCCTGCTGCCCGCGATGCCCCGGCACGACCCGAACGCCGCCCCGGAGATCGTCGACACCTACCGGATGGCCCACCTGGCCGCCCTCGGCGTCGGCGACCTGCCGGCCGCCCTGTCGATCGGGCAGCGGACCATGGACGACGACCTCGCCGGCAGTTCCTACCACTCGGCCGCCCTCCTGATCACCCCACTGGTGCTCAGCGGGCGCTTCGACGAGGCGCTGCGAATGGCGGGTACGGCGTGGGACGGTTGGCAGCGGGCCGGCCGGCCGCGCACCGGCACCATGTCGCCGCCGATGGCCGCCGTCGCCCTCGTCCACGGGCTGCGCGGCGACGACGAGGGGTACGCGCTGTGGCGTTCCCGCGCGATCGAGGTGATCGGGGAGCTACCCGCGCACTCCACCTTCGTGACGATGGTCGACGCGCGGCTCGCCGTACACGCGGGGCGGGTCGGGGACGCCGCCGCGCTCGTCAGTCTGGCGTTCAACGGCATCCGAAGCTGGTCTCCGCCCTACTCCCGGGCGGTCGGCGCCGAACTGGCCGTCGTCGCCGGGCTTCCCGACGCGCCGGACCTGCTGTCGGCCGCCGAGCGACACGAAAGCGCCTGGGCCGCCGCCTGCACCGCCCGCGCCCGGGGCCGCCATTACGGGGACGGCGCCGCCCTCACCGCCGCGGTGGCGGGGTGGGAGCGGATCGGCGCCCGGTTCGAACGCGCATCCACGCTCCTGCTGTTGCCGGACCGGGCCGCCGAAGGGCGGCGGGAACTCGCCGCCCTCGGTGTCGAGGTCCCGGCTGAACGAGGTTGAGGAGAACTCCTGATTCCTAGTCGGCCGGTCCGGTGACGCCTCGGCCGGTATATCGGGGCACCACCCGGTGCAGGGCGACCAGTACCAGGGCCGTCACCAGGGCGGCGGTGCCGGCGATCCCCGCCGCGCCGCCGCCGTACGCGATCAGGAGCTGGCGTCGGTCGAACTCGGAGATCGGCGTCGACCGTATGCCGTCGGTCCAGCCGAGGGCGATCGCGGCGACCAGCAGCAGGGCCAGGCCGACGACGGCGAGTACCGCGGTCGCCTGCCGGTTGCCGTCGGCGGCGGCGACCTGCGCGGTCTCCCGCTGGGTCAGCAGCAGCACCAGGCTGGCCGCCGAGGCCCAGGCGCCGACCACCAGCAGCGCCGCCACCGCGTCGCTGGGCCGGTGCCAGCCGGCCGACAGGGTGGCGACACCGGCCGCGGCGGCGTACCCGGCGCCGATCAGCGCGCCCCAGCCGCGGACCCGGGGCGGCAGCACCATGACCAGCGCGATCGCCACCGACGCGGCGACCGCGGTGTGTCCACTGGGCAGGCTGTTGCCGGCCGCAGCCCGGGCCTCGTCGACGGCGAAGTCGGGCCGCTCGATGACGTACTTCAGCGCCTGGGTGCTGAGGTTGGCGCCGACGATCAGCAGGACGGTCACCACCGCCAGGGTGATCCGGACCCGGATCAGCGCGATGAAGCCGATGACCCCGGTGGCGACCAGCAGCGAGAGCAGGGAGACCGCGTTCAGCACGCCGCCGACGACGCCCTCGATCCGGTGCTGCCCGATCGAGATGCCGGTCAGCGCGATCGTGTCCAGCACCTGGCCGTGTTCGGTGCCGACGGCGAACCGCCAGACCACGACGAACGCGAGTATCTGGAGTGCGGTCAACAGGACCAGCCAGGACGCTGTCAGGATGCCGCTTCGGCCACGCACGCCGGACACCGTATCGGACGCTCCCCGGCATAGCCGACACCGCACCGCTCGACGGGCGGAAAGGGGTGGGAAGACAAGAAGCGGGAGGGGCCGCCACGGGGGAAGCGGCCCCTCCCACTGAGGCCAGGATACTCCGACCTCGCCGTACTGGGCACCCCAGGCTGAGTGGAAACTCAGTGCCTTTGCCGGGGCGCGACCCGAAAATCTTCGCCATGACGGCCCTGCCGGAAGACGTCGGTCCGGGGCCCGGACACGAGGTCGGGCGGGCGACACCGGCTGGTGCCACCCGCCCGGAGGGCGCTGCTGGACGCCGCGGTGCGTCCTGGGTGGAACGGGAGTGGCGGGCCGGCCGGATCGCTGCGTTGGCCAATCCGGCCGGGCCCGCCACGGTTGGCCTGACCGTGGGAATCAGGCCCGTCTGGTGACCGGGATCAGCCGATCAGCCGGTCGTAGTCGTGCAGCGCCATCGCCACGTCGATCTGCGCCCAGAAGCGGTGGTAGTTGAACGTCGGCACCGGGCCGCCGTTCAGGTACGACTGCACCTTGCCCCAGTCCGGGTCGTCCTGGAGGAACGAGCGGATGCTCAGGAAGGTGGAGTTGGAGTTGATCGGGTCACCGTTCGGCATGGTGCCGCTGAAGCCGGGCGGGATGTAGAGACCCTGGCCGGTGCTGGCGTTGTAGGCGTCGTCGAAGCGGTTGTAGTCCGCCTTGGTCTCCGGCACCGAGACGCCCTTGCTGTCCTTGTGCTGGAGGACGGCGTCGAGCAGCGCCTTGGCCGTCGTCTTGGCCGCCGTGTGGTTGGCCTTGGCACCGTAGTAGATCAGCGTACGGGCGTAGGCACCCGCGACGCCGACGTCCTGGGTGTGGTCGACCACCGAGACCCGCAGGTTGCTGTTGTTCACCGAGGTGGTGCCGGCGGTCCAGTTGCCACCCGGCTGGCCGCTCCAGCTCAGCGTCGACGGGATCTGGTAGTTCGCACCGTTCACCGTGGTGTTGGCGAGCGCCCAGTTGACCCACTTGTCGAGCAGCGCCTTGGCCCGGGCGTCACCACTCTCGTGGTAGTACTCCGCGACCCGCTCCATGCTCCACGCCTGGAAGCCGAACCACTGGTTCGACGGCGGGTCGTGGTAGACCGGCTTGACGTCGTACGTCATGCCGTAGAAGGTCGGCACGCCGGCCGGGCGGGCGCTGTAGTCGCCGTTCCAGCTGTTGGTCGCGCCACCGGCGATGGCACCGTCGGCCGACTGGAGCCAGGTGTAGAAGTCGATCTGCCGGGTGAGGCTGGTGGCCCAGTCGGTCCGCGCGGTCGGCGACCGCGGGGTCAGCTCGGAGACCGTGGAGAGGGCGTACGCGGCGAACGGGTTCTGGTAGCCGCCGTGGTTGTGGCTGGAGCCGATCCGCCACGACCAGCTACTGCTGCCACCCTGCGAGCCGCCCCAGGCGTAGTACCAGGAGAGCAGGTAGGCGGAGCTGTTCTTGCCGGTACCGGCCGCGCAGGACGTCGAGGCGCACCCGGGCTGCTTGAAGTACTTGTCGTACATCGCGTAGCGCAGGTAGTCACCCATCTTGGCGGCGTTGGCGATGGTGGCCGAGATCTGCCCCTCGGCACCCTGCTCCTTGGCCCACTTCAGCGCCCAGTACGCGGCCTGGACGGCCCGCGCGTCGGCGTCGGGAGCGTTGGTGTAGCGCCACTGCTGGGCGTAGGAGGAGTCACCGATGAAGAGCGGCAGGTAGCCGTTCGGGCCACCGTCGGCGAAGGTCTCGCAGGAGGGGTGCGGAACGGTCTCGAAGACCGACTCCTGCGGGCCGCGCTGGTAGGTGTTGATGTACGCCGGCTTGGTGGTGCCGTCGCCGCAGCGGCCGTAGCCGTAGACGTTGTCCACGTCGAGCAGCCAGTGCATGCCGTACATCCGGCCACTGTTGTAGGTGGACTGGAGTTCGGCGGCGAGCGGGTCCTGACCCACCCGGACGTTCGCGTCGAGCTTGCCGCCCTGCTGCGGGTAGAGGTCCGGCCGGTTCGCCTCGGGCGCGTAGTCCGCCGGGTCGCTGGCGTTGTAGTTCGACTGGGTCTCGGACGGGATGATGTACCGGTCCATGATCTGCCAGGCGTTGTTGAACGGGCTCCAGTTGCCGGTGGTCCGGCCGTACATGGCCTCCAGGAAGAGCCAGTAGCTGAACGCCTCGGAGGTGGTCTCGTGACCGTGGTCCGGGGCCTCGACGAGTAGCGTCTCCACGGAGTGGTACGGCACGCCCTCGGGGCTGAAGTAGCCGTTCGCCGGCGCCTTGATCTTGTTGTAGAGCTCCAGGAACTCCTCGCCGTACTCGCCGGCCGGTCCGCCGCCCTCGTCGTCGGTGACGGTCACCTGGGTGGTCCCGGGGGTACGCCCGCTGGCGCTGGCGGTGATCGTCGCCGTGTCGTTGGTGGCGTCGGCGTCCTGCGCGGCGTTGACCTGGACGTTGACGCCGGTGTTCCAGTTCTGCGGGGTGATCGTCGCCGTGCTGGCGCCGAGCGTCACGTCCGCGTCGCCGGTCTTGCTCAGGTTGACGGTGACGTTGCTGGTCGGCGCGGCGCTGAGCCTGACGTTCAGCGGGGCACTGGCGCCCTCGGCGATGGTGAGCGTCGCCGGTACCACCACGCTCGGCTGGGTCGTGCCGCCGACGGTGAAGGAGACCTCGTCGACGCCGCTCAGCCCGGCACTGTCGTACGCCCGGGCCTGCGCGGTGTACTGCCCGGCCGGCAGCGCGCTGTTGGTGTAGCTGTACGGCGCGCTGGTGTCGGTGCCGACCAGCAGGCCGTTGCGGTAGAACTCGACACGCTGGACCGGCCCCTCGGCGTCGGTCGCGGTGGCCGAGACGGTGACGTTGGCCGGTGCGGTGAAGGTCGCGCCGTTGGCCGGGCTGGTGATGTCGACGGTCGGCGCGGTGTTCTGGGCGCCGTTGCAGGGGTTGCCGTTGATGGTGAACGCGGTCGGGTTGGCGTTGGTCCCCGAGTAGGAGCCGTTGAACCCGATGCTGGTCGAGGCGCCGGTGGCGAGGTTGCCGTTCCAGGCCACGTTGGTCGCGGTCACGTTCGCGCCGGACTGGGTCCAGTTCGCCGACCAGCCCTGGGTGATCCGCTGGTTGCCCGGGAAGGTGAACCCGAGGTTCCAACTGGTCAACGGGTCGCCGACGTTCCGGATGGTGATGGACGCGCTGAATCCGGAGCCCCAGCTGTTGGCGGTGTAGGTGACGTCGCAGCCGGGGGCCGCGTAGGCGGTGCCGGGGACGACGGCAACACCTCCGACCACCAATATGCCGGCGGCGGCCATCGCCAGTCGGCGTCTTCCTAACCTCAACTTCATGTCGTGACTTCTCCTCGCGGACCGGGCCGCGGTGCTGCCGCGGCTGGGGCGCCTCCTGCGCGTGGTGCGGGGGCGGTGCGCGTGGGTGGGCAGGCGCCGGAATGGTGGTGGTCAACCCGTCCCGGACCGGGGTCGGCGGACGCCGGAGGAGACGCCGGACGTGGCGGCTCCGAGCTGTGCGGGGGCGCCGTACCGAGAGACTCGGATGCCCTGGCGGCCCACGATCGCGTCAGCTATGGCTCCCGACCGCGATAGTTCGACAGTGTGGCATGGGAGCGCTCCCGCAGCAAGGGGAGTCGATCCCCGGCTCCACTGCGGACGGCCAGAGAAGCCCGCTGACCTGCACATAGAGTCGATCGAGCGGAGCACAACGGAGTTTCGTCGACGTTGGCCCGATGTTTCGATCTTATTTTGGGTCTTTCACAAACCCGTGACGCGGGCTACAGTCCAACCAACGTCGATGGGAGCGCTTCCATTGATGAGGATGTAAGTAGCTTGGATCGCACCACCACGGGTGCTGCGAGGATCCGGTCCGCCGGGTCGATCGCTCCCCGTTGGGCGAGCTACGGAATTGTTACGTAGCCGCCGACCGCTCAGCCACAGGGCTGAGGGCGGGCCAGCCCGGACTCCGCCGTCAGCCAGCTCACCACCGTCGGAAGGAGGTGGAACCAGAGCCACTCGCGTGGCCCGGCTCCCGCGCGGCACGCACGACCTGGACGCCAATTCCGCTCGTGCGTGTTTGTAACTCACGCTGGGGACGGGGGTTGCCCTCCCCGTCCCCACACTAACCCCCCGCCAACGACGGGAAAATCGGTCATCGGTACAGCGCCTCGACGCCGAACCGTCGATCGGCTGCGTCATCGGCACCTCGAACGGCGACCGACCTCGTCGCGACGCGACGAACGGTCGCCGTGGTCATGGTGCACAGTGAACCTTTCTCAACCTCCCCTTGCGCTTCGAGGGACCACAAGGTCGGACGCGGCACCTGAGCGCCGCGCGGTTCAGGTTGAAAAAGGTTCAGTGGGGACGGGCAATGGACGAGGCCCAGACCCGCCATTGCCATCCGAACAACCCATACGCAATCGCCCGGTAGATCGCTACGCTCTTGCATGGGAGCGCTCCCGGGCGTCGCGCGGAGGGCCCCACTCACGAGGAGACAGCATGTCCGTACTGACTCGGCGGCATCTGCTGCGCCGCGCCGCGTTGTCCGCCAGTGCCGTGCCGGCCGGCCGCCTGTCGACGAGCACGGCGGCAGCAGCCGTCGCCGGCGCGACGCTGGCCGGCTGCGACGCCGACCCCGAGGCCGACGACGCGCGACGTACGGCGCCGGACGCGCGGCTCGGACTCCGCTTTCCGGACGGCTTCGGGTGGGGCGCGGCCACCTCTGCGTACCAGATCGAGGGGGCAGCCAAGGACGACGGGCGGGGCGAGTCCGTCTGGGACACGTTCAGCCACACCCCGGGACGGGTCCGGGGCGGGGACACCGGCGACGTCGCCGCCGACCACTACCACCGGTACGTCGAGGACCTGGACCTGATGAAGGATCTCGGGCTGGCGACGTACCGGTTCTCCATCTCCTGGCCACGGATCCAGGCCGACGGTACCGGCGCGCCCAACCAGCGCGGACTCGACTTCTACCGGCGCCTGGTCGACGGCCTGCACGACCGGGGCATCGCCCCGATGGCCACGCTCTTCCACTGGGACCTGCCGCAGTCGCTCCAGGACATCGGCGGCTGGGAGTCCCGGGACGTCGCCTACCGCTTCGCCGACTACGCCGAGGCGATCTTCGAGGCGCTCGGCCCGAGCGTGCCGGTCTGGCTGACCATCAACGAGCCCAAGACGGTGGTGCAGAACGGCTACCTCCAGGGCCACCACGCCCCCGGCCTGCGCGAGCCGGACGCCGCCTACCTGGTCGCGCACCACCTGCAACTCGCGCACGGCCTGGCGGTACGCGCGCTGCGCGCCACCGGCAGCGCCAGCCGGATCGGCCCCGCGCTGAACCTGCACCCCTGCTACCCGGCCGACGACGCGCCCGGGGCGGCCGAGGCGACCCAGCTCTACGACGGCTACGAGAACCGGCTCTACCTGGACTCCATCTTCAAGGGCGCCTACCCGGCCGACGTACTGGCCGACCTGGGTCCGGAGAGCCGGATGGTCCGGGGCATCCGGGACGGCGACCTGGCGATCATCTCGTCCCCGGTGGACCTGCTCGCCGTGCAGTACTACACGCCGATCTACGTCACCGGCGACGGCGGTACGGTCCGCAAGTGGCCGACCTCGGAGGCGAGCTGGCAGCAGATCTTCCCCGACGGGATGTACGACATCCTGACCCGGGTGACCCGGGACTACGGCGACGTGCCGCTCACCGTCACCGAGAACGGCCTGCCCACCCCGGACCGGCTCGCCGGGGACGGCACGGTGGACGACATCGGTCGGATCGCCTTCCTCCGCGACCACATGGCGGCGGCACACCGGGCCATCTCCGACGGCGTGCCGCTGGAGAGCTACCACGTCTGGTCGCTGATGGACAACTTCGAGTGGAACGAGGGCTATGAGCAGCGATGGGGATTGATCTATATTGACTTCCCCACCCAACGCCGGATCCCCAAGCGCAGCGCGCACTGGTACCGACGGGTGATCGCCGACAACAGCGTCTGACACCGAGCCGTACCGGCCAGCGCCGGAACCTTCGTCAACCCCCTCGCGGTCCACCCGGACCGCGGGTGCGGGGTACCGCGCGATCCAGGTCGACGAGGTCCACTCGGGCAGCCACGCCGCCCGACCGTACCGCCGAGGGGTTGCATGGAGAACCAGAGCTCGACCAGGAGGCACGTCACCGAGGCCGAACTCCGGTCGCTGGTCCGGCGCGGCTTCGGTGACCGGACCGCGATCACCGACTGGCGGGAACTGACCGGCGGCACCTACAACGCCGCCTACGCCGTCACCCTCGGCGAGAGCACCGAGCTGGTACTCAAGGTCGCCCCGCCACCCGAGCTGAAGCTGCTCAGCCACGAGGTCGACCTGATGCGTACCGAGGTCGACTTCTACCGCCGGGCCGCCCGGGTGGTGACCGTGGTGCCCGAGGTCGTCCACGCCGACTTCAACCGGGACCTGATCGGCACCGACTTCGCCTTCCTCAGTCGGATCGCCGGAACGGACCTGAACCGTACCCGGGACGAGCTGACCCCGGCACAGCTCGCCACCGTACGCGGTGAGATCGCCGCGCACGCGGCCCGGCTGCACACCGTCACCGGCCCGGCGTACGGCTATCCGCTGCGCGGCAGCCGCAGTTGGCAGCCGTCCTGGCGGGGCGCCTTCGGGGCGATGGTCGACGACATCCTCGCCGACGCCCTCCGGCTGGGCAGCGCGCTACCCACCCCGCCGGACCGGATCGGGGACCTGCTGCGCCGGCACGCCGACGCCCTCGACGAGGTACGCCGACCCGCCCTGGTCCACTTCGACCTCTGGGACGGCAACATCTTCGTCGCCGCCGATCCTGCCGGCCCGGTCCGGGTGACCGGCCTGATCGACGGCGAACGGGCCTTCTTCGGCGACCCGCTGGCCGAACTGGTCTCGATGACGCTCTTCCGCGAACTCGACGACGAACCGGAGATCCTCGCCGGCTACGCCTCGGCCGGACACGGCAGCCTCGAACTGACCACGGCGGCCCGCCGCCGGCTCACCCTCTACACGATCTATCTCTATCTCGTCATGTGCGTCGAAGGCGCCACCCGGGGGTGGGACGGCCCGGAACGGGTCGAGTACGAACGGTGGCTCGCCGGGCAGCTCGACACGCAACTGGGCCGGCTGGGCCAGGCCCGGCAGGCATGAGACGACGCCACACCGCCGCCCCCGCCGACCGGACGCGACCGGTCAGCGGGGCAGTGCCTGCTGGAGCTCGGCCCGCAGCGCCGGAGTCAGCATCTCACCGGCCGCCTTGGCCAGCTTCGCCATCTCGTAACCCACCACGCCGATGTCGGCGTCGTTGCCGGCGAGGGTGGCCAGGATCGAACCGTCCCGGATCTGCATGACCAGGAAGTAACCCCGTCCCATCTCGACCACCGTCTGCTTGACGATGTCGCCGTCGAACATCTCCGCGGCCCCGGTGGTGATGCTGGACAACCCGGAGGTGACCGCGGCGAGCTTGTCGGCGTGGTCCCGGGGCAGGTGCTCGGAGACCGCCACCAGCAGTCCGTCGGCGGAGACGACGATGGCGTGCGCCACCCCGGGTACCCGCTCCGTGAACCCGCTCACCAGCCAGTTCAGATCCCGTGCCTCTTGACTGAGCGTGCTCAATACTTCTCCTCTTCGATGCGCGCGCCGGCCGGCGCCATGGGTATCACCATCGTGTCTTCCGCCTCGGCCCGCCGCAGACCACCGTAGTACCGGGACAGCATCCCGCCCACCCGCTCCGGATCCGGCGCCTCACGCTGGACCGGCGGCCTGGGCGGGGCCGGCTCCTCGGCCTTGACCCGCAACTGGGCCATCGGTACCCGGATCGGCAGCCCGTTGGCGTTGGTCCCGCCGGTCACCGGCACCGCCGGTGGGGCGTTCCCGGTGGCCAGCGCTCCGGTCGGCGCGTCCGCGGCAACGGTCGGCGTCGCCGCGCTCCCCCGGCCCTGCCGGGACCACCAGGTGCTGGCCGGCGCGGACCCGGTACCGGCGGCCATCCCGAGCACGTCCTCGGCCCGGGTCGGTGTCTCCCGGCGGCCCGTCCGGCGGAGCTGGCCACCGTCGGCGCCGCCCCCGGCCGCGTCCGGCCGGCCGGCCGACGGATGCGTACCGTTCGCGCCGGAGACCGCACCCGCGACGATCGCGAGCATCCGCCGTCCCGGGCCATCCGTCGGATCCGCCGTCGGAGCCGGGGCGAGCAGGTTCGCCGGCAGCCGGACCGCTGCCGCCAGGCCACCCTGCCCGGTGGTCCGCAACCGCACCCGGACACCCTGCCGGGCGGCCAGGTGGCTGACCACGAACAGACCCATCCGCTCCGACGCGGCGACGTCCGCGTCGGGTGGTACCGCGAGCACCTGGTTGGCCCGTTCCAACGCGGTCGGGCTCATGCCCAGACCCTGGTCGACGATCTCCACCAGGACGCTGCCGTCCGGCTGCCCGGCGGCGTTGACCTGGACCACCGTGTCCGGACGGGAGAACGACGACGCGTTCTCCAGCAGCTCGGCGAGCAGGTGCACCAGGTCGGCGACGGCGTGCCCGACGACGTACAGCTCTTCGGTGACGCTGGGCCGGATCCGCTGGTACTGCTCGATCTCGGCGACCGCGGCGAGCAGCACCGTGGGGAGCAGCACCGGGCGGTTCCACCGCCGGGTGGACTCGGTGCCGGCGAGCACCAGCAGGCTGTCGTCGTTCCGGCGCATGCGGGCGGCGAGATGGTCCAGCTTGAACAGGTTGTCGAGCTGGTCCGGATCGCTCTCGTCCTGCTCCAGCTCGTCCAGCAGCTCCAACTGCCGCTCGACCAGCACCTGGCTGCGTCGGGCCAGGTTGACGAACATGGCGTTGACGCGGCGACGCATCACCGCCTGCTCCACCGCCACCGTCACCGCGCTGCGGTGCACCGCCACGAACGCCTCGGCCACCTCGCCGATCTCGTCCATCGACCGGACGTCGGCCGGCGGCACGTCGAACTCGGAGCTGCCCGGGTCGACCGAACGCAGCCGTTCCAGGGTCTCCGGCAGCTCGACCTGGGCCACCCGCAACGCCTGACTCCGCAGCATCCGCAGCGAGCGGGCGACGGAGCGGCCGATCGCGATCGAGGTGAACAGGGCGGCCAGCAGTACGCCCAGCACGCCGCCCGCGGTGAGCAGGGTCCGGCGCAACTGCTCGGCGCTGCGGGAGTCCGCCAGCGTCACCGCGTCGTCGACCGCACCCGCCTCGACCTGCCGGAGCAGCTCCTGGCGCTGTTGGCTGATCGTCCACCAGCGGCTGGGTTCGAGCACCGCGGCGGTCCGGCCACCGGTGGAGAAGGTGGTCTCCTCCAGTCGTACCGCCGCCACGAAGTTCGGATCGGTGGAGACCTGGTCGTACCGCTCGATCTGCTGGTCGGTGGCCGAGAGCCGGAAGCCGGCGAGGCCGGTGAGCTGCTGTGCCCGCAGGTCGGTCAGCTTGACCACGTCGTTCTGGTCGTACCGGCCGGCACGGGCGGCGGCGTAGAGCTGCCCCCGGATCCGCGAATTGATCTCCTTGACCTGGGCGAACTCGACGTACCGCAGCACCGCGTCGGTCAGCTCGGCCCGGTCCGTACCGGGCGACGGCTCGGCCAGCAGCACCAGCAGTACCTCGATGGCCCGGTCGTACTCGGCCAGCACCGGGTCGGGGTTCAGGCCGGCCGCCGGCACCGAGGCCCGGATCTCCGGCAGCCGGTCGAGTGCGTCGTCGACGCGGTCGTAGGAGATCCGCCACGAAGCCTCGCCCCGGGCCAGCGGTGCCGCCGCCGTCCGGAACCGGTCGACCGCGCGGTCGGCGACCGGGTAGACCGACTCCAGCGCCGGCAGCGGCCGACCGGGCTCGACCGGCGGCGCCGATCCGGTGTTCAGGGCCGCCAGCTCGCCCGCGGTCTGGTCCCGCTCGCGCTGCAACTCGTGCACCAGCGCCGTGATCTCGCGGCCGACCGTCACCTGGTCGGCGAACTCGTCGAGCAGGTCGGACTGGCTGACCAGGGCACTGGTCTGGGCCCCGGCGAGCACCAGGAACGCCACCGACGGGACCACGAGGACGGCGCCCAGCTTGGTACGCATCCGCCAGTCCCGCAACCGGAACGGAGACCTGCGGCGATGGGGTACCACCCGGACGTCGAGACGGCGCCGGCGGTGACGCGAGACGGCGCCATGTGACGGGTCCGGGGCAATAGCCACCATGCCTCCTACCGTCCTCGATGCGGGGCGCGCCAAGGAGCGGAGCTATTTCAAATCAGGCCCGGACCTGCTGTCAATGATCAGGGGGGCGGAACAGCTCACGAAGGATACTGCGGGTGATCAGATCTTGTCGCTGTCGCCGACTCGTCCTCGTCCGTCCGGACGATGCGCTCAAGTCCGGACGCGCCGTCGAGCCGACCGATCGCCACCAGGGCCGCGCCGACCGCACCGATCTCCGGATTTCGGACGTGGTGCACCTCGCGCGGGGCCAACGCGACCGAGAAGGAGCGCCGCCACCACCCGGACGCGGCGACGGCTCCGCCACCGAGCACGACCTGCACCGACTTGCCCAGTGTGGACTCGATCGCCGCGACCCCCACCGTCACCTGGCGGGAGAGCGCCTCCATCAGTCCGGCGAGGATGTCCACCGCGGTGGTGCTGAGCCCGAGCCCGGACAGCGCGCCGGAGCCGGCCGGGGCAAGCCCGGGTGGACGGTCGCCGCCCAGCCGGGGATCGGCCGGTACGCCGTCGCCGGGCGGCACCCGGGCCAGGGCCAGGTCGAGTTCCGGCCCCTCGGGCAGCTTCATCTCCCGGCGGGCCCAGGCGTAGAGGTTTCCGCCGCCGGAGAAGGCGGTACCGGTCACCACGTGCTCGTGGTCCACCCGGTAGCGCCACAACTCCTCCGGCAACGGCGGCAGCTCGGCGCCCGCCGAGGCCGGCTGGACCAGCCGGACCGCCGCCGAGGTACCGACGGTGACCGCCGCCCGCCGGCTGTCGTAGCAGCCGGAGCCCACGTTGGAGGCGGCACCGTCGCCGCTGGGCGGCGCCCACCGGGCGGCCCGGAGCTCCGGCCAGCGCCGGGCGTACTCGGTCCGGAGCCGGCCGTGCCAGGCCCGGGGAGCCAGCGTCGGCAGCTCACCCGGGCGTACCCCGGCCAGCTCGCACGCCTCCGGGTCCCAGTCCAGGGTGCGCAGGTCGAGCATGCCCGTGCCGGATGCCTGCGAGATCGACATGACCGCCTCGTCGAGGAGCGTGCCGAAGACGTACTCGATCAGGCCGGCGAAGTGGATCGTGTCGTTGCCGCACTGCTCCCGCAGCCAGGGCAGCCGGACCGACCAGTAGAACCGGTGCCACCAGGTGCCGGTACGCCGGTGGTAGTCGTCCGGATCCACCGGCCCGGTCACCCCGGCCGGTGCGCGGGGACGGGTGTCCAACCAGGTCAGCACCGGGCCGAGCGGCTCGTTGGCGGCGTCCAGCGGCACCACCGAGTGCCACTGCGCCGAGGCGACCACGAGTTCGACGCCGTCGAGGTGGTCCGCCCCGGCCAGTTCGTCGAGGCACTCGATGAGGGCGGCGAGGTAGGCCGGCCCGTCCAGGGTGGCCCCGCCGTCGTCCCCGATCATGACCTCGGCGGGTCGCCGGGCCAGCGCGCCGGGCAGCGGCCGGGCGGCGGCGTCCAGCACCAGGCCGCGCACCGACGACGTACCCAGGTCGAGAGCGAGAATCCTCATCGACGAAAACCGTACCGTTCGCCGCTGCCGACGAGGGCAAGGTCGGGCGGTACCGGCCGGACGTGCCCGACCCGCCCCGACCCGCCCCGGATCGCCCACCTGGTGGACAGTGGTGCCGAAGGGGTGCCGGCGGGAGCGGTGCTGCCCTAGACTCGGCCCGTGCTCGCGCGACTCAACTCCTGGTGGCCCGCCATCCCGGCGGCCGACCTCCGCGCGTAGCAATCTTCCACGCGGCCGCCCCACGCGGCGGCCGCCAGGGTTCCCCCCACGCCTCTCCGGCCACCGCTCGGGACGGCCCCCGGCTGTGAGGGACGACCGATGACCCTGCTGAACCACCTGCTCCGCACCATCGCGAGCGGCGCCGACCCCGGCCCGTTCGTCCTGCTGCGCCGGGACGGCGCCACCAGCCTGGAGGTCTTCACCGGCGTACCGCAGACCGTCGCCAGGCTCGCCGACATCCCCCTGCCGGCCGGGCCGGCCGGGGCGCGCACCCTCGCGGTGGTGCCGTACCGGCAGGTCACCGAGCGCGGCTTCGCCTGTGTCGACGACGGCGCCCCGCTGGAGTGCCTGGTACTCGACGAGCCCGAGCGGGTCCCGCTGGCCGACGCGCTGGCGGCCCTGCCCGAGGTGCCGGTACCGGTCCGCGACGCCGGCTTCGACATCGCCGACCCGGAGTACGCGGAGATCGTCGGTCGGGTACTGCGCGACGAGATCGGCCGGGGCGAGGGGGCGAACTTCGTGATCCACCGCTCCTACCTCGGCACCCTGGCCGGTCCCCCGCTGCCGGCGGCGCTGGCCGCGCTGCGCCGGCTGCTCACCGGCGAGCGTGGCGCCTACTGGACCTTCCTGGTGCACACCGGCGGCCGGATCCTGGTCGGCGCCTCGCCGGAACGGCACGTCAGCGTCGAGGACGGCCTGGTCATGATGAACCCGATCAGCGGCACGCTGCGCCACCCGGGGCGGTCGGCGGACCGGGCGGAACTGCTGCGGTTCCTCGCCGATCCGAAGGAGATCGACGAGCTGTACATGGTGCTCGACGAGGAACTGAAGATGATGGCGACCGTGGCCGAGCAGGGCGGCCAGGTGATCGGGCCGTACCTGAAGGAGATGGCGCACCTGACGCACACCGAGTACCTGCTCGCCGGGCGCGGCTCGCTGGACGTCCGGGAGGTGCTCCGGGAGACGATGTTCGCGCCGACCGTCACCGGCAGTCCGATGGAGAACGCCTGCCGGGTGATCGCCCGGCACGAGCGGCGCGGCCGGGGCTACTACGCGGGCGTACTGGCGCTGCTCGGTTTCGACGAGGCCGGCCGGCAGACCCTGGACGCGCCGATCCTGATCCGTACCGCCGAGATCTCGCCGGCCGGAGAGCTACGGGTGCCGGTCGGCGCGACCCTGGTGCGACACTCCACCGCCGCCGCCGAGGTGGCCGAGACGCACGCCAAGGCGGCCGGGGTGCTGACCGCGCTGGGGTTGCGACCGGAGCCGGCACCACCCCGGTCCGGGGTCGTCGGGGTGACGGGTCCCGGCCACCGGCTCGCCGGCCCCGCCGACTCCGCTGGCTCTGCCGGCCCCGCCGACTCCGCTGGCTCCGCTGGCGCCGACGAGGCGGGCGGTGACGCGGCGGTCCCCGGCGTAGTCGGCGTCGGGCCGGAGCCGGCCGTCGAACCCGCGCCGGCCGCGGAGGTCCGGCTCGCCGACGACCCGGCGGTACGGGCGGCGCTGGCCGCCCGCAACACCAGGCTCGCCCCGTTCTGGCTGGAGCAGCGGACGCCGGGCGCCACGACCCGACCGGAGTTCGCCGGCCGGCGGGTGGTGGTGGTCGACGCGGAGGACACCTTCACCGGCATGCTCGCGCACCAGTTGCGGGCGCTCGGTCTGACCGTGGCGGTACGCCCCTGGACCGAGGTCGCCGAGCCCGGCGGGTTCGACCCGGCCACCGCCGACCTGACGGTGCTGGGCCCCGGGCCGGGTGACCCGGGGCACCCGACCGACCCGAAGATGGTCGCGCTGCGCGGCATGGTCAACCGGCTGCTCGACACCGGGTCACCGACCCTCGGCGTCTGCCTCGGCCACCAGATGCTTGCCGCCCGGCTCGGCCTGACCCTGCACCGGCGCACCGCGCCCTACCAGGGGCTGTGCCGGGACGTCACGATCTTCGACACCGTCGCGCGGGTCGGCTTCTACTCCAGCTACACCGCGCTGGCCGACGCCGACGGGCTGGACACGGCGTACGGGCCGGTGCGGCTGGCCCGGGACCTGGTCGACGGTGCGGTGCACGCGCTGCGCGGACCGACGTACGCCGGGGTGCAGTTCCATCCCGAGTCGGTACTGAGCCGGGACGGGATGGCGGTACTGACCGAGGTGGTCGGCTGGCTGCTGCCGGCCCCGGCCGGCTCGGCCCCGACCACCGGGGTCTCCCGCTCACCGGCGGCGGGGACGGCGCTGCCGCCGGGCGTGGGGCGGGACCCGTCCGGGGCGCATACTTCCCGGTATCCCGGGTAGGCATTCGCAAGCCGGTGGTCCGGGCGGGTTGAGAGCCCTCGCCCGGGCCGCCGGTCCGCGTGCGCCACCGCCCCCCGCGCGCCCCCGTTCGCATGCGCCGCCCGTTCGCGCGCCACCGGTCCGCGTGTGTCGCCCGTTCGCATGCGCCACCGGTCCCCGTGCGTCACCCGTTCGCGTGCGCTGCTGGTCGGGGCCGCCGGTCCGCGTGCGCCGCCCAGGTGGATCGGCGTGGGACCATGGGGCGGATCGGCTCGGGACGGGGCCGCCGACCCCCGGTGCACCGCCCTCCCCGGGTCCGGTGCGTTGGAGGTCTGCTGCGATGTCCGGCCACGCCTTGTCGACCCGGCCGACCGGCGGTGCCCCGGAAACCGTGCTTGACGGTCGCTCCGAGCCGGACGGCTGGGCCGTCCGTTTCCGGTTCTGGGACGTCTACTTCGGGCTGGTCACGCTCGGGGTCGCGGGTTTCCTGATGGTGCAGGGCACCGATCCGCTGCCGTGGCGGCTCGCGGTCCTGCTGCCGCTGGCCGCGCTGGCCGGCTGGTACGTCGGCTTCGGCCGTCGCCTGATGCGCGACGAGATCGAGGACTGGCGCGGGTACGGCTATCTCGCCGGTGCACTGGCGCTCTACACACCGGCCGTACTGCTCGACGGCTCGGCGTCGTTCGTACTGTTCGCGCTCTGCCCGCAGGCGTACATGGTGGCCGCCCCGGTGCCGGCCACGATCGCGGTGGTCGCGTTCAACTCGGTGCACCTCGTGGTGCTGCTGGCCAGGGGCGTCGAACCCGGGCAGGTGGCGACGGGCCCGCTACCGATCGCGGCCCTGGTCGTGGTGCTCTCCGCGGCGCTGGGCACCTGGAGCAGGCGGGTGGTCGCGCAGAGCCAGGAGCGGGCCCGGCTGATCCGCGAGCTGGACCGGTCCCGCTCCGAGGTGGCCCGACTGTCGCACGAGGCCGGCATCCTGGCCGAGCGGCAACGGCTGGCCGGCGAGATCCACGACACCATCGCACAGGGCCTGACCAGCGTCGTGCTGCTGGTGCAGGCGGCCGACGACGACGTCGACGCTGATCCGGAGCGGGCACACCGGCACCTGGCGCTCGCCGCGCGTACCGCCCGGGAGAACCTCGCCGAGACCCGCGAGTTGATCGCGGCCCTGACCCCGGCGGCGCTGACCGGCTCGTCCCTGACCGACGCGCTCGCCCGGCTGGTCGCCCGGTTCACCGCCGAGACCGGCGTCCCCGCCGACTTCCGGTGTGTGGGCAACCCCGTCCCGCTGGCCACGGCGACCGAGGTGGTGCTGCTGCGGGCCGCCCAGGAGTCGCTGACCAACGTCCGTAAGCACGCCGGGGCCGGGACCGCGTCGGTGCGGCTCGCGTTCCAGTCGGACCGGGTGGTGCTGGCGGTGACCGACGACGGCCGTGGCCTGGCCGGCGGTGGGGAGGCCGCGACCTCCGGCACCGATCCGGCCGCCGGCGGTTACGGGCTGACCGCGATGCGGGCCCGGGTGGCGCAGGTGTCCGGAATACTCACCGTCGGCGCCGGCAGCTCCGGCGGAGCCGGCACCACGGTACGGGTCGAGTTGCCCGTCTGATCCGACCAGCATCGCCGCCACCCGGGCCCGACCACGCCCACGCGGATTCCTACCCCGCCAGCGAGGCGTGCGGGGTCCACGAGGGCGTCGCTGCCCGGGTCAGGGACCGCCGACGCGGTCGTCCTGCCGAGCCCAGGCGTCGAGGCCGGTCAGCACGCCGCGCAGTCCAACGCCGCGCTCGGTGAGGGCGTAGCTGATCCGGGTGGGTGGGCCGGAGTCCACCTGGCGGCGCAGCAGCCCTTCGTCGGCGAGCTCGCGCAGCCGCTCGGTGAGCACCCGTCGGGAGAGGCCGGGCAGGGCCTCGGCGAGATCACGGAACCGTGCCTCGCCGTGGCCGAGCACGTGCAGCAGGTCGAGGGTCCAGCGCCGGCCGAGCACTTCCAGCGCCGCCGAGGTGGCGGCCGGGAGCCGCCGGTCGAGCAAAGCGGTTACGTTTTCAGTGGTTACTTTTTCAAACCTGGTTTCCCGACCCGTCGGGCGCCCGTCGGGCGCGTCGATCGGGACGGACGGGACGGACGGGACAGGCTCGTCGGCCAGGAAGACGGCGATGCCGTCGAGCACCCGGGCCAGGCCGAACTCGAAGTCCTGGCGTACGGTCGCCGGGGCGGCGCCGGCCTGCCCGATCAGCCGGGACAGCAGTGGATGCCGCCCGGTGCCGAGCAGCCGGGTCAGTGTGGCGCTCTCGGTCGCCCACCACTGCTCGGTGCTCACCCCGCTCCGCCGCTCGTCCTCGGCCTCGGTCTGCACGTACCGGGCGGCGCCCTGCACGTAGTCGCTGACCGTGAGGTAGACCTGGAGCATCGTCGCCGGGTCGAGCCCGAAGTCGTCGATGGCGCCCAGCACCCATTCCACGCTGGCCAGCACGTTCGGCCCGAGCGGAGGCCGCCAGGTGCCGGCGACGATCGGAAGCACCCACGGATGCCGCTGGTACATCGCCCGCTCCCGGCGGGCGGCGAGCTCGATCCTGGCCCGCCAGCCAGCGGGGCCCGGCTCCGGATAGTCGATCTCGCCGAAGACGGACTCCACCATCAGGTCGACCAGTTCGGCCTTGCCCGGCACGTACCGGTAGAGCGACATCGCCCCGGCGTCCAGGGCGGTGGCGACCCGCCGCATCGAGAGAGTCGCCAGGCCGTACGCGTCGGCCAGCTCGACCGCCACCCGCACGATGCGGTCCAGGCTCAGCCCCGCGCCGGCCCCGGCATCGTCACCCACGCGTTCCATCCACTCCCGCCCCACCCGTCGCTACACAGTACGCACACTCGCGTACACTGTACCCACCCAATCACGAGCGTGACGAGGTGACGATATGACCAAGACGACGACAGTACGCCGAGCCGAGCTGGACGACGCTCGAGCGATCGCCAAAACGGTGGGCCGGGCCGGGTGGGACGAGGCGGTGTTCAGCTGGGTGGTGCCGGACGAGAGCGCCCGCTGGGCGTGTGTGCAGGCGTGGGTCGAGTTCGCGGCGGACTGGGTCGGCGGAGTGCTGGAGGCCGGCGAGATCCTGCTGGCCGGCGACGACCCGGCCGAGATCGGTGGCCTGTCGGTGTGGGAGTTCCGTGACGCCGGCCGGGCCGGGTCACCGGCCATCGCCGACCAGGCCCGGGACGACCAGCAGGCCGCCTTCGTCGCCCGGACCTACGGCCCGTACGCGCCCCGGATGGCCCTGGTCGGCGAGCTGATCGCGGCCCGCCACCCCGACCGGGAACCGCACTGGTATCTCCAGCAGATGGCGGTGCTGCCCGCGCTGCGCGGCCGAGGGCTCGGCGGCGCCATGCTGCGGCACCAGCTCGTCCGGGTCGACGCCGACGGGATCGGCTGCTATCTGGAGGCGAGCACCCCACGCAACCGCGCACTCTACGAGCGGTACGGCTTCCGAGCCCAGGGCGAACCCATCCGATTGCCGGATGACGGCCCGGCACTCCAGCCGATGTGGCGGGATCCCCGGCCCGTCCCCGGTCCTGCTCAGCCGCCCTCGTAGCCTTCCCGGCCGGTGGACCGGGTACTGGCCAGCCAGATCCCGAAGCCCATGGCGAGGATGGCGGGCACCTCGATCAGGAGCCGTAGCCCGCCGAACGACAGCGTCTCGTGGAACACCGTCACCCCGATGACGATGCTGGACACCGGGTCGACCAGGGTGATCGAGGTGAGCGGCGCGGCCAGCGGACCGTTCTGGAAGGCGTTCTGGTTCAGCGCCACCGAGGTGAACCCGACCAGGGCCAGCACGTACAGGTGCCAGTCGGTCAGCGTCGAGAGCGGGTCGACGCTGACCCGGTCGGCGACGGACTTCAGCAGCGACGCGGTGGCGGCGTAGAGCAGCCCGCTGGCGATCCCGAGCAGCGTTCCCCGGGCGGCCCCGGTGGCCCGGTGGGCGAGGAGCAGGCAGATCCCGACCAGGGTGCCGCCGATCAGCGCTACTCCGAGCCAGCCCATCAGGGACGGCTGGGCCACCCCCGCCCGGGGCCGGGCCGCGCCGAGGAAGGCGGCGAGCCCGAAGACACAGGCGGCGACCGCGGTGACGTCCCGGGGATGCGGCCTCCGGTGGTCGAGGGCCGCCTCCAGCGGGATCGCCAGGAACATCCCGCTGATCAGCAGCGGCTGGATCAGGGTCAGCGGCCCGAACCGGAGGGCGAGCGCCTGTAGGGCCGTACCGGTGAAGTCGGGGATCTTGGCGAGCAGCCAGCTCTTCCGGCGCAGCAGCCGGATGAACAACCGTGGATCGGCCGTACCGTGCTGCGGTTCCCGTCGCGCGGCGCGCTGTTGCAGGGCGGCCCCGAAGGCGAAGCAGACGGCCGAGCCGAGCGCCAGCGCGACCGCCGCGATCACGCGGCGGTCCCGGCTCCGGAGGGCGGCCCATGCTTCGTACCCACACAACTACGCTACGTGTTGAGATCGCCGCTCACGGACGGATCCGGGGGCCGGTGGTCCAGCCTCCTCGCCCGTACCGTTCGAGCCGGAACGGCGACGGTGCCCGGACCGACCGGGAGAGCTTCCCGGCCCGTCCGAGCACCGTCACACCGAGCACCGTCAGACCGAGCACCGTCACGCCGAGTACCGTCACGCCGAGTACCGGGCATTGGCCACCCGCCCCGCCTCGGCCGGCGCGGCGGCGGGCCGGTAGCCGCGGTCCGCCTCCCGGGTCAGGAGGCGAGCGCTCCGGCGGCCCGCCCCTCGTGCAGGGTGAGGTTGCGGCCGTTCGACGGGTCGAACAGGTGGATCTTCTCCAGGTTGAACCAGAGCCGCCGATTCTCCCCCTCCGCGACGGTGGACTCCGCCGACAGCCGGGTCACCAGGTTCGCCGCACCGCCGCCGAACCCGTCGGCCCCCACGTCGGCGGCGAGTTCCTCCAGCTCCGCCGCGCTGGCCCGCTCACCGGAGACGGTCAGATAGACGTACTTGTCGGAGCCCATCGACTCGACGATCTCGACCGGCGCCTCGAACTCCGTCCCCCGCCCCCGGGTCTGCTCGTCGACCAGCCCGGCGTCCTCGAAATGCTCGGGACGGATGCCGAGGATCAGCTCCCGGGGAGCGTCCTCGGCCGCCAGCTCGCGCCGGAGCCGGTCGCCGAGGGGTACGTCGCCGACCGCCGTCCGCAGCCTCTCCTCCTCGACGGCGGCGTGCAGGAAGTTCATCGACGGCGAGCCGATGAACCCGGCGACGAAGAGGTTCGCCGGGTGGTCGTACAGCTCCTGGGGCGGGCCGATCTGCTGCACCGCACCGCCCCGCATGATCACCACCCGGTCGCCGAGGGTCATCGCCTCGGTCTGGTCGTGCGTGACGTACACCGTCGTGGTGCCGAGCTGCTTCTGCAACCGGGACACCACGGTACGCATCTGCACCCGCAACTTCGCGTCCAGGTTGGAGAGCGGCTCGTCCATCAGGAACGCCTTCGGGCTGCGTACGATCGCCCGCCCCATCGCCACCCGCTGGCGCTGCCCACCGGAGAGGTTCGCCGGCTTGCGGTCCAGCAGCGGGGTCAGCTCCAGCACCTTGGCCGCCTCGGCCACCTTCTGCTCGATGGTCGCCCTGTCCAGCTTGGCGAGCCGGAGCGGGAACGCCATGTTCTCCCGCACGGTCATGTTCGGATAGAGGGCGTACGACTGGAAGACCATCGCGATGTCCCGGTCCCGGGGCGCCCTGTCATTGACCCGTTCCCCGTCGATGCGCAGCTCGCCGGAGCTGATGTCCTCCAGTCCGGCGATCATGTTGAGAGTGGTCGACTTCCCGCAGCCCGACGGGCCGACCAGGATCACGAACTCGCCGTCGGCGATCTCCAGGTCGACGTCCCGGACCGCGACCGTCCCGTCCGGGAAACTCTTGCTCACCTTGTCCAGCACGATGTCAGCCACTGCGACCTCACCCCTTGACGGCGCCGGACGTCAGGCCCGACACGATGCGACGCTGGAAGAACAGCACGAACAGAATGATCGGAATCGTGATCACCACGGCGGCGGCACAGATCGCCCCGGTCGGGTCCTCGAACTGCGACTCCCCGGTGAAGAACGACAGCGCCACCGGTACCGTGCGGGACCGCTCGGTGGAGGTCAGCGAGATCGCGAAGAGGAAGTCGTTCCAGCAGAAGATGAAGACCAGGATCGCGGTGGTGAAGACCCCGGGCGCGGCCAGCGGGGCGATCACCCGGCGGAACGCCTGCCCGGAGGTGGCGCCGTCCATCTTGGCGGCCTTCTCCAGGTCCCACGGGATCTGCTTGAAGAACGCCGACAGCGTGTAGATGGCCAGCGGCAGCGAGAAGGTGATGTACGGCAGGATCAGCCCCGGCCAGGTGTCGAAGAGCCCGAGCGACCGCTCGATCTCGAACAGCGGCGAGACGAGCGAGACCTGCGGAAACATCGCGATCAGCAGGGAGACGCCGACCAGCGCCTTCTTCCCCGGAAAGTCCAGCCGGGCCACCGCGTACGCGGCCATGGTGCCGAGCACCACCGCGACGGCGGTGGCGATCAGGGCGATCCCGATCGAGTTACCCAGGGCCCGGACGAACTGGTTGGTGGAGAAGATCGTGCGGTAGTTGTCGAGGGTCCACTCCCGGGGGACGAAGTTGCCGTCGGTGAGCGTGCCGGTGGTCTTGAACGACAGCGACGCGATCCAGAGCACCGGGACCAGCGCGAAGACCACCACCACGACGTCCAGCAGTCCCCACCGCCACTTCGCCGCGACGGTGGTGTCACTGGCGGCCATCAGAGTCTCCTTTCGTTCGCGACTGCGGTACTCCGCTTCGCTGCATTCCTCGCGCTCACCAGAGCCTTCTTTCGTTCGCGACTGCGGTACTCCGCTTCGCTGCGTTCCTCGCGCTCACCGGCGGCCTCCCTCGTCGGTGCTGCCCGGGGCAGCGGTGCCGAACAGCTTCACGAAGACGAACGCGATGATCGCCACGGCCAGGAAGATCAGCACCGACATGGTCGACCCGATCCCGAGGTTGAGCCCACGGATCAGGTTGTTGTAGGCGAGCATCGACACCGACGACGTCTCGTTCGCCCCGGCCGTCAACACGAAGATGTTGTCGAAGACCCGGAACGCGTCCAGGGTGCGGAACAGCAGCGCCACCAGGATCGCCGGCTTCATCACCGGCAGCATTACCCTGGTGAACCGCTGCCACGCGGTGGCGCCGTCCATCGAGGCCGCCTTGAGCAGGTCCTCCGGTACGAGTGCCAGGCCGGCCATCAGCAGCAGCGCCATGAACGGGGTGGTCTTCCAGATCTCCGCCAGCATGATGATCGCCAGCGCGCTGGCCCGCTCGGTCAGCGGCGCCCCCTCGCCGAAGAGGGTGGCCAGGTATCCGGTGCCGGGCGTCCAGGCGTACCGCCAGGAGAAGGCCGCGACGACGGTGACGATGCCGTACGGGATCAGCGCCGAGGTGCGGACCAGTCCGCGCCCGACGATGGTCCGGTGCATCACGACGGCGAGTCCCATGCCCAGCACCAGTTCGACGGCGACCGTCACGACGGTGATCAGCATGGTCACCCCGAACGCGGTCCACCAGTAGTCGTTGGTGAGCACCGTGACGTAGTTGGCCAGCCCGACGAACTCCCGCTCGTCCGGGAACTTGAGGTCGAAGCGCTGCAACGACAGCCAGACCGAGTAGAGGATCGGATAGGCGGTCACCGCCAGCATCACCAGCGCGGCCGGGGCGCAGAGCAGCCAACCCAACCGGCGCTCGGCCCGCTTCCCCTCGCTCAGTGTCGGCCGACCAACCCGGCCGCGCCGGGGCGCCGGCACCGCGCCGGTCGGACCGGCCCGGTCCACGGCGGTCGCGGTCTCGGTCTCCGTACTCACGGCAGCACCCCCTTGGAATCGAGCGCGTCCTGCGTCGCCTTCCGCATCCGGTCCGCGGTCCGCTCCGGGTCGATCGACGACGGCGGGGAGAGCGTCGCCGACAGCACCGTCGAGATGTTCTGGTACGCCGGGCTGCGCGGCCGGGTCGCCGGATCCTTCAGCTCCTCGAGGATGGTGTCCCGCATCGGGTACGCCTCGGCCATCTCCGGCTCGGCGTAGACGCTCTCGATGGTCGGCGGCACCCCGTCGTTGATCGCGGAGAACTTCTGGTGCTCCGCGTCCCGCAGGCAGGCCGCGGCGTCGAAGGACTCGTCGGGGTGCCGGGAGTACCGGCTGATCCCCAGGTTGAACCCGCCGATCGTCACCTTGCTCGGTGAGCCCGGGTGTACGCCCGGATAGCGCGCCCACTTCACCTTCTTCGCCAGTTCCGGGTCGGCCTCCTGCATCGCCGGGTAGACGAACGGCCAGTTGAGCTGGAACGCGCCCGCCCCGGACTGGAAGTCGAGCCGGGCCTGGTCCTCGATGGTGTTCGAGAAGGAGGAGGTGGTCACCCCGGCGGTGGCGAAGTTCCGCAGCACCTCCAGCGCCCGTACGGCACCGTCGTCGAAGACCGCCCGGCTGCCGTCGTCGTTGATGATCTTGCCGCCGGCGCTGGCCACCAGGGTGTTGTAGAGGACGACCAGTCCCTCGTACTGGGCGCCCATGGTGACCACCCGGTACGGCTGGCCCCGCCCCCGAAGTTCCTGGGCCATCCGGATCATCTCGTCCCAGGTACCCGGCGGCTGTGGCACCAGGTCGGCGCGGTACCAGAGCAGTTGCACGTTGGTGTTCTTCGGCGCGGCGTAGAGCTTCCCCTCGTAGCGGGCGGTCTCCAGCGGGCCGGCCAGGGTGCCGCGCTCGGCCTCGGCCCGACGCTCGCCGGTCCACTCCAGCAGCCAGCCGGCGCTGGCGAACTCCTGGGTCCAGGTCACGTCCAGGCCCAGGATGTCCATCCCCGAGTCCTCGGCGGCGAGCCGGCGGACCAACTGCACCCGCTGCTCGTCGGCGGCCCGGGGCAGCACCCGGTACGCGATCCGGTACCGCCCGCCCGCCTTCGTGTTGCAGTCGTCGACCACCTTCTGGATGTTCTGCTCGGTGGTGTAGTAGAGGTTGATCGTCGGGATGCCGCCGTCGTCCCCGGAGCCGCAGGCGGCGAGCGGCGCCAGCAGGGTCAGCACGGTCAGCGCCGCCGCCAGCCGGAACCGGGGAGGCCGGCCCGGACCACTCCGCTCGGGCTCAGCCATGTCGCCGCCCCGCTCTCCTCCCGACCGCCCCGCCCAGGTCGGCGTCTCGCCGCCCCGCTCTCCTCCCGACCGCGCCCACGTCGGCGTCTCGGCGCGCCGGCCTCCTCCCGGCCGTCCCGCCCACGTCGGCATCCGCCGACCGTGACCGCCGGCGGCAGCCCGCCGACCGCCCGTCGCGCACCTGGTGACCGCTCATCGCGCCGACCCTCCCTCGTGACGGCCGGGGCGGAGACCGTCCCGGCACACGGCGAAAGCACCCCGCCTCCGGCCACAGGCGAACCGCCGGACCGGGCGTGGGTGTCGAACATCCCCACTGCCCAGCCGCCCACCGGCCGAAACATCGACAAACTTCAGCGCCACCGCGCCCGGACCGTGCCCCGGGAGGCGGATCCCGGTCCACTGTGGTATTCCCGGCGGCCGAGCCCTCCGCTACCGTGGGTGCTACCTCCGGCGCCAGCAGGTCGCCGTCGATGCCGACACGCTCCCGGACCGGCCCACGTCGCCCGGTCGGGCGCGTCCCGGCCCGGACCGTCCCGAGCGGCAGGTTCCGAAAGGCGAAACGCGCCCCGTCCCCGCGATCCTTCGGCAGGATCGTCTGCAAGAGGAGGTGCCGCCGTGCAAAATACCCGGACGCTCACCCTGTCCTTCGAGGTCAACGGGCCACCGCCGGTCAGGACCGAAGCACTGTCGATCTTCGCGGCCGGACACCGGCAGGCCGCCCGGGTCCGTACGCTGCTCCAGGCCGCCTGCGCCGCGGCACAGCGCAGCGGCTGGACGGCGTTGACCGAGCCGGTCGCCCTGGAGATCGTGCTGCGCAGCCCGCCGGGTCGACGGACCTCCGACGCGGCGACCCTGATCGGCGGGATCGGCGCCGTGCTCCAGGACAAGAAGCGGGCCGCCGACATCGGCCTCGCCCACCTCGGGGTACTCGCCGACGTCGCGCTCTACGTGGACGACCGCCAGGTCCAGCAGATCTCCTACCGGGAGGAGCCGGCCGAGGAGATGTCGTACGTGGTTCGGGTGACCAGCCTGCCGCCCGTGGTTTGACCCGCGCACCGACGGGACGCCTCCGGATCCCGCTGACCCGCGCCCCGACCTGCCGAAGACCGACGCATGCCGGCGTACCGGCGCTGGCCGTGGGCGTCCGGCCTCCGTACACTCAGTGCGCCGTCACGGCCGACCGTGCCCGTCGCCTGCACCGGATCCGGTCGATCTCTACGGGAGGCCCAGTGCCCGCACTGCCGTCCAGCGTGCCCGCCGCGGTGCTCGACACCACCTCCACCGCGCTGCTGACCGCCGCCGGGAACGGCGAGGTGACCTGGTACAACCGGGCGGCGCAGCGGCTCGGCCAGCTCATCGGCGCGGACATCGGCTCGCTGCCGTTCGGCGCCGCCACCCCGGACGGACCGCCGGTCGAACTGCGCTGCCCGACGGTCGACGGCGCGGTCCGGCACCTGCGGGTGACGTGTCGGCGGCTTCCGCCGCTGCCGCGCACCGACCCGGAGCCGGACGGCCAGTTGGTCTACGAGCTGACCGACGTCACCGAGCAGCGCGCCGACCGGCGCCGCGCCGACGACTACGCCTGGCGGCTGTCCCACATCGAGCAGTTGGCCCGGGTCGGCACCTGGGAGTGGCACCTCCCCACCGACCAGGTGGTCTGGTCACCCACCCTGAAGGCGATGATCGGGCTGGCCCCGGAGACCGCGCTCGACTACCCGACCTACCGGAAGATGATCCACCCGGACGACCTCGGGATGATCGAGGCAACCCTGGACCGGGCGATCCGGGAGGCCAACTCGTTCACCTACACCCACCGGATGTACCTGGCGAACAGCCGGCAGATCCGCGTCCTGGAGTGCTACGGCGAGGTCTTCACCGACGAGTCCGGCCGGCCGCTGCGGATGCTCGGCACGGCACACGACATCACCGAGATCCGGCAGGTCCAGGACGAGCTGGCCTACCTGGCCGAGCACGATCCGCTGACCGGGCTGCCGAACCGGCGGGCGCTGACCGCCCGGATGAGCGAGCTGACCGGCGCCGGTGGCCCGGCGGCGGCCGCACTGCTCCTGATCGACATCGACAACTTCAAGGACATCAACGACCTGCGCGGGCACGCCATCGGCGACGAGGTGCTCCGGCTGCTGGCCCGGCTGCTCCCCGACCACCTGCCCACCGAGGCGGTGCTCGGCCGGCTCGGCGGGGACGAGTTCGCCGTCCTGCTGCCCTCCTGCGACGCCGATCGGGCACTCGCGATCGGGGCCGGGCTCTGTGACCTGGTCGCCCGTACCCCGCTCGCGGTGCGCGGCGAGCCGCTGCGGGTGACGCTGAGCATCGGCGCCGCCCCGCTCGACACCGCCGACGACGACACCCTGCTGCTCGCTCACGCCGACCTGGCGCTCTACCAGGCCAAGGGCGAGGGCCGCAACCGGGCCCGCCTCTTCGCGCCGGAGCAGCACCGGCAGGCCGCCCAGCGGGTCGATCTGGTCTCCCGGGTACGCCGGGCGCTGGACACCGGTCAGTTGCAGCTCGACGCCCAGCCGATCATCGACCTCGGCGACGACCAGGTACGCAGCTACGAACTGCTGATGCGGGTACGCGACGACCAGCACCGGCAGATCGGTCCCGGCGACTTCCTGCCGGCGCTGGAGCGCGGCGACATGATCTACGAACTGGACCGCTGGGTGGTGGAGACCGCCACCGGAGCACTCGCGGCGGCCCGGGCGGCCGGGGTGGAGCTGCGGCTGGACGTCAACATCTCCAGCCGCTCGCTGGAGGATCCGAGCTTCGGTGACTGGGTGGTCGGCACGCTGGCCGCGTCGGGCGTACCCGCGACCCAGCTCGGCCTGGAGATCACCGAGACCACCGCCATCGCCAACCTGGCCGCGGCCCGCCGGCTCGCCTCCACGCTCACCTCGGCCGGCTGCCGGTTCAGCCTGGACGACTTCGGCGCCGGATACGGCTCCTTCGTCTACCTCAAACACCTGCCGTTCAGCGCGGTCAAGATCGCGGGTGAGTTCGTCCGGCAGGCCGACCACGGCGGCTCCGACCCGATCCTGATCGACGCGGTGGTCCGGGCCGCGCACGGGCTCGGGATGCGGACCGTCGCCGAGCACATCGACCGGCCCGAGCTCGTGCCGGTGCTGCGTGGACTCGGCGTCGACCGGGGTCAGGGATACCACCTGGGCCGGCCCGAGCCGCTGCACGAACTGATGGCCCGGACCATCGCCCGGAGCGGCGTCTCCGCGACCAGCCGGTAGCTACGCGCACTACTCGGCGGCCAGCGTCACCACCTCGTCGGCGCAGCCCCAGCCCAGGGTGACGCCGGCACCGCCGTGCCCGTAGTTGTGGACCAGCCGGGCCGGTCCGGCCAGCCCGGAGGCGTCCTCGGCCAGCCGGGCCCCGCCGAGCCGGCCGGGCCGCAGCCCGGCGAGCTGCCCGCGCACCGGCGCTGCGGCCAACTCCGGGACCAGCGCGACACACCGGGCCAGGATCGCCGCGCCGGCTTCGTCGTCCGGCCCGGTCTCCGTCCGGTACGGCTCGAAGGTGCCGCCCAGCACCACGTCCCGGCTGCGCGGGTGTACGTAGGTGATGCCGGCCGGGTTCCCCTCGTCGCGTACCGAGGTGGTCAGGCCGGGGTTGCCGACCAGCACGATCCGGCCCCGGATCGGGTGCACGGCCGGATCGTCGGCGAGCTTGCCGGCGGCCAGCCCGGTCGCGTTGACCACCAACGGCGGGCGCTGCGCCGACGGCCACAGTTCGGCCGCGATCCCGGGCACGTCGGCGAGCCGCTCCACCCGGTACCGACGCACCGGCACGTCCAGCCCGGCGAGCCGCTCGACCAGCCACTCCAGGTACGGGCCCATCTCGACCGTCGGCACGGTGAACCGCCACTGCCCGGCGTACCCGTCGGGGGGCGGGACGGCCCGGAAGTCGGGTACCGCCGGGGCCCACCACGGGTCCTCGGTCACCGGCTCGCGCAGCAGCATCCGGGTCGGCCGCATCACCACCCCCGGCACCTGCTGCCGGGCCTGCTCGGCGAGCACCTCGAAGGTGCGCCGGGCCCAGCCCAGCACCCGAGGGTCACCACTGGTCCGGGTCGGGTACCAGACCGCGGCGGCGACCCGGGAGACCGTGTCGGCCGGCTCGTCGGCGGTCAGCACCGTCACCCGGGCTCCCACCTCGGCCAGCCGTACCGCGGTGGTCAGGCCGACCACCCCCGCGCCGAGCACCACGACGTTCCGCATCCGACCAGCCTGCCGGTCAACCCCGCCGGACGTCCACCGCGACGTGGCCCGTCCGACCGGTCCGCCGGTCAACCACGCCGGACGTCCACCGCGACCACGTAGCGGCCGTCGGTCCGGGTCAGTTCCAGGGCCCGTACCGGCAGTGCCTGGTCGCTGCCGGGCGCGACCCGCAGGCCCAGCCCGTAGGTGAGGTAGCCCTCGAAGTCGCCGCCGAAGGCGTATCCGCGCAGGGTGGGATAGCCGAGTTCCGGGGCGGGCGAGGTGGTGACCGAGGAGCGACCGCGCTCGTCGTGCGCCTGGGCCTGGACGAACCGGATCCGCAGGAAGGCGTTGCCCGGCAGCCGGATCGGCTCGCCGGTCCCCTCGGCCGGGATCCGGCCCAGGTAGGCCAGTTCGTAGGAGGGGAAGCCGCCCCGGAAGGAGAACGAGATCCGGGTGTACCCGGGGCGCTGCTCCGGGTGGTCGGCCGCCCGGATCTCCACCAGGTACGGCAGCGGCGGTGCGGGTGGCGGTGCCACCGGTGGGCGTACCGGGTGCCGGACCAGTGCCGGTTCGGCGGGCACGGCCCAGCCGTACGCGGTCCGGAACGAGGTCACCTCCTCGTCGGGTACGGGGCGGGTCGGGGTGCCCGGGGCGGTGGTGCCGTCGCCCGGGGGTGCGGTGGGGCGGGCGGGATCCGCCGAGGTCGAGGCCGACGGCGGATCGGGCGGGGTACCGGGGCGGGGTGCCGGATCGCAACCGGCCAGCCCGACGAGCAGTACGACGAGAAGTGGCGGTAGGCGGTGTCGTCTCATGCCGCTGTGACGCGCGACCGGGGCGCCCGGTTTACCGGGCCCGGGTCAGCGGTTAGCGGCGACCCGGGGGACGTCTCCGAGCCTCGACGCGAGAAAACACCTCCCGCAGGGTAGCGGCAATCTCACTCCAGGTCCATACAGGAAGACCCCTAAACCGTGCCGGAACCCCGTAAGTAAATAAACTTGCTTGACGAGGGATCAATGAGGGTTTCTACGCATGAAAGGTACGACTATGCTCAGGACCGTGAAGGAAGACATGGACCGCGAGCTCAGCGCTTCCACCCGGACCCAGCGCTACGTGGTGGTGTCCGAGGTCGTCGTCGAGGTCGAGAACGACTACCGACTCCGCGCGGCGGCACTGGCCAAGTTGGACGCCGTGGCGTCCAGTACCCCCGAGGGGCTGGAGCGGATGCGCAGCCGCATCGAGGGCGACACCGCGGTCGCGCTCGACTTCCTCACCGATCCCGTCGCGGCCATCGCCGCCGCGGACGGCATCCGCGCACACGGCCACGGCATCCGGGTACGCCGCTATCTCCCCCGGGACGACGGCGACGGCGTCCCGGGAGGCGAGGAGCGGTAACCATTCCGCCGACCGGACCGCCCCCGGCGCAGCGGGGCGGATCCGGCCGGCGGCGGCGCCGGTCGGGCGGCGTTACCGGGGCACGATCCGCTCGACCAGCAGCGGCACCAGCCGGTCCGCCTGGTCGTCGAGATAGAAGTGACCACCGGGCAGCGAGTGCACGTCGAGTCCGGCGGTGGTGTGCACCACCCAGCGACGCGCGTCGGCGGTGGTGAAGGTGTGGTCCCGGTCCCCGACGATCGCGGTGACCGGGCAGTTCAGCGGCTCACCGGCCGCATACCGGTAGGTCTCGATCAACCGCAGGTCGCCCCGGACCATCGGCAGCGTCAACTGCCGGATCTCGTCGAGTTCCAGCAGCTCCGCGCCGTCCCCGCCGAGTTCCCGGAGGTACGCGACCACCCCGTCGTCGTCGCGCAGGTGCACCCCGAGCGAGCGTCGGGCCGACGGCGCCGGACCGGCCGACGCGAAGAGCCGGCGCACCGTCAGGGAGTCGCTGCCCCGCAACCGGCGGGCCACCTCGAAGGCGACCACCGCACCCATGCTGTGCCCGAAGAACACCACCGGTCCGGTCAGTTCCCGCTCGACCGCCGCGACGATCTCGTCGACGAGTACGGTCATGTCGTCGACGATCGGCTCGCCGTACCGGTTCTGCCGGCCGGGGTACTGCACCGCGATCACCTCGATCGAGTCCGGGACGAGACTCGCCCAGCCCCGGTAGCCCGCCGCCCCGCCACCGGCGTGCGGAAAGCAGACCAGCCGGACCGTGGCCCGGGGCGCGGCTCCGAAGCGGAGGAACCAGTCGTTCGTGACCCTGCCGTACGTGCTCACCGGTGCAGCCCTTTCCCTCGATGGAACGCCCCCACACGGGGCCGGGCGGTCACCCGTTCTCCTTGGCAGCCGGGCCGGAGCGGCTGCCGAACGTACGGTCCAGTGCCGCGTACCGCTCGTCGGCCGTCTCCTCGTCGGCGGCCTGTTCCAGGGCGAGCGCCCGGACCAGGTCGTGGAAGAAGTACCGGGCCTGGTTGGAACCGTCGACCTGGGCGACGTCCAGCAGTCGAGCGTCGACCAGTTGCTCCAGCAGTTCCCGCGCGGTGGCGAGGGTGACGTCGAGCAGCACGGCGGCGGTCCAGATGGCGAACCGGGGCGCGTCCAGCAGGGCCAGCAGCCGGAAGGCACGCCGGGCGGGCTCGCCCAGCCCCTGGAGGCTCAGCGCCACGCTGGCCCGGACCTCCAGGTCGCCGATCCGGAGTTCGTCCAGCCGACGACGCTGGCTGGAGAGCCGGTCGGCGAGCCGGGCCAGCCGCCAGTGCGGCTTCGCGGTGAGCCGGGCGCCCGCGATGCGTACGCCGAGCGGCAGGTGGCCGCAGAGTTCGACGATGCGTACCGCCGACTCCGGCTCGGCGGCCACCCGGGCGGCACCGACGATCTTGGAGAGCAGCTCCAACGCCTGCTGGTGTTCGAGGACGTCCAGGTCGATCAGGGGTACGCCCTCCAGCGCCGCCAGCCGGGCCCGGCTGGTCACCATCGCCGCGCAGGTCGGGCTCTCCGGCAGCAGCGGGCGTACCTGCTGCTCGCTGGCGGCGTTGTCGAGGAGCACGAGCACCCGCCGTCCGGCCAGCCTGCTCTGGTAGAGCTGGATCCGCTCCGCCATCGACGGCGGGATCTCCGACGCGTCCATCCCGAGCGCCCGCAGGATGGTGCCGAGCAGGTCGACGGGATCCGCCGGCTGCGGTCCGGCACCGCGCAGGTCGAGATAGATCTGCCCGTCCGGGTACGACGAGCGCAGCAGGTGCCCGACGTGGATCGCCAGGGCCGTCTTGCCGAGCCCGGCCATCCCGCCGATCACGCAGGCGAGCCGCCGCCCGCCGTTGTCCGCCCGGGTACGCAGCAGCGCGACCACCTGGGCGGCCTCCCGGTCCCGGCCGGTGAAGTCCGCCACGTCCGGTGGCAGCCTCGCCGGCAGCGGTTCGGCCAGGATACGCCGGACGGTGACCCGGGCCTCCGGTGCCGGCAGGCTGAGCGACGCCTCGGCGGCCAGGACGGACTTGTGCAGGTCCTGTAGCTCGCGCCCCGGGTCGATGCCGAGTTCCTCGGCGAGCAGGTGCCGGTAGTCCTGGTAGCTGGCCAGCGCGTCCGCCTGCCGGCCGCAGCGGTAGAGCGTCAGCATGAGCTGGCCGCGCAACTGCTCGCGGAGCGGATCCGCGGCGACCAGTCCGGTCAGCTCGACGACCAGCCGGCCGTGCTGGCCGAGCGCCAGTTCGGCGTCGATCCGGTCGCCGAGCGCGGCCAGCCGCGCCTCCTCGAGGCGGGGCCGCTCCGCGTCGCTGAGGAACTCGGTCACCCCGGCGAGGGCGGGACCGCGCCACAGCGCGAGGGCACCCCGCAGCGCCTCGGCGGCGTCGGCCGGCCGGCCCTCCGCGAGGGCGTCCCGGCCGCGCGCCGCGAGCTGCTCGAAGCGCACCAGGTCGAACCGCTCGGGCGCGACCCGCAACACGTATCCGGGGCGCTGCCGGACGATCTCGGCGTCCGGAGCGAGCTTGGCGCGCAGCCGGGAGACGTACGTCTGGATCTGCGCCGCCGCGGTGACCGGCGGATCGTCGCCCCAGAGTACGACGGCGAGCCGCGAGTCGGAGACCACCCGTCCCCGCGCGAGCAGCAGTACGGCGAGCACGGTGCGTACCTTGGACGCGCTCAGCTCGACCACACCGGTCGAGTCGACCACCTCGACCGAGCCGAGGATCCGGAATTCCATCTCTCTCCACCGGGGGTGGCCGGTCACGCCCGCGTCGCTGGCGTCGGCCGGCGCCGGAGTCCCCTGGGTGCCGAGCATCAGGACCACCTCCCGCCGCGCGTCATCGGAAGTCCTTACCGTGGCTCACCGCGAGCGGCGGGCCGACGGCTCGGTAGCGGCGCCGTGTCTCGTTGTCCAGGTCCTCGTAGACCGGGTCGAGGGCGTCGGCCATGAACAGCTCCCGCATCAGCGCTCGCTGCACCTTGCCACCGGGCGACTTGCGCACCTTGCCGGGGCGCAGGAAGGCCACGTTGGCGACCCGTACCCCGAAGCACCGGCTGAGCCAGTCCTTGACGCTGCGGGACAGCGACGACAGCGCGGCCGGGTCGGCCGGCTCCGCCTGGACCTCGTGCAGGACGACGATCTCCTGCCGGGGCGACGGCACCGCGAAGACCGTGCCGGTCAGGTCGGCGAAGCGGGTGTCGGAGGTGCGTACCGCCTTCTCCATGTCGTGCGGATAGAGGCTCCGCCCGCCGATGACCAGCATCTCCCGCATCCGGCCCAGCACGTACAGTTCGGCGTCGGACCTGACACCGAGGTCACCGGTACGCAGGTAGCCGCCCTCCCCGTCGGCGGTGGCCATCTCGAAGACCCGGTCGCTCTCCACCACGCGCCGCCAGTAGCCGGAGGCCACGCTCCGGCCCCGGATCCAGATCTCGCCGAGCCGTCCGTCCGGCAATACCGCTGTGGTTTCCGGGTCGACAATCTTGACGTCAAGACCATTTACCGTGCCGCTGCTGACAAGTGATCTCGCCGCCGCCGCGTCGGCCGCCGCCGGCAGCAGGATGTTCTGTTCCAACCGGCTCGGATCGAACCGTTCAACGGCGAGCGGCCGACCGGGCCGGGTGCCGGAGACGAACAATGTCGACTCGGTGATGTGATAGCCGACCCGCACCGCCTCCCGACGGAAGCCGGCCGGCGCGAATCGGTCGGCGAATTCGATCAGCGGCTCGGGCTCGATCGGGTCCGCGCCGCCGACGCAGGCGTGCTCCCACCGGGCCAGGTCCAAGCCCCTGACCTGCTCGTCGGCCACCTCCCGCGCACACAACCGGTACGCGAAACCGGGCGCCGAACTGAGCCGCGCATCGTATTTGTCGATGGCTTTCAACCACCGGACCGGATCAGTAAAGAAATCATCGGCTGTCATGAGTACGGTGGTGGCGCCGCGATAGAGCGGTTCGAGCAGCATCTCGATCAGACCGGCGCCGTCATGCAATGGCAACCAGCCGAGGGAGCGGTCCCGCGACGAAAGTGAAAAAGCGTCGCGAAATATCTCGAAGTTGTGCGCCAGGTTCTCATGACTGATCATTACGCCTTTGGGATCACTCGTGGATCCCGTCGTATAGCGCAACAATGCGAGCGCACCCGGACTAATATGCGTCGGGCCGTCCCACGCACCCGGCACAGCCGGCCCGGCAAGGTCGGTGGCGGTGCAGAGCAGCCGGTCCAGTCCGTCCTGACTCATCCAGTCGGAGACCGTGACCAGGCTCCCGCTGTCGGTCAGCACGATGCGCGGATCGGAGTCCAACGCGATCCCGGTGGCCCGCATGAGGTGGTGCTTGTCCCCGTCGGGCAGCGGGGCGGGCACCGGAACGACGCCGGCATACATACAGCCCAGGATGCTTTTGACGAACTCGAGCCCGGTCGGATAGAGCAGTAGAGCCCGATCACCGGGACGACAGCGGTCCCGCAGTCGGCCGGCCAACTCCCGGGCAGCCCGGTCCAGCTCGCCGTAACGCAACGATTCCGAACGTTCTTCACGTTCGCTCCAGCGGAGGAGGACAACAGCCTCCCGGTCCGGATCCCGGCCAGCGTGTCGGGCGACCCGCTCCACCAAACCCACGATTCCCACCCGCATTTCCCCCCAAAATGTTGGCTACGGGAAGCGTGGCCAACCACGGCGGGCCCCCGAATGAGCGACAGGCTCCCAGCGGCCACGACCGCGGACGCCAGAACTCCCCAAACGCTCACGGACGGTTCCGCCTACAATATCCGTGCACGGATATTCAATCAAGTCAGGTTGGAGACAGCGATAAGAACTTCGAGCGAAACATCAGGAAAACGCCCCGTCGCTTATCGGGGCCGGGCCTTCACTACCGAAAGGTAACCTCGTCTGCATTGCCACAATGTCCCGTCCACCAGGACAATTGGCCCGGCCGGCCGGGATACTTCCCGTTTCTTTGCCGACGCAAACAACATAGTCGGGCGTACGTCTGGATACGGCCGCGTATCCAGAAGACAAGACAGTTTCACATACTCGCCGCCAGCCGGGCGGCCCGCCGCCAGAGCAGGCCGGGCAGACTCGGAAATAGCGGACGACACGCGAGAAGCCCACCCGGGCGGCCGAGGGGGCTGCCAGGGCGGGCTTCCGCTCGCGGGGTCAGGCGTTCGAGGGCTCCGCCATCGCCACCGCGATCTGTCGAGGGCCGGTGAACGGCTCGCGGCCGTGCGCCGCGAGCATGTTGTCGACCACCAGCACGTCGTCGTACTGCCAGTCGAAGCGTACGGTCGCGGCCCGGTAGCAGTCGCGCAGGTGGGAGATGACGTCGTCCGGGATCCGGGACCCGTCGCCGTAGTACGTGTTCGTCGGCAGGTCCTCCTCGTCGAACATCTCCAGGACCCCCTCCCGGACGTCCTTCGGCAGCGTCGTCACGTGGAAGAACGTCGCGTGGTTGAACCACACCGTCTCGCCGCTGACCGGGTGGGTGTGCACCGGCTTGCGGATCGCCCGGGTCCGCAACCCGCCGCCGTCCCGCCATTCGGTCTCGATCCCGTTGGCCGCGCAGTACTCGGTGACGGCCGCCTGGTCGTCGGTGTTGAAGATCTGCTGCCAGGTGGTGCCGAACGAGCCGTGGAAGTTGCGCACCACCATCCAGCCCCGCCGGACGAACTCCTCGCGGATGGTCGGGTCGATCGCCCGGTACACCTTCCGGATGTCGGCCAGCGGGGTCGCACCCCGGGTGGCCGGCGCCTGCCGGCAGTAGAAGTAGAGGGTGAGCGGCCACACCGCCTGGTAGGAGTTCTCGTTGTGCAGGAAGATCTCCTCTTCCGGCGGGTAGTCGGTCGAGGTGTAGACCTGCCCCTTGATGGTGCTGCGCGGCGAGGAGCGCTCCGAGTAGGTCAGCGGCGGGCCGGAGAGCGCGCGTACCACCGCGTCGAAGCCGTCGACCCCGCCGACGGAGAAGCCGCGCAGCAGCAGCGCACCCCGCTCGTTGAGGATCTTCCGCAGGTCGGCGCGCTCGGCCCGGATCAGCTCCCCGATCTCGGCCCCGGCCGACTCGCGGGTGACCAGGTGCGGCATTGTTCCGATGTCAGTAGTGGAGTGAGTCATGGGTCCGGCCCTTCGGTCTGGACAACTCCGCGCGGTGTGGGGCGGAAAGGGTTCAGTCGGACATGGCCACCAGGACCCGACGCCGTCCGGTGAACGGACGCCGGCCGTGGCCGACCAGTACGTTGTCGATCAGCAGCACGTCGCCCTGCCGCCAGTCGACGTCGACGGCGTTCTCCAGACCACGGTCGCGCACCTGGATGACGTACTCGTCCGGGATCGGGGTGCCGTCGGCGAAGGTGACCAACTGCGGCAGCTCGTCCGGCGGCAGCACCTCGGCCAGCGACTTCGCGGTGTCGTCACCCAGCGCCGCCGGGTGCCACTGGTCCGACTGGTTGAACCACACCTCGACCCCGGTGACCGGGTGCCGGGTGGTGGAGGGGCGGTCCTGGGTGACCCGCAGCCCACCGTCGGACTTCCACTCCCAGCTCGCCTCGGTGCTGCTCAGGAACGCCTCGACCTCGTCCCGGTCGGCGGTCTCGAACGTGTCCTGCCAGCTCTTGCCGAGGCCGAAGCCGTCGTGCAGGTTCTGGGTGTAGCGGACCCCGCCGGCGTACGCGGCGCGCACCTCCGGGTCCAGCGACTCCAGCCACCGGACGGCGTCGACCACCGGAGTGGCGCCACCGGTCTCCGCCGCCGTGTGGCAGAAGAACATCAGCCGGGACGGCCACTGGTGGGCGTACGACAGCTCGTTGTGCATCGAGATGGTGAACTCGGGCGGGTACTCGGTGGAGGTGTAGACGTTCTTCCCCACCTTGGTACGCGGCGAGTTGCCGTGCACGTACGCCAGCCGGTTCGGCAGCAGCCGGTCCATGACCGGGTCGAGCGTCTCCTCGGTCACCTGGAAGCCCCGGAAGACCAGCGCCTTCTCCGCGGTCAGCAGCTTCTCCAGGTCCGGCGTCGTCGAGAGGTAGTCGACCAGCCCCTGCGGGCTCCCCTCGACTCCGGCGCCCGCCGGGTCGATTTCCATCGGTCTCCAGGTCTGGTGACCTTCCATCGGACTCTCCCTTCGAGGGGACTCCCGCGAAGGTGGAGACCGGTAGCGGGAATCGGAAGGTAATACGTCGGTGACACAGCCGTCATCCAGTCCAAGGATGCCGGCAAGATCTATACTTTCTCGATACTGCGGCCATCAGGCCGCTCGGCACCCGTCCCGGCACCGCCGCCAGCACCGCCAGCGGCGCCGCCGTTCGCGGCCCGGCCACCGGCCATCCGGGTGATGTCGTTTCGGCCAGGAGCGGCGTGCCGGCCCAGCCGGCGGACGAGCCGGGCGTTGTCCGGACTCCTGGCGATGCTCCGCACCGACGGGCTGAGCAGGGCGAGCAGCACCAGCGAGGCCATCACCGCGCTGAGCAGCAGCACGGTCGCCCGGACTCCGGCACCGCCCAGCAGCACCCCGCCGGCCAGCGCGCCGAGGAAGTTCGATCCCGAGGCGAGCAGCGTGGCGACGGCGCCGATCCGGCCCATCATCGGGTCCGGAGTGATCCGTACCATGTAGACCCCGCCGACCACGTTGAACAGTCCGCCGACGTAGCTGTTGGCGGCGAAGATCACCGCCAGGCTGACCGGATCGGTGGTGAACGCCATCAGCGGCACCGTCAGCGCCCAGGCGGCGAGCCCGCCCACCACCAGGGCCCGCAGCGTGGCCCGGCGCATCCACCACATGCCGCTCAGCGCGCCGAGCATCCCGCCCACCCCGCTGGCCCCGATCACCGCGCCGACCACCGCGGCCGAACCGCCGCCGTTGCGGATGGTGACCATCAGGGCCAGGGTCAGCGCCTGGAAGACCGCGTTGCTGATCGCGACGTAACCCAGCACGGTACGCAGGAACCGCTGCTGCCACAGCCAGGCCACGCCCTCGGCGATGTCGGCGCGCAGCGTACTCGGCTTGGCCGCCCGGGGCTGCTGGAAGGGCTTGCGGATGAACAGCAACGCGAGCAGCGAGCCGAGGTGGGCGACGGTGGTGAACAGGAACGGCGCCCACCGGGCCACGGTGAACATGACGCCGCCCAGCGGCTGGCCGATCAGCACCGCGGCCCGGCCACGGGTCTCGTTCTGGGTCAGCGCCGCCGGCAACTGTTCGGCCGGGACCAGGTGCCGGACGGCGGCCCGCTCGCCGAGTTGGTAGAAGACGCTCAGGCTGGTCTGCACGAACGCCACGACCATGAGCTGGGGTACCCAGACATGGCCGAGCAGCACCGCCACCGCCACACTGCCGGTGGCGACGAGGCAGCCCACGTCGCAGATGATCATCATCCGGCGCCGGTCCCAGCGGTCGACGAACGCGCCCGCCGGCAACTGCACCAGCAGGTGCGGCAGCAGCGCGGCAGCGCCGACCAGGCCCGCGTTGCCGGCCGACCCGGTGTACCAGAGCACCAGCATCGGGTACGCGATCGAGGTGATCCGAGCCCCGATCAGGGTGCCGGCCGCTCCGACCCAGAGCAGCAGGAAGTCCCGGTTTCGGTGCAGTGGGGTGGTCGGCGCGGGCGGACCGCCCGGGTCGGACGGCACCGCCGCACCGGACGGTGTCGACGACGGACCAGGCGGTGTCGACGACGGCCCTGGCGATGTCGACGGACCGGGCGATGTCGACGACCCACCGCGCGGCGCCGCCCCGCCGGATGACGGCGGGGCGGGCTCCTCCACGATGCTCACGATGCGGTCCCCGGCGGCCCGGCGACCGGACCGCGACGGCACCACTCCAGTACCGCCATCGCGCTGTGCAGCTTGTTCTCCGCCTGCTCGAAGGCGATGCTCGCCGGGCCGTCCAGCACCTCGGCGGTGACCTCCTCGCCCCGGTGCGCCGGCAGGTCGTGCATGAAGACCGCGTCCGGGCTGCCGGTCCACAGTGCACTGTTGACCTGGAACGGTGCGAAGATCTCCCGCCAGTTCGCGTCCGGCTTGCTGGTGCCGGTCGTCTGCCACCGGGTGGTGTAGATGACGTCGAAGCCGCCGGGCAGCTCGGACATGTCGTGCCGTTCGCAGATCGTCGCCGTACCCCGGGCCGCCTGCGCGGCGGCGGTCGCGGTGATCTCCTCGGTCAGCCCGTAGCCGGGTGGCGTACGCAGCTCCAGGTGGGTACCGGCGTAGCGGGTCAGGGCCAGGGCGAGCGCGGCGGCGCTGTTGTTGCCCTCGCCGACGTAGAGCACCCGCAGCCCGTCGATCCGGCCGAAGTGGTCGAGCAGGGTGGTCAGGTCGGTCAGCGCCTGTGTCGGGTGCTCGTCGGCGGTCATCGCGTTGACCACCGACATCCGGTCCTGGTCCGCCATCTGGCGCAGCTCCGCCGGATCACCCGAGGTCCGGGCAACCAGCACGTCGAGCATCCGGGACATCACCCTGCCGGTGTCGGCGTGCGTCTCGCCGGTGTTGAGCTGGAGGTCGTCCGGCCCGTACGCGACGATCTGCGCGCCCAGCCGCAGCGCACCGCTGGAGAACGCGGTCCGGGTCCGGGTCGAGGTCTTCTTGAAGTAGACGCCGACCACCTCGCCGTCGAGCGGCCGTTCCCGCCGGAGCTGCCCGGACCGGAACCGTACCGCCCGGGCGACGATGGACCGCAGGTCCTCGTCGGTCAGGTCGTTGATCGAGATCAGATGCCGCACCGCCCGCGTCTCCTCCTCCTTCGCCGTGCCACCGACCGGCGGCGCGTCCCGGGCCCAGTCGGCCGCGAATCCGGCGCGGCCGGCCGGCTCCCCGAGCCGGATGGTCTCGCCGTCGTCGGCGGTGGCGTACCCCGCCGGCTCCGCCCCGCCGCCGGACCGCTCGGCCCAGCCGGCCAGCTCGGTGGCGACGAACGCCTGCACCGCCTTGCCGGACTCCGAGTTGGTCAGCACCACGAAGCCGTCACCGGACCGGAGCCGGCCCAGGGTCATCGCGCGGTAGCCGGTCGTCTCGCCCGGATGCCCGAACTCCAGATCCGGCGCGGTGTCGTCGACGACCGTGCCGAGACCGTAGAAGCTGCCCGGCGAGGCGACCGCCACCAGTTCGGCGGCGAGTTCCGGGGTGAGCAGTTCGCCGCCGCCCAGGTGCGCGCGGTGGATCTCTGCCAGCACCCGGGCCAGGTCCGCGGCGGTCGTCCAGAGACCCCCGGCCGCCAGCGCCGGCCGGTTTCGCCAGCCACCGGGTACGGGTACCCCGTGCTCGTCGTGGCCGAGCGCGACCGGGCGGGCCGGGTCGGCCGGGAACGCCGGGTCGAAGCTGCTGCCGGTCATGCCCAGCGGTACGAAGACGAGCCGGCGGATCAGCTCCGGGAACGCTTCCCCGGTCAGGTCGACCAGCACCTGTTGCAGTACCGCGTAGTGGCTGTTGGTCTTCCGGAACGACTCCCCCGGCACCAGCTCGGGCCGGACCGGCGCGGAGCTCGCGGGCGGGCGGCCGTACAGCACGTCGAGTAGGGACGGGGCCGGCTCGGTCGGGGCGTACCCGGTGTTCGGGCTGGTGGAGAGGCCGGAGAGGTTGGCCAGCAGGTGTCGTACGGTGACCGGGGCCGGGCCGTCCGGCAGCCGCCACGAGGTCAGGTACCGGTTCACGTCGGCGTCCAGCTCCAGCCGCCCCTGCCGGACCAGCCGGAGTACCCCGAGCGCGGTGACGTGCTTGCTGATCGAGGCGACCTGGAACGGGGTCTCCGGGGTGACCGGCTCGGCTCCGCCGGCGACCAGTACGCCGTAGCCGCGTACCGCGACGACCTGGCCGGCCCGGACCAGCGCGACGCTCGCCCCGGGCACGCGGTGTTCGGCCATGGTGGGCAGCGGCGACGGCCCGGCGGCGAGCCGACCGGCCGGACCCGCCTCGACCCGGCTGACCGGGACCGGGGTACCGGCGACCGTCACCGGCTCGGCCGCGACGACGGCGACCGGGGCTGGCGCGCCCGACCCGGCGACGGCGACGGGCCCCGGTTCCGCGACGACGACGGCGGGGACGGCGATGGCAGGCTCCGGTTCCGCGACGACGACTGCGGCGGCGGCAGGTTCCGGAGCCACGGCGCCGGCCTTGGCCGGCCGGATGACCGGGAGGAGCTGGGTCGGTTCGACGAGGACACTGGCCGGGGGCGGCGCGCCGAGCGCGATGGCCAGTTCGGCGACGGTGCCGTGCTGGTAGAGCATCCGCAGCGACACCTCCAGCCCGGCCTTGCGGGCGGCGGTGACGAGCTGCACGATCCGCATCGAGTCGGCGCCCAGGTCGAAGAACTTGTCGTGCACACCCACCCGGTCGATGCCGAGCACCTCCACGCAGATCTTGGCGATCCGCCGCTCGGTCTCGTTGCGCGGCGCCACGAAGTCGCGCTCACCGCCGAACGAGGTCCGCTCCGGCGCCGGCAGCGCCCGCCGGTCCACCTTGCCGGCCGAGTTCAGCGGCAGCGCGTCCAGGGTGACGAACGCGGCCGGCACCATGTAGCCGGGCAGCGCCGCGGCCAGGAAGTCCCGCAGCTCGGCCGGCTCGACCGGCCGACCGTCCACCGGTACGACGTAGCCGGCGAGCCACTTCTCGCCGCCCACGTCCTCCCGGGCCACCACCACACCGTTGCGGACCTGCGGATGGGCGAGCAGCCGCTCCTCGATCTCCGGCAGCTCGATCCGGTGCCCCCGGATCTTCACCTGGTGGTCCGCCCGACCCAGGAACTCCAGGTTGCCGTCCGGCAGGTACCGGACCAGGTCACCGGTGCGGTACATCCTGGTCCCGGCGGCCTTGCCGAACGGCTCCGGCAGGAACTTCTCGGCGGTCAGCTCGGGACGGTTGACGTACCCGCGGGCGACGCCGTCACCGGCGATGTAGAGCTCGCCGACCACGCCGACCGCGACCGGCTGGAAGTCCCGGTCCAGCACGTAGGTCCGGGTGTTCGCGATCGGTCGGCCGATCGGCACCACCTCGACGTCGCCGGGCACGTCCCAACTGGTGGACCAGATGGCGGTCTCGGTCGGGCCGTACACGTTGACCAGTCGCTTCACCCGGCCGCTCAGGTCACCCGCCAACGCCGGGGGCAGCGCCTCGCCGCCGACCAGCGCGACCACCGGCCGCTCGCCGAAACCCGCGTCCAGCAGCAGCTTCCAGCCCGACGGGGTCGCCTGGACGTGCGTCACCGGAAAGCGGTCGAGCAGGCTGAGCAGTTCCGGGCTGTCCCCCACCTCGTCGTCGTCGGCCAGCACCAGCCGGCCGCCGGTGACCAGCGGGAGATACAGCTCCAGGCCGGAGATGTCGAAGGAGAGCGAGGTCGCGGCGAGCCAGACGTCCTCGGTGCCGGCGTCCAGCAGCCGGCGCATCGAGAAGAGCAGGTTCAGCAGCGCCCGGTGCGAGATCTGCACGCCCTTCGGCCGGCCGGTCGAGCCGGAGGTGAAGATGATGTACGCGAGCTGGTGCTGGTCGTCGCGGCCGGGCACCGGCTCCGCCGGCCGGGACTCGATGACCTTCTCGTCCCGGTCGGCGAGGACGTGCCGGCCGGAGTAGACGCCCTCCAGCCGGCCGATCACGTTCGACTCGCTGACCACCAGTTCCGCCCCGGCGGTCTCCAGCATGTAGCCAAGCCGTTCCGGCGGCAGGTCCGGATCCAGCGGTACGTAGGCCGCGCCGGCCTTCCAGACCGCCAGCAGCCAGGCCACCAGGGACGGTTCCCGCCCCAGCAGCACCCCGACCACCGTCTCCGGTCCGACCCCGACCGCCCGCAGGTGCTGGGCGTATCGGTTCGCCAGCGCGTCGAGTTCGGCGTACCGGACCCGCTCGCCGCCCTGGACCACCGCCACCGCCTTCGGGGTGGCCGCGGCCTGTGCCTCGACAACGTGGTGCACTGATCGACTCATGCTGCTCACCAATCCACGGCTGTGTCGTTCCAGTCGGTCAGAACCGCGTCCCGTTCCCCCGCCGGCATGTACGTCCCCCGGGCGTCACCGTCGGCACCGGAAGCCATCGACTCCAGCACCGCCCGGTACATCGCCACCACCCGCTCGGCGTTCTCCGAGGTCAGCGCGGAGCGCCGGACCCGCAGCATCAGGTGCCCGGGGCCGGTCGAGACCGCGAGCGCGAACTCGTTGGCGGCGTCACCCGCACCGGCCCGCACGTCGACGAGATCCGTGTCGACCTGGTGGAAGTCCTGGTAGCTGAACATCACCTCGATGAGCTGCCGCCCACCGACCTGACGCTGGATCGCCGGCATCGGATAGCGCCGGTGCGGCCAGAGTTCGACCTCGCGGTCGAAGACCTGCCGGACCAGTTCGCCCCAGGTGCCGGCCGTCCGGTCGTGCGCGAACGGCAGGGTGTTGAGGTACATCCCGTACACCTTGTCGGCGCCGTCGACCTCGGGCCGGGCGCTGCACACCAGGCCGGTGAAGAACGCCGGCTCGTCGGTGAGCTGGCTCATCACCTTCAGGTGCGCCGCGTGCAGCACCGCCTTCAACGAGGTACGGGTCGACGTCGCCAGCGCCCGCAGCCCCGGCTCCAGGTCCGGGAACCCGACCGGGATCCGGAAGCTGCCGGCCTCGTCGGCGGCGCCTCCCCAGCCGGCCGGCAGGGTGAACCGGGTGTGCCGGGTGACGGTCCCCTGCCAGTAGTCGCGGTCCGCCGCCGATCCCAGCGAGTCGAGTTCGGCGGCGATGAAGTCCGCGTACCGGACCTTGGGTGCGGTGACCGGCTCGGGGGTGTTGCCGGCGGCGAGCTGCCGGTAGAGGTCGAGCACCTCCATCAGCAGCGACTGCTGGCTCCAGCCCTCGGTGATCGCGTGGCACTGGGTGAAGCCGAGCCGCCAGGCGTCGTCGCCCTCCACGAAGCCGGCCATCCGGAGCAGCGGCGGGCTGGCCAGGTCGAACAGGCTCGCCCGCTCCCTGGCGATCAGGTCGCGCAGGGCCCCCTCCTTGGCCGTCTCGTCCAGGTGCCGTACGTCGGACACCTCGACCGGCATCTCGGCCGTGCCGTGCACGATCTGCATCGGCACCGAGTACGTGGTCAGGTCGAACGAGGTCCGCAGCAGTTCGTGCCGCTCGACCACGATCCGGGCCGCCTCGCGCAGCGCCGCCGGTTGGAAGGGCTGCTCGTCGCGGATCCGGTAGAAGCTGGTGTTGTGGTAGCGGTTGCCACCCACCCCGCCGAGCATCTCCACCACCATGCCGAGCTGGACCTGCGACAGCGGGTACGCGTCGACCACCCCGGCCGGCAGCGCGGCCCGGTCCTCGTCGGAGAGCAGGGCGAACGGCGTCACCGTACCGGCCTCGGCCGGCTGGTCGGCGACCGTCTGGCCGGAGAGCGTCTCGGCGAGTTCGCCGACGGTGCGGTACTGGAACACGTCCCGGACCGCCACCTCGAACCCGGCCGCCCGCAACTTCCCGACCAACGCCACCGCCCGGATCGAATGCCCACCCAGATCGAAGAAACTCTCCGTCACCCCAACCCGGTCAAGCCCAAGCACCTCCCGCCACACCGCCGCAATCCGCTCCTCCACCGGCGTACGCGGACCCACAAAAACAGGCCCCGCATCCACCGCAGCGGTATCCGGATCCGGCAGCGCCCGACGATCCACCTTCCCGTTCGCGTTCAACGGCAGCGCATCCAGCGACACGAACGCCGCCGGCACCATGTACTCCGGCAACCGGGTCGAGACATGCGCGGTCAACCCCGCCACGTCCAGCACACCGTCGACCGGCACGCAGTAGGCGACCAGGCGCTTGTCCGACGCCGCACCCACCGCGACCACCACCACATCGCGAACCGCATCATGCTCCAGCAACACCGACCGGATCTCACCCAACTCGATCCGATACCCGTGCACCTTCACCTGGTCATCGACCCGACCGACGAACTCGACGTCACCGCTGGGCAGCATCCGCACCTGGTCACCGGTCCGGTAGAGCCGAGCACCCGCCGAACCGAACGGGTCCGGCACGAACCGCTCCGCCGTCAACTCCGGCCGGTTCACATAACCCCGAGCCACCCCGACCCCACCGACATACAACTCACCCAACACACCCACCGGGACCGGCGACAGGTCGGCGTCCAGGACGTACATCGACATGCCCGGCAGCGGGCGGCCGATCGGCAGCACGTCGGCGGTCTGCGCGCCCTGCACCGGGTAGATGCAGGTGCCGACGGACGCCTCGGTGGGGCCGTACTCGTTGACCAGGCGGCCGTCGCCGAGGATCCGGCGCCAGTTCTCGGCGACCGGGCCGGGCAGGGCCTCGCCGGCCACCACCACGACCTCGGCCAGCGCGGCGAGCTGGGCGTCCTCGGCCTGCTGGCCGATGATCTCCAGGTGCCCCGGGGTCAGCTTCAGGAAGCTGAACGGACCGGCCGCCACCAACTCCCGACCCAGATCCGCCATGTCCAGATCCGGACCCGCCAACCACACCCGCTGACCCGACACCAACGGCGCCCACACATTCGGCACCACCAGATCGAACGCCACCGACGAGAACAACGCCGAACCACCCACACCACGACCAGCCAACTCCCGCGCCGCCCACGACACATGGTTGACCAACCCACGATGCGACACCGCCACACCCTTGGGCCGACCCGTCGACCCCGACGTGAAGATCACGTACGCCAACCGGTCGAGGTCGGCGGGTTCGGCGATCGGGGTCGACGGACGGTTGCCGATCTCCAGGCGCTCGGTGTCGACCAGGACGCAGTCCAGCGCCGGGTCGAACCGGTCCGCGTGCCGGGACCGGGTGACCACCACCCGGGCACCGGCGTCGGCGAGCATCGTGTTCACCCGGTCGGCCGGGAACGAGGGGTCCAGCGGCACGTACGCGCCACCGGTCTTCCAGACCGCCAGGAAGGTGGCGATCAGGTCCGGGCTCCGGTCCAGCAGCACCCCGACGAGGGACTCCGGGCCCACTCCCCGGGACCGCAGGTGCCGGGCCAGCCGGTTCGCCCGGGCGTCCAGCTCCGCGTAGTCGAGTTCCAGCTCGCCGAGCGCCACCGCGGTCCGGTCCGGGTGCGCGGCGGCCACGTCGGCGACCAGCTCCGGCACGGTACGCGTCGGCGCCGCGGTGGGGTTGACGGCGTACTCGCCGAGCAGCCGCTCCCGCTCGTCCGCCGGCAGGTGGTTGTCCCGGGCGTCGCCGTCGGCTCCGGTCGCCGCCATCGCCGCCAGCACCGCCCGGTACATCGCGCCCAGTCGGGTCGCGTCCGGCCGGCTCAGCATGTGCGTGTCGGCGGTCAGCACCAGGCTGCCGGTCATCGCGGCGACGGCCAGGCCGAACTCGGTGGCTCCCTCGCCGAGGCCGGACTCCACGTCGACCAGTTCGGTGTCGACCGCGTCGAAGTCCTGGTAGCTGAACCGCACGTCGAGCAGGCGCTGGCCGTCGGCCAGGTCCCGCTGGATCGCCGGCATCGGGTAGCGCCGGTGCGGCCAGAGTTCGACCTCGCGGTCGAAGACCTGCCGGACCAGCTCACCCCAGGTCGCCGCGCCCCGCCGGTGGGCGAAGGGCAGGGTGTTGAGGTACATCCCGTAGACCCGGTCTGCGCCGTCGACCTCGGGCCGGGCGCTGCACACCAGGCCGGTGAAGAAGTCCGACTCGTCGGTGAGCTGGCTCATCACCTTCAGGTGCGCCGCGTGCAGCACCGCCTTCAGGGAGGTACGGGTCGACGTCGCCAGCGCCCGCAGCTCGGGCTCCAGGTCGCGGACCGGCACGGTGACCGAGTACGGCTCCCGGGGCGTCGACGGGTCGGCGGCCCAGCCGGTCGGCAGCGACAGCTTGGTGTAGCCGTCGACGATCCCGCGCCAGTAGTCGCGGTCCTCCGTCGACTCCAGCGAGTCGAGTTCGGCGGCGATGAAGTCCGCGTACCGGACCGCCGGGCGGGTCGCCGGAGTCGGGGTGCCGCCGGCCCGGAGCTGCTGGTACAGCTCCAGCAGCTCGGTCAGCATCGCGCGGTGGCTCCAGCCCTCGGTGATCGGGTGGGAGACCGTGACGGACATCCACCACGCCTCGTCGCTCTCCTCGTGCACGGTGAACCGCAGCAGCGGGGCCACCCCGAGGTCGAACAGCTCGGCCCGTTCCGCACCGGTGAACTCCCGGATCGCCTGCTTCCGCCCGGCCTCGTCGAGCTGCCGGATGTCGCGTACGCCGATCGGGATCTCGGCGGTGCCGTGCACGAGCTGCATCGGCACCGCGTACGTGGTCAGGTCGAACGAGGTACGCAGCAGTTCGTGCCGCTCGACCACGATCCGGGCCGCCTCGCGCAGCGCGTCCAGCCCGAACGGCTGCTCGGTACGCAGCCGGAACGAGGTGACGTTGTGGTAGGCGTGCAGGTCGGTGTCGGCCAGCATCTCGACGACCATGCCGAGCTGGACCTGCGACAGCGGGTACGCGTCGACCACCCCGGCCGGCACCTTGGCCCGGTCCTCGTCGGAGACCAGCGCGAACGGCGCGACGGTCGGCCCGTCGACGGTGGTTGCCCCGACGGTCGCCTCCGGCTCCGGGCCGGCCAGCCGCTCGGCGAGTTCGGCGACGGTGCGGTACTGGAACACGTCCCGAACCGCCACCTCGAACCCGGCCGCCCGCAACTTCCCGACCAACGCCACCGCCCGGATCGAATGCCCACCCAGATCGAAGAAACTCTCCGTCACCCCAACCCGGTCAAGCCCGAGCACCTCCCGCCACACCGCCGCAATCCGCTCCTCCACCTCGGTACGCGGCCCCACAAAAACAGGCCCGGCGTCCACGGCGGCGGTATCCGGATCCGGCAGCGCCCGACGATCCACCTTCCCGTTCGCGTTCAACGGCAGCGCATCCAGCGACACGAACGCCGCCGGCACCATGTACTCCGGCAACCGGACACCACAGTGCTCAACCAACACACCGACCGGAAGCTCACCGTCAGCCGGCACACAGTAGGCGACCAGGCGCTTGTCCGACGCCGCACCCACCGCGACCACCACCACATCGCGAACCGCATCGTGCTCCAGCAACACCGACCGGATCTCACCCAACTCGATCCGATACCCGTGCACCTTCACCTGGTCATCCACCCGACCGACGAACTCCACATCGCCACCGGGCAGCACCCGCACCTGGTCGCCGCTGCGGTAGAGCCGAGCACCCGGAACCGAGCCGAACGGGTCCGGCACGAACCGCTCCGCCGTCAACTCCGGCCGGTTCACATACCCCCGAGCAACCCCGACCCCACCGACGTACAACTCACCCAACACACCCACCGGGACCGGCGACAGGTCGGCGTCCAGGACGTACATCGACATCCCGGGCAGCGGGCGGCCGATCGGCAGCACGTCGGCGGTCTGCGCGCCCTGCACCGGGTAGATGCAGGTGCCGACGGACGCCTCGGTCGGGCCGTACTCGTTGACCAGTTCCGCGTCGGGGGCGCACTCCCGCCAGCGCTCCAGGGTGTGCCGGGTAAACGCCTCGCCGGCCACCACCGTGATCTCGGCGAGCCCGCTCGCCTCGCCCGGCGCGAGCTGGTGGGCGAGCACCTCCAGGTGGCCGGGGGTCAGCTTCAGGAAGCTGAACGGACCGGCGGCCAGCAGCTCAGGACCGAGGTCCGCCATGTCCAGATCCGGACCCGCCAACCACACCCGCTGACCCGACACCAACGGCGCCCACACATTCGGCACCACCAGATCGAACGCCACCGACGAGAACAACGCCGAACCACCCACACCACGACCAGCCAACTCCCGCGCCGCCCACGACACATGGTTGACCAACCCACGATGCGACACCGCCACACCCTTGGGCCGACCCGTCGACCCCGACGTGAAGATCACGTACGCCAACCGGTCCAACTCGACCGGGACGGTGAGCGGCGTCGCGGGCTGTTCCGCGATGGTCGCCGCGTCCCGGTCGACCAGGACCCGGACCGGGACGTCCGGGAACCGGTCGGCGTAGCCGGAGCCGGTCACCACCACCCGGGCACCGGCGTCGGCCAGCATGTCGGCGATCCGGTCGGCCGGGTGGGCCGGGTCCAGCGGCACGTACGCGCCACCGGCCTTCCAGACCGCCAGGAAGGTGGCGATCAGATCCGGACCCCGGTCCAGCAACACCCCGACGACCGACTCCGGCACCACCCCGCAGGCGCGCAGGTGCCGGGAGAGCCGGTTCGCCCGGGCGTCCAGCTCGGCGTACGTGAGATGCTGGCCGGTGGACTCGACCGCCGCCGCGTGCGGGTTGGCCATCATCTGCGCGACGAACCGCTCCAGCACGGCCGGGCCGGTCGGCTCGGCGGTGGTGCGGTTCCACTCGACCACCAGCCGCTGCCGCTCCTCGTCGGCGAGGAAGGTGCCCCGGGCGTCGCCGTGCGGGTCCGCCGCCATCGCCTCCAGCACGGCCCGGTACATCGCGCCCATCCGGTCACCGTTGGCCCGGCTCAGCACCCGGGGGTTGACCGCCATGGTCACGTAGCCGAGCCGGACCGCCACGGCGAGCGGGAACTCGGTCGGGCTGTCGTCGATGCTGGCCATGTAGTCGACCAGTTCCTTGTCGACCTGGTCGAAGTCGTGGTAGCTGAACCGGACGTCCATCAGCCGCTGGCCGTCGCCGAACTCGCGCTGGATCTCCGGCATCGGGAACCGGCGGCGCGGCCAGATCTCCATCTCCCGGGCGTACGTCCGCTGGACCAGTTCCAGCCAGGTCCGGGCGCCCCGGTCGTAGCCGAACGGCAGGCTGTTCAGGTACATCCCGTAGACCTGGTCGGCGCCGACCACCTCGGGGCGGCCGTGCAGCACCAGGCCGGTCAGGAACGACTCCTCGGCGGTGAGCTGGCTCATCACCTTCAGGTGCGCGGCGAGCAGCACCGTCTTCAGCGACGCCTTCGCCCGGCTGGCCAGCTTCCGCAGGTCGGACTCCAGGTCGTGGAACGGCACCCCGAGCATCAGCGACTCGCGCGGCGCGTCCTCGTCACCCCAGCCGGTCGGCAGGGAGAACCGGGCGTACCGGCCGACGATGTCCCGCCAGTAGTCCCGGTCCTCCGCCGAGTCCAGCGAGCGCAGCTCGGCGCCGATGAAGTCGGCGAACCGCAGCGGCGGTGCCTCGACCGTGGCCGGGGTGCCGCCGTCCCGGATCTCCCGGTAGAGGTCGAGCACCTCCATCAGCAGCGAGTGGTGGCTCCAGCCCTCGATGATCGCGTGGCACTCGGTGACCGACAGCCACCAGGTCTTGTCGTCGCAGACGTGCGCGTAGAGCCGCATCAGGGCCGGCTGGGCCAGGTCGAAGACGTCGGCCCGCTCCACCGCGGTGAACTCCCGCAGCGACCGGTCCAGCTCGGCGGCGTCCAGGTGCCGCAGGTCCCGCTCCCCGACCGGCATCTCGGCGGTCGGGTACACCACCTGCATCGGCACCGAGTACGTGGTCAGGTCGATCGCGGTACGCAGCACCTCGTGCCGGGCCACCACGATCCGGGCCGCCTCGCGGAGCGCGTCCAGCGCGAACGGCCGCTCGTCCCGGATCCGGAACGACGTCACGTTGTGGTACGCGTGCAGCTCCCCGTCGGAGAGCATCTCCACGACCATGCCGGCCTGGACCCGGGACAGCGGGTACGCGTCGCTCGCCCCGGCCGGCACCTTCGCCCGGTCCTCGGCGGAGATCAGCTCGAACGGCGCCACCGGGCGCTCCTGCTCAGCCGGTGCCGACCGGCCGTCGAGGATGCCGCACAGCTCGGCGACGGTACGGTGCGCGAAGACGTCCCGGACCGACACGTCCAGCCCGATCGCCCGCAGCTCGCCGACCAGGGCCACCGCCCGGATCGAGTGTCCACCGAGGTCGAAGAAGCTGTCGTGCACGCCGACCCGCTCCACCCCGAGCACGTCCCGCCAGATCGCCGCGACCCGCTCCTCGTCCGGGGTACGCGGGGCCACGTAGACCTGCTCCCCGGAGAGCGCGGCGCGGTCCGGTGCGGGCAGCGCGCGACGGTCGAGCTTGCCGTTGGCGGTCAGCGGGATCTTCTCCAGCGGCACGAACGCGGCCGGCACCATGTATTCCGGCAGGCTGCGGCCGAGGAACTCGCGCAGCTCGGCCGGGCTCGGCACCTGGTCGCCCTCGGCCACCAGGTAGCCGGCCAGCCGCTTGTCGCCGGGGATGTCCTCCCGGACCACCACCACGGCGTCCCGGACACCTGGGTACGCGGCGAGCACCGACTCGATCTCGCCCAGCTCGACCCGGTAGCCCCGGATCTGCACCTGGTCGTCGATCCGACCCAGGAAGTCCAACCCACCGTCGGGCCGACGCCTCGCCAGGTCACCACTGCGGTACATCCGAGCACCCGGCTCGACCGCGAACGGGTCCGGCACGAACCGCTGCGCGGTCAGCTCCGGCCGCTTGAGATAGCCCCGGGCCACGCCGGGACCACCCACGTGGATCTCCCCCGGCACCCCGACCGGGACCAGGTTGCCGTACTGGTCGAGGAGGTAGATCCGCAGGTCGCCGAGGGGGTAGCCGACCGGGTTGCCGGGGTCGGTGATGTCCTCCGGGCGTACCTGGTGGAAGCTGGAGTGCACCGTCGTCTCGGTGATGCCGTACATGTTGAGCAGGGCCGGGCGGTCCAGGCCGAACCGGTCGGTCCAGGGGGCCAGCTCGGCCATCTCCAGCTTCTCGCCGGCGAAGACCACCGCCCGCAACTCCAGGGCGGCGAGCCGGGGGTCCTCGTCCCGGGCGAACCCGACCAGGCTGCGGAACGCCGTCGGAGTCTGGTTGAGCACGGTGACCCGCTCCCGGACCAGCAGCTCCAGGAACTCGTCCGGTACCCGGGTCACCTCGCGCGGCACCACCACCAGCCGGCCGCCGTAGAGCAGCGCGCCCCAGAGTTCCCAGACGGAGACGTCGAAGGCGTACGAGTGGAACAGCGGCCACACGTCGTCGGCGGAGAACCGGTAGTGGGTCTCGCCGACGGTCAGCAGCCGGAGCACGTTGGCGTGGGTCAGGCAGACGCCCTTCGGCCGCCCCGTCGACCCCGACGTGTAGATGACGTAGATCAGGTTCTCCGGGCCGGAGAGCGGGGCCGGATCCTCGACCGGCTGCCCCGACAGGTCCTCCTCGTCCAGGTTGACCACGGCGCCGTCGGAGAAGCCGGCGACCATCCCGGCCAGCGACGACTGCGTCACGATCACCGCCGCGCCCGCGTCACCGACCATGAAGCCCAGCCGGTCCACCGGCTGGGCGGGATCCAGCGGCAGGTACGCCGCCCCGGACTTCAGTACGCCGAGCAGGGTCGGCACCAGGTCGATGCCCCGCTCCAGGCAGACCCCGACCAGGGACTCCGGCCCGGCACCGAGCGCCCGGAGCCGGTGCGCCAGCCGGTTCGCCCGGGCGTTCACCTCGGCGTACGTCAGCTCGGTGCCCTCGAAGACCACCGCGACGGCGTCCGGCGCGGTCGCCACCCGCTCCTCGAAGACCTGGTGCACGGTCCGGGCCGGCGGCACCGCGTCGACCCGGAACGGGTCGGCGACCCCGGTAACCTCGGCCCGCTCAGCGTCGTCGAGCAGGTCGACCGCGGAGAGCGCCCGGCCCGGGTCCGCGACGACGGCCTGGAGCAGCCGCACCAGGTGCCCGCCCATCCGCCGCATCGTGGACTCGTCGAAGAGCGCGGTCGCGTACTCCAGGTGGGCCCGCAGCCCGCCGTCGGCGGCCTCCTGGATCTGGAGCGTCAGGTCGAAGCGGGAGACCTGGGAGAGCGCGTCCAGCGCCGAGACCGCCAGCCCCGGCATCGCGTACCCGGCACCGCCCGCCTCGTGCATGGTGAAGGCGACCTGGAACAGCGGGGTACGGGACATGTCCCGCTCCGGCTGTAGCTCGTCGACGAGCTGCCCGAACGGCACCTCCTGGTGGTCGAAGGCGGCCAGTACGGTCTGCCGGTTGGCGGCCAGCAGCTCGTCGAAGGTGATGTCGGAATCCCAGCGGGCCCGCATCACCAGGCTGTTGATGCCGTAGCCGATCAGCCGGGACAGCTCGGGCCGGTTGCGCCCGGAGACCACCGTGCCGACCGGGATGTCGGTGCCGCCGGTGTACCGGGACAGCAGCGCCTGGTAGCCGGTGAGCAGCACCATGAACAGGGTCGCGTCGTGCCGCTGGGCGAGGTCGCGGAGCTGCCCGCCGAGCCCGGCCGGCAGCTCCAGCTCGACCACCGCACCGGCCCAGTCCCGGGTCGCCGGGCGCGGCCGGTCCGCCGGCAGGTCCAGCGGTGGCACCCCGGCGAGCTGCCGGCGCCAGTAGTCCAGGTGCCGCTGGTGCTCCGCCTGCGAGCGGTTCCGCTCCCAGGAGGCGTAGTCGGCGTACTGCACCGGCAGCGGGGCGAGGGTGCTGGTGCGGCCGGTGAGCGCGGCGGCGTACAGCTCGCTGAGTTCCTCGGCGAAGACCCCGACCGACCAGGCGTCGCAGGCGACGTGGTGGAAGACCACGACCAGCAGGTGGTCGTCGTCGGCCAGCCGGATCAGCCGGGCCCGGACCGGCCACTGGGTGGCCAGGTCGAACGGGATCGCGGGCTCCTCGGCGGCCCGCTCGAAGCCCCGCCGCTCCCGCTCCGACTCGGGCAGGTCGGTCAGGTCCGACACCGCCAGCCGTACCGGACCGGCCGGGTCGATCACCTGGATCGGCTCGCCGCCGACCAGCGCGTACCGGGTACGCAGGATCTCGTGCCGGCCGACCAGCTCGGTCAGCGCCCGGCGCAGCGCGACGGAGTCCAGCGTGCCGCGCAGCCGCAGCGCGAGCGGCACCAGGTATTCCCAGCTACCCGGGTCCAGCCGGCTCAGGAACCACATCTGCTGCTGCCCGAAGGAGAGCGGCAGCGGGCCGTTCCGGTCCACCCGGGTCAGCGCCGCGCGGCGAGCGCCGCGCACCCGCCCGGCGAGCCGGGCCCGCAGCAGTTCCTCCCGGGCCGCCTCGACGCTGCGCTCGATCGTGCCCTCGCCCGTGCTCATCCCTTTTGCTCCTTCAGCAACGCCAGGCCGGCCAGCAGGTCGGAATCGGAAAGCTCGTCGATCTCCGCGCGGATCCGCTCCTCGACCGCCTCGGCGATCCGCGCGATCGTGGGCCGCTCGAAGACGGTCCGGACCGGAAGGTCGATCTCGAACTCCTCCTGGATCCGGGAGGCCAGCCGGACCGCGAGGATCGAATGGCCGCCGACGGTGAAGAAGTTCGTCCGGGTACCGGCGTCGACGTCGAGCAGCTCGGCCCAGATCTCGGCGATCCGCTCCTCGACCGGGCCCTGCGGCGCGACGTACTCCGCGGCGTCCACCTCGGCGACCGTCCGGCCCGGTGCGGGCAGGGCGCGACGGTCGAGCTTGCCGTTGGCGGTCAGCGGGATCTTCTCCAGCGGCACGAAGACGCCCGGCACCATGTAGTCGGGCAACCGGCCGCCGCAGTGCCCGACCAGCTCGGCGACGCTCGGCGGGTTGTCGGCGTCGGACACGTAGTAGGCGACGATCCGCGGCTGGCCCGGCTCCGGCTCGTCGGTCAGCACCACCGCGTCCCGGATTCCCGGGTACTCGGCCAGCACCGACTCGATCTCGCCCAGCTCGACCCGGTAGCCCCGGATCTGCACCTGGTCGTCGATCCGGCCCAGGAAGTCCAACCCACCGTCGGGCCGACGCCTCGCCAGGTCACCACTGCGGTACATCCGAGCACCCGGCTCGACCGCGAACGGGTCCGGCACGAACCGCTGCGCGGTCAGCTCCGGCCGGTTCAGGTAGCCCCGGGCCACGCCGGGACCGCCGACGTGGATCTCGCCGGGTACCCCGATCGGCGCCAGGTTGCCGTAGCCGTCCAGGAGGTAGATCCGCAGATCGCTGAGCGGATAGCCGACCGGGTTGCCGGGTGCGGTGATGTCCTGCGACCGCACCAGGTGATAGCTGGAGTGCACCGTCGTCTCGGTGATGCCGTACATGTTCACCAGGGCGGGGCGGTCACCGAACCGGGCCACCCAGGGCGCCAGCTCGGCCATCTCCAGTTTCTCGCCGCCGAAGACCACCGTACGCAGCGCCAACCGGTCCAGCCGGGAGTCGCCGTCCCGGGCGAACCCGACCAGGGCGCGGAACGCCGACGGGGTCTGGTTGAGCACCGTCACCCGCTCCCGGACCAGCAGTTCCAGGAACTCGTCCGGCAGCCGGGTCACCTCGCGCGGCACCACCACCAGCCGACCGCCGTAGACCAGCGCGCCCCAGAACTCCCAGACCGAGAAGTCGAAGGCGTACGAGTGGAACAGCGTCCACACGTCGTCGGTGGTGAAGCCGAACCGCGGATGGGTGGTGCCGAACAGCCGCAGCACGTTGGCGTGGGTCAGGCAGACCCCCTTCGGCCGGCCCGTCGACCCCGACGTGTAGATCACGTAGATCAGGTCCTCGGGGTGCGACACCGACGCCGGGTTCTCCGCCGACTGCCCCGACAGGTCCTCCTGGTCCAGCACCAGCAGCTCACCGTCGAAGAACCCGGAGACCGTCCCGACCAGCGACGCCTGCGTGACGATCACCGGCGTACCCGCGTCGCCGACCATGAAGCCCAGCCGGTCCACCGGCTGCGCCGGATCCAGCGGCAGGTACGCCGCCCCGGACTTCAGCACGCCCACCAGGGCCGGGACGAGGTCGATGCCCCGCTCCAGGCAGACCCCGACCAGCGAGCCGGAGCCGATCCCGGAGGCGCGCAGCCGGTGCGCCAGCCGGTTCGCCCGGACGTTCACCTCGGCATACGTCAGCGAGACGCCCTCGAAGGTCACCGCCACCGCGTCCGGGGCGAGCAGTACCCGCTCCTCGAAGACCTGGTGCAGGCAGCGGTCCGGGGTACCGGTGCGGAACGGATCGGCCCGGCCGGTGCCGATCAGCTCGTCGACCGGGTCGAGGAAGTCGACCGTGCCGAGCCGCAGCTCCGGATCGGCGGTGACCGCCTGGAGCAGCCGGACCAGATGCCCGCCCATCCGGTCCACGGTGGAGCGGTCGAAGAGCGCGGTCGCGTACTCCAGGGCGCCGAGCATCGTGCCGTCTTCCTGGACCCGGACGAAGAGCGTCAGGTCGGTCTTGGCGATCTGCCACGCCTCGGTGAACGCGGCCAGGTCGTCCGCCTGTACCGCACCGCCGGTCAGTCCCTCGTCGTGCAGGTCGAAGGCGACCTGGAACAGCGGGGTCCGGGACAGGTCCCGGTCCGGCTGGAGGTCGTCGACGAGCTGCTCGAACGGCAGCGTCTGGTGGGCGAACGCGCCCCGGCAGACCTCCCGGGTCGCCTCCAGCGCCTCGCCGAAGCGCATTCCGGCGCTCAGGTTCGGCCGCAGCACCAGGGAGTTGAGGAAGAACCCGACCATGTCCTCCAGCTCGGGCCGGTTACGGCCGGCCACCGGAGTGCCGACGGCGACGTCCCAGCGGCCGGCGTACCGGGCGAGCAGGGTGCTGAACGCGGTCAGCATCGTCATGTACGGCGAGGCGCCGTACCGCCGGCCCAGGTCGCGGATCGCGCCGGCCAGCGCGGTCGGGATGGTGAACGGGGCGAGCGCACCCTTGGGGTCGCGGCGGGCCGGTCGGGGCCGGTCGGTCGGCAGGTCCAGCGGCCCGAGCCCGTCGAGGGTCTTCCGCCAGTACGCCAGCTCGGCCGCCAGCACCTCCTGGGTCAGCCAGCCCTGCTGCCAACTCGCGAAGTCCGGGTACTGGACCGGCTGCGCCGGCAGTTCCGGGGTACGTCCGGCCGCCACCGCCGCGCAGAGTTCCCGCAGCTCCCGCTCCAGCACCACCGACGACCAGCCGTCGCAGGCGATGTGGTGCAGGGTGAGCAGCAGTACCGACTCGCCCGCCGGGGCCCGGCCGGCGGTGGCCGGAATCCGCACCGAGGTCGGCGGGGTGGGCGTCGGCACGCCCGGGAAGCGGACCAGCAGCGCCCGCCAGACCGGGCCGGTGGCCAGGTTGAAGCCGCGCTCGAACTCGCCCCGGAACACCGTCTCCAGGTCGGCGGAGTCGGCCTCGACCACCCGCAGCTCGACCGGGCCCGGCGCGTCGATCACCTGGCGGGGCTCGCCGGCCTCCTCGACGTAGCGGGTGCGGAGGATCTCGTGCCGCTCGGCCAGCGCGTCCAACGCCTGCCGGACCGTGCGCTGGTCGACCTCCGGTCCGAGCCGGACGAAGAGCGGGGCGACCCACTCGGTGTTGCCCGGCTCCAGCCGGTCCAGGAACCAGAGCCGGCGCTGCCCGAAGGAGAGCGGCAGCGGCCCGGTCCGGGACACCGGGACCAACGGCGGGCCGTCGTCCTCCGGTACCGCGATCAGCTTCGCCTGCTGCTCCACGGTGGGCGCGGCGAAGAGGCCGCGCAGCGCGACCTTGCTGCCGGAGGCCGCCCGGAGCTGGTTGGCGAGCCGGGTGAGCAGCAACGAGGAGCCGCCGAGCGAGAAGAAGTCATCGTGCGCGCCGACCCGGTCCGCCTTGAGCAGTTCCGCCCAGGAACGGGCGACCATCCGCTCGGCGGCGGTACGCGGCGCCACGTACGGCGGGCGGCCGTCCTCGGCTGCGGACTCCGGCGCCGGCAGCGCGGCCCGGTCCACCTTGCCGCTGCTGTTCAGCGGGAACTCCGGCATCGCCACGAAGGCGGCCGGGATCATCGGGTCGGGCAGCCGGTCCCGGAGGAAGGTACGCAGCCGGTCGGCGCTCGGCACCCGCTCGCCGGTGACGTACCCGACGAGCCGCTTGCCGCCCTCGGCGGTCTCCACCGCGAGTACCACCGCGGCGCTGACGTCCGGGTGGGCGACCAGCGCGGACTCCACCTCGCCGGGCTCGATCCGGACGCCGTTCACCTTCACCTGGTGGTCGAGCCGCCCGATGTACTCCAGGGTCGCGTCGGCCCGCCACCGCACCAGGTCACCGGTGCGGTAGAGCCGGGACCCCGGCGGCCCGTACGGGTCCGGGACGAACTTCTCGGCGGTCAGGTCCGGCCGGCCGAGGTAGCCCCGGGCCACTCCGACCCCGCCGGCGTGCAGTTCACCGGCGACCCCGACCGGCACCGGGTCACCGTTCGGGTCGAGTACCAGCACCCGCAGGTTGGCCAGCGGCCGGCCGATCGGCACCGGGCCGGTCGGCAGCGCCGGGTCGTACGGGTGCGCGGTCACGTCGATGGCGCACTCGGTCGGCCCGTACGTGTTCCAGAGGCTGACCTTGAGCCCGTCGGTGAGCCGCCGGCACAGCTCGGCGTGCAGCGGCTCGCCGGCCGAGAAGAGCAGTCGCAGCGAGGTGCAGTCCCGCCAGCCCGGATCGTCGGCGACCAGCCGGAGCACCGACGGTACGCCCTGGAAGACGGTGACGCCGTACCGGCTGATCGCCCGGACCAGCGCCGCCGGGTCGTGCTCGGCGCCGACCGGGGCGAGTACCACCGCACCGCCGCTGACCAGCGGGGCGAAGAACTCCCAGCAGGCCGCGTCGAAGGTGAGCGCGGTCTTCTGCAACACCCGGTCGGCCGGGCCGAGGCCGTGCTGCCGGACCGCCCAGTCGACCCGGTTGGCGATCGCCGCGTGGCTGATCATGACGCCCTTGGGCCGGCCGGTGGAACCGGAGGTGTAGATCGCGTAGGCGAGGTCGTCCCCGGTCGCCGGGTTGACCGGCGCCTCGTCGGACAGCCCGGCGAGTTCGGCCGAGACGTCGTCGAGGCAGACCATCCGGGCGCCGGTACCGGCCACCAGCTCGGCGTGGGCCGATCCGGTGAGCACGATCCCGGCGCCGGTGTCGGTGAGTACCCAGGTCGCCCAGTCCCGCGGGTGGTCCGGGCTGAGCGGAACGTAGCCGGCACCCACCTTCCAGACGCCGAGCAGCGCGACGACCAGGTCCACGCCGCGCGGCAGGCAGACCCCGACCAGCGCGTCGGGCCCGGCACCGAGGCCGCGCAGGTACCGGGCCAGCCGGTTGGCCCGGCGGTCCAGTTCGGCGTACGTCACCTCGACGTCGCCGGCCAGCACGGCGACCGCGTCGGGCGTGGCCGCCACCTGGCGGGCGACCAGCGCCGGCAGGGTGTTGGCGGACCCGGCGACGCCGGCCGGCCCGCTGGAGTCGTCGACCAGGTCAGTCCGGCTTCGATCGGGGTTCATGGGTGCTCCTCACCTCGTCGCGGGGGCGGTCAGCTCTGCGCCGCCGCCATCCGCTGGCGCAGGCTCAGCGGGCGCATGTCGGTCCAGACCTCGCCGATCCGGGCGAGGCAGTCGGCACGCGGGCCCTCGGTGCCCTCGGCGTGCCAGCCCGCCGGCAGATCCCGGTCGGCGGGCCAGATGGAGTACTGCTCCTCGTCGTTGCGGACCACCCGGTACACCCGGTCGTCGTTCTGCTCGTCAGCCATCGGAACTCCTCATGATTGGTCTGGGCTCCGGCCGGGGCCGGATCACCTGGGACGCAGTGCCGCCCGGAGCGGGCCGGATCACCTGGGATTCGCGGTGCCGCCCGAAACGGGCAGGAACTCGTCGACGCGGATGCCGAGGCCACGCTCGACGGCGGCGGCCCGGACGAACTCCGCGAGGGCGATGTCCAGGGCGCCGAGGCCGAACGGCGAGTAGACCACCGTCCGGTCGGGATCGCGGCGGAAGCCGCCGGTGCCGCGCAGGATCTGGCCGATCGGCGCGTCGATGAAGTCCCGGTGCCCCACCTGCAACTCGGTGAGGTGCAGCGAGGTCCGCTCCCGGCACACGTGGTCGGCGTCGTCGACCACGTTCTGGCTGGCCAGGATCGTCGCCGGGGCCAGGTCGCGCAGCGAGACGTGCAGCACCGTGCCGGGCCGGGCCGGGCCGAGGTCGAGGTGCGGCTCGGCCGCCGTGGTGGCGATCGAGACCAGGTCATGCGCCGCGACGGCCCGGCCGACGTCGGCGGCCAGCGTCACGTGCAGGGTCGGCGAGAGGTCGGCGCAGTCCCGGGCGAACGCCGCCGCCCGGGTGCAGTCGCTGTCGAAGAGGGTCACCTCGGTCAGCGTGGGCAGCGCGGCGAGCAGGAAGCGCAGTACCTCCAGGTTGATCACGCCGCAGCCGATCAGCGTCACCCCGCTCGGGCCCGGCTCGCGGACCAGCAGCCGGGCCGCGAGCGCGGCACTGGCCGCGGTCCGCTTGGCCGAGATCACCGAGCCTTCGAGCAGTGCCGTCGGCTGCCCGGTCTCCAGATCGTTGATCACGATCGAGGCGCTGGCCCGGGCCAGCCCGGCGGTGATGTTCCCCGGCCAGGAGGCGATCCACTTCATCCCGGCGGCCGGCGACTTCCCGCCGACGTACGCGGGCAGCCCGATGATCCGGTTGCGGGGCTGGTCGGGAAAACGGAGGAACGTCGAGTGCGGCACCGCGGTGGCGCCCTCGTCGTGCAACTTGTACGCCTCGCCGACCAGCTCGATCAGCGCGAGTTCGCGCTCGGCGAGGATCTGTTGCACGTCGTCATGTCGAAGGATCAGCATCAGGCCTGATCACCACCGGCAGCTTCCTTCCAGAGGTGCGAAACTTCACCGAAGCGGCTCCGTACCCAGTCGTCGGAATAGATCGTGCCGAGGTAGCGGTCGCCACCGTCGGGGAAGATGAGCACGCATTTCGCGCCCTCGGGAATGGTCGGGCTGCGCCGTTCCAGGGCGGCGACGGTGGCCCCGGAGGAACCGCCGGCCAGGATCGCCTCCCGGGCGGTGAGCCGGCGGCAGGCGGCGACGCACTCGAGGTCGGTCACGTGGATGACCTCGTCGGCGGCGTCCGGGTCGAAGAGTCCCGGCCGCAGCGACGCACCGTGTCCGGGCAGTAGCCGCTCGATCGGCTGCTGCCCGTCGAAGATCATGCTGCCGACGGCGTCGACCGCGACGATCTTCGTCTTCAGCCCGTGCTCGCGGACGTAGTCCGCGCAGCCGCGCAGGGTGCCGCAGGAACTGACCGCACAGAACAGGTAGTCGACGGAACCGTCGAGCGCCTCGACGATCTCGCCCATGGTCTGCCGGTGCGCGATCGGGTTGAGCGGGTTCGCGTACTGGTTGGGCCAGAACGCGTGCGGGGTGTTCGCCACCAGTTCGCGGACCCGGCGTACCCGCACCGGCAGGTACTCGCCGCTGTCCGGGTCGGGCCGGTTCACCACCTCGACCGACGCCTGGTACGCCCGCAGTATCGCGATGTTCTGTTCGGTCGTCTTGGCGTCCACGACACAGACGAACCGGAGCCCGAAATACCGGCAGATCTGGGCGAGCCCGACCGCCAGGTTTCCCGAGCTGGACTCGACCACCACCGATCGGCCCGGCTGTAGCTCGCCGCTGCGGATTTTGTCCAGCAGCATGCTCAGTGCGGTCCGATCCTTGACGCTGCCGCCGGGATTGAACCGCTCCAGTTTCGCGAACACCTTAATTCGTGAATCCGGTATCAGACGTTCGAGTTCCACCAGAGGCGTGTTCCCGACGGCCGAGAGGATGCCCTTCAGCGCGTGCGGTGAACCTTTTTCAACCTCCCCTTGCGGTTGGTCGTGGCCGCCGGTGGAGGACGGCGTGCAGGCGCCGCGCTCTCCAGGTTGTAAGAGGTCCATTGGCACGGCTTTCCCTTCGCGGGTCAGTTACTGTCCCGGAAAACGTCACCGTCAGGTGGCGTTCCCACGGTTGGTGCCGGCCTGCTTTCTCGGCTCCTTGTCATCCTGCGACCCGCGGCTATACCAGCCCCATATCGAAACTATCTTCCAAAACGAACCGGGCTCCGCCACCGACGAAATGTCGGGATGGCGGAGCCCGGACAGGTCCGATGTGGGCGGTTACTCGCGTACGCCGGCCAGCTCGACCGCGCGGGACCGGAACGCCAGCCGGACCGGCACCACGGCACCGAGTACGGCCAGTCCGGCGCTGATCACCGTGATCACCGCGACGGTGCCCCACGGCACGCTGACCGGGGTGGCCCCGACGAGCTGCCCCAGGGCGAGCCGTACCCCGGCCAGGTTCACCGCCGACGCCCCCACCGCGAGCAGTACGCCGACGCCGGCCACCAGCAGCGACTCGGCGGCGAAGACCCGCAGCACCTGTGGCGGGGTGGCCCCGGCCAGCCGCAGGATCGCCAGGTCCCGGAGCCGGTCCGAGGTCGCCATCACCAGCGTGTTGACGATGGCGATGAAACAGAAGACGATCGCGATGCCGAGCACCAGCAGCATGCCCAGCGAGGTCGTCTCGCTGTTCTCGCTGCTCTCCTCGCCGAGCCAGTCCTCGGCCGCGATCGCCCGGGCACCCTGCCCGGCGGTGGCGGACTCCAGGGCGGCCCGGACGGTCGCCGGGTCGGTGCCGTCGCGCAGCGAGACGTAGACCCGGCGGGCCAGCCCGGTGAAGGCGTACTTGGCGGTGCCGGCGTACTTGGTGCTCAGGTAGGCGACGTCGTTGCTGCCGGAGGTGGTGTTCAGCACCGCCACCACTCGCAGCGGCACGGTACTGCCGTCGGCCATGAAGACCTCGACGGTCTCGCCGACCCCGACCCCCCAGTCGTCGTTGACGACGATGCTGTCGTCGCGCAGGTCGGCCGGGTTGCCCTCGTCGACCGGCAGGGTCAGGGTGCTGGACAGGGCCGCCGGGTCGACGGCCAGCGCCTCGTAGTCGGCGAGTCGGGCGTCGTCCCGGGCGTACACCATGGTCGGCAGCGCGGCGACCACGTCGACGCCGGGGATCGCCCGGACCCGTTCGGTGACCGCCTCGTTGACTCCGGGCGTACCGTCCGGGGTGACCACGAAGTCGGCGGTGACCTGGTTGCGCCGGCCGCTGTCCTTGGCCCGGTCGATGGTCGCGGCGGCACCGAGCAGCGAGATGGAGAGCCCGACGGTGAGCAGCACCGGCGCGGCGGTGGCCGCGGTACGCCGCACCGCGGTCAGCGCGCTCTCCCGGACCAGCATCCCGGCGGCACCGCCGAGCCGGCCGAGCGGCCAGGTGATCAGCCGGGCGATCGGCTTGACCACCACCGGGGCGAGCAGCGCGAAGGCGAGGATCGGGAACATCAGCACCCCGATGTACCGGGTCGGCACCATCACCATGCCCGGGTTCACCAGCGCCACCCAGCCGATGGTGACCAGGCCGAAGGCCAACGCCATCAGCCCGTAGAGCCACCGGCCGGAGGTCATGGTGCGGGTGTCCACGGCGGCGTCCCGGAGCGCCTCGATCGGGCGTACGTCGCCGGCCCGGCGGGACGCCGCCCAGACCCCGGCCAGCGCCACGCCCATTCCCATGCAGAACGCGATCAGCAGCGGCACCCAGACCGCCGGACCGGTGGAGAACTCGACGGTGAACCACGGCGGTGCGAGCCCCAGGTCGACCATCCAGCCGGCCAGCAGCGGCGCGGTACCCAGTCCGAGGGCGCAGCCGGCGACCGCGGAGCCGAGCCCGACCACGAACGCCTCGGTCAGCACCATCCGGCGTACCTGCCGGGGTGTCGCGCCGACCGTGCGAAGCAGCGCGATCTCCCGGCGCCGCTGGGCGACCGCGAAGGCGAACGTCGAGGCGACCAGGAAGATCGAGACGAAGCCGGCGACCACGGCGGTGATCGGCAGCAGCGTCTGGGTGTTGTCGATCGCCTCCCGGTCGGCGTTGTAGCTCGGGTCCAGCACGTTGCGCCGGTCTCCGGTGAGCACCTCGGCGTCGCCGCCGACGGCCTGCCGTACCGCCTCCGGCGCCCCGTAGGCGACCAGCGCCTCGACCCGGGGCGAGAGCCGGGCCGCCTCGGCCTCGGTGAAGAAGACCGCGGACTCGAAGTCGGCCGGCGCGGTCACCCCGGCGACGGTGTAGTCCTGTGGCCCGCCGGTGGTGAAGACGGTGACCCGCTCGCCCGGTCCGGCACCGCCGCTCGGCACCACGACCTCGGAGTCGGCCTGCGGTGCCCGGCCGGCGGCCAGCGCGTACGGCGCGAACTCGGCGCTGGACCAGCCGTGTCCGACCTGGTCGTCGGGGCCGCCGGAGAGCTGGGCGTAGAAGGAGCGGACCGGTACGGTGCGGCCCAACGCGCCCACCTCGGCGGCCAGCGTCTCCGAGATGCCCCGGGCCTGGATCAGCGAGCGGCTGCCCGGGTCGTGCCGGGCCGGATCCCACTCCGGGTCGAGCGCGGCGACCACCACCGGGGCGGCGGCGAACCGCTGCGGCGCCCGTTCCGGCAGCCCCAGGGTGGCGCCGATCTCCAGCCCCATGGCGGCGATCATCGCGGCGCCCAGGGTCAGCGCGACGAACGTACCGACGAAGGCGGCCCAGCGCACCCGCAGCGTCTGCAAGGCGATACTCAGCACGCGCCGACCTCCATGCGCGTCATCCGGGCGGCGATCGCCTCCGCCGTCGGGTTGACCAGTTCACCGGCGAGCACCCCGTCGGCGAGGAAGACCACCCGGTCCGCGTTGGCGGCGGTCACCGGGTCGTGCGTGACCATCACGATGGTCTGCCCGTGCCGGTCGACCAGGCCGCGCAGCAGCGCCAGCACCTCCCGGCTGGTGCTGGTGTCCAGCGCGCCGGTCGGCTCGTCCGCGAAGAGCACCGCCGGCTTCGTCACCAGGGCGCGGGCGATCGCGACCCGCTGCTGCTGGCCGCCGGAGAGCTGCGCCGGGCGATGCCCGCCCCGGTTGCCGAGGCCCACCTCGGCGAGTACCTCCGCCACCTGGGACCGGCTCGGCTTGCGGCCGGCCAGCCGCAGCGGCAGCGCCACGTTCTGCTCGGCGGTCAGCGACGGCAGCAGGTTGAACGCCTGGAAGACGAAGCCGATCTTGTCTCGCCGGAGCAGGGTCAGCGCGGTCTCGCTCAACCCGGTCAGGTCGGTGCCGCCGATCACCACCCGGCCACCGGTCGGCCGGTCCAGCCCTGCCGCGCACTGCAACAGGGTCGACTTGCCCGAGCCGGACGGCCCCATGATCGCGGTGAAGCTTCCGGCCCGGAGATCGAGCGACACGTCTCTCAGGGCGGTCACCGCGTTCTGACCCGAACCGTACGTCTTGCTCAGCGACTCCAGCCGCACAGCCTGCTCCATAGCGAGCATCCAATCACTGTTCGTTAGATCGACACATGAGATACCACCCTGAGAACCCCCGGACCGGCGACCCTGAGCTATCCCGGGTTTCGGACGGTTCCCTGCGTGTCACCGACCTTTCTCGACCTTCCCTTGCGGTCGGACGCGGTGTGCGAGCGCCACGCGGTTCAGGTTGAGAAAGGTTCACTGCCCGGGCGAGACCCCGCCGGTTCCCAAAGCGAGCAGTTGTTCCAGTTGTGCGCTGTCGACAAGGGAGACCCGGTCGATCCGGCGCGTCGGGTCGGCGGTGGCCGCCTCCAGCAGCCGGCGGTAGTGCCCGGTAAGCCGCTCTATGGTCGCACCGTCGAACAAATCCGTGTTGTACCGGAAGACTCCGGTGAGTGAATCCTCCGCCTGCCGCAGCTCCACGTTGAGGTCGAACTGCCCCTCCATCTGCGGGACGTCGAACGCGGCCAGCCGCAGCCCGGCGTAGGAGATCTCCGGGCCGACGACGGCGCCCTCCGGCAGCAGCGGCAGCGGCGGGTCGAGCCGGTCCGCCGCCACCATCGTGAAGGCGATCCGGAACAGCGGTGACCGGCTGGTGCCCCGGGCTCCGCCGAGCATCCGGTCCAGCAGCGGGAACGGGTAGCCGGCGTGGGCCAGTCCGGAGAGGAGTTCCCGGTGTGCCGCCGCCACCGCGTCGGCGAAGGTGGCCCCGGGGGCGAAGGACGAACGCAACACCAGCGTGTTGACCAGGTAGCCGACCACGTCCCGCAGCCCCCGGCCGTGCCGGGTCGCCACCGGGCAGCCGACCGCGAAGTCGTCCTGGCCGCCGTACCGGAACAGGGTGGCCTGGAAGACCCCGAGCATGAAGGCGAACGGGGTGACCCGGGCCGCCGTGGCCGCCGCCCGGACCCGGGCCGCCAGCTCGTCGGGCAGCCGCCAGTGCTGGGTCGCCCCGTCGAACGTCTGCCGCTCCGGCCGGGGCCGGTCGACCGGGATCGCCCCGGCCGCCACCCCGGTGCAGCGGTCCCGCCAGTACCGCTCCAGCCGGTCGCGGCGGGGCGAGTCGAGGAGTACCCGCTCCGCCTCGACGTGGTCCAGGAAGCTCGCGGTCAGCGGCGCCCAGTCCGGCTCGGCACCGGCCGCGATCCCCCGGTAGCCGGCCAGCAGGTCGCGCAGCAGCAGCCACTGCGACATGGCGTCGCTGATGATGTGGTGGGTGACCAGTACCAGGGCGGCGTCGTCGGCGGACCGGCGCAGCAGCACCACCCGGAAGACGTCTGCGGCACCGAGCCGGAACGGCACCTCGCCGACCGACCGGGCCAGCCCGAGCAGCGCCTCGTCGGTACGGCCGGGAACGTCCCGGATCTCCAGCCACCGGGAGGCGGTCGTCCCGGCCCCGGCCACCGGAGCGGCCGGCGGCAGGAACTGCCGGGGTACCCCGTCGACCTCGGCGAAGGCCGCGCCGAGCACCGGATGCCGGGCCACCAGCGCGTCGACCGCCCGGGCCAGCGCCGCCCCGTCCAGCGCGGTCCGGACCCGGACCGCGAGCGCGATGTTGTACGCCGGGCTCTCCGGCGCGAGCTGGTGGAGGAACCAGAGCGCCTCCTGCCCGACCGAGAGCGGATGGCCGGGGCCGGGCCGCGACTCCTCCGGCCCGGCCGACGGCTGGCCCGACCCGGTCGACTGAACCGCCATCAGCAGCCGCCTAAGAAACCGCTGGCTTGAGCCATGGGGAGGACAGGGCGGTCAGGCGTGGTGTTAGTTCTCGGCATGGCGGCGGCTCCTCTGTGGGGCAAAACCTGTCGGATGCGGCTGGGATGCTTCCGGGTGTGGACGAGACGGTGCGGTACACCTACCGGTTGCGCCCCGGCGCGACCGCGCGGGCCGCGCTGTTGGCCGAATGGGGACGCTGCCGCTGGCTGTGGAACGAGGCCGTCCACCAGTACAAGACCGGGCGTAGGCCAACCCTCGGCAAGCTGTCGAAGCTGCTGACCGAGGCGCGAGCCCGCTCGTCGTGGCTGCGGGACGGGTCCCAGGTCGCGCAGCAGCAGACGTTGCGTACCTACGCTCTCGCCCTTCAGCACTCCTTCAGGGTGAAGGGACGCGGCCGGCCGAGGGTCAAGCGGCTGAAAGGCACGCTGCCCAGCCTCGAATACACCAGGCGTGGGTTCTCGATCCGCGACCAGCGGCTTCGACTGCCCGGCGGCGTCACCATTCCGGTCGTCTGGTCCCGTGAGCTGCCGCCCGATCCGACCAGCGTCCGCGTCTACCAGGACAGCCTCGGGCACTGGTACGCCTCTTTCGTCGTCCGCCGCCAAGCCACACCCGCGCCCGATGTCGCGGGGGCGATCGGTATCGACTGGGGCGTCACCACGACCGCGACGACCACCGACCCCACCTACGACCTGCCGTACCTCGGCCACCGAAAACGGTGCGCCGCCGAACTCGCCAAACTCCAGCGCCGGATGGCCCGCCGCCGGCGCCTGAGGGGTGTCACACCGTCGAAGGGCTACCTGCGGGCCAAACGGCAGGCAGCGAAGGTCGCGAAGAAGGCGGCCCGGCAGAACACCCACGACGCCCGCGTCTGGGCGAAGAAGATCGTCGACAACCACGCGACGATCGCGATCGAGGACTTCAAGCCAAAGTTCCTCGCCAAGTCCCGGATGGCGCGTAAGGCCGCTGATGCGGCGATTGGGGCGGCGAAGCGGGAACTTGTCGACCGTGGCCGGCGGGCGGGCCGGAAGGTGGTGTTGGTGCCGCCCGCCTACACCACGATGACCTGCTCGCAGTGCGGTACGAGAGCCAAGCACCGCCTCGGGCTGGGTGTCAGAGTCTTCCGGTGCGACACCTGCGGGTACACCGCGGGTCGGGACCGGAACGCCGCGAGGACGATCCTCGCCACGGCAGAACGCGGCCGTGCTGGTGCCGACGACGTGAGACATGCGATCACCTCCTTCCGGAATGGTGGTCGGGTGCGGTCCGAGCCAGAAATCCCCCGGCTTCCAGCCATGGGGAGGCGTTAACCCCGGGACCCCAGGAGGCCGTGCAGGTAGCCGGCGAGGGCGTTCACGGTCGGGTGGTCCCAGGCCATCGTCGGCTCCACCTCGAGGTCGAACCGCTCCTCCACGTCCCCGCTCAGGGTCATCGCGTAGACCGAGTCGAGGCCGATCTCGACCAGCGGCGCGTCGGCGTCGATCTCCTCGGCCGACCGTTGCAGGTAGAAGGCGATCCGGCCGACCAGCCAGGTACGGATGGCCTCGACGGACGTGTCTTGGATGGTTCCGGACATGGTGCACTCCTTCGACGTACGGACGGGGTTGGTCAGCCGGCGAGGTGCCGGTTGACGAGATCGAAGCCGCGGTTCTCCTCGTGACGCTCCAGCAGCTCGATGAAGAGGTGTCGCTCCAGCCCGTCCGGTGCCGCGCCCGGGTCGAGGCCCAGCCGTCCGGCCAGCCGGGACAGCGCGGCGAGCAGCCACGGGGTGTCCCGCAGGAACGGGTCGTCCTGGTTGTGCCACCACACCCCGAGGCAGGCGGCGGCGGCCAGCACGGTCGCGTACCGGTCGGTCAGGTCGAAGCTGCGCCGGCCGGCGATCACCGTACGGTCCCGGGGCGGCAGCTCGGCGCAGACCTCGGCGAGCCGGTCGAGTTCGGCGGTGAAGAGCCCGCAGAGCCGGGCGACCGCCGGATCGTTGCCCGGTCCGGCGAGGTACTCCCGGAGCGTGGCGGTCAGGCTGTCCATCCCCCGGGCGGAGAGCCCAAGGCCGGCGAAGTCCAGCGGGGGCAACGGGTCGGCGAGCCGGAACAGTGCCGGCGGCGGAGGCGGGCTGGACCGCCAGCCCTGCTGGGCCAGCCGGGGCAGTTGCGGGATGATCGTCGCCTGGCAGACCGCCGCGCTGGCGTGGGTGAGCGTCGCGGCGAGCAGGTCCCGCAGGTTCTTCTGGAAGATCGCGTACGGGCCGTCCCGCAGGTACGACCGCGCGCCGAGTACCACCGAGAGCCGGTGCGCCGCCTCCTGCAACAGCTTCGGCACCAGGTATTTCACGGCCGCGCTGTACACACTGGTCTGCTCCGGCAGCACGTGCAGGGCCCGGGCGACCACGGTGGCCAGGCAGTCGCTGATCAGCAGGTCCAGGAAGCCGTCGACCAGGGTGGCCCGGGCGTGCGGCAGCTCGGCCACCGGCATCCCGTACAGCCGGCGGTCGAGGGCGAACCGCAGCACCGTACGCAGTTGGGTGTCGACGATCCCGACCGCCATCCCGGGCAGTACGCCCCGGGTCACCTGGAACGCCCGCAGCACCGTCTCCATCGCACTGCCGAGGTCGCCGACGACGGCGTCGGCCGGTACCGGGCAGTCGGTGAACTCCAGCCCGCCGAGCAGTACCCCGCGGACACCGGCGGTGTGGTAGCGGCGGAGGTGCCGGCGGTGCGCCGCCGGCAGCGCGGCCATGTCCAGTAACAGGTGTGAGTGGCTGCGGCTGCCCAGCCGGTCGTCGGTGCGGGCGAAGAGGGTCACCGCGTCCGCCCGGCTCAGGTTGCCGACCATCTCCTTGCGACCGGTCACCACGAAGTGGTCGCCGTCGAGCCGGGCCTGCAGCGCGGCCCGGCCGAAGTCGGTGCCGTGCGCCAGCTCGTTGTAGCCGGCCGACGCCTTGCCGTGCCGCAGCAGCAGGTCGGCCATCCAGCGCCGCTGCTCGGCGGTGCCACTGGTCCAGACCGGGGTGGCGGCGATGAAGGTGGTGACCCCGTAGCCGACCCCGAGGGTGGTGTCCCGGCGGAACACCGCGCGCAGCACCTGGGCCAGCCGGTCGGCCCGGTCGAACCGGCCGCCGAGGGCCCGGGGCACGAACTCGGCGTTCAGCCCGTACCCGTCGAGCGCCCGCTCGCCCTCGGCGAGCAGTTCGCCGCGCTCGTCGGCGGCGAGCACCGCCGGATAGCCGACCGGGTTCGCCGGGTCGTGCGGATCCCCGAGGTACGCCTCCAGGTCCGGCTCGGAGCCGAGGGCCGGGGCCGTGCCGGGCACGGGAGCGGTGTCGACGGTCATCGGGCCACCTCGGAAAGCTGTGCGGCCGTTCCGGCGGACCGCGCCGGAGACTCGGACGCCTGCGGGGCCGGTTCGGCGAGCCGGGACGGCGACTCGGAGTGCTGGGCGCCCGCCTCGGCGAGCCGGGCCGGCAGCAGGGAGAAGAGCCGACCCTCGTGGTGCTGGGCCCGCAGGTCCGGCAGCAGCCGGTCGTAGTCCTCGCCGTCGTCGGAGCCGGACCCGGTCGCGGTGGCCGGGCGGAGCTGCCCGATCAGCCGGTGCAGGCAGGCGCGCAGCCAGCGGGCGTCCGCCCAGAGCGGCGCGGTCGGCCCGTCGGAGAGCCAGTGCCGGTTGCGCAGCCACAGGTGCAGGCAGGCGGCGGCGGCGAAGGCGAGCGCGTACTCGCCGGCCATGCCGAACGCCTCGGCCGGCACCTGCCGGGGCTGCGGCCGGTACGCCGCCATCCGCTCGTGCAGCCCGTCAACCAGCCCGGCCAGCGTCTCGGCCTGTACGGCCAGGGCCGGCGGGGCGATGCCGGCGTCGACCAGCTCCAGTACCTCGGCGACGGCGGCCGGCAGGTGCTGGACCACGCTGCACCCGGTCCGGGAGAGCAGGGCGAGGCGGCTCCGGTCGAAGTCCGGCAGCGGCCGGGCCAACTCGACGGTGTCGACCAGCCCCGGGTCGACCACGCCCCGCCGGTAGCCCCGGACCAGGCCGGGGAACTGGTTGACCAGGGTGTTCAGGTTGACCAGGGTGTTGCCGTCGAAGATCCCGACGATCCGGTGGTCGCGTTCGATCTTCTGGAACAGCCCGTCGGCGTGGTCCTCGGTGAGCAGGGCGCGGGCCCCGAGCACCTGGCCGAGCCGCGGGATGGTCCGGTCCATCATCGTCGGCACCAGGTATTTGGCGACCGCCGAGGTGACGCTCAGCTCGCCGGGCGTGGCGTGGATGCCGCGCGCGGTCAGCACGCTGGTCGCCTCGCCGATCAGCAGGTCGACGTACGCCTCGGTCAGGGTGCGGTTCGCGTGCGGCAGGTCGACCAGCGGTCGGTCGTACAGCCGGTGCCCGGTGGCGAAGTCGAGGACCAGCCGCAGCGCCTGGTCGGCCAGGCCCAGCGACATCGCCGCGCACATGGTGCGGGTGAGCTGGACACTCTTCAGCACGATCTCCGGGCCGGCGCCGGTCGCACCGAGCAGCGCCTCGGCCGGCACCTCGGCGCCGGTGAAGGCGATCCCGCTGATGTCGGCGCCGCGTACCCCGTGGGTCCGCTCCTTCGGCAGACAGCGGAAGGTACCGGGGGCGAGCCGTCGCTTGTCCACCAGCAGCAGGCTGAAGCCCCGGGTGCCGCCGGCCGGTTCGGTCCGGGCCAGTACGCAGACCAGGTCACCCCGGCTGGCGTTGTTGATCAGCCACTTCTCGCCGTCGACCCGGTAGCCGTCCCCGGTCGGCACCGCCGACACCTCACCGGCGAGCAGATCGCTGCCGTGCTCCCGCTCGGTCAGCGCCAGCGAGATGACGCTGCCGGCCAGCACCTCGGCACCGACCCTCCGAGCCTGCTCCGGAGTGGCGCCCACCCAGGCGGAGACCGCGCCGAGGTACGTCTTGCCGTGTCCGATCGCGACGGTCAGGTCCCGGCGGGCCAGGATCCGTACCGCGTGCAGCAGTTCCTCGTAGCTGCGCAGCTCGCCACCGTACTCGGCCGGTACGTAGAAGCGGGGCAGCCCGAGCCGGTCCAGTTCGGCGCAGATCTCCGCCGGGAACTCCTCCCGGCTGTCCAGCGCGACGCAGCGGGCGAACGAGGCCGGCCGGGCCGGGTCGCGCGGGTCGCCGAGGCCGTGGTCGAGGTGTTCGGCGAGGGCGAAGGCGGGATAGCGCATCCCGGTCACCCCCGCCCGGCCGGCACCGGCAGCGCGGCACGCTCGGCCCGGTAGCGGTTCCGGACCTCCAGATCGAGATCCTCGTACGTCGCGTCCAACACACCGGAGACGAAGAGTTCCCGCATCATGGTCCGCTGGATCTTCCCGCTGGTGGTCCGCCGGACCTGCCCGACCCGGACGAAGACGACGTTCGCCACCCGGACCCCGAGGATCCGGCTCAGCGTCGACTTGACCGCACCGGCCAGCCCGGCGATCTCGGCGGCGTCCCGGCTCCGGGTCCGGAGTTCCTGGACGACCACGATCTCCTCCCGGGGCGCCGGCACCGCGAAGACCGCGCAGGGCAGCCCGGCGAACGCCTCGGCCACCTCCCGGACCTCGCGCTCCACGTCGTGCGGGTAGAGGTTGCGGCCGTGCACGATCATCATTTCCTTGATCCGGCCGGTGACGTACAGCTCGCCGTCGTCGAAGATGCCGAGGTCACCGGTACGCAGGAAACCGCCGTCGCCGTCCGCGGTCACCGCGCCGAAGGCCCGCCGGGTCGCCTCCGGGTCCCCCCAGTAGCCCCGGGTCACGCTGCCGCCCCGGATCCACACCTCGCCGACCCGACCGTCCGGCAGCACCGTGGAGGTGCCCGGGTCGATGATCCGTACGTCCAGCGCGTTGACCCGGCCGCTGCCGACCAGGGCCAGCCCGGCCGGCGTACCGTCCGGGAGCGGGGCGAAGACGTCCCGGGCCAGTTCCACGGGGTCGACGTGCGCGGTGACGGGGCGGCCGGCCGGGCGGGCCCCGGTGACGCAGAGGGTCGCCTCGGCCAGCCCGTACGTCGGCAGGAACGACTCGTAGCGGAAACCGGCCGGGGCGAACCGGGCGGCGAACCGCTCCAGGGTGGCCGGGTCGACCGGCTCGGCACCGTTGCAGGCGTACCGCCAGCGGGACAGGTCCAGCCCGGCGACCTGCTCGTCGGTGAGCAGCCGGGCGCAGAGGTCGTACGCGAAGTTCGGCGCGCAGGCCACCTCGGCGCCGTACCGGTCGATCGCCTCCAGCCACAGGTGCGGGCGCTTGAGGAAGTCGTTCGGCCGGATCAGCACCGCCGTGCTGCCGAGCAGCAGCGGCGCGATCAGCATCGCGATCAGGCCCATGTCGTGATAGAGCGGCAGCCAGCTACAGAACCGGGTCTGGTCGGTCCAGCCGAGGGTGCGGTGCACCGAGCCGATGTTGTGCAGCACGTTGCCGTGGGTGACCATCACGCCCTTCGGGTCGCTGGTCGACCCCGAGGTGTACTGCAGGAACGCGATGTCGTCCGGGCGGGCCGGATAGGGCCGCCACTGCCCGTCCGCCGCCGGCCCGGCGGTGTCGGTCGGCTGCGCCGGCCCGGTCGGGTCGCCCGTGCCGGTGACCACGGCCGGGGCGCCGATATCGGTCGCCGCGAAGGCCAGGTGGTCCAGTCCCTCCTGGAGCATCCAGTCGTCGACGGCCCGCAGGTTCTCCGGATCGGTCAGTACCACCGCCACGTCGGCGTTCCGGGCGATCGCGCTGGTCCGGTCGGCGTGGTGCCGGTAGTTCGCCGGCAGCGGCACCGGTACCGGGATCACGCCCGCGTACAGGCAGCCGAGGAAGCCGGCCACGAACTCCAGCCCGGTCGGATAGAGCAGCAGGGCCCGGTCACCCGGCCGGCACCGCTGGCCCAGCCAGGCCGCCGTCGCCCGGGCCACCCGGTCGAGTTCGGCGTACGTCAGGGACGTCTCGACGAACCGCTCCCCCGCACCACGGCAGAACACCACCGCCTGCCGTTCCGGCGATCCGACGACGTTCTGCCGGACCGCCTCGACGATGCTTCCCTTGGACACGTTTACTTCCCCGGCTTCTCCGGTACGGCATCCACCGCCCCATCGGCGTTTCCGTGGCAGACCGTACGATCGACGTCCATATTCGGGCTATATCGGCAAGCTCAGCCGCAGCCGCCGGCATGCCCCTCGTCGGTCCGGCCCAGCGCGCCCGCCAGCACCGGTTCCGGCGCCGAACCGTTCCCCGGCACCTGCGCCGGGACCGCCGGGGCGCGCTTCGCGGCCACCGAGGCGGCGAACGCGGCCAGCCGGTCCACTCCCCAGAACCGGTCGAAGCCGTGTACGAAGAACGGCACCCCGAAGACGCCGTCCCGGTAGATGTCGAGCAGCGCGTCGACGCCCTGGCGGCGTACCTCGGGATCGTCCGCCGCCCCGGACAGCTCGGCCGGGTCGAGCCCCAGCTCGGCGGCGATCTCGGCGACCCACTCCCGGTCGCAGATGTTCCGCCCCTCCTCCCACCTGGCCCGGTACGCCCGCTCCAGATAGGCCGGACCGGCGCCGTGCCGGGCCGCCACCAGGTAGCCCAGGTGCGGGATCTCCCAGACCGGCTCCCGGTCGACCGGCCAGCTGAACGTCAGCCCGCGCTCGGCGGTGAGCCGCCGGACGTCCTGGAGCACGTAGAGGTGCTTGGCCCGGGACATCGCGGTGTAGACGAACTCGCCGCCGGCCTCGGCGAGCAGCCGCGAACTCTGCTCGTCCGGCTCCCAGAACGGCACCCAGTCCAGCTCGGACACCAGCTCCGGATACCGCTGGTGCAGGTCCCGGTAGGCGAGCCAGGAGTACGGGCTGCGCAGGCTGAAGTAGAACCGTGGGGTGCGGCGCACCGCCATGGGAAACTCCTCGGGTGCTTCGGGGCGGCGCGCTACAGCGCGATACCGCCGTCGACTTGGAAGACCTGGCCGGTGACGTAGGAGGCCCGGTCCGAGACGAGGAAGCCGACCAGGTCGGCGGTCTCCTCCGCCCGGCCGAACCGGCCCAGCGGGATCCGGCCCAGCATCTCCTTGGTGACCGCCGGGGGCAGCCCGGAGGTCATGTCGGTCTCGATGAAGCCCGGCGCCACCACGTTGGCCCGGATGCCGTACCGGCCCATCTCCTTGGCGAGTGCCTTGGTGAAGCCGATGATCCCGGCCTTGGACGCCGAGTAGTTGGTCTGCCCGGCGTTGCCGGCCACCCCGGCCACCGAGGAGAGCGTCACCACCGAGCCGCGCCGCCGCTTCATCATCGCGAAGACCGCGGAGCGGCACACCGTGTAGGTGCCGTCCAGGTTGGTCCGCAGTACGCCGTGCCACTCGTCGTCGCCCATCAGCACCAGCGGCCGGTCCCGGGTCACCCCGGCGACGGTCACCACCGCGTCGATCGGGCCCAGCTCGTCCTCGGTGGCGGCGACGAAGTCGCGTACCTGGGCCAGGTCCACCACGTCGACCTGCCGGGTCAGCACCCGGGCGCCGGCCTCCCGGGCCGCCTTGGCCGACAGCTCGGCCGCCTCCGCGTTGGCCTGGTAGCAGAAGGCCACGTCGAAGCCGTCGGCGGCCAGCCGGGCCACCACGGCCCGGCCGATACCGCGCGATCCGCCGCTGACCAGCGCGACCCGTCGTCCGTTCTCGCTACGCTCGCTCATCAAGTCACTCCTCATCCCACCGGGGCCGGTTCCGCCGGGCGCAGCGCGCTCACCGGGCGCTGCGCCTCGACGAACTGCCCGACCCGCATCACCGTCCGGTCGCCGACCACGGTCTCGCCTTCGAGGATCACCGTGTCGCCGAGCACCTTGACCAGCCGCACCCGGTGCTCCAGGACGTCCCCCGGATACACCGGGTCGCCGAAGCTGACGTTGTTGATCGCACCGGCCAGCCCGACCGCTCCGACCAGTACGTCCGGGTTGGGCTTCTCCCAGGTGGCCAGCAGTACGCCCGCCTGCGCCCAGGACTCGACGATCAGCGTCGCCGGGTACGCGTAGTCGCGGTCGACGGACTCGTCGCCGAGCCCCGCGTAGCACGACTCGGTGCAGCTCACCGCCTTCACCGCGGTCAGCCGCTCCCCCGGTACCAACTCGACCACCCGGTCGACCAGCAGGATCGGGTACCGGTGCGGCACCACCTTCCTGATCTCGGCCACCCCGAACATCAGTCCTCCTCCGGGCGGTACCGCAGCTTCAGCTCGGCGGCCCGCCCCCGCTCGGTGTTGACGGTGGCCGTGCAGCGCAGCTCCGGGCCGGTGACGGTGAACGCCACCTCGATCCGGAGTTCGTCGCCGGGCGCGACCGGGCTGAGGAACCGGCACCGGTCCAGCGCCTCCAGCTCCGGCCGGTAGCGCCCGCGCAGCGCGGCCCGGACGGTCTGGCCGACCAGTTCGACCAGGTAGACCCCGGGCAGCAGCGGAAAGCCCGGGAAGTGCCCGGCGAAGACCGGGTCACCGGGATCCACCTTGGCGGTCGACACCGCCGAGGTCTCGTCGGCCTGGACCAGGTCGACCTGGTCGGCCAGGGGTGCGGCGCGCAGCGTCACGACCCGCCCCGCAGCTTGCCGTCGAGGAGCTGGTAGGTGCTGTCCAGCGTGCTGACCGCGATCAGCTCGCTCTCCTCCATCTTGATCCCGTACCGCTTCTCCAGCCGGACGGTGATCTCCAGGGCCATCAGGGAGTCCACCTCCAGGTCGTTGACGAAGTGCGCGTCGTCGGTGACCTCGGAGAGGTCGACGTCGATGGTGTCGGCGATGAGCTGCCGGAGGTCTTCCTTGTCGAGCCCGGAGGTGAGCTGGTCAGACATGACTTTCCGTCCTTTCGGTGTGGATCTCGTGGTCCTCCCCGTGGGCGTCGTCGCCCGGGGATGGCTCGGCGAGCACGGACTCGACGAGGCCGAGCTGGTAGTCGCCGGAGCGGAAGCCGGGATGGCGCAGCAGCCGGCGGTGGAAGTCGACGTTGGTGGTCACCCCGGCCGACCGGTACTCGGCCAGCGCCCGGTCCAGCCGGCGCAGCGCCTCCGCCCGGGTCGCGCCGTGCGTGACGACCTTGGCCAGCAGCGAGTCGTAGAACGGCGGTACGACGTAGCCGTCGTAGAGGTGGCTGTCCACCCGTACGCCGGGGCCGGCCGGCATCCGCAGCCCGTGCACCCGGCCGGTCGACCCGGCCCAGTCCCGGTCGACGTCCTCGGCGTTGATCCGCGCCTCGATCGAGTGCCCCTCGAACCGGACGTCGGACTGGGTCAGGTCCAGCTTCTCCCCGCCGGCGATCCGGATCATCCAGCCGACGATGTCGATCCCGGTACGCGCCTCGGTGATCGGGTGCTCGACCTGGAGCCGGGTGTTCATCTCCATGAAGTACGCCGCCCCGTCCGGGGCGACCAGGAACTCGAAGGTGCCGGCGCTGACGTAGCCGATGTCCCGGGACCCGGCGACCGCCGCCGCGCAGAGCCGTTCCCGCAGCTCCGGGTGCAGCGCCGGGGACGGGGACTCCTCGACGAGCTTCTGGTGCCGGCGCTGGACCGAGCAGTCCCGCTCGCCCAGGTGCAGTACGGTGCCGTGGCTGTCGGCGAGTATCTGCACCTCGATGTGCCGGGCGGCCGCCAGGTAGCGCTCCAGGTAGACCCGGTCGTCGGCGAAGAGGGTACGCGCGGCGGAGCGGGTCGTCTCGTACGCCAGCGGCAGGTCCTCGGCCTGGTGCACCACCGCGATGCCCCGGCCACCACCACCGGCGACCGACTTGATGATCAGCGGGAAGCCGATCTCGCCGGAGACCGTCACCGCGTCGCCGAGGGAGTCGACGGTGCCGTCCGAGCCGGGCAGTACCGGCACGCCGGCGGCCCGCATCGCCGCCCGGGCCGCCACCTTGTCGCCCATCAGCGCGATGTGCTCGGCGGCCGGGCCGACGAAGGTGAGGCCCACGTTGCGGCAGGAGGCGGCGAAGACCGGGTCCTCGGAGAGGAAGCCGCAGCCCGGGTGCACCGCGTCGGCGCCGGACTTGGCGGCGGCGTAGAGGATGGCCGGGATGTTGGTGTAGCTGCGGGCGACCGGGCCGGGTCCGATCTGCACGGCCTGGTCGGCGAGCTGCACCGCCAGGCTGTCCCGGTCGGCGGAGGAGTAGACCTGCACCGTCTCCAGGCCGAGGTCGCGGCAGGCGCGGAGGATCCGGACGGCGATCTCGCCCCGGTTGCAGATGAGTACCCGGTTGACCATGTCCGGCACCTCAGCCCGGCTCGACGCTGAGCAGCGGCTGCTCGTACTCGACGACCTCGCCGTCGGTGACGTGGACGGCCCGGACGATTCCGCCCCGGTCGGTGAGGACCGGGTTCATCATCTTCATCGCCTCCACGATCGCGACCTGGTCGCCCGCCTCGACCCGCTGGCCGACCTCGGCAAAGGGCGGCTGGTCCGGGCCGGGACTGCGGTAGAAGACCCCCATCAGTGGCGCGGTCACCGACACGGTGCCGGCCGGCGGGGCGACCGCCGCGACGACTGCCGCATCCGGTACCGCCGACCCGGCCGCACCGGGCCCGGCGGTCGGCGCCACGCCGGGCACCGCCGCCGGCTCGCCGGTGACGGCGCGGACCGCCTCCCGGCCGCCCTCGGCCCCCTCGACCTCGATCCGGACGTCGGCCACGGTCACCCGGACCCGCCGGATCGCCGGGTCGCGGACCAGCTCCGCCAGCTCGGCGGCGGCCCGCACCGCGCTGCGCAACGCGGTGTCGGTCGGCCCGTCGACGGCCTCCGCTCCGGTGCCGTTCGCGACCGCCGGCCCGCTGCCGTCGGCCGCCGGCCGGACACCGTTCGAGACCGCCGGTCGGGTGCCGTTGCCGGCCTCCGGTGCGGGCGGGGTGCCGTTGGCCGCGACCGGCTCGGGTGCCGCGCCGTTGGCCGCCCGGGTGGCGGCCGGCTCGCGGACGATCTCAGACATGCGCGCCTTCCTTCCAGGGTGCCGTCGCCGGCAGTGCGGCGGCGGCGCCGTCCTGGGCCAGCACGCCGTATCCGCGCAGCCGGCGGTAGCGGGCGGCCAGCAGTTCCTCGACCGGTACCCCGGCGAGCTGGCGCAGCAGCCGGCCCACCGCCTCGGCGACGAGTCCGGCGGCCCGGTCCGGGTCACCGGGCGGCTCCGGCAGGATCTCGTCGACCACACCGAGCCGGCCGAGGTCCTCGGCGCGCAGCCGCAGCGCACGGGCGGCCACCGGGGCCTGCCCGGCGTCGCCGAACAGGATCGCGGCACAGCCCTCGGGGCTGATCACCGAGAAGACGCCGTTCTCCTGGATCAGCAGCCGGTCCGCGACCGCCAGCGCCAGCGCGCCGCCGCTGCCGCCCTCGCCGGTGATCACCGCGACCACCGGGGTACGCAGCCCGGCCGCCAGGGCCAGCGTCTCGGCGATGGCGCCGCTCTGGTTGCCCTCCTCGGCGGCCAGCCCCGGGTACGCCCCCGGGGTGTCCACCAGGGTCACCACCGGTACGCCCCAGCGCTGCGCCAGCTCGAACAGCCGCATCACCTTGCGGTAGCCCGCCGGGTGCGGCATGCCGAAGTTGTTCGCCACGTTCTCCTTGGTGTCCCGGCCCTTGGCGTGCCCGACCACCACCACCGGCGCCCCGTCGAGCCGGGCCAGCCCGCCGACGATCGCCGAGTCGTCCCGTTCCCACCGGTCGCCGTGCAGCTCGACGAAGTCACCGAAGATCCGGTCGATCTGCTGCCGCACCGTCGGCCGGTCGGTCGCCCGGGCCCGGCCCACCGCCGTCCAGGCGTCCACCGACCGCTCGGGCCGGTCGTCGTGCCCGGGGCCCCGGGACGGCCGGCGACCGGCGACCCCGATCGGGCTGCCGGCGGAGGTGCCGGCCGCCGCGCAGAAGCCGATCACCCGGGCCAGTACCCCGCGCAGCTCCGCTCGGCGTACCACCAGGTCGACGTGGCCGTGTTCGTGCAGGAAGCGCGCGGTCTGGAAGCCCGCCGGCAGCGGCTGCCGGATCGTCTGCTCGATCACCCGAGGACCGGCGAACCCGGCCCGGGTGCCCTCCTCGGCGATGATCACGTCACCGAGGCTGGCGAAGGAGGCGGCCACCCCGCCGTACACCGGATCGGTGAGCACGCTGACGTACGGCACCCCGGCGTCCCGGAGCAGCCGGATCGCGGCGGCGGTCTTGGCCATCTGCAACAGCGAGAGCACGCCCTCCTGCATCCGCGCCCCGCCGGAGGCGCTGACCGCGACCAGCGGCACCCCGTGGTCCAGCGCGGTCTCGGCGGCCCGGGCCACCTTCTCGCCGACCACCGAGCCCATGCTGCCGCCGAGGAACGCGAAGTCGAGTACGACCAGGGCGACCCGGTGGCCGCCGATGGTCGCCAGCCCCAGCACCGCGCCGTCGGCCCGGCCGGTCTTGGCCCGGGCCCGGGCCAGCCGCTGCGGGTACGGCATCCGGTCGGTGAACTCCAGCGGGTCGGCGGCGGCGAGGTCGGCGTCGTGCTCGACGAAGCTGTCCGGGTCGACCAGCAGCGCGATCCGGTCGTCGGCGCGCAGCGGCAGGTGGTGGCCACACTCCGGGCAGGTGTGCAGGGCCCGGGCCAGCCGGTCCCGGTGCAGCAGCGCCGCGCAGCGCGGGCACGGCCGCCAGTCGCCGTCCGGCAGCCCGTTGATCAGGTCGAGTGTGGAGGCACCCACGACTCAGCCCACCGCGCCGAGCAGTGTGCAGCCGACCTGGCCGTCCCGGTCCACTCCGGTCACCAGCGCGATCCCGTCGGGGCGGTCGGCCAGCTCGCCGAGCGCACCGGCGAGTTGGAACGCGGACGACGCCGCCGAGGTGTCGCCGAGCAGGGCCCGGCAGTGCACCCGGGTCGGCCGGGCCGCGCCGAGCACGTCGGCCAGGGCGGCCTCCTCCTGCGCGCCGAACTCGTCGCCGCTGTCCGAGGCGGCCAGCACGGTCACGTCGGCGGGGCTCAGGCCGGCTCCGGCGAGCGCCTCCGCGACGGCCCGGGCCAGCACCGTGCGGACCGCCGCCGGGTCGGCGAAGGCGAGGAACCGGGAACCCCGGACCGCCGCCAGCGGCCGGCGCTGCTGCCGGACCGCGCTGGAGTACGACTCCAGCAGGAAGATCGCGCAGCCCTCGCCGAGCGGTGCCGCGTCGGCCGGGGCGACGCCGTCCCGGGACCGGGCGTGCCACTCCAGCCAGCCGCGCGGCACCGAGTACTCCTCGACCGCGCCGCAGAGCACCGGCTCGCTGTGCCCGCACCGGTGCAGCCGTACGGCGTAGTTCAGCGCCAGCAGGCCGGTCAGGGAGCCGCCCGCGATGGTGGTGTTCGGGCCCTTCAGCCCGTACCAGATCGCGCTCTGCCCGGCGGCGCGGTTCATCACCGTGTTCGGGAAGCGCGCCGGGTCGACGTGGTACGGCTTCGCCCCGGTCAGCGACTCCCGGGTGAAGTCCATGATGCTCTGCACGCTGCCGGAGTTGGTGCCGAGCACCAGGCCGAGCCGCTCCGGCTCGCCGAGCCGCTCCCGGCCGTACTGGTCGAGCAGCATCCCGACGGTGGCGACGGCGATCCCGGTGGCCCGGTCCATCGACCGGGTGCCCTTCTTGCCGAGCACCCCGGCGATGTCGAAGCCGGGGATCAGCCCGGCCCGGTCGTACGGTCCGGGCCAGACGTCCCGGTCCAGCGCGGTCACCGCACCGGTCCCGGCCCGCAGCCCGGCGGTGAACCGGTCGGCACCGAGCCCGAACGCCGACGCGGCCGACCAGCCGGAGAGCACCAGCTCGTCCGCGGCGATGGTGGTGACGGTCATGTCTCTCTCCCCTTCAGACCGCGGCCGGCGCCGCGACCGGGGCCGTTGGGACCCCGTCCAGCTCGGGCGCCACGTCCGGCTCGACGGCCTCGGCGTGGCGCGGGCTCCAGGCCGGAATTCCGGCGATGTTCTCGGCCCCGTCGACCCCGATCGTGTTGCCGGTGATCCAGGACGAGTCGGTACGGGACAGCAGCAGGATCGCCTCGGCGACGTCCTCCGGCTGCGTCAGCCGGCCGTGCGGGTTGGTGGCGCTGGCCTGGGCGACGAACTGGGTGTGCTCCGGGATCCGCTCCAGCGCCGGGGTGACGGTGACTCCGGCGCAGAGCGCGTTAACCGCCACGCCGTACCGGGCGAGTTCGCAGGCGAGCTGCCGGACGTGCGACTCCAGCGCGCACTTGGCGGCCGACACCGCGCCGTAGCTCGGCATCACCGAGGTGGCCCCGGAGCTGGTCATCGCGTACACCTTGGCGCCCCGGTGCAGCAGTTTCGCCGCCATCAGCTCCTGCACCCAGTAGACGAGGCTGTGCGCCATCACGTCGACGGTCATCTCCATCTGCCGCTGGCCCAGCGTCTTGTCCCAGCCGGCCCGCGGCAGGTACGGCAGCAGCGACCCGAACGCCAGCGAGTGCAGTACGACGTGCAGCCCGCGCTCCCCGGTCAGCTCGGCGATGGTGGGCAGCAACTGCGCCCGGGTGGACCGGCTGGACGCGTTGACGTTGAAGAAGTGCGCCTGTACGCCGTACCCGCGCAGCTCCGCCTCCAGCTCCCTGGCCGCCTGGGCCCGCTCGCCCATGTCCAGGTGCACCCCGATGACGTTGCCGCCCTCCCGGGCCAGCGCCAGCGCGGTCGCCCGCCCCATGCCGCTGGACGCGCCCAGCAGCAGACTCCACGTGCCTTCCAGGGGAATCAGCATCCCGCGCTCCTTCGAGGTGTCGATCCGGCCGTCCGCCAGATCCGGACCATCGCCACGTTTCCGGTGCCGGCCGCCGTGACCAGCAGGCTGTCCCCGTCGTCGGCGCGCAGCCGGTCGGCCAGCCGGAGCATCGGGGTGAGGCTGCCGGCGGCGGGCGGGCCGGCGTCCCGGATCGGGCCGACGGCGGCCGGGACCGCCCCGGCCACCAGCTCGCTGACCGGCGAGTCGTCCAGCAGCGCGTACACCGGGACCTGGTCGGCGCCGAGGCTCAGCGCCGCCTCCCGGAGCACGGCCTCGGCCCGCTCCCGGGCCGTGCCGGTGAGCCCGTGCGGCAGCAGCAGGGTGCGGACCGCGCACCGGCCGTAACCGGTGGCGCCGCGCGCCTCCGCCTGCTCCGGCGGCTCCAGCACCAGCACCACCGCGCCCTCCTCCGGTGCCGCCGCCTCCGGCGCCGGCACCGCCTGTTCCATCGCCCCGGCGAGCAGCAGGGTGGAGCGGCCGGCCGCGAAGGCCCGCGCCCCGACCTGCACCGACTCCAGGCCGGCGACCAGCGGCGAGGTCAGGGTCAGGCTGATCCCCTTGAACCCGTGCTCCATCGACAGCCGGCTGGTCAGCACGTTGACCGCACCGAACGGCGCGGTGACCGGGCTCAGCTCGTTGGCGTGCTCGGCGATGACGGTGCGGTCCTGCTCGTCGTGCAGCGCCGCCACCCCGTTGTTGGTGCCGACCACCACGCCCCGGTCCTCCTCGGCGGCACCGTCGAGGCAGTCGACCGCGTCGTCCAGCGCGTGCCGCCCGGCCACCAGCAGGTACTGGCAGGCGGCCGGCAGGTACTTGTAGCCGCGCCGGCCGAGCTGGGTGCGGACGTCGAACCAGGCCCCGTCGGCCGCCGGCCCCTCCGCCGGGGGCGCGCAGACGCCGATCCCGGTGACCACGACCTGGCTACTCATCCGCCGGCCCCCGCGAGCACCAGCGACACGTTGTTGCCGCCGAAGGCGTACCCGTTGACCATGATCCGGTCGAACCCGAGCGGGGTGGTCCGGCCCTGCGGCAGCCAGACCCGGCACTCCGGGTCCTGCTCGACGATCGGCACGTTCGGCGGCACGGTGCCGTGCCGCAGGATCAGCGCCGCCGCCACCGCCGCCACCGAGGCCGCCGCCCCGCCGGTGTGCCCGATCAGCGCCTTGAGGCTGTAGAGCGGCACCTCGGCGCCGAACACCTCGTTCAGGGCCCGGCTCTCCACCACGTCGTTGAGCTGGGTACCGGTGCCGTGCGGCAGGACGCAACCGATCCTGTCCCGGTCCGCGCCGGTGGAGTCCAGCGCGGCCCGCATCGCCCGGACGATCTGGGTACCCTCCGGCTCCGGTGCGGTCAGGTGGTGGGCGTCGCAGGTCCAGCCGGAGCCCTCCACCAGGGCGTGCACGGTCGCACCCCGGGCCCGGGCGTGCTCCGCCGACTCGACCACCATGGCGCCGGCGGCCTCGCCGAACGAGGTACCCCGGCGGTGCAGGTCGAAGGGGCGGCACCGGACCGGGTCCACCGCGCCCATCCGGTTGAAGCAGGCCAGCATCACCCGGCTGTACGCGTCCGCCCCGACCGCCAGCACCACGTCCGCCTCGCCGGACCGGATCAGGTCGGCCGCGGCGCCGAGCGCGAAGCCGCCAGCCGCGCAGGCGTTGCTGATCGTGGTGGTGACGCTCAGCGGCCCGAGCCGCTCGGCGACCTCCGAGGCGACGCCGAGCGCCGAGGTGAACCGGGCGACCGGCTTGCCGCCGTCCGACCGCCACTGCTCGTGCAGGCTCGCGTCGCCCATGCAGGTGCCCAGGGCCAGGCCGATCCGGGAGCCCGCCGTCGCCGGGCCGCCCAGCGGCAGGCCGGCGTCGGCGATGGCCTCGTCGACCGCGGTCAGCGCCAGCCGGGAGGTCTTGGCCAGCGCCTGCGACTCGGCCGGCAGGTCGGCGTCGGAGACGCCCTGCACCACCGGCACGTCCATGTTCGCGTACGGGTCCGGCACGGGACCCGGGTCGGTAACCGGTGCCGCCATCATCGCGTCCCAGAGGGCGCGCGTACCACTGCCGTGGCACGTGACGACACCGAGGCCGGTGATGGCGACGCCGGTCATCGACGCGTACTCGGAGCAGCCGGCGCACCTTCCAGCGCGCCGGCGAGACGGTCGTCGAAGTCCACCAGGCTCCAGTCGCGGCGGTTCTCGATCACCGCGTACCCGTGGGTGATCTTGCCGGTGGCGGTCGGCACCAGGATGCCGTCGCGGAGCACGTAGCAGTCCATCCGCGAGGTGTAGGTGAGCCGCTTGAAGACGTTCTCGACGGTGAAGACCGTGTAGAGGTCCTCCTCCATCCGCGCCTCGTCCAGGATGGTGATCCGGGAGTGCGGCACCACCGGGATCCAGTCCTGCTCGTCCAGCAGCCGCTTGATCGAGACGCCCCGGTCGGCCAGGAAGAGGTCGACGACCTCCTCCATCTGCCGCAGGTAGCCGGACATCTGCATCCGCTCGGTGAAGTGGCAGTAGAAGTACGGGATCCGCCACTTCCAGGCGTACGCGTTGCGTCCGGCGGTGAGCCCGGCCAGCACGTCGCCCTCGGGGGCGGGGCCGGCGGCGGCTGGCCGGGTCACCTTGACCGGCGCCTGGCCCAGCCGCGCCACCGTGTACGGGGCCAACTCGGCCGGCACCTGCTCGGCCGGGTGGCCGTGCGGGTCGAGCCGCAGTTCCACCCGGACCTTGGCGCTGACCGCCTTGATCGGCGGTGCGCCGTTGACCGAGATCTCCACCGCGAAGGCGAGCGCGTCCCCGGGCAGCGGCCGGACCTCGGCCGTCGCCACGTCGTCGATGTGGAAGGCGTGCGTGATCCGGCTGTCGATGTCGACGATGTCGACGCAGAGGCCGTGCCGCTCGTAGAGCTTTCCGGGGGCGAAGCCGCGCTGCCGCAGGTGGTCGAGGACGGCCTCCTCGACCAGGTAGTTGACGTGCTTGAAGCCGATCCAGGTGCAGATGTTGGACCCCTCGTACCGGGGCCGCAGCTCCACACGGGTCACGCCGTCCGCGGCTGGTTCGGAGACGGGACGGGGTGCCAGGGTCGTCGAGTTCACGTGCGCTCCAGGTGTGTGTCGAGGATCGGGTCCGGGATTGCGTCGGGGGGCGACAGCGGGTGGGCGAAGTCCGCCACCAGGGCGGCGAACCGGTCGGGGTGCTCGGCCATCGCGAAGTGGCCGCAGTCGGCGAGCAGGGCGTACCGGCCGGCGGGTGCGGCGTCGGCCAGCGCCCGACCGTCACCGGGTCGGGCGGCGAAGTCGCCGTCGCCGGAGATCACCAGCAGCGGCAGCGCCAGGTCGGCGACGGGCAGGAACGGGGTACGCAGGTACGCGTCGAAGAAGCGCATCCAGCCGTACGGGCCGATCCGCTCCCGGACCCGCTCGCCCATCGCGGCGCGTACCTCGGCGGGCAGCCCGGCCGGGGCGCTGACCCGGATGCCCTCTTCGAGGATCCGGTGGAAGTCGTTGAGGTAGAAGTCGATGGCCGCCCAGTCGAAGTCGTCGGCGGCCGGCCGGTAGAACGGCGAGACCAGCACCACCGCCCGGGGCAGCGTTACGCCGGCCGGGGTCGCCGGAGCCATCGCCGGCCGGACGCTCTCCGGCTCCGTCGCCGCGCCGGCCCGGCCGAGCAGCTCCAGCAGGGTGTTCGCGGCGAACGAGTGCGCCACCACCAGGTCGGCGCCGCCGTCGACCCCGGCCAGCGCCTGCGCCGCCCAGCCGGTGGCGTCGGCCTGGTGGCTCCAGCCGTTGTCGCCGACGCTCGCCCAGGGCAGCTCGGCGTCCCACAGCTCCAGCCACTCCGGCGCCCGCGACTCGAAGCGGTCCCAGATGGCCCGGCTGCTGCCGAGGCCGTGCAGCAGCAGGGTACGCACCGGTCGCGCGCCGGCACCGGGTCGGCGGCATCGGACCGGTACCCCGGTCCGTCGCGTCCCGGCGCGGTCCGCCCTCGGCGGCGCGGAGGTGCTCATCACCGGCCTCCGCCGACGGTGAGCAGCAGCGCCGCCGCCGCGTCCGAGCCGTCGCCGTCGGAGGTGGCGAGTACGGCACCCCGGTCGTGCCCGCTCAGCCAGGCAGTGCCGGCGACGCACTGGAGCACGCCGAGCGCCCCGGAGCAGTGCCCGTGATAGGTGGTCAGGTCGTGACTGGTCTGCTCGGTCATCCCGTCCGGTCCACCCGCCCCGGCCCCGAACCACATGTCCACCGGTCGCGGATCGGTACGCCGGATCGCCGCCACCGCCGCCGGCTGGTCCGCCTTGCGGGCGTACGGGCCGAGTTCGGCGAGCGCCTCGACGCCCCGGTCCCGGACCGCGCTCGCCGACTCCAGCACCAGCGCGGCGGCACCGTCGAAGAGCCGCAGGTCGTCCTCGCCGTTGCTCCGACCGCCGCTGACCAGGTGCCGGACCGGCGCGTTCGCCGGCTCGACCCCGACCACCAGCACCCGGTCCACCCGGCCGGCCAGCAGCAGCAGCCGGCCCCAGTTGACCGCGTCCAGCCCGGAGGTCGACCCGTTGCACATGGTCAGGTTGGCGCCGCGCAGCCGGAACCAGATCGCCAGCCAGGACGCGATCACGTTGCTGGCGGTGGCCGGCAGGGCCATCGGGCTCAGCCCGACGTACGTCTCCTCGGCGATGGTCGACACCGTGTCGCAGATCGTGTCGACGTTGCCGTAGTTGGAGCTGACCACCACGCCGACGGTCTCGCCCGGCACGGTCAGGCCCGGGTCGCCGAGCAGCCCGGCGTCGGCCAGCGCGTCCCGGCCGGCGCAGAGCGCGAGCCGGGTGGCCCGGTCCTTGTAGCGCAGCCCCTTGCCGGTGAGCCGGCGGGCCGGGTCGTCCCCGTCGGCGCCGGCCGGGGTACGCCGGAGCAGGTCGTCGGGGCCGGCGATCCCGGAGACCGCCACACCCACCCCGCTGACCACCACGTCGACCGGAGCCATCAGGACACCTTCTCCACGATCGCGACGGCGTTCAGCCCGCCGAAGCCGAACGAGTCCACCTGGGCGACCCGCAGGGTGGCCAGCTCGGCGTGCTCGCGTACCAGTCGGAAGCCGTCGACCTCGTCGATCGGGTTCTCCAGGTTGAGGATCGGCGGCACCACCCCGGAGCGCAGCGCCTCGACCGCCACCACCAGGCTGTGCAGCCCGGAGGCGCCGGCGGTGTGCCCGGTCATCGACTTGATCGCGGTCATGTACGGCGAGGGCGCCACCCCGGAGAAGACCTCCCGGACGGCCTGCGCCTCGGCCTCGTCGTTGAGCGCGGTACCGGTGCCGTGCAGCATCAGCAGGTCGACGTCGGCCGGCTCCACCCCGGCGCGGCGGTGCGCCTCCCGGGTGACCAGCGCGATGCTCTTGGCGTCCGGCGCCGACGGGTGGTAGGCGTCGCAGTTCATCGCCACCCCTCGGACCCGGGCGTGCCGGTGCCCGGGGCCGGGTCCGTCCGCCTCCCGGCGCAGCACCACGGCGACCGCACCCTCGCCCTGGAGCATGCCCCGGCGGTCCCGGTCGAACGGCCGCACCTGCTCGGGCGCCTCCGGATAGCAGCGGTCCAGCAGCCCGTAGGTGCTCTCGGTGATGGTGTCGACCCCGGCCACCACCACCGTGTCGGCGGCGCCGATCTCGAGCAGGTCCATGCCGAGCCCGAGGGTGTAGAGCGAGGCCGAGCAGGCGTTCGCCACGGTGTGCGTGTCGGTGGCGCCGAACCGCTTCCGCAGCGCGGTGCCGAAGTGCAGGTCGCGTACGTCGAACGGGACGCCGTCGCGCCAGCTCAGCTCGACCGAGCGCAGCTCGCGCAGGGTGGTGCCGATCAGCACCGGGGTGTCGCCGAGGTCCTCGTCGAGGCCGGCGTCGGCGAGCGCGGCGGCGACCGCCTGCTCCAGCCACCGGCTGGCCCGCAGGGTCTCGTCACAGCCGGGCGCCGGCCGGTCGTCGATCTCGTACGCGTGCTGCGCCCGGTACCGGCTGCGGTCGAAGCCGCGCAGTTCGGCCAGCCCGCTGTAGCCGGCGCAGAGCGAGTCGAAGAACTCGACGGTGTTGCCGCCGATGCTGGCGACCGCACCCATCCCCACCACCAGCGCGGTCACGACGCCACCTCGTCGTACCTGCCGAGGATCAGCACCGCGTTGTTGCCACCGAAGGCGAGCGCGTTGTTCTGCACCACCCGCAGGTCGGCTTCCTGCGCCACGTTCGGCACGCAGTCGAGCCCGCACTCGGGGTCGGTCTCGACGTGGTTGATGGTCGGCGGGATGAACTTGTGGGTGATGGCCAGCGCACAGGCCGCCGAGGCGAGGGCGCTCGCCGCCCCCATGGTGTGCCCGATCATCCCCTTGATCGAGACCGTCCGCGGCGGGCGCTGCCCGAAGACCTGCCGGATGGCGCCGGCCTCGGTCACGTCGTTCGCCTTGGTCCCGGTGCCGTGCGCGGAGATGAAGTCGATGTCGCCCGGCTTCACCCCGGCGTTGCGGTGGGCCAGCTCGATGCAGCGGGCGATGCTGTTCCGGTCCGGCGCGACGGGGTGGTACGCGTCGCAGTTGAGCCCGTAGCCGAGCACCTCCGCGTAGATCCGGGCGCCCCGGGCCCGCGCCGAGTCCAGGCTCTCCATCAGCAGGATGCCGGCGCCCTCACCGGTGAGGATGCCCTTGCGGTTGAGGTCGAACGGCTGGCACGCCTCCGGGGCGATGGTGCCGAGCCGGTAGAAGCCGGTGAAGGTCTTCCGGCACAGCGCGTCGGCGCCGCCGCAGAGCGCCACCTCCACGTCGCCGCTGCGGATCGCGTCGAAGCCGTACCCGACCGCGTAGTTGCCGGCCGCGCAGGCGGTCGGGATCGTCACCGCCTCGACGTCGGTCAGCCCGAGTTCGGCCACGATGCTCGACGAGAGCCGGCCGGCGGGGACCCGACGCGTCACGACCGGGTCGAAGTGCTCCGCTCCCCGGTCGACCTGCACCCCGACCAGTTGGTCGAGGTCGTGGGACTCGCCGTCCGTGGTCCCCACCGACACCAGCGCGCGGCGGGACCGCAGCGCCTCGACGGACATGCCCGCGTCCGCGACCGCCATCCCGGCGGCGGCGGCCGAGAGCTGGCTCGCCCGGCCGAGCTGCGCCGGGTCGACGTGGTGCAGCCAGCGGGCCGGGTCGAAGTCGGTGATCTCGCACCCGTTGGCGTGCGCGAACCCGGTCGTGTCGAACGCGGTGATCGGCTTGACCCCGCTCCGACCGGCCCGCAGTCCGGCGAGAAACTTCTCGACCCCGATCCCGATGCTGGTCACCACGCCGAGCCCGGTGACGACCACCCGGCGGGGCGATCGAGCATCGCCTGGCAGAACGCTCATCATCGCGCCTCACTCACCTGTAGTCCTCCGACCCGACTCCGCCGTCCGCGCGACGCGCTCAGGCGTTCGACGCCTCGCCGACGACGGCGTAAACGCCCTGGAGATTCACCATTCGGCTCAGTTCCGCCTGGTCGATGGTGACGTGCAGATTCCGCTCGAGCGCGGCGAGAATTTCGATCGCCAGCAGCGAGTCCGCACCGTGGTCCTCTTTGAAGAGACTGGTCTCGGTAACCTCGTCGGCGTCGATTTCCAGAATCTCGCAGACGATCTCCTTGACCTGCTCGCGGTCGATGTCGGTGCTGGTGCTCGGGGTCGTGCTGGTCATGTCGCCTCCAGAAACGGATCGGAAGAGTCAATACCTCGATGGCTACCCCTGGCATGCGCCTCGTCGCCCGATACCGTTTGCCGGTCGGCCGACCTCGCGGCACCATCGGATCGCGGTACGGTCCCGAGTCTGTGAGCCGCGACTATATTTCTCCTATATGGCGACGGGCGGTCCGCCATATCCGGTCCGACCGCCGGATTTCCGACTAGCGCGATCCGGGAGCCACCCGGATGACAGGGTGGGGGCATGGCGGTCGACATCGTCTACGAGACGCCCGCGATGACCACCGACAACGAGGCCGGACTGGCCACCGGGTGGCAGCCCGGCCAGCTCTCCGAGTACGGCCGGCGCGGCGCCCGGGAGCTGGGTGAGCGGCGCTGCGGCGACGGGCTGCACATCGTCTTCTGCTCCGACCTGGCCCGGGCGGTGGAGACCGTCGAGATCGCGTTCGGGCTCCGACAACTCCCGGTGCACCGCGACAGCCGGCTGCGCGAGTGCGACTACGGCGACCTGACCGGCCGTCCGGTGGCCGAGCTGGCCCCGCTGCGCGCCCGGCACCTGGACGAGCCCTTTCCGGGCGGGCAGAGCTACCGGCAGGTGGTGGAGCAGACCCGGAACTTCCTCCGGGACCTGGCCGCCGCCTGGGACGGTTCCCGGGTGCTGATCGTGGCGCACGAGGCGAACCGGTGGGCCCTCGACCACCTGCTGCACGGGGCTCCGCTCGCCGACCTGGTCGCCGCGCCGTTCGAGTGGCGCCCGGGGTGGACCTACCAGCTTCCGTCCAGGTGGGGCACCGACGGACCCCCACCGGCCCGGCTGCAACCCGGGCAGCCCGCCCCGGAGCACGGGTAGCCGGTGCCGGGACGGGCGGTGAAGCGCGGCGCAACGTCGGTAACTCGCGGGCGGTCACCGTCGGGGCCTGCCTATTCTTGGCGACGACATGCAGACGCCACCGCCCGCCCCTGCCGTACCCGCCGCCGACCTTCCCGCGCTCCGGGCCCGGCTGCCGGAGTTGATGTTCCGTGACCAGCGCCGGATCCAGCGTCGGCTGGACGGCCTGGCCAAGATCCGTGATCTCGGGCGGCGACAGGCGGCCACCGCCGAGATCGCCGCCGAGGTCGACACGGCGGAGCAGCGACTCGCCCGCCGCCGGGCCGCCGTACCGGTGATCACCTATCCGGCCGGGTTACCGGTCAGCGAGCGCAAGGACGACCTGCTCGCCGCGATCCGGGACCACCAGGTGGTGATCGTGGCCGGCGAGACCGGCTCCGGCAAGACCACCCAGCTACCCAAGATCTGCCTGGAGCTGGGGCGGGGCGTCCGGGGGCTGATCGGGCACACCCAGCCGCGCCGGCTGGCCGCGCGTACGGTGGCGGACCGGATCGCCGACGAACTCGGTACCGAGCTGGGCGGGGTGGTCGGCTACAAGGTCCGCTTCACCGACCAGGTCGGGGACGGCACGCTGGTCAAGCTGATGACCGACGGCATCCTGCTCGCCGAACTCCAGCAGGACCGGATGCTCCGGCAGTACGACACGCTGATCATCGACGAGGCGCACGAGCGCAGCCTCAACATCGACTTCATCCTCGGCTACCTGGCGCAACTCCTGCCCCGCCGCCCCGACCTCAAGGTGGTCATCACTTCGGCGACCATCGACCCGGAGCGGTTCGCCCGGCACTTCGCCCGGGACGACGAGCCGGCGCCGGTGCTGGAGGTCTCCGGCCGGACCTATCCGGTCGAGACCCGCTACCGGCCGCTGGTCGAGTTGGGCGACAGCGAGGACCCGGACGACGACGGGGACACCGTCCGGGACCAGATCCAGGCGATCGGCGACGCGGTGCAGGAGTTGGCCGCCGAGGGGCCCGGGGACGTGCTGGTCTTCCTCAGCGGCGAACGGGAGATCCGGGACACCGCCGACGCGCTGGGGAAACTGGTGCAGAACCGCCCGGCCCTGCGGGACACCGAGATCCTGCCGCTGTACGCCCGGCTCTCCACCGCCGAGCAGCACCGGGTCTTCCAGCCGCACCGGGGCCGTCGGGTCGTACTCGCCACCAACGTCGCCGAGACCTCGCTGACGGTGCCCGGCATCAAGTACGTGGTGGATCCCGGCACCGCCCGGATCTCCCGGTACAGCCACCGGCTGAAGGTGCAGCGGCTGCCGATCGAGCCGGTCTCCCAGGCGTCGGCGAACCAGCGCAAGGGGCGCTGTGGGCGTACCTCGGACGGGATCTGCATCCGGCTCTACGACGAGCCGGACTTCCTCGGCCGGCCCGAGTTCACCGATCCGGAGATCCTGCGTACCAACCTCGCCTCGGTCATCCTCCAGATGACCGCGATCGGGCTGGGCGACATCGCCGCGTTCCCGTTCATCGACCCGCCGGACAAGCGCAACATCGCCGACGGGGTCAACCTGCTGCGCGAACTGGGCGCGCTGGAGGAGACCGGCGAGGAGACCGGGCACCGGCTGACCCCGCTGGGCCGCCGGCTGGCGCAACTCCCGGTCGACCCCCGGCTGGCCCGGATGGTGCTGGAGGGCGAGCGCAACGGCTGCGCGACCGAGGTGTCGGTGATCGCCGCCGCGCTGTCCATCCAGGATCCCCGGGAGCGGCCGGCGGACAAGCAGGCCCAGGCCGACCAGGCGCACGCCCGGTTCACCGACAAGGAGTCGGACTTCGCCGCGCTGCTCAACCTGTGGCGATATCTCCAGGAGCAGCAGCGGGCGCTGTCGTCCAGCGGGTTCCGCCGGATGTGCAGGGCCGAATACCTCAACTACCTGCGGGTCCGGGAGTGGCAGGACATCAACTCCCAGCTCCGCCAGGTGCTCCGGACCACCGGCGGCGCGGCGTCCGAGGGCCGTCCGGGCCGTGGCCGACGCGACGGTGATCCCGCCCCCGACGACCCCGGCACGGGTACGACGGCAGCGGCCACGACGACAGCGGCCGGCGACGCGACACCGGAGAGCATCGACACCGACCGGATCCACCAGTCGCTGCTGGCCGGGCTGCTCTCGCACGTGGGGCTGAAGGAGGCGCAGAAGAACGAGTACCTCGGCGCCCGGGGTGCCAAGTTCGGGCTGTTCCCCGGCTCGGCGCTGTTCCGGAAGCCGCCGCGCTGGGTGATGGCCGCCGAGCTGGTCGAGACGTCCCGGCTCTGGGGCCGGGTGGCGGCCCGGATCGAGCCGGAGTGGGTCGAGACGCTCGCCCCGCACCTGGTGAAACGCAGCTACAGCGAGCCGCACTGGGAGAAGAAGCAGGGCGCCGTGATGGCCTTCGAGAAGGTCACCCTCTACGGCATCCCGCTGGTCAGTGGCCGGAAGGTCAACTTCGGCCGGATCGACCCGGTGCTGAGTCGGGACCTGTTCATCCGGCACGCGCTGGTGGAGGGCGACTGGCAGACCCACCACAAGTTCTTCACCGACAACCGGGCTCTGCTCGACGAGGTCGAGGAGTTGGAGCACCGGGCCCGGCGCCGGGACATCCTGGTCGACGACGAGACGCTCTACTCCTTCTACGACCAGCGCATCCCCGCCGACGTGGTCTCCGGCCGGCACTTCGACATCTGGTGGAAGCGGACCCGCCGGGACCGGCCCGACCTGCTCACCTTCGACCGGCAGATGCTGGTCAACGAGGGCCGGGGCGGGGTCGACGCGGCGGACTACCCCGACGAGTGGCACTCGGACGGGGTGGCGCTGCCGTTGACGTACCGGTTCGAGCCGGGGACGGAGACCGACGGGGTGACGGTGGACATCCCGCTGCCGATGCTCAACCAGGTCGACGCGGAGAGCTTCGACTGGCAGGTACCGGGACTGCGCGAGGAGCTGGTGGTGGCGCTGATCCGGTCGCTGCCGAAGGCCGTACGCCGGAATTTCGTCCCGGTGCCGGACTACGCCCGGGCGGTGCTGGCCACGATCACGCCGGGCCGGGAGCCGCTGCTCGACGCGCTGACCCGGGAGCTGCGCCGGATGACCGGGGTGACCGTGCCGCGCGACGCCTGGGACACCGACCGGCTGCCGGCACACCTGCGCCCGACCTACCGGGTGGTCGGCGAGGAGCGGCAGACCGTCGCGGAGGGCAAGGACCTGCCGGCGTTGCAACGGCAGCTCACCACCCAGATACGCCGGATGGTGGCCGCCGCCGCCCCGGACGTCGAACGCTCCGGGCTGCGGGAGTGGAGCATCGGCACGCTGCCGAGGTCGATCGAGCAGGACCGGGCCGGCTACCTGGTGACCGCCTATCCGGCGCTGACCGACGAGGGCGACAGTGTCGGGGTACGGGTCTTCGAGACCGAGGCGGAGCAGCGCCGGCAGATGTGGGCCGGTACCCGACGGCTGCTCCGGCTGACCCTCGGCTCGCCGCAGAAGTTCGTCTCCGGGCGGCTCTCCAACGAGGCGAAGTTGGCGCTGAGCCGCAACCCGCACCGCAACGTGCAGGACCTGCTCGACGACGCGGCCGACGCGGCGGTGGACAAGCTGGTGGCCGATGCCGGCGGGCCGGCCTGGGACGCCGACGGTTTCGCCGTGCTGCGCGACCGGGTCCGGGCGGAGCTGGTCGACACCACCGTCGAGGTCGTCGACCGGGTACGCCGGGTGCTCGCCACCGCCTACACGGTGGAGCAGCGGCTGACCCGGACCAACAGCCTGACCCTGGTGGCGGCGCTGGCCGACATCCGGGCCCAGCTCTCCGCTCTGGTGCACCGGGGCTTCGTCACCGAGGCCGGTTACGCCCGGCTCGGCGACCTGCCGCGCTATCTGACCGCGATCGAGCGCCGCCTCGACCGGCTGCCGCAGAACCCGCAGCGGGACCGCGACCAGCAGGCCCGGATCACCCAGGTGCAGAACGAATACCGGGAGATGGTCGACGCGCTGCCGCCGGCCCGCCGGGGCGACGACGCGGTACGGCAGATCCGCTGGATGATCGAGGAGCTCCGGGTGAACGTCTTCGCCCAGGCCCTCGGTACGCCGTACCCGATCTCGGAGCAGCGGATCTACCGGGCGATGGACGTCGCCGAGGCCGGCTGAGCCGGGAACGGTAAGTAACACGTAGAGATTGACGGGTTCGAATAGGTTCGCGTAGGCTGACCAGGTCGGCGGCGGTAAGCGCTTTCCATTTCCCGTTTTCTCAAGTCCGGGAGCGCCCGTATGAGACGCCACCGCACGACCACTCTCGCCCTGCTCACGATCGTGACCCTGCTGCTGGGCATGGCACCCGTCCCCGCCTCGGCCGCGGCCCGGTTCCGGGTCCTGGTCTTCTCCAAGACGACGAACTACTACCACGACTCGATCCCGGCCGGCATCGCCGCGATCGAGCGGCTCGGCGCCGCACACGACTTCGAGGTCGAGGCGACCACCGACGCCGGGGCGTTCACCGACGCCAACCTCGGCCGGTTCGACGCGCTGGTCTTCAACAACACCAACTCCACGCCGGAGTCCGGTGACCTGCTCGACGCGGCACAGCGGGCCGCGTTGCAGAACTTCGTCCGGGCCGGTGGCGGCTGGGTCGGCCTGCACGCCGCCTCGGCCAGCGAACGCGACTGGACCTGGTACGAGGGCCTGGTCGGCACCATCTTCGACTTCCATCCCGACTTCTCCGCCACCGGCGGCACCTACCCGGGCCGGATCAAGGTGCTGGACGGGGCACATCCGTCCACGAAGGACCTGCCGGAGCTGTGGGAGCGTGGCGAGGAGTGGTACAACTGGCGTACCAACCCGACCGGCAAGGTGCACACGCTGGCCCAGATCAAGGTCCGGGACGGCATCCCCGGGATGGACGAGGGGCACGACCACGCGTACTCGTGGTGCCAGAACTACGACGGCGGCCGGTCCTGGTTCACCGCTGGCGGGCATGCCGGCTCCGCCTTTTCCGAGCCGGCCTTCCTGGCCCACCTGCGCGGCGGCATCGAGTGGGCGGCCGGCGCGGTCCCCGGCGACTGCGGCGCCACCCGGACCGGCAACTTCCAGCGGGTACCGCTGGTCAGCGAGGACCTGGCCGACCCGTTCGAGCTGGCCGTGGCGCCGGACCGGCGGGTCTTCTACATCCAGCGGACCGGCGCGGTGAAGGTGATCGACCAGGAGACGCTGAACGTCCGCACCCTGATCGACTTCGCCTACACCCCGGCCCAGACCAGCCAGTCCGACGGGCTGCTCGGGATGACCCTGGACAACGACTTCGGCACCAACAACTGGATCTACCTGCTCTGGTCGGACAAGACCGCCAACCAGCTCAACTTGTCCCGGTTCACCGTCACCGGCGACACCATCGCGCTGAGCAGCGAGAAGCGGCTGCTGACCATCCCCACCTACCGGGGCGAGGGGCGGGCCAACTCGCACATGGGCGGCTCGCTGACCATGGACCGGCACGGCAACCTCTATGCCGGGATCGGCGACAACACCGACCCCTTCGAGTCCAGCGGCTACGCCCCGATCGACGAGCGGGCCGGTCGGCGGGCCTGGGACGCGCAGGCGACCGCCGGGAACACCAACGACCTGCGGGGCAAGATCCTCCGGATCACCCCCCGCCCCGATGGCACGTACGCGGTGCCGAGCGGCAACCTCTTCGCGCCCGGGACGGCCCGGACCCGGCCGGAGGTCTACGCGATGGGGATGCGCAACCCGTTCCGGATCACCGTCGACCCGTTGACCGACGCGCTGCTGGTCGCCGACTACGGGCCGGACGCGCGGGCCGCCGACCCGAACCGGGGTCCGGAGGGGACGGTGGAGTTCAACCGGATCACCAGCGCCGGCAACTACGGCTGGCCGTACTGCACCGGCGACAATGTGCCGTTCAACGACTACAACTTCGCCACCTCGACGCCGGGGCCGAAGTTCAACTGCGGTGCGCTGGTCAACAACTCCCCCAACAACACCGGGCTGACCACCCTGCCGGCGGCCCGCTCGGCCCTGGTCTGGTACGCCTACTCCGCCTCGGCCGGCTTCCCCGAGCTGGGTACCGGCGGCGGTGGCCCGATGAGCGGCCCGGTCTACGACTACGACCCGGCCAACCCGAGACCGACCAAGTTCCCGGAGTACTACGAGGGCAAGTGGATCGTCTACGAGCTGACCCGGCAGTGGTGGAAGACCCTCTCGACGCACGAGACGGCGCAGACCTTCACCGACCCGAGGTTCGGGCCGACCCGGGTCGGCGACCTCCAGTCGATCAACGGGATCTTCGGCGACATGAGCTGGATCCAGCCCTTCGAGGCGGAGTTCGGCCCGGACGGCTCGCTCTACGTGATCGATTTCGGGGTCGGCAGTGGCAGTGGCCGGGGCGGCAGCAACGAGGGCGCCGGGATCTACCGGATCGACTACGTCGCCAACGGCCGCCCGCCGGTGGCGAAGCTGACCGTGGACCGGGACAACGGCCCGGGACCGCTGACGGTCCGGTTCTCCAGCGCCGGCTCCGCCTCGGGTGACGGCACGCCGATCGCGTACGCCTGGGACCTCGACGGCGACGGTGACACCGACTCGACGGCGGCGAACCCGACGCACACGTACCCGGATCGGGGCCGGTTCACCGCCCGGCTGACGGTCAGCACCGCCCGGGGACTCAGCTCGGTGGCGACCGCGCAGATCACGGTCGGCAACACCCGGCCGACGGTCGCACTGAACGTGCCGAACGGCGGCTTCTTCGACTTCGGCGACCAGATCCCGTACGCGGTCACGGTCACCGACCCGGAGGAGAGCACCGTCGACTGTGCCCGGGTGGTCACCCAGACCCAGCTCGGGCACGACAGCCACAGCCATCCGATGGACAACTACGTCGGCTGCTCCGGAACGGTCGACACCGAGGCGACCGGCGGGGACGGGCACGGTCCGGGCCAGAACCTCTACACGGTGCTGACCGCCCAGTACACCGACGGTGGCGGCCCCGGCGGGGTACCGGCGCTGGTCGGCTCGGTTCGGCACGAGTTGCAGACCAAGAGCAAGGAGGCGGAGCACTTCGACGCCGCCAACGGGATCCAGGTGCTGGACCGGGCCACGGCCAGGGCCGGCCGGCGGATCGGCGACGTCGACCACGGCGAGTGGATCAGCTTCGCCCCGGTCAACCTGACCGGGATCAGCACGGTCACCGCCGGGGTCAGCTCGGGCAGCACCGGCGGCACCATCGAGTTCCGGGCCGGCTCGCCGACCGGGCAACTGCTCGGCACGATGCCGGTCGGCAGCACCGGCGGCTGGGACAACGTGGTCTCGCCGACGGTCAACCTGGCCAATCCCGGCGGGACGTTCTCCCTCTACCTGGTCTTCGTCAACCCGGCGCAGACCGGTGGCACGCCCGACCTGCTCTCACTGGACTGGCTGCGGTTCAACGGCGCGGGCGTGAAGCGGGAGACCGGTGGCAGTGTCTCGGTCACCGCCACCCCACGGACCGGGACCGCGCCGCTGTCGGTGGCGTTCGGCGCCACCGTCACCCCGGCGGCCGGGCGGACGATCACCGACCGGGCCTGGGACTTCGGCGACAACACCCCGGTCGTGCACGCGGCGTCGACGACCCACGCGTACGCCCGGCCGGGCACCTACACCGCCCGGCTGACCGTCACCGACAGCGCCGGAGCAACCATGTCGAGTCACCTCGCGATCACCGTACGTTGACAAACTGCCGGGTGGGGCCGTGCGGCGGCGGCCCACCCGGGTTCGGATCTCCCCCTCGACGGCGGCGGGTGGTGAGCGACACAGCCATCCCGGCCCTGACCAGTTGGAACGTCGGGGCCTTCGGTGAGTAGGCTGACCGTCGGCCATCCAGAGCGACCGAGAGACCTGGCTCGTCGACGTCGCAGCAACCCCCCACCGTGGGTGCGGGTGCTACCGCCAGGATCGATGGAGGTTTCGCAGTGCGCAGCATCCGAGCCGAGCGGACAAGCCGGCTCCATGTCACCTGGCACCGGTGGCGTCGACACGTCGACCTCTGCCGGACCAGCACCATGCTCTGTCGCGGTCACGCCTGACCCCGACCGCCGGTCGGCGGAGTTCCGACCATCTGATTGATCCCCTTCGAGGCGGCTGACCTCGGCGCTGTGGCACGCCCACGACCGGTATCCGGTCCCGGGCATTGTCGGCGTCGCTGCCGCCGGATATTTCCTGGAGTTTCGTCACAATGCGCTTCAACACCCTCGTCACCCGCCTGCTCTCCGGGGCCGCCGCCGTCGCGCTGCTCGGCGCGGTCGCCGCGTGCGGCGGCGGCTCGTCGGCCGGCGACGCCGCCGACAATCCTTACGGCCTGCTGCAACCCGGCACGCTGCGGGTCGGCACCCTGACCGACGCCCCGCCGAACGTGTATCTGAAGGACGGCAAGTTCACCGGCTTCGACAACGACCTGATGACCGCCGTCGCCGGCAAGCTCGGGCTGAAGGTCGAGTTCGTCGGCACCGAGTTCTCCGCGCTGCTCGCCCAGGTCAACAACCACAGGTTCGATGCCGGCTCGTCGTCGATCACCATCACCGAGGCGCGGAAGAAGACCGTCGACTTCACCAACGGGTACGACTTCGGCTACTTCGGACTCGACGTACCGGCCGGCTCGCCGATCAGGAGCTTCGGCGAGCTGAAGGGCAAGCGGGTGGTCGTGGTGCAGGGCACCGTGCAGGACGACTACGCCACCAAGGAGGGCCTCGACCCCGTCCGGGTACCCGACTACAACGGCGCGATCAACCAGCTCAAGGCGAAGACCGCCGACGCCTGGATCTCGCCCGCCGAGATCGGCGAGAAGTCCGCACAGGACAGTGGCGGAAAGATCGTACTGGCCGAGAAGCAGCTCAGCTCGGCGCCGACCGCGTTCGCGGTGGCCAAGGGCGCCGACCCGCTGCGCGAGGCGCTGGACAAGGCCCTCGACCAGGTGATCGAGGACGGCACCTGGACCCGCCTCCAGGAGCAGTACTACCCGGGGCGGCCGGTACCGGAGAGCTTCAGGCCGGGCAGCGGCACGGTGACGTACCCGCCGGTCAAGGCCGGTCCGACGAGCCCGGCCGCCACTCCGGCGAACTGATCCGGCAACTCCGGACCCGAGACAGGTGAGTTGATGGAGACCCTGGCGACGTTGTGGGAGACGTTCTTCGACCTGGAGTCGATGCGCGAGGCGCTGCCCGAGATGCTCACCGTCGGGCTGCCCAACACGCTGCTGCTGGCGCTGCTCTCCGCCATCCTGGGGACGCTGCTCGGCATGCTGCTGGCGATGGCCGGGCTGGCCCGGACCCGCTGGCTGCGCTGGCCGGCCCGGCTCTACACCGACGTGTTCCGGGGACTGCCGGCCGCCGTCACGATCCTGCTGATCGGGGTCGGGCTGGCCCCGCTCGGGCTCGCCTGGTGGGGACCGAACCCGTATCCGCTGGGCATCCTGGCGCTGTCGCTGATCGCGGCGGCGTACATCGGGGAGATCTTCCGGTCCGGCATCCAGAGCGTGGAGGCCAGTCAACTGGAGGCGACCCGGGCCCTGGGCCTGTCGCACGGTGCCGCCATGCGTTTGGTGATCATCCCGCAGGGCGTACGCCGGGTCCTGCCGGCCTGGGTCAACCAGCTCATCGCCCTGATCAAGGACTCCAGCCTGGTCTACTTCCTCGGCCTCGTGGCCAGCCAGCGGGAGCTGTTCCGGATCGGCCAGGACTACGCGGCGAACACCGGCAACGAGTCCGCGCTGCTGCTCGCCGGGCTGTTCTACCTGGTCATCACCGTCCCGCTGACCCACCTGGTCAACTGGGTCGACCGACGGCTGCGGGACGGCCGGGCCGGTGGTCCGGAACCCGACTCCGACGATCCGGTGGCACTGGCCGGCGAGGCCGCGCCATCGACGGGTGGAAGTGGAAGGGAAACCCGGCATGCCTGAGTCTGTCCGTCCGCCGGCATCGGCCCGGTCGGTGTCATCCGTCGAGCCCGCGTCGGCCGCAGGTTCGACGGCTTCCGACGGCTCGACGGCCTCCGTTGACTCGGCCGGGGCTGGGGCCGGTCCCGGATACGAGTCGGTGAGTGTCGCGACGCGGGACGTACACCTTTCGTTCGGCCGGCACCAGGTGCTGCGCGGCATCGACCTGGCGGTCGGCCGGGGCGAGACGGCGTGCGTCATCGGCCCTTCCGGCTCCGGGAAGTCCACCCTGCTGCGGGTCGTCAACCGGCTGCTGGAACCGGACCGGGGCGACGTACTGCTGGACGGCGTGAGCGTGCTCGACCAGGACCCGGACGCGCTGCGCCAGCGGATCGGCATGGTCTTCCAGCAGTTCAACCTGTTTCCGCACATGACGGTGCTGCGCAACGTCACGCTCGCGCTCCGGCAGCTCAAGAAGCTCTCCCGGGACGAGGCCACCGAGCTGGCGCTGCGCCAGCTCGACCTGGTCGGACTACGGCACAAGGCCGACGTCCGGCCCGGCAGGCTCTCCGGCGGCCAGCAGCAGCGGGTGGCCATCGCCCGCGCGCTGGCGATGTCGCCCCGGGTGATGCTCTTCGACGAGGCGACCTCGGCGCTCGACCCCGAACTCGTCAAGGGCGTGCTCTCGCTGATGGCGGAGCTGGCCGGCCAGGGCATGACGATGCTGGTCGTCACCCACGAGATGGGCTTCGCCCGGCAGGTCGCCGACCAGGTCGTCTTCCTCGACCGGGGTCGGGTGGTCGAGGCCGGCCCACCCGCGCAGGTCTTCGAGGACCCGCGCAGCGAGCGGCTCGCACAGTTCCTCTCCCAGGTCCTTTGACGGGTTCCCGTCCGGTGACCCGTTCCGTCCGGTCGAGCAGGCCGCCGCGCGGGAGATGCTCGAAGAGACCGGCTGGCGGCCGTGACAGCAGGGGACCGAGACTCGAAGAGCTCGGCCACGAGAACGAGATGCCGTGAGTTCACCGCGACGCAACCGGTACATCGTTCGTTCGTGGTTTCCGCTGTTATGTTGACCCTCAGCTATTAAGGGGCCACGACGCCCTCTCTCCTCGCGCCATCCTCTGTAGGATCGCCGGCACCGAGTTGCTGGGCGGAACCGATTCGCTGATCTGACCCGCTTGTGCCCCACTTGCAACGCCGGAAGGGACACTGATTCATGTCATCGGGGAATGACCGCATCGCGATCAGCGCGGAGCGGGTGGCGATGCATGCCAAGGTCTGGGAAACCCAGTCCGGAAACCTTGCCGACGTGGCCAGAATGCTGGACGGTCTGCAGTTTCGACACGTGACCGCGCCTACATTCGGTCCGGCGGTGACCGCACACGAAGGGCTCGTCACGGCGATGAGGGCCAAGTGCGCGGAGGGTGCGGCGGTCTGGTCGGCGCTGGCCCAGTTCCTCGGGATCACCTACCAGGTATATGACGACAACCAGCAGGAAGCGGTGCGGGCGCTGCACAGACTGCGGCAGGATGCCGCCGATCAGCAGTCCCATCCGGCCCGCAGGATGTTGGGTGTGGCGCCGTGACCACGCTGACCGGCGTGCCCGTGGTCGGAGGGCCGTTCGACGCGGAGGCCGCGCGCACGCAGGCAAAGGACCTGCTCCAGAAGCTAAGCACCTGGATCGACCAACTCGCAACGGCGATCGCCGCACTCAAGGATTCGGTGTGGACGCAGGTTGCTGGCATCGGTAGCTGGCTGACGGAGGTGGTAAAGCTCGGCGAAGAACTCCTGCGCGGTGCCCGGGGACTCCTCGAAGAGGCGTGGGTCGTCCCATTCGCGCTGGTCAACGATATCGGCCTGTGGATGCAGATCCAGCACCGCGCCCAGAACATCCAGAACCACACGACCGAACGCGCGATCGACCGGAACGTGGCGCGCAGGGGCGAGGCCACGGACAAGCCGTGGGCGGGCCATCTCTACGACGCTTACACGTCCGAGATCCCGATCCAGAACGGAGCTATCCGGAACGTGTCCACGTTGGCGGAGAAGGCCGCGAACTCCCTCGCCGTCTGCTTCGCGGCAGGGATCACGATGTACGCGACGTGGCTGTCCGCCGTCTACCAGGCGGCCACGTTCCTGATCCGGCTACGGCTCAACCCCACGCTGATCACGAGCGGCAGCGATTACTCGACCTTCGGCCGGCTAATAGTGACCGCGACAGCGGCCACGTACGCGGCCAACCAGGCCATCGCGGCCCAGGCGAGCCGGCTGGCGACGCTGGCGGCTGACCGAGACGGGCTGACCCAGCCGGACCAGCCGCAACCCGGCCACCTGGGTGCGGACGCCAACTGGCCGAACCCGTTCAACGACCGGTCGTTCGTGCGGGTAAAACTCGACCCGAGCGGCCGTCGGGTCCGGGTCGAGGGTGGGCCGGAGTACTCGATCAACAAGATCCCTTAGCCGCGCGCCGCATTTTGTTGTGCTTGAGTTCTTGGGATCGTTACAGCTCCGGTCAACCTGCGTAGGTTGACCGGTCAGCCGCGCAGGTCGACCGGAAGTGCCGACAGGCCACGCAGCAGCAGGCTGGACCGCCAGGAGACCTTCTCCGGCGGCACCGCCAGCCGCATGTCGGGGAACCGGCGGGCCAGTGCGCCGAAGGCGATCTGCCCCTCCAGCCGGGCCAGCGGTGCGCCGAGGCAGTAGTGGATGCCGTGTCCGAAGGCGAGGTTGGGGGTGGCCGGGCGCTCCAGGTCCAGCCGGTCCGGGTCGGCGAACCGCTCCGCGTCCCGGTTCGCCGAGAGCAGGGCCACCAGCACCGACGCGCCCTCGGGAATGATCCGGCCGCCCAGCTCGACCGGCTCCATCGCGGTCCGGAACGAGGCGTTCTGCACCGGGCCCTCGTAGCGCAGTACCTCCTCGATCGTCCTGGGCAGCAGCTCCGGTTCGGCCACCACCCGGGCCCACCGCTCCGGCTCGGCCAACAGCAGCAGCATGCCGTTGCCGATCAGGTTGACGGTGGTCTCGTGCCCGGCGATCAGGAACAGGTAGACCATCGAGACGAGTTCGTCGTCGGTGAGCCGGTCGCCCTGCTCGTGTACGGCGATCAGCGCGGAGAGCAGGTCGTCGGCCGGGCGCTCGCGCTTGGCCGCCAGCAGCGTACGGATGTAGTCGACGATCGCGGTCAGCGCGGGCGGCAGTCCGGCCGGGTTCATCGGGCCGGTGACGATCGCATCCGTCCAGCCACGGAAGTCGGCCTGGTCCTCGGCCGGCACCCCGAGCAGTTCGCAGATCACCTGGATCGGCAGCGGAAAGGCGAAGCGGTCGATCAGGTCCACCTGCTCGGCGTCGGCGATGCCGTCCAGCAACCGCTCGGCCAGCTCCTCGATCCGGGGGCGCAGCGCGGCCACCCGACGCGCGGTGAACGCGCCGGAGACCAGCCTCCGCAGCCGGGTGTGGTCGGGCGGGTTCAGCGCCAGCATGTGCCGGCCGACCGCCCGGGCCACGTCGTCCGGGATCATGCCCCGATAGCTGAACCCGCCGGCCGAGGTGGTCTTGGCCAGCCGCGGGTCGCTCAGGGCCCGCTGGGCGTCCTCGTAGCGGGTCACGACCCAGGCGGTGGCGCCGGTCGGCAGCGCGACCTCCACGACCGGGCTGTCCCGGCGCAGTTGGGCGAGCACCCGGTGCAGATCGGCGGTGGACCCGAACGGATTGGCAACGGTGGTCGACATCGTCTCCCCCACACGACGACGGGATGGCCCGGCGGCCGGGAGCGGATCCGGGCTCCCTCCTATGTTGCCACCGTCGGCAGCGGCCCGGCGCCCCGCCGCCGACCGGCCCCGGACCACCCGGGCCCCGGACCACCCGGGCCGTGGTCACCCGGGCCGTGGTCACCCGGGCCGTGGTCACCCGGGCCTTCGTCACCTGGGCCTCGGTCACCCGGCGCCGAAGAAGCCGCAACCCGCCCCTTGCGGAACTGGATGGTCGTCACCGGTGCCGGCTACGATCTCGCGCATGGCGCTGCTGCACCGGGCCCAAATACACCCCGGCAAACTCGAACTCCTGGCGGACTGGCTGCCCGGCCGGCGCTGGTACCAGGGTCCGGCACCGGCCGACGTCGTCCGCGTCGCGAGCTCCCGGTTCGACGACCCGGACGGAGCGGTCGGGATCGAGACGATGCTGGTCAGGTCCGCTGACGGGCCGATACTCCAGGTCCCGCTCACCTATCGCGACGCACCCCTGCCCGGTGGCGACGACTGGCTGGTCGGCACCACCGAGCACTCGGTACTCGGCCGCCGCTGGGTGTACGACGCCTGCGGCGACCCGGTGTACGCCTGCGCACTGGCCGGCGCGATCGTCACCGGTGGCTGCCAGGCGGAGGAGTTCTTCGAGGTCGACGGCGTACGCCAGATCCGCGAGCCGAGCATGACCGTGGCCGGCAGCGGCACCCCGGGCAGTACCGTGCTGCCGGTGCAGGTGATCCGGCGGGTCGTCGAGGACGACGAGCGCACCACCATCGTCACGGACGCGGTAGAACTCGCCGTCGTCCGCCGCCCCGGTGCCGGGGCCGAGGGGCCGAGCACCGCCACGCTCTCCGGCACCTGGCCCGGCCAGCCGACCCCGCTGCCGCTGGCGTACGCCGTCCCGCGCTGAAGCCGGGGCCTCCCGTCCGCCGATCCGGCACTACCCTCCGGCTGTGAGCCCTGCACGCAAGGACGGCATCCGGCGCCGGACGGAACTCCTCGACGCCGCACTGCGCTGTTTCGACGAGCGCGGACTGCTGGCGACCGGGATCGAGGACATCCGCCGGGCCGCCGGCGCCAGCCCGTCCAGCGTCTACCACCTCTTCGGCGGCCTCCAGGATCTCACCGCCGCGCTGCTGGTCCGGACCTTCGAGCGGCTGTGCCGGCAGTTGACCGCCGACGTGACCGCGACCGCCACGGCCGGGGAGGCGGTACGCGCGCTGGTCGGCTCGCATCTGGGTTGGGTCGCGGAGCATCGCGCCGAGGCCCGGTTCCTCTACCAGGCGACGGCGCTGGAGTTGGCCGCCGGGCACTCCGCAGAGCTGGCCGCCGTGAAGGCGGAGTTGCGAGCACCGATCATGGCGCACCTGGCCGCCTTCGGCGACCGCGGCGAGTTGCCGGACTGGACCGCCCAGCAGTTCGAGACGGTGGTGCTCGGGCCTAGCCACGAGGTGAGCCGCCGCGTCCTCGCCACCGGCGTCGGTGACCTGGACTGGGCCCGGGCGGTACTGCCGGAGCTGGCCTGGCGGACCATCCGGGCGGCCATCGAGGTCGATGCCGACGCCGACACCGACACCGACACCGAGAGCTAAGTGGAATGTTCTTCCAATTGGTCGTATCGTCGAGGGATGAAAACGATCCTGTATGCCTCGCTGACCGCGAACGGCCACGTCGTACGCTCCGGCCCTGACCACGAGATCCCGCCAGAGGTGCTCACCGACTTCATCGGGCAGGTCCGGCAGCACCGCAACCTCGTCGTCGGGCGCCGGACCTTCGACCTCGTCTCGGCCGGTGGCGGTGGCGGTGGCGGCGCGTTCGCGGGCGTCGAGGTCGTCGTGCTCTCCCGGCACGCGCCGGCACCACGCGGCGGGTACGTCGTCGTCGCCTCCCCCGCCGACGCGCTACGACACCTGGCCGACCGGGGGCATCACACGGCACTGCTGGGCGGCGGCGCGACGACGAACAACGCCTTCCTCGCCGAGGATCTCGTCGACGAGTGCTACCTGAACGTCGCCCCGGCCCTGACCGGGAACGGCGGCGGCATGGCGCTGCCCGCCGGGCGGCACGCCGCCCTGCACCTGCTCGACGTACGCCGACTGGGCGGGGACATCGTGCAACTGCACCACCGGGTGGCCCGGTAGCCGGCGAAGGTTGACGTCAGGGCGCGTCAATCCACATCGGACTGATCCTCGTCAGGTGTCTGCGGGCCGCTCGGCGGGGAGCGGGAAGTAGTCGCGGAGCCTCGCGATCCGGCCGGCACGGACCCGGAAGATCTGCACCAGGGACATGGTCGCGCGTTGCCCGGTCGGCGTGACGAGGACGCTGTCGATCTCGACCACGAAGACGTCGGGATCGGCGGTCTCGTGCAGCACGTACCCGGACTCCGCCGCGTCGACCGTGCCCTGGAAGGCCGGCTCCCGGTGGTACGCGCCGATGCCGGCCCGGATCGCCTCCCGGCCGACCAGCCGGCGCGGCAGCGGATGACCGTCCGGCACCAGCGGTGCCTCGTATTCACCGTCGTCGGTGAACAGGCCGGCCATCGCCTCGGGGTCGCGGCTGATCGCACCGGCGTAGACGTACCGTTCGAAGATTTCTCTGTGGGTGAGGGTCACTTTCTCCAGCCTACCGACCGCCGGCCACCCCGCCCCGACAGTCCAGGACGGTCGGGGCAGGGTGGCTACCGGAGGTCCGAACCGGCCGTACCCGCTCAGCGGCGGCCGAGGAGTTCGGCGACCCGGAGGAAGCCGTCGGTGCCGTGGCCGAGCCCGATCACCCGGCGGGCCAGCCCCTCGACCGCCCGCATCACGCTCGCGTCGATCCCGTGCGCCTCCGACGTGTGCACGATGTGTGCCATGGTCGAGGCCGCCGAGGTGATCGGATTGTCCTCACCGGAGTAGCTGCCGTCCGCCACCTGCGCCGCCGTGCCTTCGAAGATCGGCGGCAGGATCGCACCGATGCCCTTGGCGAACGGCGCGAGTTCCCGCGCGGTGACCCCCTCCGCCCTGGCCACCGCCAACGCGTGGGCCCAACCCGCCATCGAGGTCCAGAAGATGTCCAGCAGCGCGATGTCGTACGCCGCCGCCCGGCCGATCTCCTCGCCGACGTGGGTGTGGGTGCCACCCAGGCGCTCCAGCACCGGACGGTGCCGCTGGTAGAGATCGCCCGGCCCGCTGTGGATGAAGACCCCGTGCGGGGTACCGATGGTCGTGGTCGGCGTCATGATCGCACCGTCCAGGTAGCCGATGCCGTGCTCGGCGGCCCAGGCCGCGACCTCCCGGGCCCGGCCCGGAGTGTCCGCGCTGAGGTTCGCCACCGTACGACCCTTGAGCGCGTCGGCGACGGCGTCGGTCCGGAGGATGGCGTCCGCCGCGTCGTTGTTCACCACGCAGACAACGGTCAGGTCGCTGGCGGCGACCGCCTCCGCCGCCGAGCCGGCACCGACCGCGCCCCGCTCGACCAGGGCCGTCTCCCGGCCGGGAGTCCGGTTCCAGACCGTCGTGCGCAGGCCGGCGTCCAGGAACGCGCCGGTCAGGGCCCGGCCCATCGGTCCCAGACCGAGTACCGTGACAGCGGACTGTTCGGGGTGCGAGGACATACGTGTACTCCTGAACTGGTGTGGACTGGCATGAAGAGGACGTAGATGACGCGCAGCCGGGCCCGGGATCTGAACGTCTGCGGGGTGACCGCCGCGATCGCCGTGATCGACGGCAAGTGGAAGACTGCCCTGCTCTGGCTGCTGGAATCCGGCCCGCACCGCCCCGCCGAGCTGCGCCGACGGCTGCCGGGCCTCACCGAGAAGGTGCTGACCCAGGCGCTACGCGAGATGGAGGGCGACGGGCTGGTGCACCGGGAGGTGCACGACGTACTGCCGCTGAAGACCGTCTATTCGTTGACCCCGTTCGGCCGCGACCTCGCCGAGGCGGTGGCGCCGCTCTCCGAGTGGGGGCACCGCCGCCTGGACAAGCTCGGCGCCGCCCAGTGAACCTTTTTCAACCTCCCCTTGCGGTCCGTCGTGGTCGCAGCTGGAAGTCGGGGCGCACCCACCGGGCGGTTCAGGTTGAAAAAGGTTCAGTCGTCGGCGTCCTGACGCACGCGTCGACCTCCCGTCGATCCGGTTCCGGGCGACCGTCCGACCGCCCACCACCAGACTCGTCCGGCGTGCCAGGACCGACAAGTACGCACTAAAAAGTGGCTATCCGCAGTGGCGCGGACGGCGGCCCCGCCTACCGTTCCGGAGGGGCCGCCGTACCGCGCTCTGGATCGGTTACGCCGAAGGCATCCCGTTCTTCAGCGACGCCGCGAAGCTCGCCCAGGCGATCGGGCGGAACGCCAGCACCGGACCGGAACGGTCCTTGCTGTCCCGTACCGCGACGATGGCCCCGTTGTCGGCCACCTCGACACAGTTCCCGTTGGCACCCGAACGACTGCTCGTACGCCACCTGGCGTCGGTCGAATCGAAGTCGTACATCTTCTTCACCTCCTTCCGTCAATCCTGCTCGGCGGCACGGATGATCAAGCGAACCGAGGCCGCCGGGCTGAGCGCCGCCGCGCGAAGATGCTCGAATAGATCCGTGTAACTGGTGATGTCCGTGTCGCGTTCAAGGAACAGAGCGTTGACGCGGTTCTCTATGTAGACCAGATCCGAATCCGCCGGATCCGGAAAGGCCATGATCGCGAATGCCCCGTACATCCCCGGATGCGCACCGACCTCGTAGGGCAGTACCTGCACGGTGATGTTGGGGAGCTTCGTGAGCTTGGCAAGGTGCTGCAACTGGTCGCGCATCACATCCCCGCCGCCGACTTTGCGGTGCACGACGCTCTCGTCGAGGATCGCCCACACCTTCAGCGGCTCGGCCCTGGTGATCGAATCCTGGCGCTTGAGTCGCGCTTCAACTCGCCGTTCGACCTCCTGGTCGGTGCCGTCCGGCAACAGGCCGGAGGTAACGGCTCGGGCGTACGCCTCGGTCTGGAGTAGGCCGGGGACGAAGAGCGACTCGTAGTTGCGGACCGACTGGGCCTCGGACTCGAACGAGATGTAGGTGCTGTACTCGTCGGGCAACTGGTCCTCGTACGCCTGCAACCAGCCCAGTTGTCCGGCGTCCTTGGCAAGATCGACCAGCTCGGCCCGACGCTCCGGGTCGGTGACGCCGTAAAGGTCGAGCAACCCGAGCAGGGTTCGGCGCTGGGGACGGGCCCGCGCGGTTTCCAGGCGCCAGAGGGTCGCGGGGTTCATGTGGGTCCGCTCGGCGACGTCCTCCCGGGTGAGTGCGGCACCGTGTCGCAGTGCGCGGATTTCCGCCGCCAGTCGGCGCAGTCTGACGGTCGGCGGTTGCTTTCGTGCCGCCACGTTCATGCTCCTTCGCTCCTCTCCAGTCTCATGTGGCTTGCGTTTGCAAGGCAACGGAAAAGCCGCGCGATATGAACAGAACGTCTCTTCGCAAGCCTTGCGTTCGTGCATGACGCTCCAGCAACATGACCCACGGTACGGCCTTGGTCACGCTTTGGTTGGCCCGTACCGGCCACGGCGCGCCGCGCACCTTCCCCCGCTGGGGTGCGTCGTGGCCACCCCCGCCCCTCGGGCGGATGTCCCGCACCCGGGATGCCGGGCAGGTCTTCTGGCGGCAACCAGCTGCTCGGCATCCCTCCATCCTGGAGGTCGCCATGCTGCTGCGCCTGTTCTTCACGGTCGTCGGCTGCACCCTGCTCGGCTTCCTCGCCGGGCTCTTCGCGTTCAAGGTCAAGTCCCGCTGGTGTCCACGCTGCGGTACGACCACGTCCGAACTGGCCGGCCAGCATCGCGCCCGGCCGTGACCGTGGCCGCCACTCGTGTCGCGCGCTTCAGCAGAGAGGAACGGCTCGTGAGCCTGGAGGAACTGACCCAAAGGAAGCCCTTCTACGCGACGATGCGTCTGCTGACCGAGGCGGCCTGGCGGCGCAACCTGACCGTCGAGGCCCTGCTGGCCCTGACCGACCTGCTCGATCCGCCGCAGGACGCGGAGGCCGCACACCCGGCCGGCGAGACGTCGACACCGGGTACGCCCGGCTGAGCCGGCCGGGCTTCTATAGGTGTCGACCGAAACGTAGTGTTGGTCGGGTGAGTGGTGACGTGGTCCCGTCGAAGCGGGAGGTACGGATTTCCGACGCCGAGCGGGAGGCCGTCGTCGCCCGGTTGAGCGCTGCGGTCTCGGAGGGCCGGCTGACCCTGCCCGAGTTCGAGGAGCGCGTCGACGGCGTGCTGCGCGCCCGGACCGACGGCGAGGTGCAGCCCTTCGTCGCCGACCTGCCGGCCGTGGCCCCGGCCGTCGCGCCCGACGAGGTCGTCGAGTTGAGCAGCCATGCCGGGCAGATCAAGCGCTCCGGCCGGTGGGCGGTACCCCGGCGGTTGGTGATACGCAGCATGGCCGGCACGGTCAAGCTCGATCTGCGGCACGCCGTGATCAGTCACCGGGTGGTCGAGATCGACCTCGCCACCCAGGCCGGCTCGACGACCATTGTGCTGCCAGTCGGCGCAACCGCCAACATCGACGGGATCAACACGAGCGCCGGCACGGCGAGGGCCAAGGTGCCGTCCACACCCGAACCCGGCTCGACCGCCCCGCACGTCGTGGTCACCGGCAGCACCGCCGCCGGCTCCCTGGTGGTGCGCTACGAGCGCCGGTTCTGGCGCTGGCGCTGGTAGCCCGACGACGGCCTACCCGGACACGATGGTGCGGAAGCGGGGGACGACGACCCCGACGCGCCCGTCGGCGACAACCCCCGCAGATCCCGACGACAACCCCGCGAAATGTGGCTCGGATAACGGAAGACAGGGCCGACGGCGGCTCCGACGACGGCTCTGCGAGTCTGCACGGATGCAGGACTGGGAGACGCGGGTCGCCGAGGCGTGGGCGTCGATCGACGACTACGAGGACCGGGAAGCCGATTTCCGTACCGTGATCGACAGCTTGGCGGCGGAACTGCCCGACGACGATCCCGTTGCCGCGTTCGAGCGCGCCTGCGCGTGGGACTCGACCGGACACTCCGACCGGGCCGTGCCGCTCTATCGGTGGGCGCTCGACCACGGGCTCTCCGGTTACCGGCGGCGCCGGGCAGTGATCCAGATGTCCAGCTCGCTGCGGAACATCGGGCAGGCCGAATTCGCGGTCACCCTGCTGGAGGCGGAGCGCGACATCGACCCGGCGACGTTGGACGAGCCGACCCGGACCCTCACCGACGCGATCAGCGCCACCCTGGCGCTCTGCCTGGCCGACAGTGGTCGCGAGCGGGAAGCGGTGTCGGTCGCGGTCGCCGCGCTCGCCCCACACCTGCCCCGTTACCAGCGCTCGATGGCGAACTACGCGCGACTGCTGCTCGCCCCCGACACCAAACCCGAATAGCTCGCCCCGACCCCTAACCGGAACACCTGGCGCCCGACGCCGAACCGGGATGGCTGGCGTCAGTACGGCGTGACTCCCGCCGGCAGGGTCGAGTTCTCGGCGGCCGTACCGATGAATCGCAGCAGGATCCGCCGGAACGCCCTCGCCGCGTGCGTCGGTTCCGGCTCCCGCCGCCGGGCCAGCGCGATCGTCCGGTGCACTCCGGGCGGGGCCAGCGGGGTGACCCAGAGCCTGGGCCGCCGGGCGACCACGATGCCCGGCACCAGGGCCACGCCGAGTCCCGCCTCCACGAAGCTCAGCACCGCGTCCATCTCGCCGCCGTCGACCGCGAGCGACGGCTCGAAGCCGGCCTCCCGGCAGGCCCGCAGGGTGGCGTCCCGCAGGTCGTAGCCCTGCCGGAACATCAGCAGCGGCTGGTGCCGCAGGTCGGTCAGATGCATGGTGCCGGCCGAGTCGGTCATCGGCAGCGGGTTGAGCGACGCGACCACCAGGTTGTCCCGGAGGATCGGCTCGGCGGTCAGGGCCGGGTCGGCGCCGGTCGCCGGCAGGATGATCAGCGCGAGATCCAGCTCGCCCCGGAGCAGGTCGCGGACGAGATCCTGCGAACCGCTCTCCTCCACCCGCAGGTCGACGCCGGGGTGGGCGTCCCGGAACCGACGCAGCACGGCCGGGGCGAGCGAGGTGGCCAGGCTGGGGGTGGCGCCGAGGCGTACCCGGCCGCGCCGGACCCCGACGAGTTCCTGCACCTCGCGGCGGGCGGTGTCGACGTCGGCCAGGATGCGCTCGGCGAGCGGCAGCAGCACCTCGCCGGCCGCCGTCAGGCCGATGTTGCCCCGGACGCGCTCGAAGAGCGGGGCGCCGAGATCCGACTCCAGGGCGTGAATCTGCTTACTCAGCGAGGGCTGGGTGATCCCGACATTGTCGGCGGCATGAGTGAAATGCCGGGTTTCCGCCACTGCCACGAAGTATCTCAACTGGTGGAGCTGCACTCGGATAGCCTACAGCTATCGTCACTGAGCCTTCGATGCATTGGACGACTAATCGGAGGTCTCCTAGCGTTCAGGTGGTGACAGCTGTATCGACGCGGTCGCCGATCCGGTCCAGCATCGGCCTGAAGGCCGTGATGGCGGTGACGGGCATCCTGCTGGTGCTCTTCCTGATCGCGCACATGCTCGGCAACCTCAAGATCTTCTTCGGTCCCGCGTCCTTCGACCACTACGCGCACTGGCTGCGGACCATCGGCTCCCCCGTGCTGCCCGACACCTGGTACCTGTGGATCCAGCGCGCCGTGCTCGGCACCGCCCTGGTCGCGCACATCTGGTCGGCCACCGTGCTGGCCCGGCGGGCCCGGGTGGCCCGACCCGTCCGGTACGCGCACCGCCCCAAGGTGCACGGCAGCTACGCGGCCCGGACCATGCGTTGGGGCGGGGTGATCATCGCGCTCTTCGTCGTCTACCACCTGCTGGACCTGACCACCGGTGACCTGAACCCGGTCGGCGACCCGCGCCGGCCGTACGCGAACGTGGCCGCCGGGTTCGCGCCGGAACGCTGGTACGTGACCCTGGTCTACACCGTCGCGATCGTGACGCTCGGCTTCCACCTGCGGCACGGGATGTTCAGCGCGTTCCGCAGCCTCGGTCAGCAGACTCCCCGGGGCGAGGCCCGGGCCCGGGCCGCCGCGCTCGGCTTCTCCGTCGCGCTCTGCGCCGGATTCCTGGTCGTCCCCTTCGCCGTGATCGCGGGATTGGTGCGTTGAGAATGAACGCCTCTGGTGGCTTGGACCTTTTCACGCTGGGCGAGCCGATCGCCGACGCCAAGGCCCCGGACGGGCCGATCGAGACCCGCTGGCAGCGCCGCCGGTTCGCCGCCAAGCTGGTCAACCCGGCCAACCGGCGCAAGCTGACGGTGATCGTGGTCGGTACCGGGCTGGCCGGCGGCTCGGCCGCCGCGACGCTGGGCGAGCAGGGCTATCAGGTCAGGTCCTACTGCTATCAGGACAGCCCGCGCCGGGCGCACTCGATCGCGGCTCAGGGCGGCATCAACGCCGCCAAGAACTACCGCAACGACGGCGACTCGATCCAGCGGCTCTTCTACGACACGGTCAAGGGCGGTGACTTCCGGTCCCGGGAGTCGAACGTACGACGGCTCGCCGAGGTCTCGGTGGAGATCATCGACCAGGCGGTGGCCCAGGGCGTACCGTTCGCCCGGGAGTACGGCGGGCTGCTCGACACCCGCTCGTTCGGCGGTGCGCAGGTGCAGCGCACCTTCTACGCCCGGGGCCAGACGGGCCAGCAGTTGCTGCTCGGGGCGTACCAGGCGTTGGAGCGGCAGATCGGGCTGGGCCGGGTCGAGATGCACAGTCGGCACGAGATGCTGGAACTGATCGTGGTCGACGGCCGGGCCCGGGGCATCGTGGTCCGGGACCTGGTCACCGGCGAGATCACGACCGACTTCGCCGACGCGGTGGTGCTGGCCTCCGGCGGCTACGGCAACGTCTTCTACCTCTCCACCAACGCCAAGGGCTGCAACGTCACCGCCACCTGGCGGGCGCACCGCAAGGGCGCGCTCTTCGCCAACCCCTGCTACACGCAGATCCACCCGACCTGCATCCCGGTCTCCGGCGACCATCAGTCGAAGTTGACCCTGATGAGCGAGTCGCTGCGCAACGACGGCCGGGTCTGGGTGCCGGAGGCGGCCGGCGACGACCGCCCACCCCGGCAGATCCCGGAGGAGGAGCGGGACTACTTCCTGGAGCGGCTGTACCCGTCCTTCGGCAACCTGGTCCCCCGGGACATCGCCTCCCGAGCGGCCAAGAACGTCTGCGACTCCGGGCGGGGCGTCGGGCAGTCCGGGCTCGGCGTCTATCTCGACTTCGCCGACGCGATCGACCGGCTCGGCCGGCCCACCATCGCCGAGCGGTACGGCAACCTCTTCGAGATGTACCAGCGGATCACCGGCGAGGACCCGTACGAGGTGCCGATGCGGATCTATCCGGCGGTGCACTACACGATGGGCGGGCTCTGGGTCGACTACGACCTCCAGTCGACCATCCCCGGCCTGTTCGTGATCGGCGAGGCGAACTTCTCCGACCACGGCGCCAACCGGCTCGGCGCCTCCGCGCTGATGCAGGGCCTGGCCGACGGCTATTTCGTGCTGCCCAGCACCATCGCCGACTATCTCGCGGCCGGGCCGTTCGACGCGCTCACCGACGACCACCCGGAGGTGGTGGCGGCCCGGGACGACGTCACCGACCGACTCGACCGGCTGCTCGCCTGCCAGGGGGACCGCACCGTCGACTCGTTCCACCGCGAACTGGGCCAGATCATGTGGGACCACTGTGGAATGGAGCGGAGCGACGCCGGGCTGCGCAAGGCGCTCGGCGAGATCCGCGGCCTGCGCGAGCAGTTCTGGCAGCGGGTGAAGGTGCCCGGCGACGGCGAAGGGCTCAACCAGGCGCTGGAGAAGGCCGGCCGGGTCGCCGACTTCTTCGAGCTGGCCGAGCTGATGTGCGTGGACGCGCTGCACCGGACAGAGTCGGCCGGCGGGCACTTCCGGGCCGAGAGCCAGACCCCGGAGGGCGAGGCGCAACGCGACGACGAGCACTTCAGCTATGTGGCGGCCTGGGAGTTCACCGGCGCCGACCGCCCGCCGGTGCTGCACCGGGAAGACCTGCGATTCGAGTACGTCCACCCGAGCCAGCGGAGTTACAAGTGAATCTGACCCTGCGGATCTGGCGGCAGACGGGACCGGACGATCCCGGCCGGATGGTCAGCTACCAGGTCCCGGACGTCTCCCCCGACATGTCGTTCCTGGAGATGCTGGACGTACTCAACGACCGGCTGACCCTCGACGGCGAGGACCCTGTCGCCTTCGACCACGACTGCCGGGAAGGCATCTGCGGCGCCTGCGGCATGGTGATCAACGGCGTCGCGCACGGCCCGGAGCGGGCCACCACCGCCTGCCAGCTCCACATGCGACACTTCCGGGACGGCCAGACCATCGACATCGAGCCGTGGCGGGCCAAGGCGTTCCCGGTGATCAAGGACCTGGTGGTGGACCGGAGCGCGTTCGACCGGATCATCGCGGCCGGCGGATACGTCACCGCGCCGACCGGTGCCGCCCCGGAGGCGCACGCCCAACTGGTCCGCAAGTCCGATGCGGACGCCGCGTTCGAGTCGGCCGCCTGCATCGGCTGCGGTGCCTGCGTCGCGGCCTGCCCGAACGGCTCGGCGATGCTCTTCACCGCCGCCAAGGTGAGCCACCTGAGCCTGCTGCCGCAGGGCCAGCCGGAACGCACCACCCGGGTCGTCGGGATGGTCGACGCGCACGACGAGGCGGGCTTCGGCGGCTGCACCAACATCGGGGAGTGCACGGCCGTCTGTCCGAAGGGGATTCCGCTGACCAGCATCGGCCGGCTCAACCGGGACTATCTGCGAGCCACCCGGGAGCGGGACGGCGTACCCGGCACCTGATCGCCGGCAGCACCGCCGCTGGCCGGCGCGAACCGGCGATACACCGCTGATACCACACGTCGTGTGCGAGTCGTGCGAGTCGTGCGAACCGCATACACCGCCATACACCGCACGGTGTGCGAGTCGTGCCCTACAGCGGTGCGGGCCGCGGTCGCCTATTGTTACCGGTCGGCAAGCCGCGAATCCGGCAGTCCCTCGCGCGGGCCCGTTCGTGTCGGGCGGCCGTCGGGCGGCGACATCGACTCCGATGGGAGACCACGTGGTAAGCAGGGTGAATCGCAGGACCGCTCTGGGCATCGGCACCGCCGCCACCGCCGGCGTCGTGCTCGGAACCGCCACCCCGGCGATGGCCGCCCCGAACAGAGGCCAGGGAGTCGAGAGCCCCGACCGGGCCCGGGCCGACCAGGTCGCCGCGATCTACCGGCGGGAGAAGACCAAGGCCGGCGGCAACTGGTACGCGTACCTGAGCGTGGCCAGCGGGACCGGCCCGGCACCGCTGCCGGCGGTACGGGAGAACCCGGACACCGTGGTCGAGGCGTACAGCGTCAACAAGATCGCGGTGGCCACGGCGGTACTGGACAAGGTCGACCGGGGACTGCTCACTCTGGACCAGCGGGTCGACGTCACCGCGTCGATCGTGGTGCCGGGCGGCGACGGCATCTTCAGCCTGGACGGCGCGTACCCCAGCTCGGTGACCCTGGGGCACGTGCTCGCCGCCCTGCTGACCGTCTCCGACGACACCGCCGTCCGGCTCTGCGGCCTGGTCTGCCCGGCCGCCGAACTCAACCAGATCCTGGTCGCCAAGGGCTTCCCGAAGACCCAGGTCGAGCCGGTCGCCAACCCGAACCGGTTCTTCCTCGGCACCAGCACCGCCCGGGAGACCCACGACCTGCTCCAGGCACTGGTCCGGGGCACGCTGCTCTCCGCCACCTCGACCACCTTCCTGCTCAACCAGCTCCGCGCGCCGATCGCGTTCACCGACGGCATCCGCCGGAACATGTCGTCGGCCGACCGGGCCCGGATCGCCACCAAGGCGGGCTGGTTCAGCAACGCCCGGCACGAGGCCGGACTGATCTTCGACCCGGCCGGTACGCCGGTGCTGACGTATGTGCTCTTCGCCGACGGCCAAGCCGGCTCGGACAACTTCGGCTCGACCCATCCGGCCGTGCAGGCTCGGGCGGCGATGGGCCCGGCCTTCCTCAGCACGGTCGACGGGCTGACCAACCTGTCCGTGCCGGCCCGCCGACCGAGGATGTACCGGCCGAGCAACGGCGGCTGACTCCCGCCGTACGCCGGCCGGTGGTACGCCGGCCCAGGCCGCCGAGCCGACCACCTTCACCAACACCGTGCCGGACTCCCGTCCGGAGTGGGTGCCGGCCGCCGGTGCCCCTCGCTCGTGGGAACGAGGGGCACCGGCGGAGGTGGCAGTCAGCGGGTCAGGGTGAGTTCCGGGTCCTCGGCCGGCGGCAGTGGCGCGGCCACGCCCCGGCCGACGGCCTCGTAGACGGCCGGCCGCCTGCTCCGGAGCAGCAGCCCCCAGCCGAGCCCGACCAGCGCGGCGATCAGGGTGACCGCGGGCAGCAGCCAGGCCAGGTAGCTCGGGTTGCCCGGTGCGAGCAGCGCGTCGAAGTTCACCAGCAGCACCACCAGGACGGCCAGCAGCAGCACGGTGGCCAGCGCCGGGGCGACCAGCCGCTGCCAGGCGCTCACCCCGACCTCCGGGCGGCGGCGGAAGAAGCCCACCACCGAGGCGGAGGTGAGGGTCATCAGCAGCACCACCCCGACCGCCGAGACACCGCTGAGCCAGGTGAACAGGTCGACCACCGGATCCCGGTCGGCCAGCACGAAGGCCAGCACCACGCCGAGGGCCAGTACGGTCTGGGCCAGCGAGCCGGCCACCGGCGCCCCGGTGCGGATCCCGGTCTGGCTGAGGAAGGCCGGCAGGACCCGCTCCCGGCCCAGCGCGAAGAGGTAGCGGGCCACGCCGTTGTGGAACGACAGCAGGGCGGCCAGCACCGAGGTGATGAAGAGCAGGTTCGCCACGTCCGCCACCGTGCTGCCGGCATGGTCGGCCAGGGTGCCGAAGACCACCCCCGGACCGGCCTCGACCGAGGCGGCCTGGGCGTTCTCCGGGCCGGTGACCACGGTCAGCGCCCAGGCGGAGAGCGCGTAGAAGGCGCCGGTGAAGGCCACCGCGACGTAGGTGGCCCGGGCCACGGTACGCCGGGGGTCCCGCACCTCCTCGCTGTAGATCGCCCCGGACTCGAACCCGGTGAAGCTCGCGATGCCCAGCGCGAGTACCGCACCGAGCCCGGCCGCGAAGAGGTTGCCGGGGTCGAGCCCGGCGAGGCTGATGCTGCCGCCGGCCGGGTTGCCGAACGAGACCACGTCGAAGATGACCACCGCGAGGCATTCGAGCAGCAGCAGCACCGCGAGGACCGTGGCGTTCAGGTCGACCTGGAGCACCCCGAGCACCCCGACCAGCGCGAGGCCGACCAGCGCCCAGATCCACCACTGCTGCTCGACACCGAACTTCGTCGACATGAAGTCGCCGAGGATCGCGCCGAAGAGTCCGTACAGTCCGATCTGGATGGCGTTGTAGGAGGCCAGCGCGATGAACGAGCCGGAAACTCCGCCGGCCCGGCCCAGCCCGTTCGCGATGTAGGAGTAGAACGCGCCGGCGTTGCTGACGAATCGGCTCATCGCGGCGTAGCCGACGGCGAACACGCCGAGGATGGCGGCGAGCAGCACATAGGACAGCGCTGCCCCGACGTTGCCGCTGACGGCGTACATCGTCGTGACGCCACCGCCGAGCACGGTCAGCGGTGCCGATGCCGCGACGGTGAAGAAGACGAGATGCACGGTGCCCAGACGTCCCCGGCGCAGGCCGGTTTCCAGGGCGGAACTGGATGACATATGTCGGTCTCTCTCGGAGTGGGATGACGAGAAAGGGGCTCTCGAACGACACCGGAGAGGGTATGGGTGATCACGCCCCGCGACAAGAGATCGACGCGTCGCATTATCGAACACGCAGGGCCAGGACGGGTTGAACGGACAGTGCACATGCCGTACCGTCCTGCATCGACATTGAACCTGCTTCAACCTGAACGGCGCGGCGCGCACGCACCGCGTCCGGCCCTGTGGTCCGCCGGACCGCAAGGGGAGGTGGGAAAGGTTCATTGAGGAGTGACCGCCCCGGCATGTCGGCCGGCCGGCCGAGGATGACGGATGACGAATTTGCCTGGCCCACCTACCGAGCGGCTGGCCGACGAACTGTTCCTCATCGCACACGATGACTACAGCGGCAAGCCCCTCGCCGCGGCGATCCTGGTGGATGCCGCCCTCTCCGGCGCACTCCTCGCCGAACTGCTCTTCGACGGGCGGATCACCCTGGTCCGGTCCGCCGTGTACGTCGCCGACGACCGGGCCTGGCGGGAGCCGGTGACCGACCGGGTGCTGGCCGAGATCGTACGCCGGGGCGACGGTCATCCCGCGCGCTCCTGGCTGGAGTTCCTCGCTCCCCGGGTGCGGGACCACGTCGGCGACCGCCTGGTCAGCGCGGGCGCGGTACGCCGGATGACCACGCGTGGGTTGAACCTCCGCGTGACCGTCCGGTTTCCCGGGCTCGACCCGAACCGGGTCGCCCGGCCCCGGGTCCGGCTCAACGCCATCCTGGAGCGTTCCGACCAGCCGCTGGACGCCCGCACCGCGACGCTGGCCGGGCTGGTCCGGGCCGGCGGGCTGGTCCGGGCGTTGATCCCGACCAACCGGTCGATCGTGGCCGAGCGGATCGCCGCCAGCCGACGGCTGCTCCCGACGGAACTCGGCGACCTGCTCGACGCCGTCGACGCGGCCGTCGCCGCCACCGCGCTCACCGTACGCCGCTGAACTCCCCGGTGCTCAGCCCCCGTGGCAGCTCGCGGAGCCGTCGTCGCCGGGCGCCGCGCAGTGCGTCGCCGTACTCGCCGGCACGTCCAGGGTGGGATTGCGGTCGAAGAAGCCGTCCGGCCGCAGCGTGAAGCCGCACCGGTCCACCGGCATCACCGGCCACTCCTCCGGGCGGGGAAAGTGCGTGGTGCCGAAGGTGTGCCACAGCACGATGTCCTCGCCGTCGATCGGCCGGTCGGCGGCGACGTACTCCGGCAGTCCGGCTCCGCCCGGGTGCTGGTTGACCAGGTCACCGGCGGGGTAGCGCTGCGCCGGGTCGTACCGGGTGACCCAGAGCGAGCGGGTGGCGAAGGCGGCCCGGCGGGCCACCGAGGAGGTGGGGGCGGCCAGCAGCACCGTCTGGCCCTCGGGGCGGAGCTGGTAGCCGACCGGCCGGCCGAGCCGACCCAGCCGCTCCGGGTGGGAGATCCGCCAGGTCCGGCCGACCGAGGCGTCGGCGTCCCGGGCGCCGTCCGACTCCGTCGACAGCCGGGTCACCACCCGGGTGAAGGCGTTGCCGTACGGGTTCTCCGGGCCGACCGGCAGCGCCCGGACGTCCACCTCGTCGACGGCGTTGCGGACCCCGTCGACCGTCATGTCGAGCCGGGCGCTGAACAGGTGCTGGTGGTACGGCGCACCGAGCCCGGGCGCCACCTCGGTCGCGTATCCGCTGCCCTCCTGATAGGCCGAGGTGAAGAGCACCCCGGTCGCCTTCACCTCCAGTTGGATGGTGCCGTCGAGGTAGAGGTACCAGTAGAAGCCGTAGTCGTAGTTGCCGACGGTGGCGAAGTAGGAGATGACGAGGCGGCGCTGCCGGCGGGTCTCCGCCGACTCGGTGAAGAGGTCGGAGTGCTTCCACAGCACCCCGTGGTCCTCCTCGTGCAGGCAGATCGCGTTGCGCACCTCGCGCGGCTCGCCGGCACCGTCGGCGAGTACGGCGTCGAAGTAGTAGATCTCGCCGAGGCAGTCGCAGCCCAGGACCAGCGAGTTCACCTGCTGGCCGAGCAGGTATTCCCCGGCGTCGAAGTAGTTCTGCCAGAACCGCACCGGGCTCGGGTCGGCGTACGGGACGACCATCTCGGCGACCGAGGCGCGGTAGAGCACCGGGCGCTCCCGCCCGCCGTCGGTGAAGCCGAGCTGGTGCAGTACCAGACCCTCCCGGGGGTCGAAGCCGACCCGGAAACTCCAGTTCTCCCAGCGCACCACGTCACCGTCGACCGAGAAGCTGGGACCCTCCGGCTGGGTGATCTCGATCGGCTTCAGGCTGGTCCGGGCCGGCCCGGTGTAGGCGGGGTCGTCGAAGTTGCCCTCCTCGGCCGGTACCGGCAGCAGTTCGTGGTCGATCAGCTCGACGACCCGGCGCTCGATCAGGTCGACGTACGCCACCACGCCGTCGATCGGGTGCGCCCAGCAGTGGTCCTCCGGCCGGTGGGCCAGGAAGGAGAGCACCCGGAGCAGCCGCTTGCCCCGCTCCCCCGGCAGGTCGAAGTCGCCGGCCGTGAGCGGGCAGGGCCGGACCAGGTCGAGTTCGGTGATGCCCCGGCGTTCCATCGCCGCCCGCCAGCCCGGATCGGCCTTGACGATCTCGTCGACCGCGACGAACTCCTCCAGCATGATCGGCGGTTGGCCGTCCCGGGTCGCGTCGTGCTCGCGTACCGACTCGACGGTGCCGGCGGTCACCGAGGCCAGTACGGTCCGGGCGGCGCCGGTGGCGACGTCGAGGAGTACCGCCCGGACCCGGCGGTCCACCGGATCGCCCGGCCGGTACGCCAGCACCACGTCCTTGGCCGGCTCCTCCAGGCCCAGCAGGGCGAACCGGACGGTCGGGCCGAGCAGTCCGTGCCGGTCCAGCAGGGACCGGGCGGCCCGGATCTCGTCGGCGGTGAGCCGGGCCAGCGGATGTCCGTCGGTGAGGCCGGCCCCGGTGCCGGCGGGCTGGTCGTCGGCCAGCAGAGTCATCTGGTGTCCCTCGTCGATTCGCGGATCGTTCCGAGCCGACCTAACCCGAATCACTCTCGGTTGTCCATAGCCGACGGCGCGTGAACCTCTGCCGCCCACGCATCGCCGCCGCCTGCCACGGCGAGCGCCGCCGGGTGCGGCACAATGCTTCCCGGCACCCAGAAGCCCTGCGCCGGTCCCGGCGACGGGCGCGGGCGGAACCGAGTGGATAAGGCGGAACAGGACGTGACAACCTCTGCGCAGCCGCGCTCTGTGCACCAGCGGATCGCCGAGGAGCTCGGCGTACACGAGCGGCAGGTACGGGCCGCGGTGGACCTGCTCGACGGCGGGTCGACCGTGCCGTTCATCGCGCGTTACCGCAAGGAGGCCACCGAGTCGCTCGACGACACCCAGTTGCGCACCCTGGAGGAACGGCTGCGCTACCTGCGGGAACTGGAGGAGCGCCGGGCGGCGGTGCTGGAGTCGATCAAGAGTCAGGGCAAGCTGGACGACGCGCTGGAAGCGCAGATCATGGCCGCCGACTCGAAGGCCCGGCTGGAGGACATCTACCTGCCCTACAAGCCGAAGCGGCGGACCAAGGCACAGATCGCCCGGGAGGCCGGGCTGGAGCCGCTGGCCGACACGCTGCTGGCCGACCCGACCCAGGACCCGCGCACGGTGGCGACCGGCTTCGTCAACCCGGACGCCGGGGTGGCCGACCCGACCGGCGCGCTGGACGGTGCCCGGGCCATCCTGGTGGAGCGGTTCGCCGAGGACGCCGACCTGATCGGCGGGCTGCGCGAGCGGATGTGGTCGCGGGGCCGGCTGGTTTCCCGGGTACGCGACGGCCAGCAGGAGACCGGCGCCAAGTTCGCCGACTACTTCGACTTCGCCGAGCCGTACACCAAACTGCCCTCGCACCGGATCCTGGCGATGTTCCGGGGCGAGAAGGAGGGCATGCTCGACCTGACCATGGACCCGGAGGAGGCGCCCGCGCCGGACGACGCCCCGGTCGGGCCGACCCGTTACGAGCAGGAGATCGCCGCCCGGTTCGACGTCGCCGACCGGGGACGGCCGGCGGATCGCTGGCTCGCCGACACGGTGCGCTGGGCGTGGCGGACCCGGATCCTCATCCACCTCGGTGCGGACCTGCGGATGCGACTCTGGCAGGCGGCCGAGGAGGAGGCGGTACGGGTCTTCGCCACCAACCTGCGCGACCTGCTGCTCGCCGCGCCGGCCGGTACCCGCCCGACGATGGGGCTGGACCCGGGGCTGCGTACCGGGGTGAAGGTGGCGGTGGTGGACGCGACCGGCAAGGTGGTGGCGACCGACACGATCTATCCGCACGAGCCGCGTCGACAGTGGGACGCCTCGATCGAGACGCTGGCCAAGCTGGCCCGGGCACACCGGGTCGAGCTGGTGGCGATCGGCAACGGCACCGCCTCCCGGGAGACGGACAAGCTCGCCGCCGACCTGATCAAGCGGTACGCCGACCTGAACCTGACCAAGATCGTGGTCTCCGAGGCCGGCGCCTCGGTCTACTCCGCCTCCGAGTACGCCTCCCAGGAGCTGCCCGGGATGGACGTCTCGCTGCGCGGCGCGGTCTCGATCGCCCGCCGGCTCCAGGACCCGCTGGCCGAGTTGGTCAAGATCGACCCACGCTCGATCGGCGTCGGGCAGTACCAGCACGACCTCTCCGAGGTGAAGCTCTCCCGATCGCTGGACGCGGTGGTGGAGGACTGCGTGAACGGCGTCGGCGTCGACGTCAACACCGCCTCCGCGCCGCTGCTGACCCGGGTCTCGGGGATCGGCGCCGGGCTGGCCGAGAACATCGTGCTGCACCGGGACGCCAACGGCCCGTTCCGGACCCGGCAGGCGCTGAAGCAGGTGGCCCGGCTCGGCCCGAAGGCGTTCGAGCAGTGTGCCGGCTTCCTGCGCATCCCCGGCGGGGACGACCCGCTGGACGCATCCAGCGTGCACCCGGAGGCGTACCCGGTGGTCCGGCGGATCCTCTCCACCACCGGCGGCGACCTCTCCGCGCTGATCGGCAGGACCGCCGTGCTGCACAAGCTCAAGCCCGCCGAGTACGTCGACGACACCTTCGGGCTGCCGACCGTCACCGACATCCTGAAGGAGCTGGAGAAGCCGGGCCGGGACCCTCGACCGGCGTTCCGGACCGCCACCTTCGCCGACGGCGTGGAGAAGATCGGCGACCTCAAGCCGGGGATGCTGCTGGAGGGTGTGGTCACCAACGTGGCCGCGTTCGGCGCGTTCGTGGACGTCGGGGTGCACCAGGACGGGCTGGTACACGTCTCGGCGATGTCCCGGACCTTCGTCAAGGACCCGCGCGACGTGGTCAAGTCCGGTGACGTGGTCCGGGTGAAGGTGCTGGACGTGGACGTACCCCGGAAGCGGATCTCACTCACCCTGCGGCTGGAGGACGAGGCCGAGCCCCGCCCCGCGCGGGACCGGGGCGGCGACCGGACCGGCCAGCCGCGCCAGGGGCGCGGTGGTTCCGGCGGCGCCGGCCGGTCCGGTGGCGGCAACCGCTCCGGTGGCGGCCAGGGTGGCTCGTTCGGCGGCGGTGCGCTGGCCGACGCGCTGCGCCGAGCCGGGCTGGACAAGGGACTGGACGGGAAACGCCCCGGGCGGTAGCTCCCGGCGCCCGCCGCGACCGGCCCTCGGCTGGTCGCGGCGGACCCGGTCGGCCTGGTGCTGGGCGGGGCCGGCCGCACGTGCCCGGCCCGACCGGCATCCTCTTGCTCGCGAGGTCCAACGGTCAGCCGCCGTCGGTACGGTCCGGTCAGCCTGGTGTCGGGCGGGGCCGGCCGCGCGGACCGACCGGCATGGTCCTGGTGGCGGGGCCGGCGGTCAGCCGCCGCCGGTACGGTCCGGGACCGAACGGGGTGGGCCGGGCACGTCGGGGCCGCCCCGGGGAGCCGGCGCGGGACGGCGCCGGCGGATCCAGGCCGGCCTGGCGGCGGCGACCCGCTCCCACCACAGCCGCTGCACCAGCAGCGTCAGCACGCCGGCCACGACGATCGCGCAGAGGTTGATCAGCAACTGGACGAGCGATCCGAGCGCCTCGTCGAAGACGCCGTAGCCGAGCGCGACCGCTACGTTCGCCGCCGCCGGGACCGTGGTGACCGAGATCAGCACCCCGACCAGCGAGCCGGCCCGGTTCGAGGTGACCGAGAGCATCCCGGCCACCCCGGCCAGGAAGCCGACCACCCAGGAGAGCGCGTCGGGCCGCCAGATGAAGTCGGTCATCGGTCGGTCGGCGAGCAGCATCGACCGGTCGACCAGGCCGGCGGCGGTCAGCGCCCAGGTGCTGAGTACGGTCACCGCCATCGCGGCGAGGAAGCCGATGCCGAGCGCCAGCAGCGAGCGCCGGACGATCGACCCGCGCCAGCGCAGCAGCGCCACGGAGAGCGCCGCGAGCGGCCCGAACTCCGGGCCGACCACCATCGCACCGACGATCAGGATCGGCTGGTCGAGCAGCACCCCGATGCCGGCGATGACGGTGGCCAGGGTGATCAGCAACAGGTACGTCACCGAGAGCCGGGTCTCCTCGCCGGTCTTCTGGGCGATCTCGTCCCAGACCACCGCGTCGGCACCCAGCCCTGGCGCCGCCCGGGCGGCCCGGTCGGCGGCGGCCGAGAGGGTGACGTCCACCCCGTCGCCGACCACTCCGCCGGCCCGGTCCACGCCGAGCATCCGCAACGCCGCCAGCACCTCGTCGGCACCCTCCCGGACGACGTCGCAGAGCAGCACGTCCCCCGGCGGCGTACGGGCGGCGCCGGGCAGCACGATGAGGTGCGCCACGGCGGGGTCGGCGGAGAGCATCTCCTGCACGGCGGCGGACCGGTCGGTCGGCACGATGATCCTCAAATGCAGCACGCCGCCATCCTCCACCCACCCCACCCCCAACATCGTGGGAGGCCGGTCGAATTGTGGTCTCCTACTACCCGTGCAGGGGTAGTAGGAGACCACGCAGCAACGACCCGACCAACCTCGATCAGGTTTCCGTGGCCGGGCCGGTGGGAGCGGCGCCGGGGGTGGCGCGCAGTCCGGCGGCGGCGTCGGCCCGGCGCAGGGCCAGGGTCTCCCGGATCCGGCGGCGGACGGCCGAGCGCCGGGCCCGGTCGGCCACCCCGGACCGACCGCCCGCACCGAACGAACCTCTTTCAACCTCCCCTTGCGGTCCGACGAGCCGCAAGGCCGGAGGCGGCGCGTGAGCGCCGCGCGGTTCAGGTTGACAAAGGTTCGATGCGAATGCACTCCCTTTCGACATGCCCGCACGGTAGGAGCGCGGATATGCGAAAGCTGTCAAGAACGTGTGCCCACCCGGTGCGGGCCGCCGTCTGACCGTTTCCGGATCGCGACTTCATCACTTCTTCACCGTTCCGGCGCTCTAATCGATGCCGCCAGGAGCAGGCAGAATGGGGAAACATGAGCGCGCGGATACTGGTCGCCGAGGACGATCCGAAGCAGGCCAACCTGGTCCGGGTCTATCTCGAACGGGAGGGCCACAGCGTGCTGGTCGTCGGCGACGGCCGGGCCGCCCTGGAGCAGGTCCGGGCCCGCCGCCCCGACCTGGTGGTGCTGGACGTGATGATGCCGGTGGTGGACGGGCTCGACGTGTGCCGGATCCTGCGGGCCGAGTCCAACCTGCCGATCCTGCTGCTGACCGCCCGGACCACCGAGGACGACGTGCTGCTCGGGCTGGACATCGGTGCCGACGACTACCTGACCAAGCCGTACAGCCCACGGGAGCTGGCCGCCCGGGTGCGCGCCCTGCTGCGCCGCTCCGGTGTGCTCAGCGCGGGCAACCAGGCGGTGCTCCGGGTCGGTGACCTGGAGGTCGATCCGGGCCGGTTCGAGGTACGGATCGGCGGACGGCTGGTCACGCTCACCGCCAAGGAGTTCGGCATCCTGGAGGTGCTGGCCGGCGAGCCGGGCCGGGCGTTCACCCGGGCCCAGATCATCGACCGGGCCTTCGGCTTCGACCACTACGTGCTGGAACGGACCGTGGACGCGCACGTGATGAACCTGCGCCGCAAGATCGAGGTCGATCCGGCCGAGCCACGCTACGTGCAGACCGTCTTCGGCCGGGGCTACCGGCTGGCCGAGCGGTCCGACGCCGAGCGGAGCCCGGAGGACGCCGCCGCCGGAACGGACCCGTCGGCGTGAGCTTCCGGTTACGCGTACTCGGGCTGGTGATGCTCGTCGCGGTCAGCGCGACCGCCGCGACGCTCTGGCTGGTACTCCGGCAGGCGTCCCAGCAGATCGACGAGTCCGGCGCCGACGCTGCCTCGGTGGACCAGGTCTCCGCCGCGCTGACCGACTACGGCCGCCAGCACGGCACCTGGGAGGGGGTCCGGGATCTGGTCGTACGGCTCGGCGCGCAGACCGGGCAGCGCATCCACCTGGTCACCGAGTCCGGCTGGGTACTCGTGGACACCGACCGGGAGAACAACCCGGACCAGGCGGTACGCGCACTCGGCACAGTGGACGGATATGTCAACCCCCGCCCCACGCTCAACCTCTCCGGGGCGGGCGCCGATCCGGCGGAGATCGCCGCCAAGGAGCTGTACCAGTACCGCACCGGGGTCCGGTACGCCGCCTGCCTGACCCGCAGCGGTGTGCAGCCGACCCAGACGCCGGGCCGGTTCGGCGTGCCCGTGTACGACGTGAACTCGGCCGTCTCGACCGACCCCGAGCTGAATCGACACTGCCGCGACCAGGCGACCCAGTCCGAGCAGGCGAGCAGGGCCGTCCTGGCGGAATTCTCGGCCGAGTGCGACACGACAGACCCGAGCGAGCCGACGGACTACTGCCTGGCCGAGGCGTTCAACGTCCGGATCGCGGAGGTGGCGCCCGAGCCGGCCCGGGTCATCCTCGGTGTCGGTGACGAGGGCGGTCGCGCGCTGGTGGTCGGCCCGCTGCTGGCCGCCGCGGCCGGGGTGGCGGCGGTGGCGATCGTCGCGACAGCCCTGCTCAGCCACCGGGTACTGCGCCCGATCGCGATCCTGACCGCCGCCTCCCAGCGACTCGGCCGGGGCGACCTGACCAGCCGGGTGCCGGTGAAGGGTAACGACGAGATCGCCGTACTGGCCCGGTCGTTCAACCGGATGGCGGACTCGTTGCAGCGCGGCGAGGAACGCCAGCGACGGCTGGTCGCCGACGTGGCGCACGAGCTGCGTACGCCGCTGGCCAACCTGCGCGGCTATCTGGAGGCGCTCTCCGACGGGGTGATCGAGCCCGATCCGGAGCTGTTCGCCTCGCTGCACGAGGAGGCGGTGTTGCAGCAGCGGATCGTCGACGACCTCCAGGATCTGGCGCTGGCCGAGGCGGGCAGCCTGGCGTACCACCGGGCCGACGTCGACCTGGCCGAACTGCTGGAGACGTGTCGTACCGCGCACGGGGCCAGTGCCGACGCGGCCGGGGTGACCCTGGCGGTCACCACCGAACCGGTCACCGTGCACGCCGACCCGGACCGGCTGCGCCAGGTGGTCGGCAACCTGATCACCAACGCGCTGCGGGCCACCGGCCAGGGTGGCCAGGTGACGCTCACGCTCCGCCGCGAGGGCGAGTCGGCCCTGGTCCAGGTCGCCGACACGGGTTCGGGGATCGCGCCGGAGGCGCTGCCGTACGTCTTCGACCGGTTCTGGCGGGCCGACTCGGCGCGTGGTCGGAAGACCGGCGGGAGCGGGCTGGGCCTCTCCATCGTCCGGCAGATCGTCACCGACCACGGCGGGAGCATCCGGGTCGCCAGCGAGCCGCAGGTCGGCACCACCTTCACCATCACCCTGCCGGTCCGGCCGGCCTGACGGCGTGCCCTCGGCGCGGGCCACCGTGCTGTGACACCGCGTCGAGGCCGGCTGTGGGGCCACCGGCGCAGACGCCGCTACCGGCGGATGCCCGCCCAGTCGTGGTGCCGGCGGACGGTGGAGAGGATGAAGTCGACGACCCGGCGCGAGGTGTCGGTGACCTGGTAGTCCGCCGGGCAGGGCACCCCGGCCGCGCCGACCTGGTCGACGGTGACCGTCACCGCCTCCAGTACGCCGGCCGGGTCGAGGCCGGTCATCACGATGCCGCCCGCGTCCAGCGCCTCGGGCCGTTCGATCGACTCCCGCAGGGTCACCGCCGGGAAGCCGAGAATCGCCGCCTCCTCGCTGATCGTCCCGCTGTCGGACAGCGTGCAGCGGGCCTGCGACTGGAGGCGTACGTAGTCGAAGAGCCCGAACGGCTCGTGGAACGCGATACCGTCCAGTGTGGACGCGTCGGCGGCGAGCGCCTCCAGCCGTTTGCGGGTACGCGGATGCGTGGAGACCAGCACCGGCAGCCGCCAGGCGTCCCGGACGGCGCGCAGGCAGTCGAGCAGCCGGCCCAGCCGGGCGGGGTCGTCGACGTTCTCCTCCCGGTGCGCGCTGACCAGGAAGTAGCCGCCCGGCTCCAGTTCGAGCTGCCGCAGGATCGTCGAGGCGGCCACCTCCGGCCGGTAGTGCTCCAGTACCTCGCGCATCGGCGAGCCGGTGTGCAGGATGCGGCGCGGGTGCAGCCCCTCGGCCAGCAGGTTGCGCCGGGCGTGTTCGGTGTAGACCAGGTTGAAGTCGGCCACGTGGTCGACCAGCCGCCGGTTGGTCTCCTCCGGCACGTTCAGGTCGAAGCACCGGTTGCCGGCCTCCATGTGGTAGACCGGCACCCGCATCCGCCGGGCCATCAGCGCCGCGATACAACTGTTGGTGTCGCCGAGCACCAGCAGCGCGTCCGGGCGCAGCTCGGTGATGGCCTGCTCGACGCCGGTCAGCACCCCGCCGAGCACCCGGCCCAGCGAGGTGGTGTCGACCCGGAGGAAGCGGTCCGGCTCGCGCAGCCGCAGCTCGGTGAAGAAGACCTCGGAGAGGTTCCGGTCCCAGTTCTGCCCGGTGTGCACCAGCAGGTGCTCCACCGTACGGTCCAGCCGGTCCAGTACCCGGGAGAGCCGGATGATCTCCGGCCGGGTACCCACCACCGTCATCACCCGGGTCATCCGGACCTCACCCTCGCTGCTCCACGTTGGACGGTCTTGGTCAACATGTCCTCGATCTGGTCGATGCCGGCCCGCAGCGACATCCGGTCCCGGTAGACCTCCCGGGCCCGCCGGCCCAGCGCGGTACGGGCCGCCAGGGGCAGGGCAGCGGCCTCGGCGAACCGTCCCGCCAGCGCGGCACAGTCCTCCGGCGGACAGACCAGGCCCACCCGGGCCGACTCGACCAGCCGGGCCGCGTCCCCCGCCGCCGAGACGATGACCGGGGCACCGCAGGCGAGCGCGGCCTGGAGCTTGGACGGCACGGTTCCGCGCAGCCCGGGCAGGTCGCGCAGGCAGACCAGTTGGAAGTCGGCCGCCGCGTACAGCTCGGCCATCTCCTCCGGTCGCCGCCGGCCGAGGAAGCGTACGTTGTCGGCACCGAGGTCGGCGGCGAGCCGGCGGG
>NZ_BONX01000003.1 GCF_016862935.1 Plantactinospora mayteni
GGGGGGGGGGGGGAGCCGGCGGGCGGCGTCCTCCTCCGTACCGGAGCCGACCAGGACCAGGTCGACCCGGTCCGAGGCCGCGTACGCCGCTCGGATCGCCGTCTCGACCCGCTGGAACGGGCCGATGTTGCCGGCGAACATGACGGTGCAGCGGTCCCCCCGGCGGCCGAGCGCGGCCCGGGCAGCCTCGGTCACCGGCACCGGGCGGAACAGCCGCTCGTCGGTCCAGTTCCACACCACCCGGACCCGGTCCGGATCGGCGCCCCGCTCGATCACCAGCTCGGCCATTGACGGCGAGATGACGGCAATCGTGTCGGCGCTCCGGTACAGCCGGCGCATCGTCGCGGCCAGGGTGCGGTCGATCGCCCGGCCGAGGCCGCCGCTCGGGCTCATCGCCGAGGCCGTGACCGACTCCGGCCACATGTCCTGCACGTGCAGCAACACCGGGGCACGCCGGACCAGCCGGGCCACCGCCGCCGCGCTGAACGCGGTCGCGGGCGGGTGGTAGACGTACAGCGCGTCGACGCCGTTCAGGTAGCCGGGCGCCGCCAGCGAGCTGGTCGCGGCGAAGCTGACGAAGTTGGCGATCCGGCCGAGCGTGGACGAGTCGTGGCTCGGATGGACCGGCACCCGGCGTACGGTGAGGTTGCCGGTGCTGCTCTGCTCCCGCCAGCGCTGACGGTAACCGGGATAGACCCGCCCGCCGGGATAGTTCGGGTAGGTGGTGAGCACCCGCACCTGATGTCCTCGGGAGTCGAGTTCCCGGACAAGTTCACCGGTGACGAAGGCCGGCTCCGGCGGGTACCACTGGGTGACGACGCCGATCCTCACCCGACCACCGCCGGGGCCGCTGGCCGGGCGGCGGCACCCCGCACCGGCTCCGGGTAGGTGTCCGGGTAGGCCGGGTCGAAGAGTTCGTTCGCCCAGAACAGGGTCAGCAGTTCGCCGTCGCCGGTGTTGGTGATGTTGTGCGCCCACATCGTCGGCATGTCGACCACCACCGGCTCGTCCCCGCCGACCCGGAACCGGACGATGTCCCGGTGCCCGACCCGGCGCAGCGCAATCTCGGCGGTGCCGCTCAGCACCGCGAACCGCTCCACCTTGGCGAGGTGGAAGTGCTCACCTCGGGTGATTCCCGGCCCGCTGGTCGAGGCGAACGTCTGCCCGGCCCCGCCGTGCGCCTTGACCACCTCTACCAGCGCGCCGCGCCGATCCGCGTGCCGGACCAGCGGCAGTGGACAGTGCCCCGGGAAGCAGTGCGACCGGTACGTGTTGAACAGCCGTACGTCGTGCCGGTCCGCCAGCGCCGGGATCTCCCCTCGGCGGTACACCCGGGCGAATCCGGTCAGCCGGTCGGCCAGGGCGCGTACTCCGAGCCGCACCGCCGGCATGGCGCCGTCCCAGGGTCCGGCCGGTGGCGCGTCGAGCAGCCGGGCGGCGGCGTCGAGCGCGTGCACCAGGGTCAGTTCCCGGTCGTCGCGCACCTCGGGTGCCGCGCCGTCGGCGAGCTGCCGGCAGAAGGTCGCCACCACCGAGTTGTAGTGCGGCCTGCCGTGCTCGCCGTACAGGTTGGGTAGCAACACGTCGTCGAATCCGGGACCGCCGCCGGTCGCGCCGGCCAACGTCGCGGCGGCGGCCTGTTTGGAGTCCCCGTACGGCGTGCCGTTGCCGGCCTGCACCGAGTTGGCGAAGACCACCGTCTTCGGCGGTACCGGGCACTGCCGGAGTCCCCGGGCGAGCGCGGCGGCCAACTCCACGTTGCCGGCCGCCACCTCGGCCGGGTCGCCCCGGTTCACCCCGGCCAGGTGCAGCAGTCGGTCGGCACCGGAGACCACGGCCGCAACGGCGACCGGATCGGCCAGGTCGGCCCGGGTCAGCGTGACCGGTTCGGGCCAGCCGAGGGCACGGACCAGCACCCGTACGTGCCAGCCGAGGAACCCGCCGGCACCGGTGAGCACCAATTTCACGGCGCCGTCGCCAGGTCTCGGGCGGCCAGCTCGGCCCGGATCTCCGGCAGGGTGAGGAGCAGCTCCACTATCTCGGGTACGTCGAGCCGGGGCGCGTTGGCGGAGTTGAAGTCCTGGCCGACCGCGCCGGTCGGGTCGCCCTCGGAGACGTACAGCGCGTAGTTCAGGTCGCGGGCGTCCAGGGGTACCCGGAAGAACTCGCCGAAGTCCTCGGCCTGGGCCACCTCCTCCCGGCTGGCCAGCGTCTCGTCCAGCTTCTCGCCGTGCCGTACCCCGATCAGGTCGAGCTTGGCCGGCACGTCGAAGAGCTGGCAGAGCGCGGTGGCCAGGTCGCCGACGGTGCAGGCGCTGGCCTTGCGGATGAAGATGTCACCGGGCCGGGCGTGCAGGAAGGCGTGCTCGACCAGTTCCACCGACTCGGTCAGCGACATCAGGAACCGGGTCATCGCCGGGTTGGTCACCGTCGGGGCCCGGCCGGCCCGGATCTGCTCGACGAAGAGCGGGATGACCGAGCCCCGGGAGAACATCACGTTGCCGTACCGCACGCAGGAGACCGTGGTCCGGCCGTTCGGGTGGTGCCGGGCGTGCGCCTGGACCACCTTCTCCATCAGGGCCTTGCTCATGCCCATCGCGTTGACCGGGTAGACCGCCTTGTCCGTGCTGAGCACGACCACCGATGCGACGCCGTTGCGTTCGGCCGCATCGAGGACGTTGCCGCTGCCGAGCACGTTGGTCCGAACGGCCTCCAGCGGGAAGAACTCGCAGGACGGCACCTGCTTGAGCGCCGCGGCGTGGAAGACGAAGTCGACGCCCCGGGTCGCCCGCAGCATGGTGTCGTAGTCGCGGACGTCCCCGACGTGGTAGTGGACCCGGTCGTCGCCGAGCCGGTGTCGCATCAGGTCCTGCTTGGCCTCGTCCCGGCTGAGCACCCGTACCTCGCCGACGTCTCGGTCGAGCAGCCGGCGCACCATCGTCTGGCCGAAGGAACCGGTGCCGCCCGTGATCAGCACCCGGCGTCCGGTGCAAGGAAAAGTCAACGTCGCTCCCTCGTCGTCACTACTTGGTGGCAAGCAACGTTCACCTGGATGGACATGCCGGCCGCCACATCACGGGCAACGAGCAACAGTCCAGCTAGAAACGCTCGAAGTACGGCGATACAACATTAGGACTACTCGATAGGGGGCAAGGCGCTCTTACCTATCGCCAGTTATGTGAAACCCCTGAGGTCATCATCAGTCACCTGATAGAACGCTTTCGGCAACTTTAGCCACTCAGCACCGGAGGCCCGACCCGTGGAAGTTCTCAACCCGAGCGGCCGAATCCACCTCTCCGCGCCGGACATCGGGCCGCTGGAGGAGTCGTACCTGCTCCGGGCGGTACGGTCGGGTTGGGTCGCACCCGTCGGACCGGAGATCGACTCCTTTGAGCGCGAGATCGCCGAGCGAGTCGGTACGGCGTACGCGGTGGCGGTCAGCTCGGGCACCGCGGCTCTGCACCTGGCCCTGCTCGCCCTCGGCGCCAGACCCGGCCAGGTCGTGATCGTGCCCACTCTGACGTTCGTGGCAACCGCCAACGCGGTGGTCTACACCGGCGCCGAGCCGGTCTTCGTCGACTGTGAGCCGGCGACCGGGAACATCGATCCGGCCCTGCTGACGGACCTGCTCCGCGAGTTGCGCGCCGCCGGCCGCACCGTCGCGGCCGTGCTGCCGGTGGACATGTTCGGCTCCTGCGCCAGCTACCCGGAGATCCTGCCGGTCTGCGCGGCGGCCGGGGTGCCGGTCATCGAGGACGCGGCGGAGGCGCTGGGCGCCGTTCGGGACGGCCGACCCGCCGGATCCTTCGGCCGGGCCGGCGTGCTCTCGTTCAACGGCAACAAGATCATAACTACCTCGGGCGGCGGCATGGTGGTCTCCGACGACGCCGAGCTGATCGACCGGTGCCGCTACCTGTCCACCCAGGCCCGCCAGCCGGTCGCGCACTACGAGCACACCGACGTCGGCTACAACTACCGACTCAGTAACCTGCTGGCCGCCCTCGGGCGGGCTCAGCTCCGCCGGCTGGACGCCATGATCGCCCGCCGCCGGCGACTGCGAGGGCGGTACGCGAAACTCTTCGCCGCGGTCCCCGGGGTACGTCTGCTCGCCGACGCCGACCCCGGCACCAACTGCTGGCTCACCACGATCACCGTCGACCCGGCCCAGGCCGGCTGGCACGCCAGCGACCTGGCATCCCACCTCGGCAGGCAGGACATCGAGACCCGACCGGTGTGGAAGCCGATGCACCTGCAACCGGTCTTCGGCACCGCGCGAGCCAGCCTCACCGGCGCCGCGCAGCGGCTCTTCGATACCGGTCTGACCCTGCCCAGCGGTTCGGCGCTGACCGAACCCCAGGTCACCCGCGTACTTGGCGCGATCGAACGCTTTCTGGAACGCGGATGACGGACGCGCTGGTCCCACTCGGACGAGCGGGTCGACCCGAACCTCGCCCGGCGCCGTACGGCTCGGCGGACCGCGAGCCGCCCGCCTCGACATGAGAGACAGAGATGAATCTGCTGACATCGGGAAAGCGGTCTGTCCGACGCGTGGGTCTCTACCTGTTCGCCCACCTGAACCCGGGAGACATCACCATCCGGCACCACTACACGCGGGACCCCATGCGGCTGCACTCGTTCCGGCACAAGGGCTACTGGTTCCACGGCCGGCGGCGGGAGCAGTCGTCGATGGCCACCTTCCGCCATCTCGTCCGGCCCGGTGACCGCGTACTGGAAGTCGGCGGCCACGTCGGCTACATCGCACTGTACTTCGCCCGGTTGGTCGGGCCGACCGGCACGGTCCACGTCTTCGAACCCGGCTCGAACAACCTGCCCTATCTCCGGGCCAACGCGGCCGGCAAGCCCGGCATCCGGGTAATCGCCAAGGCCGTCGGCGCCGAGCCGGGCGAACTGGTCCTCTTCGAGGAGGACCTGACCGGCCAGAACAACTCGCTCGTCCCGCGCTTCGCAGGGCTCGCCGCCACCCAGGCCAATGCCATTCCGGCGCACGTCGTCGGGCGCCGGGTCGAGGTCACCACCATCGACGCGTACGTGGCGGAGGCCGGGGCCGCCCCGGACTTCGTCAAGGTCGACGTCGAGGGCTACGAGTGGGAGGTGCTGCTCGGCGCCCGGGAGACCATCCGGCGTACCCGCCCGGCGCTGATGGTCGAGGTGCAGACCCGCCACCGCGAGATTCGCGACCTCCTGCACGGCGCGGGCTATCGCCTCTTCACTCCGCTGGGCTCGCCGCTCTCCTCGATACCGCCCGGCGCGAGCAACGTGTTCGGTCTGCCGGCCGACCGCCAACCCCCGGACGGCTGGCCGCCGGAGAGCCTGGCGGCGGCCGAACCAGCCGGTTCCCGGAACGACTGAACCGGTTACCGGAGCGACGATGAGCACGCGGCTCGGCATCCTCGACCCCACGGGCGCGGCGGATCGGCTCGACCCGGTCTGCCCGGACGTCTACTTCACCGCCGGCTACGGCGCTGCGGCGGCCACCCCGGAGGGGGGAGTCTGGCGCACCCTGCACTGGCGCGACACCATCATGGTCCCGTACGTCCTGCGCCGCATCGACGACCAGCTTTTCGACACGGTCAGCCCGTACGGCTACGCCGGGGTGTACCGCTCCGCCGACTGTCCCGCCGAGGACCTCACCCGATTCTGGTCCCTCGCGGTCGAGTACTGGCGGGACACCCGGGTGGTCAGCCTGTTCCTCCGGTTCTCCCCCCTCGACCCGTCCTCCGTCGACGCGGCGCTTGGACTGGGCGCGATCGGGATGACCCGTCGGGCGGACACCATCACCGTCACCGTGGACGGTGGACCGGACCGGATCTGGGCCGGGATGTCGAGCACCTGCCGCAACAAGGTACGCAAGGCACGTAACGCCGGCCTGACCGGCGATATCCGGCCCGCGACCTCGGACGACATGGCCCACGGCTCGGCGTTCCGCCGGCTGTACGAGGAGACCATGGTGCGGGTCGGCGGCGCACCCGAGTACTTCTTCCCGGACGCCTACTACCACCGGCTCGCCCACGGGGTGGGAAAGAACCTGCTGGTCGCCGAGGTACGTACCGCCGAGGGTGCCGTGGTGGCCGCGTCGCTGGTGCTCCGGCACGGCACCCGGGCGCACTACCACCTCGCCGGCTCGACCCCCGAAGGGTTCCGCCAGGGCGGCAACAACCTGCTGTTGTGGACGATCCTGGACTGGGCCTCGGCCACCGGGTGCGGCGTCGTCCACCTCGGTGGCGGGGTGCGCCCGGACGACGGGCTCTTCCAGTTCAAGCGCTCTTTCGGGGGGCGCCGCACACCGTTCTGGACCGGCGCCGTCGTCATCGACCCCGCCCGGTACGACGCCCTGCTGCGGGCGCACGCCGCCGCCACCTCGCGGACGGTTCCGGACATCGTCCGGTCGGGCTACTTCCCTGGATATCGACTGAGGTAACTGACTTATGTTCTCGCTCCCCGCCCAGCGGGCCACGAAACGCGTCCTCGACCTCGTGGTGGCCGTACTGATGCTGGTCGCCACCGCCCCGGTGCTGGGCGTCGCCGCCCTCCTGGTACGGATCCGGCTCGGCTCACCGGTCTTCTTCGTACAGGAACGCACCGGCAGGTCGCTCCGGCGCTTCCGGATCTACAAGCTCCGCACCATGACCGCGGAACGGGATCGGCACGGACGGCTGCTCAGCGACGGCGAGCGGTGCGGTGGGCTGGGTCGGGTGCTGCGCCGGTTCAGCATCGACGAACTGCCCCAACTGGTGAACATCATCCGCGGCGACCTGAGTCTTGTCGGGCCACGCCCCCTACTCCCCCGGTACGACCCCTGGTACACCGACCGCGAGCTGCGCCGCTTCTCCGTACGGCCGGGCATCACCGGACTCGCCCAGGTCAGTGGCCGCAACGGCGTCGCCTGGGACGAACGGCTGGAACTCGACGTCCGGTACGTCACCGACTGGACGCTCCGGCTCGACCTGTGGATCCTGCTCCGCACCACCGGGAAGGTGCTGGGCGGCTCGGGGGTGGCCACCGATCCCTCCGCCCGGATGCTAGACCTCGACAAGGAGCGGGAGCTGTCGTGCCTGCCCTCGTGAGCCCGACCCAGGTCGAGGACGTACGCCGGCTCGACGCCCGTACCGGTGCCGAGGTGGTAGCGCTGCTCGCCAGCTCCGTACCCCCGACCTGTGCCGGCCTGGTCCCGTACCACGCGGCCGGCTACGCCGGGTTCCTCGCCGCCGCCGTCGCGCCACCCACCGCGCTCCGGACGGTCCGGTTGCGAGCGATCCGGGTCGCAACGGCCGTCATCGCCGTCGCGGACTGGCGGCTGCTGGACTCGCAACTCTTCCTGAACGGCCTCGCGGTCCGGGACGACCACCGGGGCCGGGGGTACGGTTCGGCCCTGCTCACCGACGGCCTCCGGCTGGCCGCCGACCTCGGCCTGGCCACGCTCGGGCTCGACGTCGTGACGGACAACGCGCCCGCCCGGTCCCTCTACCGACGATTCGGCTTCCGCGACCTCGACTACGCGGTCTGGACGGACATACCGGCGGCGGATCTCGAGCGGTCCGGTGATGCCGGGCAGGTCGGCGTGCTCGACTGGCCGGCGTTCACCGCGCACCACGCGGCGTACGGCTTCGGCGACCTCTCGGTACGCCGCGGTGACAACCGGGTGGGCCGGATCCGGCTGGTCGGCACCGCCCTGCGGACCGAGCCCGGACCTGCCGGCGCCGCGCTCGCCGGTGCGCTTCGGCGCCTCGTCCAGCCGAGCCGGAGCTACTCGATCCGGCCTGCCGGTACCGGTTCCGGGGACGACGGCTTCGCCCACGTCGCCCGGATGCGGCTGTCGGGTGCGACAGCTTTGCGATAGCCGTACAGGGCCGCGGGAAGGACCGTCAGGCCGTAGATCGCGACACCGATGTACGGGACGGCGGTGACCCCGAGGTGCCCCAGGCCGTACCACTTCGTGACGACCGACAGCACGAGGTAGAGCGTCCAGCCGAGCAACTGTGGCCAGACGACACCGGCCGCGTTCTGGACCATGAACCTCGGTGAGATGGCCGCGAGCAGCATCCACCACGCGGCGAGGCCGACGAACAACCAGCGATCCGCTCCTACCGACACGCCACGGATCCCGAACGAGACGAGTATGGGGCCGCCGCAGACCAGCAGGACGGACGCGAGGAAGACCGAGAGCGCGGACAGGATCGTCAGCCGTCGCGTGGTCCGCCGTATCCAGTCGAGGTGCCCCTGGGTGAGGGCATCGCCGCTGGCCGGCCACATCGGCACGTTGAGCAACGACACGAGAAGCCCGAGCACGGCGCAGACCCTCGCCGGCACCGCGTAAGCCGTGACGCTGTGCAGGTCGAGGGCGTGCGCCACGATCAACATGTCGGCATTGGTGGCCAGCGACATCACGATGGTCAACGCCAGGAACAGACCACTCAGCCGGAACAGCTCCCGGGCGGCACCCGGCTCGACGTACCGGATCCGCGGCGCGAGTTCCGGCATCCGCACGGCGTAGATCCAGATGCTGTTGACCACGTTGACCACTACCGGACCGGCGACGGTGCCGGCGACGACCGCGATCGGGGACAGTTCGGCGGTCGTCGCGCCCAGCACCAACGGCACCGACAGGGCACTCCCGGCCGCCTGCCAGAGGTTGCTCTGCGTCACCTGCTGGTACGCGTACTGCACCCGGATCACCAGCGACAGGGGCACGTTGAGGATGAACGCGGTCAGGCAGACCAGCGTGATGTGCCGGGCGTCGGACGGCGTGGCGGAGCCGGTCACGTTGAACACCGACGGCCACGGGACGAGCGCGGACAGCGGCCAGAGCAGGCCGCAGAGACCGACCGCTATCGCGGTCAACAGGACGTACGCGTTCGAGATGTAGCAGCGGGCCCGCTCCGGATCCCCGATCGAACAGCAGGCGGCGAGCTTCGTCATCAACCCGTTGCCGAGCCCCAGGTCCGCGAAGGCGACCATTCCGGTTAGCGCCGTCACCACCATCCACAAGCCGAAGAGATCGGCACCGAGGTACGACAACGTGATCGGTATGAGCATGAGCGGCACTAGGACGCTGACACCCCGGCTCAACGCGGTGGTGACGATTCCGGACGCCAGTCGCCTACTGCGATCGGGACCCCGGTCCGCGCCACGGCCCGGCGCCGGGGCGGCCGACGAGTCGTCGGACCGATGCCGGTGGTGCTTGATCGTCTCCGGTCGGGGGGATCGCATCGCCGGCCTAGACGACGCCGACGGATGTCCGCGACCTGGCGGGTCGCCTGTTCGTCCGGGCGAGTTCCCGAATGAACGCCGCGAGCTTCGTACCCTGTGCCCGGACACCACGGGTTTCGCCGATGAAGGCCGCCGCCGCGACGCCGAACTCGGCGGCCTCCCCCGGCCGCCAACTGAGCACGGAACGGATCGCCGCCGCGAGTCCCTCGGCGGTGTCCGACTCGGCGAAGACCACCCGGCCCCGGTAATCGCCGGGTATCCCCGGCAGCCGGGTGGTCACCACCGGAACGCCAACCGACAGGTATTCGATCAGCTTCGACGGAAACGAGTACCGCACGAAGTCCTGGTCAACGGGCCGAGGATTGACCAGCAGGTCCGCCGAGGCGAGGCGGTGCAGGAGTTCGTCGCGACCGAGCAGTCGCGGGTGACGGATCCGGGAGTCGGCGGCGGCCTGCTCCGCGATCCAGGGCTCCAACTCACCCCGACCGAAGATGCTCAGCCGGAGGCTCGGCTGGTCGATCTGGCGGACCGCCTCGACGAGCCGGTCCACGCCGTACGTCCGGGTCAGGCTGCCGGCATAGGCGATCTCGTACGTCTCCCGCCGCCGGCTCGACCGGATCGAGGTCGACCGGATCGAGCCAGCCGACTCCGGACGCGCCGGGCTGTAGATTCCCTCCAGCACCAGATGTCGTCGTCCCGGCGCGAAATCCTCGGCGAGCGCGGCGGTGAGTGCTATCACCCCGTCGCACCGCCGGAGCGCGGCTCTGACGAGCCAGGCGTCCAATCCGCGCAGCAGTCTGGTCGGTCTTCCCTCTCCAGGGCCGACGAGCGTGGGGGGATCGGTGAGCACCGGGACGACCAACGTCCCCCGGATCGCCGCCAGCAACACCCCGAACCAGAGGAAGGGAGTGTGTATCCCGTGGATGAGCAGGACCTGCGTACCCCACCGGCCGGTGGCTCGCCAGCCGACGAGCAACACGGCCAGGAACCGGGTGGCGTGTTTCGCCCCGAGGAGGTTGAGGAAACCCAGTAGTCGCCCCTGCACCCCGTCCGCATCGAACCGGCGCCCGCGGAAACGAATCCGAGGATGCCGCGGGTATGTCGAGACCGGCATCGCGGACAGCAGTGTCACGTGACATCCCCCGGCGATCAGGGCCCGTACCAGACCCCAGGCAAAGGTGTGCGTCTGGACCGGCATCGCGGCATCCCGGGCCAGGATCTCTTCGATCGCCTCGTCCGGAACGGTGAATCCAAGCAGGGTCACCGGGATGCTCACCCCGGTCACCGGGCACTCGCCGAGGATCACGGAGGAATCATCCGCGTCCGGGCCACGACGGGCCAACATATGCAGCAAACCTCCATCGCCAGATCGGGGAAAGGGCGGCGGTCCGGCCGCGAACAGCCGGTTGACATCGGCCCCCGGCCCTCGCGATCAGGCCCGGTCGACGTACCCGCTGGTCCTGGCCTGGCCATCGGTCCAACGCAGAATCGGGCGTGGGGTTACGACGATCGGGCGTGGGGTTACGACGATGGGTTCCCGACGCCTCGACGCGCAGCGTGTCCGGGCACCCGGTCCGGCACCAAAGTCACCGAGAACGGGATGGCGGACTCAAAACTTCCGGTACGCTGCGACTGGCCGAAATTGCACTGGTCAATGTCGAGAAGGCGATGCCCAGGTTCCCGTCTGAAACAGTTTCGGAGCACGCACGGTCACCGGTGGATGCCATCTCCCCGACGAAACCGGTCACGGTAATCGTCTGGCGGCGAGCCGACCGGACACGCGCGAAAGAGGTTCCAGACGTGCACGGCACAGGTCAGCGTGACCCGATCGCCCCCGCGGCCGAATGGGCGAATGGTCGGCGGTGGGACCGTTCCCCGACCCGGCCCGGGGAACGGCGGGGCAGCGCCTCGAACACGGGCATCATCCCGGTCACGGACCGGGTGAACCTTTTTCAACCTGAACCGCGCGGCGGCTGCGCCCCGACTTCCACCCGCGGCCACCACGGACCGCAGGGGGGGGTTGAAAAAGGTTCAGTGAGCGGGCCCAGCGTCGCCCTGTTGTGCGTCGTCGCCTTCCTGGCCGCCTGGGCACGCCACCAGCAACTGATCGGCATCTGCCTGGCCATCGCGATCGTCCTCAGCGGCCGGATGCCTCGGCTGCGGGTGCCGGAGGTCCTGGCGCTGGCTCTCGGCTTCTGGGCCTACGCGACACTGTGGTGGACCGACAGCTTTGACATCACGCTGAGTTCCGCATACCGCTACGCCGGTGCCTGTCTACTGTTCGTGGCGGCACGCCACCTGTGCACCACCCGAAGGAACATGTTGCTCGTCGGGTACTCCTATCTGGCCGCCTGCGTGCTGCGAGCTTTCCAGGTGATCCTCGAGTCTTTGGCGGAGGGCGCACCCACCCGCAGCGAGGCCTTCGACCTGAGCGTCCGGTTCGGCATCACCGAGACGAACATCAACTTCACCGCGTACTCCTTCGTCACCGCCGCCGTGCTCTCGGTGCTGCTGCTCAGCGTGCCCGGCCAGCCCCGGGTCGCCCGGTTCGGCCTGTACGCGGTCCTGCCGGTACTGGCCTACGCGGTCCTGCTCACGGGCACGAAGGGGGCACTGATCGCCCTGGCGCTCGGTGCCGGGTATTTGGTGCTGAGCCGGCTGTCGGCGCGGGTGATGTGGATTCTCGCCGCGGTGATCGTTCCCGTCCTGCTCGTCCTGGTCCCGCTCGGCCTCGGAAGCGACCGGCTGATCTGGCTGGACGTCTCGTTCGGCGACCGGTCGACCGGCGACATGTCCGGCCGGCTGGTGATCTGGCCATACGCGGCATCCTCCTGGTGGGACGCGTTCCTGCTCGGGCAGGGTGCGGGCACGTTCCCGGTGACGAACCCGCTTGGCGTCGGAGCGCACACCCTGCTGCTGACCGTCGGCAACGACCTGGGTCTGTTCGGCCTGCTGCTCTTCGCCGCCGTCTTCGCCGCCGCGCTCCGGAGGCCCGCCTCCCGGTCCACGCCGCAGGGGCGGCGGCTCGCGGGTTTCCTCCTGACGAGTCTGTTGCCGATCTGGCTGACCGGACACTGGGAGACCGCCCTGGGCGTGTGGCTCACCCTCGGACTGTTGTCGGTGTGGCCAGCGGCGTCCACCGGGTCACCGCGCACCCCTGCCGGGATCGGCGCAGCGCCGGGCCGGGCCGGAGCGGCACGGCCGCTAACGGGTCCGGCCCGGGGGGCGTGGCGCCGGTAGAGCGGTCGGATGAGGCGAGGACGCGGAGACGACCTCGTGCCAGAGGGCGACATGCCGATCGAAGACCCTGTCGAGGGAGTACTCCCGCGTGGCCTTGGCCCGTGCGTGGTCGCCCAACTCCCGGCGCCGGGCCGGGTCGTTCATGAGCGTGGCGAGAGCCGGGGCCAACAGGGCCGGGCGAGCGGGGGGAACGACGACGCCGCAGTCGTCCGCCAGCATCTCGGCTACCGCCCCGACATCCGTGGAGACGATCGCCCGGCCCAGGGCCATCGCCTCCACGACCACGTTGGGGAACCCTTCGGTGTGGCTCGGCAGCACGAACAGGTCGCACTCCGCCATCAGCTCCCAAGCCCGCGAGTGCGGTTGTTCGCCGAGGAACGAGACCGAGTCCAGTGCCCCGAACGTGCGCCTGAGAGACCGTAGGTACGCCTCGTCACAGGGACCGACCACGAGCAGCCTCCACTCCGGGCTGCCCACCTCGATCCACGCGGCGAGGAGGTCCTCGATGCCCTTGGGCCGCAGGACCCAGCCGACGAAGAGGGCCGTACGCGGACCGCCCCGGTCCGGCCTGGGCATCGGCAACTCGGCCAGGTCGACGCCGTTGGGCATCCGTCCGACGCGTGCCCCGGGGAGGTGCCGGGCGATCGCCGCCTCGGTGTGTCGGTCGAGCACGACGACCTTCGCCCGGCGGATGACCCGCGTCATGAGCCTCCACTCCAGGCTGTTGGCCTCGGCGATCTGCGGAACCCGACCGAAGTGGAGCTGGTAGACGACCGGAAGGCGCGCGCTCCTGGCGATGATCAGCAGAACGAGGTCCCGGACGACCCCGAGCCCACCCGAGGTCTTGACGTGTACGACGTCCGTCTTCCCACCCGCCACCGTCCGCAACAGGGCCCAGGCGCCGGCTGTCAACTGCCGAGCGCCGTCTATGGCCCGCTTGACCAGCGAAAAGTCGTGTACGGCCCGCCACCGGACCGCGATGTCGATGACCTCCAACTCCACACCGGGGTGTCGCAGGGCCTGTCGCCTGATCATGTGCATGCCTCGGGCAATGCCACCCATCGGCGGCGGCAGTGGCCCGACCACGCAGACCCGCACCGGCTCCTGCGGCTCCTCGGTGCGCTCGTCGTCATGACCGGGTCGGCCGAGCTGGCCGATGCCCTCGTTCCACTGGGTCATGACACCCGCCTCACTCCGCTCGGTCATGCCCGCACCTCTTCCAGGAACCCGCTGAGCGACGTCGCGTACGTGCGGAAGTCGAACGACTCCAGCGCCCGCTCGCGCGCTGCCTTACGCATCACGGTGCGCTCCTCCGCACTCAGCCGCAGCGCCCGACCCAGCGCCACGGCCAGCGCCTCCGCCGAGTGGTCGACGCAGACGATGCCTTCGACGCCGTCGTTCAGATATCGCCCGAGGTCGCTGGTGAGGTTGGCGATCACCGGAATCCCGTTCGCGAGGCTCTCGCAGAACTTGGTGGGAAAGCCGGCCTGGGCAAACCGCGCCGGTCTCCGAAGCAGAACGCTGAAATCCGCCTGCCGCAACACGTTCGAGACGTCGGGTTGAGGCAACCTCCCCAGGACCCGTACGGAGCTTGGCGGCGGCGCCCCGAGCAACCGCCGTACCTCCGCCGGCGACGGCCCGACGACGTGGAGCCGCACGTCGCCGCCCGCCCGAGCGACCCGGTCCACCCCGTGGATGACGTTCGCCAGCAGGTCCTTCCGGCCCGGCGTGCCCGCGTACACGACTGTGAGGCCGGACCGGTCCGGTACGCCCGGCGGCGCGTTGACGGGCAGTCCCAGGACGTCGAGTGTCGGCGGTACCCGGATCGCCCGACAGCCGCGCTCCCGATAATGCCCTTCGAGGAAGGAACTGATCGCGATGACTCCGTCGCAGCGGGGATAGTGGTAACGCAAGGCGATCTTGGCGCCGATATGGATCGGCCCGAACAGACCGCCGATCAACTGTCGAGGGCTGTGCCACTCGACGACGTCGGCGATCAGCGGAACCCGATTGCCGCGACACCACCGCCGAAGGCGGACCATGTATTGTGTCCCGCCGCCATAGACGATGACGTGGGAAGGCTTGGTAGCCTGCGCATCCAGCCAGGCGAGGGTTGTTCGACCGGACCAGAGAATGACCTGCGCCGACTTGGACAGCAGGTTGTCGCCGACCGAGGGCAGCTCCCCGAGGCCGAGATGGGAGACCGATCCCGGCCCGTCGACCTCCGCCAGCCTGCTCGGCGCGGCCGGGCCCTCCTCTCCACTGGCCACCACCACGTCGTAGCCGCCCGCGGCGAGCGAGGAGGCGATGCCGTGGACCCTGCGGGAGCATGCCTGGCCCCACGGAAAGCGAAAAGGACCAACGTACGCCACCCATTCCCTTACGCCAGGCATGTGGATCCGGACGTCGCCCCGGCCCGTGCACCGCTCGCTGACGTGGCGCCGTGGCATTCCACCACGCGGTTCCGGAACTGCTCTGGCATGCCGAATCCCTCTCGCCCGAACCAATAGGTATCGACTATCGACAATGCATCTGCCCACCGCTGTCAACGCCGATATTACCGCTCACGTCGCCCGGGGGTTCGCCGAAACCCGACCGGATGCAACTTCTACCGAAGTCTTCGCCGGCCCCCATCTATGCGGACGCGGGTTCTTGTACCCGACCGAACCAAGGGAAGACGATTCGCATTCGGACCGTGGAGGTAATCCGCCCGCCCCGGCCCACCGAACGAATCGGGTCGAGACGAGTAGCGCTTGAGGCGGAGCGCGGGCTTCTCCACGAAATGCCAGGAAAACAGGGCACAGACGATCGTCAGGGCGATTACCAGCAGGATCAGAGGTGTGCCACGCAGTGGGCCCTCGATCGCGCCGAGCCAGATCAGCAGGTTGACGACCGGCATGTGCCAGATGTAGGTGCCAAAACTCAGGTCGCCCAGCCGGTCCGTTGCCCGCCGCAGGACCCGCGGCCCTCGATGGCCGACCCAGAACACCAGGTACGACAGGGGCAGGCCGGCGATCAGGGCCACCGCCACCCCCATCCCTGGGCCGACGGAGTGCCGCCACATCGCGCAGCCCAGATACAGGACGAGGGCGACCACCGCCAGCGCGCCGGACTGCGGGACCCGGTGCCACACCCGGCGCCACCACATGCCCAGGAGGAAGAATCCGAGCCACGGGAGGAGCGACGCGGCCAGAAGCTTGGCCAGGAGACTCTCGCTCCCGGATCCACCGGCCAGGCCGTACAACGCGGCACCCATGGTCCCGATGGTCGCGGTGAGCAGCATCATCGTGCCGAACGACCGACGAGCCGCCAGCAGCACCAGGCCGGGGACGACCAGGTAGTAACTCACCTCGGCGGGAATGGTCCACAGGCTGCCGTTGAGCACGCCGACACCGAACCCCTGGAAGGCGGCGGGATGGTAGACCGGCATGAAGAGCAGGCCACTCGCGAGCCAGGCGAGCACGTGCGGGTCGGCCAGGGCGGAGAAGCTGACGATCCCCGCGGTGAGCAGAAACAGCAGCGCCACCGCGGTGTAGACGTACAGCGCGGGAGCGATCCGGAGAAGACGGTTCCGCAGGTAGTCGCGCCACGGCCGGCCATCCTGGTGGCAGCGCTCGGCGGAGGCGTACACCATGGCACCGCTGATGACGAAGAACATCGCCACGCCGTCGCCGAACCAGAGGCCGTTGTCGGCGCGGTACCACAGGAAGCTGGTGTCCAGGTGGGCCACCGCGTGCTGGACGACCACGCAGAGCGCCGCCATCAGCCGGAGGAAGTCGAAGCAGTTCGCCTCCCGCCCCTGCCCCGCCGCAGGCCGGTGGCCTTCGCCGTCCGCCCGGCGATCCGTCACCGTCACCGCGCCGCCCCCACCCGTACGCCTCGGGGTCCTCCTCGTGCCGCCGTCATCGACCGCAGGTAACCGGCGAACCTCGCGGCTACCTCTTCCTTCCGGTGGTGCTGCCGCGCGTAGGCGTACCCGTTGCGCGCCAGGCGACGACGCAACGCCGCATCACCGCACAGCTCCGCCAACCGGGTCGCGAGCAACGCATGGTCGTCGACCCCCACGACGATCCCGGCCTCCGCCGCCCGGATGTGCAGCATCGACGCCAACTCGCCGGGGCCGTACCCGAGAACGGGACGCCCGGCCGCGAGGTACTGCGGAAGCTTGGTAGACAGGGAAAAGCGGGTGTACTGCTGGATCTCGGCACGGAACGACTCGATGTGGACCAGTACGTCCGCCCGGGCGAGGATCCCCGGAACCTCATGGCCGCGCAGCGACCGGGCCAGTCGGACCGCCGAGCAGCCGGCGAAGGAGTCCCGGTACCGGTCGAGGTCCGCCTCCGGCGCGTGGATGGTGAGCAGCGGCGCGTCCGTGCTGCCGAGTGACTCCAGGGCCACTCCAAGCTGGCGCAGGGATCGCCACCGGTCCAGGTGCAACCCGCCCACGTAGACCAGATCCAGCCCGGACGAGGCACGGCTGGCCCGCGACGGGCTGTCCGGGTCGGCGAAGGCGGCGGCGTCGACACAGTTCACGAAGGCGGCGAATGGTCGGCCGTACCGCCGTTCGTACTCGTCGGCCATCGGCCGGCTGATGCAGATCCCGCCCTCGGACAGCCGGATGACCGTACGCAGACTGGACCGGACGGCGCCGCGAGCCCGCCCGAGCAACTCACCGGTCGAGTAGAGGGTGCTGGGCCAGTCGTCCATGAAGTGCGGAACCAGCGGTACGCCGCACCGCTGGGCGAGCCGACCGGCCAGCCTCATGATCCGGACGCTGCCGAGCGGAGAGTAGACCAGGTCGGGGTGGAAGTCCCGGACCCACTCCCGGAGGCGTCCGGAAACCCGGAACAGGCTGAGGTCGGCAACGGCACGCAGTTCGGCGTGTAGTCCGGCGCGTGGCGATCGCCGCCCGCCCGGCGACGGGACCGCGGCGATCGGCGGGGCACCCCGGAGCAGCGCCCGGTCACCCCCGCTGAGCAGGCGTCTCGCGACGTGGTCGATCGGGGCGCTCCGGGGGTCGACCTGGAACTGACGCCCGCAGGCGTCGGCCGGCGGCACGACGTCCATCGTGTAGACCTGAGCGAGACGGTCCCTCGGCCAGCCCTCGAACAGGTTGCCGAGGGTGATGCCGGTGCCCGTCGCCGCGCCGATCGGCGCCGCGCCGACCACCAGCACCCGGGGGAAGTCCACGTCCTCCGTCCGGTGACTCAATCGATGCCCTCCTCCGGCGTCGACCCCCGAGCAGGGCGCTCCGGGCGGTGTCCCACCACGCTGCCAGTCGTCGTCCGGGCCCGGCGTAGCAGGGCATGACCTGGTAAGACACGGCCTAGCGTGCCGCCGGGACGTGGTCGGACATCCAGGCGACCGTGACCTCCAGGCCGGCCCGCAGCGGGTACGGGCGGACGCCCGGGAACAGCGACCGCAGCACCGTGCAGTCGGCCTGCGAGTCCCGGGCGTCTCCCGGGCGGGCCGCCTCGTACGTCACCTCGAGCCGCCGACCGAGGACTGCCTCCAACTCCCCCACGAGGACACCCAGCGAGGTCCTCGTCCCGAAGGCGAGGTTCACCGCGTCCGGCGCCGACACCCGGCGGCGAACGGCGTCGACGATCACCGAGGCGACGCTGCCGACGAAGGTGAAGTCCCGGGTCTGCCGTCCGTCGCCGAACACCCGCAGGGGGCGCCCGTCGAGCGCGGCCGAGACGAAGGCGGGCACCACCGCCGCGTAGGCGTGGTTCGCCGCCTGGCCGGGACCGAAGACGTTGAAGAAGCGGAACGGCAGCACCGAGAGGCCGAAGCAGGAGGCGTAGGCGATGGCGTACGCCTCGGTCGCCAGCTTCGACACCGCGTACGGGCTCAGTGGCATCGCGCGCAGCGTCTCCCGCTTCGGCAGGGCGAGGTTGCCCCCGTAGACGGACGACGAGGAGGCGAGGACGACCTGTGGCACGCCGTGCCGGCGGACCGCCTCAAGCACCAGCAGCGTCCCGGTCGCGTTGGCCTGGTGACTGCGGTACGGATCGTGAATGGATCTCGGCACCGATGGAATCGCCGCGAGGTGTACGACACTCGCCGCGCCCGCGAACGCCTCGTCGAGGAGCGCTCCGTCGAGAATCGTACCGGTCAGCAACCGCGCGGGAAGCTCCCGGATATTGTCGAGCGATCCGGTCGAAAGGTCGTCGAGGATCACGATCTCGTCGACTTCCGGGACGGCAGCAAGAGCGCGTACCACATTGGAGCCGATAAATCCGGCTCCCCCCGTAACGACGATCTTCACTACCCTCTCCCGCCACCCCGGATATTCACGACCTCTCAACGAACGGACGCCCGGCGGGTAACGGCGGAAGGATCGACGACGCCGCGAATCGGGGCGGCGCCGAGCTGAGAAAGATTCGGGCCGTACGGCCAGGTCAACCAGGAAACGCCTGCGCGGTGACACAGAAATGGATGGTCGGCCCAAAAATCCCCAAAGGCGCACCCGGAGCTGCGGCAGTGGTTAAAAGTTGACTGCTGAGAAATTTGCCCGCCCGGAGACGCTCGGGACGCGGCGCCGCCGGACGTGCACGAGGAGTCGTACATGCAGCTCGCCGAGGCCACACCCGGGACGACCGTCACGGCGCGGCGGCGCCCGGATCCGTACCGCCGCGCGGCGGCACTGCTCGCCACCGACACGCTCGCCTGGATCGTCGGCTTCGTCAGCGCGGCGTGGACACGGTACGAGTTCGACCTCACCACCGGCCGGCTGACCCAGGTGGTCGGCGCCGGCCTGCTGGCCACCTCGGCGTACGGCGCCCTGTCCTGGCTGCACCGCCGGTACTGGGCGCGGCATCCGCTCGGCAGTCTCCAGGAGGCCCGGTGCCTGACCGTCACGGTCACCTGCGCCGCGGCGATCGTGCTCGGCTCCGTGCTGTCCACCGCGGATCGACCTGTGCCGGCCAGCACTCCGGTGGTGGGCGGGGCGGTGGCCCTGCTGCTGATGCTGTCCGTCCGGGCGGTGCAACGGCATCGGATCGACCGCTCACTGCGGCCCCACGCCGGCTCCGCCACCCCGGTGCTGCTGTTCGGAGCCGGGTCGGCCGGCGAGGGTCTGCTCCGGGCGCTGGTCAGCGATCCGCAGGGCCGGTACCTCCCGGTCGGGCTGCTCGACGACGACCCGGACAAGCGGCACCTGCGCATCGACGACGTACGGATGCTCGGGGGCCAGAGGGAGATCCGCGAGGCGGTTGCCCAGACCGGTGCGACCACTGTCATCTTCTCGGTCGCGAACGCGGACGCCGATCTGATCCGGGCGGTCCGGACCGCTACCCTCCAGGCCGGTGCCGAGTTCAAGGTGCTGCCCTCGGTACGCGAGTTGGTCGACCACCGGATCAGCGTCGCCGACGTACGGGACGTGGGGATCGACGATCTGCTGGGCCGGCGCCAACTCGTCGCCGACCTGGTCACCGCGGACTCCACGCTGGCCGGCCAGCGGGTGCTGGTCACCGGCGCCGGTGGCTCCATCGGCTCCGAGCTGTGCCGGCAGATCCTCCGGGCGGATCCGGGCGAGCTGATGATGCTCGACCGGGACGAGTCGGCTCTGCACGGCCTGCAACTGTCGCTGTCCGGCCAGGCGCTGCTGGACGGGCCCGAACTGATCCTCGCCGACCTGCGCGACACCGAGGGCATCGCGCGGACGATCCGGGCCCGCCGTCCGGACGTCATCTTCCACGCCGCCGCGCTGAAGCACCTCACTCTGTTGCAGCGGCACCCCCGAGAGGCGGTCAAGACCAACGTCTGGGGCACGCTGTCGGTGCTGAACGCGGCTCGCGACGTGGCCAGGTTCGTGAACATCTCCACCGACAAGGCGGCGAACCCGATCAGCGTGCTCGGCTACTCCAAACGGATCACCGAGCGGCTGACCGCGTACGCCGCCGCCCAGTCCCCGGGCACCTTCCTCAGCGTACGGTTCGGCAACGTGTTGAGCAGCCGCGGATCCGTGGTGACCGCCTTCCAGACGCAGATCGAGGCCGGGTTGCCGGTCACCGTCACCCATCCCGACGTCACGCGTTACCTGATGACCGTGCAGGAGGCGGTGCACCTGGTACTCCAGGCGACCGCGATCGGGCAGGACGGCGAGGCGCTGGTGCTCGACATGGGCCGGCCGGTACGAATCGTGGACCTGGCCCGGCAGCTCGCCAACCAGGCGCCGGGCTCGCCTCGGATCGTCTACACCGGACTGCGGCCCGGCGAGAAACTGCACGAGGACCTGTTCGGTTCCGGCGAGGTCGACGTACGGCCGCTGCATCCACTGATCTCCCATGTCCCGGTCCCGCCGCTGGCCCCGACAGAGGTGACCGCACTGGACCCGTTCGACGAGCCGGAAAAGGTGATCGAGCGCCTCGCCTGGCTCTGCGGTCAGCCGCACCAGGATGCGGGGAACGTCGCCCTGGTGCCGAACACGCGAAATAGTTTTCCGTCCCCGTTCCGGTCGAATTGACAAGCTCGGAAAGCCAGGCGACGGGTCGGAAAGCGGACAGCCCGCTGGCGGGTCGCGGGACGGCCGTAGCAGGATTTCCCGAGAATAGCCGCAGGATCATTCCGATCCGTCCGGCACCCCGCCGATTGTCGGCCGCGGTACCGGAAACAAGAGTCGAGTTTCTATTCGCGCCCGGGCGCCCGATGTCACGTGTCCGATCGACTCACACAGCCAATCCCGAAATTCCACGACCCCACAACCGCCCGATCCGCTGGAGGCGACACGTGACCGGAATGTTGGCCCTGATCGGTTTTGGTTACTGGGGCACCAACCTCGCCCGGAACCTCGACAAGCTGGCCCCGGTGCGGTGGCGCTACCTGGTGGATTCCAGCCCGGAGCGACGGCACGCCGCCACCGAGCGGTACCCCCAGGTCCGCGCGACCGGCGACCTCGACGCGGTGCTGGCCAACGACGAGGTCCGGGCCGTCCTGATCGCCACCCCGGCGCCGAGCCACGCCCCGCTGGCCCGCCGGGCGCTGGCCGCCGGCAAGCACGTCTTCGTCGAGAAGCCGCTGGCGATGTCGGTCGCCGACGCGGTCGCGCTGGCCGAGACCGCCGACCGGTCCGGCCTGGTGCTGATGGTCGGGCACACCTTCGAGTACGTCCCGGCGGTCGAGCGGATGCGCGACTACATCCGGTCCGGCGAGATCGGAGACGTCCTCTACCTGCACTCCCAGCGGCTCAACCTCGGCCGGATCCAGAACGACCTGCACACCTTCTGGTCGATCGGGCCGCACGACGTCTCGATCGCCAACTACCTGCTCGACGCCGAGCCGCGCTGGGTCGCCGCCCAGGGCGGTCGCTACCTGCACGACGGCGTCGAGGACGTCACGTTCGTCACCGTCGGCTATCCCGGGGACGTGGTAGCACACATGCACGTGAGCTGGCTCGACCCGGCGAAGACCCGGCGTACCACCGTGGTCGGCACCCGGCGGATGCTGGTCTACGACGACCTGAACACCAACGCCCGGCTCACCGTGCACGACAAGGGGGCGGAACCGCTGGAGCCGGCCGGGGACGGCGTGCGGCGCTACCGGCTGCGCGACGACGCGGTGCACGTACCCGTGCTCTCCCCGGCGGAACCGCTCGGCCTGGAGTTGCGGCACTTCCTCGACTGCGTGCGGACCGGGGCACGCCCCCGGACGGACGGCTGGAACGGCGCCCGGGTGGTGGCGGTGCTGGAGGCCGCCGACGCGTCGCTGCGGGCCGGCGGCGCGACGGTGCCGGTGCCTGCCGTCCCCGGCCCGGTCGACGCCACCGGGACGCACCGCGGGCGCCCGCACCCGGACGGCCCGCACCCCGACCTGACCACCGCCGCGCGCTGAGCCCTCGGCGCCGCGCAGCGAGCGGCGCCGCGACGACGCGACGAGCGCGACGACGCGCACCGGGCAGCGCCGCGACCGAGCAGCACCGAGCACACAGGAGCGTGACATGGCCCGAATCCCCCTGGTCGACCTGGCCGCCGCCTACGACCGGCACCGGGACGCGATCGACGCGGCGATCCGCGCGGTCGTCGAGGAGACCCGGTTCATCCTGGGCCGCGAGGTCGGCGAGTTCGAGTCGGAGTTCGCCGCCTTCTGCGGCACCACCCACGCGATCGGGGTCGCCTCCGGCACCGCCGCGATCCACCTGAGCCTGGCCGCGCTCGGGGTCGGGCCCGGCGACGAGGTGGCGGTGCCGGCGCACACCTTCGTCGCCACCGCCGAACCGGTGAGCTGGCTGGGGGCCAGGCCGCGCTTCGTCGAGGTGGACGCCGAGACCGGCGGGATGGACCCGGACGCGCTGAAGTCGGTGCTCGACCGGGTCCGGGCGGTGCTGCCGGTGCACCTCTACGGCCTGCCGGTCGACCTGACCGCGATCGGCGCGCTCGCCTCGGCCGCCGGGGTGCCGCTGATCGAGGACTCCGCCCAGGCGCACGGCGCCGAGTACGTCCGGGACGACGGTTCGGTGGTCCGGGCCGGGGCGTACGGCCGGATCGGCTGCTTCTCGTTCTATCCCGGCAAGAACCTCGGGGCGTTCGGCGACGCGGGCGCGGTCACCACCTCCGACCCGGCCCTCGCCGAACGGATCCGGCGGCTCTCCGACCACGGCCGCACCAGCAAGTACGAGCACCTCACCGTCGGCTACGCGGCCCGGCTGGACACGGTGCAGGCGGCCGTACTCGCGGTCAAGCTGGGCACGCTGGCCGAGGGCAACCGGCGGCGGCGGGAGTTGGCGGCGGCGTACCGGTCCCGGCTCGACGGGGTCGGCGACCTGGTGCTGCCGGCCGAGCCGCCGAACCGGCGCGGCGTCTACCACCTCTTCGTGCTCCGGACCCGCTATCGGGACGGGTTGCTGGCCCACCTGCGCGAAGCCGGCATCGGCGCCGGGGTGCACTATCCGATCCCGCTGCACCTGCAACCGGCGTACGCCGCGCTCGGATACAAGCCCGGCGACCTGCCGGTCACCGAGGCGTGGGCCCGGGAGTGCCTCTCCCTGCCGATCTATCCGGAACTCACCGAGGAGCAGGTGGAGACCGTCGTCGCCGAGGTACGCGGCTACTTCGAGCGGGTGTGACGACGACGGGCTCCCTGGACGTCCAGGGAGCCCGTCTCGCGGTCAGGTCAGCGCAGGCCGTTGCGGATCGCCACCGCCACCAGCCGCTCGGGATAGTCGGTGATGATGCCGTCCACCCCGAGGTCGATCACCCGCTGCATCACCGCCGGATCGTCCACCGTGTACGGCACTACCTTCAGCCCGGACCGCCGTTGCAGGTCGGCGACCGTCGGCCCGTGGAAGTACGCCGGGTCCTGCCGCAGATACCAGTCGGCCGACGGCACCGTGCCCTGGGCCGGGTCGTGCACCTGCCAGTTGGCCGAGACCGTGCCGGCGCCGGACGCCCGGACCAGCTTGCCGAGGTCCCGGTACCGCCACCAGTCCAGCCCGGCCGTCCACGGGCTGCGTACCGAGCGGTCGCCGTAGACCGCCTGGAGCGAGCACTCGTCGGCGAGGCTGGCGCACTCGGCCGGGCCGTACTGCCAGACCAGGGCGACGGTCTCGATCCGCCGGTTGAGGTCCCGGGCGTAGGTGATGGTCCGCCAGTCGAACGACTGGATCGTCACCCGGTCCACGAAGCCGGCCCGCTCGACCGCCCGGACCAGCTTCGCGGTGAAGCTCCGGTACGGCTCGGTGTCCGCCACCAGCGGGCTCAGCTTGGTCTCGATGTTCAGCCGTACGTCCCGCCGGCCGCTGCGCCCTACCAGGTCGAAGACCTCGTCCAGGGTCGGGATCCGGGCACCCGGCACGGCCACCTGCTCCGGCAGCTCCGGCAGGGTCTTCGAGCCGCAGTCGATGGTCCGGAGCTGCGCCAGCGTCAGGTCGTGCACCCGCTTGCCGACGTACGGGAACGCCGGGTCACCCGGCCGGACCGGCGCGGTGTCCTCGCAGTGGCTGCCGTTGACGGTGCGGTCGTGCAGCACCACCAGGTGGCCGTCCCGGGTCACCCCGGTGTCCAGCTCCAGCGTGGAGATGGCCGGGTTGCCGAGCGCGTTGGCGAAGGCCGGCAGGGTGTTCTCCGGCCTCGTGGCCCGGCCACCCCGGTGCGCCTGGATGTCGAACGGCGCGGCGTACCCCTTCGGCAGCGCGATCCGGCGCTCCGCCAGCAGCGCACGCAGCCGGTCCGGGTAGTCGGTGATGATGCCGTCCACCCCGTCGTCGAGCAGCTTCGCCATCGTCGGCACGTCGTCGATCGTCCACGGCACCACCTTGATGCCGTTGCGGTGCGCGTGCGCGACCATCTCCTTCGTCACGTACGGCCGGTAGCCCGGGTCGGTGACCGTACCGTTCTGCGGGAACCCGTGCACCGGCGAGAAGGCGGTGGCGCCGAAGGTCTTGATCGCCTTGATCGGGTCGCCGCCGAAGTCGTCGATGTCGAGGCCGCCGAGCCAGGGCGAGGCGCCCGGCTGCCCGGTCTGGAGGAAGTCGTAGTTCGTCAGCGCGACCAGCGGCAGCCGGGGCTCGACCTGACGCATCCGCATCAGCGCGCCCCAGTCGAAGCTCTGGATGGTGACCTGCCTCAGCAGCCCGGCGGCCCGGATCTCGGCCGCGGTGAGCTGCACGAACTGCTCCCGGGGAGCGGTCTCGGTCGGCGCGCCGGCCTCCACCTTGGTCTCCACGTTGAGCATGACGTCGTCCGCCCGGTAGCGGTTGACGAGCGCGAGGACCTCGCGCAGCAACGGCATCGGAGCCCCGGGTACGGCGAGCTGGCCCGGCTTGTCGGCCAGCGTCTTCGTACCGCAGTCGAGGGTACGCACCTGGGCCAGGGTCAGCGTGTTGACGTACTTGCCGACGTACGGGAACTCGGGGTCGTTCGGGGTGGCCGGGGCGGTGTCGACACACTTCGTACCGGTGACCCGGCGGTCGTGGGTCACCACCACCTGCCGGTCCTCGGTCACCTGCACGTCCAGTTCGAGGGTGCTGACCCCGAGCTGGAGCGCGTTGCCGAACGAGGCGAGGGTGTTCTCCACCCGCAGGCCGAGCCCGCCCCGGTGGGCCTGTAGGTCGAAACTCCGCCGGGACTCCGGTCGGTGGCGCTCGCCCGCCTGGACGCCGGTGGGCATCCCGGCCAGTACGGCCGCCGTCACCAGCAGCGCGCCGATCAGTTGGCGCCGTCGGGACATCGGTAATCACCTGTTCCAATGTGGTGCCTCGGAGCCCGAGTCGGCCGGGCCTCCGGTGCGGTGTCGACTGAACCTTTTTCCACCTCCCCTTGCGCTCCGTCGGAGCGCAAGGTCGGACGCGGTGGGTGAGCGCCGCGCGGTTCAGGTTGAAAAAGGTTCACTGGTCGCGCCGGGTCCGGCCCGGCGATCGGGGCACAGCATCACCACGGCCGACGGCCGGAAGGCGTGCACCGGGCGACATCGGGGTGAACCGGGGTCGACGGCCGGCGAGGGATCGGGCGAACCGGTGGGGATGTCCGGACGGGTCGGCCCCCCTTGGGCCGTCCGGCGCCGAAAAATGCCGCACACCGCAGCGCACACTGTCCACTTCGCGATCCACCACGTCCGATTTGACAACGAGTCGCTTGTCGTGATTCAGCTACAATCAGGCGCGACCACGTCACCCAACCATCCACGGGGAGGGGCTGCGATGAGCCCGGTTGGTCCATCGGTGGGCGCGGCGGCCGGCGCGATCGGCGCGGCAGCCGCGGCGGTCATCGGCCAGATCAATGTCGAGATCGACGGCCTGGCGAGCGCCGCGGCGGCGATGCGCGACGAACTCAAGGAGGGCTACCGCACCCAGGTACCGCCGGTGCACGACGCCATGGAGCCGGGCGCCACCATCGGCGACCGACTCGAGGGCGACGACTGGCTGCACCTTCAGGAGCGCTACGACGAGTGCATCCGCAAGAGCCTGGAGGCACTGGTCAACCTGGACAAGGGCACCCAGGCGGTGGCACAGGCGGCCGAGCAGATCGCCGCCAACTACCGCGGCTCCGACGCGTTCGCGCACGCCACCGTGAACGACGTGCACGAAGTCCTGCCGCCGACCGAGCAGACCAGGCCGGAATCCCACCCGAATCCGGGTGCGCCGGCCACCGGGACGGGAGGCGACGGCAATGGCTGAGGAATACATCCCGCACCTGTGGCGGCTGGTCGAGGCGGCACAGCAGAAGCTCCAGCCGAGCCGGGACCAGGTGGCGGCCTGGGAGCGGGCGTCCAGCATGCTGGGCGGGCACGCCACCAGGTTGCAGGACTGCCGTGACCAGCTCGCCGCGCTGTGGCCGCCGGAGCAGAACGCGGCCTCGGCCGCGTACATGGTCGAACTGGACCGGCTGATCGAGGCGAGCCGGCAGACGTCGACCTCGGCCCAGAACAACGCCACGCACATCGGGCACGTGGCGGACGCCATCGAGCAGGCGCGGACCAAGCTGGAGCCGATCTACAAGGAATACCTGGAAAACCAGCGGAAGCTGGCCGATTACCAGCGGCAGGTCGAGCTGGCCGGCGACATCGGGGGGACGGCCGGCGGGGTCGCCGGGTCGCGCTTCGGCCTGACCGCGCTGGGTCAGAAGGCCGGGGACTTCCTCGGCGAGGGCGCGATGACGCTCCTCACCGACCCGCCGGTGAGCGACGCCCAGCAGGCGGCGCTGGTCGCCCGGGCCCGCGCGGTACAGGTGGAGGTGGACGGCTCGGCCCGGGACGGTGGCGGCCGGATCCAGCCGCCACCGGAATACGTCCCCCCGTTGATCAACAGGGAGGGCACCCCGGAGCCAATCGACGACGACTCAGACGGAACGGTCCGCCCGCCCATCGTCAATCCGCCGCCGCGCCGTCGCGGCGAGGAGGAGGAGTCCCGCCCCGGCTTCATCGAGGGGACTCTGCCGCCGAACATCGGGACCGAACTGACTCCCGAGCCGGTCAGCCCGCCCACCTCTCCGTTGGAGGACGGCCCGACCCTGACCGGCGTCGTCCCGCCCCCCACCGCACCGCCGCCCGTCGCACCGCCGCCCAGCCCGCCGGTCGGGCCGCCGCCTCCGGTATCGCCGGTCGTCCCGCCGACCATCGGCGTGCCGACGCCCGGCCCCGGCCGACCGCCGGGCATCGGCCCGGGACTCGGCGCCGGGCCGCGCGGTGGCCCCGGCGTACCGGGCAAGGTCGGTCCGCTCGGTTCGGGGCCGACCGGTATACCGCCGGGTGGCGTGATCGGTGCCCGCCCCGGCGGAGGCGCCGGCGTACCACCGGGCGGCGTCGGCGCACCCCGCTCGGGCGGCGTACCCAAGGGGGTGAACCCGGTGGGCGGCGTCATCGGGCAGCAGGGTGGCGGCCGTCCCGGCGCGGCTGGCGGGGCCGGGGCCGGCCCGGCCGGCGCCAGGTCGGGTACCCGCCGGCCCGGCGCGAGCGGTGCGACCGGGGCCGGCGCGACCGGCGGTGCCCGTGGCCGTCGCGACCAGGACGACCCCGACCAGAAGCAGTGGGACCCCGACAACCCGTGGGAGGTCGAGCAGGGCGTCGCCCCCGAGATCGAGCCGAACCGGGACGTCAGCCGACACGAGGCCGGTGGCGGCATCCTCGGGAAGGACCGGTGACGAGAGCCACCCGGTTCCACGCACGGCTGCCGCGCTGGTGCGCGGCAGCCGTCTGCGGTCTGCTCGCGATACCACTCAGCGCGCCACCGGCGCTGGCGGACACGGTCCGGGACCGGCAGTGGCACCTGCGGGCGCTCGGCGTCGCCGAGGCACACCGGGTCACCCAGGGGGCCGGTGTCGTGGTGGCGGTGATCGACACCGGGGTACGGGCCGACCACAAGGACCTGACCGGCAACATCCTGCCCGGCGTCGACGTGACCGGCGCGGACACCGACGGCCGGCAGGACACCGACGGACACGGCACCGCGATGGCGGGACTCATCGCCGGGCACGGGCACGGTCCGGGTAACGCCGACGGCGTTCTCGGGATCGCCCCCAAGGCCAAGATCCTGCCGATCCGCAGCTCGCGGACCAAGGTCGGTGCCGGCGACGACCTGCCGCCGGCGGTCCGGGAGGCGGTTCGCCGCAAGGCGGGCGTGATGTCGCTGTCGCTGACCGCCGGTGCCAGCGAAAGCCTGCGGCAAGCCGTCCAGGACGCCCTGGCCGCCGACATCGTCGTGGTGGCCGCCACCGGAAACCGGCCGGACGACGCATTCATGGGTTGGCCGGCCGCCTACCCGGGCGTACTCGCCGTCGGCGCCACCGGACGGGACGGGAAACTCGCCCCGATCAGCGTCACCGGCAAAGCGGTCGGACTTGTCGCACCCGGGGTGGACATCGCCTCCACCAGCCGCACCGGGGCGTACCAGGCCGCCAGCGGGACAAGCGACTCCACCGCGATCGTGGCCGGGGCCGCCGCGCTGGTCCGGGCGAAGTATCCGGACCTCACCGCACCCGAGGTGGTGCACCGGCTCACCGCGACCGCCACCGACCGGGGCGCCCGGGGCCGGGATCCCGAGTACGGCCACGGCGTGCTCAACCTCGTCGAGGCGCTCACCGCCGACGTCGACCCGGCCGGGGCACAGCCCACCCCGTCCACCGAACCGACTCCAACGGCGGACACGATGTCACCAGCCGTCGCCGCACCAGCGCCCGGCGGGTCGGCCGACATCCGGCTCAGCCCCGCCGCGTACGTGGTCGGCGGGCTCTGCCTGCTGGTGGTACTGGCCGGTGCCGGCGTACTCGGCTGGGTGCTGGTACGCGCCCGACGCCGTCGACGGACCACCGGCGGGCCACCCGGTCCCGGGCACCCGTTGCCGGCTCATCCCGCCCCGACCGCGCGCTATCCGGGACCGCCGGGAGCACCGTCGCCCGGATATCCGGCAGCACCACCCCAGCAGTCCGGATATCCCGCGCCGCCGGGCGGCTATCCGTCCGGCTACGGCCCACCCGGGCAGTCCCGCCCACCCGGGAATCCCGGCGCCCCTCCGTACGGCGGATAGCCGGGCTCGGCCGGCGCCGACGATCGCGGTGGGCGTACCGTCCGACAGATGCGACAGGACGGGTCCGGTGACTGGGCGGGGCAACGACGGCAGGCGGTCGCCGCCCGGGCACTGGCCGACCAGCACCGTCGGGACGCGGAGCACGAACAGGCCCGGCAACTCGTCGCGGCGTTCGCCGCACAGGCCCGGGAGCGGGGACTGCGGCAGACCAGGCTGACCGCGCTCGCCTACAACGGCCGTACCCGCTACCGCACCAACCTCACCGGCTGGTATCTGGACCTCGCCCGGATCCACGCGGTGGACGCCGCCGGGAACTTCTACCTGCTGACGGTGCCGACCAGCCTGCGTACCCGGTTGACCGGTGCGACTCCCCGGCCGCAACCGGCAAAGCTGATCATCGGTGAGGGCGGACCGGACGGCCAGTCGATGCCGCTGGCCGCGCTGCTGCGCAGACGGCTCGACGCCGGCGACCGGTGGCCGGAGACCGGGGCACCGCCGGTACGGGACTGACCCGGCCGGCGGCACACCCCTCGGGCCGGCCTGGTCAGGCGCCCTTCAGCACGTCGGTGATCAGCGCCTGCGCCTCTTCCTGGAGTCGGCCGAGGTGCTCCGGTCCCCGGAAGGACTCCGCGTAGATCTTGTAGACGTCCTCGGTGCCGGACGGGCGGGCGGCGAACCAGCCGGACCCGGTACTGACCTTCAGCCCGCCGATCGCCGCACCGTTGCCCGGCGCCTCGGTCAGGGTGGCGGTGATCGGCTCCCCGGCCAGCTCGGTGGCGGTGACCTGGTCCGGGGAGAGCCGCCCGAGCACGGCCTTCTGGGCCCGGTCGGCCGGCGCGTCGATCCGGGCGTACGCCGGCTCGCCGAACCGGGACACCAGGTCGGCATAGTGCTCGCTCGGAGTCCGACCGGTCACCGCGATGATCTCGGCGGCCAGCAGGCAGAGCAGGATGCCGTCCTTGTCGGTGGTCCAGGTCCGGCCGTCGCGGGCCAGGAACGACGCCCCGGCGCTCTCCTCGCCGCCGAAGCCGACCGAGCCGTCCAGCAGCCCCGGCACGAACCACTTGAAGCCGACCGGGACCTCCAGCAGCTTCCGGCCCAGGTCGGCGGCGACCCGGTCGATCATGGACGAGGAGACCAGGGTCTTGCCGACCGCCGCCCCGGCGGACCAGTCGGGCCGGTTGCGGAACAGGTAGGAGATCGCCACCGCCAGGTAGTGGTTCGGGTTCAGCAGACCGCCGTCCGGGGTGACGATGCCGTGCCGGTCGGCGTCCGCGTCGTTGCCGGTGGCGACCTGGTACTCGGCGCGCCGGGCGATCAGCGAGGCCATCGCGTACGGGGACGAGCAGTCCATCCGGATCTTGCCGTCCCAGTCCAGGGTCATGAACCGCCAGGCCGGGTCGACCAGCGGATTCACCACGGTCAGGTCCAGCCCGTGCCGGTCCGCGATCTCGCCCCAGTACGCCACGCTCGCCCCGCCCAGCGGGTCCGCGCCGATCCGCACCCCGGCGGCCCGTACCGCCGCCAGGTCAAGTGCCGAGGGCAGCTCGTCGACGTACTCGGCGAGGAAGTCGTAGCCGCCGGTGGTGTCGGCGGCGCGCGCCCGGGCGTACGGGATGCGCCTGACCTCGCGGAGCCCGTCGGCCAGCAGCGCGTTCGCCCGGTCCTGGATCCACCTGGTCGCGTCGGTGTCGGCCGGCCCGCCATGCGTCGGGTTGTACTTGAATCCGCCGTCCGACGGCGGGTTGTGCGACGGGGTGATCACGATCCCGTCGGCGAGCCCGCCGGTACGCCCGGAGTTGTGCCGGAGCACCGCGTGCGACAGTGCCGGGGTCGGGGTGTAGCCGTCCCGGCTGTCGACCAGCACCGTCACCTCGTTGCCGGCCAGCACCTCCAGCGCGCTCACCATCGCCGGCTCGGAGAGCGCGTGCGTGTCGCGGGCCAGGAAGAGCGGCCCGTCGACGCCCTGCTCCCGCCGGTATTCGCAGGTCGCCTGCGTGATCGCCAGGATGTGCCGCTCGTTGAACGCGGCCCGCAGGCTCGACCCACGGTGCCCCGAGGTGCCGAACGAGACCTGCTGCGCCGGGTCGGCCGGGTCCGGCTGCTCGGCGTAGTACGCGGTGACGAGCCGGGGCACGTCCACCAGGTCCTCGGGCTCGGCGGGCTGGCCGGCGCGGGCGTGTACCGACATGTGGCCTCCTTCTGACGGGGCGGATCCGCACCGTCCCCGACCTGAGCTGGCACGGGTGTGGGCACGGGGAACCGGCGCGGTCGTGGTGGTCGACGGGTCAGGGCTCGACGCGCTGCCCCTTGCCGACGACCACGATCCCACGGTCGGAGACCGTGTACCGCTCGCGGTCGCGGTCCAGGTCGACGCCGATCTCCGCGCCCTCCGGCACCACCACGTTCTTGTCGAGGATGGCGTTGCGGACGACGGCGTGCCGGCCGATCTCCACTCCCTCCATCACCACCGAGCCTTCCACGTGGGCCCAGGAGTGCACCCGGACATTCGGCGAGACGACCGAGTTCTCCACCAGGGCGCCCGAGATCACCACCCCCGGCGAGATCATCGACTCCACCGCCCGGCCGACCCGTTCCTCCAGCCCGTGCACGAACTTCGCCGGCGGCCACGGCGGGTGGTCGGTGTAGATCGGCCACTCGTAGTTGTAGAGGTTGAAGACCGGGTGTACGGCGATCAGGTCCATGTGCGCCTCGTAGAACGAGTCCAGCGTCCCCACGTCCCGCCAGTACGCCCGGTCCCGGTCGGTACTGCCCGGCACCTCGTTGTCCCGGAAGTCGTAGACGTTCGCCTCGCCCCGCTCGACCAGCATCGGGATGATGCTGCCGCCCATGTCGTGCTTGCTGGCCTTGTCGGCCGCGTCGGTCTCCACCGTCTCGCAGAGCACCTTGGTGGTGAAGACGTAGTTGCCCATCGACGCGTAGATCTCGTCGGGCGCGTCCGGCAGGCCCTTCGCGTCGGTCGGCTTCTCCCGGAACGCCTGGATCCGCCGGCCGTCCGACCCGACCTCGATCACGCCGAACTGGTCGGCCGAGGAGAGCGGCTGGCGGATGCCGGCGACGGTCACCCCGGCGCCGGAGGAGATGTGCTGCTCCAGCATCTGCCGGGGATCCATCCGGTAGATGTGGTCGGCGCCGAACACGATGACGTAGTCCGGCTGCTCGTCGTTGATCAGGTTGAAGCTCTGGTAGATCGCGTCGGCGGAGCCGGCGAACCACCACGGTCCGCGGCGCTGCTGCGCCGGTACCGGCGTCACGTAGTTGCCGAGCAGGTTCGACATCCGCCAGGTCTTGGTGACGTGCCGGTCCAGCGAGTGCGACTTGTACTGCGTCAACACGACGATCTTGAGGAACCCGCCATTGGCCAGGTTGGACAGCACAAAATCGATCATGCGGTACATGCCGCCGAACGGGACGGCCGGTTTGGCCCGGTCGGCGGTGAGGGGCATCAGTCGCTTGCCCTCTCCCCCGGCCAGGACGATCGCGAGGACCTTGGCTGGCATGTCCCGACGGTAACGGAGCCGGCAGCCCACCGCACGGGGCTCGTCGGCTTCGTCCCGTCAAGATCTTCAACACCCCGATTCGCCCCACTCCCCACCACCACCCACCGCTGACCGAGCCCCCGGCCGCCGCCACCCGTCGGGGACCCGGGACGGCTACCCGTCGAGGGCGTCGGCGGCTGCGGCGGCGATGCTGTCGGCCAGTACGCCGAGGAGCCGGGAGTCGAGCCGCCACTGCTGCCAGTAGAGCGGCACCTCCACCACCGCCGCCGGGTCGATCGGCACCAGGCTGCCGGCCGGATAGCGGTCGCTCTGCTGGGGCGGCAGCATCCCCCAGCCGAGCCCGAGCCGGATCGCCTCCGGAAAGTCGCCGGAGGACTGCACGTAGCTGCGCGGCGGGTTCCAGGCCCGGCGGGACCTCCGCCGGAGATAGCGCTCCTGGAGGTCGTCCCGGCGGTCGACGAGAACCATCGGGGCGCGGGCCAGGGCTCCGAGCGTCGGGCCGTCCGGCAGCCAGGTCCGGACGTACTCGGGACTGGCCATCGGGCGGTAGCGCATCCGGCCGAGCGGGCGTACCGCGCAGCCCTGCACCGGCCGGGACTCGGAGGTGATCGCCGCCATCGCCGTACCCTGGCGGAGCAGTTCGACCGAGTGGCCCTGGTCCTCGCGGTAGACGTCGACACAGATCCGCTCGCGGGCCGCCAGCGCCAGCGCCGGGAGTACCCAGGTGTTCAACGAGTCGCCGTTGACCACGATCGGGATCCGGCTGAACTCCGCCGGCTCGGCCGAGTCCTGCCCCAGCTCCTCGAGCGCGTCGGTGGCGAGCAGCGCGACCTGGCGGGCCAGCCGGAGCACCACCTGCCCCGAGGGCGTCGGGCGGGCCGGCTTGCCGCGCTCGACCAGCACCCGGCCGACGGTGCTCTCCAGCGCCTTCATCCGCTGGCTGACCGCTGACGGGGTGACGTGCAGCCGCCGGGCCGCCGCCTCGAACGAGCCGTCGTCGACCACGGCGACGAAGGTACGGAGCTGCTCGAACTGGAGGTCCATGTTAAGCAAGCCTAATGAATCGTAAGAATGATTAGCTGGAGTGGTCCGGCCGACTTCCCTAGGGTCGGGCCCGTGATCCTCTCCTCCACCGCCGCCGCGACCGACTTGGTGCCGGTGCTCGTCGCCGGGTTCGGCGTCGGCCTCTCCCTGATCGTGGCGATCGGCGCCCAGAACGCGTACGTGCTCCGCCAGGGCGTACGCGCCGAACACGTGCTGCCGATCGTGGCGATCTGCGCCGTCTCGGATGCCGTGCTGATCCTGGCCGGCGTCACCGGGATCGGGGCGGTGGTCGAACGCGCCCCGGTCGTGCTCACCGTGCTCCGCTGGGCCGGCGCCGCCTTCCTGGTCGGCTACGGCCTGCTCGCCGCCCGCCGGGTCTTCGGCACCCAGAGCCTCCGGGCCGGCAACGGTGGCGGCGGCTCGACGCTGCGCACGGCCGTACTCACCGTGCTGGCGATGACCTGGCTCAACCCGCACGTCTACCTGGACACCGTGCTGCTGGTCGGCTCGATCGCCAACACCCACGGCCGGTCCGGCCGGTGGTCGTTCGGGGCCGGAGCCGCGCTCGCCAGCTTCGTCTGGTTCGCCGCCCTCGGCTACGGCGCCCGCTTGCTCACCCGCCCCTTCGCCCACCCCCACGCCTGGCGCCTCCTCGACGCCCTGATCGCCCTAACAATGATCACCATCGCCGTCACCCTCGTGCTGAACGGTTGACCTCCCCACTACTTCCCGGAAGGAGTGCCCACCGCCCGCGACCGAGGCCACTACTCCAGTGAAGTAGCGCGATCTTCGCCCTTGTCGCGCGACGCGACGGAGCGGGGCGGGGTGGGGCGGGGCGGGGCGGGGTGGGGCGGGGCGGGGTGGGGCGGGGCGGGGTGGGGGCGGCGCTTCTCGGGCGGATTCGAGGGGGCTGGGCTAGGGTGCCGGCTGTGACGGAATCGGTGCCGAAGGACCGGCGGCTCCGGGTCGACCTGCTGACCCGGGAGTACCCCCCGGAGGTGTACGGCGGGGCGGGAGTGCACGTCGAGTACCTCGCCCGCGAACTGCGTACCCGCGCCGACACCCGGGTGCACTGCTTCGGCGCACCCCGCCAGCCCCCGTACGCCGAGCCGGGCGTCACCGCGTATCCGGAGCCGGCCGAGCTGGCGCGCGCGAACGCCGCGCTCCGCACCATGGGGGTGGACCTGGCGATGGCGGCCGGTACGGTCGGCACGGACGTGGTGCACAGCCACACCTGGTACGCCAACCTCGCCGGCCACGTCGCAAAGCTGCTGCACGGGGTACCGCACGTGGTGACCGTGCACAGCCTGGAACCGCTGCGGCCGTGGAAGGCGGAGCAGCTCGGCGGGGGCTACGCGCTCTCGTCGTGGTGCGAGCGGACCGCGCTGGAGGCCGCCGACGCGGTGATCGCGGTCTCCGCCGGGATGATGCACGACCTGCTGGCCGCCTATCCGACGGTCTCGCCGGACCGGGTCCGGGTGGTACACAACGGCATCGACACCCACCAGTACGCCCCGGATTCCGGCACCGACGTGCTGGCGCGGCTCGGCGTCGACCCCGACCGGCCCAGCGTGACGTACGTCGGCCGGATCACCCGGCAGAAGGGCCTGCCGTACCTGCTCCGGGCGGCCCGCCGGCTGCCGCCCGAGGCCCAGCTCGTGCTGCTGGCCGGTGCCCCGGACACCGCCGAGATCGCCGCCGAGGTGGAGGAGTTGGTCACCGAGCTGCGGGCCAGCCGGGCGGGGGTGGTCTGGGTGGCCGAGATGCTGCCCAAGCCCGAGGTGATCCAGGTCCTCAGCCACAGCACCGTCTTCGTCTGCCCGTCCGTCTACGAACCGATGGGCATCGTCAACCTGGAGGCGATGGCCTGCGAGACCGCGGTGGTGGCGACCGCCACCGGCGGCATCCCGGAGGTGGTCGCGGACGGCTCGACCGGTCTGCTGGTGCCGATCGCCCAGGCCAGCGACGGCACGGGCACCCCGCTCGACCCGGAGCGCTTCGTCGCCGACCTGGCGGACGCGATCACCGAACTGCTCGACGATCCGAGACGGGCCGTCGAGCTGGGCCGGGCCGGCCGGCGCCGGGCGGTCGAACACTTCTCCTGGGACGCCATCGCCGACCGCACCATGGCGGTCTACCGCTCCACTCTCGACGCCACCTAGCCGGGTCACGACACGACACCTATCCGGCGGAGGCGTCCAGCGGGCGGGGGTCGATCAATGCCAGTAGGTTGGGCAGGGTGAGTGGACGGATCCCGATCGAGGACGTGACGCCGTCCGTGGCCTGTGGCCGGTACCCGGCCAAGGCGGTGGTCGGCGAACTGGTCCCGGTGACCGCGCGGTCGTACCGGGAGGGGCATGCGGCGATGGGCTGCCAGGTCGCCTGGCGCGGCCCGGACGGCGCGTCGCGGCCGGTGGTCCGGATGCGCCCCGGCCCGCATTTCGACGACCGGTGGCACGGCACCATCCGGCCGGACGCGGTGGGCGAGTGGAGCTTCACCGTGCAGGCGTTCGAGGATCCCTACCTGACCTGGCGGGACGCCGTCGGAAAGAAGATCGATGCCGGGCAGGGGCCGGCCGAGTTGGCCAACGACCTGGCCGAGGGCGCCGACCTGCTGGACCGGGCCGCCGACGGCGTACCGGTGCGGGAGCGGGACCGGGTCCGGGCCGCCGCCGCCGCGTTGCGGGACGGTGACCGGCCGCTGCCGGAGCGGGTCTCCCCCGCACTGGACCTGGCCGACCTGCTCTGGGCGCATCCGGTCCGGACGCTGCTGACCAGCGCCCCCACCCAGCCGATCTGGGTGGACCGGTCCAGGGCGCTCTTCTCCGCCTGGTACGAGTTCTTCCCGCGCTCCGAGGGAGCGGTGCTGGCCACCGACGGGCGGGCGGCCCGGTCCGGGACCTTCCGCACCGCCGCCGAGCGGCTGCCCGGGGTGGCCGCGATGGGCTTCGACGTGCTCTACCTGCCGCCGATCCACCCGATCGGCCGGATCAACCGGAAGGGCCGGAACAACACCCTGGTCGCCGGCCCGGACGACGTCGGCTCACCGTGGGCGATCGGCGCGGCCGAGGGCGGGCACGACGCGATCCACCCCGACCTGGGCACACTCGACGACTTCCGGGCGTTCGTCGCCGCCGCCGGGCAGGTCGGCCTGGAGGTGGCGATGGACCTGGCGCTCCAGGCCGCGCCGGACCACCCGTGGGTGACCGCCCATCCGGAGTGGTTCACCAGCCGGGCGGACGGGTCGATCGCGTACGCGGAGAATCCGCCGAAGAAATACCAGGACATCTATCCGGTCAACTTCGACGACGATCCGGAGGGGATCCGGGCCGAGGTGCTGCGGGTGGTGCGGCACTGGGTCGACCAGGGCGTCCGGATCTTCCGGGTGGACAACCCGCACACCAAGCCGTTCGACTTCTGGCACTGGCTGATCTGGGAGGTCAAGCGGTACGACCCCGAGGTGCTCTTCCTGGCCGAGGCGTTCACCCGACCGGCGGTGATGCACGGGCTCGGCAAGATCGGCTTCACCCAGTCGTACACCTACTTCGCCTGGCGGACCAGCACGGCCGAGCTGCGGGAATACTGCACCGAGCTGGTGGCGGCGGCGGACTACATGCGGCCGAACTTCTGGCCGAACACCCCGGACATCCTGCCGGAGCACCTCCAGCACTGCGGGCCGCCGATGTTCAAGATCCGTGCGGTGCTGGCCAGCCTGCTCTCGCCCTCCTGGGGGATCTACGCCGGCTACGAACTCTTCGAGCATGTTGCCCGGCCGGGCGCCGAGGAATACCTCGACAACGAGAAGTTCGAGCTGCGTCCCCGGGACTGGGCGGCGGCCGAGGCGGAGGGGCGGTCGCTGGCACCGTTCCTGGCCCGGCTCAACGCGGTCCGGCGGGACAACCCGGCGCTGCACTGGCTCCGCAACCTGGTCTTCCACGAGATCGACAACCCGGCGCTGCTCTGCTGGTCGAAACGGGACGAGCAGACCGGCAACACCGTGCTGGTGGTCTGCTCGGTCGACCCCGGGCAGGTGCAGTGGGGCAACACCGTGCTGGAGATGCCGGCGCTCGGCTTCGACTGGCACGAGCGGTTCACCGTGCACGACGAGCTGACCGGTGCCCGCTACGACTGGGGGCAGCGCAACGTCGTCCGGCTCGACCCGTTCGTCTGCCCCGCACACGTCTTCACCGTGCACCCGCAGGACGGCTTCACCGTGCACCGGCAGGACGGCCGGCCGGGCGACGAGACCGGGGCAACGGCCGGGGACCGCACCGACAACCCCGCCGGACCGGAAGGCCAGGGATGGACGAGCTGATCGCGGGTACCGCACACGACCCGCACGCCCTGCTCGGTACGCACCCCGACGGCGACCGGACGGTGATCCGTACGCTGCGCCGGGGCGCCGGCACGGTGGAGGTGCTGGTCGGCGAGGAACGCCAGCCGATGCGCCGGGTACACGACGAGGGGATCTTCGAGGCCACGGTCCCCGGCACGGTGCTCGACTACCGGGTGGTGGTGGACGGGGCGGTGCGTGACGACCCGTACCGCTTCCCGCCGACCGTCGGGGAACTCGACCTGCACCTGATCGCGGAGGGCCGGCACGAGCGGCTCTGGACGGCGCTCGGCGCCCGGCCCGCCGTCGGCGGCGGGGTCTCCTTCGCGGTCTGGGCGCCGAACGCCCTGGGCGTGCGGGTGGTCGGCGACTTCACCGGCTGGGGCGCGCACGAGGGCTGGCCGATGCGCTCGTTGGGCGGCAGCGGGGTCTGGGAGATCTTCGTGCCGGAGGCGGCGGCCGGGCAGCGGTACAAATACCGGATCCTGTCCCGGGACGGGCGGTGGCGGGACAAGGCGGATCCGCTGGCCCGGCGTACCGAGGTGCCGCCGAGCACCGCCTCGGTGGTATTCGAGTCCGGCTACGCGTGGTCCGATGCCGACTGGCTGGACCGGCGGGCCCGGCGGCAGCCGCACCAGGAGCCGGTCAGCGTCTACGAGGTGCACCTCGGCTCGTGGCGGCCGGGTCTGTCCTATCGGGAACTGGCCGAGCAGCTCACCGCGTACGTGCTGGACCTGGGCTTCACGCACGTGGAGTTCCTGCCGGTGATGGAGCACCCGTTCGGCGGCTCTTGGGGCTACCAGGTGACCGGCTACTACGCCCCGACCGCGCGCTTCGGCGACCCCGACGACTTCCGCTATCTGGTCGACCGGCTGCACGGCGCCGGGATCGGGGTACTGCTGGACTGGGTGCCGGCGCACTTCCCCCGGGACGAGTGGGCACTGGCCCGGTTCGACGGCACCCCGCTCTACGAGCACCCCGACCCGCGCCGGGGCGAGCACCCGGACTGGGGCACGTACGTCTTCGACTACGGCCGGCCGGAGGTCCGCAACTTCCTGGTGGCGAACGCGCTCTACTGGTGCGAAGAGTTCCATGTGGACGGTCTGCGGGTGGACGCGGTCGCCTCGATGCTCTATCTGGACTACTCCCGCAACGAGGGCGAGTGGCTGCCGAACCAGCACGGCGGCCGGGAGAACCTGGAGGCGATCGCGCTGCTCCAGGAGGTCGACGCGACCGTCTATCGCGCGCATCCGGGCGTGCTGATGGTGGCCGAGGAGTCGACGGCCTGGCCGGGGGTGACCCGGTCGACCGACTCCGGCGGGCTGGGTTTCGGCTTCAAGTGGAACATGGGCTGGATGCACGACACCCTCAGCTACCTCGGCAAGGACCCGATCTATCGGCAGCACCACCACAACGAGCTGACCTTCTCCCTGGTGTACGCCTGGAGCGAGAACTACGTGCTGCCGATCAGCCACGACGAGGTGGTGCACGGCAAGGGGTCGCTGCTCGGCAAGATGCCCGGTGACCAGTGGCGCAAACTGGCCGGGGTACGCGCGCTGCTGGCGTACATGTGGGCGCATCCGGGCAAGCAACTGCTCTTCATGGGCTGCGAGCTGGGCGACGACCGGGAGTGGAGCGAGACCCGAGGACTGGACTGGCACCTGGTCGACGATCCCGGCCGGGCCGGGGTGCAGCGGCTGCTCCGGGACCTGAACCGCGGCTACCGGGACAATTCGGCGCTCTGGTCCCAGGACACCGTACCGGCCGGCTTCCGGTGGATCGTCTCGGACGACTCCGCCAACAACACCCTGGCCTTCGTCCGGATCGCCGCCGACGGCTCGCCGCTGGTCTGCGTGGCGAACTTCGCCGCGCTGCCGCACGAGGGTTACCGGATCGGGCTGCCGCTGGCCGGGCGCTGGTCCGAGATCCTGAACACCGACGCGGACTGCTACGGCGGTTCCGGGGTCGGCAACTTGGGCGCGGTCACCGCCGACGACCAGCCGTGGCACGGCCTGCCCGCCTCGGTGACACTGCGGGTGCCGCCGCTCGGCGTACTCTGGCTCCGCCCGGGCTGAGTACGGTCGCCGCGCCGTCCGGCACCTGGGCTCGATCGGTCGAGCGGTGGCGCAGCTCCTGCGAATATTAGATAGACGTGTGACAATGTCTTTCGGTGGCTGGTCGGCTGGGTTCCCGTCCCGACCGGCGGCCGGCAGGTCCCGCCCACCGCGTGCGGGGCTCCGGCCGCCGCACCTGCGCCCGCCCCGCCATCGAGACAGGCACCGCCACCCGCACCGTCCGTCTACTCAGGAGGAACCGCCATGCCGCGACCGATCCGCCGGTCGGCGGTCGTACTCGCCGCCGTCCTGCTCACCCTCACCGCCCTGACCGGCCCCGCCCGGGCCGGCACCGACACCGACCTCGCCCCGCAACCGTTCGCCGCCGACAGCGGCGACAGCTGCCGGTACGGCGTCGCCGAAGGAACCCTCGAATTCATTCCGATCTCCGCACCTCCCGGGCTCGGCTCGGTGACCGTCATCGGCACCATCGCCGATCGCCCCCACGAGAGCGATCCCGGCCCGGTCTGCCGGGACGACGGGCTGTTCAGCTTCGTCACCTTCTACGCCTACGGCAGTGGCCGCCTCGTCGCCGAGGCCACGTCGAGGGTGGACAACGACATCACCAAGTACACCCTCCAACTCGCCCCCCGAGAGCCGTCCACCGGTGTCGACACCCTGATCGTCCAGGTCTGTCGGGCCGCGACGGCGAACGCACCGACACCACTGCCGATCCCTTCCGGCTACTGCGGAACACCCCAGGTCTACTCGTCGCACTGGAGCTGACCGATCGGCCGAACGCACCGGGAGGACGACGATGCCGCGTTCCACCCGCCCGGAGAGCACCGGCCGGTGCCGGCCCGTCCCGGTGGCGTCGTCCTCCTGGCCGGCGGCGCCCCCGGGGTGGCCGTTCCGCGCGTCGGGTTCGGCCGCCGGGCGGGGCGCTGCCGACCGATCGCGCGGGTCCCGATTCCCGGAAACTCCGGTAGGTTTCCGCCATGACCGTGCTGCAAGATCTTGTTGCCGCGCTCGCCACCGGCCGGGTCGAGGTCGTGGACCTCACCGCCCCGCTCTCGGCGCAGACGCCGATCCTGACCCTCCCCGAGCCGTTCGGCCAGACCGTCCCGTTCGCGCTGAGCGAGATCAGCCGCTACGACGAGCGCGGCCCGGCCTGGTACTGGAACAACTTCACCACCGGCGAGCACACCGGCACGCACTTCGACGCACCGGTGCACTGGGTCAGCGGCCAGCACGGCGACGACGTCTCCCAGGTGCCGCCGAGCCGGCTGATCGCCCCGGCGGTGGTGCTCGACCACACCGCCGAAGCCGCCGCCGACCCCGACTTCCTGCTGGAGGTCGAACACATCCGGGCCTGGGAGGCGGAGCACGGTCCGCTGCCGGCCGGCGGCTGGCTGCTCTACCGGACCGGCTGGGACGCGTACGGCGACGACGCGCAGCGGTACGCCAACGCCGGCCGTACTCCGGGGATCTCCCCCGGCTGCGCGAAGTGGCTCGCCGAGGAGGCCCCGGTGCAGGGCGTCGGAGTCGAGACGGTCGGCACCGACGCCGGGGCCGCGCACTCGTTCGACCCGCCGTTCCCGTGCCACTCCTTCCTGCTCGGCGCCGACAAGTACGGTCTCACCCAGCTCCGCAACCTGGCGCAGCTCCCGCCGACCGGTGCGGTGGTGGTCGCCGGACCGCTGCCGATCGTGCACGGCTCCGGCAGCCCGTGCCGGGTACTCGCCCTGGTCGAGCGGTAGGGACGGCCGAGGCGGGCGACGGGACGGGGGTGAGGGCATGCGGGTCGCCGAGGTGGTCGGTCGGGTCCTCGCCGCGCACGGGGTGCGGCACGTCTTCGGAGTGGTCGGCAGCGGCAACTTCCAGGTCAGCAACGCGCTGGTCGCCGGCGGTGCCCGGTTCGTGGCCGCCGCGCACGAGGGCGGGGCGGCGAGCATGGCGGACGGCTACGCGCGTACGTCGGGGTCGGTCGGGGTGCTCTCGGTGCACCAGGGACCGGGGGTCACCAACGCGTTGACCGGGATCGTCGAGGCGGCCAAGAGCCGGACCCCGATGCTGGTGCTGGCGCCGGAGGCGACCGAGGCACGGTCCAACTTCTTCATCGACCTGCCACACACCGCGACCGCGCTCGACATCCACTATCAACGGGTACGCCCCGCGCACGTCGTGGTGGACGTCGACGCCGCGTACCGGCGGGCGGCTCAGGGTGAGACGGTACTGCTGGGACTGCCACTGGACGTGCTGGGCCGCAAGATCGCGCCCTGGACCGGCCCTCTTGATCCCTGGCCCGCCCAAACCGACTGGGTTCCCGACGTGGAGCCGCTGGTCAGCGCGTTGACCACCGCCCGGCGTCCGGTCTTCGTCGCCGGGCGGGGCGCCCGGGGTGCCCGGGAGCCGCTGACCCGGCTGGCCGACGAGTGTGCCGCGCTGCTGGCGGTCTCGGCCGCCGCCAAGGGACTCTTCGTCGGCGATCCGTGGTATCTCGACGTCTCGGGCGGGTTCGCCACCCCGCTCGCCGCCGAACTGATCGCCGAGGCCGACCTGGTGGTCGCCTGGGGCAGCACGTTGAACATGTGGACCACCAGGCACGGTCGACTGATCTCCCCATCGGCGGTGGTGGTCCAGGTCGACGAGGCGCCGGACGGAGGGGTTCGGCATCCCCGGATCGACCGGTACGTCAGCGGCGACGTGGCCCGGGTCGCCCGCTACGCGCTGCGCTGGCTGGACCGGGAACCGGGCGTCGGCCGGCCGCCCGGCACCCAGCGCACCCCGGAACTGCGGCGGCGGATCGCCACCGAGGGACGCTGGCGGGACGTGTCCTATTCGGACGACAGCGGTAACGGACGGATCGATCCGCGTACCCTGACCATCGCGCTGGACGACCTGCTGCCGGCCGAGCGGACCGTGGTGGTCGACTCCGGCAACTTCATGGGCTACCCGTCGATGTTCCTCTCCGTACCGGACGTCGCCGGGTTCTGCTTCACCCAGGCGTTCCAGTCGATCGGGCTGGGGCTGGCCAGCGCACTCGGTGCCGCCGTGGCCCGACCGGACCGACTCACCGTGGCGGCGCTCGGCGACGGCGGGTTCCTGATGTCGGCGGCCGAACTCGTCACCGCCAGCCGGCTCGGCCTGCCCCTGCTGGTGCTGGTCTACGACGACGCGGCGTACGGCGCCGAGGTGCACCACTTCGGCCCGGACGGCCACCCGCTGGACCTGGTCCGGTTCCCCGACACCGACCTCGCCTCGATCGCCCGTGGCTACGGCTGCGCCGCGCTGACCGTCCGTACCGTCGACGACCTCGCCCCGGTACGGGACTGGCTGACCGGCCCCCGCGACCGGCCGCTGGTGGTCGACGCCAAGATCACCAGCGAGCGCGGCGCCTGGTGGCTGGCGGAGGCGTTCCGCGGACACTGACCCGACCCGCCGCACGGGGCGGCTCGGTCACCGGCCGGCCGGGTCGGGCAGCGTGACGGTGCCGTCGAGGTAGCGATGATAGCTGCCGCGTAGGCGTACCCGGTCGCCGTCGACCACGCAGTGCACCGTGCCGCCCCGAGCGGAGATCTGCCGGGCGGTCAGCGTCGTCCGGCCGAGCCGCTCCGCCCAGTACGGCGCGATCTGGCTGTGCGCGGAGCCGGTCACCGGGTCCTCGAAGGCGCCCGCCCCGGCCCCGAACCACCGGCTGACGAAGTCGACGCCGTCGGTGTCGCCGGGGGCGGTGACGATCGCGCCGCGTACCGGCAGTCGGGCCAGGGTGGTGAAGTCCGCCGCGACGGCCCGGACCTCGGCGGCGCTGCGGACCGGGTAGACCAGGTCGGTGTCCTGGAACCGGTGCTCCGGTTCGATGCCGAGCGCGGCCACGGCGGCGGCGGACACCTCGTCGCCGTCCGGCACCGCCCGCAGCCGCCCGGCCGGAAAGTCCAGTTCCAGTTCGCCGTCCCGGTCGGCCCGGCCCACCGGGAGCCAGCCGCTGCGGGTCCAGAACAGCAGCCGCCGCGCGTCCGGGTGTACGTCGTCGAAGAGTTGCCCGGCGGTGGCCAGGGTCGCGTGCCCGCAGAGGTCGACCTCGACCGCCGGGGTGAACCAGCGCAGGTGGTAGGCGGGATCGTCACCGGGCGGCGGGGCGGCGTCGGCCGGCAGTTCCGCCGTGTAGAAGGCGGTCTCGGAGAGGTTGTTCTCCTCGGCGACGGCCTGTAGGACGGCGTCGGGCAGCCAGCCGGGCAGGGGCATCACGGCCGCCGGGTTGCCCTGGAACACCCGGTCGGCGAAGGCGTCTATCTGGATCAGGCGGAGCCGCATCGCCCCTGTCTACCAGCACCGGGCCACGCTGTCGGGGACCGGTGTCCGGCTCGACGCCGGTACCGGGCCGGTAGGGTCGTCCGAACCGATCTCCGGATCGGGGCGTTAGACTTTGGTTATATAAGTGAGCGCTGAAAGGATGGCGGCGTGCACGCGTTCGACGTTCTCGGCGATCCCGTCCGGCGGCGGATCCTGGAGCTGCTCGCCGACGGCGAGCGGTCGGCCGGCGAGGTCAGCGCGGTAATCCAGGAGGAGTTCGGGATCTCCCAGCCGGGCGTCTCACAACACCTGCGGGTGCTCCGGGAGAACGGGTTCACCACCGTACGCGCGGCCGGCACCCGGCGGCTCTACGCGGTGGATCCCGCCCCGCTCCAGGAGATCGACCGGTGGTTGGAGCGCTACCGGGGGTTCTGGACCCAGCGGCTGGACGCCCTCGGCACCGAGATCGCCCGGGGCAGACGCGAACGCCGCCGAGCCGAGGAATCGGCCCGGGAAAGCTGACCCGACGGCTCGGACCCGGCACGCCTCAGACGAGGTTCGCCTCGCGGAGCAGTCGCCAGAGTCCGGCGCCGTCCGGTGCGCAGAACCAGCGCTCGCCGAGCAGCCCGGCCGCCGGAGTACTGCCGTCGGCGCTGCCGGCCGGCGCCGGGAAACCACCGGCCAGTACCGCCTGGGTCGGGGAGAGCCGGCGGATCAGCACCCCGGCCACGTTGTCCGGGTGCTCGGCGGCGAACTCGGCGTAGATCTCCTGGTCGTGCTGGCCGTCGTCGCCGATCAGCAGCCACCGGATCTCCGGGAACTCCCGGACCAGCCGGGCCAGGGTGGCCCGCTTGTGCTCCCGTCCGCTGCGGAACCACCTGTCCGCCGTCGGGCCCCAGTTCGTCAGTAGCAGCGGGCCGGCCGGATAGAGGTGCCGGGAGAGGAACCGGGTCAGGGCCGGCGCGACGTTCCAGGCACCGGTGGAGAGGTAGAGCACCGGGGCGCCGGGGTGCGCATTGACCAGGCGCTCGTAGAGCACCGCCATCCCGGGTACCGCCATCCGGGCGTGCTCGTCCAGCACGAAGGTGTTCCACGCGGCCAGCAGCGGCCGGGGCAGCGCGGTCACCATCACGGTGTCGTCGATGTCGGAGAGGACCCCGATCCGCAGTTCCGGGTCGACGATCCGGACCGGCGCGTCGACCGGCTCGGCGCCGGGACTGGCCAGGCGTACGCTCTGCCAGCCGGGTGCCAGGTCGGCCTCGACGACGAGGTCGATGAAGCCGCTCCGGTCGGCCCGCGCCTCGTGTCGGCGGCCACCCGCCTCGATCACCACCGGCGCGTGCTGCACCGGCAGGGTGGCGAAGCTACGCCAGCCGCGTACCTTCTCCGGACGGCGGCGGGGACGGCGGCGAAGCCGGGTCAGCAGGACCCGACCCAGCACCCGGATCCACCCCGGCGCGCCATAGCCGGCGTACGGGATTATCGTGACATCCCACCCACCCTGCCCCAGGCGACGCTCGATGAACTGGTGCACCGCGTCCTCGATCCGGGCCGCTCGGTGCAGCCGGGGCGCGGACGCTGGACCGGCGGGTATCAGCGACACCTTGACACCCTGCCACAGAGCATCCGGTCCGGCTACGAGACAGATCAACTAACCCGTCGGAACGCTCCCCCGGAGCGGGCTCCCGGACCGGGTGGAGCCGCTACGACCTGCGCCGATCCGGACCTGGGCCGCAGCACGCCGTGCGAGACTTCGAGGCGGGGCGGCGACGGGGGCGCGGGGGGGTGTCGGTGGCGGTGCCGCGCGGGGGGCGGCGGTTGCGAACACTCGACCGGCCGGGCGTACTGGCGCTCGGCCTCGGGCTGCTCGGCCTGGGCTACCGGCTGGCGCTGGTCCTGCTGACCGTACCCGGCTCGAACAGTGACGAGGCCACCTTCGGGCTCGTCGCGCTGCACATCGCCGACGGCCGTGAACTGCCGGTCTTCCTCTACGGCCAGCACTACATGGGTACCGTGCAGAGCTACCTCGCCGCGCCGCTCTTCCTGCTCTTCGGCGCCGGTTGGGTACCGCTGCGGATACCCCTGCTCTTCCTGTACGCCGCCTTCCTCTACCTGGCGTACCGGCTCACCCGGCGGCTCTACTCCCCCTGGCTGGCCACCTTCACGGTCGGGGTACTCGCGCTCGGCGGCGAACGGGTGGTCCGGGACCAGATCACCGCCGTCGGCGGCCGGCCGGAGGTCAAGCCCGCCGTACTGGGCCTGCTGCTGATCGCGCTCGCCCTCGGCCAGCGGCGAACCCGGCACCGGCGCCGGTACTGGGCGTTCGGGCTCTTCGGCCTGCTCACCGGGCTCTGCGTCTGGGACGACTGGCTGGTCCTGCCCTACCTGGTGGTCGCCTTCGGGGTGCTGCTGGTCGGCTGCTGGCGGGACCTGCTCGGGCCGGCCGGCGCCGTACTGGTCGCCGGGTTCCTGCTCGGGGTCGCGCCGCTGATCGTGGACAACCTGACCGCGCCGCCCGGCCAGGACTCGCTCTCCGTACTGCAACAGGTCAGCGCGGGCGAGGGCGAGGCGACGTCGGGTACCGCCCGGCTGCACGGCGCGCTGCTGGTCGGCATCCCGCTCGCCACCGGGCTCTGCCGGCCGGAGGGCTGTGACCCCGTCGAGATGTCCTGGGGCGGGCTCTACCTGGCGCTGCTGCTCGCCGCCGGGATACTGGCGGTGGTCGGACTCGTCCGGGCCGGTCGACAGGCCCCGGTGCCGGGGAACGGCGCCGAGCCCTCCGGAACGCCAGAGAACGCCGTAGCCGGCGGAACACCGGAGAACGCGGTAGCCGGCGGCACGCCGGAGAACGCCGCGTCCGGCGGCACGGCCGGGACCGACCCGGCCGGTAGCGCGGTCCGGACCGCCCGGCTCGGGTACGCCACCCAACTCGCCCTGCTGCTCGGCGCCGCGCTCACCGTGGCGGCGTACGCCCGCAGTTCGCTCGCCGGCAGCGCGCCACTGGCCAGCGCCCGGTACCTGTCGATCCTCCAGATCTCGCTGCCGGCCGTACTCTGGCCGCTCTGGCTGGTCGCCCGCTGGTCGGGGCGGCTGGCCACCGGGCCGGTGACCCGGCTCGCCGGGGTACTCGCCAGCGCCGTGCTCGCCCTGCTGGTGGTGCTGATGGTCGGCGCCACCGGACAACTGGTCGGCGAGATCGGCACGATCCGGGCCGAGGAGCGCCAGCAGCGGCAGCTCGCCCGCACCCTGGAGCGGGCCGGGATCAGCGCGGTGTACGCCGAGTACTGGACCTGCAACCGGCTGGTGTTCGTCACCCGGGAACGGGTCGCCTGTGCGGTACTCGGCGCGAACCTGCGGCCGGGGCAGGACCGCTATTCGGCGTACCCGAGACGGGTCCGCGCCGCCGACCGGCCGGCCTTCGTCTTCGAGGCCGGCGCGCCCGCGGACACCGCGTTCCAGGCCCACCTGCGCCGCTCGGGCGTGCCGGCCCGGGTGACCCGGGTCGGCACGCACACGATCTACCTGCCGGAGTCGACCCTCCGTCCCCCTGGCTGACCGGCCGGGCCGCTCGGCGTATCCTGCGAAGCCGTGACTCAAGCGATGAACGAGCCTCCCGCCCTCCCCGACACGGTCTTCGTGCACCCCTCGGCCGAGGTCGACGAGGGCGCGCGGATCGGCGACGGCAGCAAGGTCTGGCACCTCGCCCACGTCCGCTCCACCGCCCGGGTGGGCGCGAACTGCGTGATCGGCCGGAACGTCTACGTGGACGCGAACGTCGAGGTCGGCGACCTGGTGAAGATCCAGAACAACGTCTCCGTCTACCAGGGCGTGACGATCGAGGACGAGGTGTTCGTCGGCCCCTGCGCGGTCTTCACCAACGACCTCCGGCCGCGGGCCCAGAACCCGGACTGGCAGGTCACCCCGACCATGGTCCGCAGGGGCGCCTCGATCGGCGCGAACGCGACCATCGTCTGCGGCGTCGAGATCGGCGAGTACGCGATGATCGCCGCCGGCTCGGTGGTGACCAAGGACGTCGCTCCGTACCAGTTGGTGGCCGGGAACCCGGCCCGGCCGAAGGGCTGGGTGGACGCCCGGGGCGAGGTCGTCTCGCGGGACCCGGAGCGCCCGCCGGCCCTGACCGACGCCGACGCCCGCTGACCGACCGGACGAGCCCTAACAGCCGAGCCCTGACCGTTCCTTCCGGAGCGGCCAGGGCTCGACGCGTTTCGCGGGTACGGGCTGTCTCGGACTCAGCCGCCGATGACCACCCGGCGGACGTCGGACCAGCGCGCCGGGTCGGTCACCCGACGGCCGTCGACCAGCACCTCGACCCCGGGCAGGTCGGCGCTGCCGAGAGTGCGGTACTCGGCGTGGTCGGCCTGGATCACCGCGGCGGTCACCGACTCACCGGCGTACGCCGGCAGGCCGAGCGCGGTGAGTTCGTCGTCGGTGTACATCGGGTCCGAGACGTACGGCTTCGCACCCCGGCGGCGCAGTGCCTCGACGGTCGGGAAGACCCCCGAGAACGCGGTCTCCTTGACCCCGCCCCGGTAGGCGGCGCCGAGCACCAGCACCTCGACCCCGGTCAGGTCACCGACCGCCGCCGCGAGCAGGTCCACCGCGTATTCCGGCATCGCCGCGTTGGCCTCCCGGGCCGACCGTACGACGGTGGCCGCCGGGTCGTTCCACAGGTACATCCGGGGGTAGATCGGGATGCAGTGCCCGCCGACCGCGATCCCCGGCGAGTGGATGTGGCTGTACGGCTGCGTGTTGCATGCCTCGATGACCTTGATGACGTCGACTCCGACGGTGTCGGCGAACCGGGCGAACTGGTTCGCCAGACCGATGTTGACGTCCCGATAGGTCGTCTCGGCGAGCTTCGCCAGCTCCGACGCCTCGGCCGAGCCCAGATCCCACACCCCGTTCGGCCGGGTCAGGTCGGGACGGTCGTCGAAGTCCAGCACCGCCTCGTAGAACTCGACACCGCGCCGGGCCGACGCCTCGTCCACCCCGCCGACCAGCTTCGGGTAACGCCGGAGGTCGGCGAAGACCCGGCCGGTGAGCACCCGCTCCGGGCTGAACACCAGGGTGAAGTCGCGGCCGACCGTGAGCCCGGAGCCCTCCTCCAGCATCGGCGCCCAGCGGTTGCGGGTGGTGCCGACCGGCAGCGTGGTCTCGTAGCTGACCAGGGTGCCCGGCTTGAGCCCGGCCGCGATGGCCCGGGTCGCGTCGTCCATCCAGCCGAAGTCCGGCACGCCCTCGGCGTCCACGAAGAGCGGCACCACCACGACCACGGCCTCGGACTCGGCGACCGCCGCCGCGGTGTCGGTGGTGGCGGAGAGCCGGCCCGCCGCCACCGCCTCCTTGAGCTTGACGTCGAGGTCGGCCTCGCCCGGGAACGGCACGGCGCCGTCGTTGACCAGCTTCACGACCCGCTCGGACACGTCGGCACCCACCACCGAGTGCCCCTTGTCGGCGAACTGCACGGCGAGCGGCAGGCCGATCTTTCCGAGAGCGACGACGCAGATTTTCATGCCTACTACTTTCCTCCCTGGGGCAACCTGCGCCGAAGTCGGGCCAGTACCCGACGGGGGGTGACAGGTGCGATGGCGATCACGAGTTGACCTCGGTGACTCGTTGTCGGGGTGATCACGAAGAACCGCATCCCCCGGCGGAACATCAAGCGTGACACGGTGGGCCGGGTCGGCGCCCGTACCGCCGCGGTGCCGACCCCGCCGAAGGCGGTCAGCTGGGACCGGACGGAGAGCAGCGAACCGCCGGTTCCCGAGCCGGCGAGCAGCAGCCCCACCCGGAACTGGGCCCGGACGGTGCTGCCGGCGCCGTCCCGGCTGGTCTCCAGCGTGGTGCCGGTGACGTCGCCGGCGGTCAGCCCGATCGGGCCGGAGGTCAGCGACGCCAGGTCACGACGGGGCGTGCGGGCGGTGACGGCCAGCGCCCGCTCACCGTCGTCGCAGGTCTCCCAGGTGACGGCGACCGCCTCCAGCCTGGCGAGCCAGTCCGCGGCGTTGTCGGAGACGTCGAACCAACTGTCCGGCAGCTCCAGCCGGGGGTCCCGGAAGCCGGGATAGCCGGCGTACCAGCGGTCGCCGTCGACGACCGTCGGCGGTACGCCCTCCTCGGCGTCCTGCCGGATCACCGCGAGGAGGTCGTCGACGGTGCCCCGCTGGGCGGTGCCGATCCGCAGCCGGGGTTCGATCTCCAGGCTGGCCCGGATCCGGTCGGTGAGGTAGCGGTCGGCGAGGTCCCGGACGCCCGCCAGCACCTGCTCCTGTACCGCCCGATCCAGCTGCAGGAAGTCGTCCTCGACCAGCCGGGCGACCTCCCAGGCGAAGTGTCGGACGAGTATCGCGTCGCGCCGCTCGCCCGGCTCGATCAGCCCGGCCACGAAATCCATGATCGACTTGACGCAGCCGAGCCGCTCGACGTGCCGGGACCGATAGGTGATGTTGTGCGCGTTGAGCCGGCGCACCGCGTGGTAGAAGTCGTAGTCCGCCAGTACCGAGATCCGCTTCGCCCGGAAGCACGCCTCCAGGGTGAACGGCTGGTCGCTGCCGACCGGCATGTCCTCCGGGTAGCGCAGGTGGTGGCGCTCGACCAGCTCCCTTCGGAACAGCTTGGTGTTCGCCAGCGACCACGGTAGGGCGGAGTCGAAGAGGTCGATCTCCACCTCGTTGCGGGCGAAGACCGCCTGGTGGATGTTACGGCTGTTCACTCCGATCGCCTTGCCGAGCACGACGTCGGAGTCGTACTCGTCGGCCGCGTGTACCAGCCGCTCCAGCGCCTCCGGCCCCAGGTAGTCGTCGGCGCCGATGAAGAAGACGTACCGGCCGGTGGCGACATCCAGGGCCCGGTTGCTCGGCGCGGCCGGGCCGCCGGAGTTGGCCTGGTGGATCACCTTGACCGTCTCCGGGTAGAGCCGGGCGAAGCGGTCCAGCTCCCGCCCGCTGCCGTCGGTGGAGCCGTCGTCGACCGCGACGACCTCGATCCGGTCCCGGCCGATGCTCTGCCGGACCAGCGAGTTCAGGCACTTGGTGAGGTAGGGCATGGTGTTGTAGACCGCCACCACCACGCTGACGTCGGGTTCCCTCATCTCGCGGTGGCCCCCGCGGCCGGCCGGCCGCTCGGTTCGACGGGCTCCGGACCGGGCACCCCGGACGCGGACGCCACCGGGCGGGCCGGTTCGGCGCCGGCCGCCGTCGGGTCGGCGCCGGCCAGCAGCCGCCGGTAGACCCCGGTCAGGATCTCCGCCTGGGCCGCCCAGGTCCAACCCTCCAGCAGCCCCGGCCGGTCGTACGCGGCCCGGTAGCGCTCCCGGTCCGCGAGTACCGCCCGGACCGCGCGGACGTAGTCGGCGACGTCCTCGGCCCGGAACACCTCACCCTGCCCGGTCGACCGGACCGTCCCGGCCATCGTCTTCACATCGCTGACCACCAGCGGCAGCCGGGCGTGCGCGTACTCGAAGAACTTGGTGATCAACGCGATCTCGTGGTTGGGCCAGTGCTGGATCGGGATCACCCCGACGTCCGCACCGGAGAGGAACGGCACCACCTGCCAGTGCGCGACGTACGGCAGCACGTGCACCCGGTCCGGCACGCCGAGCGCCTCGGCCCGGGACAGCAGGTCCCGGACGTACGGGCCGTCGGGCTTGTTGACCACCAGGGCGACGTGCACCCCGGTCAACTGCGGCAACGCCTCGATCATCGTGCCGAGGCCGCGCTTGGGGGCGGCCACGCCGCTGTATACCAGCAGCGGCACCTCCGGACCGATGCCGCACCGAGCGCGCAGTTCCGGAGCCGGTGCGGCGTCCACCGCCGGCTCGCCGGTCACGTCGGGTGCGTTGAGCACCACCGCCGGCAGCTCGGCGAGCCCGTGCTCCCGGCGCAGCAGCTCGGCGAGGCTCGCCGAGACGGTGATGGCGGCGTCGGCGTACGGCACGTACTCCCGCTCGTGTGCGCGGTGCGCGGGAAGCCACCGGGCGTTGTCCTGCCACGGCTGCACCCCGGGCAGGAACTCGTGGGCGTCCCAGACCAGCTTGACGTCCCGGCCGGCCTCGGCGGCGCGGACCTTGGCCCGGGCGCCGACCCCGACCATCCGGAAGTCGTGCGCGTGGATCAGATCCGGTGCCAGCTCGTCGACCACCGGCCCGAAGGCCAGCTCGTAGTCCCACAGCCCTGGCTCCAGCCGGCGCCAGGCCCGGCCGCCCTGCACGGTCGACCAGAACCAGGTGTAGAGCCGGTCCCACGGGCCGGTCAGCTTGCGGCCCTTCCGGGCCCGGGTCAGCATCCAGTACCGGAGCGACACCCAGCGGCGGAGCAGGTGCGTGGCGTTCCGCTCGATCCGCAGCCGGCGCCGCCGCCGCTCCAGCCGGCGGCCGGCCAGCCCGGCCCGGACGGCCAGGGTCAGCTCCGCCTCGCGCTGCCGGATGTCCGTCTGCCAGGCCCGCACCCACTGGGCCCGGTGCGCGGCGATGCCACTCGGCGGGTACGCCAGCGGCCACCGCAGCCAGGCCCGCCGGAACTCGTGCCGGCGGCGGGCCAGCGGATCGGGCATCGGCAGCAGTCGCACCTCGGCGGGACCGAGCCGCCAGGTCTGCGCGGCTCCATGCGGCGACCTGCCGAGCAGCGTCACGTCCCAGCCGGCCTCGGCGGCCGAGCGGGCGACCTTCTGCACCCGGGAGTCACCGTTGACGCCGTTGTCCACGAGCATCACGATTCGACCGCGAGTGCCCGGTCTGTCGGCTGCGCCGTCGAACTCCATTCTCCGCCTCTCCCGTGTGCCGCCCGGAGAGCGGCGCACACCCGCCGAACCAAGTCCCGGCGGGACGTCGGATCCCGCACACCCGCCGGGAAAGCGGGCGCGGATCCGTACCGTCCGTCGGTGGACCCCGGCGAGTGTACGGCACCCAGCCTGCCTGATCCCCGCTGCCAGCCGACCAGCCGGGGCTACGGTACGTGTTCTGCGCGACACCCGCAGTCAGCACATTTCCCGGCGCCCGAGCCCGCCGGCGAGAGGCGTCGGGCGTCTCGGGCGTCGTCGCGGTCGGCCTCTTCGGCGCTACCTGGACCCGTCGATCCGGTCAGACGGAGACCTCGACCGACCGCTGCTCCGGCTGCCGGAGCCGACCCGGGTCCGCACCGTCGGCCGCGACCCGCCGTCCCACCAGGCTCTCCCCGGCGACGATGCTGTCCTCGGCGATCAGGTATGCCGGACGGCCCTGGATCGCGGTGTAGATCCGCCCGACGTACTCGCCGAGCAGCCCCAGGAAGAGCATCTGGACGGCACCGAAGAACAGGACGGCGACGAACACCGACGCCCAACCGGGCACGGTCGCCCCGGCCAGGTAGCGGACGAACGCCATCACGATCAACACCGACGAGACGACCATGCCGGCGGCGCCGAACCAGGTGGCGATCCGCAACGGGGCGGCGGAAAAGCTGGTCACGCTGTCGGCGGCGAGCCGGACCATCCGGGAGAGCGGATACTTCGTCTCCCCGGCGACCCGCTCGGCGCGCAGGTAGCTGACCTCGCCGCTGGCGAAGCCGAGCCAGGGCACCACCACCCGGAGTACCGGGGTCCGCTCGGGCAGCTCCCGAAGCACCTCCACCACATCCCGGCTGAGCAGCCGGAAGTCGCCCGCCTGTGCCGGTACGTGCCGGCCGGCGAGCTTGCGCATCAGCCGGTAGTAGGCGCTGGCCGTACCGCGCTTGAAGGCGGTGTCGGTGCTCCGGTCGCTGCGCACGCCGTACACGACGTGCAGGCCGTCCCGCTGGGCCAGCCGGAGCATCTCCGGGATCACCTCGGGCGGATCCTGTAGGTCCGCGTCGATGCTGACCAGATAGTCCCCGCTGGCCCGCATCAGGCCGGCGAGCAGGGCCGCCTGGTGCCCGCTGTTGCGCCGCAGGCTCACCACCCGGAGTTCCGGCCAGTCGGCCCGCAACTCCCGCAGCACCTCGGCGGTCCGGTCCGCGCTGCCGTCGTCGACCGCCACCACCTCGTAGCGGTCGCCCAGCGCGTCGAGCACGCCCCGCAGCCGCCGGGACATGATCGGCAGCGCGGACTCCTCGTTGTACATTGGGATGACAACGGACAGCAGCGGGCCATCCCGCCCGTCGGCGCCCGGAGGCCAAGCGGTGGGTCGGGCCTCCGACGCTGGCTCGAACACGTGGATACCTCCGTTCCGGCGGCCGGGATCCGACCGTGGACCGCCCTTCGGCGATTGCTGGGGTGCGGGCGACACCGACGCCTCGGCCGGAGCCGTGCCGTGGATCGTCCGGTACGGCGCCGGGGGGACGACCGATGCCGCGGTGACACTGTTCGCTGCGGGTTCCATGGGGCGGTACGGCGGTGCGGTGCCGGTGGCGACGCCGACGCGCGGGGGGATCACGCCGCTCGGCACCGAGCGGGGGCCACTCTAATACGTCAGGCGCCATTCGTGGCACCCTCGTGCGTCCGACGGACCGCAATCCTCCCGCCCGGTGGGGCCATTTCCGGCCGTTGGTGAGCTAAGGTCTTGCCCTGTGTCCGCCCCCGCCGCCACCCCTTCCGACGCTGACGCCGTACCCCCCGCCGCCGTCTCCACGGACGGTTCCCGGGACGCCGAGGACGGCTCCGGCACACCGGACCGCGACGCCCTGAAAGCACCGGGATCGGCCCCTGCGGCCGGCGGACGGCGCTGGCGCTGGCGGTGGCCGGACGCCACCCCGGCCCTGCTCGGGTACGCTCTGGTCCGCTTCGTCGGGCTGCTGATCCTGGTGGTCTTCGCCTGGCGGGCCGGGCCGGACCCGTGGTGGCTGCTGACCGGTCGGTTCGACTCCGGCTGGTATCAACAGATCGCGGTGCAGGGCTACGACTCGGCGATCCCGCTGCAACCGGACGGGTCGTTCCGCTCCAGCAACCTGGCCTTCTTCCCCCTACTGCCGCTGCTGATCGACGTGCTGACCGCCGTCACCCCGCTCTCCCCGGCCGCCGCCGGCCTGATCGTCGCCTGGCTCGCCAGCCTCGCCGCCGCCTGGGGCCTGTACGCCGTCGGCCGGCACCTGCACTCCCGGGCGGTCGGCGTGCTGCTGGCCATGCTCTGGGGCGCGGTGCCACACGCGGTGGTGCAGAGCATGGCGTACAGCGAGCCGTTGTTCGTCGCCTTCGCCGCCTGGAGCCTCTACGCGTTGCTCCGCCGCGAGTGGCTGCTCGCCGGGGCCCTCTGCCTGGTGGCCGGCCTGGCCCGCCCGACCGCGAGCGCGCTGATCGCGGCGGTGGGGCTGACCGCGCTGGTGGCGATCTTCCGCCGGCAGGACGGCTGGCGGCCGTGGGCGGCGGCGGCGCTGGCTCCGCTCGGCTACCTCGGTTACCTGACCTTCGTGGGGCTCCGGCTGGGCCGCCTCGACGGCTACTTCTATGTCCAGCGGGAGTCCTGGGGCAACACCTTCGACGGTGGCGCGGACACGATCTCGGCCATGAACGAGGTGTTGACCAAGCCGCAACTGCTGGCCTTCTACATGGTCACCCTGCTGATCGGCATCGCGATCATGTTGACCGTGCTGCTCCTGCTGGACCGGTACCCGCTGCCGGTGCTGGCCTTCTCGGTGGTCTCGGTCGCCTTCGTGTTGGGCACGGCCGGGGCCTACTACGGAAAGGGCCGCTACCTGATGCCGGTGTTCACCCTGTTGCTGCCCGTGGCAACGGCTCTCGCCGCGGCCCGTCGGCGGACGCAGGTCGTGGTCCTGACGTTCCTGGTGCTCACCTCCGGCTGGTATGCGGCATACCTGACGCTGGACTGGCGCTGGTCGCCGTAACCAAATGCAGGAAGCATCTCGGGCGGGACGCCAGCAGACGTCACGCCCGAGATGCGTGGTGGCTCAGAGCCGGTACGACTCGGTGCCCGTGGTCACGCCACGGGTGTCGAAGAACCGCCGGGCCAGCCCGGCCAGTTTCTCCGCGTCGTACGCGCGGTGGTTCTGCACCAGGATGACCAGATCCGCCTCGGCGACGGCGGTCTCCGCGTCTTCCACCCGCCGGACGTCGACTCCGGACGCGTGCCAGTTCCGCACGTACGGGTCGTGGTAGCTCAACTTGGCGCCGAGGCCGGTCAGCAGCCGGGCCAGGGGCACCGCCGGCGATTCCCGCTGATCCGCGATGTCGGGCTTGTACGTCACACCCAACAGCAGGATGTTCGCGCCGTTGGTGGCCATGCCCGCCTCGTTGAGGATGTTCTGCGCGCGCCGCGCCACGTAACTGGGCATCGTCGCGTTGATCTCCTGGGCCAGCTCCACGAACCGGAACGGGTAGCCCAGCTTCATCCGCACGTTGTGGCTCAGGTAGTTCGGGTCGATCGGGATGCAGTGGCCGCCGACGCCCGGCCCCGGGTAGAACGGCTGGAACCCGAACGGCTTGCTGCTCGCCGCCCTGATCACGTCCCACAGGTCGATGTCGAGTTCGTGGCAGAACCGGGCCATCTCGTTGACCAGTGCGATGTTGACGTGCCGATAGGTGTTCTCCAGCAGCTTCGCGGTCTCCGCCTCGCGGGTCCCCCGGGTCCGCACGATCCGCTCGACGAACCGGCCGTAGAACTCGGCGGCGCGCTCGGTACAGGCCGGTGTGTGGCCACCCACGACCTTTGGCGTGTTGCGCGGCCCGAAGTCCTTGTTGCCCGGGTCGATCCGCTCCGGGGAGAAGGCGAGGTGGAAGTCGACCCCGGCGGTGAGCCCGGATTCCTCCAGGATCGGCCGGACGATCTCGTCGGTCGTACCGGGATAGGTCGTCGACTCAAGGATCACCAGCATGCCGGGCCGGAGGTTCCGCGACACCGCACGCGCGGCGGACTCGACCGCGGTCAGATCCGGACCGCCGTCCTCGGCGAGCGGGGTGGGCACACAGATCAGCGCGGTCGACGCCGAGGCGATCCGGGTCTCGTCCGTGGTGGCCTGGAAGCCGCCGTCGATCATCTCGGCGATGTCGGCGTCGGAAAGGTCGTCGACGTGCGAAACCCCCGCGTTGAGGCCGTCGACGACGCGCGCGCTGACGTCGAATCCGAGCACCGACGCCCCGGAACGCGCCGCCTCCCGGGCCAGCGGGAGGCCCACGTACCCGAGCCCAAGAATCACCACGTCTGCCATTACCCGTCCCTCACGCTGGGTGGATCTACCGATCTCCGGCTACGACAACCTGCGAATGCTATCCCCGTCAGGCCCGGCCGGGAATCCGGTCCGGCGCCAGCCGACGGTAGAGCCCGGCCTGCACCTCCGCCTGGACCTCCCAGGTCCAGGCCGCGAGATCGATGGACTTGTACGCCGCCCGGTACCGGTCGGGGTCGGCGATCACCGCCTTGGCGGCCCGGACGTACCCCTCGACGTCGTCCACCCGGAACACCTCGCCCTGCTCGTTCTCCCGGACCGTCGCGGCCATCGTCTCGACGTCGCTCACCAGGATCGGCAGCCGCGCGTGCGAGTACTCGAAGAACTTCGTGATGAGCTGGATCTCGTGGTTGAGCCAGTGGTGGATCGGGATCACGCCCGCGGTCGCCGTGGAGAGGAAGCCGACCACCTCGTGGTGCGCGACGTACGGCAGCACGTGCAACCGGTCCGCCGCTCCGAGTTCCTTCGCCCTCGCCACCAGGCTGTTCAGGTATGCGCTCTGCGGATCGTTGACGACGAACGCGACGTGCGCCTCCGGCAGGTGGGGCATCGCCTCCACCATGACCCCCATGCCACGGTGGGCCGCCGCCGCCCCGCTGTAGACCAGCAGCGGCGTCTCCGGGCCGAGCCCGATCCGGTTACGCAGGTTCGGGGCGCCCTCGTCCCACTCGACATCGGCCACGTTCGGCGTGTTGAGGACGACGGACGGCAGCAGCGGGAGCGAGTGGTCGCGCTTCAACAACTCGGCCAGTTGGGCCGACACCGTGATGACCGCGTCGGCGTACGGCGAGAACTCGTGCTCGTGCGCCTGGTTGGCCGTCATCCACCGGGCGTTGTTGGACCTCGGCTTCACCCCGGGCAGGTACTCGTGCACGTCCCAGATGAGCTTGATCTGCCGGCCCTTGGTCCGGGCCCGGATCTTCGCCCGCGCACCGACGCCGAGCATCCGGAAGTCGTTCGCGTAGATGACGTCGGGCCGCAACTGGTCGACGGTCGGGCCGTAGGCCAGCTCGTAGTCCCACAGTTGCGGCTCCAGCCGGCGCCACGACCGGACGCCGAGCAGCCGCCGCCAGAACCAGGTGTACGCACGGTCCCAGGGGCTGCGCAACGAGCCGCGCAGCCGTTGGGCGGTGGTGAGCTGCCAGTACCGGAACGAGACCCAGCGCTTGAGAACCTTGGCCGCCACCTCCTGGACCCGCAGCGATCCGCGCTTCAGGACCGATCCGCCGGACCGGCCACCGGAGGCCAGCAACGCCCGCTTGATCACCAGGTCCGCCTGCCATGCCTTGACCACCTGGGCGCGCTGCGCGGCGATTCCGGTCGGCGGGTACGCGAGCGGCCCGATGAACCAGCGCCGGCGGTACTCGTGTCGCCGCTGCCGCAACGGGCTGGGCATGCGTACCAGCCGGACCTGGGCGTCACCGAGTTTCCAGCTCTGCGGCTGACCGTTAGGTGAACGGCCGAGCAGGATCACGTCCCAGCCGGCGTCAGCGGCCGACCTCGCGGTCTTCTGCACCCGCGAGTCGCCGTTCACCCCGTTGTCGACGAGTATCACGATGCGGGCGGGCGCCGTCGGCTCGTTCGTCCCCGTCGCGACCATTGGTCCTCTCCTCTTCATAGAGGTCGGCCGCCCACCGCTGGGTGGACCGCGCACGACCTCGTACGCCCACGCTGTGCATAAAGAAAGTTGGCTGACGCGCTATTTCGCGCTGCTCGGGCCTCCACCCGGCGCCGCGACGGCCATACCGTACACGACCTCATCGAACTGATGTTTGACGATCTCCCAGTCCCAGGTGGCGACGGCGTGCGTCGCGGCGGCTTCGCCGGCCTCCCGCCACACCTCCTCGGTGGCGGTCAGCGAACGGATCCGCTCGGCGGCCTCCGCCGGAGAGTCGACCACCCAGTCGGCCGGGAACAAACTGCGCGCGCTCGCCGCCCAGCCGGCGAAGAACGGCCAGTCCCGGACCACTGGTACCGCCCCGCTGGCGGCACCCTCCACGAGGGCACAGTGGAAGCTCTCCCGGACCGAACTGCTCACGATGACCCCGACCTCCCGGAACGCCTCCGGCATGTCGTCGGTCTGGCCCATCCGGACCACCGCACCTGCCGCCTCGAGGTCGGCGATCTCCGCCAGCAGTTCGTCCCAGAACCGTCGGGCGTCCGGGCTCGCATCCGCGTTGAGGTCGTGGCCGTACAGGGCCAGCCGGTATCGGTCGTCGTACGCCCGCAGGTGCCGGAGGACCTGCACCGCCCAGCCCGGGTCCTTGGCAACGGCCTTGATCCCCACGACCGCCAGGGTGAACCGCGCGTCCGGGTGCTTGGCACGCCGGTACGAGGAGAGGTCCATCGCGTTGCTGATCGCGTGCAGCCGGGATCCCGCCGACGTCAACGCCGGGATCGCGGCGACGGAGAGATCCCGCAGATGGTCGGAGACGAAGATGACGTCGTCCACCCGCGAGAAGTCGACCAGATGGGGCCAGTGGGCGAACGCCTCGAAGCTGTGCAGCCGGACGACGACCCGGGTCGACCCGGGGTCCACCATCGTGAACAGCACCGCCAGCGCCGCGCACCAGTCGACGAAGACGACGTCGGCCCACTCCACCTGCGGGCCGAGCCACTCCTCGACCCGGTCGCCGAAGGTCGACCGACCGGACAGGATGTGCTCGATCATCGCCCGGCTGTTGTTCAGCAGTGGGACGTGGATGCCGTCCTCGCCCGGATCCAGGAAACGCACCTCGACGTCCGGCAACTGCTCGAAGTGTCGCCGGATGAGGTTGAGGAAGCCGTGGTTTCCGTACGTGGCGATCAGTAGCCGCAGCGGCCGGCCGCTCGGCGCGGGTCCCGCGACGCCGCTCCGACCCCTGGGCGCCGACAGCGCCTTGACGGTGGCACTCGCGTGCCACTGCGCGAGAAAACCCGCCGCGTCGTCGGCCAGCGGCGACGACATGCGGTCGAACTGGAGCCGCCGATGGAACAACTGCCGGTGAACCGTCTGCACGGAGTTGGCCGCCGCCCGGACGTTGCCCTTCGCCAGCAGGCTGTCGGCGAACGCCAGTTCGGCGGAGACCGCGGCGGGCAGCGTGGGCGGTGTGCCGGCCTCCAGTTCGGCACCGACCTGGCGCATCAGCAGGTCGGCCCGGAGCCGGCGGTTGCCGATCCGGCGCAGCGCGGACCGCGAGGCCCGAACGGCCTGGTCCGGCCGGCCCGCCCGCAACAGACTCGCGTGTACCTGGTCCGCGAGCCGGACCCGGGCGCGCTCGGGGATGCCAGGGGTGGAAAGCACCGCTCCCCACAATCCGGACCCCACCCGGGAGCGCACGACCGCCGGCGATGCCGTCCAGCGCAGTCCGACCTTTGCCGAGCGGGCCGCCGTCCGGCGAACCGATCGGACCATGGTGCGTCCCAGACTCATCGCCCGACCCCGAACCAGGTCACCCGCGCCGGCGGAGGATCAAGGATCATTGTGGCAAGGCCCCCTGGATACTGGCGTTCGACGGCTATCCCTTGGCGACGAGCGCGTCGCAGTCTGCCACAGCGAGCAAAGCACCGGCAAACCGTCGAGGCGGCATCCAGAGCAGCCGTGTGACCAGGCACTCACGGACAGTTCGGGTGCATGGGTGGGAACTCCGGACAGTCGCACCGGTATCGGCTCCCGGAATTCGGCGGGTGGCACCGGTCAATACCGTCGACAGGCGCCTTGACCAGCCGTAACACGACGCCGGGGACGATCTCCCCGGATCCCACCGAAAAAGCCGGACCCGGTCGCGATCAGGACTCCGCACCCCGTTCGCGTACCATGCGCCGAGACCCCGCCGCCCCACCGATCCACACAGGGGCGCGACTAGACTTTCAACCGCCACCACAGGCGGTGGGGTTCGCCGGCACAGCCGGTCGCCCGCGTCTCCCGTAGACAACCTGGAGTATCACCACGTGAAGGTTGTAAGTATCGTCGGGGCCCGACCCCAACTGGTGAAGCTGGCACCGGTAGCCGGTGCCTTCGCGCGAACCGAGCACCGCCACGTCATCGTGCACACCGGCCAACACTACGACGCAGACCTCTCCGACGTGTTCTTCTCCGGACTCGGCATCCCGCAACCGGACGTACACCTCGGCATCGGATCAGGCACGCACGGCGTACAGACCGGCCGAACCCTCGCCGCGCTCGACCCGGTACTCGAGGCCGAGCGACCGGACTGGGTGCTGGTCTACGGGGACACCAACTCGACCCTCGCCGGTGCGCTCAGCGCGGTGAAGCTGCACCTGCCGGTGGCGCACCTGGAGGCCGGACTGCGGTCGTTCAACCGGGTGATGCCGGAGGAGCACAACCGGGTGCTCACCGACCACGCCGCCGACCTGCTGCTCGCGCCGACCGAGGAGGCGATGCGGCACCTGGCCGCCGAGGGGTTGGCCGAGCGCTCGATCCTGGTCGGCGACGTCATGGTCGATGTCTGCCAGAGTGTCCGCGACTCGATACTCTCCGGGGAGCAGCGTCCGGCCGCGCTGCCGGACGGCATCGACGCCCGCCACCCGTACCTGCTCGCCACCGTGCACCGCGCCGAGAACACCGACGATCCCGCGCGCCTCGCCACGCTGGTGGACGCGCTGGCCACCCTGCCACTGCCGGTGGCCCTGCTCGCCCACCCGCGACTCGTCGCGCGCGCCGACGAATACGGCGTGAAGCTGGCCCGGGGCGCGATCCGGATCGGGCGCCCCCTGCCGTACGCGGACATGGTGAGCGTGGTCCTCGGCTCGGCGGGAGTCGTCACCGACTCGGGTGGCCTTCAGAAGGAGGCCTACCTGCTCGGTCGCCCGTGCACCACGCTGCGCCCGGAGACCGAGTGGCCGGAGACCCTCGACGGGGACTGGAACCGACTCGTCCCGCATCCGCTGGAGCTGCCGTCCGACGCCTGGGTGGAGATCGCCACCCGCCCCATGCCCACCGCCGCCCGCAACGCGCCGTACGGCGACGGGCAGGCGGCCCGGCGGGTGGTGGAGGCACTCACCGGCACGCCGATCTGATCGGCCCAGCACAGGCCCCTCGACCAGCCCGTCCCCGGAAAGACCCGTCCCCGGAAAGATCGGCAATAGCGCGATGCCAAACCCGATACCGTCCTCGCTCAGTCAACTGACCCGCGCCGTCCGTTCCCGGCCACGCCGTGGTGCCCGGCCACACGTGATCTACCTGGCGATCGGGTTTCCACCCGCGGCGAAGAGTTCGGCGTACCGACTGCGCGAGACCGCCAACCAGTTCTGCGCGATCGGCTGGGACGTCACCGTCATCACCATCTGCGAAGAGGCGTGGGAGCGGGAGTACGGGCTGGACCACACCCTCTCCGAGGGGGTCGACCCACGGATCAAGGTGGTCGAGCTGCCGCTCATGCGCGCGGACCTGGAAACCGACATCCGCAACTTCTCCGAGGCGAGAGCGCTCCGCCCGCGCGAGTGGATCGAGCGGCAGCGCAAACAGGAACTCAAGGTCTTCCCGGAGCCGGCCTTCGGCGGCTGGCGGTACGCCCTGGAGAAGGCGGTCGTACGGGAACACCGGGCACACGCCGCCGACCTGCTCATGACGACCTGCGCACCGTACGTCAACCTCGCCGCGACGTGGCAACTGTGGCAGGAGCACCGGGTGCCGTACGTGGTGGACTTCCGGGACGGCTGGTCGGTCGACGTGATCAGCGGTGAGACGGCGTTCACCGAGAAGTCCCCCGCCGGTCAGTGGGAGAAACGGGTACTCGAACAGGCCCAGGCGGTCTGGTGCGTCAACGAACCGATCGCGCGGTTCTACCGCGACCGTTATCCGGTGGTGGCCGACCGGGTCCGGGTGGTCCGCAACGGCTTCGACAGCGACTCCATCCCGTCCGTGCCGCACCGGCCGGATCCCGCCGCCGGACTCACCTTCGGCTACCTGGGCTCGATCAACTTCGCTCCCGCGCTGCTGGACTCGGTGCTCACCGCCTGGCGGATGGCCCGGCGCACGGACCCGGTGCTCGCCCGCAGCCGGTTCGAGGTGCGCGGGCACATCGGCGCGGGTGCGCTGCGCGAGGCGAACGCGCACAGCGAACTGCTGGGCGCGGCGGCCCGGGACGACGTGGAGTTCGGCGGGCCGGTGCCGAAGGCCGAGGTCGTCGACGTCTTCGGGCGTTGGGACGCTCTGGTCCTGATGCTGGTCGGCGGGCAGTACGTCACCTCCGGCAAGGTCTACGAGTACGCCGCCAGCGGGCTACCGGTGATGTCGGCCCACGACGTGGACCACGACGCCGTGAACATCCTGTCCGGGCATCCACTCTGGACCGGGGCGGTCGGGCTGGACGTGGAGCGGCTCGCGACGGCGTTCTCCGAGGCGGCCAGGCTCGCGCTCGACGCCACGGACGCCGATCGGGCCGCCGCCCGAGCCCACGCGGAACGCTTCGCCCGAGGCGCCCTGCTCGCCCCCGCCGTCACCGAGGCCGCCCGACTGGCCCTGGGCGCCTCCGCCGCCGGCACACCGACCATCACCGGACCGACCGGAGGCAGGCAACTTCCATGATCAACGTGCTCATCGTCGCGGGCACGGCACCACGGCAGGATTCGGTGCTGGCCGACGCCCTGGAGCGATTCCGGCGGGAGGGCGTACGGGTCCGGCTGATCGTCGACTTCGACCTGAGCCGGATCTCGCTCGACCCGGCCCTGGCCGAGCTGCGTGGACTCCGGGAGACCGAGCCGGACGACCGGCTGCGCCGGGCCATGGGTGGAATCGAAGGCTCTCGCGCGGTCTGGGTGCGGGCCTGGCACGACCGGGTGGTCCGGCAGTGGGTCCACGAGGCCGACGTGCTGGTGTCGATGGACATGATGGCCGTGTACGCGGTGTGGGAGATGGGGCACCGGCGGCCCGACGCGGACGCCTGTCACGGGGTGGGCCCGGCCGCCAGAGCGGTACAGGCCCGGCTCGCGGGGGTGCCCCGGCCAAAGCGTGGCCTGCGGGACACGGTCGCGACCCGGACCGGCATCGTCGTACGCGGCACCCGGCGGAACGCGACGAGCCGGGCCCGCCGGGCCATGCGGATCGGGATGGCTCCGGCCGTGATGCGCAGCGGCGCCGGGGCCTGGTTCTGGCGCACCGCAGTAGCGGCACCGGCCCTGCCCGACCGGATCCGGACCGCTGTCGCATACCGGGTGCACCAGCGCACGGTGGAGGCGGACCGGCCCCAGCAGGCGGCTGCCGCCTCGGCCGCGGCTGCCGCCAGGCTCGAAGACCCCCGGGCCCGGGCCACCCTGCTGAACCGGGAGGCCAGTTGGGAACTGGCAATCGGTCACGTCCCGGTCTGCCTCCGCGAGGCGGTCGCCGCCGAGCTGGCCGTCGCCGACGAGATGCTCCGCAAGAAGAGCACCCTGAAGGCGGCCCACGCGGCCCACCGGGCGATGAAGCTGCTGTTCCACCGGGTGGTGCACTTCGAGCAGCCGACGTCCCCGCTCGCCGAAAACCCCGCGGAGTTCCTGGCGCCGCTCTGGGACAGCGCCACCGGCCGTGCCCTCGCCGCGGCACAGGGCCGGGCGCAGGCCGCCGCGACTCCGCCGACGGACCGGCCACTACATCTGCTGATCCTGACGAACGGCGCCGGACATCCCGCCGGAGCGCTCCGGCAGCGGTACGACGGCCGTCCCGACGTACACGTCCGGTACGTCGACCTCGGCGAGGATGTCGGAGACGGGCCGTTCAGGACCGACCCGGCGGCGCAGCTCGGTCACCTGCTCGCCGGCTCCAGCGAGTACGGCAACCGGGTACGCGAGTGGTTGCGGCCCCATCTGGAGTGGGCCGACATCGCGGTCGCGGACCGCGCCGAGGCGGCTGCCGCCATGACGCTGGTCGACCCGGGCGATACCCGGATCGTGGTCTGCCTGCCCGACTTCGAGCTGCTCGGCCCCTGGCCGCAGCTCACCGACTTCTCCAGGGTGGACGAGCTGGTCCTCTCCTCGACCGACCTGCTGGACCTGGCCACCACGATGCTGCCACGGCTGCGTGCCGACCAGGCACCGGAGCTGTCGGTCGTCGGCGACGCGCCGGACCTGCGGGCCCACCAGCGCCCGAAGGACCCCGCCGCCCGTTACACCCTCGGGTTGCTGGGCACGAACTCGGTCGACGCCCGCTGGGCCGTCGAGGTGCTCCGCCGGCTCCGGGCCACCGACCCGCGCTACCGGCTGTTCGTCGGCGGCGACGACCTGACTCCACCACCGGGCGCCTCGGTCCGGCGCTACCACGAGGAGATCCTGGCTGAGCTGGCGGAGCTGGAACGGTCCGGGGCGGTGACCCGGGTCGAACAGGTGGCGGACGTGCCGGAGGCGTTGACCGGGATCGGCGTGATCCTGGGCAGCCCGGTCCGGGAGACCTTCCACCACGCACATATCGAGGGTGCGGCCAGCGGCGCCACACCGATACTCCGCAACTGGCCGATCCTCTCCGGCACGGCGCGGGGAGTCCGGACGCTCGTCCCGGCGGAGTGGGTGGCCGACACCCCGGAGCAGGCGGTCCGGAGGATCCTCGACCTGACGGCCACCGAGCAGAGCTGGCGGGACAACGGTGCCGCCGCCGCAGCGGAGGCCCTGGCCACCTGGGGCGGGGATGCCTCCGGACGGCAGTTCGACGAGCTGCTCCGGATCCCGCTCGCCGATCCGGTCGGCTAGCCAGTCGGTCGTCGCGGCGGCCGGTCGGACGACCGGCCGCCGCCGCCCGCCGTTACCCGCTCGCCTTCGACGGCTGGCGCACGATCCGGTCGAACAGGTTCCGCGTGGCGACCTGCACCTTCTGGTTGACGAAACCCCGCCGGTTGAGCGCCAGCGTCCAGTGCAGCGTCGCCGCGTCGAAGATCACGGCACCCTGCGAGGTCTCGTAGAGATGGGTGTTCTGTTCGAGCCAGAAACCGTTCCGCTGCGGGTACGGGGACGCGGAGAGCACGGTGGCGTCGACCCCGGTCGGCACCGGCATCGCCGGGTCGAACCCATCGGCCTCACCGCCGACCAGCCGTGGGAGCAGATCGCCGTCGGCCACCTTGCAACCGCCCCAGAACCAGTGGTCGGCGCCACGCACCACGAGTGGTTGCGGGGCTGCGATGATGCCGTTGTATTGCACCCCGAGTAGCCGCTGCTCGGCGTCCTCACCCCCCGGGCGGACGTCGCGCCACTTGGTGGTGCAGACCCGGCCGTCGAGCCCAGGTTCTGGATCCGGATCGGTCTTGTAGCAGGTGACGACCCGGTTCGCCCGGCCGTCACTCGACTGGCCCAGCCGAATCTGCCAGTACACGTTGTTGGCAGCCAGGAAGGCCAGGCTCACTCCCTGGTCCACGGCCCTTTCGGTCGCCCGCCGCATCTCCGCCGTCCAGTACTCGTCGTGACCGCAGAAGACCAGTCCCCGGTAGCGTCCCGGGTCGAGCCGACCGGTGTGCAGGTCCATGGTCGACGCGTACGTGACGTCGTAACCGAGCCGTTCGACCCACTGCACGAAGTCGTGGTCGCGGTCGAACTGCTTCGGCCAGCCGATCCCTGAATACGGACGGTCGAAGGAGACCCGGACGGCCCGGGACTCGTAGCTCATCGGCACACCCGGCGCGGGGTAGCCGTAGTAGAGGCTCTTGCCCCGACGCCCGTCCCGGGGCCACAGGTTGTATGCCTGGTACGTCGAGAACGGCATCACGACGCAGAGCTGCGCGAGGTGCCGATCGTCGCGTACCACGAACGGCGTGTACCCGGTCTGCCCGTCCGCGCCGACGAAGGCCGCGAGATACACCCCGGAGAGCCAGTCGGCGGGCACGGACAGGCTCCAGGTCACCGGCCAGTGACACTCGATGGTCCCGGTCACGGGGTCGGCGGGTGGCACGGAGCGGACCTCGCCGGGCAGCGGCTCGGTGGTGAGCATCAGCCGGGCCCCGTCGCCGGCATACCAGCCGAGCCGGTAGATCGCGATGGTGAGGCGCTGGGGCGAGCCGACCGCGACGTGGAAGTCGATCTTCCCGCCGTGCGGGACGCTGGTCGCCGAGGCGTACCCCTGGATCTGCGGTGCCGGGTCGTCGGCGTCGCGGGGGCCCTCGCCCGCGGGCCGCCAGGCGGTCGTGCCGGGCAGCTTGTTCTCGGGCTTCACCACCTCGCCCCGGTATGTCAGCAGCAATGCGGCCTCGGCAGACGTCAACGTGCCCAACGGCAGGGCAGCGGTGAGGAGGCCGAGGGCAGCTCGGCGGGAAAAACGGCGCACGTGTCCTCATTGGAGTCAGCAGGAATGCCAACGGTGGACCGTGGCGAGCCCGTATCTTAAGCGCCCTCCGCCATCCTGTGGGGGCAGTCAGGAAGCCGCTACCACCTCCAGCGGTGTCGGCGCCCTGACCACCGGAGCGACGTCGGGCCGCAACCGTCGGTACACGCCGTCGAGCACCTCCGCCTGCGCCTCCCAGGTCCAGTTCTCGAGCAGGCCCGGCCGGTCGTACGCGGCTCGGTAGCGGTCGGGATCGGCGAGTACGGTCCGGACCGCCCGCAGGTAGTCGGCGAGGTCACCGGCCCGGAACACCTCGCCCTGCCCGGTGGAGCGGGTGGTCTCCGCCATGGTGCGGACGTCGCTGCACACGATCGGCAGCCGGGCGTGCGAGTACTCGAGGAACTTCGTGATCAGCGCGAGTTCGTGGTTCGGCTTGTGCAGGATCGGGATGACCCCGGCGTTCGCCGTCGCCAGGAACGCGGAGACCTGCCAGTGCGGCACGTACGGCAGCAGGTGCACCCGGTCGCCGACGCCGAGTTCCACGGCTCGGGCATGCAACGCCTCCGACGGGGCGTTGTTGGCGCTCGGATGCAGGGTGACAAGTGCGATGTGCGCGTCGGACAGCTCGCGCAGCGCCTCGACCATCAGGTCCACGCCCCGCGACGGGTTCACCCCGCCGCAGTAGACCAGCAGCGGCGTCTCCCGCCCGATCCCGCACATCGCGCGGAGATCGGGCACCGGCTGGTCGGCCGGGCCCTCGGCGGACGAGCCGGACGGGGCGTTGAGCACCACCTCCGGGCGCTCCGGCAGCTTGTGCACCTGCTGGAGCAACTCGGCCAGGGTGGCGGAGACGGTGACCACGGCGTCGGCCTGTGGGGCGTACTCGGCGGTGTAGGCGATCTGGGCGGGAAGCCAGCGTGGGTTGTCCGCCCGGCCGGTCACCCCGGCGACGTACTCGTGCGCGTCCCAGACGACCTTGACGTCGCGTCCCCGGGCCCGGGCCCGCTGTGCGGCCCGGACGCCGACACCGACCATCCGGAAGTCGTTGGCGTGGATGATGTCGGGTTTCAGCGAGTCGACCACCGGCCCGAACCCGAGTTCGAAGTCCCACAGCCCCGGGTCCAGCCGCCGCCAGCTCCGGTTACCCATCGTGCGTTGCCAGAAGCCCATCGACAGCCGGGTGAGCAGGGTCTTCGGATCCTGCTGGCCCTGGCGGAGCCGGTGCAGTTCGCCGCCCCGGAACCTCGCCCACCGGGCGAGGAACTTGCCGACGACCCGGGACGGCAGCAGCAGCAGGTTGCCGAGCAGGTATCCGGCCTGCCCGCCACCGGACCGCCGGGCCGCCGCCAGCACCGCCCGCCGCTGTTGGATGTCCCGCTGCCATGCCTTGATGGCGTTGATCCGCTGCGCCGAGTAGCGGCCGGGTCGGTAGGCCAGCGGGCGGCGCGGCGACCGCCGGTGGTTCATGGGGTGCTGCCCCAGCGGTCGCGGCACCGTGACCAGCCGGACCGCCGCCTCCCCGATGGTCCAGGTCTGCTGCGGTGACGAGTTGCTGTAGATCCCGACCAGGGTGACGTCCCAGCCCGCCGCCGCGGCGGACCGGGCCTGCTTCTGTACGCGGGAGTCACCCTGCACACCGTTGTCGACGAGCATCACCACGCGCCCACGCCCGGGCGGTGGCGCGCTGCCCTCGTTGTTCATGTAAGCCCTTCCCGACGGTCGGTCAGACGGAAGCAGGAACGTCCACAGTAGACGCGCTGGCGCTGGTCGACGCCGACGGCGCCACGGATACTGTCACGCCCGCCGTGGCCGACTCCAACAGTCCGGCGGCGACGTGCACCGTACGGAGACCCTGGCGCAGCGTCACGATGTCGCTCTCCTTGCCCTCCACGGCATCCCGGAACCGCTCGTGCTCCACCAGCAGCGGCTCACGCTTCGGGATGGCGTACCGGACCATGTCGCCCTCGGCGACGCCGCGGAACGCCCGCAGCGCCTCCCACTCGGTGTCGATGGCGCCGTTGGCGTAGAAGGTCAGGTCGGCGGTGAGCGTGTCCGCGACGAAGCAGCCCCGGTCACCGGTGATCACCGTCGACCGCTCCTTGAGCGGGCTCAGCCAGTTCACCAGGTGGTTCACCATGGTGCCGTTGGCGAGTTGGCCGACGGCGGCCACCATGTCCTCGTGCAGCCGCCCGCTGCGCGACACCGTACGGGCCGACACCGAGGTGTATTCCTGGCCGGTGACCCAGCTCGTCAGGTCGATGTCGTGGGTGGCCAGGTCCATCACCACGCCGACGTCGGCGATCCGGTGCGGGAACGGGCCCTGCCGGCGGGTGACCACCTGGAAGACCTCGCCCAGCTCCCCCGCCTCCAGCCGGAGCCGCAGGTTCTGCAACGCCGGGTTGTACCGCTCGATGTGCCCGACGCCGGCCACCAGGCCAGCCGCCTCGAACGCCTCGACCAGTCGGGTGGCCGCGTCGACCGACTGGGCCAGCGGCTTCTCGATCAGGGCGCTGACGCCGTTGGCCGCCAGCTCCAGGCCGACCGGCTCGTGCAGCGCGGTCGGGCAGGCCACCACCGCATAGTCGATCTTCATGTCGATCAGCTCGGAGACCGTGGACAGCACCGGCACGCCGAGCGCGCCGGTGGAGTCACCGGCCGGATCGACCACGGCGACCAACCGCACACCGTCCAGGTTGGACAGGATCCGGGCATGGTTCCGGCCCATCGCGCCGAGCCCGATCAGCCCGGCCCGCAACGTACCCCCTCCCTGGTTGCTCATCGGCCCGCCTCGCTTCGCTCGCCGGCCCGACGAGACACGACCGCACTGTGCCGAATGATTCGCTCGCAACGCTCGCTCATCGGGCGCCCGCCAGGCTGTTGGCGGCGTCCGCGATCCGCTCCAGGTGGTGCTGGGTCAGCGACGGGTGGATCGGCAGCGACACCACCTCGCGGGCGGCCCGCTCGGTCTCCGGCAGCTCCCACGGGCCGGGCTTGCCGTCGGCGTCGAGGAAGGGCTTGAGCCGGTGGATCGGGGTCGGGTAGTAGACCGCGTTCCCCACCCCCTGCTCCAGCAGCTTCTGCTGGGCGGCGTCCCGGTCCCCCGACACCCGCACCGTGTACTGGTGGTAGACGTGCCGCGCCGCGTCGGCCACCGGCGGGGTGAGGACACCGGTGATCCGGGAGTCGAGGAACTTGGCGTTCGCCCGCCGCTGCTCGGTCCACTCCGGGAGCTGCTTGAGCTGCACCCGACCGATCGCCGCCGCCACGTCGGTGAGCCGCATGTTCGCCCCGACGATCTCGTTGGCGTACCGCTGCTCCATGCCCTGGTTGCGCAGCAGCCGCAGGGTACGGGCGAACTCCGGGTCCGGGGTGGTGATCATGCCGCCCTCGAGGGAGTGCATGTTCTTGGTCGGGTAGAAGCTGAAGCAGCCGGCGATGCCGAACGAGCCGACCGGCTGGCCGGCCAGCGCCGCGCCGTGCGCCTGGGCGGCGTCCTCGATCACGGCCAGGTTGTGCCGCTGCGCGATCGGCATCAGCCGGTCCATCGCGGCGGGGTGGCCGTAGAGGTGCACCGGCATGATCGCCTTGGTCCGCGGGGTGATCGCCGCCTCCACCGCGGCCGGGTCCAGGCAGAAGCTGCCGGCCTCGATGTCCGCGAAGACCGGCACGGCGCCGACCAGCCGGACCGCGTTGGCGGTGGCCGCGAAGGAGAACGAGGGGACGATCACCTCGTCACCCGGGCCGAGGTCCATCGCCAGCAGGGCCAGGTGCAGGGCCGAGGTGCCCGAGTTGACCGCGACACAGTGCCGGCCGGCCACCAGCTCGGAGAACTCCTCCTCGAACGCGGCCACCTCCGGGCCCTGCACCACCCGGCCGCTGCGCAGCACCCGGACGGCGGCTTCGACCTCGGCGTCTCCGATGACTGGTTTCGCGGGCGGGATCAGGTCTGCGTTCTGCCCGGCCATGGGCATCCTCCTGTCGATGGGGGGATCGCAATCGGCATGCGATGCTAGCTGGTTTCGGGATAGCGGGATCGAGTGGTGCGGGGTATGTCACGAGGGGCGGACGGCACCGGCACCGTTCGGCACGGCGTCGGGCAGAGCGGGGTCAGGTTCGGGCAGAGCGGAGTCGGGCAGTGCGGGGTCAGGCAGCACCGGGTCGGCCGGGGCGGGGTCGTCGACCCGCTCACCGGTCGGGGTGGAGTCGATCCGCGTCGGGCTGGAGTTGATCCGCTCAGCGGTCGGGGTGGAGTCGGCACCGAGTCCGGCCGCGATCGCGGCGGCCATTCGTGGCAGGTACGCCTCCGGGAGTGGGGTACGGGCGACGGCGAGCCGCCAGTAGAGCGGACCGACGATCAGGTCCACGGCCTCGTCCGGATCCGCGCCCGAGGGTAGCTCCCCACGGTCGACCGCCCGGCCGAGCAACAGTATGCCGATGTCCCGCTGGTTCGCCCGCAGGGCCTCTTCGAGGGTCTGGGCGATCTGCGGGTTGCGGGCCGCCTCGGCCAGCAGATCCGGGATGATCTGCGAGGCCAGCGGGTGTCGCAGGGCCCGGGCCAGGATCCGCAGCAGCACTTCCAGGTCTCCCCGTAGGCTGCCGGTGTCCGGCAACGGTAGGCTCTGCCCCGCGACCCGGGAGACTATCTCCAGCACCAGCTCCAGCTTCGAGTTCCACCGGCGATAGATCGCCGTCTTGCCGACGCCGGCCCGGCGCGCGACTGCCTCGATCGACAGCCGTCCGTAGCCGACCGCGGCGAGTTCCTGCATGACGGCTCGGCGGATCGCGTCGGTGATCTCCCCTCGGAGTACCGCCGCTCCCGCTGGAGCACGCCGGTTGTCGGTCGCCACGTCGGCCAATATAGCGCGAGGACGGTACGGTTGCGTCCCGACGTAGGATCGACTACGTTGCCACGCAAGCGACGACCGATTGGCACCCTTTCCCCCCGCCACGGTCACCCTGTCGCGCCCATCTTGCAGCCCGAACAGATCGGAGCGCCCAGCTATGGCCCCCACGGCGGTAGCCGATCCCGACTCGGGCCTGACCGGGGCAGAACTCGCCGCCCGGTACGGCCTGACAGTCGCTGGCGAAAGACCCACGCTGGTCGGTTACACGAAGCAGTTGTGGTCCTACCGGCACTTCATCTCGGCGTACGCGAACGCGAAGCTGGTCGCGATGTTCGCCACCGCCCGCCTCGGCCGGGTCTGGCAGGTGTTGACCCCGCTGACCAACGCGGCGATCTACTACCTGATCTTCGGCGTCATCCTGAACACGCAGAACGGCATCGACAACTTCATCGCGTACCTCTGCGTCGGCCTCTTCGTCTTCAACTTCAGCCAGACGGTGGTGCTCGGTGGCACCCAGTCGATCACCGGCAACCTCGGGCTGATCCGGGCGCTGCACTTCCCCCGGGCCGCCCTGCCGACCGCGGTGACGCTGACCCAGTTCCAGAGCCTGATCTCGGCGATGGTGGTGCTGATCGCGATCGTGCTGGTCACCGGGGAGCCGATCACCCTGCAATGGCTGCTGCTGGTGCCGGCGCTGCTGCTCCAGTCGGTCTTCAACGCCGGGATCGCCCTCGGGATGGCCCGACTCGGTTCCAAGGTCACCGACCTGAAGCAGCTCATGCCGTTCGTCATGCGGACCTGGATGTACGGCTCCGGCGTGCTCTACAGCGTGGACAACTTCGCCGAGAACCTGCCGGCCTGGGCGGCGACGCTCGTGGAGGCGAACCCGCTGCTGGTCTACATCGAGTTGGTCCGGCACGCCCTGCTGGAGAACGCACCGCTGACCTCGGCGGCACCCCGGCTCTGGCTGCTGGCGTTCGGCTGGGCCCTGCTGGCCGGCATCGGCGGTTATGTCTACTTCTGGCGTGGCGAACAGGAGTACGGTCGTGGTTGAGCAGCACGAGATCTCCCCCGGCGTGACGAGCACCGCCGACCGGCGCATTCCCACGGTCATCGCCGACAACGTGCACCTGATCTACCGGGTGCACGGGGCCGCCTCCGGCACCACCCCGGTCGCGACGCTCAAGCGGATCGTCTCCCGGGCCCCGCAGGCCAACGTCCGCGAGGTGCACGCGGTCAAGGGAGTCAGCTTCACGGCGTACCGGGGCGAGGCGATCGGGCTGATCGGCAGCAACGGCTCCGGCAAGTCGACCCTGCTCCGGGCGATCGCCGGGCTGATGCCGACCAACCGGGGCGCGATCTACACCCAGGGGCAGCCGTCCCTGCTCGGCGTCAACGCCGCCCTGCTCAACGACCTCTCCGGTGAGCGGAACGTGGTGCTGGGCTGCCTGGCCATGGGCATGTCGCCGGAGCAGGTCCGCAAGCTCACCCCGGAGATCATCGAGTTCTCCGGGATCAACGAGCGGGGCGACTTCGCCTCGCTGCCGATGCGGACGTACTCCTCGGGCATGGCGGCTCGGCTGCGGTTCTCGATCGCGGCGGCGAAGAAGCACGACGTACTGCTGATCGACGAGGCGCTGGCCACCGGTGACGTCCGGTTCCGGCGGCGCAGCGAGGCCCGGGTCCGTGAACTGCGGGCCGAGGCCGGCACGATCTTCCTGGTCAGCCACGGAATCGGGACGATCCGGGACACCTGCGAGCGGACCATCTGGCTGGAGTCCGGGGAGATCCGGGCGGACGGCCCGACCGGACTGGTAGTGCCGGAGTACGAGAAGTTCATGAAGAAGTAACCCAACCCGCCTGGCCGGTGTCGAGTGGACCACTATCCCTCGGCACCGGTTGGCGTCGTGCCGCGCTAGGGTCCTAGAGGCTGTGGGGCGGGCCGGACGGCGGTCGCCACGGCACAGTCAGACCCCCCAACCGGTGCGATGACAGCCCCTAATCGGAACAGTGGTAGCTCAGTGAGGATCGGCAATGGCGCATGACCTGACCACGGGCACCGCCGCGCGGTGGCGGCCCGCCCGGACCGTGGCGGTGGTGCTGGCCGGGGGCACCGGAACCCGGGTCGGACTGGGCATCCCCAAGCAGCTCCTCAAGATCGCCGGCAAGCCGATCCTCGAACACACCATCACGGTCTTCGAATCCGCGCCGGAGATCGACGAGATCATCGTGCTGATGGCGCCCGGCTTCCTCACCGAGGCGCGGCAGATCGTCGACAAGGCCGGCTTCCGCAAGGTCAGCCAGGTGATCGAGGGCGGCGACACCCGCAACGCCACCACCCGGCTGGCGCTGGCCGCGATCGGGCCGGACGACTGCAACGTGCTCTTCCACGACGCGGTCCGGCCGCTGCTGAGCCCCCGGATCGTCCGGGAGTGCGTCAACGCGCTCTGGACGTACTCCGCCGTCGACGTGGCCATCCCGTCCGCCGACACGATCATCCAGGTGGACGAGGACGACTGCATCACCGACATCCCGGTACGGTCCCGGCTGCGCCGGGGGCAGACACCGCAGGCGTTCCGGTCGGGCACCATCCGGGCCGCGTACGCGCTGGCCGCCGAGGATCCGGAGTTCAGTGCCACCGACGACTGCGGGGTGGTACTGCGCTACCTGCCCGAGGTGCCGATCAAGGTCATCGAGGGTTCGGACGAGAACATCAAGGTGACCCACCCGGTCGACGTACACCTGGCGGACAAACTGTTCCAGCTCGCCGCCGCCCAGGCGCCCCGGCTGGTGGACGAGCGGGCGTACGTCGAGGAGCTGAGCGGCCGGACGGTGGTGGTCTTCGGCGGCAGCGAGGGCATCGGAGCGCGGCTGGCCGAGGTGGCCCGGAGCTACGGCGCGGACGTCTTCCCGGTCAGCCGGTCGAGCACCGGCACCCACGTGGAGCGGGGCGAGGACGTCGCCGCCGCGCTGCGTGGCGCGTTCGAGGCGACCGGCCGGATCGACCACGTGGTGGTGACCGCCGGGGTGCTCCGGATGGGCGCGCTCGCCGAGATGGACGAGGCGACCATCGCGCACATGCTCCAGGTCAACCTGGTCGCGCCGGTGGACATCGCCCGGCGGGCGCTGCCCTATCTGCGGCAGACCCGGGGCCAACTGCTGCTCTACACCTCCAGTTCCTACACCCGGGGCCGGGCCCGGTACGCCCTCTACTCCGCCACCAAGGCCGCCGTGGTCAACCTCACCCAGGCGCTCGCCGACGAGTGGTCCGAGTGCGGCGTACGGGTGAACTGCGTCAACCCCGAGCGGACCGCGACCCCGATGCGGACCCGGGCGTTCGGGGAGGAGCCGGAGCACACCCTGCTGGCGGCCGACACGGTGGCCCGGGTCTCGCTGGACGTGCTGCTCTCCGGGCTGACCGGCCAGGTGGTCGACGTCCGCCGCTCCCCCGGCGACCCGGCCGCCGAGCCCACCGACCAGTCCGCCGACGCGGACGACGCCGAGCCGGACAGTTCCGGCCAGGGGAACGGGCTCGGCCGGATCGGGCGGCAACGCTCCGCCGAACTGGTGCCGCCGCCCCGGGTCGGCACCGCCTAGCCAGGTTCCGCACCGGCCGGACCACCGTCCGGCGATCCGTCTCAGGGAAGGAAGCGCATGCGTGGCGATCTGGTCAGGAAACTGACCGTCCGGTGTCTGAGTGCCGGCCTGGCCGTGCTGTCCTTCCTGGTCCTCGCCCTCACCTCGGCCGAGCCGCTGGGCCTCGCCCTGGCGGTGGCCGGTGCGGTCGCGGTCTGGCTGGAGCGCCGGGTCAATCCCCGCGCCGACCTGGTCGCCGAGCCGGTCCTGCTGATCGCCGGAGTGCTGGTCGGATACGCCCACCGGGTGCCGGAGGCCCGGTTGAACTGGGTGGCGCTGGCGCTCACCGGAGTGGCGCTGCTCGGGCTGACCCTGGCCGAGCGGCCACTGCGGGGCGCCGCCGAGCTGGAGGTGCGCGCGGCCAACCTCGGCGTACGGTCGTCGCCGCTGCTCGTCGCCGACCGGCTCGGGCCGGCGGTGCTGGTCCTGCTGGTCGTACTCGCCGGCACCGCGGCGCTGACCCTGCCGGTCTGGCCCGCCCTGATACTCACCGTGCTGGTCGGCGCCGGTGCCACGGTCGGTGCGGTCGGGCCGATCGCGCTGCGCCGGCTGCGGCCCTCCGGCGGGCAGAGCGCGGTCACCCAGGCACTCCGGCGGCACCAGCCCGAGTTCCTGCTCTACTTCTCCGCGCCGCCCGGCTCGGAATACCAGGTCATGATGTGGCTGCCGTACCTGGAGCGGATCGGCCGGCCGTTCATGGTGCTGCTCCGGGAGCCGAACTTCCTGCCGACGATCTCGGCCGCCACCAGGGCGCCGGTGGTGGTCTGCCCGACGCCGCGCTCGATCGACGAGGCGATCGTGCCGAGCCTGCGGGTGGCGTTCTACGTCAACCACGGCGCCAAGAACAGCCACAGCATCCGGTTCGCGCACCTCACGCACATCCAGTTGCACCACGGCGACAGCGACAAGGCGCCGAGCGCCAACCCGGTCTCCGCGATCTTCGACCGGATCTTCGTGGCCGGGCAGGCGGCGATCGACCGGTACGCCCGCAACGGCGTGACGATCCCCCGGGAGAAGTTCGCCATCGTCGGCCGGCCACAGGTGGAGTCGATCGCGGTCAGCCGGGAGCCGATCCGGGACCGGGCCGACCAGGTGGTGCTCTACACGCCGACCTGGACCGGGCACAACGCCGACGTCGACCACTGCTCGCTGCCGGTCGGCGAGACCCTGGTCCGCAAGCTGTTGGAGCGGGGCGCGACGGTGATCCTCCGGGCCCACCCGTACACCTCGCAGAATCCGGCGTCGGCCCGGCAGCTCGCCCGGATCGAGCAGCTCCTCGCCGAGCACCGGACCAGTACGGGGCGGCGGCACGTCTTCGGCGCCGACGCGGCGAAGAAGATGAGCCTGGTCGACTGCGTCAACGCCTCCGACGCGCTGATCTCGGACGTCTCCGCGGTGATCTCCGACTACCTCTACTCCGGCAAGCCGTACGCGGTCACCGACCGGGTCGGCGAGGGAGACCGGTTCGTCGAGGGCTTCCCGCTGGCCGGCTCGGGCTACGTGCTGGACTCGCAGATGTCCAATCTGGACGACGTACTGGGCCGGCTGCTGGAGAGCGATCCGCTGGCCGAGACCCGGTGGCGGACCCGTACCCGCTATCTCGGCGACTTCCCGGAGCAGCGGTACGCCGACGGGTTCCTCGACGAGGCCCGCCGGCAGTTGGACAGCGCCGCTGCCGCGCCGACCGTGCCGTCCCCCCGCCCCGCGCCGGTCTCCTGAGCGGCGCGTCGACACCGGTCTCCTGAGCGGTGTCGATGCCGCTCGGCTGGGCACGGGCGGCGGCGGTCTCCGGAGCACCGTCGGCGGTTGTGCCATGATGCGTCGGTGACGATGATCAGGACCAGCCACGACCGGAACGAGCTGGCCGGCCTGCTGCGCCGCGACCCCCACCTGCACGCGTACGAACTCGGCGACCTCGACGACTTCTACTGGCCGTACACCACCTGGTATCGGCTGGACGAGGCGGTGGCGCTGCTCTACCAGGGCGGGCCCACTCCGGTGCTGCTGGCGCTGCACCGCTCACCGGCGGTGCTGAGCGAACTGCTCACCGGCCTGCTCCCGGTGCTGCCCCGGCACTTCGAGGCGCACCTCTCCCCCGGCGGCGAAACGGTGCTGGCCCGGGAATACCCGGTCAGGTCGCGCGGGGCGCACCTGAAGATGGCGCTCACCGACCCGGACCGGCTGGCCCGGGTGGCGCCGGGCGGCGAGGTGCTGACCGAGGCCGACGTACCCGAGCTGACCGCGTTCTACCGGACGGCCTATCCGGAAAACTGGTTCGATCCCCGGATGGTCGAGACCGGCCACTACGTGGGGCTGCGCCGGGACGGTGAACTCGTCGCCGTCGCCGGGGTGCACGTCTGGTCGCCGCGCTACCGGGTGAGCGCGTTGGGCAACGTGGCGACGGTTCCGGGGTACCGGGGGCAGGGGCTGGCCAGCACGGTGGTGGCGACGCTCTGCCGGCGGCTGCTGGAGACCGTCGACACGGTGGCACTGAACGTCGTCGCGGAGAACACCGCCGCGTACAAGCTCTACGACCGGCTCGGCTTCACCCCGGTCGCCGAGTACGCCGAGTACGTCGTCGGCGAGCCGCCGGCACCGGCCTCGGACGTCCGTCCTGTTTGAACCGGATCACCGACATGGACCGGATCACCGACTTGAACCGGATCACCGGCTTGGACCTGTCCGACCCTTGTCAACGGTCGGCACCCCGGGCACCATGTCAACGTTCTCGAAAGCCGCCAGTCCGCCAGGCTGCCGGACCTCTCGTCCGCCCGGTCCGTACGCCTGTCGCCCACCTGTCTTTCGTCAGCTGATCTGTCGCCGAGGAGGCGCCGGTGCTTGAGGAGTTCATGGGCATTCCCGCCCACCCCTTCCTGGTCCATGCCGCGGTGGTCTTCGTGCCACTGCTCGCGTTGACCGCGGTCGGGTACGCGTTCCTTCCGTTCGTCCGCCCGCACCTGCGGTGGGTACTGGGACTGCTCGCGGTCGCCACCCCGCTCGCCGCGCTGGGAGCCAAGCTCTCCGGTGACCAGTTCCTCGCCCGGCTGGAGTCCCGCAACCGGGTCAGCCCGGAGTACGTCCCCCGGTTGGCCGAGCACCAGGACCTCGGCACCAACACCCTGTACGCGACGATCGCGCTCGGGGTGCTGACCCTGGCACTGGTCTTCCTGGTCAAGCCCAAGCCCCGGGTCACCGCCACGCCCGTGACCGTTGGGGCCGCCGGGACCGACGGGACCGGCGGGGACGCTGCGGCCGGTGCGACCGCCGCGACCGCCAAGGGGTCATCGGTGCTGCTGACCGTGGTGCTCGGGGTGCTGACCCTGGCTGCTGCCGGGATCACCCTCTACTTCGTGTTCCGTACTGGTGACACGGGCGCCAAGGCGGTGTGGGAGGGCCAGTGATCCCCGCCTGACCACGGGCCCGGCCGACGACACGACGACGCCGGCCCGCCCCCACACCCTCGGTCGGCACGGGTCGTCCGGGTGGGTGGGGCGGGCCGGCGTCTTGTCGGTGCTACCGGCGGGTGGGTCGGATCAGGACGAGTAGCCCCGGGTGGCCGCCCAGTTCGCCAGGTCGACGGTGCTCATCCAGTAGTTGCTGTCCTCGCCCGGGATGGCCGGGTCGGCGATCTTCACCGTACGGCCGTTGTCGCGGTAGCCGACCACGGTCAGGTAGTGCCCGCCGGGGTAGCTGTGCCAGCCGCCGTCGAGATCGGTGGCCGAGCCGGCGATGTTGACGACCACGGCGTACCCGCTGGTGACGGCGTGCACGACGTCCGCCTGGAGTCGGTCCATCTGGGCCGAGGTGGCCGCGCCGCCGGGGATGGCGGTGGTGCCGTAGAAGTCGGTACCAGTGATCTTGTTCAGCGCCCGGGTGGTGTCCTCGGCCGAGTTCGTACCGCTCGTCGTGGTGCCGAGTTCGGCGGCGACGGCGTCCTGGCTCGGCTGCTTGTCCCGGACGGTCAGCGCGATCCGGGTGGCGGCCGGGCCGCAGTACCAGCCGTTGATCTGGGTCTGGAACTGGTAGTCCAGCAGCTTCGACTTCGGGGGCGCCGGTGGCTTGCTCGGGGTGCTGGCCGGGGCCGCCTTCGCCTTGGTGGCCGCCGGGGCCGGTTCGGTGGTCGCCGGCTGCGACGGGGTCGCCGGGGCGGTCGTCTCCGGTGCGGTGCTCTCGGGTGCGGCGGTGACGGCCGCTCCGGCCTGACCCGCTGCCGGGGCGCCGAGTTCGGCGACCGCGACGGTCGAGGCGTCCGGGGTCTCCGCCGAGCCGGTCGAGGTCAGCACGATCCCGGTGGACACGGCGGCGGCGAGTACCGCGGCCGAGGCGAGCGCGAGCCGGTTGCGCCGGCTCGACATGGCGGTCCTGAACCGCCCGTTAATTGCGTGCTTCAACGTTATCCTCCAGGGGAAATGCGCGTCATTGCTACCGGGGGGCATGGAATGACGCGACGTTTCTGTCGCTGCCGGAATGTGTCGCGGGTCGCGCGAAATCGCACGGGAAAGGTCCGCCGATTCGCATTCGGCGGGGTCGGACCGACGGTTGCGCCGACCGGTGGCTGCGCCGCTATCGGCGTACCGGTGGAATCAGCGCCACCACGATCCTGGGCCGATCGGCGGCCTCACCGGGAACTGCCGGCCAGCTTGGCCGGCGGGCCCGGAGCGCCCACGCGTCGACGGCTTACGCGGCACAGATCGCTATCGGGCCAGCTTGGGGTGCCGGCCGGGGGCCGGGCGGTCCGGGACGGTCGCGGTGGCCGGGGGCGGCGCCGCGACGCAGCGAGGGAACTGGGGGGACGGGCCGGGGCCCGGGTGATGCGGCACGAACAGCTACTCCTTCCGACACCGCCTACCGGGTTAGCTGACGGATTCGGGCGGGGAAGGCAGCCCTACCACGGGCCAGCGGCTCGCGGATTCACCCCAGATAACTATGGGTCCCCGGCTCGTTACCGAACGACTCGGCGGGTCCGCTCCGGTGTCACCCGCATGGCGACCAAGGGGCCGGAGCAGACCCGCCGACATTACTGGCCGTGTTCTGCCGTTGCCAACCGCGCTGAACAGCGAAAACAGTGATTGAGAGCGCGATTGGGACGGCCGGCGGCCGGGATCCTGGGCCACCCCTGGCGGGCAGATAAACCAGCATGATCATGTACGCGTACGGTATGACGGAAATGACCGGCTTGGCGGGGTGGTCCCAGCATGGGACGAGGACTCCAGGAGGCTCCTTCCGATGACAACGGTGCACGAAGCGACCTACGACCTGCTCCGTTCCCTCGGCCTGACCACCCTGTTCGGCAACCCGGGCTCCACCGAGGAGCCATTCCTGAAGAACTTTCCGGCCGACTTCTCCTACGTCCTGGCTCTCCAGGAGGCCAGCGCGGTCGCGATGGCGGACGGCTACGCCCAGGCCAGCGGCCGGCCGGTACACGTCAATCTGCACACCGCGCCCGGCACCGGAAACGGAATGGGCAGCCTCGTCACCGCCTGGCACAACAAGACACCCATGATCGTGACCGCCGGACAGCAGACCCGGACGATGAATTTGTCCGAGCCGATGCTGACGAATGTGCGCCCGACCCAACTGCCCGAGCCGTACGTCAAATGGAGTCACGAGCCACTGCGCGCGCAGGACATCCCGGAAGCATTCATGCGTGCGCTCGCCACCGCCGTACAGCCGCCGGCCGGGCCGGTGTACCTCTCCCTGCCGCTGGACGACTGGGACGAGCCGGCCACCGGCACCGCCCAGGTACGCCGGGTGAGCACCCGGGTCGCGCCCGATCCGGCGGAACTGGACCGGTTCGCCGAGATCCTGGCGGCCAGCCGGCAGCCCATGCTGGTGATCGGCTCCGGAGTCGACCGGGCCGGTGGCTGGGCCGAGGCGGTCACCCTGGCCGAGCGGACCCGGGCACCGGTCTGGCAGCCGCCGTTCGCCGACCGGGTCGGCTTCCCGCAGGACCACCCGCAGTTCCAGGGACTGCTGCCGCCGGCGATCGGGCCGCTGGCCGAGAAACTTGTCGGCCACGACACCGTACTGGTGGTCGGTGCCCCGGTGTTCCGTTACTACCCGTACGTCCCCGGTCGGCAGGGCTATCTGCCGGACGGTACCCGGCTGCTGCACGTCACCGACGATCCGGCCGAGGCGGCCCGGGCACCGGTCGGGGACAGCCTGGTCGGCGACGTGACGCTGGCCTGCGCCGGGCTGGCCGAGCGGCTGCCGCCGACCGACCGGCCGATGCCACCGCCCCGGGCCGCCGCGCCGGACGGGGCCGACGGCACCCCGCTGCACCCGGAGGCGCTCTTCGGCGCGCTCGCCGCCGAGTGGCCGGCGGACGGGATCGTGGTCCCCGAGTCCCCCTCCAACCTCAGCGTGCTGCACCGGCAACTGACCATCACCCGGCCGGGTTCGTACTTCAAGATGGCCAGCGGTGGCCTGGGCTTCGCGCTGCCGGCGGCGGTCGGCATCGCGCTCGCCCAGCGGGACACCGGGCAGCACCGGCCGGTGGTGGCGGTGATCGGGGACGGCTCGTTCCAGTACTCGCCGCAGGCGCTCTGGACCGCCGCCCAGCACCGGCTGCCGATCGTCTTCGTCGTGCCGGTCAACCAGGAGTACGGCGTGCTGAAAGCCTTCGCCGAGTTGGAGGACGCGCCGGGGGTGCCCGGACTGGAACTTCCCGGACTAGACATCCCCGGCATCGCCCGTGGCTACGGCTGCACCGCCTACCAGGTGGAGTCGGTCGACGAGTTCCGGGCGGCGTTCCGGGCGGCGCTCGGCACGGAGAGCCCGACCGTACTGGCGGTACCCATCACCCGGGACGTCGCCCCGCTGCTCTGACGGTTCCGGCGCCGGACCGCCGCCCGGCGGGTGGTCAGCTCGCCATCACCCGCTGGTGCAGCGCGGTGACCACCGAGCGGGCCGAGACGAAGGCGCCGTGCTGCCAGGCCACCTCGTGGCTCAGCCAGTCACCCGCGAAGTAGACCCGACCGGCCGGCCGGAGCAACAGTTCGTAGCCGGCGGTACCGTGCGGCGGCGAGGTCCAGGCGCCCTCCAGATAGCGGGTCCGATCCCAGGCGTGTGAGTACGCCGTCACCAGCTCGGAACGGTACTTCCCGCCGTGGATCTTCACGCCCTGCATGACCGCCCGCTCCTGGCGCTGCGCCGGAGTCAGCGCGCTGTACGCCCGCGCGTTCGCGCCGGTGTTGTAGTAGCCGACGATCAGGCCCCGCCGGCCGTGGAAGCCGTACGACGGGTACCAGATGTGCGACAGGTCGAGGTCGGTCTCCGTGATGCCGCCGTAGATCCGCTGGTCAAGCTCCCACCAGCGGCTCCGGTACTCCAGACCGATCTTGCCGGAGGCGGTGACCGGGAAGCTGCCGAGCGCCGCCGTCAGGCCGGTACCGAGGTTGTGCGGCACCCGGGCCATCAGGTGCGGCGGCAGGGTCGCCACGCAGAAGTCGGCCCGGACCAGGCGCTCCCGGCCACCCTGCCGGTAGGTCACCTCGACCCGGCCACCCCGGTCGGTCACCCCGGTCACCTCGGCACCGAGCTGGATCCGGTGCGTACCGATCGCCTTCGCCAGCGCCCGGGGGATCTGGTCCATCCCGCCGACCGGCTGGAACATCAACATCGCCTGGTCATAGCCGAGTTCGAAGGAGAAGTACCGGCCGACGTTGCTGGCGAAGACGTCGGCCAGCGGCGGCGGGGCACCCAGCGGTACGCCCTCGTCGTTGCCCGCGCCCGGATAGCTGGCGTACCCTCGCCGGCCGGTGCCGGTGTACGCCCACCCACTGGTGCGACCGCCGATCGCGCCGTAGCTCTGGAGGAACGAGAGCAGCCGCTGCTTGTCGTCGACGGTCAGCCGGTCGTCCAGCGCTCCCTGGTCGGTCGCCTTGGCCAGCAGCTCGGAGACGTAGCCGTAGACGTCCGCCTTGGCGGTACGGTAGCGGACCGGCGAGGTCATCCCGGCCGACTCGTTGTAGATCCAGGCGTCCGCGTTGGCGTTGGTGAACACCTCCACCGGTACGCCCAGCTCGCGGCAGTAGTCCATGGTGACCATCCACTGCGCGATCCGGCCCGGGCCGGCGTTGAGATACATCCCGTCGGAGAACCCGGCCCGCTGGGTGTGCCCGTCGAGATCGGTCTCCACGGTGCCGCCCCGGACGGTCAGGTTCCGGCCGCCGGCCCGGGATCGCGCCTCCAGCACCGTGCAGTCGTACCCGGCCTTGCCCAGCTCGTACGCGACCGCGAGGCCGGCGACGCCGCCGCCGAGCACCACCACCCGGGCGCCGGACCGGCCGGTCAGGTGGAAGTCGGCACGGGTCGGTGCCCGGAACGGCGGTGCCGCCGAGGCGGCGGTCGGGGCGAGCCCGAGCGCACCCATCGTGGCGAGCATCGCGCCCGCCCCGCCGCTGACGCCGACCGCACGCAGGAAACCGCGCCGGCTGACCGTGGACTGGTCGTACTGGTTCATCCTGCCTCCCCGCCGCGTCCGTCTTCGCCGCATCTGTCGTCGCGCTCGTCGTCACGGCCGTGGAGACCGAGCTGCCTGGTTCGTCGTCCACCGCTTTCGCTCATGCCGTCCCCCCTTCGAAGATCCGTGGGACGCCGAGTCTGTAAGGGGTGTGTTTCCGCGACAGAACAGAGAAGATTGCCGATTTGTTTCCAGGTCGACGCTAGCCGGACGACCCCCGAGCAGGCCGGATAGCCTCGCGGACCGGACGGACATGTCCGTCCGGTTACCCCCGTCCGGTCCGCCGGACTTCTCGCCTCCGGCCGGTTCTCACCGCGCCGGCACCGGCCAGCGTGGACGGCGGTGAGCTGATTTGGCGGGTTCGATGTCCGCGTGTCTACACTGACGCCGTGCGCGATGCCCTGTCGAGCCTGCTCCAGGACGTCCGGCCCGAGGGCGTGATCTTCGACCGGTCGACGGTCCGGCCGCCCTGGTCGCTGCGGGTCGTGGAGGCCGCCCCGCTCACCCTGCTGACCATGCTCGGCGGGGAGGCGTGGTTGCGGCCGGACGGCGGCGCGCCGGTCCCGCTGCGCCACCGGGACGTGGCGCTCGTGGTCGGCACCGCACCGTACGAGGTCGCCGACGCCCCCGAGACCACCCCGCTGGTCGTGGTGCACGGCAACGACCACTGCACCACCCCGGACGGGCTCGCCGTCGACGAGGGACTTCCGATGTGCCGGATGGACGGCGATCCGGCCCGGTCGGTGGTACTCAAGGGCACCTACCGGATCCGGGGCAGCGTCGCCCGGCGGGTCCTGACCGCACTGCCCCGGGTCGCTCTGGTACCGGCCGACCCCGCCGGCTCCCCGACCATGCAGATGATCGTCCAGGAGATCGGCCGCGACAAACCCGGCCAGCGGGTCGTCCTCGACCGCCTGCTCGACCTGCTGCTCGTCGCCACCCTGCGGGACTGGTTCGACCGGCCGGGCTCGTGCACGCCACGCTGGTACCACGCACACGGCGACCTGGTCGTCGGTCCGGCACTGCGACTGCTGCACGACGACCCGGCACACCCGTGGACGGTGGCGACCCTGGCCGCCAAGATCGGCATCTCCCGGGCGGCATTCGCCAAGCGCTTCACCGAGCTGGTCGGGCAGGCACCGATGGCGTACCTCGCCGACTGGCGAACCTGCCTCGCCGCCGACCTGCTGCGGCAGACCGACGCCACCGTCGACGCCATCGCCCGACAGGTCGGGTACGCCAACGGCTACGCCCTGAGCGTCGCCTTCAAGCGCACCCAGGGCGTACGGCCCAGCGAGCACCGTGCCGCGTCCCGGACCCCGGTGCCGGGGCCCGAGACGGTCGACCGCTAACGGCCGCTAGCGGGCCTCGTCGGCGAGCCGGACCAGCATCTTTCCGACGTTGCCGCCCCGGAGCATCTCCAGGAAGGCGCCCGGAGCCGCCTCGATCCCCTCCCGGACGGTGGTCGCGGTCCGCAGTGTGCCGTCGGCCAGCCAGCCGGCGGCCAGCGGAAGATACTCGGCGAACCGGTCCAGGTGGTCGGTCACCAGCATGCCGCGCAGGCTGAGTCGCTTGGTCAGCGCCAGCATCAGGTTGGTCGGGCCGGGCACCGGCGCGGTCGCGTTGTAGACGCTGATCGCGCCGACCAGCGCGACCCGGCCGCCGACGTGCAGGGCGGCCAGGGCTGCCTCCAGATGGTCGGTGCCGACGTTGTCCAGGTAGACGTCGATGCCGTCGGGCGCCGCCGCCGCCAACTGCGCGCCGATCGCATCCGCCCGGTAGTCGAGCCCCGCGTCGTAGCCGAACTCCTCGACCAGCCGCTTCGCCTTCTCCGGGCCGCCGGCCGAGCCGATCACCCGGGCCGCGCCGAGCCTGCGGGCGAACTGCCCGGCGAGCGAGCCCACCGCACCGGCGGCGGCGGAGACGAAGACCACGTCACCGGGGCGGACCGGGGCGGTGTCGGTGAGCGCGACGTACGCGGTCAGCCCGGGTATCCCGAGCACTCCGAGGTACGCCTCGGCAGGCGCGACGGCGGTGTCGACCACGGTCGCGGCGGCCGCGTCGAGGACGGCGTACTCGCGCCAGCCGAGGAAGTGCGACACGGTCGCCCCGACCGGTACCGACGGGGCCTCGGAGGCGACGACCTCGCCAACCGCACCGCCGTCCAGAGCGGCACCGACCCGGAACGGCGGGATGTACGACTCCCGGTCGTCCATCCGCCCCCGCATGTACGGGTCGACCGACATCCAGGTGTTCCGCACCAGGACCTGCCCCGGTCCCGGCGCCGGTGCGGTGGTGCCGACCAGTTCGAAGTTCTCCGGACCGGGTTCACCCTGCGGCCGGACGGCCAGCCGGATCTCCCGACTGGTCAGTCCCGGGCCGGCGGATCCGGTCCCGGGGACAAGGATGGGTGCGTCGCTCATGCCACCGAGTCAACCGCGCCGAGCCGGGACGGTGAATGGCTCGGACGCTCGGAACGATGTCCGAACGTCCAGCCGGTCGCGGTCGGCACGGGTCCGCCGGACCCGCCGCGACGCCGAGCGGCCGGCGGGTACGGTGGCGCCATGTCCGCGATCACCGCTCTCACCTCGGCCGGTGTCCCGCACCGGGTGATCCGGCACGGGCCGGTCCGCAGCGTCGCCGAGGCCGCCGAGGCGATCGGCGTCGAGGTGCCGGACGTGGTGAAGACCATCGTGGTACGCCGCGCCACGCAGGACTTCGTCTTCGTCCTGGTACCCGGCGACCGGGTGATCTCCTGGCCGAAGCTGCGTACCCTGCTCGCGGTCAACCGGCTCGCCCTGCCGGACGCCGACGAGGCCAGGTCGGCGACCGGCTACGAGCGCGGCACCATCACCCCGTTCGGCTCCCGGACGGCGTGGCCGGTGGTGGCCGACGAACGGATCCGGGGCCGCACCATCACGCTCGGCACCGGCGAGCGCGGCAGCGCCGTGGCGCTGGACGCCGACGCGGCGGTGGCCGCCCTCGACGGCCGGATCGCCGACGTCACCGACCCGGAACCGCCCCGCTGACTCGGCAGGGGCGGCCGGGCAACCGGGTCAGCCGCGTTCGATCAGGTGACCCACCTTGTCCGGGCCGAACATCGCCGCCCCGGAGCCGTCCCGGCGCTGGTCCGGCTCGGGCAGCGCCATCGGCTCGCCGCGCTTGCTGATGCCCACCGGTCGCGGCCCGATCCAGGCGACGACCAGTTTGGACTCCCCCTTGAGGAAGCGCTGTGCGCGTACCCCGCCGGTGGCCCGGCCCTTCGCCGGATAGAGCGCGAACGGGGTCACCTTCACGCCGCTGCCGCTGGAGGTGACCACCATCGACTCGCCGTGCTCCGCCTCGTCGGTGCGGACCGCGCCGAAGAAGACCACCTCGGCGTCGGCGCCCAGGTTGATCCCGGCCATGCCGCCGCCCTTGACACCCTGCGGCCGGACCAGCGTCGCCGGGAAGCGCAGCAGCGAGGCGTCCGAGGCGACGAAGGCGAGCGTCTCCGCGCCGTCGGTGAGCCAGGTCGCCCCGACCACCTCGTCGCCGTCGCGCAGCCCGATCACCTCGAACTCGTCGGACCGGACCGGCCAGTCCGGGGCGCAGACCTTGACCACACCCTGCCTGGTCCCGAGTGCCAGGCCGGGCGAACCGGCACCGCGCTCACCGAGCGGCGCCAACCCGACCACCGTCTCCCCCGGCTCCAGCGGCACCAACTCGGCGGTGGACATCCCGCCGGAGAGCGACACCGTACCGGCCTGCTCCGGCAGCACCGGCAGCGGCAGTACATCGGTCTTGAACGCCCGCCCCGCGCTGGTCACCAGCAGCACCTGACCCCGGGCGGTGGTGTGCACCACGGCGCGTACGGCGTCGTGCTTGGTCCGACCGTTGCGCCGCCGCCCCTCGGCGGCCTCCTCCGACTCGGCGGCGGTCCGGGCGACCAGCCCGGTGGCGGAGAGGATCACCTGGCACGGGTCGTCGGCGACCTCCAGCGGCCCGGCCGGGGCCGACGCCGCCAGTACCTCCTTGAGGTCCCCGTCGATCAGCGTGGTACGCCGACGCGCGGCGAACTCGTCCACCACCGCGGCCAACTCGTCGGAGACGACCTTGCGGAGCACCCGGTCGTCGTCCAGGATCTCGGTCAGCGCGGCGATCTCGTCGCGCAGCCGCTCCCGCTCCACCTCCAGCTCGATCCGGTCGAACTTGGTGAGCCGGCGCAGCGGGGTGTCCAGGATGTAGGTCGCCTGGATCTCGGAGAGCCCGAACTGGCTCATCAGGCCGTCCTTGGCCGCCTGGGCGTTCTCGCTGGCCCGGATCAGCCGGACCACCTCGTCGATGTCGAGCAGCGCCATCAGCAGGCCGTCGACCAGGTGCAGCCGGTCGGCGCGCTTCTGCCGGCGGAACGTCGTACGCCGGGTCACCACCTCGTAGCGGTGGGCCAGGAAGACCTCCAGCAGGCGCTTGAGCCCGAGGGTCTGCGGCTGGCCGTCCACCAGGACGAGGTTGTTGACCCCGAACGACTGCTCCAGCGGGGTGAGCCGGTAGAGGTCGGCGAGCAGCGCCTGCGGGTTGACCCCGACCTTGCACTCGATCACCAGCCGGGTGCCGTTCTCCCGGTCGGTCAGGTCCTTGACGTCGGCGATGCCCTGGAGCCGGGCCGCCTGCCGCTGCCCCTTGCGCGGGCCGGAGGTGATCAGCTTGCCGCGTACCTCGTCGGTGATCGCCTCGATGATCTTCTCGGCGCCGACCCCGTACGGCAACTCGACCACGGTGATCGCCTGCCGGCCCCGGCTCCCCTCCAGCGGCCCCGTCTCCACCCGGGCCCGCATCCGCACCACGCCCCGCCCCGTCTCGTACGCCTTGCGCACCTCGTCCAGCCCGAGCAGCAGGCCACCGGTGGGCAGGTCCGGACCGGGGACGAACTCCATCAGCCTGTCCAGGTCGGCATCCGGGTGGTCGATCAACCACCGGGCCGCCGCGACGACCTCGCCGAGGTTGTGCGGGATCATGTTGGTGGCCATTCCGACCGCGATCCCGGAGGTGCCGTTGACCAGCAGGTTCGGGAACGCGGCCGGCAGCACCGAGGGCTCGGTCAGCGAGCCGTCGTAGTTCGGCTTGAAGTCGACGGTCCCCTCGCCGAGCTCCCCGACCAGCAGCATCGCCTCCCGGGACATCCGCGCTTCGGTGTACCTCGCGGCTGCCGGTCCATCGTCCGGGGATCCAAAATTTCCATGCCCGTCGATGAGTGGCACGTTCAACGAAAAGTCCTGGGCCAACCGGACCATCGCGTCGTAGATCGCGGTGTCGCCGTGCGGATGATACTTACCCATCACGTCGCCGACGACCCTGGCCGACTTCACGTGCGCCCGGTCCGGCCGGTGCCCCTGCTCGTTCATCGAGTAGAGGATCCGCCGGTGCACCGGCTTGAGGCCGTCCCGTGCGTCCGGGAGCGCGCGGGAGTGGATCACCGAGAAGGCGTACTCCAGGTAGGAGTCCTCGACCTCGGTGGCCAGTGGGTTGTCGAGGACCCGGGCCCCCGCCTGGTCGAAGGAGGACAGGTCGACCTTGGGTCCCTTACCCGTACGGCGTGCCATGACTTTGAGCGCTCTCTTCCCTCGCCCGGCCGGTGCCCCCGGCCGCTGTCGGTTCCGCGTGCTGGTCCGCCCGGCGGATCAGGCGTCGATCGCCTCCTGGTCGACCCGGTTGGCCGAGTCGATCAGCCAGTTCTTCCGGGGCTCGACCTTCTCACCCATCAGCAGTTCGAGGACCTGCTCGGCCGCCTCGACGTCGTCCATGGTTATCCGCCGGACCATCCGGCTGGCCGGGTTCATGGTGGTGTCCCACAGCTCGTCGGCGTCCATCTCGCCGAGCCCCTTGAACCGGGGAATCGGGGTGACCACCTGCTTCTTGGCCTTCTCCAGCCGGCCGACCGTGGCGACCATCTCCGCCTGGGTGTAGGTGTAGTGGGTCTCCGCGTTCTTGCCCTTGGTGCTGATCTTGTGCAGCGGCGGCACGGCGGCGTAGAGCCGGCCCGCCTCGATGACCGGCCGCATGTACTTGGCGAAGAGCGTGATCAGCAGGGTACGGATGTGCGAGCCGTCCACGTCGGCGTCGGCCATGATCAGGATGCGGCCGTACCGCAGCGAGGCCAGCTCGAAAGTACGCCCGGAACCCGCCCCGAGCACCTGGACGATCGCCGAGCACTCGGCGTTGTCCAGCACCTGCTGGAGGCTGGCCTTCTGCACGTTGAGGATCTTGCCCCGGATCGGCAGCAGCGCCTGGTATTCGCTGGAGCGGGCCAGCCGGGCGGTGCCGAGCGCGCTGTCCCCCTCGACGATGAACAGTTCACTGCGCTCGACCCCGGTGGAGCGGCAGTCGACCAGCTTCGGCGGCATCGCCGCGCCCTCCAGCGCGGTCTTACGCCGGGCGGCGTCCTTCTGCTGCTTCTGGGTCAGCCGGACCCGGGCCGCGTCGACGATCTTCTGGAGCACCGTACGCGCCTCGGTCTTGGTCTTGCGATCCTCCAGCCAGGCCCGGATGTGCTGCTCGACGACGGCCTGCACCACCTTGGTCACCGGGGCGGTGGAGAGTTCGTCCTTGGTCTGCGAGGTGAACTGCGGCTCCGGGATCCGGACGTGCACGACGGCGGTGAGGCCCTCGAGGATGTCGTCCAGGACCGGCGCGTCCTCCTTCGGTTTGAGCAGCCCACGGGCGTTGCGGATCGCGTCGACCAGGGCCCGGGTGGCGCCCCGCTCGAAGCCCCGGCGGTGGGTGCCGCCGTGCACGTTCCGGATGGTGTTGGTGAAGCACTCGACGGTGCGCTCGTAGCCGGTGCCCCAGCGGAACGCCACCTCGACCTCGGCCCGGCGCTCGACGTTGCTCCGCATCACGCCGTTGGCGTCGGCGGCGTTCTCCCGGTAGCTGCCCTCACCGGTGATCAACAGGGTGCCGGAGACCGGCTTGTCGGCGGCCGGTGCGAGGTAGTCGACCATGTCGGCCAGGCCGTTCGGGAAGTGGAACGTCTCGGCGCTGATCGCCCCGCCCGTGGCGTCCCGCAGCACGTAGGTCACGCCGGGCACCAGGAACGCGGTGTGCCGGAGCTTGGTGCGGACCGCCTCGACGTCGAGGGTGGCGCCGCTCTCGAAGTAGCGCGCGTCGTACCAGTAGCGGATCGAGGTGCCGGTCGACTCGCCGCGCTTCATCTTGCCGAGCAGCCGCAGCCCGGGGTGGGCGGCGAAGGTGGCCCCGGCGCCTGCCCCGTCGAATATTCCCGGTACGCCGTGCTGGAACGACATCTGGTGGATCTTGCCGTCCCGGCGCACCGTGACGTCGAACCGCCGGGAGAGCGCGTTGACCGCCGAGGCGCCCACCCCGTGCAGGCCGCCGGAGGTCTTGTAGCCGGAGTTGCCAAACTTGCCGCCCGCGTGCAGCCGGGTCAGCACCAGCTCGACGCCGGAGAGCCCGGACTTGGCGTGCACGTCGGTCGGGATCCCCCGGCCGTCGTCGTCGACCTGCACCGAGCCGTCGGCGTGCAGGGTGACCTCGACCCGGGTCGCGTGACCGGCGACCCCCTCGTCGGTGGAGTTGTCCACGATCTCGTTGAAGAGGTGACCCACGCCACGGCCGTCGGTCGACCCGATATACATGCCGGGCCGCTTCCGGACCGCGTCCAGACCCTCGAGGTGGGTGAGGTCGTCGGCCCCGTACAGGATTTCAGGCTGTGCAGTCAACGAGGTGAACTCCCAGAGTTGCCGGTCGTGCGCCGCTGGTCGGCGGGCTGGGCGCCGGGGTGGGCCCCACGCCGGTAGCGAGCGTACCCACTGGGTCGACCGGGGGACGGCACCGTCCGGCCGGGCCGGGCCGCGTGGCGAGGAACATCACCCGATTGTCGCCGCCGGGTACGACAGGAGTCGACCGAGGGCCCGCCGCGCCGTCCCTGGCACGGCTGGTGCGGGCGGTGCGGGTGTGATCTCGGATGCGGCCGGGACCTCGGGTACGGCACGATGTCCGCCATGTCCAGGCGATCAACGGCTCCCCGGCTGCCCGACGGTACCCAGGTGGTGCTGCGGCAGACCGCCGCCGACCTGGCGGGTACCCGGGTGCAGCGCGGCGCCACCGGCCGGGTACTCGGCCACGACCCGACCGACGACGGCTACCTGGTCCAGCTCACCGACGGGCGGCGGCTACGCAGCCCGCGCGGGCAGCTCGCGCTGCGCAAGGCGTACCAGCGGAACCTGGCGGTCGAGGCGGGGACGGCGGCGGTCGACGGGCCCGGCCTGGTCGCCCGGCACACCATCTATGCCGCGGTGGTCGGCTCCCGCGCCTTCGGGCTGGCCACCGAGGAGTCCGACACCGACGTCCGGGGCGTCTACGCCGCTCCGGCGACCGCCTTCTGGTCGCTGGCCAAGCCACCGAGCCACCTCGACGGGCCGGAGCCGGAACGGTTCTCCTGGGAGGTCGAGCGCTTCTGCGAGCTGGCCCTGAAGGCCAACCCGAACCTGCTGGAGGTGCTGCACTCCCGCACCGTGCTCACCGTCACCCCGGTCGGCGAGGAACTCCTCGAACTGCGGCCGGCGTTCCTGTCCCAGCTCGTCTACCAGACCTATTCCGGCTATGTGCTCAGTCAGTTCAAGAAGCTGGAGGCGGACCTGCGGCAACGCGGCGAGCCCCGGTGGAAGCACGTCATGCACCTGCTCCGGCTGCTGGTAGCCGCCGGTGACCTGCTCCGGCAAGGCCGGCTGGAACTGGACGTGGGGCCGTACCGCGACCGGCTGCTGGCCGTACGCCGGGGCGAGGTCCCGTGGGCCGAGGTGGAACGCTGGCGGCTGGCCCTGCACGCCGACCTCGACGACGCCGTCACCCACACCCCGCTGCCGGCGGCGCCCGACGCGGCCCGGGTCGACGCCTGGCTCTACTCGGTACGCGCCCGCAGCGCCCGGGAGGCACTGGGATGACGCACTCGGAGGGCACGGAGATGACGCACCCGGGAGGCACTGGGATGACGCGCTCGGAAGGCACCGGGATGACGCGCCCGGAGGGCTCCCGGGCGACCGGCGACACCGGCCGGAGCGGAGCCGCACCCGACCTGACCCGGCTGGACCCGGCCGCGCTGCGCGACGTGCTGGCCGACCAGCCCTACCCGCTGCTCTTCGCCACCGTCTCCGGCGCCCACCTCTACGGCTTCCCGTCCCGGGACTCCGACGTCGACCTGCGCGGCGCGCACCTGCTGCCGGCCGCCGAGGTGGTCGGGCTGCGGCACGGTCCGGCCACAGTGGACCGGAGCTGGACCCGGGACGGGGTCGAGATAGACCTGGTCACCCACGACGCGGCGAAGTTCGGCCAACTGCTGCTGCGGCGCAACGGGTACGTCCTGGAGCAGCTCCTCTCCCCGCTCGTCGTGCTGACCGGGGACGCGCACGCCGAGCTGGCCGCGCTGGCGCCCGGCTGTCTCACCCGGCACCACGCGCACCACTACCGGGGCTTCGCGCAGACCCAGCACCGGCTGTTCGACCAGACCGGAGAGTTGAAGCCGCTGCTCTACACGTTCCGGACCCTGCTCACCGGCATCCACCTGATGCGGACCGGCCGACTGGTGGCCCAGCTACCGACCCTGGCGGCGGAACTGGCCGAGGCGCCGAACTACCTCGGCGCGCTGATCGGAGCCAAGGCAGCCGGCGAGCACGACCTGCTCGCCGGAGTCGCCGAGGCGCCCGGAGCCGACCGGCTGGACGCCGATCTCACCGCCCTGCACGCCGCGCTGGACGAGGCGCAGCAGGCGTCCCGGCTGCCCGAGCGGCCGACGGCGGAGCCGGCCGTACATGACCTGCTGGTCCGGATCCGGCTGGCCACCGTACCCAGGGGCTAGGGGCTGTCTCGCGGATCTCGGTGGAGCGAGGCGGAGTCCAGGCGGTGATCCGGCAAGGCGGAGGTTTGTCCGGATACCGGTGTCGTATCCGGGCGAACCTCCAACGCCGCCGGGCGCCGTCTGGGCCCGCCGCAGCCCGCCAGAGATCCGCGAGACAGCCCCTAGCCCTCCGAGCCCTGGTCCGCTGACGAGTCTCAGTCCTCCGAGCCGGCCGGGACCAGGTCGCGGATCCGGTACGTCTCGACCAGGCGGTCGTGCAACGCGTCCAGCCGGACGTCGACCCGCTGCCGGACCGGATCGGCGTCGTACCAGTCGACGATCTCCCGAGCGCCCTGCGCGAACGGCACCGTCGCCACGAAGTCCGGCACCAGCCGGCGCAGCTTGGTGTTGTCGAAGACCATCGAGTGCGCCTTGTCGCCGAGCAGCCCGGCACCCCACTCGGGATCCGCCGCCGCGATCGCGTCCGACGGCACGTGCACGATCCGGGCCGGTACGCCGGCCGCCGCCGCCAGCGTCTCGGCGATCTGGTTCCAGGTGAGCGCTTCGTCGGAGGTGATGTGGAAGACGTCCCCGATCGCGGCGGGATGCCCGAGCAGCGGCACGAAGCCCCGGGCGAAGTCCGTGTGGTGGGTGAGTGTCCACAGTGATGTGCCGTCCCCGTGCACGACGATCTCCCGACCCCGGCGCATCCGGTCGAGCACGGTCCAGCCGCCGTCGAACGGCACCGCGGTCCGGTCGTAGGTGTGCGACGGGCGCACGATCGTGGCCGGGAACCCCTCCTCCCGGTACGCCCGGACGAGCAGGTCCTCACAGGCGATCTTGTCCCGGGAGTATCGCCAGTACGGGTTGCGCAGCGGGGTCGACTCCACGATCGGCAGCCGGGCCGGCGGGGTCTGGTAGGCCGAGGCCGAGCTGATGAAGACGTACTGGCCGGTCCGGTCCCGGAACAGCTCCATGCTGGTACGCAGGTGTGCCGGGGTGAAGGCGATCCAGTCGACCACCGCGTCGAACTCCCGACCGCCCAGCGCGGCCCGGACCGAGTCCGGATCGCGGATGTCGGCCCGGAGCACGGTGACCCCGGCCGGCAGCGGTCGTCGGGTGGTGGTGCCCCGGTTGAGCACCGTCAGCTCGATCCCCCGCTCGACGGCGAGCCGGGAACAGGCGGAGCTGATGATGCCGCTGCCACCGACGAAGAGAACCCTGCGGGCGCTGATGGTGCCACCTCCTGTGCTCCTCGCCGACCTTCCCCGGAACGCCGTCGCGCTGGCCGCTCTGGAAAGCGTGTCGGTCTCGCCACCATGGAAGGCTGTCAGTATGGCCGTTGTCCGGTGCGGGTCACAACGCGCGGCGTCGTATCGCATGTGGGTCACCACGCGCGGCGTCGTATCGCATGCCGGGTCACCACGCGCGGCGTCGTATCGCATGCCGGGTCACCACGCGCGGCGTCGTATCGCAGCCGCACGACGACGGTGGTCAGCGACCCAGCACCATCGGTCACCCGAGGCGCGGAAGGGACGCGCGCTAACATGTCCATGATCGGCGATCGGTCCCGTGCCGAGGCTCCGGTCCGCACCTGTCCGCACCGGCTGCCCGTCCCGCCGGCGGCCTCGTGGCACCGTCCGCCGGAGGTACCCCACCGATGCCCGATGGCACCGACGACCTCGATCCTGGCAGCGCCGAGACGCCGACCGACCTCGTCGGGCTGCTCCGGCAGTTGCGCGACCGGTCGGGGTTGAGCTTTCGGCGGATCGAGCGGCTGGCCCGGGCGGCCGGTGACAACCTGCCGGCGAGCACCCTCGCCACCATGTTGGGTCGGAACACCCTGCCCCGCGAGGAGTTGGTCCGGGCGCTGACCCGGGCCTGCGGTGAGTCCCCGGAGTCGGTGGACCGGTGGCTGGCGGCACGCCGACGCCTCGTGGACGCCGCCGCGATGCCGCCGACTGCCGGGCCGGCCGGGCCGGAGCCGGCCGTACTCCCCGGCCCGCCCGACCGGCGACCCCGGCCCGGCCTGCTGCTGCTGGCCGTCGCCACGGGTGCGGTGGTGGCGATCGCCGCCGTCCTCACCGGATGGTGGCTGTCCCGACCGGCCGACCGGGACGGCACCGCCCGGACCGGTCCGACCGGGACCGTCCGATCCGCTCCGACCGGCGACGTCGACCCGGGTACCCGGGAGGCCGGCGGCCAAGGCGCGACCCGGATCCGGGTGGCGCACTCCGGGCTCTGCCTCTCCGAACGCGCCGGACGCGGCGACGGACAGGTCTTCCAGGCGAGCTGTGCCGGGGCGTTCCCGGCGAGGAGCCTGAGTGCCCCGATCACCGCCTCAGGTGGCGGCATCAGCTATCTGATCCGGACCGACCACCCGGAGTTCGGACCCGGCTGCATGGGCATCCGGGAGGGCAGCCGGAAGGTGGGTGCCCGGGTCGAGGACGACTACTGCGGCCAGGAGGGGGCCGGGGAGCAGTTCCACCTGGACCCGGTCGAGTCGCCCCGGCCGGGCTTCCGGCTCCGGCTCGTACACAGCGGGCTCTGCGTCACCGTCGACCACTTGGACGCCGAGTGGGCCGAACTGGTCCAGCGGCCCTGCGATCCGGGGCACGCCGGTCAGGTGTTCCTGGTCGAACCGGCACCGCCGGAGATCCGGCCCGCACCGCTGCGCTGACCCCACGACGTTCCTGCTCTGCTCCTCGATCTCGTTCGACAGCTCGGTCGCCGGGATCTACTGGACGCTGGCCTGCGGCGGCACCCTGGTCGTCCCCAGTGACCGCCCCACCGACCTGGTCGCGGTCGGCCAGGCGGCGAGCCGGCCGGATGAGGACGGAGCCGGATGAGGACCGGGGGGGTGCCGAGGTGCCCGGCGAGTCCGAGGTGGCCGAGGACCCGGAAGGTTGCATCCGGGGATCGTGGCCGGAAGGATTTCTTCCTGATTGAGGTCGTGCTTGATGTCGTGCTCTGCCGGACGGCGACGGGCCGGACGGCGACGGGTGGTGAACCAGCGGATGCGACGACTGGACGGCAAGGTTGCCCTGGTCACGGGGGCTTACGGCGGCATCGGCGCGGCCACGGCCCGACGCCTCGCCGCCGAGGGCGCGGCGGTCGGCCTGGTCGATCTCCGGGCTCCGGACCAGGTCGCGGAGGAGATCGTCGCGGCCGGTGGCCGGGCCTTCCCGATCGTCGCCGACGTCTCCGACGAGACCGCCTGGGACGGCGCGGTGACGACGCTGCGTGATCGATTCGGCCCGGTGGACATCCTGGTCAGCAACGCCTACTTCAGCGAGGTCGCCCCGGCGCACCAGACCAGCCGGCAGTCCTGGGACCGACAGCTCGCGGTGAGCCTCACCGGCACCTTCCTCGGCCTGCGGGCCTGCCTGGCCGACCTGCGCGCCGGTCGGGGCGCGGCGGTGCTCGTCTCCTCCGTGCACGCGCTGGTCGGGCTGCCCGGGCACCCCGCCTATGCCGCCGCCAAGGGCGGGCTGGTCGCGCTCGGCCGCCAGCTCGCCGTCGAGTACGGCCCCGAGGTGCGGGTCAACACCGTCCTGCCCGGCCCGATCCGCACCGCCGCCTGGGACAGGGTGTCCGAAGTGGACCGGCAGCGCAGCGTCGCGGAGACCGTGGCCGGCCGGTTCGGCACCCCGGACGAGGTGGCGGCGGCCATCGCCTTCCTCGCCTCGCCGGACGCCGGCTACGTCACCGGTACCACCCTGGTGGTGGACGGCGGTTGGACCGCGGTGAAAGCCTCGGCCTGACACGTCACCATCGGACGAACGAGTCCGCTCCGCACGATCACCGGAGGTACTCCTCGCGATGTCCGTCGCCGCCCGCACCGCCAGCCCCGTCGACTTCGACGAGTTCGGTCCCTACCTGCCGAAGAACCGCGCCGGCCAGCCGCTGCAACGGGCCGACCCGGCATTTCGCGACCGGATCACCGCGGACGGGTCGAGCGGGTTCCGGGCCGAGCCGCAGCGCTACCACCTGTACGCGGCGGCGCCCTGCCCGTTCTCCCACCGGTCCACCATCGTCCTGCGGTTGAGGGGCCTCACCGACGTCGTGTCGATCTCTCTGGTGGATCCGATCCGGGACGGCCGGGGCTGGGCGTTCCGTGCCGGGGAGGGGCACGGCCCGGACGAGGTGAACGGCTTCGCCTTCCTGTCGGAGGCGTACGAGGCCACCGATCCGGAGTACGACAGCCACGTCTCGGTACCCGTGCTCTGGGACCGGAGGACGGGCCGGATCGTCTGCAACGACTACCGGGTACTGAGTACGGATCTCGCCACCGCGTTCGACGAGTGGGCGACGGACGACGGCGACCTCTACCCGGCCGACCTGCGTACCGAGATCGACGAGTTGCACGACTTCCTCTACACCCGGGTCCACGACGGCCCCTACCGGTGCGGGTTCGCCCCCTCACAGGAGGCGTACGAGCGGGAGGTGCGTGACCTGTTCGAGGCGCTGGACCAGCTCGACGCTCGGCTGGCACGGCAGCGCTACCTGTTCGGCGACCGGCTCACCGAAGCCGACGTACGGCTCTGGGTCACCCTGGCCCGGTTCGACGCGGTCTACGCGACCCATTTCAAGGCGAACCTGCGCCGAATCGTCGACTACCCCCACCTGTGGGCGTACGCCCGCGACCTCTACCAGCGGCCGGCGTTCCGCGAGTCCACCGACTTCGCACAGATCAAGCGCCACTACTTCGTCACCCACCCGTGGCTGAACCCGACCCGGATCGTTCCGGCCGGGCCCGATCTGGACTGGACCGCGCCACACACCCGAGCCGCCCTGACGGGTGGCCGGTGACCGACAACCACCGCTGGACTCCTCGATGCGAATTGGCGGCGGGGCGGCGCGTCGTTCCGCCGATCAGGCGATAGCCGCCGCATCGCGCTGGCGGGGGCCCGACTCGACCGCCCCGGCCACCCGTTGCGCCCACTGCTCCCAGTCGTCGAACTCCAGAAACCGGCCCAGCCGCGCGAGCTGCGCCAGCGGGTCGTCGACGAGTTCCTCGTACGTCATCCGCAACAGGTCCCGCGGCCCGGCATCGGCGATGGCCTGCTCGGCCTCGCTGGTGAGGAACGCGCACAACCCCCGGTAACGCTGGACGTCCTGGCCACGCTCGCTCATCGTCTCGGCGGTCAATCGGCTCGGCAGGTAGCGCTCCAGCTCCTCCGGCACCTGCTGGTCGGCGCCGACTTCGAACGGGTCGATCCCGTACTGGCCGAGAAACTCCAGCCTGAGCTGGAGAAGCTGGAAGGAGGAGTGCCGGCTCATCGACCGGGCGGTGTCCTCCCGGTTGCGGGTCAGGTAGACGATTTTCGCGGTGGGGAACTCCTCCAGCAGGTACCGCGCGAGGTGGCTGGAACCGCCCGAACGCTCGACCCACCGCCGCCGGGCGGCGAGCGAGGTGAGCAGGTCCAGGAACATCTGATGGTGCCGAGCCAACGACTGAGCCGGAAACCCGGGCACCAGTTCGGCGAGCATGTCGAACAGGTGGTCCGGGTCGGACGAGATCTTCGGCAGCGTGGTCGCGAGGACCCGGGGCAGCTCGACGAGGTTGCCGGCCCATCGACCGTCGGCCGGGTAGCACACCTCGGCCGGGCCGAGGCCGATCCGGAACAGCGTGGCGAGTTCCGGTCTGGGGCTGCTCAACCGTGACCAGTATTCGGCTCCGCTGAGCACCCCTCTGGCGCCGGTCCAGGTCTCCACCGACGCGAAGAACTCATGGGCCGAGAGGGTGTCGGACTGCTCGGCGACCAAGTCGGACAGCAGCGTCGACCCGCACCGACCGGTACTGATGATGATCGCCTGGCCAGCGGGCGGTGACTCCATCGAAGGTCCTCCTCTGCGATGCGGATCAGTGAGCGAAATCAGTAAGCGGAGTCAGTGAGTCGATCAGTGAGCGGATCAGTGGGTGGTCGCCGGGGCGGACGGCTGATCCCGACCGTCCTGACCGGAGAGCCCGGTGTGGCCCGGCTGGCCGGGTGGAAGGCCGCAGTCCTCGCGTAGCCAGGACAGCACGATGTCGCGTACGGCAGCCGGCTGGTCGACGAGGAGGGAGTGCCGCTGGCCGGGTACGGTGACGAACCGCGCCCGCGGCAACAGCCGCCGGGCCTCGGGGACCAGTCCGACCACGGGCGAGGCGCCGCCGTACACCCACAGCACCGGGCAGCCGATCGCGGCGATCACCTCCTCCGCCGGTAGCCGGCTGGCCGGCAGGTCGCGTACGAGGCTCGTGCCGGCGAGCACCTCCCGGGCGGTCCTGGCCCGACGGCTGGCGAGTTCCCCGCGTTCGGCCCTGATCTCGGCGAGCGCGTGTTCACGCGGCAGGTACGCGGCGGCGTGGTCGAGCTGCTGGGCCACCTGCTCGAACCACGCCGCCGTGGGCGGGGAGGACTCGATCGCGGCGATGGCGGTGACCCGCTCGGGGTGTCGTACCGCGTAGCCGAACGCGATCGTGCCGCCGAAGGAGTTGCCGAACAGGTGGATCGGGCCGGTCACGTCGAGCGCGGCCAGCAGCGCCGTCAGGTCGTCGACGAAGTCGTCCAACGCGTAGCCTTCCGGCGGGCGTTCGGTGTGCCCGTGGCCGCGCAGGTCGTACATGATCACGCGGAGGCCGGCGGCGGCGAGCGGATGGGCGAGGGTGAGATACCAGCTGGCCAGGGTGTCCGTGGTCAGGCCGTGGATCAACACGGCGGTCGGTGCGGCACCGTGCCGGCCGGCGACCGCTTCGGCTGGGGCGACTTCCTCCACGTGCACGGACAGCCCGTTGGCCCGAACCATACTCATGCCGGCACTCCGCTTCGCTCCATGCCGCCACGAGGCACACACACCCTGAACCACACGATTCGCTCGCCAAGCTCGCTCATGCCGGCGTACCCGCTCTGCCCTGGCTGGTGTCTACGGTGCCGACGCTGGTGTCCGGGGTGCCGCTGGCTTCCGTCCGGTCGAGCGCGGCGGCGATGTGTTCGACGAGCTGGCCGACCTGTAGTTGCCGGATCGAGTCCAGGTCGAGGCCGGCCACGAGCTGGGCGAGGTTGACCGCGTCGCCGTAGCGCCCCTGTAGACGACCGGCGAGGGAGACGACGTCGATGCTCTCCATCTCCAGGTCGTCCTGGAACCTGGTCGCCATGGTGATCTCACCGTCGACTCCGGCGTCGTCGAGGATCGCGTGCAGCATCTCGCCAACCTCGGCGAGGATCACGGCCCGGTCCACAGGCATGTGATGTCCCTTCTCGTGGTCCGGTCGCTACGGGCGGCCGGTTCGGTGGGCAGGCTCCGGCCCCCAGGTCCAGCCGACGACGTACCGCCGTACCGGCAGGTCTTCAGGATTCGCCACGTCTCGGTGCGCGACCTGGTAGACGCGGTCGCCGACCTCGACGATCAGCGTGCTCGGGTTGGCGTCCACCACCGCGAACCGGCCCGGGTCCCCGGTGAGGCCGGTGCCCTCCGCCTTGGCGGCGGCTTCCTTCGCGACCTGGAAGCGGGCGAGCCACGGGGACAGGTCCTCGCCGGTCGCCACCGAGGCGAGCAGCCGCCGTTCCGGTTCGGACAGCGCGGCCATGACCGTGCCGTCCGGCTGGTCCGCGATCTCGGCGACGTCGATGCCGACGCCGGGGGCACCGGGCGGTGCGTCGGGCGGGCGGGGCTTCGCGATCGCCACTCCGACCTCGGCCGTGTGGGCGAGTGAGACGTGACAGTCGCGGAAGCCCCGACCGGGCCGCAGGCGTACCCGGGGCCGGCCGTTCGGCTCGTTCGTGACGGTCAACTCGATCGGGTAGACGTCGGTATGGCCGGCTTCCCACTGCTGGAAGCGGACGGCGTCCTTGACCGCGATCCGGCCGAGCAGCCAGTGCTTGCGTTCCCTGGGCGGCTGCCGCTCGTAGTCGGCGTAACCGCTGGTACCAAGGATGCCGCGAGCGGCCATGCCGCGGGTGACCAGGTCCGTCCAGCAGTCGAAGGCCATGTTCCAGCCCTCCGGTTGGCGCAGCGACATCGGATTGCGCTCGGGAAAGCGCTCCGCCGGACGGGCTGTGGGATGGCTGTCGAACCGCCGGTCGACGCAGCCCTCGATCTGTGCCCACACCCGGCCGTCGACGGAGAGCTGGGTGTCGGCGACGAGTTGCCGGTCGTCGATCGAGCGCACCCGGGCCACGCACTCGAGCGTCGTACCGGGCGCCGGTGACGGCCCGAAGAACCGGACGTGGCCGAACTCCATCGGCAGCGCCACGGTCCGCACCGGCTGCGTCGTGATGAGCCAGTTGCCGACCAACTGGAGCGCGTTGTCGAGCAGCGCGCCGGGCGGGGCCGGGGCGGTCACCACGCCACGGACGTGCATGTCGCCGAGGGCGTGCACCTTTGTCACGCCCCGGAACAGGGGACCGTGGAACATCAGGCGTTCGGCGTACATCTCGTCGGCGGGCAACTCTGGCGGGCGCTCGGTGGCCGGGTCGTACCGCCAGACCGCCGGAGGGTCGGCCGGGTAGTCCGGCGCCACCTCCACCGTCGCGCGGGCGTAACCGTCGAGGACCACATCGAGTCGGCCCGGTCCGACCGGCTGGGCAGTGATCTCGACGTCCTGCGGCGGCGCCGCGATCAACCAACGGTTGAACCGCGCGGCGCGTACCCCGACCACCCGGGTACCCGGGGCGGCCTGCTCGGCGGCGTCCACCATGTGCTGGACGACGGTGGTGGCCGGTACCACCGGCCAGCGGTCCTCCGCGTCGGGCCAGTCGTCGGGTTGGACGAAGAAGCAGTGGTCACGCAGGTACGGCATGGTGTCGAGGGCGACCCGCAGGACCGTGCGGTACGGGCGCGGCGGTGGTGTCGGGGTCGTCTGCCCGGTCCCACCATCGGTGGCCTCGACGGCCGGTGTGGCGGAGAGCAGCGTGGCGAGTTCCGCCGCAGCACTGGAGTGGCCGGCGAGCCTGTGCAGCGTGGCCAGGGCCGACGATCCTGGCAGCGCCGCATCGGCCGGCGCCACCACCGAGCCCTGCGCCGACCCGGAGTCCTGCACCGTTATCGAGGCCCGCGCCGGCACGGAATCCTGCGCCAGTGTCGAGGCCCGCGCCGGCACGGAATCCTGCGCCGGGACGGAGTCCTGCGCCATTGTCGAGGCCCGCGCCGGCACGGAGTCCTGCGCCGTTGTCGAGGCAGGCGCCGGCACGGAGTCCCGCGCCGTTGCCGAGGCCCGCGCCCCCACGGAGTCCTGCGCCGGGACGGGGACGGCTCCTTCCACAGCGGCTGAGCCGGGTCTGCCCGCTACCTCGATCGGGCTGGACGTGGCGCCGGCGCCACCGGCGTCCTCCGGGCTGCCGCCCGGCGCGAGGTGCACCGAGACGCCGAGCAGACCGTCGGCTCCCTCCCCGAGGCGGACCAGCGGGCCACCGAGGTCGAGCCGCACGGTCGGGCCTCGGCGGGCGGGCTGGGCGGTGGCGGGCGCCGTGACCCGGGTACGCGCGGCGAGGACGCGCAGGTCCGGTGCGGCGCCCTCGACCCACAGTGCGGTGGCGACCCGGCGCAGTTGGTCCAGCCCGCTGCGGTGCGTGACGTTGACCGGCATGGCGAGGTGGTCGCGGCCACGCAGGTTGTCGCCGATGACCGAGGCGAGCTGTCCGGCGCCGACCTGTAGGAACACCCGGACGCCGGAGTCGTACATGGCCCCGACGGTCTGCCGGAACCAGACCGGTTCGAGCATGTGCCGGACGAAGATCTCCAGTACCCGGGCCGGCTCGGTGGGGAACGGCGCCCTGAGCGTGCTGGACCAGACGGGTACCCGGGTGGGGCGGACCTGCCAGCGACGCAGGGCCGCGCCGATCGACTCCAACCCGGACGCGAACATCGGCGTGTGGAAGGCAGAGCGGAACGGCAGCTTCTGGCAGAGCAGGCCGTCGTCGCGGAGCGCCTCGACGAGCAGTTCTATCTCGCTCTCGGGTCCGTTGACGATGCACTGGGCGGGCGCGTTGTCGTGGGAGAGCGCCACCCCCGGGAAGCTGGCGAGTCGCGGGGTGACCTGTTCCGCGGCCCCGCCGATCACGGCGAACGCGCGGCCGGGCACCTCGACCGACGTCGAGTTGAACGCGGCGAGGAACTCGTCGATGGATGCCGAGCTGACCTGCCCGGTGGTGGCCGCGGCGGTCCATTCACCGATGCTGTGCCCGGCGACCGCGTGCGGGGTGATTCCGATCCGGCGCAGGGCGTCGTCGAGCAGCCTGCCGACCTCGATCACGCCGGTACCGTGCCGGCCGAGATCGTCGGCGGACCACTGCCGGTCCGGCAGACCGAAGTGCGCCGCGATGTCCGCGGTGCGCGGACTGAACTCCGCCTCGAGCCCGGGATACACGAAGGCGAGCTGCCCACCGGAGTCGTCGGCGAGCAGTGGGGTGGGGCTGAACCAGATGTCCCGGGCACCGCGCCAGGACTGTCCTCTGGCGACGGCTCGCCGGGCGGTGCCGAGGCGTTTGGGGTCGGGGCTGACGATGCCGAGCCGGCAGCGTTCGTCCGGCGCCAGCGGCCGTACGCCGGCGTGGGCGGCCTGACGCGCCCGGGCGGCACCGAGGAGGCGTACGTCGTGATCGTCGGTGTCGAGCAGGCGGGCGAGCGCGGCCGGCTCGGGGGCGGCCAGCCACAGCACCTCGTCGGGCTGCTCGACGGTGACCCGTACCGTGGCCGGACCGCCCACCTCCCCAGCGGCAACGGACTCCACTGCGGCAACGGACTCCCGCACGGCCATGGACTCCGCTGCGGGCACCGGCACCCGCCCGGTCACCGGGCCGGCCGAGCCCGTGCCGCCCCGCCGGTCCGCGAATGCGTCCGGGGTCTCCTCCAGGACCACGTGGGCGTTGATGCCGCCGAAGCCGAACGCGTTGACGCCGGCTCGGCGCGGTCCGTCGCTCTCCCACGGCTGGGCGGTGGTGATCGGCGCGAACCGGGTACGCTCCAGCTCCGGCCGCGGCGTGTCGCAGTGCAATGTCGGCAGCAGCACACCGCGGTGCACGGCCAGGGCCGCCTTGACCAGGCTGGCGATCCCGGCCGCCGGCATGGCATGGCCGATCATCGACTTCACCGAACCGATCACCGGTCGTGCCCCACCCCGATGCGGACCGAACACCTCGGCGACGGTGGTGAGTTCGGCGCCGTCCCCGGTCGGCGTCGCGGTGCCGTGCGCCTCCAGCAGGCCCAGCGCGTCCGGTGCGGTCGGGTCCAGCCCGGCCGCCGCCCAGGCTTGCCGGACGGCCAACACCTGACCGGCGCTGGCCGGATTGACCATGCTCGCGGCCCGCCCGTCGCTGGACATCCCGCTGCCGCGGATCACCGCGTACGTCCGGTCGCCGTCGCGCACCGCGTCGGCCATCCGCTTGAGTACGACGACCCCGGTGCCCTCGCCGATGAGCAGCCCGTCCGCCGAGCTGTCGAACGGCCGGATCTCGCCCCGTCGGGAGAGGGCGCCGAGTTGGCTGAACACGGACCAGAAACTGATGTCGTGCACGTGGTGTACGCCACCGGCGAGAACCGCGTCGAGCCGGCCGCTGTTCAGCTCGCCGATCGCCTGGTCCACCGCGATCAGCGACGAGGCGCAGGCGGCATCCAACGTGTACGCGGGCCCGAGCAGGTTGAGCCGGTTGGCCACCCGGGAGGCGGCCAGGTTCGGCACCAGTCCGATCGTCCCCTCCGGCTGATGCTTGCCGAGCCGCTCGTCGAACCTCGCCCGTACCGCGTCCAACCGGCTCTCCGGCAGGTCCGGGATCAACTCGCGGAGCACCTGGATGACCTGGCTGGACATCCGCACCCGCTGCGCGTACCGGGCCTGGGCCGGGCTGAGGATGCCACCCCGGCCGAATATCACCCCCACCCGCTCACGGGCGGGCAGCCGGTCCATTCCCCCGGCGTCCTCGATCGCCGCCGCCGCGACGTTCAGCGCGATGAGCTGGTCCGGCTCGATCTCGGCGATGGACGCCGGCATGATGCCGAACTTGAGCGGATCGAAGGTGGCCAGGTCGTCGACGAACCCGCCCCGACGGCAGTAGAGCCGGTCCGGCCGGTCTGCCCGGTCCGGGTCGTAGAACTCCGCGTCCCATCGGTGCGGCGGCGTCTCGGTGATCGCGTCGACGCCCTCGACCAGGTTGCGCCAGTAGCTGTCCAGGTCACCCGCGGCCGGCAGCAGCACCGCCATCCCCACGATCGCGACCGGGTCACCGGGCATGCCGGTCACCAGCCCGACGCGGTGTAGACGACGGAGGTGAGCGTCGGGTCGCCCCAGGCCAACTCCCTCAGCAGGCTCTGTGCGCCTTCCTCCGGGTCGATCAGGCCGATGCCGCGCCGGGCGAGTTCCCGGCCCAGTTCCGGGCTGACCATGCCGCCGTGCCCCTCGGCCGGCGCCCACGGCCCCCAGTGCACCGTCAGGCAGCGGTTGCCGGTCCGGGCCGCCCATCGGGCGCCCATCGTCTCCAGGGCGTCGTTGGCTGCCGCGTAGTCGCACTGGCCACGGTTGCCGAACACCGCCGCGATGCTGCCGTAGAACACGACGAACCTCGGACGACTGCCGAGGGCGTCCAGCGCGTCCAGCACCGACCGGGCGCCCGTCACCTTCGTGTCGAAGACCCGGCCGAACGACTCAGGATCCTTGTCGACGATCAGCTTGTCCTCGATCACGCCGGCGGCGTACACCAGCCCGTCGATGCGGCCGTACTGATCGTGGATCGCGGTGATCAACCGCTCGGTCGCCTGCGCGTCGCGGGCGTCCAGGTTGTGGTAGCGCACTCTGGCGCCCAGTTCACCGAGTTCCCGCACGGTGGCCTCGACCTCACGGCCGGCGAGGACCCCCTGGGCCGCGCGGGCGATCGCCGCCGGGGAGCCGATCCGCTGGCGCGCGAGCACCGCCCGCACCGCCGCCGCGTCGGTGGCCGTCGCCAGGGCCGGATCCGGGGGGCCGGACGGCAACGGGGTACGGCCGGCAAGCTCGATCCGGCACCGGGCAGCCGACGCGAGGGCACGGGCGACCCAGGAGGTGATGCCACGGGCGCCGCCGATCAGCAGCACCACCGAGTCGCGGTCCAGTCCCATCGCCCGCGCCTCCGCCACGCCGTCGCCGGCCGGGCCGGCACCACCGGCCGCCAGCGCCCCGAGGCTCGCCGGCATCAGGTCGTACCCGGACCGCCGGCCGCCGCGCCGGTTCACCACCGCCGCCTCGCCCCCGACCAGCATCTCGTCGACCAGTGTCTGGGCGAGCCGCTCCGCGGGCTCCGTACCGTCCACGACGACCAGGCGCGAGCTGATCGACGGGTGCTCCCGGCCGATGGTGCGGAACAGGCCGCGCAGCCCGTCCGCCTCCGCACCGGCGTTCGGGTCGGCGACCGCCAACACCCGGGGCACCCCGCCGGTCACTGCCCTCTTGATCAGCTCGAACGCACCCGGGAGCACCGGTGCCTGCCCGCTGGCCAGCCCGTCGAGCAGGACCAGCCCGTCCGCCCCGTCCAGACTGCCGGGCTCGGCCGCGCTGCCGATGCGTACGGTCGCCCCGTGTCCACGTAGCAGGTCGACCAGCCGTACGGCGGCCGGTGCGGGTCCGCTGACCACCAGCGTGCTATCCGCGAGCGCCGTCGCTGGTTGCCTCGGTGCCTCCGGGACCGAAACCATCGTGGCTAGCATCCGCGTCGGCGCGACACCGAGCGACGTGGCACCGTCCACCGGTCTCGGGCCGCCCACCGCCGTCACCGGCGCCGGGGCCGGTGACGGGGTCGGTGACGGGGCCGGGTGCTGCTGCCCGGCGGGCACCGCCACGGCCGGTCCGGTACGCGCCCGTACCGGTGCGGCGGACGACACCTCGGCCACGGCCGGTCGGGCGGCCTCGGTCGAGGACCGTACGGGGACCGTGGCGGCCACGGCGTCGTTCACCCGGTTGGTGAGCCAGTCGACCATCGCCCGTACGGTCCGGGCCTTCACCAGCCCCTCCAGCTCCGACTCATCGCCGTCGGCCGACAGGCCGAGCCGGGTGGTCACCTCGCCGGCCACCTCCGCCCGCTTGATCGAGTCGATGCTGAGATCGGCCTCCAGATCCAGGTCGAGTTCGATCAGGTCGGCCGGATAACCGGTCCGCTCGCTGAGTACCACCAACACGGCGGCCTGGAAGTCCCTCGCGATCGGCATCGCGTCCCCGCCCGGTGCCGGCGAGACGGCCGGGGCGACGGGCCCGCCGGCCGGCGGCGCCACGGCGGCGACGTTCGCCGTCATCGTCCGGGCCGCCGGGGCGACGCCGACGGCCGCCGGAGGGGCAGCCACCGCACCGTTCGCCACCGGAGATGCCACGGCGTCGTTCACCCGGCTGGTGAGCCAGTCGACCATCGCCCGTACGGTCCGGGCCTTCACCAACCCCTCCAACTCCGATTCATCGCCCTCGGCCGACAGGCCGAGCCGGGTGGCCACCTCGCCGGCCACCTCCGCCCGCTTGATCGAGTCGATGCTGAGATCGGCCTCCAGATCCAGGTCGAGTTCGATCAGGTCGGCCGGATAACCGGTCCGCTCGCTGAGCACCACCAACACCGCGGCCTGGAAGCCGAGCCCCGACGGCTCCGTCGCGAGCGTGCCAACCGGTACGGCGGCCACGGCGCTCCCGGTGCCACCGCCAGCGCCGGCTCCTCCGCCGCTGATGCTGACTCCTCCGGCCCCGATGCCGGCTCCTCCGGCGCCGGTGCTGGCTCTTCCGTTGCCGGGCGGCTCGACCATCGGCACCGTGACCGACGTCGGCCCGGCCGGGAGGGGCACGGGTGGGCTGCCCGTGGCCGGCGCCGGCGAGATGGACCGGGCCTGACTCACCGGCGCCGGCAGGATCGGTACGGCATGGTTCGCCACCGGCGTTGGCGTTGGCGTTGGCGTGACCCGTACCGGCGGGCCTGCCGTGACGGCTGTGGTCTCGACCGGTGGGCCTGCCGGATGGTGGTTCCCCGGTAACCGTCCGACGAGATGTCCGCCGCCGGTGCTGCCGAGGTAGGCGAGCATGACGTCGTGCTGAGCGGCGATCAACTCGCGATTGGTCCGGAGGAATTCGGCGAGCAGTTCGTCCCGCCCATCCCGCCGGTCACGGTCGTCGCTGCCACCGGCCGTGGGCCCGACTGTTGCGATCATGGACAACTCCTTGCTGCGTCGCGGGGGCGTCATGCCGCCCGGGAGGCTGCCTCCGTCGCGGTCGCGGACGAGCTGCCCGTCGACGGTCCAGAAGGGGCGGTCGTCGGGCTCGGTCGTGCCCGCCACGACGGTGTCGCGGCCGTGGTAGAGCCAGCCGGTCTGTACCGGTACCCCGGTGCAGGCGAGCTGTGCCACGGCGATGAGGAAGTCCCGGAGCCCTTCACCGGTACGCCGGTCGCAGGCCACGGCGAGGTGTGGCCGGTCGGCGAGGACGGCCTGGACCAGGCCGGTCAGCACCTGCCCGGGTCCGGCCTCGACGAAGGTACGGGCGCCGGCTGCGTACATGGCTTCGATCTGTTCGACGAAGCGGACCGGGGCACCGAGCTGGGCCGCGAGTTCGTGCCGCAGCTCGTCGGCGTCCACCGGGTAGGCGGTGGCGGTGCGGTTGGCCCAGACCGGGATGGTGGGCGCGGCGACCGGTTGAGCGGCGAGCACCTGCGCGAAGTGATCGACGGCGGTGGCGACGAGGGGGCTGTGGAACGCGCAGGCGACGTTGAGCCCGCGAGCCGTCAGACCGGCGGCCTTGAGCGCCGAGATCGCCGCCCGCACCGCCGGGGTGCGGCCGGAGATCACCTGCTGGGTGGGTGCGTTGCTGTTGGCCAGGACGACCTGCTCGGCAAGGCCGGAACTGGCCAGAACCGCGCCGACCCGGTCGGCGGTGGCGGTGACCGCGGCCATGGTGCCCGGATCGGTCTCCGGACCGTCACCGACGGCGGCGAGGATCGCGTCGGCGCGCTGCCGGCTGAGCCGCAGCAGGGTCGACGGGTCGTACGCGCCGGCCGCGCAGAGCGCGACGAGTTCGCCGTAGCTGTGTCCCGCGGTGAGGTCGGGGTGGATGTTGAGCCGGCGGAGCAGGTGGTCGACGGCGAGCCCGCCGATGCCGAGTACGGGCTGGGCCACCCGGGTGTCGCGGAGCCGGTCCTGCTGGGCGCCCTCCGTGGCGGTATCGAACGCGCTCGGCGGGAAGAGCAGGTCAGCCCACTCCTGGCCGAGCCCGAGATACTGGCGCAGCTCGGGAAAGGTGACGAACAGGTCGGTCAGGGCGCCGGGATGTTGACTGCCCTGCCCGGGGAAGAGGAACGCGACCTTCCCGGCGGCGGTGCCGGATCCGGTGTGCTGCGGTGGCGGCTGGACGAGTCCCTGTCCGGGATCGTGCTCGCCGGCGAGCGCGCGGTTCAGCAGCAGATCGAGTTCGGTGACGTCCCGGGCGACGATCGCGACCTGGGCCTCTCCCGAGCGTGGGTCGGCCTGGGCGGCGGCCGTACCGGCCAGGTCACGTAGCCGCCACGGCCGGCCGTACCGGTCGGTGGTCCGCAGCGTGGCGGCCAGCTTCCGTACGCCCCGGTGCGCCGCGGCCCGGTCGGGGCCCCGGAAGCAGAACAGCTCCGCCGGCCACTCCTGGCGCGCGTGGCGCGGTTCCGGGGTACGCGGGTGCGCGGCGAGCACCACGTGGTAGTTGGTGCCGCCGAAGCCGAAGGCGCTGACCCCGGCGAACCGCTCGCCGGGCGGGGCGCTCCAGGGGCGGGCCGAGGTGTTGAAGGCGAACGGGCTGCGCTGCGGGTCCCAGGCCGGATTGGGGCGGCTCAGGTTGATGGTCGGCGGCCGGACCCCGGTGTACAGCGCGAGAGCCGTCTTGATCACACCGGCGAGCCCGGCGGCGCACTTCGTGTGGCCGATCTGCGACTTGACCGAGCCGAGCGTACAACTGCCCGACCGGGCCCCCGACTCGACGAAGAACCTGGTCAGGGTCTCCAACTCGGTACGGTCCCCGACGACGGTGCCGGTGCCGTGCGCCTCGACCAACCCGACCTGTCGCGGGGAGATGCCGCTGCGCGCGTACGCCCGGTCGAGCGCCCGGCGCTGCCCCTCGGCGCGCGGCGCGGTCAGGCCCAGCGCGCGCCCGTCGCTGGACCCACCGACCCCCTTGACGACGGCGTAGATGCGGTCACCGTCGCGCTCGGCGTCGGCGAGCCGCTTGAGTACGACACAGGCGACCCCCTCGCCGAGGGCGATGCCGTCGCCGGTGCTGTCGAACGGGCGGCACCGACCGGTGGGCGACAGCGCGTGCGCCGAGGTGAACATCAGGTAGTCGTTGATGCCGTTGTGCAGATCGGCGCCGCCGCAGATCATCAGGTCGCTGCTGCCCGCCGCCAGCTCCTTGCACGCCGCGTCCATGGCCGCCAGCGACGAGGCGCAGGCCGCGTCCACAGTGAAGTTCGGTCCGCCCAGGTCCAGTCGGTTCGCGACCCGCCCGGCGATCACGTTGGCCAGCATGCCGGGGAACGAGTCCTCGGTGACCCTGGGCAGCTGGTTCTCCAGCTCGGCGGGGACGTCGCCGAAGTACGCCGGCAGCATGGTACGCAGTGTCTGCGCGTGTCCCATGTCGCTGCCCGCCTCGGCACCGAACACCACCCCGGTACGGGAGTGGTCGACGCCCGGCACGTCGTAGCCGTACCCGGCGTCAACGAGGGCCCGGTGCGACGCCTCCAGGGCCAGCAGTTGGGTCGGGTCGATGCTCGCCAACGCCGCCGGCGGGATGCCGTACCGGATGGCGTCGAACGGCACCGGCGCGATGAACGCGCCCCACTTCGACACGCTGATCCGGCCCGCCCGGCCCGGCGCCACCTCGGACGCGTAGTAGGTCTCCACCGGCCATCGCTGGGCGGGCACCTCCCGGATGGCGTCGCGACCGCCGAGAATCGTCTGCCAGAAGCTGGGCAGGTCCGGCGAGTCCGGAAAGACGCAGGACATGCCGACGATGGCCACGTCCAGCGGGGCCACCGGCACCGGTGCGGCCCGGACGGTCTCCGGCTCGGGCGTCGCGGCCAGCGCGGCTCTCCGCTCGGCGTGCAGGCGCTGCGCCCCGACGGTCACCCCGGCGTGCAGGTCGGCCACGGTCGTCCGCGTGTCACGCAGCACGGCCACCTGGCCCGCCATGAAGAGCCCTTCCGCGTGCTGACCCGCCTCGTCCACCGCGACCAGCGCGTCCCCGTCGCGCCGTCGGCCCTTGCTGGCGATCCGCAGCCGGCCGACGTTGAGCATCTCCAGCCGTTCCCACACCTGCCGGCCGGCCGCCCCCGCCGCCGCCAGCTCCTGCCGCACCCGGTGGAAGTCGTCGACGTACGGGCTGGGCAGGCAGCGGGTGACGTGTCCCGGCGCCGTCTCCAGCATCGCCGTACCGGTCGCCGCGATCGCCTGGCGCTGGAACAGCGGCTGGATCGCCCCGCAGTCGACCGCCTCCCTCGTGAAGAGGTAGGCGGTGCCCAGCAACACCCCGACCTGTACGCCGCGCCGCGCCAACGGCCCCGCCAGCGCCGCCACCATCGCCGCCGAACGGGCGTCGTGGATGCCACCGGCGAAGAACACCTGCACCTCACCGGCGGTACCGGCTGGGGCGCTGTCGAGGAAGTCCGCCAGGGTCAGCGCCTGCGCCTCCCAGAGCGGAAAGCTCGTCCGCGGCCCCACGTGCCCACCGCACTCGGCGCCCTCGAACACGAATCGCCGCGATCCGGCGCGGAGGAACTGCCGCAACAGGCCCGGCGACGGTACGTGCAGGAACGTGGTGATGCCCTCGGCCTCCAGTGCCTTGGCCTGCCCTGGCCGACCGCCCGCGATGATCGCCACCCGGGGCCGGACCTCCCGCACCGCCGCGAGTTGCGCGGCTCGTACCTCCTCCGGGACGAACCCGAGCACCCCCACTCCCCAGGGCCGCTCGCCCAGCGCCCGCGCGGCCTCCCGCAGCATCCGTTGGGACTGTTCGCCGCTGGCCAGGGCGAGCGCGACGAACGGCAGCGCGCCGTCACCGGCCACCGCCGCCGCGAACGCCGCCACGTCGCTGACCCGCGTCATCGGCCCCTGCGCCACCGGGATCCGCACCCCGAGCGCCCGCGCCAACGGCGAACCCGGGGCCAGCAGTTCGCCCGGGACGTCGTCGGTGAGCGCGTCGTCGATCTCCGCACGGATGCCGCGCACCGCGGCGGCCGTACTTCGCCAGCGCTCCCGGAACACCGCCGCCAACCAGCCGTCCTGACCGACCGGGAGCAGCTCGGCGGTGCCGTCCGGCCGACCGTCCCGGCGTACGCCCCGCACGCCGTCGCGCAGCACCGTCTCCGAGCCGTCCATCCGCGCGATCACGGCCCGCACGTCCTCCGGCAGGTCCGACTCCGGCATCAGCGCCAACTGGTCGTCCAGGACCACTCCGGTCGCCCCGCCGACCACACACGCGGCGGCGGTACGCGGCCCGATCCCGCCGGCCACCCAGATCGGCAGGTCCAGCGCCTCGTCGGCGAGCAACTGCTGCAACAGGACGAACGAACTCAGCTCGCCGCCCCGTCCGCCCGACTCCGAGCCGCGGGCGATCAACCCGTACGCACCGGCGGTGGCCGCCGCGCGTGCCTCCGTACGACTGGTCACCTCCGCCAGCACTCGGTACCGCCCGGCGGCCTCACCCACCGGCCACGGGCTGTCCGGCGGCAACACCACCTGGCCAAGGTTGCCCTTCGCGGCCCGCTCCACATCCGTCATCGCAGCGGCACAACCCGCCGGGATCCGTACCCCGATCGGCGTCGCCGACCACGACGCCGCCTGTTCCAGTGCCCACAACGCCCGGGGGTCGCCCCGGGCAAGATCGAGCACGCCCACCCCGCCGCCGCTACCGGCGGCCGCCACGATCCGTGGACCAGGCTCGACCCCGCCGCACGGGTTCACCACGATGACCGGATCACGCCCGGCGGTTGCAGTACTCATGCGAAATCCCGTCCTAGGGCCAGGCGCGGCGAGGACCTCGTCCACCGCGCCGGTGCGGTGCTCACGGGCGCCGTCTTGACCCCTGCGAACTTACGCTCTTTGACGACGTTTTGGCAGGTCATAGACTCGAAAGTGCTAAAAGTGAGTTATTTTTCGGTTCTTTCCTGAAACAGCCTCGTCTTTCTGGCGCGGCCGACTCCAGTCGGAACTACGACTCCTCGTCTTTTCTCCCGAGATCCCTCGCGGAGTTTCACATTGCCTGCACCTAATGCCCCATTCATGAGCTAACGTCATGATGTAACCGGTTGACACCCACCTCAGGCCGGAGGGGCCGATGGCGCAGGACATCCGTTTCAGTACTTCTTCAGGCTGATTTAGCCCGCTCTGCACACCCAGGCAGAGCCCGCACACCCTCGGTGTCCCGGACGACGCAAGCGATTCCCGGGACGACAGCAGCGACCTTCGCCGCGGGGCGTCACCCCCGCGCGTCGGTGGATGCCGCCCATCAGAGGGTTCCTCCCGCACCTTCCCCTTGCCGTCCGCCCTGCCGACGTTCGTGGCGACAGCCACGCGACGAATCCCAACCCGAGAAAGGATCACGAATGGACAGGACCAGGATTGCCCGGTCTCTGCTCTCCACCGCCGCCGCCACCTTCGTGGCGACCTCGCTCGCGCTCGCCGCCATGCCGGCCGCCCGTGGCGCCGCCCCCGACAGCGAATCAGCCGTCGACGGCGAACCACGGGCGGAGAAGCGCCTGGAAGACGACAAGCCGCTCGAAGCCAACCCGGCGCTGACGGCGCCGGGCATCGCGCCGGAACTGCTGGCGAAGGCCGCACCGGACGAGTGCTTCGGCGGGAGCAGCCCGCCGCCCAGGGCCTGGGCCGGATGCGAGGACGGGCAGCCGAAGGTGAACCAGTCGTACGTGTGGGGCCTGGCGGCATCCGGCGACAACCTGTGGTTCGGGACGGCGCCCAACGTGCAGTGCCTGACGATCGGGACAAGTCTCGCGGTGACCGCACCGATCGAGAACGACGACTACGTGTGCGAGTACGGCGAGAGCCCGCAACGGTCGGAGAACCCGGCCATCCCGCCGGCCGGGGGTGACTGGCGACCGCCGAAGATCTACGTCTACAACAAGCCGACCCGCAAGATGGTGGACAAGACAGCAGCCATCAGGGGGAGGTCTGAGGTCGACCGGCAACGGTTGGAGTCGACGGTGGGAATTCGTGCCGCCGGCTCACACCAGGGCGTCGTGCTGCTCGGCGGACCGAGCATCCTCGGCCTGAACCTGTTCGCGTTCGACGGTACGTCGGGCAGGTACCTCGGGTCGACAACCCTCCCCGCATATGGCACCATCCGGAACTTCCTGGTCGCCGACCACGCTCTCTACGCCGGTGTGGGTATGGGGATCGACGGTCAGGCCGGCGGAGCGGTGCTGCGCTGGGCCGGCAGCAAGCGCAGCCCGTTCGCCTTCAGCATGGTCGCCAGCCTGCCGCAGCAGGTCGCGGACCTCGTGGTGCACAAGGGTCGGATGTTCGTCACGACCTGGCCCAGCGTCGCCCGCAGCTTCGACAGCGAACACACCGCCGGCGTCTGGATGAGCCCATACCTGGTGGACGGGAGCCGGGGCCTCACCACTGCCGACATCAACGCCTGGAAACAGGTGTGGAACGTGAGCCAGTACGAGCCCGACCCGGTCGTCGCCGCGACCTACGGCCTCGGCGGTCTCGCCTCGTATGACGGGAACCTCTACTGGGGGACGATGCACGTGCCGATGAAGGCCGCGCAGGCCCACACGACACGCTACGCGCCGGAGAGCGAGGCGCAGAACCTCCTCGCCACGAAGAACACGCAGCGGAGCGCTAGCATCTTCCGGGCCAGCAGGTTCGACAAGGGCAAGGCCACGGCCGACCTGCTGTACGGCGCGGCGGAGCTGCCCGCGTTCGACCCGGAGGCGAATAACGGGGCGGGCGACTGGCAGCTCAAACCGACCGGATACAAGCCCAGGTACGGCGCGGCGGGATTCGGCAGCAGCTACAACAACTACACCTGGAAGATGCTGGTGGCCGGGGGTTCGCTCTACATCGGCACGATGGACTGGAGCTACCTCGTCAAGGATCTGCCGGTGGAGCTCCGCAGCGCGGTCGAGGGCGGGCTCGGCGCGGTCGATCCCGCGTCGTACGGCGGCGACCTGTGGGAGTTCGACGGCACGAACGGGCCGGCCAAGCCGGTGGACACCAGCGGGGTCGGCAACTACCTCAACTACGGGATCCGCACGATGGTGGTGGACGGACCAGCCGTCTACCTCGGCATGGCGAACCCGATGAACCTGAGGACCGACCGGAGTGACGATATCCCGGAGGGCGGTTGGGAGCTGATCCGGCTGCCCGGGGCCAACGCCCCGTCCACCGCCAAGGAGAAGACGGCCGTCGGCGCGCAGCGGTGAGCCTTCCCAGCGTAGGGAAGTGACGATCCGCCGGAAGTGCCGATTCCGTAACCGGTCGTTGGCCGGTCGGTGCAGGATGCCGACCGGCCAGCGACCTCCAGTGAACCTTTTTCAACCTCCCCTTGCGGTCCGGCGGAGCACAAGGTCGGAGGCGGGGCGTGAGCGCCGCGCGGTTCAGGTTGAAAAAGGTTCAGTGACGAGTACCGGATCCCACGAGGGATGGAGGATTCATGGACCGGCGAGCTAGGGCCTGTCGCACCGCGGTGGCGGTACTGGCGATCGCGAGCGTGCTCACCGTACTGACCGGCTGCGACCTGGGGCGGTCGCCGCGGCGGGAGGCGGCCACACCGGCCACACCGGCCAGCGTCGCCCCGACCGGGCCGACCGCGACCGCGCCCGCGCCGGAGAAGCCGGCCGTCGCCCCGGGGTCCTCCGTGCACCGTCTCACGGTGGACGGCCGAAACCGCACGTTCCGGCTGTACCGGCCGGCCAAGCTGTCGTTGTCGACGCCGGTACCGCTGGTGGTGATGTTGCACGGTGCCCTCGGCAGCGGCCAGCAGGCGGAAACGGCGTACGGGTGGGACGCCATGGCGGACCAGCGCGGCTTCGTGGTCGCCTACCCGGACGGGCTGAACCGGTCCTGGGCGGTCAGCTCCGACTGCTGCGGATCGCCGGCCCGGGACGGGGTCGACGATGTCGCGTTCATCGCGGCGATGGTGGCCGACCTCTCCACCAAGCTGCCGGTCGCCCCAGGCCGGATCTACGCCACCGGAATATCCAACGGCGGGATGCTCGCCTACCGGTTGGCCTGCGAAACCACCACCTTCGCCGCGATCGGTGTGGTGGCCGGTACGCTCCTCGGGCCGTGCCCGACGCCGGCACCGATCTCCCTGCTCCACATCCACGGCACGGCCGACGGCGTGATCCCGTACGACGGTCGGCCGAGCACGCTGAACAACGGCGGAGTCGGGCCGCTACCGGTCAAGATCGACGGTGGGCCCGTGTCCGACCAGATCGACAGGTGGCGGAAAATCGCTCGGTGTCCCACCCCGGAGGCCCGTACCGCAGGAGCCGTCACCACCTCGGCGGCGCACTGCCCCGGCGGGCGCGACGTCGATCTGATCACCGTTGCCGGCGCCGGGCACCAGTGGCCGGGCGCGAAACAGTCGACGGCGGAGCGCCTGCTCGGGCTGGATCCGCCCTCGACGGCGCTGACCGCCACGGAGTCGATCTGGAACTTCTTCGACACCCACCCACGGGTGGACTGAGCTTCCGGCAGCACCGCGCGGAGGCCGCACGCAGGTCGGCCCCGAACGGGGATTCCACGATCGTCGTCCCGCCGGGGATCAGCCCTTCTTGATCTTCGGGTAGATCTTGGAGTCGCGGACCTCGTCGTGCGAGAAGACGTGCACGATCCCGCCGAACGGGGTGTCGGTGAAGTATTGGCCGGGCCGGTCGTTGGCCTCGAACTCGATCTCCACCCGCTGGCCGGTCTGCGGGTCGATGCAGGAGAGGTCGATGTCACCATCCCCGCCCCGGACCAACTTCTCGCACCGGTGACGCTCGATGAAGGTGTCGAAGTCGGTCGGCTCGCTGCGACCGCAGCCGACCAGGCCCGACACGGCGACGCCGAGGGTCAGCAGGGCGACGGTTCGTCGCGTTCGGAGAGACTGGTGCACGACGGCAAGGGCCATGGCGGTACGGGAACTCCAAGTCTGGTCACGGTGCTGCCAACGTGCCCCGGCAGGAACGTCAACGCCGAACGGCCGCTGGCTCCGGAGGGGCACGATCTCACCCGCACCCTACCGCGTCAGTCCACAGGGGACCGCAACCGGATCTGTGACGCGGCAACCAGGGTGTCTCGGCACCCGGCTACCGCCGATCCGGCGCACCGAAACCGGTCGCGATGCTCGTCCGCGCAAGGTCGGGCCAGTCACCGGGTCGCCACCGACGCCCTGTGCGGCAACGTCTCGACGGCCGGCGCCACCTGGTCAGCCACGGCTCTGGTCAGAGCACGGATTTCGCACCCGGCAGTTGCCGGAGGAGGTGGGCCGCGACCGCACTGGCGGCCATGGCGAGGATCGCCACGACGGCGAAGGTGACCAGCACCGGCAGTCGAGCGTGGGCGAACGCGAACTGGAGGGCGACCACGATCGGCAGGTGAACGAGGTAGATGGCGTAGGAATCGCCGGCCAGCGACCGAGTCAGTCGGCTGTGACCAGCGACCTTCTCCCGGAACAGGGTCAGCAGGCCGACGCAGAGCCCGACACCCATGAACGTCTCCACGAGCGTCCAGCACGCCGACGCCCACGACAGGCCGCCCGGGGCGAAGAAGGGGGTGTCGACGCCGGTGCCGAACAGTACGGCGGCCAGGGCGACGCCGACGGCGAGCCAGGTGTAGCCGGTACGCCGGGACAGCCGCGACAGCCAGTCGTGCCGGTAGGCGAGCACGCCAGCGGCGAAGAACGCGGCGTACTGGACGAGGCGGGCGGGTTCGGCCTGGATGAAATCCAGCAGCGGCACCCACATGTCGAGGGGGTAGCGGATCCGGACCACGAACGCCGCGGCGGCCACGGTCACGGTGAACAGCACGAGCGCGCGGTGTCCGGGTGTCCGGATCAGCCGGGCGGGAGTGTGTCGGGTACGACGGTGGGACAGGAGGCCGCCGGTCCACCGGAACAGCACGTAGAGCAGGCTGAGGGCGAGCAGGTTCTGGATGAACCAGAGGTGGCCGAACTGGAGGTCGGGCCAACTCGGGCCGGTCCAGTCCGCCGGCCGCTGCCCGAGGCCGAGGAACACGTCCAGGTAGTAGCGACCGAACGAGATCGGCGGATAGTCGCGGTACTGGACGTAGTAGGTGTACATCAGCGCGGGCATGATCGTCGCCGCCCCGATCAGGAACGGGACACCCAGCCGCTTGAGCCGACCCCGGGTGAATCCCCAGCCGCCCCTGCGGTCGTGCGAGCGGGGTACGAGGTAGGCAGCGGCGAAGAAGAGCAGGCTCATCCGGAAGGACCCGCCCACCGCCGACAGCGTCGCCAGTACTCCGGTGTGCTGGTCGCCGCGGAAGTACCACCAGTCGGGCGGCCCGTACGCCTGGGCCGCGTGGTGGATCACCACCAGCAGGATCATCGCGACCCGCAGGTTGTCCAGGTAGTGCAGATGCGGGCGGGGCCGGACTGTTGGCGGGGAAGGCGTCTCGACGGGGGTACCCACCGGCATGCTGTCCATGCGTTCAAAATACTGAACACTTGGTCAGTCAGAATCGGGGAAGGCCCCGGACCAAGGTCCGGGATGACCCCGATTGCTCGTCCCGATCGACGTGGTTAGTCTGCCGTCGGCTCGTGGCCGAACCAGCCGAGCCGCAACAACCGCTGGTTCGCGGCGCTGCGCTCCGCCAACACCTGCGGGTCGAACATCGACCGGTCCAGGTTCGGCTGCATCACCGGCTCCAGCAGCAGCGGGCCGAGGATCAGACAGAGCATCTGGAAGGGGGCCCACTGCGGGTCGGTGTTCGCCCGCGTCCGCTCAGCGGCGACCAGCCGGCCCAGCTCGGCGCGGGCACCTGCCAGGAGCCGGCCGAACAGTGCGACGCTGGCCTCGCCGCCCTCCAACAGCACCCGGCGCAGATAGCCACGCAACAACTGGTCCGCGCCGAACATCCGGGCGGACACTTCCCCGAGCGAGGCCATCAGGTCCGGCGAGCCGTCGTCAAGTTCCCGCAGGGCAGCGCCCAGTCGGCTCAGTACCTCCTCGTCCACCGCCGCCCGCAGGCCCTCCTTCGAACCGAAGTGGTGGATCACCAGGGCCGGCGACACCCCGGCCGCCGCCGCCACTGCCCGGGTCGACGTGGCCTCGAAGCCACGCTCCGCGAACAACGCGAGCGCTGCCTCACGAAGCCGCGCCCGCCCGGTCAGATCCGACGATGAGAGCCCTCGCACAACCCAAACGCTATGCCACCACCGCAGGCCCCCGGCCGGAGGGGACGACAACGCTGACCCCCGCCGGTTTCCGCCGGCCACTTGCCACCCGGCGGCGTGCGACGCCATATAGGATATGGCCGATATCATCCGTTTGGTTACCCAGGACCACGCAACCCGCCGGAGGATGAGCAACGCATGCCACCCCACAAGCGCGTCCTGTCCACCCTGACCGCGTCGCTATTGGCGGGCGCCCTGATGGCCTGTACTTCCCCGGACGACGGCAACGACGAGCGCGGCGCGGACCCCGGCACCGGACAGTCGGGCCCCGACGCCGAGTTCCGAGATCGGAACCTGTTGGTCACGGCCGTCTGCTCGGCCGGCGCGGACGGCGGTTGGCAGGTCTCGGTGGACGGTTGGGATCCGAAGACCTGGACGCACGAGGCGAAGGCCATCTTCACGGTGCCGGCCACGGTCGTCGCCACCGAGCAGCAGACCGAGGCGTACCCGGCGCCGGAGGCCCGTTCGGGTCTGACCGCGCTGTGCACACCCAGCGATTACGGGCCGCTCGGCAGGTCGGCCCGGGACGGCGAGGACGACACCGCCATCGTCCGGATGGTCCGGTCCCTCTTCGACCGCGACTTCACGAGGCTCGCCGTGGTGATCCGGGACCAGGACAGCGGCGCCGGCCACGTCGGTTACGTCGACCGTGGTGGACAGCTCACGAACCTGACCGCGACCGACATCGATTTCGGGTCCACCCCGAACGAGCAGTACGCGGTCCTCAGCCCGGACGGCGCGGAGGTCTGGTTCACCTACCGGGTTACCGACGGCGACACGAGGATCGGTAGCCGGTCGGTGGCCGGGGACCACAAGCGGACCGAGCGGACCGCCGCCGAGGTGCCCGGCCGGCGTCCGCTGTTCCTGGTCGGAGATCCGGTCCGCGGGGTGGTGGGCTACGACGTCGCCGTCTCGCCGGACGGCAGACGCTTCAGCGCCTGGGCGCCCGGGGTCAGCGGCAACGGTAACGGCGTGTTCGCGGTCCCGGCTCAGAGCACGGGGCTCACCAACAGTTCCGCAAGGGCCGGCGACAACGGATGTTCGGGCGCCGTCGGGTGGCTCGACGCCGACACCCTGCTGTGCCCCTTCGGCAACGGCAACCTCGCGGCCCTCGACGTCGACGGCGGGACGAGCACGCCGAGCGGCCCCATCCTGCCCGACAACAACCGGCAGAACATCGCCATGGTCATCTCCCCGGACGGCAGCCAGGTCGTGTTCCTGAGTGCGGCCGAGACGGAGCGCGAGTACTGGATCTCCGCCACCCAACCCGGTTCCACGCCGCAGAGGGTGGAACAAGGCGGCGCGTTCTCCGTCCTGGGTGACACCGCCATTTTCATCGAGTGGCGCTGATCGGCCGATAGATAGCAGCCGGTGCGCGGGCACGGGGGCTCGCCGACTCAGCTCACGCTTCGGTCGCGATCGCCGCGATGGCGGCGTGCGGCCGATGGGTGCCTTCAGCGGGCCGCTGAAGGCGCTCGACCTCCGTGAAGCCGGCTCGCGCCAGTCGCTCGGAGAACTCGTCGACGGGCCAGCGATAGGCGGTCACGACCTTGTGGTCGAAGGCGGCGACCTCGTCACCCACGAAGAGAGCAACCACCAACGTTCCGGCCGGAGCCATCACCCGCCGAAACCCGGCGAGCACGCCGTCGAGATCGTGCGGCGGCAGGTGGATCAACGAGCCCCAGGCCAGGATGCCGGCGATGGAGTGGTCGGCGACGGCGAGATCCTCCATCGACCCGAGTTGGTAGCTACCGCTCGGGTGGGCTGCCTGTGCATGGGCGATGAACTCCGGGACCATGTCGATTCCCGTTGAGTCGGCGCCCAGCGAGCGAAGGTAATCGGTGAGGTGGCCAGGCCCGCAGCCCAGATCGAGCACCGCGCCGGGTCGGCCCGCCAGATGTCGCCCGATGAAGGCGAGGTCGTCGGCGTGTACCTGCTGACTTGTGCCGAAAAGCTCGATATAGAGCTCCGCGACGGATGCATACGCCTGCCGGACCGGTTCCAGGTTCACCGCGCGACTATACGAGCCCGCAGAGCGCCGAGGCGGCGGGCGCCCGAGGCGACGGGCGTGACGGAAACCGGTTACAGTTCCTGGACCGGAATCACACGAGCCCCAAGGAGGTGCCCCGGTGACCACCGACCAGCAGCCGGTCTCCGACGCCAGAGCCGACTGGCAGTCCCGCATCGCACTCCGCAGCGATGAAGGCGACCGCGAGGTGACACCGGTCCTGCCCCCACCGAACGACCTGGCAGCGATACCCGGCCTCGGTCACGTCCGGCTGGGCTGGGCGCCGGTGCCCGAGGCGGTCGGCTACCTGGTGCACCGCGCCCCGATCTCGGATGGCGCCGTGGACGGACCGTTCGCACCCGTGGACCACCTCGGTGGTGATGTCCTCGCGGTCCCCGACCCCTGGTACGTCGACACCACCGGCGAACCCGGCCAGCCGTACGCCTATGCCGTCGGGTCCGTCTCCGAGGTGACCGTCACCGGCCCGCTCGGCGAACCGGTACGGGCCGCCGCGCTGCCCTTCCCCGTCGCCCCGACCACGGCCACCGTGCCACCGGTCGGCGGCGCGGTCCCGACTGTGGAGTTGCGGCTGGACGGCTCGGCCCAGGGCACTCCCCTGCACCGGCCCTGGCAACCGATGATCGGCAGCGAACGCCTTTCCCAACTGCTCTGCCGTGACCTGTCCGGCGGGCGGGAGATCGGTGCCGAACTGCTCGCCGCGCTGCGCCGGATCCGGGCCGAGATCGGCGTCGAGACCGTCCGCGCCCACGCCATCCTGCACGACGACCTCGGCGTCTACCGCGAGGTCGACGGCGAGCCCGTACACGACTTCAGCGTCGTCGACCAGGTCTACGATCTGGTGCTCGAGGCCGGGCTGCGGCCGGTGGTCGAGCTCGGTTTCATGCCCCGCGAACTGGCCAGCGACCCGACCCGGACGGTGTTCGGGTACGCCGCCGTCGTCTCACCGCCGAAGGACTGGGACCGGTGGGGCGACCTGGTCCGCGCACTCGTCCGCCACCTCCTCGACCGGTACGGCGACACCGTGCTGACCTGGGACTTCGAGGTGTGGAACGAGGCGAACCTGGAGGTCTTCTGGTCCGGTGACCAGGAGGAGTGGATGCGGCTCTACGACGTGACCGCCCGAGCCGTGAAGGAGGTCGACCCGCGGATCCCCGTCGGCGGCCCCTCCTCGGCCGCGGCGGGCTGGGTCGACGCGCTGCTGGAGCACGCCGGCCGCGCCGGCACCCCGGTCGACTTCGTCAGCACCCACACCTACGGCAGTCCCCCGCTGGACCTGCGGCCGACGCTACGCCGGCTCGGCTTCCCGGACGCCCGGATCCTGTGGACCGAGTGGGGTGTCACCCCGACCCACTTCCACCCGGTCAACGACGGCATGTCGGCGGCGACGTTCCTGCTCAGTGGCATGCGTTCGGCGGCCGGCCGGGTCGACGCGCTGTCCTACTGGGTGGCCAGCGACCACTTCGAGGAACTCGGCCGCCCGCCTCGGCTGCTGCACGGCGGCTTCGGCCTGCTCACCGTCGGCGGCATCGCCAAGCCCCGCTACCACGCGCTGTGGATGCTTGCCCGGCTCGGTGACACCGAACTGCCGGTACGGGCGTCCGGCGACGGCGCCGACGGGCTGGTGCAGAGCTGGGCCAGCCGCCGGACGGATGGCAGCCTGGCGATACTCGTCTGGGTGTCAACGCTCGACCAGTCGAAACGGGACGGTGAGCCGAGCCTGGCCCGGCGGATCCGGCTCGCCGTCGAGGGCGCCGCCGGCCGTCCGGTACGGATCACCCGGCTGGACCGCGGGCACGGCGACGTCACCACGCTCGCCGCTCAGCTCGGCGTCGACGACTGGCCGACCGAGACGCAGTGGGCGGCGTTGCGGGCAGCCGACTCGCTGACGGTCGAGGAGCTCGGGGCGGCGCGGAACGGCGCGGCCACCAACGCGGCGGTGATCGAGCTGGAGCTGCCACAGCCGGGTGCCGTACTCGTCGAACTCGACGCCCGGCCGTAACCGGCCACCGGGTCCGCGCGGCACACCGCCGGCGGGCCCGGCTCCGGGACCGGCGCCCGTGCTCCAGGCGCCGGTCCTGCTCCGGTCGTCACCCCGCCACCGAGCGCCGGCCAACACCCGTCATCCGGGGCGGCGTGCCGCCGAGAACGGGTTGGGGATGGAGTCCAGCAACAGCCGGGTGTAGTCGTCGCGGGCCGCGCCGACGACCTCCAGGGTCGGGCCCTGCTCCACGAGGTCGCCGTGGTTGAGCACCAACACCTCGTCGGCGAGCAGCCGCGCGCTGAGCAGGTCGTGGGTGATGTAGAGCATGGCCAACCGCCGGGTCCGCACCAGCTTGCCGAGGAGTTCGAGGATCTCCGCGCGGATCGACACGTCCAGCATGGAGACGGGTTCGTCGGCGATCAGGATCTCCGGCTCGGGCGCCAACGCGCGGGCCGTCACCACCCGCTGCCGCTGCCCGCCGGAGAGTTGGTGCGGGAGCTTGTCCAGGAACTGCCCGGCCGGAGCGAGCCCGACGCTCTCCAGCAGCTCGGCGGCCCGCTCCCGGACCGCCGGACCACGCAGGCCGTGATAGTTCACCAGCGGGCGGGACAGGGCGTACCCGACGGTCCGGGTGGGGTTCAGCGCGCTGAACGGATCCTGGAAGATCATTTGTACGTGCCGGCGGTAGTCGCGCAACGCCCGGCCGCGCAGCCGGTCGACGCGTACCTCGGTCGTCGAGTCGGCGGCGGTGAACCGGACCTGACCGGACGTCGGGCGTTCGACGCCGGTGACCAGCCGGGCGATCGTGGTCTTGCCACTGCCGCTCTGCCCGACCAGCGCGGTCACCCGCCCCGGTCGCAACGCCAGGGAGACGCCACGTACCGCGTCCACAGAGGTGGTCCGCAGGCCGCGCCGGGTGGTGTAGCGCTTGGTGACGTCGTCGACTAGGAGCACGGGGTCACCGACCGCCTGCTCCGGCGGGGGGTCTGCGGACCGGTCCAGCCCGGCCGCCGCCGGGAACCCGACGAACACCGGCAGTCCGGGCCCGGCGCCGGCGGGCGTCCGTGGCAGCCGACCATCCTGGGCGACGAGGCAGCGCACCAACCCACCGTCATCGGGCCGCAGTTCCGGCCGCCGTTGCCCACAGGCATCCTCGGCGTACGGGCAGCGCGGCGTGAACCGGCAGCCGGGCTGCTCGACGGAGAGGTCGGGCGGCCGGCCCGGGATGTAGCTGACCCGTACCTCGGCCGACCGGGGATCGGCGTACGACCCGAGCAGTCCCCGGGTGTAGGGGTGCTGGGCCTCCCGCACCAGGTCCGGGGCGGGGCGGTCCTCGACGATCTCCCCGGCGTACATCACCATCACCCGGTCGGCCATCTCCAGCACCGTACCGAGGTCGTGGCTGATGAACAGGACGGCGAAGCCGAGTTCGTGGCGGAGCGTCGCCAGCCGGTCGAGGATGTTGCGCTGGACGACGACGTCCAACCCGGTGGTCGGCTCGTCGAGCAGCACCAGGCGCGGGCGCAGGGCGAGCGCGAGGGCGAGCGCCACCCGCTGCCGCATCCCGCCGGAGAGCTCGTGTGGGTACGCCCTGAGCACCCCCGGGTCCAGCGACACCATCCGCAGCAGCTCGACGACCCGCGCCCCGACCTCCTCGCCGACCCGGTGCGCGGCGAACGTCTCGGCGAACTGCGCCTCGATCCGGAGCACCGGGTTCAACGAGTTCATGCTGCTCTGGAAGACGGTGGACAGGTTGGTCCAGCGCAGCCCGCGCAGCCGTTCCTCGTCGGCCCCGGTCAGGTCGACGCCGTCCAGGACGACCCGGCCACCGCTGATCCGGGCCGGCGGGGAGAGCAGCCGCAGTATGCCGTTGCCCAGCGTCGACTTGCCGCAGCCGGACTCGCCGAGCAGCCCCACGAACTCGCCCTCGCGGATGCGGAACGACACGTCCTGGACCGCTCGGGTGACCGGGGCGTCGCGCGGGGCGTACGTGACGGAGAGGTTCTCGACCTCCAGCAACGCCATTGAACCTTTTTCCACCTCCCCTTGCGGTTCGTCGGACCGCAAGGTCGGACGCGGTGTGTGAGCGCCGCGCGGTTCAGGTTGAAAAAGGTTCATTGCTCAGTCCTCCCGCAGGTGTGGGTTGCTCAGCGCGTCGATGCCGAAGTTGATCAACGTGAACGACGTGATCAGCAGGGCCAGCGCCGCGCCGGGCGCGATCAGCCAGGCCCACTGACCACTGAGCAGCGCCCCGCCGAGACTGGCCTGGTTGAGCATCGTTCCCCAGCTCACGGTCTGCGGGTCGCCGAGGCCCAGGAAGGCCAGCCCGGCCTCGCCGCCGATCGCGCCCAGCGCCGCGCCCATGAACCCGACGACGATCAGGGACGTCATGTTCGGCACGATCTCGTGGGCGATGATCCGCGCGGTCCGGTCCCCGGCGAACCGGGCCGCCGTGATGTAGTCGCGGGTGCGCAGGGTGATGATCTGCGACCGCTTGATCCGGGCGCCGTACGCCCACCCGGTCACGCTGATCACCAGGATGATCAGGGTGAGACCGCGGACCGGCGAGTACGCCGCCAGCGTCACCATCAGCGGCAGCGCCGGCACCACCAGCCCGAGGTTGATGAAGAACGAGAGCACCTCGTCCAGCCAGCCCCCCAGGTAGCCGGCGGTCAACCCGACGACGAGTCCGATGACCGTACAGAGCAGGCCGGCGGCGATCCCGACGACCAGCGAGGTGCGGGCCCCGAAGACGAGTTGGGCGAAGACGTCCTCGCCCAGCGCCGTCGTACCGAGCCAGTGCGCGGCGCTGGGACCCGCCGACGTGTCGAAGTCGTCGTCGCGCGGGTCGTACCGGCCGATCACCGGGGCGAAGATCGCCACCAGTACGAACCCGGCCAGCATCAGCAGACCGAGCCGGCACTTCCCGTTCCGCCAGAGGATCACGAACCAGCCCGGCAGCCGGGTGCCCCGGCCCAGTACCCGGGTCGCGACCTGCACCGCCTCGGTGTCGGCACCGGGAGCCCTGACCGCGGGAACCGGCGTGCTCATGTCGACTCGGCCCTTCTGACCCGGGGATCCAGTACGCCGTAGAGGACGTCGGCGAGGAAGTTGGCCACCAGCACCCCGATCGTGGTGAACAGGAAGATCGCCTGCATCAGCGGGAAGTCGCGGTTGGAGACCGCTTCGAGCAGCAGCCGACCCATGCCCGGATAGTTGAAGACGCTCTCGACGAGTACGGTGCCGCCGAGGATGCCGCCGAGCGCGATGGCGAACCCGGTGACGTTGGGCAGGATCGCGAGCCGGGCGCCGTAGGTGAGGGCGATCCGGCGCCGGGGCAGCCCCCGGGCGAGGGCCAGCCGGGCGTGGTCCTCCCCCAGGCTCTGCACCATGTTGTTGCGCATTCCGATGATCCAGCCGATCGGCCCGGTGATCAGCAGGGCCGTCGCCGGCAGCACGCTGTGCTGGATGGCGTCGGAGACGAACAGCCAACTCCAGCCCGGCGTGCTGCCGCCGCCGTACCCGCCGCGCTCCGGGAACCAGCGCAGCGTGATCGCGAACACGTAGATGAGCAGCAGCGCCAGCCAGAAGAACGGGAGCGTACCGAGGAAGGTGGAACCGAGCGTGATGATCGAGTCGACCCGGCTGTTGCGCCGGTAGGCGGCCCAGGTGCCGAGCAGCGTGCCGACCACGAACGAGATGACCTGGGTGACCCCGACCAGGATGACGGTCCAGAGCAGGGTCTGCCCGATCATGTGCGTCACGCTGTACGGGAAGTAGCTGTACGACACCCCGAAGTCGCCCCGGGCCACCGCACCGAGGTACTGGACGTACTGCTCCAGCAGGCTGCCGTCCGGCGCACCCAGCATGATCCGGACCGCCCGTACCTGGGCCGGATCGATGGCCTCGTTCCGCCCCGCCAGCCGGGACACGATGGCCTCGGCCGGATCGCCCGGCTGGAGCCGGGGGATCAGGAAGTTGAGGGTCACCGCCGCCCACAGGGTGGCGACGAAGAAGGCGAAGCGCCGGACGAAGTAGAGCATCAGGAGCTGCCGGCCGGCCGCAGGTTGGTGATGATCAGCAGGTTGTCACCGGGGTTGGCGTACGGGTTCTCTTCACTGGGCCAGCCGACCGCCTTCTTGGTGCGGTACTGGAACCACTTGGCGCCGTACCAGAGCGGGATCATCGGCACCTGGTCCATCATGATCCGGGAGAGGTCGGCGACGGCCGCCTTCTGCGCGTTCTCGTCGGTGGCCACCTTCAGCGCCTGGATGAGCTGGTCGGTGCGCGGGTCGGTCCACCGGACGAAGTTGTTGGCCGCCTTCTTGCCGATCGGGGCGGACTGGTCGCTCGCCAGCGGCGCCTGGAAGTTGGTGAACATGTTGCAGCTTCCGCCGTGTACTCCGAACAGCGCGTCGTAGCTGCCGATCGCACGGTCGTTCTCGTACGACTCCGGGGTCGGCGTCTGGGTCTGCACGGTGAATCCGAGTTCGGTCAGGTTCTCGGTGACGATCCGGGCGGCCTGCACCCAGTCGGTCCAACTCCCGGGCACCTTGAACGTGAAGGTGATCGGCTTGCCGTCCTTGCCCAGTCGCTTGCCCTCGGCGTTCTTGGGGTAGCCGGCCGCGGTGAGGTCGGCGTCGGCCTTCGCCGGGTCGTAGCCGAGCACGCCCTGGTTGGGGATGTCCGGCGGGAGCCACCCGGCCTGGCCGGGCACGATCAGCCCGGTCTGGCTGGCCGGCTTGACGTACCCGAACTGGGCCTTGTCGGAGATCTCCTGCCGGTCGAAGGCGGTGGTCAGCGCCCGCCGGAACGCCAGGTCGTCGAAGGGCGCCCTGGTCAGGTTCAGGTAGACGCTGATGGTGCCGCCGGGCGGGTACCAGTAGTGGTTGAATTCCGGGTCCCGGTCGACGTACGCCTTCTTGATGTCGGGGACGAACATCCCGTTGTGGTCATACTCGCCGCGGCTCAGCTTGAGCTGGTCGATCTGGCCGCCGCCGTCACCGTTGTGGAACCGGATCTCGTTGACCTTGATCTTGTCGGCCTGCCAGTAGTTCGGGTTGCGGGCGATCGTCAACTGCTGCGGGTTGAACGCCTTGACGGTGAACGAACCGGTGCCGACCGGGTCGGTCGCGTTGGTGAAGGTCACCGGGTCGGACACTGTGGACCAGATGTGCTTCGGCACGATCTGCAACTCGCTGACCAGGAGGAAGGCCGACGCGCCCGGCTCGGTGAAGGTCATCGTCACGGTACGCGGGTCGTCGGCGACGACGGCGCTGAGATAGCGCCAGACGCCGGTGCTGTCCAGCGCCTGGTGCTGCTTGAGCAGGTTGAAGCTGAACGCGACGTCGTCGGCACCGAACGGCTTGCCGTCGGTCCACTTCACCCCCTCCCGGATGGTGAAGACCAGGGTCTTCGGGTCCTTCCAGGTGTACGCCGTGGCCAGCCAGGGCTTGGGCTCGCAGTGGTACTTGTCGAAGACCATCAGCGGCTCGAAGAGGTAGCCGACCGCGCCCAGCGCGGTGGCCGGAAGGTAGGGGTTGTAGTTGGCCTGCGGGTTGCTCCCGCCACCGAACCCCCCGTAGTCGAGATAGTCGACCATGCCGTCGGCGGTCGTGGTGGAGCCCTGCTGTTCTGTGCCGGTGCAACCGGCGGCGGCCAACGCCACCGCCAGCGCGAGCGCGGTGATCCGGAGCGGCTTCTTCACGGTCGGGGGCCTCCTGTGGGTACAGCCGTCCCGCGGTCCCAGCAGAACTGGAACCGCCGGATCGGTGGTGGTCAGGTAGGTGTGGTGCAGTGGCTGGTCAGGTAGGTGTGGTGGGGTAGGTGGTCAGGGGTTGTCGGTGGCCGGGCAGCCGCAGCTGTGCCGGATCACCAGTTCGGTCGGCAGCAGCACGTCCTCCGGCCCGCCGTCGATCGGGTCGTCCGAAGCGGTCAGGATCCGTCGGGCGGTCTCGGCGGCCAGTTCCCGTACGGGTTGCCGGACCGTCGTCAGCCCGGGCGACACGAGGGCCGAGATCGGGGCGTCGTCGAATCCGGTGATCACGATGTCCTGTGGCACCCGCAGCCCACGCCCGAGGGCACCGACCAGTACGCCCAGCGCGGTCTCGTCGTTGGCGCAGACCACCGCCTCGGGTGCCGGCTGACCGGAGAGCAGCCGTTCCGCGGCGAGCACGCCGTCCTGTTGTTGCAGGCCCAGTCGCAGTGGCGCGTCGGGGTCGGGCAGCGACAACTCCCGGTGTGCCGCCTGGAAGCCCGCCCAGCGCTCGCTGACGTCGGGCGAGCCGTCCGGGCTGCCGACGAAGGCGAGCCGGCGCAGCCCGTGCTCGACCAGCAGGTGTCGGGTCAGTTCCGTCATCGCGGCCGTGTTCTCGGCGCGTACCGAGGGCACACCCGCCGGGCCGACCCCGGCCAGCACCACCACCGGCACCCTGCTGGCGAGTTGCCGGAGCGCCTCGTCGGAGACGGTGCCGCCGAGTACGGCCACCCCGTCGACCCGGCGGGCCATCTCCAGCACCTGGCTGTCGGAGTCCTCCCGCAGGTGCGTACAGAGGATGTGCACGCTGGCCTGTGCCCGTACCGCCTCGGACTCGAATCCCTGGATGAGTTCGGTGAAGTAGGGCCCGGACAGGCCGGGGAAGACCAGGCCGACCGCGCCGTGCTTGCGGGCGGCGAGCGCGCGACCGAGATGGTCCGGACGGTATCCGTGTGCCTCGATGGCTTCGAGTACCCGGCGGCGCATCTCCGCCGACACCTGGCCGGTGCCGTTGGAGACCCGGGAGACGGTGGCGACGGAGACGCCGGCGAGCCGGGCGATCTCCCGCACCGTGATCCGACTGTTGCCCATGGCCCCCTCGGTCCGTAACGTGCGGTTAACTGAAACCGGTTACAGGCACCATAGGCAGGTAGCCGAAACTTCACAAGAGCCAGCCCGCACCAACCAGAGGCCGCGCTGCCACATCCGACCGCGTACACCCGCAACGCCCCGCCCAAGAGGGAGAGAAGCCGATGTCCCGTGTCGTACTCCAGGATCGCCGGATCGTCGTCGACGGGCGGCCCCGGCTGGTGCTGGCCGGCGAGGTGCACTACTTCCGGGTCGCCCCGCCGGACTGGGCCGACCGACTCGCCCGGCTCCGCGAGTCCGGTTGCGACACCGTGGCCACGTACGTCCCCTGGCTCTGGCACGAACTGCCCGATCGCAGCGTCGACCTGCACGGACGTACCCACCCGCAGCGTGACCTGGCCGGCTTCCTCGACCTCGCCCACGAGCACGGCCTGCGCGCCGTGGTCCGGCCCGGACCGTTCATCATGGCCGAGGTCAAGAACGAGGGCGTCCCCTACCGGCTGTACGAGGACACCCCGCACCTGCTCCCGACCACCTGGGACGGAGCCAGCATCGAGACCCGCACGCTCGACTACCTGGCACCGGAGTTCCTCGACGCCGCCCGCGACTGGTACGCACAGGTGATGCCGGTGCTCGCCGAACGGCTGGTGGACCGGGGCGGACCGGTCGTCGCGGTCCAGCTCGACAACGAGGTCGGGATGCTGTCCTGGGTGTCCAACTCCCCCGACCTGACCGACGTCGTCTGCGCCGACCTGGCCCGCTGGGCCGTCGAGCGGCACGGTCCGGAGCGGGCCGCCGCGCGGGTCGGCGCCGACCCGGGCGACCCGACGGCCTGGGCCGCGGCGCTGCGCACCCCGGCCGAGGACCGTTCGCTGGCGCTGCACGACGACCTCGGGCGCTACACCCGGGACCGCTACCGCCGGTACGTCGAGACCCTGCGCGACACCGCCGAGCGGTACGGGGTGACCGGGGTGCCGTTCCTGGTGAACGTGCACGGCACCTCGGCCGGCCGGGGGCGTACGTTCCCGATCGGGATCAGCCAGCTCTTCGAGGCGTACCGGGGACAGCCGCAACTGACCTCGGGCTCGGACCTCTACCTCGGCGACCTGACCGTCACCAACGTCGCCGACCTCTACGTCGGCAACGCGTTCATGGCCGCCGTGCACGACGCCGACCAGCCGTTGACCTCGCTGGAGTTCGAGGCCGGCAACGGCGACTACGGCGAGGACCTGGCGATGTGCTACTCGCCCGAGGCCGTCGACCTGAAGACCCGGCTGTGCGTGGCCCAGGGCAACCGGCTGCTCAACCTCTACCTCTTCGCGGGCGGACACAACCCACCGCTGGCGGTGCCGGTCGGCGACGGCAACGACCGGCTCGCCTTCACCGGCGAACGGCACGGCTTCGCCGCCCCGGTCGGGCCGGAGGGGCAGCTCAACCCGACCTACGAGCCGACCCGGCGTGCGCTGCGCGCGGTGCGCGGCGTGGCCGACCTGCTCGCCGACTCCGACGAGGAACACGACGACCTCGCCCTGGGCTTCGTGCCCGACCACTACCTGACCGAATACCACCACCCGGCGTCGGCATCCCGGGCCGCCCAGATCGCGGACCTCGAACGGGTTCGTGGGATGGGGCCGCGCGACGTACTGGCCCGGGCGCTGCTGCTCGGCGGCTTCTCGTTCCCCGCGATCGACCTCCAGTCGACCGGGCTGGAGACCTCGCCGCCCCGGGTGCTGGCGCTGGCCAGTGCCGCCACCCTGGGCCGCGAGGTGCAGGAGCGGATCGTCGGCTACCTGCGCGCCGGCGGCCGGCTGCTGCTGCACGGGGTGCTGCCCCGGGCCGACCACGACGGCACGCCGTGCACCATCCTGGCCGACGCGCTCGGCCTGCGCCCGACCGGCCGGGCCGAGGGGACCGCGCACTACTTCCCCTCCGTCGTCGGGCACGGCTGGGCGGCGGGGCGGGCGGAGGTCCGGGTCGGCTACGCCGAACTCCTCGCCGTCGCCGACGGGGGTGCGACGGTACTCACCGAGGTCGGCAGCGGCTCCGCGTGCGCGGCGTCGGTCGAGGTGGGTACGGGTCGTGCCCTGGTGCTCTGCTGCGACCTCCCGTGCGACCTGGACTTCTGGCGGCAGGCGCTCGACACGCTGGGCGTACGCCCCCGGCTGCGGCTGGACGCCGACGGGGTCGGGTTGGTGGCGACGTCGACAGTGGACCGGTCCGGCCAGCGGCTGCTGCACCTGCTCAACGTCGGCACGGCGGCGATCTCCTGCGCACCGTCGTACCGTGGCGAGCCGGTGCTGCCCGGCCGGCGGTTGCGGCTGCCGGCGCGCAGCGGCCTGATGCTCCCGTACGGGGTCCGGGTCGGTCCGGCGACGCTGGTCGCGACGAGCTGCGAACTCGTCGAGCGACTCGGGTCGACGGTCGTGCTGCGCCCGACCCAGCAGACCGACGTCGTCGTGCTGGAGACCGACCGTCCGGTGCACGCGGATCGTGGCGAGGTGAGCCGGTCCGGCGCGCAGGTCACGGTGACCCTGCGCGACACCGGCCCCGACCGCTCCCCGGTACGGATCACAGTGGACTGATCACGGCGGACTGATCAACAGATTCGGGTACGTCGATCTAATCCGACTTACGGCAAATGCGCCATTTGCTCAAAGGCGCAGTGGCCTGTAACCGGTTACAGGACTATACCCATCTACAGGCACCACCAATAGCCGGCCGCTCTCCCCAAGGAGGAAACGTGGCTTCTCCCCGTACCACCCCGGCCCGGATCGGTCGGGCCGGCCTGGTCCTCGCGCTCGCTGCGGCATCGACCCTCGTCGTCGGCATCGGCCCGGCCCAGGCGATCACCGTTCCCGTCCCCGAAAAACCGTGCGGCATCGACGACCTGGGCCGGCGGGCCCCCGAGGCCGCCACCGCGGTCACCACGCCGACCGTCACGCACTTCACCGCCATCAACGTGACCGGCGGGACCGAAACGGAGTACGAATACACCCTGGAAGTGACGGACAAGGTCATCACGGAGGTCTCCAAGAACGTCGAAGTGTCGACGCAATGGACCATCGCCAGTGTCTTCGTGATCGGCAGCAAGGTCGGCTACACGGTCAAGAACGTCACCGAGCACACCGAACTGGAACGCACCCGGGTGCTCTGGCGATTCCTCTACCCCGGCTACTACGCCCTCTACAAGGGCACCACCCAGGTGACCGGCGCCCTGAACAGCGTGCACTGTTCCCGGGTGACGCTGCCGGACGGCTCGCAACAGACCCAGTGGCTCCGTCGCCCGGGCGGCGACTACAAGACGTTCGGCAACTCCGAGGTGGGCGCCGTACGCTGCGAGGACTTCTACCCGCCCTTCACGCTGCGCTACGCCGCCCAACGCCGGCTCTGCGGCCCCGAGCCGACGACCCGGCCGGTCGGGCCGACGGTGCCGGCAGACGGCACCGAAGACGTCGGCACCCAGGCGATCCCACCGGAATACACCTGCGAGCCCGGCTACTACCGCTTCCTGACCCGCAACCAGATGGCCCTCTATACCCCGGAAAACGAAAACCACAAGGCGGTACGCCTGACCGCCGCATCGTCCACCAGCACGAGGCTGGACTGGCAACTGTGCCGCACCCCAGGCGAGTACGGCGAGCACCTGATCATCGCCCGGGGCGGCGGCCGGTGCATGGACGTCCTGGACCAGAGCTTCGCCGACGAGGCCGAGATCGAGATCACCAACTGCCACTACGGGCCGAGCCAACGCTTCGTCCTCTACCGCGATGTCGCCCCGTCCACCGCCATCGGCATCCAGAACGTGCACAGCGGCTCGATGTTGGCACCCGGCGGAGGAAGCCTCGCCAACAAGACCATCGTCCGGCAGTACAGCGTCGGTCGCGACGATGCCTCCGGCACCTTCTACCTGCAAAAGGTCGCCTGACGCCAGTTCCCAGGCATCACCTGACCGGGACCACCCGGCGGAACACGCCTGACAGACCCGGTTAGCCGCTCGCCGACACCGCCCCAGGACACCACCCGGTGCCTGGGGCGGTTGCGCCGGCTCAGCTATCCGCCGCCCGGCTTGGTCTGGAACCACAGGATCACGGTCGCGGCGAAGAACAGCAGCACGAAGAAGAGACACGGGCACAGCAGGACCCAGGCCATTCCTTCCACGCACACAGCCTAGGCTCGCCGCAAGCCCCGCTCCCAACGGTCTGCGTGGCCCGGCCGTTCCGGTCGCCTACAACCATCCGCGCCGGGCGGCCAGCAGTCCGGCCTGGAACCGGGTACGCGCGCCGAGCCGGTCCATCAGCTCACTGGTCCGCCGGTGCACCGTGCGTAGGCTCACGCCGAGTTGGCGGGCGACGGCCTCGTCCTTGAGCCCGGCCGCCAGCAGGGTGAACAGCTCTGCATCCGGCGGGCTCGCCGGGCGGGCAGCCGTGCTGTCGCCGGATCCGGCGGGCAGTGGCAACGCCGAACGCCAGAGCGCCTCGAAGAGGGTGACCAGCGCGTCGAGCAGGGTGGAGGTGTGCACGATGACGGCGCTGTCGATGAGAGCCGGAGCCTCGGTGGTCAGCGGCAGGATCGCGGACTTCCGGTCGGCGATGGCCATCTTCATCGGTACGTCCGGGCTGACCCGGCCCTCCTCGCCGGCAGCCGCCGCCTCCTGGGCGAGGCGTAGCTTGCCCGGGACCCCGAAGGCCGAGACGGCATAGATCCCGCGTACCCGGATGCCGTGCGCGAGACGCTCCAGTTCGCCGCTGTTCTGCCGGTCCGGGTCCTGCACGTACGGGGGCCGGTCCAGCACCAGCAGTTCCTCGGTCGCGGCCTGCTGTAGCTGGCTGAACCGGTATGCCACCGCGGCCCGGCCGTGCACGATCTCGACCAGATCCTCGGGCGCCCGGTGCTCGGCCGGCGGCAGTTCGGCGAGCAGCGCCAAGCCGGCCAACCGGGCCGACTCCATCTCCTCGGACCGCCGGGCGATCAGGGCGGCCACCGCGACGTCCGGCCGGGTGGGCAGGAACCGGACCGGCCGGCCAGCCAGCCGGCTGACCAGACCGAGTTCCTCCAGCCGGGAGATGGCCCGGCGCACGGCGATCGGAGTACGGCCGGTCTGCGCCGCGAGTTCCGGGAGCGTGGCGCGCGGGCGGTGCAGCAGGATTCGGTACAGCCGCTCGTCCTCGGGCGCGACCCCGAGGGCCAACAGCCCGGTGGTCTCGGTCGCCACCTGACCTCCAACTGGCAGATTCCTGCCTTGGCATAAGTCCGCCAAGCGGTCTGTCTAGCCTAGGTGACCAGGTCTCCAGTAGGAAGAACGAAGTGGATCTAGAGGCGTGCCCGGGGGCACGACGTCGCAGGAGGCAGCTTTGCGCAACACGTTCACCGTCGGACTCACGACCGCGTTGGCGGTACTCGGGGCCGCCGTACCCACCGTGGCACACGCCGACTCGGCCGCCGCTGGCGCACCTCGCTGGAGTACGCCGACGTGCCGTACGGTCACCGGCGACGGCTCGGTCACGTTCAGCCGCGACGAGGGCCGGTCGATCGTACCGACCAGCAAGGTGTTGACCCCGGTCGTCTACACCAGTGGACTGGTCACGCTGGATCGCCCCGGCACCCTGCTCTCGCTGTCGAACAACCTGCTGGCGAGTTCGCGGGACGCCGGCTGCACCTGGACTCCGGTGGGGAAGGTGGCCGGCTGGTACCTCAGGCTGGTGGCGGCGCCCGGCGGCCGTGCGTACGCCTGGGACCAGGACGGCAACCTCTCGCTCGCCACGCCGGCCGGGGTCACCCCGCTCACCTCGCCGGCCGGCACCGTGACCGGGCTGGGCGTCGACCAGCGGGACGGCGACCACCTGCGGGTCTCCGACGGGGATGGGCAGCTCCACGACTCGCGTGACGGCGGGCGCACCTGGCGGCCCGTCGGACGAGCAGCCGGGTCGCTGACCGCGTTCTACACCGCGGCGTTCGATCCGGCCAACCTGGACCATGTGGTGCTGGGCGGCATGTCGATCGGCGCCCATGTCACGGTCGACGGCGGACGGACCTGGACCGCGTCCACCGGGCTCAGCCGGCCGGGTGGTGCGGTCAACGCGTTCAGTGTCGCCGTCTCCCCGGCCAAGCCGAACGTCGTCTACGCGATGGCGCTCGACCAGGCGGAGTTGGACGCTGGCGCACCGTCCGGCGGGCGGCACATCTACCGGTCCACCGACGGCGGTCGCCGCTTCAACCCGGTCGTGGACCAGGACAGCAAGGTCACCATCCCCAACGGGCCACTGCTGGTCGCCCACCCGACCGACCCGGACGTCGTCTACTTCGTCTTCGGTACGTCGTTCATGGCGTACGGCACCGACATCCACCGGTACGACTCCCGCAGCCGTCGGGTCAGCACGGTGCACAACGCGTACGACAGGGTCACGGCAATGGCGTTCCACCCCCGGTCACCCCGGCTGCTGTACCTGGGTGTGGCCGAGGAGGGGTGACCCCGCCGGCAGCACGAGGCCCGGAAGGCCGACGACCCGACCCCAGCGTCGACGCCCGCTGGCAGCCGCGCCAGCGGGCGTGGCTGCTGGTCGGCGTGGCCGCGTCGGCACCGCCGAAGCGATCCGCGGCTACGAACCGACGTGTTGCGCCCCGATGACCGAGAGAAGCTGGAGTTTCTCGTAGCTTTCGGTGCCGGGGACAGCGGTGTAGACGAGGAGAATGTGCGACTGTTCGGGGTCCACCAGATGCTGGCAGGCAAGCTCAAGGGATCCCAGCGCAGGGTGGACGAAGCGCTTGCCCTGGTCGAAACCCAGGCCGACCTCGTGTCCGGCCCACAGCGCGGCGAATTCCCTGCTCTCGGAGAGCAGCAGATCCGCGAGGCGGGCGGCCCGGGAACCGGGACCTCGCAGCGTGGCCACGCTGCGTGCCCCGGAGGCGAAGACCCGCGACATTCGCTCGTGGTCGTCGGGGTGGTAGAGGGTACGGCTGGCCGGGTCGGTGAACCAGCGGTAGGTGATGCTGCGGGCGGGGCCGGTGTATCGGGTGACGTCACCGGTGAGTGCGATGCCGAGGGGGGTCTGTCGGAGTGTTTCGCCGAGTTCGGTGACGATCTCGGCAGGGCTGTCGGCGAGCCGGTCGAAGATTCGTAGCAGGCCGGGGCTGATGTGTTCGCTGGTCGAGCCCCGTGGGGGTGGGTTGTGCCCGGCGAGGCGGAAGAGGTGGTCGCGTTCGTCGAGGGACAGGTGCAGGCCCTGGGCGATCGAGGCGATCAGGCGTTCGGAGGGGTGGGGTCCGCGTTCCCGCTCGAGCCGGCTGTAGTAGTCGGTGGAGAGGTGGCAGAGTGTGGCGACTTCTTCGCGGCGCAGACCGCTGGTTCTGCGGCGTTCTCCTCGGGGCAGGCCGACGTCTTCGGGTTGCAGTGATTCTCGGCGGTGACGCAGGAACTCGGCGAGGCCGGCCCGATCGATCATGACTGCTTCCCCCAGCCTGCGGTTGATCCGTCCGCGTGATCAGCGCTCTCGCCGTTGTACCGCAGTTGCCTGAGCGCCAGCCACGGATTGCTGATCCCCCTTTGCGTCGGCTCGGTCCGGGCAGCCTGGGATCGAGAGGCCGTGGATGTCCCCGGAGCGGCGGTGCAGCCTGAGAACACGCCACTCGAGGCGTGGAACCCGTTCGTGAACGTTGAGGAGCTTCCGATGGGACGCAGGCAACCGGACAATCTCGTTCCTGACCTTTCCGGAAAGGTCGCGCTGGTGACGGGCGCGAGTGATGGTGTCGGTCTCGGCCTGGCGACACGGCTGGCTGGCGCCGGCGCCGAGGTCATCATGCCCGTGCGTAACCCGCGCAAGGGCGAGGCGGCGGTCGCGAAGATCAGGGAGCGGTACCCGCGCGCGGTCGTGTCGCTGCGGGACCTCGACCTGTCGTCGCTGCGCTCGGTCGCCGCGCTGGGTGCGGCGCTGCTCGGCGACAACCGGCCGATCCACATCCTGCTCAACAACGCGGGCGTGATGACCCCACCGGATCGGCAGATCACCGCCGACGGGTTCGAGTTGCAGTTCGGCACCAATCACCTGGGCCACTTCGCCCTGGTCAGTCACCTGCTGCCCCTGCTGCGCGCGGGACACGCCCGAGTGACCTCACAGCTCAGCATCGCCGCGAACCGCCGGGGCATCAACTGGGACGACCTGAACTGGGAAGAGTCCTACGACGGTTTCCACGCCTACAGTCAGTCCAAGATCGCGTTTGGGATGTTCGGACTCGAGCTGGACCGGCGCAGCAGGGCCGCAGGCTGGGGCATCACCAGCAACATCTCACACCCCGGTGTCGCCGCCACCAACCTGCTTCAGGCCCGCCCCGAGGTCGGCCGGGCGCAAGCCACCTCCGGAGGACGCCTCATCCGCGCTCTGGGCAGCCGCGGCATCCTGTTCGGCACGCCCGAGACCGCGATGCTGCCCGCCCTGTACGCCGCGACCTCCCCAGACGCCCGCGGCGGTCGCTTCTACGGCCCCAGCGGCTTCCAGCATCTCTCCGGTGCACCCGCCGAACAGACCCTGTACTCCCGGCTCCGCAGCGAAGTGGACGCCCAGCGGGTCTGGCACATCTCCGAGAACCTCACCCACGCGACCTTCCCGCCCGCACCCGCCATCACCGACCCGACGAAGAGTTTCTGACACCCCTTCCCTCCTCACCGGCCGGGTGCCCCGTCACGCCTTGATGACGGTGGGTAACCGTGTTTCCAACTCTTGACGCCCTGGTCAACGGCGGACTACGTTGCCTGCTAATCGTTTAGGAGACAGACCTCGATTACTCCGCGTTCTGCCTAATCGTTTAGGAGGTTCGGTGGCCAAGAAGCCCACCTTGCGTGACGTGAGTCGCGCTGCCGGGGTCTCCGTCTACACGGTCTCGCGGGCGCTCAGCAACAACGACGGCGTCTCCGCGACCAGCCGGGAACTGGTGCTCAGGGCCGCCCGCGAACTGGGCTACGTGCCCAACCGGGCGGCGCAGGAGCTGCGCAAGAACACTCGCAGCTCGGTCACGGTGATCACCGCCAGCACCTCGAACTACTACTACATCGACCTGATGAAGGGCATCCAGCGCACCCTGCGGGCCACCGACCGCACGGCCATCGTGGCCGACATCGCGGCAGACGGCGAGTACGCCGCCGCCGTGGAGGACGCGACCGTGCGCGACCTCATCCAGTCCCGCACCGCCGGAGTGATCGCCACCCTGACCCTCAGCCCGCACAACGCGAGGCTGCTAGGCGACTGGGACATCCCCGTGGTGTTCGTGGACTCGGTCCCGTCGGAGGGCGAGGTGCGGTTCCCGGGAATCGCCACGGACAACTTCGCGGCCAGCATGAAGGTCGGGACGCACCTGGCGCAGCACGGCCTCACCGACTGGCTCTTCCTGGTCTACCCCGGTCGCTGGTCGACGCGTGCCGAGCGCGAACTGGGCATCCGCAGCGCCGCACAGGAGCACGACGCCCGGCTCACCGTGCTGGAGAGCCGAAACGACGCGCAGTCGGCGTACGAGACGCTGCGGGCGTACCTCGACGCCACCGGCTCGACCGGGCCGCAGGCGATCATCGCCGGCAACAACCCGATGGTGCACGGGACGATGCGGGTGCTCCACGAGAAGGGGATCCGGATTCCCGACGACACGGCGGTGGTCGGCTTCGACGAGTTCGCCTGGGCGCCCCTGCTGAACCCGCCACTGACCGTCCTCAACGAGGACAGCGAGACCATCGGTGTGCTGGCCGCCCAGACCCTGACCCGAATCATCGACGAGCAGGTTGCCGCGGAACGCCGGGGCGAGCATCCCACGCCCGTGTACCGGCCCGACGACCGTCGGAAGCTGGGCGCCGAACTGATCGTCAGAAAATCCTGCGGCTGCTGACCAATGCCGTCTCCGCCGACCCGGGCCGGCGGGCTGCGGCTCCAGCCCAGGTTCCACCGACCCGACCCGGTCACCTATCAACCATTCCCCGCCCCTGGAGAAATCAGGTCATGAAACATATCGCGCGTACCGTCGCCGTCCTTTCCGTCGCCGCCGTCACCGCCTTCGCCTCCGCCGCCTGCACCTCGGGCGACGGTGAGGCCGCCGCCAAGCCCGACAAGATCGAGAAGATCGGGCTGATGGTCCAGGACATGTCCAACCCGTTCTTCTCGGCTATGGACAAGGGCGCCAAGGAGGCCGCCGCGAAGATCGGCGCCACCACCAACACCCAGGACGCCCAGCTCGACCTGGCGAACCAGAACAACCAGATCGACGCGTTCATCCAGCAGGGCGTCGATCTGATCGTCATCAGTGCCGTGGACGAGAACGGCATCGAACCGGCGATCGAGCGGGCCAAGCGGGCCGGCATCATCGTGATCGCCGTGGACACCCCGGCCAAGGGCGCCGACGCGGTCATCATGACCGATGCCGTGCAGGCCGGTGAGAAGTCCTGCGAGTACCTGATCCAGCAGTTGGGCGGCAAGGGCAACATCCTGCTCGTCGACGGCACTCCGATCCAGACGATCCGGGACCGGATCACCGGCTGCAACAACGTGGTGCGGAAGAACCCGGGGATCAAGGTCGTCGGTCAGCAGGCGTCCAAGAACGACCGTGCCTCCGGGCTCGCCGTCACCACCGACATGCTCACCGCGACCCCCGACGTGCAGGGCATCTTCGGGATGAACGACCCCTCGGCGCTCGGCGCGGTACTCGCCGTCGAGCAGGTCAAGGCCGCCGGCCGGATCAAGGTGACCGGAGTTGACGGCAGTCCCGAGAGCGTCGCCGAACTCAAGCGAACCGGCTCACCGTTCGTCGGGACCGCCACCCAGAATCCGGCCGAGATGGTACGCCAGGCGGTCGAGGTGGCCCAGGGCATCATCGACGGCAAGCCTCCGGCGCAGACCACCATCCTCATCCCGAGCGAGCTCGTCACCCGGGACAGCGTGAACGAGTACCAGGGCTGGTAGTTGTCCGCCACGGTGCGGCGCCGCCGACGACGGCGCCGCACCGCCCGGGAGCGAAGAGGGCACCAGATGACCAGGTCGGATCGCCAGCCGCTGCTGCGGCTGGAAGGGATCAGCAAGCGCTTCGGCGCCACCCAGGCGCTCCGCGGAGTGGACTTCGAGCTGCGGGCCGGTGAGGTGCACGCCCTGATGGGCGAGAACGGGGCCGGCAAGTCGACCCTGATGAAGATCCTGGCCGGCAACGTGCACCGGGATGCGGGTCGCATTCTCATCGACAGCGAGGAGGTGGAGATCGCCTCACCCGCCGACGCCGTACGGCACGGCATCGCCGTCATCCACCAGGAGCTCAACACGGTGCCGGCGATGACCGTGGCGGAGAACCTCGCCCTGGGCCGGGAGCCGCGCACCCGCTACGGCGCCCTGGACCGGCGGGCCATGGTCGAGGCCGCCCGGCACAAGCTGGCCCGCATCGGCGCACGGATCGACCCGCGCCGGGAACTGGGCGGGCTGAGCGTCGGTATGCAGCAACTCGTGGAGATCGCCCGCGCGGTCGGCGAGAACGCCCGCATCCTGGTGCTCGACGAGCCGACCGCCGCGCTGTCGCGGGGCGAGGCCCAGCAGCTCTACCGGATCATCGGGGAGATGCGCGCCGCCGGGGTCGCGCTCGTCTACATCTCGCACCGGATGGAGGAGGTGTGGCAGCTCGCCGACCGGGTCACGGTCTTCCGGGACGGCGGGTACGTCGGCACCCGCGACAAGGGCGAGATCGACTCCTCCGACGTGGTACGGATGATGGTCGGTCGTACCCTCGACGACCTCTACGCGCACCCGGTACGCCGACCGGGCCCGGTCGTGCTGGACGTGGCCGGCCTGACCGGGCGTACCGGCGTCGGCCCGGTCGACCTGCGGGTGCGCTCCGGCGAGGTGGTCTGCCTCGCCGGTCTGATCGGTGCCGGCCGGACCGAGGTCGCCCGGATGATCTTCGGTGCCGATCCGGCCGCCACCGGCACCGTCACGGTCGACGGCCGTCCGGTACGCCCCGGCAGCCCGGCCCGGGCCATCGCCGCCGGGCTGGCCATGGTGCCGGAGAGCCGGAAGGAGCAGGCGCTCTTCCCGGAGCACTCGGTCGAGGACAACATCTCCGTCAGCTCGCTCGGCGACCACGTCACCGCGGGCGTGCTGCGCCGCGGCCGGATCCGCGCCGCCGTACGGGCGCAGATGCGCCGGCTGCGCCTGCGGCAGTCCGCCGAGCATCTGCCCGCGCGGGCGCTCTCCGGCGGCAACCAGCAGAAGGCCGTACTGGCCCGCTGGCTGGCCCGCGACGCGCGGGTGCTGATCCTGGACGAGCCGACCAGGGGCGTCGACATCGGCGCCAAGAAGGAGATCTACGACGTCGTCAACGAGCTGGCCGCCGACGGCAGGGCCGTCCTGGTCGTCTCGTCGGACCTTCCCGAAGCGATCGGCATCAGCGACCGGATCCTCGTGATGCGCGCCGGACGGATCGTCGGCGAACTCGCCTCCGTCTCCGCCACCGAGGAGGCCGTGATGGCCCACGCCACCGGAACCGCATCGCAGGCCATTGGAGGAGTAACCCGATGACACACCAGACCCTCACCCCGGCCGAGGGGAAGCTCTCGTCCGCCGACCACCCGCCCGCGCCCCGGTCGTTCGACCTGGCGTACTGGTGGGAGCGGGTGGGCATCCTCGTCGTCCTGGTCGCCCTGGTGGCCCTGATGGCCGTCATCGCGCCGAACTTCGCCACCGTCGACAACCTGCTCAACATCGCCCGCTCCATCTCGATCAACGCGATCCTGGCCGCCGGGATCACCTTCGTCATCCTCACCGCCGGCATCGACCTCTCGGTGGGCTCGATCCTGGCGGTCTCCGGGGTGGCGGCCGTACTCGCCGCCCTGGCCGGGGCGCCCACTCCGGTCGCCGTACTGGCCGGCGTGCTGGCCGGGGGCGTGGCCGGGCTGCTCAACGGCATACTCACCGCGTACCTGTCGCTGGCGGCGTTCATCGTCACGCTCGGCACGATGACGTTCCTGCGCGGGCTGGCGTACACGATGACCGACGGCCAGCCGATCGTCTCCAACACGCTCAACTTCCGCGACATCGGCAACGGCTACGTCACCGGTGTGCCCGTGCCGGTCGTGGTGATGGCGGTGGTCTACCTGGTGGCCTGGTTCGTGCTCGAGCGCACCCGCTACGGCCGGCACGTCTACGCCGTCGGCGGCAACGCCGAGGCCGCCCGGCTGGCCGGCATCAACGTCCGCCGGGTCACCATGTCGGTGTACGCGGTGGCTGGTGCCTGCGCCGGCCTGGCCGGGGTCATCTTCGCCGCCCGGGTCGTGTCCGCCCAGCCCACCGCCGGTACCGGCTACGAACTGGACGCCATCGCCGCCGCCGTGCTCGGCGGTACGAGCCTGATGGGCGGTCGCGGGCGCATCCTCGGCACGCTGATCGGCTCGATCATCCTCGGCGTACTCACCACCGGGCTGATCCTGATGAACGTCCCCTTCTTCACCCAGTTGCTGATCAAGGGCGTGGTCATCATCCTGGCCGTCGCGATCGACAGCCTGAAGAACCGGCCGCTGCGCCGACGCACGCGGATCGCCGACCCCGCCCCGGCGGAGGCCGGCTGAGTACCGGCCGCCGTCGTCCACCCTTCCCCGCACCATCCCCAGTGAGGTAACACGTGCCCCTTCCCACCGTCGTCATCACCGACCCCGTACGCGGCCGGCGCACCCGGGAACCCGTCACCTTCACCGTCGAGGACGACCTCGACGGTGCGCTCTGGACCGCCCGGACCAGCGCCGGTGACGAGGTGACCTGCCAGCGGCTCCGCGCCGGCGCGGAGCCCGGACGCAGCACGTTCGTCGCGGTGGTCTCGCTCGACGGGGACACCGAGCTGACCCTCGTCGGCCCGGTCGACGACCCGGTCGGCGGCATCCGGGAACTGCCGGCGCGGGAGGCCGACGCGTTCGTCCGGCTGGACACCGGCTATTTCGACCTGGAGCTGTGTCGCGGCACAGCCGGCGGGACCGGCTCGGCCAAGTGGGGCCTGCGGCACTTCGCGGCCACCGCCGAGGGCGTCGACCTGCTGCCCTCGGGAAACAACGCCATCGGCGGCTTCTACGGGCCGTTCTTCACCCCGGAGAACGGGCTGATCAACCCGCCGGAGCACAGCGTCGTGGAGATCGAGGCCGTGGAGCGCGGCCCGGTGCTGCACCACTACCGGATGCACGGTACCGTCCCGGACGGCCTGCTGCCCGAACTGCGGGACAAGCGGTTCGCGATCGACTGGTGGTTCACCCACGGCACCCCGTACTTCCGGCGCCGATACCACCTCGACGACTTCCGTACGGTTGTCAACGGCCGGTCCGTCACCAACAAGATCACGGTCGGGGACGAGTTCGAGGGCGGCCAGGGCGAGCTGGTCTTCGACCGCTTCGCGGCGTACGGCGGCACCCGCTACCGGGCCGGCGACCCGTACGCCCGGCAGTTGGTGCGGATGGTGACGGAGACCATCGCCGGCTCGACCTCGACGTCGGCGAAGTTCGCGGCGTTCCGGAGCCTGCTGACCGGGGACATCGAGGCGGCACACTGGGACCTGTACTGGCGGCTGTTCTGCGCCTGGGAGGGCGCCCTGGACGCGGATGAGATCTCCCGGCGGCTGGCCAGCGTACGCGCCGACTCGCACGTCCTGGCCGACCTGCCCGAGCGCGCCTGGACGCTGACCGACGAGCCGGTGGACGTCTCCGCCGTCCCGGACGAGACCATCTTCCCCGGCCCGGCGGACAAGACCGTCGAGTTCCACAGCCGGCTGGGTCGGGCCATGGTGTGGTGGACCTCCGCGCCGTCCGGGGCGTTCCAGATCGTCCAACGTCGCCAGTCCGGCTGGGTCAACTGGGGCACCAACGGCGAGAACGAGTGCCCCGAGCTGCCGGTCGGTGTCGAGATCAAGACCGCGTACGGCAGGTTCCGGGACACCTGGCAGTCCGTCGCCACCCAGTTGGAGACTCCGGTGACGGTTGTGCTGTCCGATGTGGGCTGACTCTGGGGCTGACTCCGGGCCGGCAGAGGGTCTGCTCGTGGTCGGCGAGGCGCTGGTGGACGTGGTGCATGGCCGGGGCGGGTCGGTGCGACGGCACGCGGGCGGCAGCCCGGCCAACGTGGCGGTCGGCCTGGCCCGGCTCGACCGGCCCGTCCACCTGCTCACCCGCACCGGCGACGACCCGCACGGCGCGCTGGTCCGCGGGCATCTGCGGGCGGCCGGCGTACGCCTGGTCGGCACCACGGTCGACGACCGGCCGACCGCGACCGCCGCGGCGTTCCTGGACGCCACCGGCGCGGCCCGGTACGAGTTCGACCTGCACTGGGAGCTGCCGGACGCCCCGCCGCTGCCTGCCGGGATCGTCGCGCTGCACGTCGGGTCGATCGGCGCGTACCTGGAGCCGGGCGCGGACGCGGTCGATCGGATCGTGCGTGAACTGCGCGGGCGGGCCACCGTCAGCTACGACCCGAATATCCGGCCGGCCCTGGCGGCCGACCCGGATCGGGTCCGGAACCAGATCGTGGCGATGGTGGGGCTGAGCGACCTGGTGAAGGTCAGCGACGAGGACCTGGCCTGGCTGTGGCCGGACGCCTCGCCGGAGGCGGTGGCGACCGAGTGGCTCGGGTCCGGCCCGGCCATCGTCGTGGTGACCGAGGGCGCACGCGGGTCGTTCGCCCTCACCCGGGACGGCCTGACCCGCGTCCCCGCCCGGCCGGTGTCCGTCGTCGACACGGTCGGCGCGGGCGACGCGTTCACCGTGGGCCTGCTCGACGCCCTCGCGGCGGCGGACCTGCTCGGGGCCGGGCGACGGGCCGCGCTGCGCCGGGTCGACGGGCCGACGCTGCACCGGGTACTCGACCACGCGGCGCGGCTGTCCGCGTACGTCTGCGCCCGGCCGGGCGCCCAGTCGCCCAGTACGGCGGACCTGGCCGCTGCCTGAGCGCCGGGGCCGCCCGGGCGCGTTGAACGCCTTCGCCATCACCTTCAACGACCGCTTCCCACCAGCCGAAACCTACTAACCGAGATCGCCTGAAACACCGTTGGCGAGACAGGCCCGGGAAGCTGCGCTGGTGTACGAGGCGGCGTCCACCAGCGCCGACCCCAGTCGCTGCTGGCGCGGGCCGACCAATGATCGGGATGGGGCGGGCCGCCCGCACCGGGCAACACCGAGTGCCACGGCTCGGGGCGTTGTTTCGGGCAGCAGCCCTCAGAGTCGACGTCGCTGGAGCCCCGCGTCGCCATCGGGCGCCGGTACCAGCGGGAGGGTCACCGTCACGATCAACCCACCGGCGTCGCGGGGGTACGCGGCGACGTCTCCGCCGTGCGCGTGGGCGATCGACCGCACGATCGACAGACCCAATCCGGTGCCGTGTCCCGACACGACTCGGTCCTGGAGGCGCCGGAACGGTTCGAACAGGCCTGTGTTCGTCCCAGGCCCGACGCCGCTCAGGTCGGACAAGCGAGCGTCGGTCGTTTCGGCGATGGTCAGTGTTGGCGGGACTCAGCCAGGCGGACCGGCGGTCTATCCAGCGCGTGTATCGAAGACCACCGACCGACCGGCCAAAGCGAAGTGCACTGGCAGTGCAGTATCATGCACTCATGGATCAGGGTACGGCCGACCTGGCGTTGGCGATCGGCGCCCGGGTGAAGCGGGAGCGGCAAGCGCGGCACTGGACACTCGATCAGCTGGCGGAGGCCGCCGGGGTGAGCCGCAGGATGGTGGTCAACGTGGAGCAGGGTGGCGTGAACCCGAGCGTGGGGACCCTGCTGAGGATCAGCGACGCGCTCGGGATCGGGCTGCCAGCGCTGGTTGAGCAGCCTCAGGCCAAGCCGGTCAAGGTCACCCGCAGCGGAGAAGGTGCCGTGCTGTGGAGTGGCGAGTCGGGTGGCCGGGGGGTGCTGGTGGCCGGGACTGAAGTGGTGGAGCTGTGGGACTGGACCCTGGAACCGGGCGACCGGCACGTCAGCGAGGCCCACGCGGCGGGTACCAAGGAGCTCCTGCAAGTCCAGCACGGCACGATCACGGTCCACGTCGCCGACGAGTCGAACACCCTCAGCGCCGGTGATGCGCTCGCGTTTGCCGGGGACGTCGCGCATTCCTACGAGAATCCCCACACGCAACCGGCGAGGTTCTGCCTCGCTGTGTTCGAACCGGTCGTGGGGACAGGTCTGCGTTCGGAGGCTGGCCGTGCCTGACCTGCGCATGCTGGAGGCGATACTCGCCGGTGGGCGGGTCGACGACGCGGTATTCGCCCTGCGCCCGGACTACCGCGTCCTGCTCGTGGCCGTTGACGGAGTCGTCCCGGGTCCACGCGACCAGGTCAGCGACACGCTGCTGCGGGAGGCGGAGGCCGCCGCCCGCGAGTGGCTGCACGATCGGCCGGTGGAGCAGTTGCCGCATGTGGCGGCGTGGCGGGACGCGTACCGGGCGTTCGGGGCCAAGCCGCAACGCACCCGCAACAGCCTGGAGGCGCTGCTGCGGCGCGCGGATTCTGGGCTGCCACGGGTGAACCGGCTCACCGACATCTACAACGCGGTCTCGGTGCTGCACCAGATCCCCCTCGGCGGCGAGGACCTCACACGGTACATCGGCCCGCCCCGGCTGATCCGAGCCAGCGGCACGGAGCCGTTCGACACGGTCGCCGACGGCATCGACATGATCGAGCACCCTGCACCGGGGGAAGTGGCGTGGTGCGACGACGCCGGGGTGACCTGCCGCCGCTGGAACTGGCGTCAGGCCCGCCGGACCCAGCTGCGAGACGAAACGACCGCAGCGTTGTTCATCCTCGACGCGCTCGACCCGATGACCGATGAAGCACTCGCGGCAGCCGGCGCCGACCTCGTCGCCCATCTGACCAGGCTCGGACCCGACGTCCAAGCTGTGCATCGTTTGATCACCGCGGAACAAGCCTCCGCTGAAGGAGAGTGACACGTTCATCCAACCGTGGGACGCCGCGCACGACCCGGCCGAGTGGCAGGCGTGGCTGGCCACGACCGACCGGTTCGGGGTACTCGCGGGAAGCGCCCGTCGGAATTCGGGCGTGCGGGGTGACGTCGTGACTCGGGCGCCCGCGCACCAGCGGCGCGGGCTTTCATCGCCCGGGTAGACGTCGACGCCGTCGGCGATCTCCTCTCGGTTGTAGGAGTAGTTGGGACGGCGCGTCGGCCAAGCGATCGCGATGATGTCGGCAGGTTGGCCACCGCCTCCGCCACCCGAGTGCGCCGGCCACGGCCGATTCGTGCCACTGGCGCCGGCCGCGCCGCCGCTGGCACGGCCGGCGGTCCGTGCGGCGCTTCGGCCGCTGAACGCGCGGGAGATCCCGCGGGTCAGCTGCTGCACGAGCACGACGCGCAGGATCATGCCCATCGGGTACGGCGGGGTGCGGGTGACGTAGCGGCTCATCAGCCCGGGGATCTTGACGATGCCCCACGGCAGGCACACCACGATGAGAAGGTTCAGGACCGCTGCGGGGTCGCCGACGGGTATCCGGCAGGCCAAGCACGCCCAGGTTGCTGTCCGGGTTGAGGAAGACCGTCAGCGTGGTGTGCAGGGCGACCGCCTGCAGGACCACGATGCCATTCGTGCCGAGAATCGCGTGCCACCACAGCTTGGCGCCACCTTCGGTCTGCTCGGTCCCGTGCAACGCCAGGGCGATCGGTGCAACGCCGACAGCAACGACGAGGAACCCGAGCCGGATGATCCACTGCACGAGGAGGATGCCGGTGAGCACGGCGATCAGCAGGCCGATGAGCAGCAGCAGGAAGCTGCCCGCGGTCGCGCCGGTCGGGCTGCCCAACGCGCTGACCGTGGTGTCCCGCAGCTGCTGCATCGAGCCGGGCGAGGTGATGTCCTGGCCGGTCAACGCGGCGGTCAACGCGTTGGCCAGCCCGATGACGGTGGAACAGATCGGGATGGCGTAGTTGGCGGCGATCAGGCCGATGACCAGGCGAGGGATCAGCTCGCCTGGCCCGACCCGGGATTGGATGGTGTCGCGGCCCATCACCAGGATGGCCGCCCAGAGGAACGCCAGCACGTAGCAGACGTTCACGATGTGAAGCGATGTGCTCGCGAACGCGGTGACCTGCGGCAGGCCGGTCACGTCCAGGCTGACGAACGCGGTGACCGACAGCAGTTCCCACAGGGCCTCCAGCACGCCGATCACCGTTTCGGCGAACCACTGGAGAATGGAGCCGATCAGCGTCGGCGTCCGAGCCCTACGCGCCCGGTTTCCGCAGGGCTCGAAGCTCACCGGACAACGCGATACGCCCGTCTGACCAGCCGGACGCCAGAAGTGTGCGTCCTTACTGGAGCAGGCTGTGTTCAGCGGTAGTAGTGAGCGCCTTCGCGACCTTGTCGACGGAGAGCTTGCGGCCGGTGTATAGCAGGTCGAAGCTCTCGAAGCTGGTTAGCAGCCAGAGCAGGTCTGTGGCATGGTCCACCGTCACGTCCGGGCGCAGCGCCCCGTGGTCGGCCAGGCGCTGCGCGAGGTGGGCCATGCCGCTGGCTCGGCCCTGCTCAAGTCGTTGGGTCGCTCCGCCGACTGCGGCGGCGTCGAGTTGGGCCATCGAGGACAGGACGCGGATCACGTCGCGGTTGGCGGCGTACATCTCGGTGACGCCGCGGATTCCGCCGCGCAGACCCTCGCGGGCGCTCGCGTGAGCTGACGCTTGAAGCATGCGTTCAAAACCGCCTCGCTGCAGCACATCCGCCCCGACGGCGTCGAACAGGCCGGCGCGCGAGCCGAAGGCCAGATAGACGGTGGGGCGCGCGACGCGGGCTAGTTGGGCGATGCGGTCAATGCTGACCGGCTCCGCCGGAGCCTCGCGCAGTCGCTGATACAGCGCGTCGAGGATGCGGCGTCGTGTCTCCTCAGCTGCCTCTGCCCGTAGGCGCTGCTCGTACTTGCGGGTGGCCATGACCAGCATCCTAGCATTAGCTTGACAAGCTGTATTCTGAAATACAGACTGTCTAGCGAAATCGGCTGGGCGTGCACCCCTGCATCCGGGAGAGCGTCCGGCGAAGGGTTCAACGACGTGAGGAGCAAGATCGTGCAGGTGATGATCCGCTGGAGGCTGAAGCCTGACGAGGTCGATCGCGAGTTGGAGTTGCTGCGCGCCGTCTATGAGGAGCTGGCCTCGGTTCAGCCAGACGACTTGCGCTACGCGACCTTTCAGCTCGAAGACAACGTGACGTTTGTGTCCTTCGTGGACCTGGCAGCCGGCCCGGAGCTGCTGCATCAGCTCAAGGCGTTTCAGCGCTACCGGAGGAGCCTCGACGACAGGTGCGACGAGCCGCCTGTCATGACGTTAATGCAGGAACTCGGTGCGTACCGCTTCCACTGACCGCGATGCGTCAACCCCACCGCGCCCCCAAACTCCCACGCGACCATCGAAAGGCGATCATGCAAGCACAAGTTGACCTGGCCGCCGTCCACCAGGCGGACCACACCACCCCGCCACGGGTGGCGATCATCGTTGGCAGCACCCGTCCGGGCCGCAAGGCCGACACTGTCGCTCTGTGGGTCCTCGACATCGCCGTCCGACGCGATGACGCGACCTTCGAAGTGGTGGACATCGCCGACCACGCGCTGCCCCACCTCAACGAACCCATCCCGGCCCGGCAAGGCCAGTACACCCACGCCCATACCCGCAACTGGGCTGAGAAGATCGGTTCGTTCGACTCGTACGTGTTTGTGACCCCGGAATACAACGGCTCAATCTCCGGCGCGCTCAAGAACGCCATCGACTTCCTCTACGCCGAATGGAACGACAAGGTCGCAGGGTTCATCGGCTACGGAATCCAAGGAGGCGTCCGGGCCGTCGAGCATCTGCGTCTGATCCTCAGCGACCTGAACGTCACCGACGTGCACCACACCATCGCCCTCACCCTCGCCGAGGACTTCGAGGACTACACCCGGTTCACACCGAGCGACCCGCAGGAGAAGAACCTCACCATCATGCTCGACGAACTGGTGACACAAACCCTCGCACTCCGGGGAGCCAGGTCGACCAAGCCGAAGTCGACCTCGTGAGAGCGGATGCCACCCAGCCCGCGCCAATCGTCCTCGGTAGCCGTCACCTGGCACGTGCCGTCCGTATCGGATGGCACAGGTCCTCGACAAACCAGATCGTCCCAGATCAGAAGGCACTTCCTCGTGTTGATCAAGAAACGAGGCAGCCCCTAACGAAGGGCCCAGGCCAACGCCTCACTCGTTCCTGACGCGCGGCGTCCGGTGGGTCATCGCGCTTCGCGTTCGGACCCGGAACGCACCGGTTGCCAAGTATGCGGATGTTCCGCGCCGAGGACCTCGGTCCGTCCGGCCTCGGCGGGCGTATCGGGCCGCCAGGTCGTTGGGGGAGACGATACGGTGCGCGGAGGGCGGCAGGCCGCTGTCGTCGCCATCCTCGCGCCAGCGCAGACGGCCAGCGCCGTCCCAGTGGTAGTTCTGGATCAGGATCCGACGCAGCGCCTGGACTTGGCGTCCGTCCAGTAAGGTGGGATGGTCGCGGGCCAGGTGCTCCAGCAGCCGCCGGGTGTCTGCCCCAGCGGTGTTGATCCTGGTCTTGGGCCGGGTGGGGTTCTTCCCCAGGCGCACCGGCCGGCCGTAGCGGTGGCCCCATTCCTCGTCGGCGAGGCCGGCCAGCGCGTGGTCGGCGGTGCTGGCGAGTTCCTCGAGGGCGGCGCGCACCGCTTCGGTGACCAGTTCGAGGCGGGTCAGGTCGCGCACGGCGGCCGGGACGTGGGTGGAGTCGGTGCGCTGGGTGGTCCGCCCGCGGACCAGGCCGGTCTCCTTGAGTCGGGCCAGACCGAGGTCGAGAAGCCGATCGGTCCGGCCCTCCTCGAGCAGTCGGTCGCGGAAGTCAGTGAGCACGCTGTGGTGGAAGCCCGGGTCGTCAAGGTCGAGGCCGAGGGCGTATTTGAGGTCGAGACGGCAGCGTACGGCCTCGGCGGCGTCGCGGTCGGAGAGTCCTAGCAGGAGCTGAAGCACGCTCACCCGTGGCCAACTGTGCGGGCGAGAGGCCGGGACGGACGTTGTCCATCCGCTGAATCGTCATGCTGGGTCTCCTCGGTGTTGTACGGCCACGGGGACCGCTTCCGTGCCTGGGACGGAGTTGCCAGGCCGTTCTCGACATCCTTCCAACATCTTCTTCGGGAACCTCTGACGAGGGACTCCGGTCACGATCCTGCGCGCCCGGTCGCGTCCGCTGGCCACGATCGCCGTCCGACGGCGCGTCAGGAGCTGAATCGCGCCTCGGGGAAGACCGGGTTCGGGCCGTCGGTGTCGGGACCCCGGACACGCGTGAGCCCGCGCCGTTTCGGCGCGGGCTCGTGCAATGAATCTATTTCCACCTCCCCGTGCGGTCCGGCGAGGTCGGAGGCGGTGCGTGAGCGCCGCGCGGTTCAGGTTGAACAAGGTGCAATGTCAGCCGGCGTGGTCCCACGGCCAATCGTCGGTCGGGTCGCCGGGGTCGTCGGGGTGGGCGACGACCGTGATGGCCCCCTTCTCGGCGAGACAGGAAGCGGGTGCCGCGCAACCTTCCGCGGCCGGCACGGAGGCGGCGACGGTGAGCGGCAGGAGGGCGCCTGTCACCAGTACCGGAACAAGCAGTCGGAGCCTGAGTCGCATGGGGTGATCCTCTCTTGAAGGGTCGCATTTCGCGGGCGTCGAAGGTTGCCTTCTGGCGCCCATCTCGGGGCTGCCAGCCGGCTCGGCGTTGGTAGAGGCATCCAGGTCATTGACCGGCATTCACCGGCCACCATGTCGCGTCAGGCTGGGGCAGCCGCTGCGGTGGCAGCGGAGGCGGGCCACGCCGGCGAGGACGGGGCGCGGCGCCTTGGTGAGCTGTGGCATCAGAGGTAACCCTTCGGGAGATGTCCCCGACGTGACTTGGACTTGACTTCAGTTAACCGCGTGATGACTACAGTATGCATGACCGTCACGTCGAGGCAAGGCCCCGTCACGAACTTTCACACCGCCGAGACACCGACCAACCGCAGCAGATCGCTTCCTATCCATGCGGTTGACTGGAGTCAGGAAGCCGTTACAGTAGTAACGTAACTCCAGTTGATGAGGCGGTGTGAGGGTGGATCGACGGACGGAGTTCGGGCGGCGGCTGCGGACGCTGCGGGAGTCGAAGGGCCTCACGCAGCGCGAGCTGGCCGGGGACTTCGTCACGCCGAGCTACGTCTCCCGGCTCGAGGCGGGACGGCGCCGAGCCACACAGGATGTGCTCCGCAACCTGGCCACCGCGCTCGACATGACCGTGAGCGATCTGCTCGGCGAACCGCCCACCGACGCCGGAACTCCGTCCCCGGACACGTCCCTTCTCCAAGAGGTGCTGAGCCCGCACCCGGAGGACGCCGAGGACTACGCGGCCGCCTCGGCGGCCCTCGCTGTCACCTGGCGAGCGGCCCGGGCGGCCGGCGACTTCCACCTCGCCGCCACGTCCGGGATGCGCCGACAGCGCATCCTCGCCGCACTCGACGACGGGACGGCCCGGGTCGAGCTGTTGGACGAGCTGGCCGCCCTGCCCCAGATCGGCCGGCACCCGTGGCTGCACATCATGGTCGAGGCGAACCGGGCAGCCGAACTGCTCGCCTGCGGCGATCTCCGCCGCGCGCGCGAGTTGGCCACCGCCGCCGCGGAACGGATCGGCGACACGATGCTGGCGCACACCGCCACTCACGTCGAGGTGCTCGCCGTCCTCATCGCCATCCTCGTCGAACAACTGGAGACCGAACCGGCGCGAACGGCGATCGACAGGTTGCTCCGGGTCGCCCAATCCACCGGCCGCTCCGCGGTGATCGGCCGAGCCCACGAGGCCGCCGCGCTGGCACTCGCCCGGATGGGTTTCCCGGAGCAGGCCCGCGACCACCTGGACCGCGCCCACCGCACACCGATGCTGCCCACGCACCCGCTGCATGAGTGGATACGGCTGTGCCGGACCTCCACCTCGGTCCTGCTCGACACCGGCGGCGATCTCGCCGACGTTGGCAACTGGCTACAGAACGCCGAGACCGCCGCACGCCTGGTCGCGCTGCCCGTGGAGCGGCGTCGGGTGCTCCTGCTGCGGGCCCGGTACGAACTGGCGGCCGGGCTCAGCGCGCGCTGCCTGCGCACCACCGACCTCATCCTGAGCGACCCCGGCGGACTGGCGCATCTGGACAAGGTGCGCACCCGCGTCACCCGGGCCCGGGCGCTCGCCCTGGCCGGACAGCGCGCCGAGGCCGTCCGGGACCTGCGCGAACTCGCGCTCCTCGCCGAGGACCTGCACTCCTACCGAATGGCGGTGCAGATCTGGCGGGACATCGATCACTTGCGCGCGCCGGACGAGCCGGCCCGCCGACCGGAGGGAGAGCCCTGATGACCGTACGCACGATCAGCCATGTGGAGCTGATGACCGAGGACGCGGACGCCGCACTCGGCTACTTCGTCTCGGCCTTCGGGTTCACCCCGGTGGCCCGGGCCGAGCGACCGGACCGGACCTCGACCCTGCTGCGCGGCGGGCTGAACATCGTGGTCACGGCGCCGCGCGGCACCGGTCCGGTCCGGGACTACCTGGACGGGCATGGTGACGGCATCGCCGACATCGCGTTCACCTGTGACGACCCCGCCGACGTCATGCGGCGCGCGATCGCCGCCGGAGCGCGGGCATTCCCGGCCGGGACGTTGGGCGCGCCGGCAGTCGAGGGATTCGGCGCGGTCCGCCACACCCTGCTGTCCACCTCCGTCACCGATCCCGGCTGGCTGCCGGGCGCCGGATGGCACCGGCTCGGCCCGGTCCCGCCGGTCGGCGCCGACCTGGGTCTGGACCACGTCGCCGTGTGCCTGGCCGCCGGCACCCTGCGCGACACCGTCGCGCACTACGAGCGCGCGTTCGGGTTCGAGTGGTTCTCCGGCGAGTACATCGAGGTCGGCGCGCAGGCGATGGACTCGATCGTGGTCCGTACCGGCGACGGCGCGACGTTCACCATGATCGAGCCTGACCCCACCCACGAGCCCGGCCAGATCGACGACTTCCTGCGCGGCAACAACGGGCCGGGCGTACAGCACCTCGCCTTCACGGTGTCGGACATCGTGGCGGCGGTACGCGAGCTGTCGTCCCGCGGGGTGGGCTTCGCGCGGACGCCGGGCTCCTACTACGACACCCTGCAGGCCCGCGTCGGGCACCTCGACGAGCAGCTCGGCGACCTGCGCGAGACCAGCGTGCTGGCCGACCGGGACGAGTGGGGGTACCTGCTGCAGATCTTCACCCGCCCGCCGCACTCCCGGCCGACGCTGTTCTACGAGCTGATCCAGCGGCACGACGCCCGCGGCTTCGGCTCGAACAACATCCGCGCGCTGTACGAGGCGGTCGAGCGGCTGCGCGCCGAGTCGCTCAGCGGGTCGGGCCGGGCCTGACATGACGTACCTGGGAATGGCCGCCCTGGCCACCCGGGCGCAGCCGCTGTTCGACCCGGCGGCCTGGGACTTCGTGGCGGGCGGATCGGGTGACGAGCGCACCCTGGCGGCGAACCGGACGGCGTTCGAGGCGATCCGGCTGCGTCCCCGGATGCTGCGCGGGATCGCCGCCGCCGACCCCGCCGTCCTGGTGTTCGGCCGGCGCTGGTCCGCGCCGGTGGGGGTCGCGCCGATGGCCTACCACGGTCTGGCTCATCCGGGCGGCGAGTCGGCGACGGTGGCCGGGGCCGGCGCGGCCGGGCTGCCGGTGATCGCCGCGATGCTCTCCGGGCACCCGCTCGAGGAGCTGGCCGCCGCAGCCCTGAGTCCACTGTGGCTTCAGCTCTATCCGCTGCGGGACCGGTCCGTCACCGCCGACCTGCTGGCGCGCGCGGAAACGGCCGGCGTCGAGGCGATCGTGCTCACCGTGGACGCGCCGCGGCTGGGCGACCGCCGCCGGGACAGGCGGTCCGGCTTCCGGCTGCCGCCCGGCCTGGCCCCGGCCAACCTGGCCCCGTACCCGGTGACGGCCGACCCGTCCGACCCGGCGGCGCACACCGCGGCGGCCTTCGAGCCGGCGATCGGCCCGGAGTACGTGGCCTGGCTGGTGTCGCGCACCCGGCTGCCGGTCGTGGTGAAGGGCGTGCTGCGCGGCGACGACGCGACTCTGGCGGTGGAGTCCGGCGCGGCCGGTGTCCTGGTGTCCAACCACGGCGGGCGGCAACTGGACGGGGCGATCGCGGCGGTGGACGCCGTCGCAGACGTCGCGGCGGCGGTGGACGTACCCGTCTTCGTCGACGGCGGCGTCCGCGGCGGCGCCGACGTCCTGGCCGCGTTGGCCCGGGGCGCGACCGCGACCTTCGTCGGTCGGCCGGTCCTGCACGCGCTCGCCGTGGGCGGCGCGTCCGAGGTGCAGCAGGCACTGGCCGGGCTCACCCAGGAGTACGCCGACGCCCTGCTGCTCGCCGGCTGCCGGAACAGCGATGATGTCGACCAGTCCCTGCTCGCCGACGGATCCGGCCACGCGGCGGCGGGCCGGGCGGTGACCGAGGGACGCCTCGCCGGCCACCGCAGCGGCCCGGGCGACCTGGATGCCGGCCTCCTGCACGGCAGCGTCACCGACCCGCTGCTCGACACGATGACCTTCCTCAACGAGGTGACCGAACGGTTCCCGGACGCGGTCTCGTTCGCGCCCGGGCGCCCGTACGACGCCGAGTTCTCCCTCGACGACGTACTGGCCGACGTCCGCGCGTACGTCGATCACCGGGCTGCCGGCGACGACCCGGGTGCGGCGGAGCGGAGTCTGCTGCAGTACGGCCCGACGAGCGGGCTCGTCGGCGACCTGATCGCCCGGCTGCTGGCGTCGTCCGAGGACGTCCACGTGCCGCCGGAGTCCATCGTGGTCAGCGTCGGCGCGCAGGAGGCGCTGCTGCTCGCGCTGCGGACGCTGTTCGCCTCCCGGGACGACGTGCTGGTGGTGCCAGGCTCCTGCTACGTCGGCGTCTCCGGGGCGGCGCGGCTGCTCGACCTGACCGTCCGGCCGGTTCGCGAGACCGCGGACGGGATCGACCTCGGCGAACTCGACCGGGTGGTCCACGCCGAGCGGGCGGCCGGACGCCGGGTACGGGCCTGCTACGTCGTCCCGGACGCCGCCAACCCGTCCGGCGCCACGCTGAGCCGGGCGGACCGGGTCGCCCTGCTGTCCGCGGCCCGACGGCACGACTTCCTGATCCTCGAGGACAGCCCGTACCGGGTGTTCACCGGGCCGGACCCGATGCCGTCGCTGAAGTCGCTCGACACCGGCCGGCGCGTGGTGCAGATCGGCTCGTTCGCCAAGACCGCCTATCCCGGGCTGCGGGTCGGTTATCTGGTCGCCGACCAGACCGTGCGCCGCCCGGACGGGCGCCGCACGATGCTCGCCGCCGAGATCGCCAAGGTACGCAGCATGGTCACCTGCAACGCACCCGGCCTGGCCCAGGCGGCGCTCGGCGGATTCCTGCTGCGGCACGACTTCCGGCTCGACAAGGCGACCGCGACCGCCGCCGCGCACTACCGGCAGACGCTGGACGAGGTGCTCCGGACGCTGGACGAGTGCTTCCCGGCCGGCGAGCGCGAGCGGCTCGGCGTCGGGTGGAACGTCCCCGACGGGGGCTTCTTCCTGCGGCTGCGCGTCCCGTTCCGGGCGGACGAGGCGGCGCTGCGGCGCAGCGCCACGGAGTACGGGGTGATCTGGACCCCGATGGCGTTCTTCGCCCTGGACGGCGGCGGCCGCGACGAGATCCGACTGTCGTGCTCCGCGCTTGACCCGGCCCGGGCCCGCGACGGGATCCAGCGGCTCGCCCGGATGATCCGGGACCAGCACCAGAGCTGACGCGTCCGCCGCCGCCCCGGTTCACGGAACGGCGGCGGGCCACGGCGTCAGGACTTGACCAGACCCGCCGCGCGCTCCGGGTCGGTCTCGCCGACGCCGTACGACGGGCACAGCGCGGCGAGCGGGCAGGCGCCGCAGGCGGGCTTGCGGGAATGGCAGATCCGCCGGCCGTGCGCGGTCGCCCGGTCGGCCAGCGGCGCCCAGTCCCGGCGTGGGAACAGCGGGACGACCTCCGCCTCCACGTCGGCCGGATCCCAGGCGTCGGTCCATCCCCAACGCGCCGAAAGCCGGCCCACGTGGGTGTCCACGGTGAGCGCGGGGCGTCCGTACGCGTTGGCCAGAACCATGTTCGCCGTCTTGCGGCCGACCCACGGGATGGCGACCAGGGCGTCCAGCGTCCGGGGCACCCGACCCCGGTGTTCGGACACCAGCCGCCGGGCGACCTTCTGGACGGCCTCGGTCTTGAGCCGGTAGTAGCCGACCGGACGCAGCATCTCCTCAAGGCCGGCCGGGTCGGCTCCGGCCAGCGCTGCCGCGTCCGGGTACGCCGCGAACAGCTCCGGCGTCACCGAGTTGACCCGTTCGTCCGTGGTCTGCGCGGCCAGCACCCCGGCCACCAGTAGCTGGAACGGGTCGCCCCAGCGAAGCTGCAGGCGGGCGCCGGGGTGCCGCTCGGCGAGGATCCGGTGGATCTGCCGGGCCCGCCGGACCAGACCCAGGCGGGTCTCCCCCGCCCGGGCGGTGAAGTGCTTCGACGGCCCGCCCTCACGTTCCGGCCGGACCAGTACGCCGCTGGTCATGCCTCCTCCTCCTCGCTCCGCTCGTCGGCGTCATGACCTTTGAGCCTGGGCTGGCTGATGCCCTCGCTCCGCTCGGTCATGCCGGCACCTCCACAGCGCTCAGCCGCGTGGCCCCCTCGGCCTGCCAGGCAGACAGCGAACGGCGCAGCGCGGCCGGGTCCGGACCGTGCCGCAGCACCCCGGTGGTGACCGTCAGCATGGCCCGTCCCGGTCGGAGCAACCCGCACGGCCCGACGACCTCGTCCGGATCGCGATCGGCCCGCCCGAGCCCGGGCACCTCGGCCACCGCACCGCCCAGCCGTCCCAGCAGGTCGGTGGACTCGGGGGCGCGGGCGCCGACCACCGCCGCGGCCGGACCGGCGTCGCCGTACCCGTCGTTGGCCGTGGCCACCGCGTCGGCCAGATGCTGGGCGACGGTCCGCCCGTCCGGCAACACCGCGGTCTGCGCCTCGGTAGCGCCGTGGTTGGAGGTGCGCACCAGGACGAACACCGCCGTGCCGGTGCGGTGCGCGTGGCGCAGCAGCGGCGCCAGGGTGCCGAACCCCATGAACGCGGCAACGCTCACCGCGTCCGCCCGCAGCACGCTGTCCGGTCCCAGAAAGGTCGCGGCCAGGTCCGCCATGGTGTCGTCGGCGTCGCCGCGCTTGGCGTCGGCCAGGACGAGCATGCCGCGGTCGTGAGCGGCGTCGGCGAACTCGCCCAGCAGCTCCAGACCGGCGGGACCGAGTCGCTCGAAGAACGGGGTTTGTACCTTCACGGCGCCGATCCGGTCGCCCGCCGCGTCGAGCACGATCCGGCAGTAGGCGCGGGCGCCGGCCAGGTCCGGGGATAGATCCCAGGCCCGCAGCCACTTGTGTGACGGCGCCACACCGAGGCAGAGCGGGCCGCGGTGGGCGGCGAGGCGGGCCCAGCGATGGGCGAACGGCGTTGTCACGGGCAGGTTCCTTCCGGGGCGGGTACGAACAGCGGGACGAGTTCGGCCAGGCCGGTCAGCACCGGCGGGCCCGGTTCGGCGCCGGTGGCCGCGCGGTCCAGCCAGTAGCCGGTCAACCCGGCGGCGGTGGCCGCCCGGGCGTCGTGGTCGAGGTGGTCGCCGACGTACGCGGCCTCGGCGGGCGCTACGCCCAGCGCCGCGCAGCCGGCCCGGAAGATGCCCGGGTCGGGCTTGCCCACGCCGCCCGCGTCGTCCACGCACACCATCGCCTGGAGCCGGTCGCGCAGGCCGACGAGGCGCAGCCGGCGGTCCTGGTTGGCGTGGCCGCTGTTGCTGACCGCGCCGAGCCGGATACCGCCGGCGCGCAGGGCGTCGAGCGTCGGTCCGGCATCCGGGAACGCGCGCAACGCCCGCTCGCAGTGCCGCAGGTATCCGGCGAACCAGGCGTCGGCCGCGGCCGGTCCGGCGGCGAGCGGGAGACCCAGGTCGGCGCAGACCGCGCGGGCGCGGTGGCGGCGCTGCTCCGGAAAGGTCAGGTCGCCTGCGGTGAACCGGGCGAAGAAGTGTGCGCCCCAGAACCGCCAGCGTTCCTGCGCCACCGCGAACTCCGTTGGGCCGAGATCAGGCCGCAGGTCGGCGAGATGGCGGCGGAAGCCCTCCGAGTCCGCGCCGCGGAAGTCGAGGAGGGTGTCGTCCACGTCGAACAGGACCGCGCGCATCTACGGCTCCCGGCCCGCCGCCACGGCCCGGATCAGCCGAGCGGTGAGTTCGGCGCCCGGGCCGGACACGACGTCGTAGTGATCGGCCCCCACCCGGGACACGTGCAGGGATTCGGAGAGCGCGCGCCACCGGTCCAGGTCGGGCCGGTGGTCACCGGCCACCACCAGGTGCACGGGGCCGGGGTGGGGACGCGGCCGGAAGGCGCGCAGGGCGCGGTCGTTGCCGGCGAAGGTCGCCCACCGCTCGGCGAGCACGTCCGTGGTGAGCCCGATGTCCGGCAGGTCGCGCAGCACCCCCGCCAGCACCTCGTCGACCGGCTGATCGTCCGCGTCCGGCGGCAGCACCGGCGGTTCGGCGCCGAGCAGCCGGGCGAGGTCGTACACGAAGGACTGCAGGGTCGAGTACGGGCCGTCCGGTGCGCCCAGCTCGTCCGGCAGGCCGGAGTCGATCGCGACCACCGGCAGCGTGGTCCCGGTGCGCTCGCGCATCCGGCGGGCCAGTTCCAGCGCGACCACGCCGCCCATCGACCAGCCGGCGAGCACGCCCGGCGCGTCCGGGCCGAAGGCGATCAGCTCGGCGAGGTACCGGTCGGCCATCCCGCCGACGTCCGGCACCGGGCCGGGCGCGCTGGCCAGGGCGTGCACCGGATGCCCGGCGAGATGCCCGGTGAGTTCGCGATAGCCGAAGACCGAGCCACCGACCGGGTGCACCAGCACGATCGGCGCACCCGCACCCTCCCGCCGCAAGGTCACCAGGCTGGTGCGGCTCGCGGACCGGTCCGAGACGGATCGGAGCCGGGCGGCCAGCTCGGCCACGGTGGGATTCTCGAACAGCGCGGCGGGCGGCAGGTCGTAGCCGATCTCGCGGGCCCCGGTGGTCACCCGGATCGCCAACAGCGAGTTGCCGCCGAGGTCGAAGAAGTCGTCGTGCACGCCCACGGTTTCCCGGCCGAGCGCGGCCGCCCAGATCCGGACCAGTGTCTCCTCGGTGGCGTCGCGCGGTGGCCGGCCCGCCACGACCGCCCGCTCGGGTGCGGCGGCGGCCCGGCGGCGCAGGGCCGCCCGGTCGACCTTGCCGTTCCCGGTGACCGGGAACGCCGGCACCGGGATCAGCCGGTCCGGGATCATCGGCCCGGGCAGCCGGCCACGGCAGTGCGCGCGGACGTCGTCCGGGTCGGCGTCGCCGAGCAGGAAGCCGGCCAGGTAGTGGGTGCCGCCGCGGGGCACGGCGACGACCGCCGCACCGGTAACGTCGGGGCAGCCGGCCAGAACCGCCTCCACCTCCCCCGGCTCGACCCGGTACCCGCGGATCTTGATCTGGTCGTCGGCGCGGCCGATGTACTCCACCGTGCCGTCGTCGTGTTGCCGGCCCAGGTCGCCGGTGCGGTACAGCCGGGCGCCGGCCGGACCGTACGGGTCCGGGACGAACCGGTCCGCGGTCAAGCCGGGCCGGCCGTGGTAGCCGCGGGCAAGCTGCACGCCGCCGAGATACAGCTCGCCCGCCGCGCCGGGCGGGACCGGGCGCATTCGGGCATCCAGCACGTACATAGTGGTGTTGGCGATCGGCCGTCCGATGCGGACGATGGTGGAATCCGTCGGGATCGGGTGGCACGTGACCGCGATCGCCGCCTCGGACGGCCCGTACGAGTTGAGCAGCGGCACGCCGAGCCGGCTGTGACAGCGCCGGACGAGTTCCCGCGGCAGCGCCTCGGCGCCGACCACCACGGTCCGCAGCGTCGCGCAGCCGCTGAGGTCGGCCTGGTCGAGCAGTGCGCGCAGCACCGACGGCACGATGTCCGCCACGGTCACCCGGTGCGTGGCCATGGTGTCCAGGAGCCCGCTCGGATCGGCGCCGTCCGGGGCCGGGACGACGGTGGCGCCGCTGGTCAGCGCGAGGAAGACCTCCTCCAGCGCGAGGTCGAACCCGCCGGCCGCCTGGTGCAGGACCCGGTCGCCGGGACCCAGCCGGATCACACCGGCCGCGGTGCGGATCTCGTTGCTGAACCCGGCGTGGGTGTTGACGACGGCCTTGGGGACGCCGGTCGAGCCGGAGGTCGAGATGAGGTACGCCGCCGACTGCGGGTGCAGCGCGACGTCGAGCGGGGTGTCCGGGACGTCCGGGCCGGTCTCGGTGTCCGCGGCCGTGCTGAGCGTGAGCAGAGCACCGGCGTCGGCGATCTGCCCGGCCCGGCGCTCCGCCGGGGCGAACGGGTCGAGGGCGAGCACCGCGGCGCCGGATTTCAGCACGGCGAGCAGCGCCACGACACGTTCCGGCCCGCGGGGCAGGGCGACCCCGACGCAGGTGCCGGGTCCGGCGCCGCGGGAGACGAGGGCCCGGGCCAGGCGGTTGGCCCGGCGGTCCAGGCCACCGTAGGTCAGGGCGCCACCGGTCCAGCACACGGCGACCCCGTCCGGGTCGGCAGCGGCCCGCGCCTCGACCAGGGCGTGCACCCGGAACTCCGGCTCGTCGCCAGTCGCCGTGTCGTTCCAGGCGTACAGGGCCCGCTCCCGCTCGGCCGGGTCGAGCAGGTCGGCGTCCGCCACCGGACGGTCCGGGTCCGCCAGGACGGCGAGGGCGCGCCGGTACGCCGCCGCGAACCGGGCCACCGCGTCCGGCCCGAACCGGGTGCCGTCCCAGCTCCAGATCGCGGTGCACGTGCCGCCCTGGTCGACGATGTTGAGGGCCAGGTCGAACGGCTCGTGCGCGACGTCGACGTCCACGGTGGACGCGGGGTGGCCGGCGAACGTCTCCCGGGCCGGCTCGGTGCGGAACGTGCTGAACGAGGCGTGGAACGGCAGCCGGCCGGCCGGGCGCCCGTCGCGCAGCGCATCGGTCAGGTGGTCGAACGGGAGGTCCTGGTGGCCGAGCGCGGTCAGCGACTCGCGCCGGGCGGCAAGCACGAGGTCGCGCACGGTGGCGCCGGGTTCGACGCGCAACCGGACGATCACGTTGTTGCTGAAGAAGCCGATCAGCCCGGCCACGGCGGGGTCGGTGCGGCCCGCCGTCGGCATCCCGACCAGCAGGTCGTCGCTGCCGCTGAAACGGTGCAGGACCAGGGTGTACGCGGCGAGCATCGGGGCGAGCAAGGTGCTGCGGGTCTCGGCGGCGAGCGCCCGGGCCGGCTCGACGAGCGCGGCGGGCAGGTGGCCGTCGACGAGGATGTCGCCCGAGCCGCGACCGTTCGCGCGTGGCCGCCCGGTGGGCAGGTCCAGGCGGGCGGGGGCGTCGCGCAACGCGTCGGCCCGGTCGTTGGCCACCGCGCGCAGCCGCTCCGGCGGCCACGCCCGGCGCTCGGCCACGGCGACGTCGCGGTACTGCCGGTCGGGCGGCGGCGGGTCGTAAGGGCGTCCGGCCGCGAGCGCGGCGTAGCAGTCGCTCAGCTCGGTCCGGGCGATCTCGAACGACCACGCGTCGGCGGCGACGTGGTGGGTGGCGAAGGACAGCACGGTACGGTCGCCGGGCAACCGAATCAGCCGACCCCGGGTCATCGGGCCGCTGCTCAGGTCGTACCCGCGGCTGAAGTCGTCGCGCAGCACCTCCTGGACGCGCGCCTCGGCCTCGTCCTCCGGAACGCCGCGCAGGTCGTTGACGCGAAGCGGCGGGTCCTCGTCGGTGACGATCTGCCGGACGGTGCCGTCGCGCTCGGCGAAGCGGGTGCGCAGCACCTCGTGCCGGGCGCGCAGCCGGCGTATCGCCTCGGCCACGAGGTCCGGGTCGAGCGGCGCCTCGACCCGGAGCGCGATCCCGGTGGCGTACAGGACCGAGTCGGGATACAGCCGGTCGTGTACCCACAGGCGTTCCTGGGCGAACGACAGCGGGGCCTCGGCCGGGGTGGGTGTGAGCGCGGCCGGGCCGGGGCGCGGGGCGACGGCGGGGAAACCGCCGCCCCGCAGCCGCCGGGTGAGCAACGCCTGCTGGGCCGGGGTGAGCCGGACCGGGCTGCGGGCGACCGTCATGACAGCCTCCGTAGCTGCTCGTCGGCCTCGTCGTCGCCGAGCGCCAGGATCTGGGCCACCAGCAGCTCCTCGACCAGGGCGGCCTGCTCGGTGACGGTCTGCCGCTCGAACAGGCCGTTGAAGGCCACCTCGACGCCGAATTCGGACCCCAGCGCGAACGCGAGCCGGGCCAGGGTCAGCGAGTGGCCGCCCAGGTCGAAGAAGTTCGCTGTCGCCGGCACCGTGTCCAGGCCGAGCAGTTCGGCCCAGATCCGGGCGACGACCTCCTCGGTGGGGCCTTGCGGCCGGTCTGCCGGGTCGCCGGTCACCGGGCCGGGTTCGGGCAGGGCGGCCCGGTCGACCTTGCCGGTCGGGGTGAGCGGGAAGGCGTCGAGGGTCACGAACAGCGACGGGACCATGTAGTCGGGCAGTCGTTCACGCAGCGCCGCGCGCAGCGCGGCGGGGGCGGGCACGTCGCCGGTCAGGTACCCGATCAGCCGGGCGTCGCCGCTGGCGTCCCGGCCCGCGGTGACCACCGCACCGGTGACGCCCGGGCACGCGGTCAGGGCCGCCTCCACCTCCGCAGCCTCGATCCGGAAGCCGCGGACCTTGATCTGGTGGTCGTCGCGGCCGAGGAACCGCATCCGCCCGTCCGGTCCGACCCGGACGATGTCGCCGGTGCGGTACATCCGGCTGCCCGGCGGTCCGTACGGGTCGGGCACGAACTGCGCCGCGGTCCGGGCCGGCAGCCGTGGGTAGCCGTGCGCGAGCGCGGGGCCGCCGATCACCAGCTCGCCCGGCGCGCCGGGTGGCACCGGCCGCAGCCGGGCGTCCAGCACGTACATGGTGTGGCTGGTCAGCGGCCAGCCGATCGGGGTGTTCGCGGCGTCCCCGCCGAGCCGGTGCAGCGACGCGAAGATGGTCGCCTCGGTCGGGCCGTACGAGTTGTACGCCTCGGCGACGTGCTCGCTCAGCCAGGCCGCGACGGTGGCCGGCATCGCCTCGCCGCCGCAGAGCACCTGGATGCCGGGGTCGGGCCGCCAGTCGAGCTGCGCCAGCAGGCGCCACAGCGACGGCGTGGCGTGCACGGTGCTGGGCCGCCACGCGTCGATCAGGGCCGCCAGCGCGCCGGGCTCGGTCGCCTGCACGGCGTCGGCGACGTAGACGTGACCGCCTGCGGTGAGCGGCAGCAGCAGTTCGAGCTGGGCGACGTCGAACGCGACGGTGCTGACCGCCACGAACCGGGTGTGCCGGCCGAACCGCAGCTCCTCGCGGAGTGCGCGGAACACCCGGGACAGGGCGGCGTGCGGTACCGCGACGCCCTTGGGCCGACCGGTCGACCCGGATGTGTAGATCAGGTACGCGGGCTGCTCGGGTGAGCGCGGCACCGGATCCGGGACGGCGTCCGGGCGTTCCGCGTCCACCTCGACCACCGGGATCCCGTCCGCCAGCCCGGCCGGCGCGCCGTCGGTGACCAGCGCCCGGGCGCCGCAGTCGTCCAGCACGTAGCGCAGCCGGTCGGCCGGATGCGCGGGGTCGAGCGGCACCCAGGCGGCGCCGGTACGGGCCACGGCGAGCAGCACCGCGGGCAGCTCGGCCCGCCGGCCGACCAGCACGCCGACCCGGTCGCCGGACCGCACGCCGAGGCTCTGCAGGTGGGCGGCGAGGCGGTCGGCGTACCCGGTGAGCCAGGCGTGGTCGCGCTCACCGTTCGCGTCGGACACCGCCGGGCCGGGTCCGGCCGACCACACCGCCGTGCACAGGTCGGTGCCGGCGTCTTCGCCGCGGACGCCGGCCCGGCCGTGGCGCAGCAGGTCGTCGTGCTCGACCGGGGTCAGCACGGGCAGGTCGGCGACCAGACCGGCGGGGGCGGCCACCGCGGCGGCGACCAGACCTGAGAAGCGCCCAGCCAGCGCGGCCACCGTGCCTGCGTCGAAGAGTTCGTCGTCGTAGGCCCACACCGCAGCGATCCCTCCGTCGGCGGTACCGGTCAGGTCCAGGGCGAGGTCGTACAGCGCGACGCCGCCGGGCAGGTCGTACGGGGTGACGGTGGCCCGGCCCAGCGAGCCCAGGCCGGGCTCGGCGGGCCGGTACGAGAAGGTGGTCTGGAACAGCGGTGTCACGCCGGTACCGCGCGCCGGCGCGACCGCTTCGACGAGGCGCTCGAACGGCACCTCGGCCTCGAAGGCGGCGAGTACCCGGAGGTGCTCGGCGGCGATCAGCTCGGACACCGTTCCGGCGGCGCCGATGTCGCCGCGCACCACCAGCATGTTGAGGAAGCACCCGATCAGCCGGTCGATCTCGGGCCGGCCGCGCCCGGCGGCCGGGATGCCGATCACCACGTCGCCGGTCCCGGCATGCCGGCCGAGCAGCACCCGGCACAGGGCGAGCAGCAGGGTGAACGGGCTGACCTTCGCGGCCCGGGCGGCGGCGTACACCCGCGCGGCGAGGCCGGGCGGCAGCGTGCTGCGGTGGAAGGCGCCCAGGCCGGTGCGGGTGGCCGGGCGGGGCCGGTCGTGCGGCAGTTCCAGGCTGTCCGGAGCGCCCTCCAGCGCCCGCCGGGCCGCCTCGACCCGCGCCGGCAGGCGGTCGCCGCGCGCCTGGGCGTGCTGCCACAGGGCGTAATCGGCGTACTGGACCGGCAGCTCGGGCAGGTCGGCCGGGCGGTTCGCCAGCCCGGCCGCGTACGCCTCGCGGACCTCGTCGAAGAGCAGGCCGACCGACCACGAGTCGGAGGCGATGTGGTGGACGGTGAGCACCAGCACGGCGTCGTGCGGGCCGCGCGGGATGAAGCGCACCCGCAGGGGCAGGTCGGTCTCCAGGTCGTAGCGGTACTCGGCGGCCGTTGCCGGGTCCAGGTCCGGGTCCACCACGAAGTCGACGGCCGCGCCGGCCGCCACGATCTGCACCGGCCCGTCGGCGCCCGGCCGGTACCGCGTCCGGAGCACCTCGTGCCGATCGACGACGGACTGGAAGGCGTCCCGGAGCCGGTCCGCGTCGACCGGGCCGCTCAGCCGCACAGCCAGCGGGACGCAGAACTGCTCCGGCCGGGTGGCCATCCGGTCGGCCAGCCAGAGACGCTGCTGTGCGAAGGACAACGGCGCCGGGGCCGCCGGGTCGCGGCGCGGTACCGGGCGGGCCTGCCGGGCGAGCAGGCGTTCGGCGAGGAGCCGGCGTCGATCGCCGGTCAGCGTCGGTGCGGACATCGGGTCTCCTGCGGTCGGTGGGTTCAGGCGTCGGCCCAGACGATCCGGGCGGTGCCGCCGAGGGCGCGGGCCAGGGACTCGGCGCGGGCGCCAAAGGCTTTGCGGGTACGGGCCGCGACCGTGCCGAAGCCCTGCAGCGACAGGGTCACCGCGGCACGGCTCTGCTCGTGCCTCCAGACCCCGCAGATGCGCCCACGGTCGAGCAGCACCGCCGAGATCCAGCCCTGCGGCCGGTAGATCTCCTCCTTGCGCTCCGGCGGCAGGAGCGCCTCGTGGTTGCGGGGGCAGGCGGCCACCACGTACGGGTCGAAGCCGGGGAGCAGCCGGGCGTGCGGTCCGCAGGGCAGCGCGGCGGTCGTCAGCTCCGCCAGGTCGGCGGCGCGGACGAAGCCGCGATGCCCTGCCACGTCGACCGGGGTGAGCTCGTCGCCGAGCGCGGCCATCGCCCGTCCGGCCTCGGCCGGCTGGCAGCCCCACCAGCGGGCGAAGTCCTCCCGGGCCACCGGTCCGTACGCGGCCACGAACCGGCGGACCACCTCCGCCAGGGCGGCGTCCGGGGCGATCGAGTCCCAGTCGGCGTCCACCCAGTCCCGGGGGTTGACGAAGGTGACGTTGCGCCCTCGTCCGCTGCCGAAGCACAGGTCGCCGCGGTACGCGGACGGCTTGAACAGGTCACCCCATCCGGAGCGCAGCCGCTCGGCCATCTCGGGTCGGCCGATCCGGTCGGACACCGCGACGGCCAGTTCCTCGCGGGTCAGCTCGGCGCCGGACAGCACCTCCGGGATCGCCGCCTGGATCGCGTCCAGCTCGTCCCGGGTGACGCCCTGGTAGCGCAGCCACGACGGGGTCAGGTGCCCGCGCCGCAGCCGGCCGGCCGCGGTCCACAGTGGCATTTCCGCGGCCGGCAGCAGGTGCAGCGTGCCGCGCATGGCCCAGGTCTTCACCAGCGCGCGGTCGGTCACCGCGGCGGCCACGTCGCCCGGTCCGAGCTTGTCCGACCGGACCGTGACCGCGAGTTCGGCGCAGGAGGCGATCTGCGCGTGCAGGCCGCAGAGCCGGGACGCGACGCCGGTGACGGTGTGTCCCGCATCGCCGGGCTCCCCGGCGAGCAGGTGCCGCCCGAGGCGGAAGGCGAGCACCTGCTCCCAGGTGACCGCGGCAGCGGGTTCGGCCCCGGTCATGCCGCCTGGTTCGCGGTCATGAACCGGCGCAGGCTCGCCGGCCGCATATCGGTCCACACCCGATCGATGTGGTCCAGGCATTCCTGGCGGGTGCCGGTGAAGCCGGCGTCGAACCATCCCGCCGGCAGCGTCCGGTCGCTCCACCAGACGGAGTACTGCTCCTCCTCGTTGCGGACGACGGTGAACTGCTCGTCGTTCTCCGGGGCCGTCATGTCGTCTCCTTCCGTCGGTCCTGGGTGTTAACTAGAGTTAATTCTCGCGGCTCCATTGTCAACCCCAGTAAGCATAACTACAGTCAAGGCACTAGACGGCCGCCGTCCCGCGTGGCCCGTACCCCGGAGGAAGAGCCGTGACCCACTCTTTTCCGCCGCGCATCGTGGATCTCGTCGTCCGCCAGGTTCAGGCCCAGCCGGACGCCACTGCGGTCAGCGCCGGCGACCATTCGCTCACCTACCGCGACCTGGACCGGGCCTCCGACGCCGTCGCGTCCCGGCTGACCGCGGCCGGCACCCGGGCCGACGACGTCGTCGCGGTGCTCGCCGATCGCTCCCCCGACCTGATCGCCGCGCTGCTCGGCATCCTCAAGGCCGGCGCGGGATATCTCGTGGCCGACCCGTCCGCGCCCGCCGAGCGGCTGGCCTGGATCCTCGGCGACGCCGCACCGGCCGCGATCCTGACCGGGCCCGGGCACACGCCGCCCGGCGACCCGGCGGTGCCGGTACTACCCCTGACCGGCCCCGCCGCCGGCCCCGCCGTCCCGGTGCCGATCGCGCCCGGCACGCTGGCGTATGTCAGCTACACCTCCGGATCCACCGGCCGCCCCAAGGGCGTCGCCGTGCCGCACGACGCGGTCGTCCGGCTGGTGCACGACACCCGCTGGGCGAGCTTCGGACCGGACGACGTGTTCCTGCAGGCGTCCCCCGTCGCGTTCGACGCGTCCACCCTGGAGATCTGGGCGCCGCTGACGACCGGCGGGCGGCTCGCCCTGCATCCGCCCGGCCCGGTCACCTCGGCGAGCATCGCCGCGACGGTCGCGGCCGAGGGTGTCACGGTGCTGTGGCTGACCGCCGGGATCTTCCATCAGCTCGCCCGCACCTCCCCCGGCGCCCTGCGCGGCGTCCGGCACCTGCTGGCCGGCGGAGACGTGGTCGCGCCACGGCAGATCGCCCAGGTCCTGGACGCGGTGCCCGGGCTCACCTTCACCAACGGGTACGGCCCGACCGAGAACACCACCTTCACCACCTGCTGGACCAGCACGACCGCCCCGGCCACCGGGACCACCCCGATCGGGCGCCCGATCGACGGGACCGGCGTACGGGTCCTGGACGACGAGCTACGCCCGGTGCGGCCGGGCATCGAGGGGCGGTTGTGGGCCACCGGCCGCGGCCTGGCCCGCGGGTACCTGGGCCGCCCCGGCCTCACCGCCGAGAAGTTCCGGCCCGACCCGTGGGGCGCCCCCGGTGACCGGATGTACGACACCGGCGACCGGGTCCGGGTCCGTGCCGACGGCGCGATCGAGTACCTCGGCCGGGCCGACCAACAGGTCAAGATCCGTGGCTTCCGGGTCGAGCCGGGCGAGATCGAGCGGACCCTGCGCCGCCGCCCGGAGGTGGCCGACGCGGCCGTGATCGCGCAGGTCGACCCGCTGACCGGCACCCGGCTGGTCGGGTACGTCGTGCTGGCCGGCGCCGCCGGGCCGGAGACCGCCGCCGCCATCCGCCGCGACCTGCGCACCGAGCTGCCCGAGTACATGATCCCGGCCGCCGTGCTGCCGCTGGACCGGATGCCGCTCACCGCCAACGGCAAGGTGGACCGCTCCCGGCTGCCCGCCGCGGACCGGGCGCCCCGCACCGTGGAGGGCGACTACCACCCGCCGTCCACGGCCACCGAGGCCGAGCTCGCCGAGGTGTGGGGCCGCGCCCTCCAGGTCGAGCCGATCGGCGTGGACGACGACTTCTTCGAGCTCGGCGGGCACTCGCTGCTCGCCGCCGAACTGGTCGGCGAACTGCACCGCCGGTTCGCGGTCCGGGTCCCGGCCCGCACGCTGTACCGCGACGCGACCATCCGCCGGCTCGCGACGGTCGTCGACGAGCTTCGGGACACCCTGGCGGTGGCGGCATGACCGCGACCGCCGTTCCCGCCACCGGCCGCTGCCCGTTCGGCTTCGACGCCGCCGCGAGCCTCGATCTGATCGACCCCGGCCTGTACGCCCACCGGGACCCGCACCCGATCTGGCAGGCCCTGCGCGAGCACGACCCGGTCCACTGGCAGCAGGCCGGCCCGGATCTCGGCTTCTGGTCGGTGACCCGGTACGCCGACGTCGACCACGTGCTGCGCCGGCACGACCTGTTCACCTCCGAGGAGGGATCGCTGCTGACCCTGCTCGGACGCGGCGATCCGGCCGGTGGTCGGCAGATCGCGGTAACCGACCCGCCCCGGCACTCCCAGATGCGCGACCGGCTGCAGCGCGCCATGACCAAGCGGTCACTGGAGACCCACGACGGCATGATCCGGGCGGAGATCCGGCAGTTGCTCGCCGCGATCACCGACGACACCCCGGTCGACGTGGCCGCCTTGCTCACCGACCTGCCGATGGCCGTGACCGGCACGCTGATGGCTGTGCCACGCGCCGACTGGCCCCGGCTGACCCGGCTCACCACGATGGCCATCGCGCCGGACGATCCCGAGTACGCGCTGCCCGGCGGGCCCGGCGAGACCCTCCGGGAGGCGCACCGGGAACTGTTCGCGTACTTCCAGGACATGCTGCACGATCGCCGCCGGGCCCCGGGCGAGGACCTGATCAGCCGGCTCGTCGGCACCGAGGTGGACGGCCGGCCGCTCGGGTCGAGCGAGATCGTGTCCAACTGCTACAGCCTGATCCTCGGCGCCAACACCACCACCCCGCACGTCCCGGTCGGCGCGCTCGCCGAACTCGACCGCAGCGGCGGCTATCGGGACTGGGCCCGCCGCCCGGACCTGCTCGCGTCCGGCATCGAGGAAGCACTGCGCTGGGTCTCCCCGGCCAACCACTTCATGCGGCACGCCACTCGGGACACCGAGATCGCCGGGGTGCGGATCGGGGCCGGCGACCCGGTGGTGGCCTGGCTCGGATCGGCCAACCGGGACGAGCGCGTCTTCGACCGGCCGCACCGGTTCGACGTGCGCCGCAAACCGAACCGGCACATCGCCTTCGGCGCCGGGCCGCACTACTGCATCGGGCACACCGTTGCCCGGGCCACCCTGCGAGTGCTGTTCGCCGAACTGTTCGACCGGATCGAGTCGTACAAGGTGACGGGCGAGCCGCAGCGGCTGGTCTCCAACTTCATCGCCGGGTACAAGCACCTCACCATCACCGCCCGGCTGCGGGAGGTGGTGTCGTGACAGCCAAGTGGCTCACCCGCGCGCCCCTGTCCGAGTCCGCGGCACTGCTGTTCTGCCTGCCCTACAGCGGGTGCGGCGCCAGCATGTACCGGTCCTGGCCCCGTTTCGTCGGCGGGATCGAGCTGTGCCCGGTGCAGCTACCCGGCCGGGAGAACCGGATGCGGGAGCCCGTTCCGGAGACGTACGAGGAGCTGGCCGGGGCGGTGGCCGCCGCGCTGCGGCCCGAGCTGGACCGCCCGTACGGGTTCTTCGGGCATTGCGGGTCGGCACTGCTCGCGTACCAGACCGCGGTGGAGCTGCAGCGCACCGGCGCGCCACGCCCCGCCCACGTCTTCGTGTCATCCCAGGTCGCGCCGGACGAGGGCCCGTACGGCCGGTTCCTCGGCATGGACCGGGACGCGCTGCGGACCGAGGTCGTCGAGCTGATGCGGCGCACCGGTGGCACCCCGGTGCCCGACCTGGTGGAGCTGTGCCTGGACGTGCTCACCACCGACGTGGCGGTGAACCGGCGCTACCGGCCGGACACCCGGACCGTGCTGGACGCTCCGTTGACCGCGATCGCCTGGACCGGCGACGTCGAGGTCGAGCCGTGGCGAACGGAGGGATGGGAACGGTACGGCACCCCGGCCCGTCGGGCCCTGCTCGACGGCGGCCACCACACCTTCCTCGACGCCCCGGCGCCGTTGCTCGACCTGTTCGTCACCGGCCTCGTCGCCGACTCAGAAAAGGAGACCGTCGGATGACCACCACTCAACTCCCCCGGCCCGCCCTGGCCGCCCCGGAGTCCGCCGAGCCGCCCGCCGACGGCACCACTTTGGTGCACCGCCTCATCGAGGCACGGGCCAAGCGCACCCCGCACGCGCTGGCCGCTACCGCCGGCCGCGAGCGGCTGACCTACCGCGACCTCAACGCCCGGGCCAACCGGCTGGCCCGCACCCTGCGCGCCGCCGGTGTGCGTACGGAGCAGCCGGTCGCCCTGCTGATGGAGCGCTCGCTGGAGATGCTGGTCGGCTTCCTGGCCGTACTGAAGTCCGGCGGCGCCGCGGTGCTGCTCGACCCGGGACATCCCGACCAGCGGCTGCGCACCGTGGCCGCCGCGACCCGGCCGCGGCTGCTACTCACCCTGGAGTACCTGCGCCGCCGGCTGCCCGAGTTGCCCGCCGTGCTACTCGACACCGACCGACCGGAGATCGACCGGCAGGCGCCCGACGACCTCAACGTGCCGGTGCACCTGGACAACCTCGCGTACCTGGTGCACACCTCGGGGTCGACCGGCGAGCCCAAACGGGTGGGCGTGCTGCACCGCTCGGTCGCGCACAGCGTCGCCACCCACCAGGCCGGGCACCGGATCACCGCCGACGACCGGGCCGCGTGGATCTCCCCGCCCGGCTCCTCGGCCGTGGTCGGCGAGATCTGGCCGTACCTGGCGGCCGGCGCCAGCGTGCACGCCGCGCCCGCCGGCATCGTCGCCGACGTGGAGGACCTGCGCGACTGGCTGCTGCGGTACGCCGTCACCAAGGCGTTCCTGCCGATGCCGCTGGCCGAGCTGATGGTCAACCTGGACTGGCCGACCGACAGCGATCTGCGGCTGGTCACCATCGGCAGTGACACCGTGCGCCGCTGGGCGTCCGCCGCGCTGCCGTTCGAGGTGGCCGTCTCGTGCGGCTCGGCCGAGGCGAACGGGGTCACCAGCAGCCTGGTCCCGTGGGACGGCCGGCTCACCAACCGCACCGCCACCGCCGCCGACCGGGCCGGGCTGCCCCCGGTCGGGCGGCCCTGGCCGGACGTGCGCCTGCACCTGCTGGACGCCGCGCTGCGCGCCGTGCCGGCCGGTGCGATCGGCGAGATCTGCGTCGACAGCCCGGAGTTGGCCCGCGGCTACCTCGGCGCGGCCGGCCTGACCGCGGACCGGTTCGTGCCCAACCCGTACGGGCGGCCCGGCACCCGGTTGTACCGCACCGGCGACCTCGGCCGGATGCGCCCGGACGGGCATCTGGAGCACCACGGCCGCACCGACCGGGACATCAAGATCCGCGGGTTCCGGGTGTCGCCGGCCGAGATCGAGGCCGAGTTGCTGAAGCTGCCCGGGATCCGGGACGCCGCGGTGGTCGCGGTCGAGGGCGGGACCGAGGACACCGACCGGCGGCTCGTCGGGTACGTCGTCGCGGACCCCCGCCCGGACGCGGCCCGGATCGTCGCGTACCTCGCCGAACGGCTCCCTGCCTACCTGGTCCCGGCGGCCGTGACCTTCCTGGACCGGATGCCGCTGACTCCGAACGGCAAGGTGGACCGCGCCTCCCTACCCTCGCCCGACTGGGTGTCGATGGCCCGCTGCGGGGAGCACCGGGAACCACGGGACGCGCTCGAGGCCGGGATCGCGGACGCCTTCGGCGAGGTGCTCGGCCGCACCGGCGTGGGCGCCGAGGACAACTTCTTCCACCTCGGCGGGGACTCGCTGACCGGAGCGCGGCTGGCCCAGCGCCTGCGGGCGCTGCTCGGCAAGCGAGTGCCGCTGCGCGTGATCTTCCAGAACCCCACCCCGGCCACCCTGGCCGGGCGCCTGCGCGCCTGACACCGTGCTCTACGAGATGATGCCCGGAACGCCGGGCTCCGTGATCGAACGGCTGGTCGGCCGGCTCCGGGCCTGCCCGGACGTCGCCGCCTGGGCCGTCGGCCTGGCCGGCCGCACCTTCGTCGTGGTGAGCGGCGACGAGTCGCGGGTGCCCGCGCTCGACGCGGCCACCGCCGAGGTGGTGCTCGCCGAGCACAGCACCACCGACCGCGGGTACTGGCTCGTCGGCCGGGAGAGCCGGGTGGCGCCCGACCAGGTGCGGATCGGCCGGGGCGTGGTCGGCGACGGCGACGTGTGGTGCGCCGCCGGGCCGTGCGCCCTGGAGTCGGTGCCGGACACCCTGGAGACGGCGCACGTGCTGCGCGCCCAGGGCGCCCGGGCGCTGCGGATGGGACTGTTCAAACCGCGCTCGAGCCCGTACCACTTCCAGGGCAAGGGGCGCGGCGGGCTGGCCGACCTGGCGGCGATCCGGGCCGAGGTGGGCCTGCCGGTGGTGACCGAGGTGCTGGACCCGCGGGACGTGCAGGTCGTCGCCGAGGTGGCCGACTGCCTGCAGGTGGACACCCGCAACATGTCCAACCGGGCGCTGCTGGCCGAACTGGGCACCATCGACCGGCCGGTGCTGCTCATGCGCGGGCTGCGCTCGTCGGTGTCGGACTGGCTGCGCGCCGCCGAGTTCGTGTTCAGCCGCGGCAACCGGGCGATCGTGCTGTGCGCCCGCGGGGTGGCGACCTTCGACGACTCGCTGGCCTTCCAGCCCGACTTCGGCGCCATCCTGGCCGTCCGGCAGCGGTGCGACCTGCCGGTCGTCTTCGACCCGAGCCACAGCACCGGACGCCGGCACGCGATCGCGCCGGCCGCGCTGGCCGCCTTCGCGTTCGGCGCCGACGGCATCCTGCTGGAGTCGTTCCTGCGCCCGGAGCGGCTCTACCGGCCGGGCGACGGTGACCAGATGTACCCGCCGGGCCGGGTGGCCGAGCTGCTGGAGGCGTGCCGCCAGGTGCGGGCGGTCTTCGACCGGGTCGACGTCTGACGCGGGAAAGAGGGGCGGTCATCCACTGTGGATGACCGCCCCGTCCTGTGCGCTGTCAGCCGAGCTCTGCTACCGCGGTGGCCGGGGCAGCGGCGGCGCCGACGAGGATCCGCTCCAGCGTGGCGAGCTGGACATCGATCGACTCGGCGTGCCAGCGCGCGGTGTTGTACTCAGCGCCCAGCTCCAGCTCGTCCCCGCGCCGCACGGCGGTGTACGAGATGTCGTAGCGGGACGCGCCGCTGGAGACGTACCGCCAGGTCGACGCGCAGTCCGGCAGGTCCAGGTTGATGTCGTCGCCGTCCTGCCAGGCCACGGTGACCTGGACCAGCGGCAGCCGGTTCGCCTCGCGCCGCACGCCGAGCAGCCGGACCACCTCCGGCAGCGGCAGGCCCTGGTTGTCGTACGCGTCGATGGTCACCTCCCGGACTCCGGCGACGACCTCCGCGAACGTGGCCCCGGACGGAACCCGGACCCGCAGCGCCAGCACGTTGACCAAGCACCCGACGAGGTCCCGCGCGTCGGCGCGCTGCCGGTTCTCGGCCGGCGCCCCGACCACGAACTCCCGCTGCCCGGACAGCCGGGACAGCAGCACCGCGCACGCCGCCGCGAACACCATGAACGGCGTGGCCGACAGCTCCGCGCCGAGCATCCTGACCGCGCTCATCAGCGGCACCGACGGCACCCGGTCGTAGTGGCCACCGGCGAAGCTCAGGCCCTCCGGCGCCACCAGGTCGGTGCGCAGCCGCAGCTCCGGCACGCCGCGCAGCGCAGCGGCCCAGTAGTCGCGCTGGCGGTCCCCGGCCGGGCCGGCCAGCCAGTCGTGCTCCCACCGGGCGTACTCGGTCCAGGTCAGCGCGGGCGCCGGCAGCGCGGCCGGCCGGCCATTCCGGGCCGCCCGGTACGCGGCCACCAGATCCCGCCGGAACGTGTACAGGCCGACCTCGTCCACGCCGATGTGGTGGAACACCACCAGCAGCCGGGCCCGGGTCGGCCCGGCCAGCACCAACTGGGCCCGGACCGAGGGCTCGGTGCGCAGGTCGAACCCGGACGCCGCCTGCTCGCGGGCCATCCGGTCGGCGGCCGCCAGGGCCCGCTGCTCGCCGAGGCCGGTGAGGTCATGCACCTCCAACTCCGGGCCGGCGCCGGGCACGACCTGCTGCACCGGGCCATCCGCGGTCCACTCGTACCGGCACCGCAGCGCGTCGTGCCGCGCGGTCACCGCGGCGAACGCCGCCGCGAGCGCCTCCGGATCGAGCGTGCCGGTCAGGTCGAACTCCAGCGGGACGTTGTACGTCGACCCGCCGGGGGCGAGCTGCTCCATCACCCAGATCTGCCGTTGCGCCCCGGTCAGCGGGGCGGGGCCGGGATCGGCGGCGGCCGGTTCGGCGGCGGCCGGCAGCAGGGCGTCCAGCTCGTCGCCGCTGAGCCCGGCCAGCAGTTGCAGCGCCTGCACGGCGTCCGGCTGCCCCCGGCAGATCAACCGGGCCAGACCGTCCACGGTGGGGTGTTCGAAGATCGCCCGGATCGGTGCTTCGAGGCCCAGTTCGTCCCGGGCCAACAGGGCCAGCCGGGCCACCATCATCGAGTGGCCGCCGTGCTCGAACACGTCGTCGTGCGGGCCGTACCCGGGGTTGCCGAGCTCCCGGCGCCACAGTGTGAGCAGCGCCGGCCGGACCATGTCGAGGCCGGGCGGGTCGCCGCCGTCCGGCTCGGCACCCGGCCGCCGGACGGCGGCGGAGGCGTACCGCGGGACGGCGTCCGGCGGCAGCGCGGCCGCCTCGTCCAGCGGCACGGTGATACCGCCGATGACCGGGAACCGGTCCGCCGGGCCCAGGTCGACCACGACACCACCCGGCCGCCGGTACCCGACCCGGCCGGTGTCCGGGCCCGGCGGGACGAGCACGTCGTCGATGCGCCCGCCCTGTCCGACGCGGTGCAGCCGACCCAGCGCGAAGTCGGGGGCCACGCAGTCGCCGATCAGCACCTCCCGCTCCGAGCAGGACCGCTCCCCCGCACCCAGCATCGGCAACCGGCCCAGTTCGAGCGCCGGGTCCGCGCACCCGGCACGCAGCACCGCTTCCAGGTGCCGGATCAGGGTACGCACGTACGCCGCCTCGAACAGCGCGTCGTCGTACTCCACCCACAGGGTCACGTCGCCCGGGCCGACCTCGGCCTCGATCAGCAGGTCGAAGCGGGCACGGCCGCGCGGAATCTGCTCCTCGGTGGCCCGCACCGGGCCGAACGGCACGCCGTCGGCCACCTTCGGCGACTGGGTGACCATCACCTGCACCAGCGGCGGGATGCTCGGGTCCCGGCCGGTGAGGCCCTCGACCATGCTGGTGAACGGCACCTCCTCGAACTCCAGCGCGTCCAGCACCGCGTCCGTGGTCTCGGCGAGCAGGCTGCGGAACGACGAGGCCGGGTGCGGACGCAGTCGCAGCGGCAGGGTGTTGGCGAAGAACCCGACCACGTCGTCGAAGCCGCCCGGGCTCCTTCCCGCGCCGGCGGTGCCGATGATCAGGTCGTCGTCCCCGGTGTGCCGGTGCGCCACCGCCGCGAACGCCGCGATCAGCACGCAGGCCGGGGTGCTGCTCTCCCGCATCGCGAAGTCGAGCAGACCGCGGGCGGAGGCCGGAGCCAGGTCGAACCGCGCACGTTCGCCGTGCTCGGACTTCACCGCGGGCCGGAGCCGTCCCTTGTGCAGGTCGAGCAGTGCGGGGGCGCCGAACAGCCGATCCCGCCAGTACGCCTGCCCCTCGCTGCGCTCCCCGCCGGCCTGCGCCGCCCGCTGCCGCGCCACGTGGTCGGCGAACCGGGCGGCCGGTGGTGGCAGCGCCGGCGGTCGGCCGGTCAGCTCGGCCGTCATCAGCTCGTCCAGCTCGGTGCGGATGAGCGTCAACGACTGCCCGTCGGCGACCAGGTGGTGGCACCCGATGAGGAGCAGGTGCTCGCGCGCGCCGAGGCGTAGCAGCATGCTGCGGGTCAGCGGCCCGGCGGCGATGTCGTACGGGCGGTCGGCGAACTCGCGGGCGATCCGCTCGGCCGCCGGCCGGCGCTCGTCCTCCGGCAGGTGGCCCAGGTCGTGCGCCGGGCCGGTGGCCAGCGACAGGAATGTCAGGTACCGGCACACCGGCGCGCCGTTCTCGGTCGGGAACGTGGCACGCAGCGACTCGTGCCGCTCCGCCACCGCGTCCAGCGCCCGGCCGAGCAGGCCGACGTCGAGGTCGCCGTCCAGCCGAAGCTGCCACAGCTCGTTGTACAGCCGCGCCGCCGGGGACAGGTTCTCGATGAACCAGAGCTGCTCCTGGGCGTACGAGAGGGGCACCGGCCCGGCGGCGACCGTCGGGGAGTCGAGCATGACGTCCTCCTCGTCCTCACCGGGGCCGGGCGGCCAGGATCTTGGTGACCGAATGCGTGTGCGGCTCCGGCACGTCCGCGTGCGACGAGATGATCGTGATGTCCTCGACCCGCAGCAGTTCCCAGCCGGCGTACATGCGCAGGTACTCCTGGTGCGCGGGCAGCAGCCGGGGCGGATTGACGTGCCGGTCCAACTGCTGCGCGCGGTCGTTGAACGAGCAGAGCACGTGCACCCCGCCCGGCCGGGTCGCCACCTGGAGATTCCGGACGGTGCGCCGGGCCTGGTCCAGGCTGGAGTTCCAGTGCAGCACGCTGTCGCAGACCACGACGTCGTACCCGCCGCCCGGGACGGCCAGCGAGACGTCCGCCGTCCCCCAGGTGATCCGCGGCTCGTCCGGCCAGAGCCGGCGGGCGTGCTCCAGGGCCAGCTCGGAGATGTCGACCGCGTCCACGGTCGCGCCGGCCCGGGCCAGAAAGACGGTGTTGCGGCCCTCGCCGCAGCCGGCGTCGAGCGCGCGGGCGCCGTCCAGCGTGACGTGACGGTCCAGCGCTTCGACGTACGGCTCCGGCTCGACGCCCCACAGGCACGGCGTCAGGGCGTACCCGTGGTCGCAGCCTCCGACGTTGGCGGCCGGGTCGCTGATCGCGGCGGTCATCGGTTCTCCTCCGGAGTGATCTCGTCCAGGGTGCGGACCTTGGGCACGGGCGAGAAGATCAGCCACAGCAGCGCCAGCGGCGTGCCGACGGCCGAGATGTACAGGGCGTTGTGCAGGCCGATCCAGTCGCCGAGCAGGCCGGCGCCGACCGCGCCGATCGGGATCACGCCGATGGTGACGAACCGGAAGCTGGCGTTGACCCGGCCGCGCATCCGGCTCGGCGTGATGGTCTGGCGCATCGTGATGCTGGTGATCGCGGAGATCACGATGCCGAGTCCGACGATCAGGTAGACCACGCCGAAGAGCACGGCCTGCACCGGCTTCGGCCCGCTGATGAACGGCAGGGCCACCATCGGGGCGACGGTCAGCGCGGTCGACCAGACCAGCGCCGGGCCGACCCCGATCCGGTCCACCAGCTTGCCGGTGACCAGGGCGCCGAGGGTGCCGCCGACGCTGCCGACGGCGAAGACCACCCCGATGACACCGGCGCTGAGGCCGACGTCGCGGCTGGCGTACACCAGGAACAGCACCATGACGATCTGGGAGAAGAGGTTGAACGTCGCGGCCTCGGCGGCCAGGGCGCGCAGGTGCGGGTTCCCGAAGGTGGCGACCAGGCCCTCCTTGATGTCCCGGAAGACACCGCGGACCCCGCCGGTCTCGCCGCGGATCAGGTCGTCCTCGGACTCGCGGTGCCGCATCGCGCTGAGGCTCAGCGCGGACAGCAGGAAGCTGAGCGCGTCCACCGCGATCGCGAACGGGGCGCGCAGCGCCTGCACCAGAATGCCGCCGAGACCGGGGCCGACGACACCGGCGATCTGCTGGGTGCCCTCCAGCTTGCTGTTCGCGTTGATCAGCCGGTCGTTCTCCAGCAGGGACCCCACGAACGCCGGGTACGCCAGGTTGAACACGACGGTCAGGCAGCCGACCACGAAGGCGGCGACGTACAGGATCGGCATCGAGAGGATGCCGCCGAGCGCCAGTAGCGGAATGATGCCGAGCGCGAGGAAGCGGCCCAGGTCGGCCGCGATCATCAGGCGGCGGCGGCGCATCCGGTCGACCAGGACGCCGGCGAACAGGGTCAGCACCAGCCCGGCCAGATCCTTCAGGCCGCTGAGGATGCCGATCTCGGTGGCCGACGCCCCCAGGAAGACCAGGGCGGTGAACGGCAGCGCGATCTCGGTGATCTCACTGCCGATCGTGGACACGCCCTGCCCGAACCAGAGTAGCCGGAAGTCACGCTTGGAGTGGTCGCGCGGCGGGGCCGGCTCGGGAGGCGGGGTGGTCGCGGGTGCGAGTTCGGTGATCATCGGTGAACCTCCTGGCGAACTGATCAGGCCGCTGCCGCGGCGGCAACGGCAGGCGCGCCGGCACAGCGGCGCAGCTTGTCGAGGGCACGGCCGGGGTCGTCGGCGACGACGGTGAGCCGTGAGGTGGCGAAGACGCCGCCCGCCGGGTCGCAGACCGGGGCGCCCCGGTACGGCAGCTCGGCGGCATGGCCGGTGGCGGCGACGTCACCGCTGACCGTGTGGTCGTCGTAGAGCGCGAAGATCGGTAGCCCGGTGGCCATCGCGGCCAGCCGCATGGTGCCGGAGACGCGCGGGTTGATCTCCAGGACCCGGGCCACACCGTCGGCGGTGACCAGGTACTCGATCTCGATCAGGCCGACCGCATCGGCGGAGACGGCGAGCGCCCGCGCATCGTCGCGCAGCCGGCGTTCCAGGGCCGGATCGATCGGCTCGTACGGGCACAGCCGCAACCGGCGCCAGGGCGGCACCAGCTCGGTCGAGGTCGGCCCCTTCCAGATCGGCGGCAGGGTCACCACCCGCTCGCCGTCCCGGAAGACGACCATCGAGTACTCGACGCCGTCGGCGTACAGCTCGGCGATCTCGTCCGGGGCCGGAGCGCGGTCGCTGAGCCGGGCCAGCACGGTCCCGCGGCTCTGCGTGCCATGCCGGTCCTTGATGACGACGAGCGGGTCCCCGGCGACTCCGGGCAGCCGGTCGCCGGTCGTCCAGGGCAGGCCCGGGCAGCCGCGGGCGTCGAAGAACTCCTTCATCAGCCGCTTGTCCAGCCCGATCCGGGTGGCCCGGCCGGACTGCGCGATCGGCCGGAACCCGGATCCGGCGAGTGCCTGCGCCAGGGTCCGGTCCCGGTAGAGGGTGTCGTGGCCGGAGTGCAGCACCACCCGGCGGGAGCCGATCCGGGACAGGGCGTCGCGGACCACGCCGACGTCGACGGCGGGCGCCTCGCCGAGCACCAGGGTGCGGTCCGTGCCGTTGGAGCCGAGGAAATGCGGAAACCAGATGCCGACGCTCGCCGGCATGACCAGGTGCGCGGCCGGTTCGGTGGAACGGATCATCGGACTCCTCCCACGGCCGCACGGGTCCCCGGTACGACCGCTGTGGCAGCGGCCGAGACCGGCGGGCCGGCCGACCCCAGCCGGTCGAGGGCAGCCCGGAACGCGGCCCGGTACGGCTCGACCAGCGCTCCGGCGGTGTCGTTGAAGTACGGCCCGGGCAGGCTGACCCAGCCGTCGTGCAGCGCCTCGGCGACCGGCAGGTCACCGCGACGGTGCCGGAAGTGCCGGGCCAGCACGTCGGGCGGGTACGGGCGCCGGTGCCCGGGCTCGGCGCCGGTGAAGATGCTGCTCAGGTGCAGCGGCCGGGTGGCCGGCACGTCGGCCTTGACACCCTGCTGGCGCAGCGCCGCCACGAGGTCGTCCCGGCTGAACCCGGCCCGCTCGGGGTCGACGGTGACGACGACGTCGTACCAGCCGCCCATCGTCACGTGCGGGGCGATCACCGGACCGGTCAGCCCGGGGTGCGCGACCAGCGGCTCCAGCAAGCGGTACACGTTGGCGCGTTTCGCGGCGACCAGTTCCTCGATCCGGTCCAGGTGGCTCTGCGCCAGCACCGCCGCGGGCGGGCTGATCCGCAGGTTGCCGCCGAGCCCGACGTCGGCCAGCCGGCGCAGCCGCGGATCGTGCACGGTGCGTTCGCTGCGCTGCTTGAAGGCGGTCAGCAGGCAGGCCAGGTCGTAGTGCCGGGAGTCGCGGGCGAGCAGCACCCCGCCCATCCCGCCGGAGACGAGTTTGAGCCCGCCGATGCTGAAGACGGCGAGGTCGCCGAAGGTGCCGACGGGCCGGCCCCGGTACGTGGACCCGTGCGCGTGCGAGCAGTCCTCGACGAGGGCGAGCCCGCGCCGCCGGCACAGGGCGGTGATCTCGTCCATCGGCGCCGGGTGCCCGAACAGGTGGGTCACCGCCACCGCCCGGGTCCGCGGCGTTACCGCCCGCTCGATGCTCGCCGCGCTCACCGTGCCGTCCGGGCCCTCGCTGTCCGCGAGTACCGGCACGGTGCCGAGCAGGAACAGCGGCGAGGCGGTGGCGAGGAAGGTGAACGTCGGCACGATCACCTCGTCGCCGGGCCCGAGCGCGAGCGCGAAGTACGCGGCCAGCAGGGCACTGGTACCGGAGTTCAGGGTGAGCGCGTGCCGCCCGTCGTGCCGTCGGGAGAACGCCGCCTCCAGGCCGGCGATCTCCGGCCCGTGGTCGTAGTCGAAGGAGCGGCCGCGCCGGATCAGCTCGGCGGCCCGGTCGGCCGCCGCGCGGTCGTAGACCGGCCAGCGCGGCGGGTGCGGAATGACGATGGGATCGTCGGTGCCCATGACGGCCTCCTAGGCGGCGACGGCTGCCGGCGCGGCCACCGGGCGCGCCGCGACCGGGACGAGATTGGCCCGGACCCGCGCGAGCAGCCCGGCCGGGTCGGCGTGGATGAAGAAGTGACCGGCGTCGAAGGTGTCGAGGACGAAGTCGCCACACGTCTCCACGCCCCAGGCGGCCATCCGGTCCGGTGACGCCTCCGGGTCGGTGCGCCCGGCGAAGGCGTGCACCGGGCAGGACAGCGGCGGGCCGGCCGGCTGGGCCGCGGTTTCCACCACGGCCAGGTCGGCACGGACCGCAGGCAGCACCAGCCGGCGCAGTTCGGCGCTGTCCAGCACCTCGTCCGGGGTACCGCCGAGCCGGCGCAGGTGCGCGACCAGATCGGGTTCGCTCAGGTGGTGCGCGGCCGGGCCGGGTGGCGCGGCCGGGCCGGGCGAGGCGGCGACGAACAGCCGTTCCGGCGGCCGGCCCGCTGCGGAGAGGACATGCGCGGCGTGGTGGGCCACCCGCGCGCCCATGCTGTAGCCGAACAGCGCGTACGGCCGAGCCGGCTCGGCCAGCATGGCGCGGGTGAGCCGATCGACCAGGACGGGCATGGCGGCCACCGACGGTTCGCCGATCCGGTTCTCCCGTCCCGGCAACTGCACCGCGACAACCTCGGCGACACCGGTCAGGCCGGCACCCCAGCCACGGTAGAGGGAGGCGCTGCCACCGGCGTACGGCAGGCAGTACAGCCGCATCGGCGCCTCGGGGTCTCGCTGGTGGATCCGGAACCAGGGGTTCATCGCTCGTCCTTCCCCGCGGCGGCAAGGACCGCGGTCGTGTGTTCGGTGTCGGGGCCCGCCGTCAGGCGCCGGTGTCCGGCGGCCCGCCACAGCGCGGCCGGTCGGCCCAGGCTGGTCGCCTCCGTCCCGGCCAGCCGGTAGTAGTGCTGGATCGCGGCATCGCCGGTGAGCCCGTACGTGCCGTGCAGGTGCAGCGCCCGCCGGGTGACGCCGGTGGCTGCCTCGGCGGCGGCGGCGAGGGCCTGGATCGCGGCCAGTTCCGGTTCGCCGTCGGCCGGCGGCCAGCCGCGCGGCTCGTCGGCCGCGGCTTCCGGGATGCCGGCGGTGTCCCGGTCGGCCAGCCAGGCGGCGTACGCGGTGAGCAACCGGGCCTCCTCGATTTGGACCAGGTCGGCGGCGAGGGTGAAGCCGGTGGCCTGGAAGGCGGCGATCGGTCGGCCGAACTGGCGTCGCTCACCGCTGCGCCGGACCGCCAGTTCGTGCGCGCCGGCTGCCAGACCGACGAGGTAGCCGGCCTGACGGATCCGCGCGCGGACCAGCGCGTCGCCGGCCGGGGGCGGCGCCACGGCCGGTGGGCGCGCGCCCGCGGCGACATCGGCCGCGGCGGTCGGGCCGGTCTCCGCGGCCAGGCACCCGGACCGGTACGTGTCGCACGCCGCTGCCCGTCCGAGTTCCTCGGCCACCACGACGCCGTAGCTCAGCCCGAGTCCGAGCCCACCGGCGGCCGGCGCGATCTCCAGGCCGTGCAGACCGAGCCGGCCGAGCAGGTCGTGCACGTCGCCGCGCGGCGGTACGTCGTGCAGCGCCCGGCGCAGCGCCGCACGCAGCTCGTCGTGCAGGGCGTCGGGCAGTGGCCTCATCGCGCGCTCCCGGACAGGGACCCGGCGATCAGTTCGAGCATCACCTCGGAGACGCCGGCCGAGATGGTCAGGCCGGGCGCCTCCCGCCAGGCCGATTCGAGGCAGCGGGCGCGGCCGGTGGCCGGGGCGGCGGCCGCGCCGTGCAGTGCGGCGCCCCACTCGGCCACCGCAGCGGCGGACTCGCTGGTGTGCAGCTTGGCCATTGCCGCGAACACCGGGTCGAAGCGGTCCTCCTCCAGGCGGGCCAGCGCGGCCCAGGCGAGCAGCCGGGCGGCGTCGGCGCGGGCGCCGTGCCGGCCCAGGTCGGCCAGGCTGTCGGCGGCGTCGCCGGGGGTTAGTGCGGCGCGGGCGGTGTCGTACCAGCGGGCCGCCTTGAGCGCGTAGTCGAGCCCGGTGCGTTCCATCGCCAGCGCCGTGGTGAGCGCGGCCCAGCCGGCGCCGGGTTCACCGAGCACATCGGACTCCGGGACGAACACCGCGTCCAGTTCGACCCGGTGGAAATGCTCATCGGCGAGGCTGGGCATCCGCGCCACGCGGACGCCGGGCGCGTGCAGGTCGATCAGGACGAGGGTGATGCCGTCATAGCGGGATCCGGGGTCGCCGGTGCGCACCGCGGCGAGCGCCACGTCGCAGAGGGCGGCCTTGAGGCTGTAGATCTTCGTGCCGCTCACCAGGTACCCGCCCGGCGCCGGCTCGGCCCGGGTGGTCAGCGCGGCCAGGTCGGACCCGGCCTCCGGCTCGGTGTAGAGCACGCAGGCGAACCGCTCCCCGGCCGCGAACCGGGGCAGCCAACGTCGTTGCTGGTCCGCCGCACCGATGGCGCGCAGCACCGACCCGACGATCTGGACGGTGTTGATGTGCAGGGTGTCCGGAACACCGGCACGGGACAGCTCCTCGGCGACCACCGCAAGGCTCATCGGACCGCCGCCGAGGCCGCCGAACTCGGCCGGCCAGTCGGGGGCGAGGACGCCGGCGGCGCCGATCGCCCGGTAGAGCGGGCGTTCGTCGGGTTCGCCGGTGCCCGCCGCGAGGTCGTCGATGGCGCGGCGGACACCGGGCGTCGCCAGTACGGCGCGAATCCGGGCGCGCAGCCGGCTCTGGTGCGGGTCGAATCCGAAGTCCACGGCCGCCTCCTTTCTCTAGTGAATCGGAGATTACTCCAGTAAAGTTCGCCCTGTCACTCCCGTAAACCCAATTTCCTGAGGAGGAGCGGTGACTGTTGACAGCGAGCTGCTCCGCCGGCTCAGCCGCATCCCGGCCGACCGGCGGACGAGCTTCCTCACCGGACTGCGGGCGGCCACCGGGCCGCCGGCGCCGCCACCGGACGACATCGAGACCCTGATGCGCGAGTGGGCGCCCGAGGAGATCCCGCGCACGCCCCGCACCATCAGCGAGGTGTTCGCCGAGACGGCCGTCCGCCAACCCGGCCGGGTCGCGGTCGTCGACGGCGCCGGCCGCCGGACGTACGCCGAGCTGGCCACCGAGGTCGAGCAGCTGGCCGCCGCCCTGCGTGCCCGCGGCGTGGACGCGGAGCGCCCGGTCGCGGTCCTCACCGGACGCGGCGACGCACGGGCGGTCATCGGAATCCTGGCCGTGCTGCGGGCCGGCGGGTACTGGGTGCCGATCGACCCGGGCAATCCGGCCGAGCGCATCGCCGCGGTGCTGCGCGACGCCGATCCGGTTCTTGTCCTGACCGACGCCGGCACCGAACCGGTGCTGCCACCCGACGGTCCGCCCGTGTTCCGGCTGGACCGGCCGTGGCCCGCCGCGCCCCCGCTCGCCGCCTCGCCCGGGCACCCGCACCGGCTGGCATACGCCATCTACACCTCCGGCAGCACCGGCGTGCCCAAGGCGGTGCAGCTCGAGCACGCCGGCGCGGTGCACTTCATCGAGACCGTCCAGCGGATGTTCGGGCTCACGCCCGAGGACCGGATCATCCAGTACGCGTCGCTGGGCTTCGACGTGTCGGTGTTCGAGATCTTCGCCGCCCTGCTGACCGGCGCCGCGCTGTACCTCCCCGGCGACGACGAGCGGCTGTCGGTGACCGCCCTGTCTGCCGCGCTGCGCCGGGAACGGATCACCGTCGTGGACCTGCCACCGGCCATCCTGAACCTGCTCGACCCGGCCGGGTTCCCGGACCTGCGGGTGGCCTTCGTCGGCGGCGAGGCGTTCACCGGCGAGCTGACCACCCGGTGGGCGCGGCACTGCCGATTCCTCAACGGGTACGGCCCGACCGAGTGCACGGTGACCGTGGTGGCCAAGGAGTGCACCGGCGAGTGGACCACGTCGCCGCCGATCGGGCGGGCGATGGACAACCACGTCGCGTACGCCCTCGACGAACGGCTGCGCCCGGTGCCGGTGGGTGAACCGGGCGAACTCTGCATCGGCGGTCCCGGCCTGGCCCGCGGGTACGCCAACCGACCCGGCCTTACTGCCGACCGGTTCGTCCCGGACCCCTGGGCCCGCCACCCGGGCGACCGGCTGTACCGCACCGGTGACCTGTGCCGGTGGACCGCCGACGGCGACCTGGTCTTCCTCGGCCGCAACGACCGGCAGGTGCAGGTCCACGGGCACCGGGTGGAGCTGGGCGACGTCGAGTCGGCCCTGGTCCGCGCCGACGGGGTACGGCAGGCCGTGGCCACCACCGGGGACGGCGGCCAACTCGTCGCCTACATCGTGCCGATCACCGCGCCGGCCGACCTGGCCGCGATCCGCGCCCGGGCGGCCGAGCTGGTCCCCCGGCACATGGTTCCGGCCCTGCTCATCGAGGTGGACGCGATCCCGCTGACGGTGAACGGCAAGACCGACCTGGCCGCGTTGCGCCGGATCCGGCCGGCCAGTGGCGACGACGGTGTGGCCGAGCTGACCCCGACCCAGCGGCGGTTGCGCGACACCTGCCTGCTGCCGGTGCTCGGGCCCGTCGCCGCCGGCCCGGACGACGACTTCTTCGAGCTGGGCGGGGACAGCATCCAGGCGATCCGGCTGCTGTCCCGGGTACGCGAGGAGTTCGGCACCGAGATCCCGCTGAGCGACTTCCTCCGCGCGCCGACGCTGGCCTGGCTCACCGGTACGGTCGAAACGGCCGCGACCGCCGGACCGGGCAGCGACCTGGATGCCATCCTCGCCGGACTGGCGGGCCTCTCCGACGACGAGGTCGAGGCGATGCTCGCCGAGTGAGCGCCGGACGGCGACGCGCGGCGGATCCCGGATCGGGGTCCGCCGCCCGTCATGCCGGGACGTCTCAGAGCGAGAGCGAGGTGAGGGCGCGCTCGACGACGGCGACGCCGCGCAGGAAGTCGTCGATGCGGATGTGCTCGTCGTCGGAGTGGTCGAGCCGGCTGTCCCCCGGGCCGTACGTGGCCATCGGCACCGACCAGACCTCGCTCAGGGTGTTCATGTCCGAGGTGGCGGTCTTCACCTTGGCGCCCGGCTCCCCGCCCTCGGCCCGGATGGCACCGCTGAGCGCGCGCACCACCGGGTCTCCACGCCGCACCCGGCAGGCGCGTACCGAGTTCAGCACCGTCACGGTGGCCGCCGGGACCCGGGCACGCACGGCGGCGACGCAGGCGCCCACGTCGAATCCCGGCGGGGTCCGGACGCTCATCTCGGCCTCGGCGTGCTCCGGGTCGCCGCGCAGCAGGGTCAGCGTCGCCGCCGGGTCGGCGAAGTTCCGGTGCGCCGACGCCGGGTCGGCCGGGTCGGCGCCGATCTCCTCCAGCAACACCGCCCAGGCCCGGGCGGCCAGTTCCACCGCCCGCGGGTACGGGGCGCTCGGGTGTGCCCCCGGGCAGTCGGCGCGGACCCGCAGGTCGAGCTTGCCCTTGTACCCCAGCACCACATCGGACCACCCGCTCGGCTCGCCCACGATCACGGCGTCCGGGCGGGGCAGGTTGTCCCGGACCGCCATCGCGCCACGGGAGCCCGGCGTCTCCTCCTCCACCGCACCGACCACGATCAGCCGCCCCCGGAAGCCGGTGGCCCGCGCCGCCCCGCAGGTGAGCGCCGCCATCGGCCCCTTGGCGTCCACCGCGCCCCGGCCGTGCACCGCGTCGGCGGTGACCCGCAGGGGCGGCCCGCCGGGCACCGTGTCGATGTGCCCGAGCAGCAGCACGGACGGCCCGGGACCCCGGTCCAGGACGCCGACCGCGTTGCCGGCCGCGTCCAGGTGCGCGGCGAACCCCAGCCGGTGCAGGTGGCCGACCAGACAGGCAGCGACCTCGTGCTCGGCGTACGACGGTGAGGGAATCGCCACCAGGTCGGTCAGCAGGTCGACGGGGGAGATCACCGGGCACCGACCAGGGTGCCGCCGCCGGCCAGCGCCGCGCGTACCGGCTCGGGACCGGATCCGGCCGCGACCACCACCCGCGGCACTCCGCCGGCCAGCGCCTCGCGCGCGGCGACCAGCTTCAGGGCCATGCCGCCGGCCGCGTACGCCGGCAGGGTGTCTCCGACGGTCACCGCGGGGAGCACCGAGCCCGGGTCGTCCGGGTCGGTCTGCACGCCGGGCGCGCCGGTGAGCAGCACCAGCGCGCAGGCCCGGAGAGTCGCCGCGATCGCCGCCGCCGCGCGGTCGGCGTCCACATTGACCGGCGCGCCGTCCTCGTCCGCGGCCGGCGGGGACACCACCGGCACCACACCGGCACCCAGCATCGCGAGCAGGACGGCCGGATCGGCGCGGTCGAGGCGACCGGCGTGCTGATCGTGGACCACCACCCGGCGCCCGCCGGACACCGCCCGGACCGCACGTTTGCGCCGGGCCCGCAGCAGACCGGCGTCCAGGCCGGTCAGCCCGGCCGCCGGCACCCCGTGCCGGGCCAGGCCGGCGACCAGCCGCGGCTTCACGATTCCGGCCAGGGCGAGCTGGACGACCTCCAGCGTCGCCGCGTCGGTGTAGCGGGTGGTCACGCCGTCCGGCGAGACCAGTTCCCGGCGCGGCACGCCCAACCGGCCGGCGAGCCGGTCGATCTCCGCCGACCCGCCGTGCACCAGCACCACCGGGGTGCCCGCGAGGTGCAGGGCGGCGACGTCGGCGCACACCGCGGCCGCGTCCACCGCGGCGTTGCCGCCGCACTTGACCACCACGACGTCCATACCCGCCTCCTAGACCGGATGCAGCCCGGTGAAGCCGAGGCCGAACTCCTCCGGCCAGCCCATCCGGATGTTCAGGCACTGCACCGCATTGCCGGCACCGCCCTTGACCAGGTTGTCCAGGGCGCCGACGGCGGTGACCCACCCGTCGCCGCGGTCCACCACCGGGCCGACGTCGCAGAAGTTCGAACCGGCCAGGATCTTCGGGTCGGGCAGCCGGAACGTGCCTCGGCGCTGCGCCACGATCCGGACGAACGGCTCGGCCGCGTACGCCCGCCGGTACGCGTCACGCACCTCCCGTGGCCCGGCACCGTCGCGCAGCCGGGCCCGGCACAGTACCTGGACCCCGCGTACCGCCTCGACGCCGGTCGCGGTCATCCGGCACGGATGTCCAGTGGCCTGCGTGATCTCGGCCTGGTGCCGGTGCCGCAGCGGCGCGAACACGCGCATCGCGCCACTGCGCTCGGCGTGCGCGTCGCCCGGCCCGCCGCGGGCGCCGGACCCGCTGGAGCCGGTCCGGGCGTCCACCGCGACCTCGCCGTCGATCAGCCCGTCGGCGGCCAGCGGATGCACGGCGAGGATCGCCGCGGTGGCCATGCAGCCGGGCACGCTGATCCGGTCAGCGCCGGTGAGCCGGTCGCGATACAACTCGGGGATCCCGGGCGTGAACGACTCCAGCAGGTCCGGCGCGGCGTGCTCGACGCCGTAGTGCTCCCGGTACACCAGCGGGTCGCGCAGCCGGAAGTCGCCGGAGAGGTCGAGCAGTACCTTGCCCCGGTCCAGCAGGCGGGGCACCAGAGCCATCGTCTCGGTGTGCGGCGCGGCCACGAAGAGTACGTCCGCACCGCTCAGCGCCGCCGGATCGGTGAACGTCAGCCGGGTGCGGCCGCGCAGATTGGGATGGGCCGTGTCAACCGGCCGCCCGGCCAGCCGCGCCGACGTCACGGTGGTGAGGTCGATCTCCGGGTGGCCGAGCAGCAGCCGGACCAGTTCGCCACCGATGTACCCGGAGCCGCCGATCACCGCCGCGGTCGTGGTCACGACGCACCCCCGACGATCCGGTCCACGATGGTCGCGGCGATGTCGAGCCCGTCGTGCGCCCGCTGCAGCCCGGCGAACTCGACCCGGTGGTTGACCTCGAGCACCAGCACCGCGCCGGCCCGGTTCTCGGCCAGATCGACCCCGGCGATGTCGGCGCCGGTGGCCTCGGCGGCCCGAACGGCCAGCTTCTCGGTGTCCGGGTCGAGCACGCACGGCTCGGTACGACCGCCACGGGAGACGTTGGTACGCCAGTCGTCGGCGTACCGGCGCATCGCCGCGACCACCTCGCCCCGGACCACCAGCGCGCGCAGGTCGTGACCGGGCTTGTCGACGTACTCCTGGAGATAGACGACCTGGGCCTGTGGCGATGGCTGGGCCGCGACGTGCTCCAGTACGGTGGCCGCCTCCTCGGCGTCGCGGACCCGGGTGACGAGCCGTCCCCAGGATCCGATGAGCGGCTTGAGGACCACCGGGAAGCCCAGCTCCGCGGCTGCCTCGCCGGCCGCGGCCGGCGAGGCGGCCAGCACGGTGCGCGGCGCCGGCAGACCCGCCCGGGCCAGCGCCAGGCTGGTCAGCCACTTGTCGCCACAGGTCTGCACGGCGGCGGCCGAGTTGACCACGGTCATCCCGGCCGCCTCCAGCATGGTGGCCGCGTAGCGGGCCCGGACCTGGCCGATCTCCCGGTTGAGCACGAGCCCGCCCGGGCCGGCCGGGTCGGACGCCGCGCGGTGCAGCGCGTTGATGTCCAGCACCTCCGCCGCGTGCCCGCCCCGCCGCAGGGCGGTCAGCAGGCACTTCTCGTCCGGCCCGACCCGGGAGGCCAGCACCAGCACCGGGTCGCGGCCAGCGCGGGCGCTCACTCTCCCCAGTCCTCGGCGACCTCGGGCGCGAGGGCCACCAGCAGCGGTGCGGTGCTGACCACCTCGAGCTCGCCGCGACACTCGGCGCACTCGAGGATCTCATGCAGCACCGGCTCGGCCGGCGCGGTCACGGTCTCGAAGCATTCGGGGCAGGTGGTCGTCACTTCGGTCCTCCTCAACGGTCAGAACTTCGCGAACAGTGGGGAGTCAGTGGTCAGAACGTCGCGAACAGTGGGGAGTCGAGCCCGGGCCGCAGCGCCGAGCGGGCGGCGCGGGCGATCCCGGCCGCCGTGATGCCGAGCGCGTCGAGCAGCTCCTCCTGGCTGCCGACCGCCGACACGTACATGTCGCCGACGCCCATCCGGACCAGCCGAGGGCCCGGCTGGGAGGCCAGGAGCTCAGCCACCGCCGAGCCGAGGCCGCCCTCGCGCCAGTGCTCCTCGACGGTCACGACCGCCGTGCATCCCCGGACGACGCCCGCGATCGCCGCGTCGTCCAGCGGTTTCAGCGTGTGCACCTGGACCACGCGCGCGTTCACCCCTTCGGTCGCCGCCAGTGCCTCGGCCGCGGCCAGCACCCGCAGCGTCGGCAGCGGGCCGCAGGCCAGCAGGCACACCTCGGTCCCGTCGCGCCGCACCTGCGGTACGCCGATCCGGGGTGGTGGCGCCGGCGGGAGGTCCGGAGTCGGCTTGCGGCCGAGCCGTAGGTAGACCGGACCGTCGTAATCGTGCGCCTGGTCGAGCAGGGCGACGGCGTCGGCCGCGTCGCCGGGGACCAGAACCGTCATCGACGGCATCGCGCGCATGACGGCCAGGTCCTCCAGCGCGTGGTGGGTCGGTCCGAGATGCCCGGCAGCCAGGCCGCCGTGGGTCGCGGCGATCCGGACCGGGAGGCGGTTGTACGCGATGTCGATCTTCACCGCCTCGGCGGCGCGGCTCGCGGCGAACGCGGCCATCGTGTTCACGTACGGCAGCCACCCGTCATGGGCCAGTCCGGCCGCCACCCCGAACAGGTTCTGCTCGGCGATGCCCAGGTCCAGGTAACGGTCTGCGGCGGTACCGAAGTCGGCGCCGGTGAACAGGCCGGTGTCGGAGTCCAGGCAGATCACCCGGGGGTCGTTCCGCATCCGGGCGATCAGCCAGTCGCGGTACGCGTGCCGGGTGGCGACCGGCGCCGCGACCGGGGCGGTCACGACGCCTTCCGGAGGCTGAGGTCCCGATGGGCGCGGGCGGCGACCCGGGCCGACAGGGTGGTGTAGTGAGCGCCGATCCGGTTCTCCGCGGCCGGTACGCCGTTGCCCTTCACCGTCCGGGCGATAACCACGCCGGGCTGGCCCGCGGTCCACGGCGCGGTGCCCAGCACCGCGCGCAGCTCGTCGTGGTCGTGCCCGTCCACCTCCCGGACGTCCCAGCCGAAGCTGCGGAAGCGCTCGCCCAGCGGCTCCATCGGGCAGATCCGCTCGGTCGGCGACCCGAGTTGCAGGCCATTGCGGTCGACCACCGCGACCAGGTGGTCCGCCCGGGTCGAGGCAGCCGCCATCACCGACTCCCAGCACGAGCCCTCCTGCAGCTCGCCGTCGCCGAGCAGGACGTAGGTGCGCCGCCGCGGCCCGAACCGGCGGCCCGCCTCGCGCAGCCGCGCGGACAGGGCCAGGCCCAGGCCGAGGGCGAGCCCATGGCCCAGGGATCCGGTCGGCAGCTCCACGCCGGGGACCGCCCGGGTCGGATGGCCGAGCAGGCGACTGCCCCGCCGGCCGTACCCGGCCAGCTCCGCGGGGTCCAGGAAACCGCGCTCGGCCAGGGTGGCGTACAGGGCGATGGCCGCGTGCCCCTTGCTCAACATGAAGATGTCGCGCCCGGGGTCGTGCGGCTGATCCGGGTCGACCCGCAGGACGTCGAAGTACAGCACGCTCAAGATGTCCACACAGGACATCGAGCCGCCGAGATGGCCGCCCTCGCCACCGGCGCACATGTCGACGACGTGGTGCCGGATCCGGGCGGCGGCTGCCTCGGCCTCGGTCGCGGTGGTGCGGCCGGTGGCTGGTACGGCGAGGACGGTCATCGTGCCCTCGCCATGCTCGCCACGGTCGACAGGTTCGCCCAGACCTTCTCGAACGCGTCCGCGTACCGCTCCAGCGCCGGTCCGGCGTCCGGGTGCAGGTGCCGCTTCTGCAGGGTCAGCGAGTCGTCGATCACCGCGCTGGTGACCGGGGTGGGCAGTGCCGGCGCAGGCACGGCGTACGACCAGGGCACGCCACCGCCGAAGCCGACGCGGTCGGTGAAGACGGGCTGCTCGGGGAGCGGCCGGATCTGGTATCGCGACATGGGGACTCCCTCGGCGTGCAGCAGGCGGTGTACGGTCCGGCGCAGGGCACCGGGTGTGACGCCGGGCAGGCCGGCGGCGTCCGGGTCGAGCCGGAACCGCAGGATGTGCCAGGCGTGGGTGCTGCCGGGCACGACGCTCGGCGGTATCAGCCCGGGCAGCGACCGCAACCGGTCGAGGAAGGCTGCCACGTGGCGCTGCCGGGCCGCCTCGTACGCCGGGAACCGATCGAGCTGGGACAGCGTGAACGCGGCCTGGACGGAGCTCATCTTGTGGTTCCAGCCGAGCCGGTGGGACAGGTAGTCCCGGTCGCGGCCGGGCTCGATCACCTCGCCGAACTGCCGAACGGTGCGGGCCCGCGCGCCCACCGCGGCGTCGGTAAAGGTGACCAGGCCACCCTCGCCGCAGGTGGGCAGGTTCTTTGTCGCCTGCAGGCTGAACGAGCCCGCGTCGCCCAGCTGCCCGACCGGCCGGCCGCGCCAGGTGGCGGCGTGGGCCTGCGCGGCGTCCTCCACCACGGCGAGGCCGTGCCGGGCGGCCAGCGCGCCCAGCCGGTCCATGTCGGCCGGCTGGCCGTGCAGGTGGACCGGCAGAATCGCGGCGGTCCGCGGGGTGATCGCCGCCGAGACGGAGTCCGGGTCCAGGGTGAAGCTGGCCGGGTCGATGTCGGCGAAGACCGGCACCGCGAGCTGGTGCAGCGGTGCGAGGGCGGACGCGACGAAGCTGAGCGCCGGCACCACCACCTCGTCGCCCGGCCCGATGCCAAGCGCGGCCAGGGCGAGGGACAGCGCCGTGGTGCCGTTCGACACGGCGACACAGGCGGGCGTGCCGCAGAGCTCGGCCCAGCGGTTCTCCAGCCGGCTGACCGCGGTCTCGCCATCCGCGTTGGACACCAGATGGTCGTCCAGCACGGCGGTGACGGCGGCCCGGTCGGCGTCGCTGATGACCGGCCAGGGCAGGTTGCGCAACGCCCGGGGCACGGCCGGGGCGCCCCCGAAGGCGGCGAGCACGTCCGCGGCACGCTGGCGGACCGGAACGGACAGGGCGGTCACGGTGGTCTCCTTCGCGGTCGTGGTCATCGGAGGTCGGCGGCGGCCCGGCCGAGGGCGGTGTGCGCCTCCTGGTACGCCCGCTGCAGGCGGCCGAGGTGGTCCCGCAGCGGGCCGGCGCAGGCGGCCGGGTCGTCGCGGCCGTGCGCGGCCGTCACGCGGACCGCGGTCCAGCGGTGCGCCACCTGCTCGACCCGACGACCGGCCTCGGCCAGGGCGGGCCGGTCCCAGCGGGCGCCGAGGGCGCGCAGCAGCTCGCCGTGCAGGGACGCCTGGGCCTGCATGCCCCAGCCAAACGTGTACGCCTCGGCGAGCAGCTCCGGCGTGGCCGCCGTGTCCGTCTGCGCGCAGTACCGGCGGAGCCCGTCGGCGCCGGTCCAGGCCTGCTCGGACGGCGCGGCGAACGCGGCGGCGTTGGCGTCCAGGACGAGTCCCAGGCGACCCGGGTCGAGGGCCGGGATCGTGGCCGGCAGGCGGACGTCGAGCCAGCGGCCACCGCTGGTGACCGGGCCGCTGAAGAAGACGTCCTGCTCGTCGTCCACCCCGGCGGCGGCGCAACTGCGCAGCAGCACCTCGGCGGGTAACGGGCCGGCGAAGTCCGGGGGCATGGCGTCGGACACCGAAACGGTGCCGGCCGTCTCGTCCACGTCGTACACCACCAGGAGGTGGGCGGCGTGCACGTCGTGGTACGCGGGCCGGAACGGCAGGTGGTAGTTGTCGACCGCGACCACCGGCAGCCGCCCACCGGCGAGCGCGTCGCGCCACTCGCCGAGCGGGTCGGCCCGGTCGATCGCCCGCCAGCGCGAGGTGACGTCGTGCAGCGGCAGCAGGCTCCCGGCCAGGTCGCCGGGGCGGCGGCAGGGCCAGTAGTACTCCTCCGGCCGCACGTCGCCGGGGTGGTACCGGAACTCCCAGCTCAGCCCGAGCACCTCAAGCGGATCGTGGCCGGCTTCCAGCAGCAGGGTGGCCAGGGTGGACTGGAGGCAGCTGATTGGGTCGCGGTACCACTGGGTGACGCTCCGGACGCAGGTCATCCCGCGTTCACCTCCTCCCGGGACGGGCACAGCGTGGCCGCGAAGACGTGCAGCGCGACGTTGTGTGGCAGGCGCAGCCGGCGCAGCTCGGCCCGGCGGGTCACCGGCACGCGCTGGCACCAGATGTGCGCGGTGACCCCGGGCTGGACATGCTGCGGGTAGTGCATGACCGACGTGGCGACGGCCTCCTCCTCGCCGAACACGGCCGAGGCGGCCCAGAAGTCGGAGACGCGCACCGGCTCGAAGTCCACGCTGCCGTCGGCGAAGTGCAGGGCCACCTCGTCCTCGACCCGCCGCTCCCCTGCGGCGAGCAGGCAGCACCAGTCGTACCGGCCGGGCGGTACCGTCACGAGCTGCCCCTCGCAGCGCACGTTGTCGGGCCGGCCGGGCCCGGCGGCGGGGAACGCGAAGCGGACGCCGCCGGCGGTGAACGGGCGGCCCAGTGGCAGCTCCTCGCCGGGCAGCGAGTTGCGCCAGACGTTGAATCGGCCGCGGCCGGTGTCGCTGGCCGGGGTGATGCCCGCGTTGTTGAGGTGTGCGGCCAGCTCGATCGGGACCTGCTCCCGCATCGGTGATGCTCCTTTCGGCGTCGTGGCGTCCGGGACAGTCAGGCGACCAGGCCCAGTGAGGGTTCCCGGGCGGCGGTGGTCGCGCCGGCCAGCCGGGCCGCGATCACCTCGGCCACCGCGACGACCGGCAGGTTGGTGTTGCCGCGTGGCGACACCGGGATGACCGAGGCGTCCGCGACGTGCACGTTGTCCAGGCCCCGGACCAGCCCGTCCGGGCCGGTCACCGACATCGGGTCGGCGTCGGGCAGCATCGCGGCGGTCCCGGTGGGGTGCCAGTAGCCGCGGACCGTGTCCTCGACGTGCTCGACCAGCTCGTCCCGGTCGGTCGCGTCCGCGCCGGGCAGCAGCTCGGCGGCCAGCAGCCCGGCCAGCTCCGGGGTCGCGGCCAGCTCGCGGGCCCGCTCCAGCCCGTCCAGGATCACCGCGAGGTCGTGACCCTCCGGGTCGGTCAGGAACCGCAGGTCGATCTCGGGCGGCGTCTGCGGGTCGCGGCTGCGCAGCCGGACCCGGCCACGCGAGCGCGGGGTCATGCAGAAGGCCTGAAGCTGGACGTGGTACGCGGCGCGGCCGGGACGTGCGGGGTCGTACTGCGGGATCGGCAGGATGAACTCGTCCCAGCCACCCGGGTCGCAGTGCGGGCTGCGAGCCTTCCACAGCACCTGGCTGGGGAAGAAGTCGTGGTCGGCCGCGAACGCGCCGGTGGCCGCGATCAGGTCGTCGGAGGCGGCGAAGGTGAGCCCGGAACCGACGTGGTCGGCCAGGTTCGCGCCGACGCCGGGCAGGATCTGGACCGGCGGGATCCCGTGTCGGGCCAGCTCGTCGGCGGGTCCGACGCCGCTGCGCAGCAGGGCCGCCGGGGTGCCGTACGCGCCCGCGGTCAGCACGACCCGGTCGGCCGGCACCGTGACCGGCGCACCGTGGCGATGGCCGAGCACGCCGGTCGCCCGGGTGCCGGTGAAGAGCAGCCGGTCGACCGGTAGCTCGGCCTCGATGGTGAGACCGGGCAGCCCGCGCAGGCGGTCCAGATACCCGAAGGCCGTGTTCCAGCGCACCGACTCGTGGATGTTGACCGGCGGCAGCCCGGCCCCGTCGATCGCGGCGGCGTCGTTGACGTCGCCCAGCATCGCCACGCCGAGCCGTTCCGCGCCGGCCAGTGCGGCGCGGGCCACCGGGGCGAGGGCGTCCGCCCGCACCTGCTGCGGGGCCAACACCGCCTCGGCGCGGGCAACGGCCGCTCCGACCTCGGCCGGGGTCCAGGCCCCACCGCTGCCGGCAACCCAGGCGACGACGTCGAGCGGGGTGGGCCGGACGCACCAGCAGCCGTTGTGCGCCGAACAGCCGCCCAGCACCCGGGCCCGGGAGGTGGTGATCTCCCCGTGCGCGTCCCAGTCGTGCGAGGTGGGCAGGATCCGCGGGTCGAGCAGGTCGGCGGGCCACCGACCGGCGTCGAACGGGCCGTAGTCCGGCCCCGCCTCGATCAGGCACACCGAGGCGCCCGCCGCCACCATCCGGGCGGCGACGACCGCGCCGGCGCTACCGCCGCCCACGACCGCCACGTCGAAGTGCCGGAAGGCCTTCCCCGCGCCAGTCACCAGCCCGCCTCCGCCCCGCTCAGGGCGCGGCTGAACCGCGCGCAGATCTCGTCGCACTCGGCCGCTGTCACGATCAGCGGCGGCATCAGGTCGACGACGTTGTTGCCGGTGTGGATCAGCAGGCCGTGCTCCTCGCAGGCGAAGCGGAGCGACTCGCACCGGGCGGCCGGCCACGGCACCCCGCCGGTGGCCAGTTCGATGCCGAGCATCAGGCCGCGACCGCGGATGTCCACAATCGACGAATGCCGCTCGCGCAGCGTCTCCAGCCGATCCCGCAGGTACGCGCCGACGACCGCGACGTGGTCCAGCAGGCCGGCGTCGAAGACGTCGAGCACCGCCATGCCGGCTGCGGCGCCGAGCGGGTACCCGTCGCTGGTCGAGCCGTGCGGGAAGCCCTCCCGGGTGGGGCTGCCGAGCAGCCGGGCGGCCAGTGCGGAGCCGACCAGCATTGCCGACATCGGCAGGTAGCCGCCGGTGATGCCCTTGCCGAGCAGCAGCAGGTCGGCGTGCACCCCGTCGGCCAGCGAGCGGGACAGCGCCCCGGTGCGACCGAAGCCGGTGGTGATCTCGTCCACGACGAGCAGCGCGCCCCGGCGACGGCAGAGTGCGGCCAGGTCGGCCAGGTAGCCGTCCGGTAGCGGCCGCACGTTGGTGCCGAGAACCGGCTCGACGATCACCGCGGCGACGCGGTGCGGGCCGAGCCGGTCGAACTCCGCGGCGACGGCGGCGCATCCGGCGCCGGTGTCGTCCGGGCCGGGCGGGTCGACGTGACTGACCCCGGCCATCAGCGGTCCGCAGGCGCCGTGCACGTGCGGCTCGCCGGTGACCGCGCCGGCCGCCACGCCAGCGCCGTGCCAGCTGCTCTTCAGCGCGATGATCCGGTCCCGACCGGGCGTCCCCTCGATCCGGCTCAGGTACCGGCTGAGCAGCACCGCGCCCTCGACCGCCTGGGCGCCGGACTGGTACAGCTTCACCGTGGCGTAGTCACCGCCGACCCGGTCCAGCAGCCGCTCCGCGTAGTCCATGGTGATCTGCGGCGGCCGTTCGAAGCGGATGGTGACGCCGGCCGGGAGGGTCCGCAGTTGCGCGGTGACGGCGTCGATCACCGTGGGGTGACGGTAGCCGAGAGCCACGTTCCACATCCCGGCCCGCGCGTCCAGGAACGTGCGGCCGGCCCGGTCGGTCACCCAGACGCCGGCGCCGCTGACCTGCTGGGCGTCCTCGTCGAGCAGTTCGGCAGACACGGCGAGCGGAGTGATCCCGTGCCACAGGCCGATACGGCCGGGCGGGGCTTCGATCTCAACGGACACTGCTGTTCCTCTCGATGGCGATCCGCCGGTCCCGCAGCCGCTGGTAGAACGGCCGGTGATGGGCGTCGAAGGCGGCGAGCACGGAATGGTTGGCCACGGTGTCCGGATATTCGGCCGGTACCGGGCGGAAGCCGTCGGTGGCGCCGGTGCGTACGTGCCACCGGCTGGTGCGCTGCCACTGCGGCAGCAGACCCGGTGACCAGGACAGCGTGTTCGGGCGGAAGTCCCAGCCGACGGCGGCGCAGACCGCCGCGACGGTGGCCGGCGGATCGGTGACGAGATCGTCGGAGTCGACCACCACGGCCGCGCCGCCCGCCGTCGTGACCGCGTCGTGGATCTCGGCCAGTCGCTCGAACCCGACCTCCGGGCTGGTCAGCCGCGGGTTGAGGGCGAAATGCGAGGCGATGGCGGCCGCCGGGTCACGGATCAGGAAGATGTGACTGACCCGGCGCAGGAAACCGCGGTCGGCCAGCAGGCCCGGGTAGCGGAAGTCGGTGGTGTCCTTGAAGAAGACAGGCCCGTCCGCTGCCAGCCGTTCGATCCGCGCGATCAGCTCGGCCTCGCAGCGCACGGTCTGCCCGGCCACGTCGTACACCCCGAAATCGGTGAGCTGCGAGAACGGCTCGTGCAACACCACGTGGTCGCCGCGCTCGGCGATCATGCGCAGGAAGGCGGTCGATCGTGACCGCGGCGCGCTCCACAGCGCCACCACCGATGGACCGTCCCCGGTGCGTCCGGACATCCCCATCACCTCCTCAACTCCAGTCAAGCTATGATGACTCCAGTAATCTACTGCCGTCAACACCTAGATTTCGTCGAGGACGGGTGGTTCGAGTACCTCAACAGAGCGGTATAGCGATACAGTGGTAAACATCGGACTTAGTGACTGGAGTCGACAACACCGATGAAAGAGCTCGTGGTGGGTCAACCGGAGTTTGGTAACCGTCTGCGTAACCGCCGCATCGAGATGGGCCTGTCACAGAAGGCCCTGGCCGGCGACAACATGACGCCGAGCTACATCTCGCTGCTGGAGAACGGCAGCCGGGTACCCAGCCTCGAGGTCGTGATCCGGCTGGCCCGGCTGCTCGACATCACCCCACAGGAGCTGCTCGGTTACGAGGTGGAAGGACTCGGCGGCGGCCGTGGCCGGGAACCGTCCGAACTCGTCGCCCAGGTCGAGATGCGCCGTCTCGCCGAGATGGGTGACCTCGCCGGTGCCCGCAAGCTGATCGAGGAGAAGCTCGCCGGCGCGCGCCTCACCGGCAACGACGAGGCAGGTCTGGCGTACGGCATCGAACTGCTCAAGGTGCTGACCGATGCCGGCGACCAGGAGGAACGACTCGCCCTGGTCGACGAGCTGCGCCGGATCCCCAGCGTGGACCGCTCCCCCGCCATCCAGGTCGTGCTGGCCGCACACAACGCGTCGATCCTGCGCGAGATGGGCCGGTTGGCCAGCGCACAGAAGGCCGCCCAGGAGGCGGTGGAGCTGGTCAGCAAGGGCGAGCTGAGCGGCAGCAGCGAGCACGTCCAACTGCTCGGCATCCTCGCCTCGATCGAGGTCGAGACCAACGCCTTCGATGCCGCCGAGCGCACGATCGAGGAAATGATCCGGCTGGCGAACGACGGCGGGTACGCCGGCGTCCTCGGCCGGACGCACTGGATCGCCAGCATGGCCTACTCCCGGATGGGCCGCCCGGCCCCGGCGTACGAGCACCTCCTGGCGGCACATCGGACCCTGGTCTTCGGCACCATGACCCTGCACGACTGGCTCCGGTTCTCCCGGTTCACCGCGTCGGTCCTGCTGGAGGGTGGGCACGACCTCGAAAAGGCCCGCGACTGGATCGACTCGGCCGAGCTGAACGCGCGGCTGGCCGGGCTCGAGTCGGACCGGCTGGCGGCGCAGCGCGAGCGGGCGCACTACGAACTCACCGTCGGCAACCCGGCCGAGGCGGCCAGGATCTACACCGAGTTGCTCGACCGGCCCCAGCCGGTCAACGGCAGCGAGACGGTGATGGCACTCGCCGGGCTGAGCGACGCGCTGCAGCGGGTCGGCCGCATCGACGAAGCCATCGAGTGGCAGCGCAAAGCGGCAGAGCGCTACGAGGCGGACGGCAACTACCGGCGGGCCGCCGAGTCCTGGCGCAAGATCGACACCTTGCGCCAGCAGGCCGCTGCCCAGGGCTGAGCCGACGCCCCTGAGGTACGGCCGGGCGCACTTCGACCTCCCCCGACATATTTCTGCTCGCGGGCGGAACCTGCCGAACCGCCGGCCGACCCCGATCCCCGCCCCCGACTTGCGCCCGGGCGACCCGAACAGCGGCGGCGTACACCTCCTGCGGGCGAGGCCGCCCGACGCGCCGGCCCGGCGTCGGTCAGGAGAGCTTCAGATCTGAGTGGTTGTCGCCCTTGTCCGGCCGGTCCGCGCCCACGGTGCCGAACTCGGAACCTGGCGGGCCCAGCAGTATCTGTGTGGTCGCGACCTGGACCTCGTCGTTGAGATCGCCACACAGCAGTAGCTAAGACTAGCGTCAGCAACTCGGCGTCGGAGAGCCTCGGCGGCCGGCCGATCCTACGAGGGCGGCCGAGCCAGTCGTCGATGTTCACGTACAGTGCGGTCAGAAGGGTGTTGAGGTCAGTCTTCACAAACCGATCTTCAACACCCTTCCTCCATGCCGCAGCCCGCAACGACTTCGGACTTACTCGTCTAGTGCGTTGGCCCGCCGCGATGCGCCGGCTCCTGCCATGATCGACGACTGATCCAGTTAAGGAAAGCTCGTGACATCAGCCCTGACGAAGGCACAAGAGCTCGCGCTCTGCGAATTCGCGCGGACGGCAGACCTGGCCCACGTGCTCGACCGCGCGAGCGTCCTGTTCCGGCCTGTGGTCGCCACCGCGACGACGCTGCCCGGGTACCTCGTCGACGCCATGTTCGCGGCCGGGGACCAGTGGCTGGCCACGCTGGCCGGCAACGTGACCGCACTGGAGGAGGACCCCGTACTGCGGCGCCGGGTGGCTGCCACCGGTCGGGCGGTGCTGGCGCCGATCGTGCTCGTACCGGCCAAGTCCGCGACGGCCCGGTGGACCCTGCCGGACCGCCGCGCCCTGCTGGCCGCCGCCGATCCCCTGACCGACGGCGGCTGGGTCGACGGGCCGGGCGGTGACGTGGCCGGGAGCCTGCGCCGCTCGACCGACAGTGGGCTGCTGCGGTCACTGGTGGTGAGTCCATTCCCGCCCCTGGTGCTCCGCGCGCTGGAGGCGGCCCCGGAACTGACCCGAGCCGAACAGCTCCGGGCCCTGCTCTCGCTGCACTCGTACGGCGTTTCGGACGAACTGGCCAAGGCGTTGCGAAAGGCCGCGGTGCGGCGTCGGCTCCGGCCCGACGTCGGCGAGGTGGCCGCCGAGGCGACCACCCGCCGGGGCGGCCTGGCGCGGCTGCGGTCCGCCGTCGCCGCGGCGGAGTCCACCGCCGGTGCGGTCGACGAGTTGTACCGCGACCCGGGTCGGGCGGCGGAGATCCTCTCCCTGCGTACCGAGCTGGACTGGACGGCGTTGCGATCGGCCCACGAGGCGGATCCGTTCCCGGCCGCGGCGGCCGACGCGCTGGCCGACCGTCCCGACTGTCCAGAAGAGATGCTGAACGCGCTGAGCCAACGCGCCGCCCCTGCGCCGAACGCCCGTCCGACGAAGCGCCGTGCCGTCCGGGGCCTGCCGGGCGACTCCCCGCCCCGACCCGCCGGGCAGCCCGGGCCGGACCGCTTCGCCGAGGAGATGCTGTACCGCATTCGGCCGGCCGGGCAGGTCCTCGACCTGGCACACGCCGGCGGCCGTCCCGGATCGGCGGTCGAGGATCCCCCGACGCTGGCCGGCTGGTCGGCATTCCGTCACCGGCTCGCCGACCTGGTGGCGGCGACGATCGGCGCCGATCCGCACGCCTGGCGAGAACTCCGCAGGCGCCTTCCCAGGGCGAGGGGGACGGTGGCCGAGGTTCTGGCCGAGGCGGCGGCCGGCGCCGCAGAGCCCACGGACCCCGCGGCCGATGGTGGTCCGTGGCCGGGTGCCGCCGACTGCCCGCCACCCGGGGTTGTACCCAAGCGGGAGGCGACCCGGATGGCCTTCGTCGCCGTCTTGGACGCGGCCCCGTACGACGTCCAGCGGGCGCTGCTGCCATACCTGGACGAGCGGACCGCGTACGACCTGCTGGCGTACGGCGAGTGGCGCCCGGAGTGGGCGGCGTTCGCGGCGCCGGACGGGCCGGAGCGGGAGCGGAGGCTGCTCGCCCGACGGCCGAGCCTGCCGGCGGACCGCATCCAGGCCCTGGCCGAACTGGACGACCCCGCCGTCAACGCCGGCCTGTTCTACCAACGACTCGCGACCTGGGACCAGCGGTACGCACTCCTAGCCGGGACGCCGCTCGGGTCCGCCACCGGACGGTTGCCGCTCGACCCGGCGTTCCGGGCGAGCCTGCTCGACGTCACCGGCACGGCGGGGGTGTGGGGGCGGGCCGGAGCCAGGACGACACTGAAGAAGAACCGCCTCGCCCCGCTGGTGGGCTGTGGTGACCCGGAACTCGTCGCCCACTTCTTCGACAACATCCCGCTCAGGTCGCGGAGCCTGCAACTGCGCCTGCTGCTCGGTGTCTGGGAGCACAGCGGGCGGGACGCGGCCGGAAAGCTGATGCCGCGCTGGTTCCAGGAGAGCGTGCGTACCTTCGTCGGCGACCTGCTGGCCGCCGACGATCCCGACCATGCGCTCAGCCGGTTGCGGGAAGCCGTCTACACCGAGGTGTCACCGGGCAATCTCGTCCGCCGGCTCCGCACCAGCGGCCGGGACCTGGACTGGCTGCTGGCCGAGGGCTACCGCTGGGACTGGCAGGTCATGGTCGACGAGCACCGGCGCAAGGCGCTCCCGGCGGAGGTGCTGGCGGAGTTGTGCACGCTGCCGGACTGCCCCGACGACCTGCGCCGCACCCTTCCCCCAACCGCTGCGCGCGCGAGCCAACGGCTGGCCGAGCTGTATCCGGCGCCGAAGCCGGAGCCTCGGACCGCTGCCAGGACGCCGGGCCGGCCGGGAGCGGCCCGAGCCGCCAGGCCCACGTCGAAACGGGAGATCCTCGGCGCCCTCGGGCCGCACTGGGCGCCGAGTCCGGCCGGAGCCGCACCCAAGCCGCCCGCGCCCAGGGCGGCGGCGGGAGACGTGGGCGCCCGCACGGCGTGGTCGACGATCACCCCGGCCCGGAGTGCGCTGTCGGGGCTGGATGGCTACCCCGCCGACGTCCGGATCGACATCCAGACCCTGGTGAGCCGGCATCTGGACGACGCCCCGGACGCGTGGGTGCTGGCCATCCGGTTGCTCCCGGAGTTCCCGGGTTCGCTGCCCGAACTGTTGGCCACCGCCTCCGCCGCGGTGAGGTGAGCCGCACCGACCGGTCGGCGCCCGGTCGGCTCACTCCACCGTGACCGACTCGGCCAGGTTGCGCGGCTGATCGACGTCGTGACCCAGGGTCGACAACCGTCGAGGACGACACAAGGGACCCTCATGCGCAGGTGGGTACGGTACGAAGCCCCGGCCATGGTCTGCGTCGAACTCGGCGACGACGGCTACACCGGCACAGTCGTCAACGTCATCGCTGCGGTTCGAGGTCTGACGGCCATCGGCGCCGCGCGGCGCTGACAGCGTCCTCTCGCGCGCTCCCTTCACCGGTCACTGGCCGCCGGGGCCGGCTGGGGCGGCAAGGTGCTGGCCCAGGCCGACCAGGGCGTACACGAGTTCGTTCGGTGCGACAATCCATCAGCGCAGCAGAGTCGTGGCGAGCCACTGATGAGCACGCCAAACTCATCGCGCGTTAGGCAACACTCAGAGGCGTTGACCTCCGAACCCCACGGGCCTCACGCATCCACACGTGACGACCCCGTGTCCCCACGCGGGTCCCGGCCGTTCGGCCGGGACCCGCGTTGCGGTAGATGAGGCACCTCGCCAGACGCCACGGTTCCCGCCTCAGGCGGCCAGCCGATCGTGGGAGTACACCGGGCTGCCGCTTCCGACTCCGACCATCTCGTCCCCGGCCCGGTTGGCCCGCCACGGCCAGCAACACGTACCCAGTCCCCCCACTCCGCCAAGCCGGGCCAGCGTCCTACGCTCCGTGTCGGGGAACCTACCCGCCCACCACGGCGTCCCTCCCGAGTGGAGCCGGCCACGGTCCGACGGTCGGAGCCCGTCAACAGCTGCCGCCAGCCCCCGGGGGCCGAGCCCACAACCCGAAGGCAGCACCCGGCCGGAAACCCCGGCGGGGATCGCCCTGCTCCCAATCCGCTCCCACCGTAAGGAGCAGAATCAGAACGGCTCGTTACCAAACATTCGGTAACGAGCCGTGCGAACTGGCCATATAGGCGGTGGGCGATACTGGGATCGAACCAGTGACCTCTTCGGTGTGAACGAAGCGCTCTCCCGCTGAGCTAATCGCCCTCAGCGCGGACGACTGTACCTGATCGGCCGGAGTCCGCGCGACTTCGGGGTCAGTGCGTCGCGATGTAGTGCATGAACCTGGCGATCAGGTCGATGCCGAGGCTCGCCCGTACCGACAGCCAGACCACTACCGCCACGAAGACCAGCCCGACCGAACCGAGGACGATCCGGACCAAGAGGGATTGTTCACGTACCCAACGCGCCCAGCTCTGTACGTGCCGACGGGTGAAGTTGAGCAGCCGTTTGGCCCACAGGAACTCCACCGCCCAGATGCCCAGCCCGCCGATGACGATCAGCCAGCCGGGCCCGGGCAGCGGAATCAACGCGAGACCGATTGTGACGACGATCGCACCGGCGACCGCCACGAAGACCTTCAACGCGATCCGACCGGTCGGATTGGCTCGGATGATCTCCAGCGTCCGGCGTACCCGTTGCCGCCGGGTCTGCGTCACGAACGGTTCGAGCGGCACCTCGGCGCCGGCCCCCGCCGGTGACTCCGTCGCAGGTCCGGACCGGTCCCCCCGTGGGACGCGCTCGTCCTCCGGCACGTCGTACCTCCGCTCTTCGACCGCCCCCGCGACGCCGGAGCGGACCCCGGCGCCGGCCCCGTTCACCCTCGACGCATCCGACGGAGCGGCTTTCTCCATTGAGGATGGATTCGTAGCCATTTCAACCCCCAGTGTGGCCCGGCCCGTCACTCAACAGGACGACTGGACGTTACCGGAGTGAGTCGACGGCTGAACCATCCGGCGTCGGGTGGGATCGAGTACCTGGGCAGAACTGGACATCCTACATAAAGATTCGATTTCGATCGGCGACTAGGAAGCCTCTTCCCACTACTGGGTGATATCAGCGTATGGCGGAGCGTAACCGTGAGTAGCACCTGAGGATGGGAAAGGCGGGACACATACGTCCCGCAGCGGTGCCGGGGGGAGAACGTCCATGAGTGTCATCCGACCGACCACGGTCGAGGTCGAGACGTCGTTAAGGCTCGTTGCACCTGACGCCACGGCTCTGCCCGTGCGTGCCAGTCTGCGCTACGACCCAGCCGACCCGTATGCGGTCCATGTCCTGTTCCACGCGGAATCCGCCGGAGGCGAAGCGGTCAGCTGGTCCTTCGCGCGGGAACTGCTCGTCACCGGCCTCGACGAGCCGGCCGGGATCGGCGATGTCCGGGTCTGGCCCTGGGCCACACCCCGGGGGGACTTCGTCGCGCTCGCGCTCTCGTCACCGGACGGTAACGCACTGTTCGAGGTGCCACGTAGCGTCCTGGTCAGGTTCCTGCGCCGGACGTACGTGGTGGTCCCCCGGGGCCGGGAAGGAGACCACCTCGACGTCGACACGGCGGTCAACCGACTGCTGGCCGGTCGCTGACCGGTCCCCCGCGACTGCCTCGCGGGGGACGTCACGCCGCTGGAACGCCACGCCGCGCGGACCCTGCCGAGGTCCGCGCGGCGGTCTGCACGGTTCGGCCCGACACCGCTCTTGGTCAGCCCTGCGTCCCGGACGCCGGCCTGGCCACCCCTGCGTCCCGGCGTCGGCCTGGCCACCATGCGTAGTGATCCCGGTCTGGTCAGGTAATGCCGGTCCGGTCAGCCGTGCGTGGTGATGCCGCCGTCGACCGGAATGACCGCTCCGGTGAGGTAGGCCCCGGCCCGCGAGGCGAGATAGATCGCGGCCCCGGCCATGTCGTCGGGTCGACCGATCCGGCCGAGCGGTACCTGGTGCTCGATCGTCGCCCGGGTCGCCGGGTCGTCCAGTGCGAACGCCATCATCTTGCTCTCGAACGGGCCGGGCGCGATCGCGTTCACCGTGATGTGCTCCGGGGCGAGCTGATGCGCCAGGCTGCGGGTCAGCATGTGCACCGCCGCCTTGGTGGCCGAGTAGGCGTACACCTCCATCCAGGGGACCCGGATGCCGTCGATCGAGCCGATGTTGATCACCCGGGCCGGTTCGTCGGCGCTGGCCGAGGCGCGCAGCGCGGGCAGCAGGGCGGTGGTCAACTGGAAGACCGCCTTGACGTTGACCGCCCAGAGCTTGTCGAAGGCGCTCTCCGGGTACGCCTCCAGTGGCGCTCCCCAGGTCGCACCGGCGTTGTTGACCAGTACGTCCAGGGCCGGCACCCGCTGGAGGACCTGCTCGGCGAGCCGGGCCGCCCCGGCCGGACTGGAGAGGTCCGCCGGGATCGCCTCGCAGCGGCCGGACCCGGCGAGTCGCTCGGCGACCTCGGCACAGACGTCCGCCTTGCGGGACGAGATGATCACCTGGGCGCCCGCCTCGACAAATCCGCGAGCGATCATCAGACCGATCCCCCGGGTGCCACCGGTGACCAGCACCGCCTTGTCCTCGACCGAGAACAGCCCTGGCATGCACACCCCTGAAGGTCGTGGGGTCGGTCGGCACCGGGATGCCGACCGACCCGGTTCGCGTACTATTCGGTAACTTAATCCTTACCGTCCCGACCGGACAACTCCGGCCGGTACGACGCCGCTACGGTCCGGTCCCGGTGACCACGGTTCGGTCCCGGCGGTCACGGTTCGGTGCCGGCGATGCGTACTCCGTCCAGGTAGACGGTGATCCGGGTGCTCGCCGCGTAGCCCGGGGCCGCCGGACGCCAACTGTGGTCGTCGGTCTCGACGAACCGGGACCGGTCCGCCTTGGTCAACCGCAACTCGACCGGGCCGGTCTTCCCGGCCGCCGGCAACGTCCCCGCGCCGGGGGTGAAACCGACCTCCAGATAGCCGTCCGCGCCGCGCCGGGGTCTCGGCAGCGCCAGCACCGACTGTCTGACGTTCGCGCACCCGATCGTGGCCTGCACGCAGGTCGCCTGCACCGCGCCGCGACCGCCGTCCCGGGTGAACCAGTACCGCACGGTCACCCGGGACAGGTCGACCGGCACCCGGCCGGGGTTGTCCAGGTCGATCGCCGGGCGGATCTGGCCGTCGGTCGGCAACCGGTCCAGGTTGCGGTGCAGCACCGTCAGCGGCGGCGGGGCGCTCGGCGGGCCGATCACGAAGAGGGTCACCGAGTCGGCCGGGAAGGTGTGCGGGAGGATGCCGTTCGGCGCCCCGACCACCGGCGGCGGCACCAGGATCCGCTGGTCCGCCTCCCGGACGATCGCGCCGAGGTTGCCGGCGCCATACCGGTAGACCTGGGTGCTCGGCGCGGTCCGGCCGCGCAGCGCCAGCGAACTGCTCCGCTCCACCCCGCTCTTGTTCACCACCATCACGGTGAGCGCGCCGTCCGAGCCGCGCTCGGCCGCGTACACCGAGAGCTGGTCCTGGTCGGCGGAGGTCGCCCGGACCCCGACGTCGCCGAACCGGCCGCCGGCGCCGTCGTAGTTGCGGTACATCCGGAAGGCGTACGCGCCCGGCTGGGTCGCGGCCGGCGGCGCCCAGAGGGTGGCCAGGTCCAACCCCTCCCGACCGAAGATCCCGAGTACGTCGGCCTGGGTCAGCGCCCCGTTGACGTGGTCCAGCGCCCCCCAGTTGTACTCGGTGACCGCCGTCTTCGTCCCCGGATAGTTCGCCGCCACCAGCTCCTTCATCCGGGGCACCAGCCGGACCTGGGTGTTGATCCAGCTCTCGTCGGTGTAGGTCGGGTCCCAGAGCGCCCGGGTGGAGCGCAGCCGCAGCGCGTTGGTGGCCGGGTCGGTGCCGTTGCCGAACGCCACCCCGGAAGCCTGCGGATAGAAGTGCATGTCGAAGTAGTCGAGCACCCGCTGCCCGTGCTGCTCCTCGTAGTCACGCATCTGCTGGAGATACCAGGTGGTGAAGGGCAGCCCGTCCCGGGCCGGCCGGTCCGGCGGGTTCGCCCAGCAGCCGGTACGCCCGCACTCCTCCTGGTCGAGCCCGGAGTAGTCCCAGGAGGTCCAACCCCAGCCGACCGGGCCGAGCGTCGCCGCCGACGGGTCGACCTCCTTGATCGCCGCACCGATCGCGTACGCCTGGTCGCGCAGCTCCGCCGAGTTCGCCCCGGTCGGGTGCACGTCCCGATGGGTGGAGTGCCAGATGTCCGGCTCGTTGTCCAGGTTGTAGAACTTCACCCCGCCCTCGGCCGCGGTGCCGTACTTGGCGGTGAGGTGGCCGAGCCACTCCCGGACGTACTCCGGGCCGGCCTGCACACTGGTGTCGCGCGGGTCGTTGCCGGTCACCAGCGTGCCGTCCGGCCGTACGCCGTTGCCGCAGTCCGGGCGCCACTCGTCGGTACGCTGCTGCGGGCCGTACTTGGCGACCGAGAAGCCGCACGAGCCGTCCCGGGCCTTCGGCGCCCACCCGATCAGCGGCACCGTCAGCACACTGTCGGTGCCGGTACGCCGGTCCTGCTCGACGAAGCGGTCGGTGGACGAACCGTCCGGCAGCGCCCCGGGGTCGGCGTTCTCCTCGGCGATGTTCTCGAAGAACCAGTCCGAGGCGCGGTTGGTGGTGTCGTAGCGGTAGTGGTAGCGGGTGGTGGCGTTGCCGCCCCAGCGGCGTACCGGCAGGGCCAACTCCTCGGCCAGGGCCTCGTCGGTGAAGTTCATCCCGTAGATGTGCGGGCTGATCGGATGCCGGTCGGCGGTGACGTCGACTTCGAGGGCCGGCCCGGGCTCGGCGAGCGCTGGTGGCGGGGCGACGACGACCGCCGTACCGGTGGCGACGAGCAGCGTGCTGGCGGCGATGGACAGGATGGATCTACGACGCATGCGGGATCTCCGGAACTCTCGGATGTCCGGCCCGAAGGGCGGACGGGCGGGTTCGGTGTGTCTCGCGTGCACCCGTCGCTGTCCCGCGCGCGGTGGTCGTAGCCCGGACCGGGGTCAGGTTACCGATCGACCGACCCCAGGGTCAACGGCGTACGTCGATGTCTGACCGACCGACCCGGCCCGGCCCGTCGGCCCGGCCACCGCCGCCACCTGCGCCGTCGGCCGCGCGGTCGGCGGCGGACGCCGACTGCCCGAGGGGTGCGCGGCTTGCCACCGACGGCTAACGTCGCAGGTGATGGTCCGATTCGGTCAGCTTGCCGATGATCCGGGCGAGGTGCCGGCCCCGCCCGGCTGGGCCGGCATCCGCACCTTCACCCTGCGCGACTACTTCCTCGACCCGGCCCGCCGGGGACCGCTGCTGGTCGATCGCCATCTGCTCATCCTGGTCACCGTCGGACACGGCACGCAGGAGATCGACTTCCGGGTGTACCCGTGTCGGCCGGGGTCGCTGCTCTGGGTGCGGCCCGGCCAGGTCTTCCGGCACGGCGGGCAGAGCGGGCTCGACGCGGTGCTGGTCTGCTGGACCCCGGAGACCATGCGCGAGCTGGACGTCTCGCCGATCGGCCCACCGTTCGCCGCCGGCTACTGGCAGCTCGCCGGTGAGGACGAGGACGCGGTGATCAACGAGGTCAGCCAACTGGTGGTGGACTGCCAGCGGCACGGTGGCGGCAACCTCGGCACCGACCTGCTGCGGCACCAGCTCGCCGTACTGCTGCTCCGGCTGGCCCTGTTGCCGCGCGACCCGGCCGACCCCGGCGCCCTGCCCCTCGGTACGGCCCCGCCCGCCCGGGACCCGGCGAACGGCGGCGCCCCGGACGGTACGGACCCGACCGGCACCTTCTGGCGGCTGCGGCACGAGGTCGAGCGCTCGTACGGGCAGACCCGGCGGGTCGAGGACTACGCCGGCCGGCTGGACTGCTCGGTGCGTACCCTGACCCGGGCCTGTCTGGCCGCCACCGGCCGCAGCGCCAAGCAGGTGATCGACGAGCGGGTGGCGCTGGAGGCCCGCCGACTGCTCGCCGCGACCGACCTGTCGGTGGCCGAGGTCGGCCGCCGGCTCGGCTTTTCGGAGCCGACCAACTTCGGCCGGTTCTTCCAGCGGGAGGTCGGGCACAGTCCCGGCGCCTTCCGGGCCGGACTGCCCGGCCGGACCACCGCCGTGCGGGGTTGACCAGTCTGCACCCACCCGGCATCGGCCCGCCGCCGCCGGCCGGCCACCCCGATCATGGATGATGAAGTCGTGCAGATCTCGGCGCGCGGTGACTACGCGGTACGGGCCGGCCTCAGTCTCGCGGCGGCCTACCCGGCGCTGATGTCCGCCCAGGCGCTCGCCGCCGAGCAGGACCTGCCCCGGAAGTTCCTGGAGGCGGTCCTCGCCGACCTGCGCCGGGCCGGAATCGTCAAGGCCCAGCGGGGCGCCGAGGGCGGCTACACCCTGGCCCGGGCACCCCGGGAGGTCTCCGTCGGCATGATCCTGCGCGCCGTGGACGGCCCGCTCGCCGGGATCCGCGGACTGCGTCCCGAGCAGACCCGGTACGACGGCGCGGCCGAGAACCTGCCCCGGCTCTGGGTGGCCGTCCGCGCGGCGGTACGGGACGTGGTCGACGAGGTGAGCCTCGCCGAGCTGATCAGCGGCCGGATGCCGGCGCACGTACGCAAGTTGACCACCCGGCCGGACGCCTGGCAGCCGCGCTGAACGGCGAGCACCAACCGGCTGACCCCGGACCGTCCCTTGCGGAACGTCGGCGGCTGCCGCCCGGTCCGGCGCACGTTTGCCGACCACCGCTACGGGGCACTTCCTGGTCACCCCCGGAAGAGAGCAGTTGTCCCGAAGGGAGCATGGCCGTGGGTCTGATGTTCCGTAAGCGCAAGAGGTTCGGCCCGTTGATCCTCCACTTCACCGAGAACGGTTTCTCGTCCTGGAGTATCAAGATAGGACGCTGGTCGTGGAACTCCCGGGCCCGCGCGCACCGGGTCGACCTGCCCGGCCCGCTCTCCTGGAAGCAGAACAAGTCACGGTCCTGAGGAACAGAACAAGTCACGGTCCTGAGGAACAGAACAAGTCACGGTCCTGAGGAACAGAACGAGGATGACGGCGGGTGCCGTTCAGGATGCCGGCGTGCCGGTGATGGTCACGTCGCCGGCCAGCCGGCCCGCCTCGGGTTCCCGGCTCACCAGCCCGGCGGCCAGCAAGGCGGTCAGCACCCGGTTGGTGTCCGCCGGACGGTAGACGGTCCGCTCGGCGGTGAACTGGCGCAGCTCGGTGACGGAGGCGGCGCCGACCGTCGCCAGCCGGGCCAGGAGTTCCCGCCGCAGCGGCCCCGGATGCGGGTTCAGCGAGATGTCCAGCAGGTGCCCCTCCGGATCGCCGGGGTCCCGGTAGCGCACCCCGGCGTACTCGTCGACCGCCCACAGCGCGTTCTTGAAGGCGTCCAGCCGCTTGCCGGCGGCGGTGGCGAAGACCAGCACCTCGGCCCGGTCCTCCGCGACCAACTCCACCTCGGTCACCAGCGGCAGCCCGGCCTCGGTCAGCCTGCGCCGGTAGCCCGACGAGACCGTCGGCGCCCCTGTTGCGGGCTCAGGACCACCGTGTGTGCCCGGCTCCGCCCCGGACCAGACCGGCGGATCGAGCACCAGCAACAGCTCGGCGGGCCGGCCACCGGCCACCGCCGCGAGGACCTCGGCGGCCGGCTCCGGACCGCCGGTGCCGTCCAGGTAGGCGAAGACCGGAGCGCCGTTCGCGGCGGCGGCCTTGAGCGCCACCGGCAACCGGTCGACCCCGCCCGGCATCAGGTGCGCGGTCAGCCCGGCGGGCAGCTCCGACTGCACCGCCGCGTGGCGCGCCGCCAGATCCTGGTCGTCGCCCCGGCCGAGGGTCAGCGCCGTCGTCCGCCGCCCGCGCAGCAGGTCGGCGAACTCGACGAAGACCCGCAGCGCGGCGTCCGCGGCCCCGCCGTCCCCTCCGGCGTACGCCTGGGCGAAGGTGGCCCGCCGGGACCGGTGCAGCGCGGCCGGCGTCCAGGAGTCGAGCTGGCGTACCAGCAGTTCCCGTTTGACGACGCCGATCGGATCCGTGGACATGCTGCGGTTCTACCGTGTCCGGCCCGTCCCTGTCATCTCGGCGGTCGCCACCCCGGCCACCGCCGGCTCCGGGTCAGGACGGGACGGAGACGCCGACGCCGCCCCGGGTCTGCCCGCCGTACCGCTGCTTCTCCCGGTCGAGATCGAGTCGCGAGATCCGTCGGCGCGCGGCGAGGGCCTGCTCGTCGAGCCGGTCGGCCGGCACCAGCCAGACCACCTCGAACTCCAGCCCGTCCGGGTCCTTGCCGTAGAGACTCTTGGTGCTGCCGTGGTCGGAGCTGCCGGCCAGCGCGCCCGCCTCGGAGAGCCGGCCGGCGATCACCGACAGTTCGTCGAGGGTGTCCACCTCCCAGGCCAGGTGGTAGAGCCCGACCGTGGTCCGCCCGGCGCCGGACGGGCCGGCGGCGGAACCGACCTCGAAGAGGCCGAGGTCGTGGTCGTTGGTGGAGCCGGGCGCCTGGAGGAAGGCGGCGCCGTCGAACCCCTCGGGCGTCATCGGCACCTGACGGAAGCCGAGGACGTCCCGGTAGAAGGCGACGCTGCGGGTGAGGTCGCGAACGAAGAGTACGGCGTGGTTGAGCCGGTGGATCGCCATGGCTCCACGGTAGTCGCCGCCGTGGCTGCCCGACATGACGACGAAACTGCCTCCACCTGCCCTCTTGTACTGAACGTCGCCGGGCGAGCACGATGGGGCGTGGCTTCCGGCTTCGGTGAACTCACCCAGCAGGCGAACGCGCTCGTGGCGGCCGGTGACCTGGCCGGGGCCCGGAATCTGCTCGGCCCGCCGCTGGACGCCGCCGACCCGAGCCCCGGACACGCCTCCGCCGAGTTGGCCGAGGCGGCCGGCCTTCAGGCCCGGGTACTGGTGGCGCTCGGCGACCCGCACGCCGCCCGGGGCTGGGCCGCGTTCGCCTACTCCGCGACCACCCGGCTCTGCGGCGCCGCCGACCAGCGAACCGTGGCGACCGCGGCCACCCTCGCCGCTGTACTGCACCGGGTCGGCAGTCACGCCCGGGCCGCCCGGCTGTACCGGGACGTGATCATCGAACTCACCGCGAACGACGGCCCGGAGTCGCTGCGGGTACTCGCCGCGCACGCCGACCTGGCCACCGTCGAGTACGCCCAGGGTGAGTGCACGCTGGCCCGCAACCGGCTGGAGGACGCCTGGGAGCTGCACCGGGAGGTCTACGGCGACGGGCACCCGGGCGGGATCCGGATGCTCGCCCGGCTCGGTGCGATGCAGCGCGACTGTGGACTCTTCACCCAGGCGCACGAGCACCTGGCCCTGGCCCGGGAGTTGTGCCGGGAGCACCTGCCGGCCGACCATCCGCTGGCGGCCCAGGTCGCGGCCGTTGCCCGGGCGGCGGCCAATCCCGAGCACGTCTGCACCGACCCCGGGCCGGAGCCGCCACACGACCCGCACGCCCCACACGCGCCGACCGGTCCGACCGGCGCCCCGGAGTACGCCGAGCCGTGGCGCCCCGAACCCCGGCACGCCGAGCCGGCACCGTACGCGGAGCCGGCACCGTACGCGGAGCGCGCGGAGCACGCCGGGTACCCGCAGCACGCGTACCACCCGCAGCACGGTGACCCGCCGCAGCACGGCAGCACGCCGCCGCACACGGCATCGTCGTATCCGGCAGCACCCTCATACCCGACCGCACCCTCGTACTCGGCGGCGCCGTCGCAGCAGGCCGAGCCGGGATCGGCGCACTTCGCACCACCGGCGTCGTCGTACCCGGCCGCGCCTGGGCAGCGGCCCGGAGAGCACGACCGGCCGTACCAGGACGGGGCGTCGGCCGGGTTTCCGGACGGCGGGGAGCATCCGCCGGACGCCGAACTGCCGCCCCGCGACGAGTTGCCACTGCTGCGCTTTCCGCCACCAATGCCGCCCCGGTCCGCCGGAACCGGCACCGACGCCCCGCAGGTGCCGCCGCCCCGGCTGCCAGCCGCACCGCCCGTCGAACCACCGCCCCGGTGGGCCACCCCGCCGCCGGCCGGGCCACCGGTCCCGCCACCCCGGAACGCGGCGAACCGGTCCGGGCCGGGATCCGCCGTCGGTGCGGGGCTGGCCGACGACGCGGACGACGATCCGGAGCACGGCTGGTGGCCACCGGACGTGGCCCGCCGCACCCGGGACGGCGAGGACGATCCGGAGGCCGGGCGGCACGTGCCGGCGACCTCCGCCGAGCCGTGGCGGCCGCCGAGCCGTTCCGGGTCCCTCCCGGTCGCCGAGCGGGCGCACCGGGAACTCCCGGGCGGTCACGCCGTCGACCTCGGCGACGCCGCAGGCACCGGAGGCGTACCCGAGGTCCGGCACCTGCCTGCGCGGCGCTCGTCCCGGTTGCCGGTACGGATCCACCGGCCGCAACCCGCGGGCCGCCGGCTGCCGACGGTGGTCGTCGCCGGCCTGGTGGTACTGGTCCTGCTCGGTACGGTCGCCGTGGTGCTGGGGTTCGGGCTGACCGGGGACGACGAGCCGGAGCCGTCGGAGCCCGGGACATCGGCTCCCGGGTCGGCGACCAGCGCCCCGGCCGCACCGCCGAGCACGCCGCCGCCGGCCTCCCCCGGTATCCCGCCCGGCTCGGTGACCCTGGCCGACAACCGAAGCAGCGTGACGCTCGGCTGGAGCTATCCGAACGGCGCCAGGGGCCCGGTGGTGCTGGCCGGCGGGCGGGACGGCCAGGAACTCCGGCCGTTCGAGGAACTGCCGGCCGGCTCCACCGGCTATGTGGTCTACGGCCTGGAGACGCAGGGCAACTACTGCTTCTCCGTCGCCGTCGTCTATTCGGAGAGCCTCGTCGGCGAGGCCGATCCGGTCTGCACCGACCGGCCCGGCAGGTCGCCCTCCGCAGGCTGAACTCCGCTCACCGGCTGGGTCGGCACCCGCTCGTCGGGGCCGTCCGGGGCGGGCCGCTCGGCCGGCAGGCGTACCTCGACCCGTAGTCCGGGTCCGGCGTCGCCGAGGGTCACCGTGCCGCCCTGGCGGCGTACCAGTTCCCGGACGATGGCCAGGCCGAGGCCGGCGCCGCCCGCGTCCCGGGCCCGGGCGTCGTCCAGCCGGGTGAACCGGTCGAAGACCCGGTCCCGGTCCCCGGCCGGGATGCCGGGCCCGTCGTCGGTCACCGTCACCAGGTGGTACGCCGGACCGGTCCAGCCGCCGGGCCCGGCCTCCAGCGCCACCTCACTGGTGGTGTGCCGGACCGCGTTGTCCAGCAGGTTGCCCAGGATCCGGGCCAGCGCGTCCGGCTCGGCCAGCACCCAGAGCGGAAACCTCGGTGCCACCACCCGCAGTGGCGCCGCCGGATACCGCTCGGCGACCTCGGTCAGCAACTCCCCCAGCTCGACCGGCTCGGCGGCCCGGGGCGGCCGGGCGGTTCCCTCGTCGAAGCGGGCGAGCAGCAGCAGGTCGTCGACGAGCCGGCTGAGCCGCTGGGTGTCGGCGAGCAGGTCGTCGGCGACCGCCGGCCACTCCGTCGCCGGACCGAGCCGCTGCGCGACCTCGAGCTGGGTCCGCATGTTGGCCAGCGGGCTGCGCAGCTCGTGCGCGGCGTCGGCCACGAAGGCGCGCTGCCGGGCCCGGGCCGACTCCAGCCGGCCCAGCATCCCGTTCAGGGTCACCGCCAACCGGTGGATCTCGTCGTGCGAGGCGGGCAGCGGCAACCTGCCCGGCCGGGCCCCACCGGTGATCTCCTCGGCGCCGGCCCGCAACGTCTCGACCGGCCGCAGGGTGGCACCGATCACCCGCCAGGCCACCGCCGCCAGCCCCAGCAGGAGCAGCGGAAAGCTGACCAGCAGGATGGTACGGACCACGGTCACGCTGTGCCGTACGTCCGCCGTGGACTTGGCCACCAGCACCGTCTGCGGATCGGCGGCCGGTCCGGCGGGTACCGCCACGACCCGGATCGGGCCGTCCAGGCCGAGCCGCCGACCGGGCAGGTAGAACCGGTCCCGGTCCCCGGACTGGAACCGCCGCAGTTCGTCCGGGTAGAGCATCGGGACCAGCCGGTCGGCGTCGATCGACGCGGCCCGGATCCGGCCCTGCCCGTCGAGCACCTGTACCCGTACCTGACCGCCGGCGACCGGGAGCGGGTCCGGCAGCGCGTTCTGGCCGGCGAGCCGGGCCACCGCCTCGGCGGTCTTCAGCGCCTCGGTGTCGACGGTGCGCTGGAGCGCGTAGCCGAGCGCGCCGAGCAGTACCAGGCCGCCGACGGCGAGGCCCACGGCGAGACCCGCCGCGCTGATGACGGTGAGTCGGGCCCGCAGGCTCAGCCTCAGCCACGGCCGTCGCCAGCCGCGCGGGCCGAACCGGCCCGGGAGGTGGATCATCGTCGCTCCCCGGTACCGGCCGCTCCCCACGCCGGCCGGTATGACGACCCGACCGCTGCGGGCTGCCGCACCGCCACCGCCACCGCCTCGGCCGCCGCTGTCCCGGCCGTCCGGTGACCTCGCTCCGCCCGGCTCATGTCACGAGCCGGTAGCCGGCCCCCCGGATCGTCTCCAGCCGGTCCCGGCCGATCTTGCGGCGCAGGTAGCCGACGTAGACCTCGACGGCGTTCGGCGCGGTACGCAGGCTCGCGTCCCAGACGTGGTCCAGCAGCTCGGTCTTGGAGACCACCTCACCGGCCCGGCGAAGCAGGTATTCCAGCAGGGCGTACTCCCGGGCGGTGAGGTCCACCTCGGCCCCGTCCCGAGTGACCCGGCGACGGGCCGGATCCAGGCTCAGGTCACCGGCGACCAGCACCACCGGGCGGCGCGGCGCACCCCGGCGCAGCAGGGCGCGCAGCCGGGCCAGCAGTACCACGTACGAGAAGGGTTTGGTCAGGTAGTCGTCGGCACCGCAGTCCAGCCCGTCGGCCTGGTCGTACTCGCCGTCCTTGGCGGAGAGCATCAGCACCGGCAGCCAGTGCTTCTCGGCCCGCAACTGCCGCACCACCCGATAGCCGGAGAGCCCCGGCAGCATCACGTCCAGGATCATCGCGTCGTATCCGCCGTGCCGGGCCAGGTCGAGCCCCTCCGGCCCGCTACCGGCCACGTCGACGACGAAGCCCTCGGCCTGGAGGCCGCGCTGCAACGCCGTGGCCAGTCGGGCCTCGTCCTCTACCACCAGCAACCGCACCGGACAAGCGTGCCATCCCCGACCCCGGGCAGCCACACCCGGCTGAGTGAGCCGACAGCGGTTCTCAGTGGTTTCACAGGGCAGCAGGCGCAAGATGGGCACCAGGAGGTACGAACATGTCGGTTTTGCAATCCCGGCCCGCGCTGCGGTGGCTGGTCCCGACCGGGGCGGCCCTGGCGATTATCGGCGGAGGTGCGGCGGTCGGCACCTTCGCCTCGGCCGCCGAGCCGAACCTGCCCGAGCGCAGTGCCGCACAACTCCTCGTCGACTTGCAGACAGCCCATCTGGACGGCCTCTCCGGCACGGTGATCAAGCGCGCCGACCTCGGACTGCCGAGCCTGCCCGGCATCGGCGGACGAGGCAGTGCCGAACTCACCTCGCTGGTCTCCGGTACGCACACCCTGCGGGTCTGGCACGCCGGCCCGGACCAGACCCGGGTCGCGCTGCTCGGCACGCTCGGCGAGACCGACGTCATCCGCAACGGCAAGGACGTCTGGATCTGGGACAGCCAGGCCAACAAGGCCCAGCACACCACCCTGGACGAGTCCGGCCCGACCGGCCGGCCCGACCACCTGCCGACCACTCCGCAGGAGGCCGCCGAGCAGGCGTTGGCGGCGGTGGACCCGAGTACCGAGGTCAGGGTCGGACGGTCGGCCTCGGTCGCCGGGCGGGACGTGTACGAACTGGTGCTCGAACCCCGCGACGCCACCTCGCTGGTGGGCCAGATCACGATCGCGATCGACGCCGTCGAGCACGTACCGCTGCGCTTCCAGGTCGTGCCGCAGGGCACCAGCAAGCCGGCCTTCGAGGTGGCGTTCACCCGGGTCGACTTCGAGCGCCCGGACCCGGCCCAGTTCGCCTTCAACCCGCCGCCCGGCGCGGTGGTGACCGAGGGGACCCGACCGGAGGGCCGGCCCGCGCTGCCGACCGGGGTGGAGCAGCCGACGGTGGTCGGCAGCGGGTGGACCAGCGTACTGGCGGCGAAGGTGCCGCAGCTCGCCGGAACCACGAACGCGGAGACCGACGGCGCGGAGGCCAACCTGCTCCGGGGCCTGCTGGGCGGGCTGCCCGAGGTGAACGGCGAGTGGGGCAGCGGTCGACTCGTCACCGGCAAGCTCTTCACCGCCCTGCTCACCGACGACGGCAAGGTGTTCGTCGGCGCGGTCAAGCCGGAACGGCTCTACGAAGTCGCGCAGAGCAACAGGTGAGCGGCTTCCGGGTGGCGCCCTCGTCCAGCAGCACCACGGTGGTGGCAGGGCGCTCGCCCGGCACGCTCGCAGTGGCGACGCTGGCGGGGCGCTCGCCCGGCGCCGTGACGGCGGTGGCGGGGCGCTCGTGCGGCGCCGTGCTGACCCGGAGCGGAGGGGCCGGGCGGTGCCGGAGTTAGCCGTCCAGAGCCAGGGACTGTCCAAGCGGTTCGGCCGCCAGGTCGCGGTGGACGCCGTCGACCTGGCGGTTCCGCGTGGGGCCGTCTACGGCTTCCTCGGCCCGAACGGCTCCGGCAAGACCACCACCATCCGGATGCTGCTCGGTCTGGTCCGGCCCACCTCGGGCGGCCACACGCTGCTCGGCAGGCGGATGCCGGACCGGGCGGCGGAGGTACTGCCCCGGATCGGGGCGCTGGTGGAGGGACCGGCCTTCCACCCGTACCTGTCGGGGGCGGAGAACCTGCGCCGGCTGGACGCGGCGGACCGGACCGCCGATCCGGGCACCTGCACGGCGCGGATCGGCGGCGCACTGGACCGGGTCGGGCTGACCGCGGCGGCCGGCAAGCGCTACCGGGCGTACTCGCTGGGCATGCGGCAGCGGTTGGCGCTGGCCGCGACCCTGCTGGTCCCCCGGGACCTGTTGGTCCTGGACGAGCCGACCAACGGGCTCGACCCGCAGGGCACCAGGGAGGTCCGGGCGCTGGTCGGCACGCTCGCCGCCGAGGGCGCGACGGTGCTGCTCTCCACCCACCTGCTCGCCGAGGTGGAGCAGGTCTGCACCGACGTCGGGGTGATGCACCAGGGGCGGCTGGTCGCCCAGGCGCCGCTGGCCGAGCTGCGGGCGGCGGCCACGCCCCGGGCCCGGGTGACGACCGACCGTCCGGTCGCCGCCGCCCAGGTGCTGCGCGAACTGGGCCTCACCGAGATCACCGAGGCGCCCCGGGAGGTCAGCGCCGTACTCGGGCCGGTGCCGCCGGAGAAGGTGGTGGCCGCCCTGGTGCACGCCGCCGTACCGGTACGCGGCTTCGCGGTGGACGCCCCGGACCTGGAGGAACTCTTCGTCTCGCTGACCGGGGAGGGCTTCGATGTCAGCGGTTGACGCGCCGAGGCTGCCCGAGGCGTCGGTGCGTTCCGGCCGGCCGGGCCGGGCCAGGTTCTTCCGCTCCGAACTGCGGTTCTTCCGCTCCGAACTGAAGCTGGTCTTCGGGCGTCGGCGCAACCAGGCCGGGATGGCGGCGCTGGCCGCCGTACCGGTGATCATCGCCATCGCGGTGCGGGTCACCGAGGGGCCGACGGAAACCGGACAGGACCCGGGGTTCTTCTCGGCGATCAGCGGAAACGGGTTCTTCGTGGCACTGGCCGCCCTCGGCGCGGAACTCGGACTCTTCCTGCCGATCGCGGTGGCGGCGATCTCCGGGGACAGCGTGGCCGGCGAGGCCAACCTCGGCACCCTGCGCTATCTGCTGACCGTGCCGGTCGGGCGTACCCGGCTGCTCGCGGTCAAGTACGGCGCCGTCGTCGTCTTCTCGGCCACCGTGACCCTGCTGGTCGCGGCGGTCGGGCTGGCGGCCGGGCTGCTGCTGTTCGGTGGCGGGCCGGTGACGCTGCTCTCCGGCGCGCAGGTGAGCCTGGCGGAGGGGCTGCTGCGACTGCTCGGCGTCTGCGCCTATCTGACGGTCGGGCTCTGCGCGCTGGGCGCGGTCGGGCTCTTCGTCTCCACCCTGACCGAGCAGCCGATGGGTGCGACGATCGCCACCACCATGCTCTCGGTGACCAGTTTCGTGCTGGACAGCATCCCGCAGCTCGACTGGCTGCACCCGTACCTGCTGACCCACTACTGGTCGGCCTTTGTCGAGCTGCTCCGGGATCCGGTCGCGCTCGACGCGCTCCGCCCCGGCCTGCTCTCGGCGCTCGCCTACGGGGTGGTGTTCCTCACCGCCGCCTGGGCCAGGTTCGGCGGCCGGGACGTGAGCAACTGACGCCGACGCCGGGCACCTGACCGCCTGACCGCCTGAGGCGTCGCAGACCGGTGTCGCCACCGAGTCGGGTGGCCGATGGATGCCGGCAAAGAAACGCGCTATCGTTTCTCAGTTCGGAAATAAAAAAGAACGGCAGAATGCCGTTCTGCGCAAAGTCTAACCATGGGGAGACGGTTTGTCAAAGCAATCCGGTGCTTCGCCCGACCAGCGTTTCGACGAGCCGGTCGACGAACCGATCGGACGTGCCGCACCCTCCGCCGCCGACGGCTCCGGGCCGGACGGGCAACCCCGGCCCACCGGCCCGACCGTGGACGACATCCCCGGCGAGCAGCGGTACGTCGCCATGCTCTACGGGCGCCTCGACGACCTGCGTACCCAGGCCACCCGGCGACTGCGCGGCGCGCTGCACAACGCCGGCGGCACCCAGCAGGAGCGCTCGCAACGCGACGGCACGGTACGGATGTACGCCGAGCAGATCGACCGGCTCGGCGCGGTCGAGCAGGGCCTCTGTTTCGGCCGGTTGGACCTGGACGACGGTACCCGCCGCTACGTCGGCCGGATCGGCATATTCGACAGCGTCGGCGAATACGAACCGGTGCTGCTGGACTGGCGTGCTCCGGCGGCCCGACCGTTCTATCTCGCCACCGCCGCCGCCCCGGACGGGGTACGCCGGCGCCGGCACATCCGGACCCGGGACCGCGAGGTGGTCGGCCTCGACGACGAGGTGCTGGACCTGAACAGCGCCGGGCAGGCCGGCGACCGGGGCGGGCTGACCGGCGAGGCGGCGCTGCTGGCGGCGGTGACCGCCAGCCGTACCGGCCGGATGACCGACATCGTCCGGACCATCCAGGCCGAACAGGACCGGGTGATCCGGGCCGACCTGGACGGGGTACTCGTGGTGCAGGGCGGCCCCGGCACCGGGAAGACGGCGGTGGCGCTGCACCGGGCGGCGTACCTGCTCTACACGCACCGGCAGATCCTCTCCACCCGGGGTGTGCTGCTGGTCGGCCCGAACGCGACCTTCCTGCGCTACATCTCGCAGGTGCTGCCGACGCTGGCCGAGACCGGCGTGCTGCTGCGTACCGTCGGTGAACTCTTCCCCGGGATCACCGCGACCCGGGCCGAGCCGGCCGAGGTCGCCGAACTCAAGGGCCGGCTCGACATGGTCGAGGTGCTGGCGGCGGCGATCCGGGACCGGCAGCGGGTGCCGGACGAGCCGATCGAGATCACCATCGAGCGGGACAGCCTGGTGCTGGATCCGGCCACCGTCGCCGCCGCCCGAGACCGGGTCCGCCGCACCGACCGGCCGCACAACCTGGCCCGGCCGCTCTTCGATGTCGAGATCGTCCACGCTCTCGCCGACCAGCTCGCCGAGCGGCTCGGTGCCGACCCGCTGGGCGGGGAGAACCTGCTCGACGAGGCCGACCTCGCCGAGTTCCGGCGCGAGCTGCGCGGCGAGCCCGAGGTGCAGGCCGTGCTGGACTGGCTCTGGCCGATACTCACCCCGCAGCAGGTGGTGGCCGGGCTGTTCGCCTCGGAGCAGCGGCTCGACGTGGCGGCGGCCAGCCTCGGCGAGGCGGAGCGGGCAGCGCTGCGGCGCGAGCCGTGGGGTGGCTGGAGCCCGGCCGACGTACCACTGCTGGACGAGGCGGCGGAGCTGCTAGGTGAGGACGACCGCGCGGCCCAGGCCAGGGCCGCGCGGCAACGCCGGGCCGAGATCGAGTACGCCGAGGGCGTGCTCGAAATCGCCGCCGGTTCCAAGTCGATCGACTTCGAGGACGAGGCCGACGCCGAGGACGGGATGCTGGACGTCACCGACCTGCTCGTCGCCGACCGGCTGGCCGAGCGGCAGGCCGACGGGGAGCAGTTGAGTACCGCCGAGCGGGCGGCGGCGGATCGGAGCTGGGCCTTCGGGCACGTGATCGTGGACGAGGCGCAGGAACTCTCCCCGATGGCCTGGCGGGTGCTGATGCGCCGCTGCCCGAGCCGCTCGATGACGCTGGTCGGCGACGTGGCCCAGACCGGGGCGCTGGCCGGCGCGTCGTCCTGGTGGCCGGTGCTGGAGCCGTACGTCGGTGACCGGTGGCGGCTGGAGGAGCTGACGGTGAGCTACCGTACGCCGTCGGAGATCCTGGCGGTCGCCGCCAAGGTACTGGCGGAGATCGACCCGGCGCTCACCCCACCCCGGGCGGTACGCGACACCGGCGAGCAGCCCTGGGATGCCCAGGTCGGTACCGGGGAACTGGCCGGACGGCTGGTCGAGGCGATCCGGGCCGAGGCGGCCGGCGTCGGCGCGGGCCGGGTCGGGGTGATCGTCCCGGCCGGACTGGTCGACGAGTTGGGCCGGGCGGCCACCGAGGCGGAACCCGAGGTGGCGCTCGGCGACGATCCCGAGCTGACCAGCCGGGTGGTGCTGCTGACCGTCGCCCAGGCCAAGGGGCTGGAGTTCGACTCGGTACTGGTGGTCGACCCGGACCGGATCGTGGCCGAGTCGCCGCGTGGGCGCAGCGACCTCTACGTCGCGCTCACCCGGGCAACCCAGCGGCTCGGCATCCTCCGTACCGGCTGAGATTCGACCCGGGGAATCCAGGCATTGCTGACGGACGACTTCGGGCCGATCGAGTGGCGAGTGCGACAGAACCGGCCGGCCCTGGGCGAGTACCGTCCGAAGTGGCGGCCCGGGGTTACGGCCCGGGCCGCCGCCCCCAGCCGTGACCTGGGAAGGCCAGCAGCCATGCTCCGGATGGTTGATCCACGCTTTTCCGAGTTTGCTACGCACCCTGCGGCAACAGCGCGGACTGACTCTTCGTCTTGGGGTCGTGCCCGATGTAGGGGAGTTCGAGTGCGAGTGCGCCGTTCTTTCCATGGACATGGCTGAGGTTGCGTGTGCGCCGGTCAGACCGGCGCTGCGCGGTCGGCGGGGACTTCGTGCGCCGGCCGGGTGCACCTGCGAGTCTTGGTTCAGTGAATAGGTGGAGTCGAGGGAGGTCCGGCGTGGTTCACCCGCCGGGCGCGATGGTTGTGTGAGGATCCCTCGCGTGATTGGTGTTCCGTTGCTGCTGAGCAGCTCCGTACCGTCCGGCAGGCATATCGATGACGTCGCCGTCGTCGATGTGGACGGTGCGACGGTAGTGGTTTGCGTGGCCGACAGCGCTGTGTGGACCTGGAATCCGGTTCGGGATGAGTGGCGGGAGCGGCCGTTGGCGTTTGCTCATGCCGGGGATCCTGTCTTCGCCGAGTATCCCGACGCCGATAACCAGATTGACTCGGTGGCCGCAGCCGTTTCTGGCGGGCGGATCGTGCTCGCCGCTGGCGACGACGAGCAGGAGCCCGCCTTCTGGGACTTGGACAGCGGCCGGCTGCTGCACGCTGTGCCGTCCTGTGGGGCGTATCTTGCGGGAGTGGCCGCCGTGGACGGCCCGGGGCCGGTGCGGTTTGTGACCTCGACGCAGAACGCCGATGAGGTTCAGGTTTGGCAGATGCCGTTCGACGAGCCCCCGGTACTGCTCGCGGACTACTCCCTAGCGTCGAACCTGGCGACGACATGGGTCCACGGCCGATCGCTGGTCGCGGGAGCTGACCAGGACGTGGTGGTGTGGGATCTGGCCAGACCCGGCGAGGACCTGCGGCTTGAATCCACCGGAGTTCCCTGGACCGTCTCGTGGTCCAGGCTCGACGATCGGCCCATCGTGGTTGGCGGGACCGACGACGGCGAACTGTGGGTGTGGGCGTTGGACGCCGACGATCTGCGGCGACCGCTAGACGAGCGGGAGGACCCCGTGGAGCCCTTGTATGGTCCGATCCCCGGTCACGAGGATCAGATCGTTGCCATGGACACGATCACTGTGGGAGAGCGGTCCCTGGCGGTGACCGGGTCAAGGGACACGACCATGCGGATCTGGGATCTGGCCGAACGTGCCATGGTCGGCGGCCCGCTGGTCGCCCACAACGGCAACCGGGTCACCTCCGTGGCGACCACCATGCTTCAGGGCCGTCCGGTCGTCCTGAGCAGCGGCATTCTCGATAGCGCAATACGGGTCTGGGATCTCGCGGCCCTGCTGTAGTGGCTGTCTATCGACCTGCCCGGGTGGTGGGCCATCAATGTAGTGTCGGTTTCAGGTGGTTCGGTTGTGCTCGATGTGGAGGATGACCAGCCACCGCCGGAGCCCTGTCTTTGAACACAGCGTCCGACGACAGCGCAATGGGCTGCGAATACTTCTGCCGCAAGACAGAGTTCTCCCCCGGGGGAATGATCGTTTGGGGCGAAAGGATGAACTCGGGCCCCTCTGCCAGCGATACAACTGCAATGACTTGACGGATCGGGTGCGAGCTGTAGTTGTGGACGCCGACCGCAACATCACGAACGTATGCCGGCTGTCCTGTGTTGCCGCCGAACGCAGCTCTCAGGGACAACGACCGCCCTCGGGGTATTCATCTCGGCGTCTGCCCGATCATCGGCAAGCTGCTGCTCTGCAACCTGAGCGCGACGCCGCTCGAACATGAAGAGAGCGGCAGCAGCGAGGGCGGCGGCGAGGCCTGCGAAGACGCCGAAGATGCCGACTCGGCCTGTAAGCCGCCGTCAGCAGACGCGTTTGCTGACGGACGCCTCCTGGACCGGGCCACGACCAGGGATGACGCTACGTGCAGGGACGCTGATCGGGTGTACAACCAGGCCAGCGCTCCGGCCGGTCGGGCCGGTCCTCCCCAGTTGGGCGGCCCGGCCGGCACCAACCATCCGCCCACAGAGCGACGGTCCGTGACTTGTGCCCGGGGCGTCGTGGCAATCCTGATGCGATCGGCGACCCCCACGGACGAAGAACTACGCCGGATCACCGGCATGGACTGACGAAGGAAGAACCCAGGTGGTGGTGCACCGAGTCAGGCCCGGGAAAACCGGACGGACTCCAACGAGCCGCTCAGCAAACTCTCGCCGACGGAGGGAACGACAACCGACCCAGCCAGGGTGACATGCCCTCTGTGCAGGTAGGCGCTACCACATCCGGTCGATGACGTGTTCCGACGTGCTGTGCCCACCATGTATCCAATAAGGACGGGTGATCCAACGGGTGATGCAGGCCAGTTGCCCTACGAGGTCTCTCAGGCTATTTGTCAGTGAAGTTGCCGATCTGCCCCGCCTGTCCGGAGGCGTCGCTGGTGGACCCGGCCGCCGACGGGTTGATCCCGCCGGTGGTCGCGTCCCCGGTGGTGGTGGGTGCCACCTTTCGGCCCGGTCGGCGGGGTTGCCGGCGCACGTTCGCCGAGCCGGCCCGCCGGTCCGTACCGGTGGTGGTGCTCACCCCCCGGTTCCGGGTCGGACCGCCGTTGCGGAGTACGTCCGGATCCCGCGCCCGGTCCGCCGGGTCCTCGATGTCGCGTTCGTGCGCCTCGCGTCCCTCGTCGACCGGCAGGCTGACCTCCTCCACCGCGCCGGGGCCGTACTTGCCGCGCCCGATCCGGTCTTCGGTCCGCCGTGCCGACTCCCGCAGTTCGTCCTCGCCGCGCACGTCCACCACCTCACCGAGTTGTCGTTGTCCGGGGTGTCCCCGGTGCCCGGGTCGGCAAACGCCACCAGCTCACCCGAGCGGCACCGCCGGCCCGCACGACCGGGCGGGGACCGGTAGTTGGCTGGTCAGCGGCTGTTTGTGGCAGGGCCGGTCGGGTAGCCAAGCGGTGCCACCGGTGCGGCGGTGCCGTGACCGGGGGCGGTCGGAAGAGATCTCATCGAATCCGAGGAGGAAAAGATGAGCACGCAGACCCCGTCCAGGCAGCCGATGGGCCAGCAGGTGACGGACATGCAGTCGGCACCGACCCGGGAGATGGGTGCCCAGAACATCTCCAACCAGCAGATTCAGCAGACTCTGTCGGAGATGCAGCGCCGGATGGACGAGCCGTTGCGGCGGAATGCTGGTAACGAGACCAAGCCCGCCTGGCTGAGTACCGAGTTCTACGTCTATCTGGCGGCAGTCGGCTTCACCTTGCTGGCTGCGGATCTGGTCGGCAAGAATGCCGCCGGTGTCGACACGTTCCGGGCGCAGCACGCCTGGTTCTTCATCACCCTGATGACCATCGCGTACCTGGGTAGCCGTGGTCTGGCGAAGCTGGGTAGCTCCTGGCGACACGGTCGACGGTAACGATGCTCCGGACGCCTGAGCGGTAGGGCGCAGTCCCTGCGGACGTGAGGTGTACCGGAGTCCCGAGCAGTGGCGACCTTGCCACGGGGGGTCGCGGTCCCCGCCGGAAGTCGGCGGGGACCGCGGCCCTTTCTCGTCAGTACGCCGAGGTCACTCCTCGTCGCCGCCGCCGTCGTCGCCGTCGAAGGCGTCCTCCAGCAACTCCCCGGCGATCATGCCGCCGGCCAGCCCGAGCGCGGCACCGGCGACCACGCCGCCCACGCCCATACCGCGCCCACCGTGTCCACCGTGCCCGCCGTAGTGTCCCTTGCCGGGAGGTCCGTAGTGGTGCCCGCCGTGCTGGCCGTAGCTCTGCACGGTCTGCGCCAGCCAGCCCTCGACCCGCTGGCGCCAGTCGACCCGGTCGACACCGGCATGCTCGGCGGTGTACCGGCCGACGGTGTCGTGCCCGCCGCTGAACATCCCGCCGCGCTTGTCGCACTCGATGACGACGTCGACGTGGTGCTGGTTGGTGACGAAGGTCAGCTCGACCTCGCGGATCGCGTGCGCGTACTGCGGGGCGGCGAAGAACTCGATCTCCTGGTAGAACGGCAGCGTCTGCTGCACGCCGTAGATGTGCCCGCGCTCCAGGTCCGCGCTCTTGAACTGGAAGCCGAGCTGGGCGAACGCCTCCAGGATCTTCTCGTGCACCGGCAGCGGATGCACCGCGACCGCGTCCAGGTCGCTCTTGTCCACCGCCCGGGCCACCGCCAGTTCGGTACGCAACCCCATCGTCATGCCACGCAGCCGCTGACCGTAGACGTCGGTGATCGGGGTCTCCCAGGGCACCGGGACCTGGAACGGGATCGCGAGTTCCTGCTTGGCTCCCAGGCGCATCGCGCCGCTCACCGGGAGTCGGTAGAACTCCATGGTGCCGGCGTACTCGCTGTCGCCGGCCTCCATCTCAACCCGGGTGACCAGGGCGACGGTGATCTGCTCGATGTCGGCCGCGGTTTCCCCGCCGCGCAGGTTGACCTGCCCGTCGAGCACCAGGCCGGGCCGGGTGTTCGGGTTGGTCAGCACGGTGTCCACGCTCGGACCGCCGACGCCGAGGGCGCTCAACATCTTCTTGAAGACCATAGAGATACTCCTGTTTACGGCGGATATGTGCCACGGGTGTCGGCCCGCGCCTTCCACGATGGATCATCACGCCACTCCGGTGACCTTATTCACCGTAGCTGTGAGGTGGCTGGGAGCGTTCGCCTGTCATCAGTTCGGGTGACGGGGGCGGACTCGGGTTCAGCTCAGCGACGCCCGCCCCGCACCTGCCGTTTACGCCGATGTGGCTTCCGGTTCCAGCAGCAGGAGGTAGCCGAGCAGTCGATCGTCACCGGTCGCGCCGATTATCGCCCGGCCGCACCAGCCCCCGCCGGCCGGGCGCCCCGCCACGCCCCGACGAGGTTCGGCGGGTTGGTCAGGTGATGGTGGGGCTGCGCTCGGGCTTCTTCCGACCCGAGACGATCTTTCTGATCGCGTTCCGCCCGAGAATGGTGAGCGCGTTCCGGCCACCGAGAACCTTGAAGCCCTCCAGTGGGCTCCAGTAGTCACGCCAGTACACGATCTCGCCGTTGCGTACCTGGAGGACGTGGACATAGCGCAGCACATACGGCTTGCCGCTGGTCGTCACCTCGCCGTACGCGTCGAACTCGGCGATCGCCACCTCAGGGTCGCCGGTCTCGTGGATTCCGACCGCCCGGAACTCCTTGTGGGTCAGCGGGGTGTCCGTGATCGCGGTGAGGTAGGCGCGGATCTGTTCGCGTCCCTGGATGACCCGGGGCACGCCCGGTGGCGAGAACGGCAACTCGTGCACGCCGTCCTCGGCGAAGAGGTCGGCGAAGCCGCCCAGGTCCTTGTTCAGAAACAGTGGCACCAGGCGGTCGAACATCTGCCGTGGCCCAACGTCGATGTCGGTCATGCGGGGCAGCCTCATTTCGTTGAACATGTGTTTACCGAGCGAAGGTAGCATCGACTACGGATTTCATGCAACGCCCGTACAATGAACGGATGGTCGACTCCGCCCACCGAACATCCCGCGCCGATCAGCGCCGCCAGACCGAAGCTCGCATCCTGGCCGTGGCCCGCCAGGTCTTCTCCGAGTACGGCTACGACCGCGCCACCATTCGCGCGATCGCGAGCAAGGCGAAGGTCAACCCGGGCCTGGTCATCCACTACTACGGATCAAAGGAACGGTTGTTCGCCGAGGCCACCAGGACGACGCCGGACGAGCCGATCGCCGGCCCGCCTGACCAGGTGGCCGAGCAACTGCTCGCGGCGTTGCACGCCAAGCTCACCGAAGAACCGACGGCCACCTTGGCGATGCTCCGCTCGATGCTCACCCATCCAGAGGCGGCGCACGGAGTCCGAGAGGCTCTGCGCCACCAGCAGCGGCAGATCAGTCTGGGGTTGTCGGCCGACGACGCCCTGCTGCGGACCGCCCTGACCGGTGCGATCACCCTCGGCGTCGTCGTCGGCCGCCATCTTCTCCAACTCGACGGGCTGCGTGACGCGTCGCCCGAACAGATCACGGACCTTCTGCGTCCCTGCCTGGAGTCGCTGACCCGTAGCCCGGCCGAGGAGCCTTCCGCCGAGCGGTGATTCGCTGTCGAGGCGAGCGAGCTGACCCGGGGCCGGGCGGGTCACGTATGCTTCGAGATCATGCGCGTCGGCATCGTGATCCTTCCCGACCAGCGGTGGTCCGTGGCCGAGCGCCGGTGGCGACAGGCCGAGGAGTGGGGGTTCGACCACGCCTGGACCTACGACCACCTGGGCTGGCGGGACCTGGTCGACGGGCCGTGGTTCGACGCGATGGGCACCTTGACCTCGGCCGCGATGGTCACCTCGCGGATCCGGTTGGGCACCCTGGTCGCCTCGCCCAACTTCCGGCACCCGGTGCACTTCGCCCGCCAGATCACCGCGCTGGACGACGTTTCGACCGGCCGGGTGCTGCTCGGGCTCGGCGCCGGCGGGATCGGGTTCGACTCGGCCGTACTCGGTGGCCAGACGCTCTCCCCCCGGCACCGGGTCGACCGGTTCACCGAGTTCACCGAGTTGCTCGACCTGCTGCTCCGGTCGGACGGGGTCACCTGGCGGGGCGACTACTACGCGGCGGTCGACGCACGGAGCAACCCCGGCTGTGTCCAGACACCCCGGGTGCCGTTCGTCGTCGCCGCGAACGGCCCACGCTCGCTGCGGCTCGCCGCCCGGTACGGCCAGGGCTGGGTGACCACCGGCGTCCGGGACGGCGACGACCTAGCGGCGTGGTGGCGCTTCGTCGCCGACCTCGCCGGCCGGATGGACGAGATCCTCGCCGCCGCCGGCCGGGATCCCGGCACCCTGGACCGCTATCTCTCGCTCGACTCCGCTCCGGTCTTCTCGCTGTCCAGCGTCGGACACTTCACCGAGGTCGTCGGTCGGGCCGCCGAGCTCGGCTTCACCGACGTCGTCACTCACTGGCCGCGCGAGTCGAGCTGGTACGCCGGGGACGAGGCGGTCCTCGCGGAGGTGGCCACCGAGGTGCTGCCCCGGCTCCAGGGCCGGAGCTGACCGTCCAGCAGGGACCTCCCCGACGGTGACCGGGCCCCGCGCCCCGGACCCGACGGTGGCCGGACCCGGGGTGCGGACCCGACGGTGACCGGACCCGGGGTGCGGACCCGACGGTGACCGGGCCCGGGGTTCGGACCCGGCCACCGGAGGAGCCGACCGGTCAGCAAGCTAGCTCGCGGTGCAGGTCAGCGTCGGCGTGCTGTTGGTGCCGTTCCAGGTGCCGATGAATCCGAACGCGGTACTGGCCCCGGCGCCAAGACTGCCGTTGTAGGAGACGTTCCGCGCGGTCACCGCCGACCCGCTGCTGGTGAGCGTCACGCTCCACGACTGGCTGACCTGCTGCCCGTTGCCGAAGGTCCAGTTGACAGTCCAGCCGCTGATCGCCGCGCTGCCGGCGGTCACCCGGACGTCGGCCTGGAAGCCGCCCTGCCACTGCCCGGTGATGGCGTACGTGGCGGTGCAGCCCCGGGTACCACCCGGCGGGGTCGTCGGCGGACGGGTGGTCGGGGTACTGGTCGGCGGGCGGGTCGTCGGCGGAGTCGTCGGGTTGCCACCGCTGTAGACGGTCGCCTCCCGGGCGGTCTGCCGGATCCCGTTCGCCCCGTTGAAGATCCGCTGCCCCCACGAGGTCAACTGGCTCGGGTTGAAGTTGGTCACCATGTCGAGGTATTCGACGCCGCCCCCGTTGCCACTCCACGACCAGCCGATGTAGCCGATCCCGTTCTGCTGGGTGTACGACATGATGGTGTCCTCGTCCGGGTTGCCGTCCGAGTGGTTGTGCCCGAACTCCCCCACCACGATCGGTAGGTTGGCGCTGCGGAACCGGCCGAGGTAGTCGGTGATCTCGGCGGCGGTGTCGAAGACGCCGTACATGTGGATCGAGAAGACGGTGTTCCGGTCCGGGTCGGAGTTGAAGACGCTCTGCGCGTTGTCCCGCATGATGAAGCGCCAGTCCTGACCCCAGTTCGGCGCGTCGACCATGATGGTGTGGTCGAAGCCGGCGTTGCGCAGCCGGGTGATCGCGTTGCGGGTGGCGGTCGGCCAGGTCGCGCTGACGCTCTCGTTGTTGCCGAACGGCTCGTTGCCGATGTTCAGGATGACGTAGTTCTCCTGGCCGGCAAGCGCGCTCTGCACGCTGATCCAGTAGCTGACCGCCTGGTCGAGGGTGATCGCCGCACCCTCCTCGCCGTACCCGGTGGTGTCGTGCACCTCCAGGACGCAGATCAGCCGGTTGGTCTTGCACAGCGAGATGACGTTGGCGACGTCGCTGGCGCTGTTCTGGGTCCACCGGGCACCACTGCTCAGCACCACCCGTACGGTGTTGGCACCGAGGGATTTGATGTTGGCGAATGAACCGGTTTGGCTGGCGTACCAGGTGTGCGGGTGGCTGACGCCGCGCATGATGAACTCGTTGCCACGGGCGTCGAGGAGCCGGCCGCCGCTGACCGTGAAGCCGGCCGCCGCCTGTGCCGGCGGTGCCACCACGAACAGCGAGACGGCCGCGGCGGCGATGAGCGCGAGCAGCGCCGATCCAACGGCGTAGATTCGTCTTTTCATGACCTACCTCAGGGAGAGCCCCGGGACGGGGACAGAAGTGAGGGGATCGGTAACTGTTGCCCGACAGTTACCGCCCGACTCCCTGCGACGGCACGGATCAGGGTAGGCCGATGAACCGGTTAACGCAACCGGTTAAGTAACCCCTCCGCCCGGGTCTACCGGGGTCGGAGGGGTCACCACGGATCGTCACCAGGCGGTGGGCTTGCCCGGGGTGTAGAGCCAGGTCTGGAAGAAGCCGTCGAGCTGCCGCTTGCTCACCTTCTCGGCGAGCCGGACGAAGTCGGCGGTGGTCACCGTGCCGTCGCGGTTCGCCGAATACCAGCTACGCAGCAGGGCGAAGAACGCCTTGTCGCCGATCTTCGTACGCAGTGCGTGCAGCGTCATCGCGCCCTTGGTGTAGACCGAGCCGGCGAAGAGGTTGGTGGCACCCGGGTCACCGGGCGGCGGGTTCCAGAAGCTCGCCGTCTCCGGCCGGGCGTAGTTGGTGTCGAACCGCGCCTGCGCGGTACGCCCGCCACTGTGCTCCTCCCAGAGCCACTCGGCGTAACTGGCGAACCCCTCGTTCAGCCAGATCTCCTGCCAGCGGGCCGGGCTGACGCTGTTGCCGTACCACTGGTGGGCCAGCTCGTGCGCGACCGTGCCCTCGCTCGGCGGTCCGGAGTAGATCGGCCGGGTCTGCGTCTCCAGGGCGTACCCGGCGTCCTCGTCGTCGTCGACGATCGCCCCGTACGAGGTGAACGGGTACCGGCCGAACAGGTCGGAGAAGTACTCGATCATCTCTCTGGTCCGGGCCAGCCCGTCGGCGGCGTCCGGGCCCAGGTCCCGGTCGACGGCGTCGATGATCGGCAGGCCGCGCGGTCCGGTGCTGCGGCGCAGGTCGTAGTCGCCGACCGAGGCGGTGGAGAGGTAGCTGGCCATCGGGTCGCGGGCCCGCCAGACGAAGGTGGTCCAGCCGTTCTTCGTCCGCTGCTCGACGAGTTCGCCGTTGGCGACCGCGGTCTTGCCGGCCGGCACGGTGATCCGGAAGTCGTAGCTGGCCTTGTCGGTCGGGTGGTCGTTGACCGGATACCAGGTGGAGGCGCCCTCGGGCTCGTTCGCCACGAACGAGCCGTCCGGGGTGGAGACCCAGCCGTAGAGCGCGCCCTCGATGTCGGTCGGTCGGCCGGTGGTGCCGTCGTACCGGACCACCACGGTGAACCGCTCGCCCCGGGACAGGCCGTACTTCGGCGAGATCCGCAGCTCCTGGCCGTCCCGGTCGTAGCGGGCGGCGCGTCCGTCGACGGTCACCGAACGCACCTCGAAGCCGCGCAGGTCCAGGTTGAACCGGGAGAGCCGGTCGGTGGCCCGGGCGCTGACCGTGGCGACCCCGGCGAAGGCCCGGCTGGTCGGCTCGTAGCGGATCTCGAGTCCGTAGTGGAGGACGTCGTACCCGCCGTTGCCGGCGGCCGGGAAGTAGCCGTCGCCGACACCCGGGGCGCCCGGCGTACCGGCGCCGCCGTGACCGTGGCCGGTAGCCGACGCGGGGGTGGCGCCGAGCGAGAGCGTGACGGTCGCCGCCACCAGCACGGCACCGACCCGTCGAGAGATCACCATGGTCGGACACGTTAATACGGCCACTGACCCGGGGGGAAGGACCGAACGTGACCCGGGGGAAGGACCGAACGGGCGGGCGGCGCCCGGGCGGTGCGGGTGACCCACCGCCACGGGCGCCGTCATCCCCACCACAAGGATGATGCACCGGAGATTCTTAACCGGTTAAGGACGAAATCTACCCCCGTCGACGACGGATAGTCAAGGACGTCACTGCCTCCGCCGCTGTCCCCGCCCAGCGCCGCCGCTGTCCCAGCTCGGCGCGGGGGCCGGCACGACATGGGTTTACCGGCGCCAGGCGGGGTAGACGGCCGGAACCGGACGGCGGAGGACGACGGAGGACGACGGAGGAGGTCGGCATGGTCGGGGTGGGCTACACGCTGATGTGTGAACAGACCGGACCGAAGGAACTGGTCGACCAGGCGGTCCGGGCGGAACAGGCCGGCTTCGACTACCTGGTCATCTCCGACCACTACTACCCCTGGCTGGCCGCACAGGGCCACTCCCCCTACGCCTGGGCGGTGCTCGGCGCCGTCGCCCACGCCACCTCCCGGGTCAGGCTGATGACCTACACCACCTGCCCGATCCGGCGCTACCACCCGGCCGTGGTGGCGCAGAAGGCGGCGACGATCGGGGTGATGTCGGACGGCCGGTTCACCCTCTCGCTCGGCGCCGGGGAGAACCTCAACGAACACGTGGCGGGCGCCTGGCCGTACGTGCACCAGCGGCACGAGATGCTGGAGGAGGCGTTGCAGATCATCCGGCCGCTGCTCGACGGCGACAACCTCTCCTACTCCGGCAACCACTTCGAGGTGCCCGAGGCATACCTCTGGGACCGGCCGGCCAGCCCCGTCCCGATCGCCGTCGCGGCCTCCGGGCCACACTCCGTCGAGCTGGCCGTCGAGTACGCCGACGCGCTGGTCTGCGACAACCCGGACCCGGCCGTGCTCAGGATGTACGACGAGCGGGGCGGCGCCGGCAAGCCCCGTTACGGGCAGGCGACGATCTGCTACGGACCGGACGCCGACGACTGTCGCAGGACGGTGCACGACCAGTGGCGCTGGGCCGCGCTGAACTGGACGGTCAAGGCTGAACTGCCCGGGCCGGAGTCGTTCGTCAGCGCCAGTGCGGCCATCCGCCCCGAGGACATCGCGCAGCTCGTACCCTGCGGACCCGACCTGGACCAGCACGTCGAGGCGTTCCGCAGGTACGTCGACGCCGGTTTCACCGACGTGGCATACCTGCAAGTCGGCGTCGAGAGCCAGCCGATGTTCCTGGACTGGGCCGAGCGGGAGTTGCTGCCCCGGCTCCGGGAGCGGTGATCGGGATGCGAGTCGGCCGCGTCGAGGTCCGCCCGCTCGGTGGCGGACCGGGCTGCCTGCTGACGATCCTGATCTCGATCCTGGGCTCGATCGCGCTGACCGTACTCGTCAACCTGATCCTCCGCTGAACCGTTCGGCCTCCCCTCGTGGTCCCTTGGGTGGGAGACGGGGTGAACCCCCGGCGCCGTCCAGGTCGAAGAGGTTCACCGATCGGCCGGCCGGCGTTCGACCGACCGGCCCGCGGCCCGGGCGTCGCCCGGCGTGTCGGGCGATCCTCCCGACCGGCCGGGTCAGCTGTCCCTGGCTCGGCCCCGACAGTTGCACAAGGCTCGGCCCCAGGCAGTCGTACGGCTGTCGCGCGGCGACGCGGCGGAGACGAGTATGCGGTTCAGAATCCTGGGTCCCCTGTCGGTCGAGGTTGCCGGTGCTCCACTCCGGATCCGGAGCGCCCGGGTGTCGACCCTGCTCGCGACCCTGCTCCTGGAGGCCAACCGGACGGTGCCGACCGACCGGCTGATCGAGGCGGTGTGGGGCTGGCACGCGCCGCCGACCGCCCGTGCCCAACTGACCATCGTGGTGTCCCAACTGCGCCGGCTGCTCGCCCAGGCCGGCGTGGCGCGACCGGTGGTGTTCACCGAGACCGCCGGCTACCGGCTCGCCGCGACGACCGACGAACTCGACGCGCTGCTGTTCGAGCGGTACGTCGCCGACGCGGAGCGGGCGGCCTCGACCGGCCGGCCTGCCGAGGCCGTCCGGTGGTTCAATTCCGCGCTCGGCCTGTGGCGCGGACCCGCGCTGGCCGGGGTGCCCGGTCAACTGGTCGGGACCGCCGGCACCCTGCTCACCGAGCGCCGGGCCGCGATCCGGGCCCGCCGCATCGCACTCGAACTCGCCCTCGGCCGGCACGCCGACCTGGTCACCGAACTGGTCGGGCTGGCCGCCGCCGATCCGTTCAACGAGCGCTTCCGGGAAGACCTGGTGCTCGCGCTCTACCGCTCCGGGCGGGTGACCGAGGCACTGGCGGCGTACCAGGACTTCCGGCAGCGGCTCGCCGACGAGGTCGGCATCGAGCCCGCCCCGCGACTGGCGGTGCTGCACCGGCGGATCCTGAACCGCGATCCCGCGCTCGACCTCCCGGCAACGGCACCCGCCGCGCCGAGCCGGACGGCGCCGACACCCGCCCCGAGCACCGACCTGGCGTCCGCTCCGGTGCCGAACCGTACCGAGGCGGCGCCGGGAGATCCCCCGGGCACCGCCGTCGAGTCGGGCGGTACCGAGTCGAACCGGCCGGGACGGCGCCCGGGCGGCCCACCGGCCCGGCGCCGGCTGGTCGGACGACCGGGTCGCCGACCGGCCGGGATGCCCGGTCGACGGCCGGGCGGGCAACCGGGCGGCCCGGCCCGTCGCCGGCCCAGCGGCCGGGACGGTACGACCGAGCAGCCCGCCGGGCAAACCGGTGACACCCCGGGCGCCGCCTGGACTCTCCCGGCCCGACCGGAACCGCCCACTGCCACCGCACCCGCCATCGCACCCGTCACCGCCGCACCGCCCGTCCCCGCACCAACGGTCCCGGAAACGTTCGTCGCCGGGGCGTCCGTGGTCGGGGCTTCTGTCGTCGGGGCGTCTGTGGTTGGGGCATCCGTGGTCGGGGCGGTGGCGGTCGGACGGTCGGACGGAGAGCTGCCGGCCAGACCGTGGCAACTGCCGCTGGCGGTCGGGGCCGACCGGTCCCTCGCCCAGGCCGTCGAACGGCTCACCGACGGTACCCGCCGGCTCGACCGACCCGCCGACGGCGACCGGGACGTACGGCGGGGGCTGGCCGGGGCGTACCAGCGGCTGGTGGGGTGTCCGGCGGTGCTGCTCCGGCGCCTCGGCACGCTGCCGGTGGCCGAGTTCCCCGGCTGGCTCGCCGGCCCGCTGCTGGACACCGACCGGAGCACCGCCGAGCAGGCTCTCGCCGAGCTGACCGACGCCGGGCTGGTGCAGCCCGTACCGGACCGCCGCACAGGGCTGCCCCGCTACCGGATGCCCGAACTGGTCCGGCTGTACGCCCGGGAGCGGGTCGGCTTCGACGATCCACCGCCGATCCGGGCGACGGCGCACCGCCGGGCGTACTGGTGGCTGCTGGACCTGGCGCTGCGCGCCGACCGGCAGCTTCCCGACCAGGTCTTCCCGGCCGGCGCGCTGGGCCTGCCGCAGGGGTTCGGGCCGGACGCCGAACTGCTGCGTGCCGTCGACACCGACCCGCTCGGCTGGCTCAGCGCCGAACGGCATCTGGTGGTCGGCGCCGCCGGGCAGGCCGGCGGACTCGGCGACACCGAGCTGGCCTGGCGGCTCGCCGTGGCACCTACCAACTTCCTGCACCAGCGCGGGCTCACCGAGCTGTGGCAGCGCGCGGTCGAGCACGGGCGGGCCGCGGTACGGGGCCGCGGCGGTGCCGACCGCGCGCAGGCCCTACTGTCGCTCGGCAACGCCCTGCTGCTGCTCTCCCGGGCCGAGTCCGCCGCGGCCTGGACGGCGGCCCGGACCGCCCGGCGACTCTTCGACGAACTGGGCGACCCGGACCGGGCGGCGGCCTGTGCGACCGTCCAGTGGCTGGCCGGGCAGCGACCCGGTCCGGCGGCGAACCCGCTCGGCGAACGCGTCGGGGCCCGGCGTGGCACCGACGAGCCCGCACCGCTCCGGACAGCGGGAACGCTGCGCGGGGTGATCCGACGGATCGGGGTCGCACCCCGGGCGACCCCGATCCTCTGCCCCGCCGACCCGCCCGAGCCGCCGCCGCGCCGGACGGCCGCCGGCCTTCCGGCCCCGCGCCGGGCAAGCCCGCCGTACTCACCATCAGTCCAGCAACCGCCAGAAGTCGTAGCGGTGTTCCCCGGCCAGGTCCGTCCGCCGGATCCCGCCCTGTCCCGGGGCGAGTGACTGGACGTACCTGGACCGCTCGTCATACGGGGACCAGCCGGGGCTGCCCGGACCGTTCGGGTCGCCGGTGTGCGCGAAGCGGGTCCAGTACCGGACGAGCTGGTCGGCGAGCCTCCGCTGTCCGGCGTCCAGCGGCTCCGCGTACCCGACGTCGAACAGGTACGGAAGCTCGGCCAGGTGGTAGGCGCCGGTCGGGAAGCTCGGCACGGGTTCCGCCGCGAACCACGGGGCGTACGGGTCGGCGAACTCGTAGACGAAGCTCGGCACGTACTCGGCGAACCGGGCGGCGGCGTCGAGCGTCGGACGGACGTACTCGAAATCGGTCAGCACCGCGGCCAGCGCCTCGCTGGCGGAGCCGTGGTCGCCTCGCGGGTAGCGGTCCCGAACGGCGGATGCCTTCGCCCCGAAGGTGGCCGTGAGCTGCTCCTGGTATTGCCGCTCGGTGAGGGCGCACCGGCCGCTGCCCGGCCCGTCCGGGCAGTTCGCGCCCGACCGCTCCATGCCCCAGAGCTGGGCGCGGTACTCGTCGGAGGTCACCCCGGTCAACACCGGTACCCGGTGGAACCGGCCGGTGGCCAGCGCTCGGGCCGGGTCGACCGGCAGCACCGATCCGCCGGCGGACGGACCGGAGTCGAACCCGAGCCCCGGGTAGCCGGCCTTGGCCAGCAGTTCGGCCGGTGACCTGTCGCGCAGGCAGTCGGCGACCCCGGCCGGATGATCGGCGCAGCCGAGTTCGCCGGCCAACGCGGCGCCCTGCCGCTCCGCCTCCTGGCGGCCGGGCAGCGGGCTGGTGCAGGAGTTGCTCTGCATGACCACCCGGTCGAAGAGACCGGCGGAGGCGGGCGCGGCCAGGTGCGCGCAGACGCTGGTCGCGCCGGCCGACTGGCCGAACAGCGTGACGTTGCCCGGGTCACCGCCGAAGGCCGCCGCGTTCTCCCGCACCCAGCGCAGCGCCGCCTGCTGGTCCTCCAGCCCGAAGGTGCCCGACGTCGGCTGTCCGGGCCCCCGGTCCAGCGCCGGGTGGGCCAGGAAGCCGAGCGGGCCGAGCCGGTAGTTCAGCGTGACGACGACGACCTGGCCCGGTACCGCCAGCGACCGGCCGGGGTACGTGTCGCCCTGGCCGAACAGGAAGTGCCCGCCGTGCAGCCAGACCATCACCGGCAGCTTCGCTCCCGGCCGGGCCGTCGGGGTGGTGACGTTCAGGTACAGGCAGTCCTCGGAGTCGCTCTGCCGGTCCATCGGCAGGCCGGGCAGCTGCGCGCAGGCGGCACCGGGGCGGGTCGCGTCGCGTACCCCGGACCAGGGCGGGACTGGCTGCGGCGACGTCCAGCGGCGGTGGCCGACGGGCGGGGCCGCGTACGGGATGCCGGCGAACGAGCGGTGGTCGGCCGCGACACTGCCCCGGACGGCTCCGGCCGCCGTCCACACCACCGCCGCCTCCGGCCGGGACCGGTCGGCGTCGACCGGGCCGGGGTCGACCGGGCCGGCGGCGCCGGTCAGGACGGCCGTACCGGTGCCGACGGCGGCGGCCAGCACGACCGCCGTCGCGATGGCCCGGACGCGGGTACGGCGCGGCCCGCCGCGTCGCGCGCCGGCCGGCCCGGCCAGGCGGGCGAGAATCGCCCGGATGGTGGTTCGCACTGGTCCTCCCGGAAGTCGTCGACGAATCGCCGACACGAAGTACGCACCGCTGCGTACGCCGTAGATTGGCTTGGGCGTACATGGTTGCCGTGCGGCGGACAGGGCGTCAAAGGCCAGGCCGGATGGCACTAGCGCACTGGATGGTGGCACCATAGCCGACCTGGAGAACTGTGGCGGGGCACAACCGGTCCGCTATGCTCGGACCCGCCAAGTGCTCTAGTGCGCTGCGCGTGGCCGTGCCGACCGGAGGTGACCGTGACCCGCCCCGATCCGCCGTACCTGCGGATCGTCGCCGTGCTCCGCGCCCGGATCGACTCCGGTGACCTCGGACCGGGCGACCAGGTCCCGTCGACCCGGCAGATCATGCGGGACTGGGGCGTCGCGATGGCGACCGCGACCCGGGTGCTGAGCACACTCCGCCAGGAGGGTCTGGTGGAGGCGGTGCCGGGCCGGGGGACCGTGGTCGCGGCCGGCAGGTCCCGGCCCACCCCGCCGGCCGATCGCCGCGCTCCGGCGGGCCGCCAGCCGTCCGCCACCGGCCAGCGCCGACAGGTGCCCCGCCGCCCCGAGGCGGAGCTGAGCCAGCGACAGATCGTCCGTGCTGCGACCGGGATCGCCGACGCCGAGGGGCTGCCGGCGACGACGATGCGACGGGTGGCGACGGAACTGCGGGTCGCCACGATGTCGCTGTACCGGCACGTACGCGGCAAGGACCACCTGGTGCTGCTGATGGCCGACGCCGCGTTCGGCGAGGACAGCCTGCCCGATCCACCGCCACCGGGCTGGCGGGCCCAACTCGAACTCGTCTGCCGGCTCCAGTGGGCGATCTACCGGCGCCATCCGTGGCTGGCCCAGGTCGTCTCGCTCACCCGGCCCCTGCTGGCGCCCAACGCCATGGCGCACACCGAGTGGACGATGCGGGCGGTCAGCGACCGTGGTCTCGACCTCGACACCATGCTGCACGTGGCGGCAACGACAGCCAACTACGTACGCGGCACGGCGGTGAACCTGGAACGCGAGGCCGAAGCCGAACAGGACACCGGGGTCACCGACGACGAGTGGATGCGCGCCCGGCAGGCCGCCGTCGGGGCACTCTTCGCCGCCGGCTCGTTTCCGCTGCTCGCCAGGACCGCCACCCGACCCGGCATCGACCTGAACCTCGACGGTCTCTTCGAGTTCGGCCTCCAACGCCTGCTCGACGGGCTGGCACCGCTGTTCCCGCAGCCGGCCCGCTGAACGAGCCGGCCGCCACCGCCCCGGCGGTCGCCACGCTGGCCGTAACCGCTCCGAGGGTCAGCGCTTCCGGCCGCCACCGCTCCGGCGGTCGCCGCGCCGAGCACCGTGTTCCGGGCGCTGGCCCGGGCCTATCCGCGCACTTGGATCGTCAACGCATCCGGGCCGTCAGCGCACCTGGACCGTCAACGCATCCGGGTCGTCAGCAGCGGCAGGTTGGGCCGCCGGCGCAGGGCGTGACCGGCCGGCCGGATCCGCTCCGCCAGGCCGGTATCCCGACGGCTCCGACCGGGGTGCCGACCGGCTGATCCGTCCCGTGGTAACCCGACTCCACGGCCGGGTCCGGGTGGAACAGTCGCGCACCGCCGAGGCGGAGCCGGAGCAGGAAGGCCAGTCGGCCGGCCGGATCGGGATCGTCGGTACCCGGCCGCTCCGGCCCGTCCGGCCGATCGGTACCCCCGGCCGGGCCGGCGCCGGTCGCCCACCACCTCGTGGCCAGCGCCTCGGCCCATGCGGCGTACCGGGCGTCGCCGGTGGCCCGGGTCAGGTCGAGCAGGAACTCGCCGTCACCAGCCGACCCCGGCTCGCCCCCGGGCAGGTACCCCGCGCCCCGGCCGCCACCGTGCCGGGGCCACCGGCTCGTGGTGACCGCGCGGGCGGCGGCCACCGCCGCGTCCCGGTAACGGGAGTCGCCGGTGTGGACGTAGGCACGGGACAGGAAGGAGCCGATCCCGGCCGGGTCGTCGGAGCAGGCCCGCCGCTCGGATCCGGTGCCGACGGACGGGGTCGGCCAGTGCGCCCTCCCGTCGACAGGCCGGGCGGCGTCCAGCAGGGTCTCCGCGCAGCGGACCGCAGCGGCGGTCAGGTCCCGCCGACCAAGCAGATGCCCGGTGGCCAGCAGGAATGCGCCGATTCCGGCGGTGCCGTGCGCAAGGCCGTACGACCGCAGCCCGGCGCGTACGGAGTCGAACGACGGGTCGACCGTCCACACCATCGCGCCGCCCGGGTCGACGGTGTCGAGCAGGTGTCCGGCCACCGCCGTGATCCGGTCGCGCAGCGCGGGCAGATAGGTGTGCTGCCACACGCGCAGCAGGCCGGTGCCGAGCCCGGCGAGACCGTTACCGAGTCCCGGGTCCGGCCAGCGCACCGGCAACCGGAGCGCCAGCTCGACGGCCCGGTCCACCAGGTACGGCCGGCCGAGCAGCCGCCCGGCGTCGCTGAGCGCCCAGACGGCGGCGGCGGATCCGGCGGAGAGTCCGGGTAACCGCTGCGGTTCACCGTCGAGCGAGTGCAGCAGCCGGTCCAGCAGGAGGTCCAGCACCCGTGCCGCGCCGGCCGGTCGAGCGGGTTCGCCGGTCGCCGGACGGTCGACGACCAGCCGGGTCAGTGCCGCCACCGACCGGGCGATGCCCGCACATCCCCGGACCGGGGCGAGTTGTCGGTCGGGTCCCGGCGCCGCCCAGAACGGCCCGGTGGCCCAGCCGGGCCAGCCGGCACCGGCCGGCCGGGCAGGCAAGGTGGACCGGGCGCCCGACCGGTTCCCAGAGTCGACAGTGGACCGTGCACCCGGTGCCGGGTCGAGCCGGAGGACGACCTCCTCGACCAGTCCCCACCAGGCCGATTCCGGCAGCGTCGCCACCGCCTCCGACTCCGGCAGCATGGCCACCGCCTCCCGTTCCGGCAGCGTGGCCACCGCCTCCGGGTCCGGCAGCGTGGCCACCGCCTCTGGCAGGGCCTGCCCATCGGGGCCGGAGTTGGGGTCAGACCTGGGGCTGGGGCCGAGGCCGGGGCCGGCGCCCGAAATCACGGGCTCGTCCGTTCGACGGATGCCCTCGTCGGATGCCTCGGCGCAGAGCGCGACCACCTCGTCCAGCCCGATCCGGTCGGCGGGCTCCGCGCGCAGCAGGCCGGTGACGATCCGGCGCAGCGGTGCCGGAACCGGTGGCCCGCCGAAGGAGGGCTCCAGCAGCGCCGCCGCCCACTCCTCCGGCGATCGTGCCGGCAGCCCGACGGACCCGACCGACGAACCGCCGCCCGCCATGTCGACCCCGGCCGGGGAGACCCGGCCGGCCAGCCAGAGGGCCAGCACCCCGAGGCTGAACAGGTCGGCCGCCGGGTCCGGCGCCGCGCCGCGCCACTGCTCCGGAGCGACGTACCCGGGCGCGCCGGAGTGCCGCAGGTCGAGGTACGACCAGTCGTCCGGTCCGCCGGTACGCAACGCCGCCAGTTCCAGGTCGACCAGCCGGAGTTCCCCGTCCGGCAACAGCAGTACGTTCTCCGGCGCCAGGTCCCGGAGTACCACCCCGACCGGGTGCACCGCCCCGAGCAGCCGGGCCAGCCGGTCGAGCAGGTGATGCCAGCCGGGCCGGTCCGGGCCGGCCACCGGAAGGTCCGGCGGGTCGGTGGACAACGGCCGCCCCGGAAGCAGCTCCTCGACCAGGAACCGGTGGTCGCCCTGCACGAACTCGCGCAGCGGCCGGGGCGTCACGCCGAGCGGGAGCAGGTGTCGCAACACCCGCGCCTCGTGCCCGAGCAGGTCCCGGACGTCCCGGTCGTACGCGTCGGCACCGACGTACGGCCGGGCCTCCTTGATCAGGACTGTGACCCCGGTACGCAGGTCGCGCGCCCGGTAGACGCCGCCCTTGTTCGCCTGCCGGATCGCGCCGGTGACCGCGTACCTGCCGCCGATCAGGACCTCGGCCGGTCCGGTCGGGTCGACAGGCCCCCACGTACCTGTCGACCCGACCGCCCCCGTTGACCCGGCCGCCCCCGCCGGCCTGACCGGGCCCCCCGACCCGGCAGGTCCCCCCGACCGCGCGGACTCCCCAAACCGCGCGTCTCCCCCCGACCGAGCAGGTCCCCCCGACCCGGCCGGGCCCTCCGACTCGGTCGAGCCCCCCGACCGAGCCAGAACCCCGGGCCCGGCCGGGTCCCCCGGTCCGCCCCCCACGGACCCGGCCGTCCCCGTCGACCCGATGACCGGATCGGCGGTAGACGTCCCCAGGACCTGCATCGACGCCACCGACCAACTCGGCCCGGTCGGACCGGCCGGCCACACCGGCGACCCGAGCACCGCCGGGGCCGGTCGTTCCGGCACGGAGTCGAACGGCAGTTCGACCCAGGCCGGTGGCCGGAAGACCGGCTCGCACCGGTCCTCGACCAGGTTGCCCTCCGGATCGACCAGACAGCGCCGGTACCGGCCGTCGTTGTCCAGCACCACGACCCCGCCGAAGGCGCCGTAGCGGTAGTGCACCACCCCGCCCGACCGGTACGGGCGGTCGGAGAGGACGGCCGGCCCCACGTAGCCGACCGTCGCCTCGTCGAGACGTTTCGCCAGCTCCCGGAAGAGTTCGTCGGTCGCCGGGTGGACGGTGAGGAACTTTCCGGCCCCGGCCCGTGGCGAACGGGGACCGTTGAGTTCGGCGAGTCCCGCCGTGGTGGCCACGAAGGCGAACGCGGTACCGGTCTCGACCAGCACCGGCACGCACGCGGCGAGCACCTCCGGCGCGTTCGACGGCGTCGCCGAGACGTGCAGCTTCCACCCCTGCGACCGGTTGACGGGCAGCGCCGGAGCGACCACGGTCCGCCCGGCCCGTTGCTGGACGGTCCAGCCGGCCAGACTGATCCGGTCCAGCAGCTCGCCGACCAGCTCAGCCGGCTCACGCAGGTCGGCCGGCTCAGTCAGGTCGGCCGGCTCAGTCAGGTCGGCCGGCTCACGCAAGTCGGCCGGCTCACGCTGCCCGGACCATGCCGCGCGGCGGGCCGCTGCCCGGGTCCACCCGCGCACCGGCATGGCGAGGCCGGAACTCCGGCTCGCGGTTGCCGACGACTCGGGCCTCATAGTTCTCCCCGGTTAGCGGTTGGCGAAGTGCCGGCCGTGGTGAGTGGCGAGCCGGCACCGCCGACGAGAGTGCCGGTCCGGCGCATCGTCCGGGCATCGACCCGATATCGAGTACGTGCGGCCGGGTGCCGACGCCGCGCTCCGGTCGGGTAGCCGTCGAAGATCCGGTCGGGTACCGGACCGTACGGAGACAGGCCGGATTTTCCCGAGTGGACTGGGACACCGGTCCCGGGCCTGCGGGACGTACGACGGGACAGAATGCTGAGCCGACGGACCGTTCCGCGCCCGTTGGACACCGGGCCTAGGCTGCGGGAGGAAACCGTCGCCACCAGCGCGAAGACCGTCGAGATTGGATTACGAGGGGAGTGTCATGACCGCTAAGCCGATTCGTCCGGTTCGCCCGACGGAGATCGAACCGATCGTCATCGCCAGCGACAACAGCTTCGCGCACGCCTACGGCAGTGTCGCGGAGATGCTGAGCGAGAAGGACATCGGCGCCAAGGCCCAGGGCGGCCTGGAGTTCTTCGACAAGGCGGGCCGTCGACTCGCGCCGGTACTCAGCCACTCGTGGGAGCTGGAGGGGCTGGTGCCGACGCTCGAGGACCCGGACCCGGAGCTGATCCAGGGCCGGTTGCAGGCCGTCGTCCAGCACGTCGGGGACTACATCCGCCGGCACCCGGAGATCGTCGTCGACTCCGGGCTGACCGCGGACGAGGCGATCGCCGCCCTGCCGCAGCTCGGCGGCGGCACGCTGACCGAAGATGCCGCGCACTTCCCGGGCGGCGACTCCCCGGCGGGAGGCGTCCGGCTGATGGATCGGGGCGGCTGGTTCCACAACTCACTGCACGCCGCCGGCTGGACACACTGAGAACTTGATCGGACAGGGGTAGCAGGGGTGACGTCCACCGAGGACACCAGACGATGGCCCACACGCAGGGTCGCCGCGCTGGTCGGGGCAGCCATCGTCGTCGCGCTCGTGGTGGTCGGGCAGTACGTCAGTGACCGCGGGCTCTGGGTCGAACAGACCGGCGAGACCGCGGTGATCGCGGTCGCGTTCACCGTGCTGGGCGTACTGGTACTGATCGGGATGCCCGGGCATCTCGTGGGCCGGCTCATGCTCGCCGCCGGGGGGGCGGCGAGCGTGGCCGTGCTCGCGGAGAGTTGGGGAACCTGGCTGCCACTCGCCTGGCTGAGCCAGTGGACGTGGTGGGTCCCGTACGGGCTGATCTTCCTCACCCTGCTGGTCTTCCCGGACGGGCGACTGCCCTCGCGGCGCTGGCGTCCGGTCGCCGTGGTGATCATCGGCGGGACGATCGTCGCCGCCCTCGCCTACGCGACCGCCGCCCTGGACGACCCCTACAGCCTGGTCAGCGACCCGGAGCCGGCGCCGACGCAGCGGGCTCGGACGCTCGTACTGGTCGCACTCCTCGCCATCGGGGTGACCGTACTCGGGCTGATCACGACCCTGGTCTCGCTGGTGTTGCGCTGGCGGCGGGCCGACGGTGAGACCCGGGCCCAGCTCGCCTGCCTGCTGGCGTCGGCGGTCCTGCTGCTCCTCGGGCTCGTGCTGGAGGTCATCAACCTGCCCGGAGCCTGGGTGATCATGGTGGTGGCGATACCCATCGGGCTGGCCGTCGCGGTACTTCGCTACCGGCTGTACGACCTCGACCAGGTGATCAACCGGACCATCGTCTGGCTGGTGATGAGCCTGCTGGTGATCGCCGCCTTCGTCGGGCTGATCACCCTGCTGCGGGACCTGCTGATGGCGGGCAGCACCTCGAACGCCTCGCTGGTCGCGACCGGGCTGATCGCGGTTGCCTTCGAGCCGGCCCGGGGTCGGGTGCAGCGGGGGGTCAACCGGCTGCTCTACGGCGACCGGGACGACCCGTACCAGGTGATGGCGCGGCTCGGCGAGCTGCTCGGCCGTACCGTCGAACCGGGTGCGGTGCTGCCGCTGCTGACCGACACCATCGCGCGGTCGCTGCGGGTGCCGCACGTCGCGGTCGAGGTCGAGGGGCGGGACGGGCCGCGCGTCCTCGCCGCGCACGGTGTCGCGAACACTCCGGTCGAGGCGTTCGACATGGTGACCCGGGGGGAACGGGTCGGCCGGCTGCTCGTCGCGAACCGGAGCGCGGCGAGCCGGTTCACCCCGGTCGAACGCCGGCTGCTGGGCGACCTGGCGGTGCACGCGGCGGTGGCGGCCGAGGCCGTCCGGCTCATCCACGACCTACAGGAGTCCCGGGAGCGGCTGATCACCGCCCGCGAGGAGGAACGCCGCCGACTCCGCCGGGACCTGCACGACGGGCTCGGCCCGACGCTGGCCGGAATGGCCATGCAGGTCCGGGCGGCGCACAAGCTCGTCGCCGGGCAGCCCCGGACCGGCCGGATCCTCGACGCGCTCACCACGGACCTACAGACCTGCACCGCCGAGGTACGCCAGCTCGTCGACCAGCTCCGACCACCGGCGCTGGACCGGGGGCTCGCCGCCGCGCTACGCAACGAGTGCGGCCGGTTCGACGGCCCGAGCCTCTCGGTCCGGTTGCAGGTCGACGGGAACCTCCAGGGGCTGCCGGCGGCGATCGAGGTGGCCGCGTACCGGATCGTCGCGGAGGCGCTGAACAACGTGACCCGGCACTCGCAGGCGAGCACCTGCCGGGTGAACGTGCACCGGGACCGGGCGCTGACGGTGGAGATCGTGGACGACGGGGTGGGACTCGGCCCGCGCCGGCCCGGTGGTGTCGGCCTCGACTCGATGCGGGAACGGGCCACCGAACTCGGCGGCGAATTCGACATCGCCCCGACGAGTCCACATGGTACGTCCATCCAGGTGCGTTTGCCGTTCCAGCCGACCGTACCCGACCAGGCGACGGGTACGGCGACGCAGGACAGCCCAGCCACCCTCGGCCGGGAGGCCACCGACCCACCGGCCGGAGATGCCGCCACCACCGGCCGTACGGAGGGCGACACCAGGACCGATCCCGGGACCGGCAACCCGGACGGCCGCTGGGGGGTGACCCACCGATCCGTCGACGCCGGCCCGGAGTCGGGGTTGCCGCAGCCGCGCGGCGGGCCGGCACAGCCCGCCAGTACGGCCCCGCCGGTCACCGGCAGCCAGAGTCCGGACAGCGACGCCGGCCGGATCGGCTAGCCCGCTACGCTGAACCCGCGATGCGCAGCCCTGCCCCGCGATGCCTTTCTGCCGGTCACTGGCTGCGCACAGAATGCGATGTGCGGGCAGAGGCGGCGACGAGCATGGTGCACGGTGGACGGATCCTCATCGTCGACGACCACCCGGTGGTGCGCCGAGGGCTGCGCACCATGCTCGAAGGCGAGCCGTGGGTGAGCGAGGTGTTCGAGGCCGCGACCACCGCCGAGGCGATCAGCACCGCGGTCAGCGAGCGGGTCGAGGTGATCGCGATGGACGTGACGCTGCCGGACGGTGACGGTGTCGACGCCACCGCCCGGATCATCCAGTCCCGCCCGGAGACCAAGGTGCTGATGCTGACCATGGCCAACGACGAGGAGATCGTGGCCCGGGCACTGCGGGCCGGCGCCCGGGGGTACGTGCTCAAGGACACCGATCCGGACGCCGTGATCGACGCGCTGCGTACGGTCGCGCAGGGCGGGGTGGTGCTGGGGCCGGGGATCGGGCCGTCGGTGCTGACCGCGCTCAACCGGGGGCCGGTCGAGCTGCCCGCCCCGTTCAACCAGCTCACCGCCAGGGAACGGGACATCCTCGGCCGGCTCGCCTTCGGCGACACCAACGCCAAGATCGCACGGCACTTCGGACTCAGCGAGAAGACCGTACGCAACCAGCTCTCCGCGATCTTCGCCAAGCTGGGTGTCGCAGACCGGGTCCAGGCGGCCCTGCTCGCCCGCGACGTCGGGCTCGGCACCTGAGCCGTCCAGCTACTCACCCACCCACAGGTCGACACGGGTCACCGTGTGCTGTTACTCCCCTTGGAGGGGGAGTAACAGCACACGGACGTCCGATGGGCAGCGCCGTCGGTCGCTACAGTGACCGCATGATCGATCCGCCGCTCGCGCCCGAGGAACAGGTTGCCACCGCTGGTGAACGGGCGGTCTGGGAGGCGTTCCTCGACTGCCAGCGGCGGGAACTCGCGGAGAAGATCGCCGAGGTGTCGGACCAGGATGCCCGGCGTCGGCTCGTACCCTCGCTGACCACGCTCGGCGGGCTACTCAAGCACCTGTCCGTGGTCGAGCGGAGCTGGTTCCAGCGCCGGCTGGCCCAGCGGGAGCCGGTCGAGATCGCCGGTTGGGTGGACGGCGGCGACCCGAGCTGGACCCTCGACCCCGACGACACGGTCGAGAGCCTGCTCGCCGAGTACGCCGAGGCGTGCGCGGAGTCGCGTCGGGTCGCCGCCCGGTTCGCCCTCGACGACACCGCGCCGCACGCCCGGCTGGGCCGGGTCTCGCTGCGCTGGATCTACGCCCACATGATCGAGGAGACCGCCCGGCACGCCGGGCACGCCGACATCCTCCGCGAACAGCTCGACACCGCCCGCCCGACGGTCTGAGCCGTCGACCGACCGCCGAGGAGTCCGCGCCGTCGACCGGCCCCGGCGGCCCGGGACGACCTCGATCGGGCCGGGCCGCCGACCTCGACCGGCCAGTCGGCTCCGAGCCGACCCGGTCGGCGACCAGCCGACCCGAGCCGCTCCGGGCCGGTGCCGGTCAGGCGGCCGTGCGGAAGGAGTCTAGGGTCCGGCGGCGTAGCTCGGCGAGGTCCACCCCGGCCTCGGTCAGCACCAGGGCGGCCAGCCCGTTCCCCTCGCGGAGCAGTCCGAGCAGGATGTGCTCGGCGCCGATCTCCCGGTGCCGGAGCTGGACCGCCTCGCGCAGCGCCAGCTCCAGCACCTTCTTGGCCCGGGCGGAGAACCGGTTGGAGAAGTCCCAGCCGCCGAGGAGACCCCGCCGGGCCGACCGGGCCGGTGGCGCTTCCAGGGCACCCTCGCCGAACGACTCCTCGAGCTTGGAGCGCACCGCCGACAGGTCGATCCCGATCGAGCGGAGCGCCTCCGCGTCGCGGTCGCCGAACTCCTCGGTGCCACGGCCGACCTTCCGGTCGATCGCCTCGGTCACCCGTGCGGCGTCCACGCCGGCCTGGTTGAGCAGCCCGGCGACCGGGCTCTTCTCCCCGTTGAGCAGGGCGAGCAACAGGTGCTCGGTGCCGACGTTGCGGTGCCCCAGCCGCTCGCGCGCCGCCACGGCCCCCCGGACCACGTCCCGGGCCTGCACCGTGAACCGCTCGAACATCATGCCCCTCCCTGGGTACGCGCCGACCCGCGGCCGGCGTGCTTCTTGTGTACTCCCTGCCTGCTGACCTCGAGTGCGTCGGCGATCTCCTGCCAGGACCAGCCCTGGCGCCGGGCGTTGTCGACCTGGACGACCTCCAGGCGTTCCAACAACCGGCGCAGGGCCAGCACGGCACGCAACCCGACCCGTGGATCGGTGCTGCCGGCCGCCGCCGCCAGATCCGTTGCCTGACTCATAGTGTCAACTTAGGTTGACAGCGCCATCTCTGTCAACCCCAGTTGACACGATCGGCACGAGGAGCCCTCACCGGCACACCGCTGTGTCGCGCCCGGTCAGGAGACGGCGGCGCGGAACGCGGTGGCCCGCAGCCGCAGTGCGGCCAGGTCACCGCCCTGGGGCGCCGTACCGAGCAGGGACTCGGAGGCGCCGACCGCGACGGCGCCCGCCGACAGGTATTCCGGAGCCGACTCGACGTCCACCCCACCGAACGGCACGAACGGGACGTCCGGAAACGGCTCCCGGAGCGCCCGGAGATAGGCCGGGCCACCCAACGACGCGGGAAAGAGCTTCACGGCCGCCGCCCCGGCCAGGCTGGCCGCGACCACCTCGGTCGGGGTCAGCGCGCCGACCAGGACGGGCAGCCCGAGCCGGACCGCCTCGGCGACCGCCGGCACCAGTCCCGGGGTCACCACGAACGACGCACCGGCCTGCTCCGCCTGCACCACGTCGGCCTCGGTGAGCACCGTACCGGCGCCCAGCGGCGCGTCCGGGCCCAACGCCGCCCGGGCCCGGACCAGTACCCCGACCTCGTCCCGGGAGGTCAGCGACACCTCGACCAGGGCGATCCCGGCCTCCGCCAAGGCCAGTACGCTGGCCAGCGCCGCGTCGGGATCGTCGCCCCGCACGACGGCGAGCAGCCGGTACCGGCGCAGCACGTCGGGCAGGTTCACCGCTCCATCCTCGCAGTCGAGTCCGCCCCGCGCGGCGCAACGGGACCGGGCCGAGCCGGCACAGAACCGGCAGCAGCGGAGATTTGCGAGGATTCGCATATACCGCCCGGGCCGGTAGGCAAATCCTGCTAACCTCCCCGCCATGCACCGAAGCCCTCTGACGGGTCCGGACCGGATGCCCGCCGAGGGCGACGTCAGCCGCTCGTACCCGCTCGCCGGCCACCGGCTCAGCGTCGCCGGGGGCAGCCGGGTCGGCCAGCGCTACTCGGCGAACTTCGACGTACTGCACGTCGACCCGGTGCTCCCGTTCCTGGCGGTCGCCGACGGGATGGGCGACGGCCGGGGCAGCACGATCGCCGGTGGCACCACCATGGAGACCATGGTCGCCGGGGTACGCGCGGCGGCTCCCGACATCGGCCCGGGTCAGCTCCGCGCCGCGATGGCCCGGGCACAGTCCCGGGTACGGGCGGCCGGCAGCGGGCTGGACGAGCTGACCGGCTGCACCTTCACCGGCCTGGTCGTCGTGCCACCAGCCACCGGACCGGGTGACGCCGGCTCGACTCCGACGCTCGGCCACGCCGGCTCGACTCCGACGCTCGGCGGCACGGTCACCGAGGTGCCGTTCCCCGCCGAGCCGGGCGTCGCCGACCAGGGATCACGGCGTACCGCGCCGGTCGCCCGCTCGGCGCCGGGCGGTGCGGCACCGGGCCCGGCCGGGGCGGCCGAACTCTCCGGCTGGATCGTGCAGATCGGCGACTCCCGGGCGTACCGGCTCCGGGACGGGCTGCTCGAACTACTCACCGTCGACCACACGGCCGCCTGGCTGGGTGCCGTGTACGGCTGGTATCCGGCGGACTCCCCGGCCGCCGCCACCGCCCGATACCAGCTCACCCGCTATGTGGGCCACCCCGCCATGCCCGAGCCGGACCTGCTCAACGTCGCGCTGCGGCCCGGCGACGTCTACTGCCTCTGCACCGACGGGGTCGCCGAACAGCTCGACTACCAGCGGCTGGCCGACCGGCTCGGCGCGACCGGCAGCCTCGCCGAGACGGTCCGGGGCATCCTCGCCGACACGCTGGTCGCGGGCGGTCGGGACAACGCCACGATGGCCGTACTGCGGGTCGAGCACTGATCGAACGATCCACCGCGCGGGCGTACTGGCCGAATCCGGCGACGGCCGCCGCAGCGCCCGGATACTCTCGGCTGGTGCAGAAGACACGTCACGTAGTCGGTGGCGGGCCGGTGGCCGAGTGACCGCGGGGCGACGGTGAGCGCGCCGCAGGACGCGCTGGTCGTGGTCGGGGTCGACGACTCCCGGCTGAGTATGGCGGCGGTCCGGCTGGCGGCCCGCGAGGCGGCGCTGCACTCCCGCCCGCTGCGCGTCGTGCACGCGTTCAACTGGGTGGCGGACCCGTCCGAACCGATTCCGGAGGAGCCCCGCCGCCCCGCCGAGGAACTGCTGCGCCGGGCGACCGAAACCGCGGCCGGGGCGCAGCCCGGGGTCGAGGTCTCCTGCGCGCTCATCGAGGGACCGGTGATCACCACCCTGCTCCGGGAGTCGGGTTCCGCCGCGCTGCTGGTGATCGGCGACGGCGGGCTCTCCGTGGACCCCGACGTGCCGGCGGCCTCCGACGCCACCGCCGTACAGCTCGCGGCCCGGGCCGGTTGCAGCGTGCTGGTTGCCCGGGAACAACTGCCGTCGACCGGGCCGGTGCTGGTCGGGGTGGACGGCTCGGCCAGCTCGCTGAGCGCCCTCGACTACGCCTTCGACACCGCCGCGCGGCACTCGACCGACCTGGTCGTGGTGCAGGTCTGCGACCCGGACGGTACGGACGGCGCCCCGCCGCCCGAGGTCGTCGAGCAGCTCGCCGAGGCGGTCGCGCCGTGGCAGCGGAAGTACCCCTCGGTCCAGGTCGACCAGCAGGTCCGGACCGGCGACCCGGAGTCGGCGCTGGCCCACGAGACGCGCCGGGCCGAACTCGTGGTGGTCAGCGCGCGCGGCGACGAACCGTGGCGCGGCATGCTCGGCTCGGTCAGCCAGGCGATGCTCTACCACTCGGCCTCGCCGGTCGTGGTGGTACGCAGCGCGCACGGCGTGTACATCCAGGAGTGAGCGCCCCGGGATGGCCGTTCCGGTCGCGGGTCGGCCCGAGCCGGGGCAGGCTCGGGTGATGGAGACCGTGCTGGACCCGCAGTCCCGGCTCACCGACGAGGAACTGGGCCGGATCGACGCGTACTGGCGGGCCGCCAACTATCTGAGCGTCGGGCAGATCTATCTGCTGGCCAACCCGCTGCTACGCGAGCCGCTGCGGCCGGAGCACGTCAAGCCGCGCCTGCTGGGCCACTGGGGTACGGACCCGGGGCTGAACCTGGTCTACGTACACCTGAACCGGTTGATCGTGGCCCGCGACCTGGACGCGATGCTGGTGACCGGCCCGGGGCACGGCGCTCCGGCGATCGTCGCGAACACCTGGCTGGAGGGGACCTTCACCGAGCTGTACCCGTCGGTGGGCCGGGACGAGGCCGGGATGGCCCGGCTGTTCCGGCAGTTCTCCTTCCCCGGCGGGATTCCGAGCCACGTGGCGGCGGAGGTGCCGGGGTCGATCCACGAGGGCGGCGAGCTGGGCTACTCGCTCGCGCACGCCTACGGGGCCGCGTTCGACAACCCCGACCTGCTGGTGGCATGCGTGGTCGGGGACGGCGAGGCGGAGACCGGTCCGCTGGCCGCGAGCTGGCTCTCCACCATGTTCCTCGATCCGGCCCGGGACGGCGCGGTGCTGCCGATCCTGCACCTCAACGGCTACAAGATCGCCAACCCGACGGTGCTGGCCCGGCTGCCCCAGGAGGACCTGCTCGGCATGCTGCGCGGCTACGGCTACCGGCCGTACCTGGTGGCCGGGGACGAGCCGGGCCGGGTGCACCGGGAACTGGCGGCCTGCCTGGACCGGGCGCTGGCCGAGATCGCCGAGATCCAGCGGCGGGCCCGCCGGGGCGGGCCGGTCGAGCGACCCCGCTGGCCGATGCTGGTGCTACGCACTCCGAAGGGCTGGACCGGGCCGGGCGAGGTGGACGGCGAGCAGGTCGCCGGGACGTGGCGGGCCCACCAGGTCCCGCTGGAGGGGGTACGCGACGACCCCGGGCACCTGGCCCAGTTGGAGCGCTGGCTGCGGTCGTACCGGCCGGAGGAGCTCTTCGACGCGACCGGCGCGCCCGTTCCGGCGCTGGCCGACCTGGCGCCGCGCGGCAACCGGCGGATGAGCGCGAACCCGCACACCAACGGCGGCGTCGTACTCCGCGACCTGGTCCTGCCCGACTTCCGGCGGTACGCCGTCGAGGTGAACCGGCCCGGCAGCCCCTCCACCGGGGCGACCGGGGTGCTCGGCGGCTGGCTCCGGGACGTCATCGCGGCCAACCCGGACCGGTTCCGGCTCTTCGGCGCGGACGAGGTGGAGTCGAACGGGCTCGCCTCGGTCTTCGAGGTCACCGACCGGGTGTTCGTCGGCGCGACCGAGCCGGCCGACGACCACCTCTCCCCCGGCGGGCGGGTAATGGAGGTGCTCTCCGAACACCTCTGCCAGGGCTGGCTGGAGGGCTATCTGCTGACCGGCCGGCACGGCCTCTTCACCAGCTACGAGGCGTTCATCCACATCGTCGACTCGATGCTCAACCAGCACGCCAAGTGGCTCAAGGTCACCCGGGACATCCCGTGGCGCCGCCCGGTCGCCTCGCTCAACTACCTGCTCTCCAGCCACGTCTGGCGGCAGGACCACAACGGCTTCTCGCACCAGGATCCGGGCTTCATCGACCACGTCACCAACAAGAAGGCCGAGATCGTCCGGGTCTACCTGCCGCCGGACGGCAACACGCTGCTCTGCACCATGGACCACTGCCTGCGCAGCCGGCACTACATCAACGTGGTGATCTCCGGCAAGCAGACCGCGCCGAACTGGCTGCCGATGGCGCAGGCGGAGCTGCACTGCCGGCGCGGGCTCGGAATCTGGGACTGGGCCAGTACCGACGCCGGGGCCGAGCCGGACGTGGTGCTCGGGTGTGCCGGCGACGTACCGACGCTGGAGACGCTGGCCGCCGCCGACCTGCTCCGCCGGCACCTGCCCGAGCTGAGGGTCCGGGTGGTCAACGTCGTGGACCTGATGCGGCTGCAACCCGCCAGCCTGCACCCGCACGGGCTGGCCGACCCGCAGTTCGACACCCTGTTCACCCGGGGCCGGCCGGTCGTCTTCGCCTACCACGGCTATCCCTGGCTGATCCACCGGCTCACCTACCGCCGGACGAACCACGTCAACCTGCACGTCCGGGGTTACCAGGAGGAGGGCACCACCACCACGCCGTTCGACATGGTGATGCTGAACGACCTGGACCGGTTCCACCTGGTCATGGACGTGATCGACCGGGTACCCGGGCTGGACACCCGGGCCGCCCACCTGCGTCAGGCGATGGTCGACGCCCGACAGGAGTGCCGCGACCACACCCGACGGTACGGCGAGGACCACCCGATGGTCGCCCGGTGGCAGTGGCCGGGCTGAGCCGGAGTGGGGCCGACCCGCTCCGGGCCGGCGGTCCGCCCCCGACAGGACCCGCCGAATTGGGGACTGCCCGGGAGCGGCTGGACCTGGTTATCTGGTGACACCGGTTGTCACGCCCCGTGCCGACACCGGCACCGAGGAGGCAGAGATGCCACTACCCGAGCACGACGTCGCAGTCGGCCACTCGTTCGCCCTCGACCTGGACGGGACGGTGATCTCGCAGATCACCGAGGTCTCCGGCCTGCGACTCGGCCAGGACGTCGTCGAGTTCAAGTCGAACACCCCGGACGGCAAGTACGTGATCCACACCGTGCCCGGCCGGCCGCACGACGGCGAACTGACCCTGGTCCGGCCGCGACGCGACGGCAACAGCTTCGAGGGGTGGATCGCGGACATCCGCGCCGGCCAGGGCGGCGAGGGCGGATCCGCCGCCGCCGTGCTCGTGCTCGACGCCACGGGTACGCCGGTCAAGCGCTACAGACTCGTGGGCGTGAGCCCGAAGCGCCTGGAGGTCAGTACGATCACCAGCGGCGGCACCGGCGTGTTGACCGAGAAGCTGGTGCTGACGTACGAGGCGGTGGAGGTGGAGTAGTCCCGTGGCACGATCGGCGGACGAGATCCTGGACATCGTCGACGAGCGGGACCGGGTGGTCGGGCAGGCCCCACGCGGCGAGGCGTACGCCCGCCGGCTCCGGCACCGGGCCGTCTTCGTGTTGGCCCGCGACCCGTCGGGGCGGATCTTCGTGCATCGGCGTACCGCGCAGAAGCTCGTCTTCCCGTCCCGCTACGACATGTTCGTCGGCGGGGTCGTCGGCACCGGTGAGACGTACGACGAGGCGGCCCGGCGCGAGGCCGAGGAGGAGTTGGGTGTCACCGGCCTGCCCGCGCCGACGCCGCTGTTCAGGTTCCTCTACGAGACTCCCGAGCACACCTGGTGGTCCGCCGTCTACGAGGTGCGCTGCGCGACTCCGGTCGACCCGCAGGTCGAGGAGGTCGCCTGGCACGCGTTCCTGACCGACGAGGAGTTGGCGCGGCGGCTGGCCGAGTGGGCGTGGGTACCGGACGGGCTGGCCGCGTACCACCGGCTGCTCGGCTGGCGCCGGGACCGCGAGAACTCACCTCAACCCGGATAGTCGAGCCTCAACCTGGGGATAGTCGAGCCTCAACCCGGATAGTCGAGCTGCGGCTCGGCGTGCGGGGCACCTTTCAGCTCGTGGAAGCCCGGCACGCCGGCCACCAGCAGCGTGCCGTCCCAGAGCCGGCCGGCCTGCTCGCCGGTGGGGATCCGGGAGATGACCGGGCCGAAGAAGGCGATCCGGCGGCCGTCGGTACCGGTCACCGCGATGATCGGGGTGCCGACGTGCTCGCCGACCAGCGCGATCGCCTCGGCGTGCGAGGCGCGCACCGCGTCGTCGTACCCGGTCGACATGCCGGCCTCGACCAGCTCGCGCGGCAGGCCGGCGGCGTCCAGCGCGGTGTGCAGGTCGCCGAGCCAGTCCCCGTCGCCCCGCGCGGTGGTCCACATCGCGGTGTAGAGCCGGGCCAGCGCCTCCGGACCGTGCTTCTGGCGCACCGCCGCGCAGATCCGCACCGGCACCCAGAGGTAGCCCTCGGGGTCGCCCTCCGGATCGTCGTCCCGCCCCTCGTTCAGCACCGACAGGCTCATCAGGTGCCAGCGCGGCTCGACCGGCCGGACCTTCGCCACCTCCAGCAGCCAGCGCGAGGTCGTCCAGGTGTACGGGCAGGAGGGGTCGAACCAGAAGTCCGCCACCGTCGTCGCCGGCATCCCCACTCCTTCCACGTCTCCTGGGAGCCTAGGCGGAGGCGCTCCGTCACGCCGACCCGGCAGGGGCGGTCGGTCGCCGGGGCGGTCTGGATGCCGCACCCGTCGGCGGGTCAGCGCCCGTCGAGGCGGGTGGCGTTCGGCCCGACCAGCCACTCGGTCTCTTCGCAGCTCGCGATGAAGTCGGCCGGAAAGCCGGCGGTGAACTCGACCGCCGCCGACAGCCGCCGCACCGCCTCGGCCGGCAGCGCCACGTCCACCGCGCCGACGTTCTCCTTGAGCTGCGCGACGGTGGTCGCCCCGAAGATCGGGTGTACCGCCCGGGATCCCGCCCTGGTCCAGGCGATCGCCACCTGCGCGGGCGTCACGCCCAGTTCGTCGGCGATCTCCTGTACCGCCGTCGTCGCCGCCTGCTCCCGGCCGCTGAGTGCCTCGAATCCCTCGCCGGCCCGATCGCCGGCACTGCCGCCCGCCCGGTTTCCGGCACTGCCGCCGGCCCGGGTGTGCCGGCCGGAGAGCAGGCCGTGCGCCAGCGGCGACCAGCTCGCCACGGTCATCCCGAACGCCTCCGCCATCGGCAGCAACTCCCGCTCGATGTCCCGTTCCAGCAGGTTGTACGGCACCTGGAGGCCCACGAACGGCGCCCAGCCGCGCCACTGCGCGAGGGTGTTCGCCCGGCTGACCACCCAGGCCGGCGCGTCGGAGATGCCGAGGTAGAGGATCTTGCCGGCCTGCACGGCGTCGTCCAGCGCCCGCATCGTCTCCTCGATCGGCGTGTGCCGGTCCCACACGTGCACCCAGTACAGGTCGATGTGGTCGGTACGCAGCCGCCGCAGGCTGGTCTCCAGGGAGAGCCGGAGGTTCTTCCGGTGGTTGCCGTACCCGTTCGGGTCGGTGCTGTCCCGCGACGCGGTGTACTTGGTGGCCAGCACCACCCGGTCCCGCCGCCCGACCAGCAGCTCACCGAGGATCCGTTCGCTCTCCCCACCGCCGTAGTTGACCGCCGTGTCGACGACGTTGCCGCCCGCGTCCAGGTACGCGTCGAGGACGTCGCGGGCGACCGGCAACGGAGCGCCCACCCCGCCCTGTGTACCGAAGCCCATCGTGCCGAGGAACAGCTCGGAGACGCGCAGACCGCTCTGGCCCAGTAGTCGATACCGCAAGAGAACTCCCTGTCGTCGCAACAAATCGCAACCACCACTGTGCCGACCTGGGCCACCGGATGGGAGGCTCCGGGAAGGCTAGCCCTGGCGGGGCCAGCCTGCCACCGGACCGGTCCACGCACACCGCCGATCGCCGACGGGCTAGGCTGCCCCGCCATGACCTCGGAAAACGTCGCGACGGGCGGATCGACGCTGCACTACACCCTCACCACCGACGACCTGCTCGACGGTCTCGCCGCACAGTCCCGCAACTTCCACACCCCCTGGTACCTGCGCTGGCCGACCACCCTGGTGGCCCCGCTGGCCGTCGCGACCGTCGTCGTGGAGTCCGTGCTGGCCGGGGAGTTCTCGACGGTCGTGGCACTGGCGGTCGGCGCCCTGCTGGTCGTACTGATGCCGGTCGTGATGGGGGTCGACTTCCTGTTGCGTCGGTTTCTCCGCAACCCCCGGCTGATCTACCGCCTGCATCTGTGGCTGCTCGTCCGGGCGAACCCGGCGCTGACCCAGCCGATGACCGCCACGGTCAGCGAGGCCGGCGTACGGGTGTGGAACGTCAGTGGGGAGATGAGCAGCGGCTGGTCGATGCACCCGCTGCACGTCGAGACGGGCCGGTCGTTCGTACTGCTCGCGTCGCGGCGCCGGGGCGCGGCCATGCTGGTACTGCCGAAGCGCGGCCTGGACGGGGCCGATCCGGCACCGCTGCGGGCGCTCCTCGCCGCGCACAGCGGCCGGCTCGGCTGACCCGCGCGCCCGCAAATAAGAATCGATCCGGATAAATTACCCTACTCCCACCCCATCGATCCGGACTGATCCGCCCGAGGTGTTGACGCGGCCGTAGCACGTCTGCAACATTACGACGACACCACGCAAGTTTCGGGTCAGAGGTTGCTCAATAGCTTTCTACATCCCGGAATTTCTGGACAGGCGTTCTCTGTGCTCCTTCCCCGGCTGCCTCGGGGATCGGCCCTCGGCGGGGTCGCGGCGGCGGTGGACAGGTCGGACGGACGGCGCCACCGCTCGCTTCGGCGGCGGGCGGCAGCCGGGCCAGCCGCCGACCAGGCCCGGCCGCTCGCAGCACCTCCCAGTCGGTTCCGACGAGCGCCAAGGGAACACGATGAGACAGCTAGCACCGAGACCGCGCCTGATCGCGGCGACGCTCGCCACCGGACTACTCGTGGCCGCCGGATCGCTCTTCCCGACCCCGGCCTCCGCCCGCCCCGACGACGCCCCCCAGCGGGCCGAGGTCGCGGTCGCCGCCAGCCTCGGCGCCAGCAGCTCGCATCCGGAGTATCCGGTGGGCAACGCGGGCGACGGCAACCAGGCGACCTACTGGGAGAGCGCGAACAACGCGTTTCCACAGTGGATCCAGGCGGACCTGGGCTCCGCCGCCGACGTGAACCGGCTCGTACTCAAACTGCCGACCGGCTGGGGCACCCGTACCCAGACCCTCTCCGTGCAGAACAGCAACAACGGCAGCACCTTCAGCACCCTCGTCGCCGCCACCGGCTACACCTTCAACCCGGCCAGCGGCAACACCGTCACCGTCAACCTGCCGACCACCAACACCCGCTACCTGCGGCTGCACATCACCGCCAACACCGGCTGGCCGGCCGGTCAGCTCTCCGAACTGGAGGTGCACGGCCCGACCGGCGGCCCGGACAACCAGGCCCCGACCGCGCCGACCAACCTGGCCTACACCCAGCCGGCCAGCGGGCAGATCCGGCTGACCTGGAACGCCGCCAGCGACAACGTCGGCGTCGTCGGGTACGACGTCTACGCCAACGGCGCGCTGCGGGCCAACCTCGGCAACGTGCTGACGTACACCGACAACCAGCCGGAGAGCGCGACGGTCTCGTACTACGTACGGGCCCGGGACACCGCCGGGAACGTGTCGGGCAACAGCAACACGGTGACCCGGAACGGCACCGGCAACCCGCCGGCCGGGACGAACCTGGCGGTCGGCAAGCCGATCACCGCCTCGTCGACCGTGCACACCTTCGTCGCCACCAACGCCAACGACGACAACGTGGCGACGTACTGGGAGGGGGCCGGCGGGGCGTACCCGAGCGTGCTCACCGTGCAGCTCGGCGCGAACGCCACGGTCAGCTCGGTGGTGGTCCGGCTGAACCCGGACCCGGCCTGGGGCCCGCGCACCCAGACCATCCAGGTGCTCGGCCGCGAGCAGAGCAGCTCGTCGTTCACCAGCCTGTCGGCGGCGACGCTCCACACCTTCAACCCGGGCAGCGGCAACAGCGTCACCATCCCGGTCAGCGGCAACGTCGCCGACGTCCGGCTGTCGATCACCACGAACAGCGGGGCGCCGGCCGGCCAGGTCGCCGAGTTCCAGGTCTTCGGGGTGCCGGCGCCGAACCCGGACCTGACCGTCACCGCCGCCACCTGGAGCCCGGCCGCGCCGGTCGAGACCACCCCGATCACCGTCTCGGCCACCGTCCGCAACGCTGGCACCGCCGCCTCCGGCGCCACCAACGTCAACTTCTACCTGGGTACGACCCTGGTCGGCACCACCGCCGTCGGTGGACTCGCGGCCGGGGCCAGCAGCACCGTCAGCGCGGACGCGGGACCCCGCAACGCCGGCACCTACCAGTTGACCGCCAAGGTCGACGAGTCCAACAGTGTCGTCGAGCAGAGCGAGACCAACAACAGCTTCACCAACCCGTCCTCGCTGACCGTCGCCCCGGTGGCCAGCTCGGACCTGGTCGCCATCCCGAGCTGGTCGCCGAGTACCCCGGCGAACGGCCAGACGGTCACCTTCTCGGTGGCGATCCGCAACCAGGGCACCATCGCCTCGGCCGGTGGGGCACACGGCATCACGGTGACCGTGCTGAACGCCAGCGGCACGGCGGTACGCACGCTGACCGGCTCGTACACCGGCACCATCGCGGCCGGGGCCAGCACCTCGCCGGTGAACCTCGGCACCTGGACCGCGGCCAACGGCCGGTACACGGTCCGGACCGTACTGGCGGCGGACGCCAACGAACTGCCGGTGAAGCAGGGCAACAACACCAGTGACACCCCGTTCTTCGTCGGACGCGGCGCCAACATGCCCTACGAGATGTACGAGGCCGAGGACGGCGTACTCGGCGGCGGCGCGGCGGTCGTCGGGCCGAACCGGACCGTCGGCGACCTCGCGGGTGAGGCGTCGGGCCGGCGCGCGGTGACCCTGAACAGCAACGGCGCGTACGTCGAGTGGACCACCCGGGCCCCGACCAACACCCTGGTCACCCGCTTCTCCATGCCGGACGCCCCGGGCGGCGGCGGTGCCAACTCGACGCTGAACATCTACGTCGACGGCACGTTCCACAAGGCCATCGACCTGACCAGCCGGTACGCCTGGCTCTACGGGGCCGAGGCGAGCCCGACCAACTCGCCCGGCTCGGGCGGACCCCGGCACGTCTACGACGAGGCGAACGTCATGCTCAACTCGTCGATCCCGGCCGGCAGCCGGATCAGGCTCCAGAAGGATCCGGCCAACAGCCTCACGTACGCGATCGACTTCATCAACCTGGAGCAGGTCTCGCCGCGGGCGAACCCGGACCCGGCCCGCTACACCACGCCGACCGGGACCGGTCAGCAGGACGTGCAGAACGCGCTGGACCGGGTCCGGATGGACACCACCGGCAACCTGGTCGGCGTCTACCTGCCCGCCGGCACCTACAGCACCTCGAACAAGGTCCAGGTGTACGGCAAGGCGGTAAAGGTGGTCGGCGCCGGCATGTGGTACACCCGGTTCCAGACCCCACCCGGCCAGGAGAACACCGACGCCGGTTTCCGGGTCGAGAGTTCGGCGAACGGCTCGACGTTCGAGCACCTCGCCTTCTTCGGCAACTACACATCCCGGATCGACGGCCCCGGCAAGGTGTGGGGCGAGTTGTCGAACGTCTCCAACCTGACCTTCGACAACGTCTGGGTCGAGCACACCGTCTGCATGTTCTGGGGCGTGCACGTCAGCAACATCACCATCAAGAACTCGCGGATCCGCAACACCTTCGCCGACGCGATCAACATGACCAACGGCAGTACGAACAACCTGGTCAGCAACGTCGAGGGGCGCGGCAACGGCGACGACGCGTTCGCGCTCTTCTCCGCGACCGACGCCGGTGGCGGGGCGAACACCGGCAACGTCTTCGAGAACCTGACCGCGACGTTGACCTGGCGGGCGGCCGGGGTCGCGGTGTACGGCGGGCAGGACAACACCTTCCGCAACATGTACATCGCCGACCAGCTCGTCTACTCCGGGATCACCATCAGCTCGCTCGACTTCGGATATCCGTTCGTCGGGTTCGGGCCGGGGCTGACCCGGGTGGAGAACGCCTCGATAGTCCGGTCCGGCGGCCACTTCTGGGGCGCGCAGACCTTCCCCGGAATATGGGTCTTCTCCGCGTCTAAGGAGATGCGCGGAATACGGGTCAGTGACATCGACATCGTGGACCCGACCTATCACGGCATCATGTTCCAGACGAACTACGTGGGCGGTCAGCCACAGTTCTCGGTCACCGACACCATATTCACCAGCATCTCCATCAGTGGCGCGCAGCGCAGCGGTGACGCGTACGACGCCAAGTCCGGGTTCGGCATCTGGGCGAACGAGCTGCCCGAGGCCGGTCAGGGCCCGGCGCGCGGTACGGCGGTCTTCAACAACCTCCGGCTGAGCAACAACTACCAGAACATCCGGAACACCACGTCCACCTTCACCATCACCGTCAACCCGTAGTACCGCCGAAAGTGCGGGGTGTCACCGGAAGCGGCCACTTCCGGTGACACCCCGTACGTCGTCGTGCCAGTCGAAACCGACCCCACGCCGAAACGGCGATCTGATCGCTATCCGTCGATAGGTTGCCACCGCAGGCAGCGGCGGTAGAGTTTCCGGCACTGGCCACGGACGGGACAGCGCTGTCTACGCAAGACGGAGCGAGGAGTGTGTCAGTGGTGGACCGTGTCGCGCCCCAGCCGAGCCTCCCCCACCATCGCCTGCCCCGGGAACACCTCGACGCGCTCTGCACCGGCGACGGCGGCCCCGACCTGGTCCGGCAACTCTGGCACACCCAGCGCAGCCGACGACTCCTGCTGCTGCACGCGGTGGTCGAGGCGGCCCGCGCCGAACCACGGCTGCTCGGCCCGCTGCCGCCGGCCGACACCGCCCGGGAGGTGCTGATCCGCGCCGAGAAGGCGGCACCGGAGGCGTTCACGGAACTGCTGCTGCACCCGCAGGTCGGCAACTGGGCCGCGTACGCGCTGCGGCGCCATCGGGGCGGTGCGCGGGCGGGGGCGCCGATCTGGGTCGACTTCGGCGCACTGCACGCGGTGGCGCTGGTGGCCGCCGCCCGAGCCGGCCTGTCCTGGCGTACCCGGCTGCCCGTGCGCGCCGGTCGGGTCATGCTGCCGTCGCTCGGAATGGCGGTGCTCGCCGACCCGACCGGATGGCGCCAGGTGACGGCGGAATGCGCCGACGGTGTGCTCCGGATCGGTGCCCCAGGTGACGGGCCGACGGTCCGGCTCAGTTCACCCGAGGAAGAGATCCCGGGCTGGTGGAGCCTGCGGCGGCTGACGGTCGGCCCCGATCCCCGGCTACGCGTCCTGCTCGACGACGTCGACCCGTACCGCGAACTCGCCGACCCGGTCGAGCCGGACCGGCTCGACGCGGCGGCCGTGGCGCACTGGACGGAGCTGCTGGCCGGGGCCTGGCGGCTGCTCCACGACCAGCGGCCGGACGGCGCCGAGGCGATCGCGGCGGCCGTGGTGTCCCTGGTGCCGTTGCCCAGTACCGACGATTCGGAGACGCGCAGCGCGTCGACCGGCGAGGCGTTCGGCAGCGTGATGGTCTCGACCCCGCCGGACGAGGTGACCCTGGCGGTGGCGCTGGTGCACGAGTTCCAGCACATCAAACTCGGCGGTCTGATGCACCTCGTACCGCTCACCGCCGGCCCCGACGAGCAGGTGCGGTACGCCCCCTGGCGCGACGACCCACGCCCGATGAGCGGCCTGTTGCAGGGGATCTACGCCTTCGTCGGCATCGCCGGGTTCTGGCGCGAATACCGGCTCACCCGCACCGGACCGCACCGGCGCAGCGCGGACCTGGAGTACGCGTACGCCCGGGCGCAGGTCCGCGAGGCGCTCCGGGGCGTCCGGCAGCCGGGCGCCGGGCTGACCGGCTGGGGCGAGCGGCTCGTCGCCGGGCTGACCGAGCGGGTCGAGCCCTGGCTGGCGGATCCGCTACCGCCCGGCGTGGTACGGGGCGCCGAGCTCGTCGCCGCCGGTCACCGCGCCGGATGGCGGATCCGTCACCTGCACCCGCCGCCGGCCGACGTCCACCTGCTCACCCGTGCGTGGGTCCGCGACCAGCGGGTGGAACTCGACGCCTACCGGCCCGGCCTCAGCGCGCATCCGCAGCGGCGCTGGTCATCCGGAACGCTGCTGCTCGTCCGCCGGCACATCGCCGGACACCCGCTCCGGCTCGGTCCCCGGCTGCGCTCGCTCGACTTCACCGAGGCCGACGTCGCCCTCGTCCGGGACGACCCCGAGGCCGCCCGGGCCGGCTACCGCGCGCGCCTGGTGGCGAACGCAAACGACCTGAACGCCTGGGTCGGACTCGGGCTCAGCACGCTCGGCCCCGATCTCGACTCCGGTTCCGCGCTGCTGCACCGCCCGGAACTCGTCCGCGCGGTCTACCTGCACGCCACCGAGCAGGGCCACCGGCCCGATCCCGTCCGGCTCACCGACTGGCTGGACGAGGTGACCGCGGCGCTAACCGCCTGACCGCTCCTGACCACGGCCGAGCGACCGCAGCGCCAACCGCGCGCTGACCGCCTGACGGCTGCCGAGCGCCCGCGGCGCTAGCCGGCTGACCAGTGCCGCTCGACGATCCCGTTGATCCGCCGGTATTCCGGGTCGTCCGCCCCGAAGGTCAGCCGGAGCGCGTCGAGCAGGGCCTCCCGGCCGCCGGGATAGTGCTCGCAGGTCCGCACCAGCCCGACGACGTGCAACCTGCCGAGCACGCTGTCCGGGACCGCCGTCCGGATGTGCTCGGGCAACAGGGCGATGACCGCCCGCCGCTGGTAGTCGTCGCGCATCGCGGGGACGCTCAACAGCGCGTCGACGACCGTCTGGAGACCATTCGCCGCCGGTCCGGCAGGTCGCCGGTCGTCCGGCCCGAACGGCGCGGCCTCGGCCAGCAGCGCGCGGACGTACGCCGCTGCGGCCAGCGCCGCGTACGGATGCCAGACGTCGTTCTTCGTCCGATTGTCGCAGTAGTCGGCGACGCCACGGACCATGAACCACTGCCGCTCGTGCAGGTCGGCGGCGACCGCCACCCCGGAGCCCTCCATCTCCACGGCCCGGATCCGGTGGCGGCCCGCCAACGCGTCCCGGCGGGCCGCGTCGCGCAGCAACCGGTCCGCGCTGCCCACCGCGCCGCGGTGTACCCGGGGTGAGCCGACCGGCCACTCCGGTCGGATGTCCGGCCGGCTTTCGACACTCTCCTGTGGACGAAGCGGATCCGTCTCCTCGGCCGGTCGGCGGAACCCTGCCGTCCTGCCCTGCGCCGTGCCGAGCAGCGCCGCCCAGGGCAGCTCGCCGGTCAGCTCCCTCATCTCCAGTTCCCGATCCGCCCGGATCAGCGCCTTCGACGGCTGTTGCACCGATCGGCGCAGCGTGTCGCTGCCGTCCACCGTCCAGACGTGGTCGTAGTCGACGACGCCCTTCGTCGCCACCACGATGTCGCCGAGCCGCACGTCCCGGTCGGGCTGGTGCAGCGCGGGTACGCCGCCGGCTATCCCGCACATCACGAACGTCCCCAGTCCGGGAAAGCTCCGCGCCATGTCCGCACAGATCGCCGCCGCGTTACGGGTGCCGTCCTCGGCCTGCACTGCGGTGACGACCCGGTGCGGGCGCTCCGGATCCCGGCTCGGCAGCACCCCGGCACGGTAGTGATTGGGGTCGCCGGGAACTCGAAGCTCCGCCAGCTCGTCGACCATCATCCGCAGCGCCACGCATTCCACCGGTAATGCGGTGACGATGCCGACTTCGACGTCGGAGGACGCGCCAAAGGATCTCGACATTGAACCTTTTCCCACCTGGACCGCGCGGCCCTCACGCACCGCGTCCGATCCTGCGGTCCGCCGGACCGCAGGGGGAGGTTGAAAAAGGTTCATTGGATGCCCCCAGGAGATTCAGCATCCCACCGGCCGCCGGCAAAAAACAGAGATGAATCACGACCGAGTTGCCCGAGGCGTGTGGGAAACTGGTGAAACCGCAGGGCAACGGACCGGACACTCCCCGCCACCGATGTCGGCCGGGTCAGCGCACGCTCGCGGGTGATGAGACGGCGTCCCCCAGAGGAAGGAACCGGCGAGTGGAAAGCTCCTTCTCCCGAGACGTCGAGACGGAACTGGTCGACCTCAGCAACGACTCCCTCGCCACGTTGGCCGGCCGCGACCAGGAGTTGCTGGCTCGGCCCCTCCAACGGGTCATGGACCAGGTGGAACGGCCGCGCAGCAACATCGGCAGCGGACCTCCCGGGCGGGTGGACTGACCGGCCCGGCCGCCGCGAGCGGGAGCCGGCGCCGAGCCGCCGCCACCCCGGGACGGGCGGCGAGGCGGCGCCCCGGCTCACAGGGGCATCGGGTCCACGTCGCAGTCCGCCCGTACGCTCTGGATCGCGTTCAGCGTCGCCGGATGCCGTTCCCCGAGCACCCGTCGGAGCCGAGCCATCGTGTCGGAGAGGATCTTGTCTGCCTCGTTCACCCGCCCCAGCGCCCGCAGATCCAGCGCCAGGTTGACGCTACAGGCGAGAGTCGACGGGTGCTCCACCCCGAGGACCCGTTCCGACCGGGCCAGGGTGTCGGTGTCGTGTTCGTAGGCGGTCTGTAGGCTGCCGAGCGCGTAGAGGTCACTGGCCAGGTTCGTGGCGCAGGTCAGCGTCACCGGATGGTCGTTACCCAGGGTGGATCGCAGCGCCGCCAACGCCTCGCTGTCGTGCCGGTACGCGGCCTCGGCGTCACCTTGCAGTCGCAGCACGATCGCGTGGTTCGTCCGGGCCGCCAGCAGGTAGGGGTGCCTCGGGCCGAACATCCGGTCGTAGCGCTCGAGGGTGGCCTCGCCGAGATCCAGTGCTGCGGACAGGTCGCCGGCATGCCGCAGGTCGATCCCGAATCCCACCGCCGTGGCGATGGTCTCCGGATAGTCGTCGTCGTAGCGGCGGCGGTATTTGTCGAGGGTCTTCTCGGCCAGGTCACGAGCACCGGGATGGTCACCGGCCTTCCGCCGGGCGACCGCCAGCGTACGGCTGGCCTTCAACGTGGCCGGAGCCTCGGGGCCGAACGCCGCCAGGTGCCGAACGTAGAGGTCCTCCTGTTGCCGGCGGGCCTGGAGATAGCTGCCGGACTCGCGGATGTCGAGCAGTAGGTTGGTGAGGCTGTTCAGGGTCGCCTCGTCGTCCGGCCCGAGGATGGTCGCCCGGCGATCCGCGGTGTCCCGGTCGAGTTCGGCGGCCCGCTTGAACTCGCCGTTGAGTCGCAGGCTCACTCCGAGGCTGTTCGCGCAGATCAACGTCGCGGGATCGTCCTCACCGAACTCGCGCCGGGCAACCGCGAGCGCCCGTTCGTCGAGGTCGCGGGCGGCGACGAACTCCCCACCGGTACGCAGGTCGATCGAGACCATGTACATGGCGTCGATGGTGCCCTCGTCCTCGTCGCCGAGCGTCTGACGGTAGAGCTCGAGCGTGTGCCGGTTCAGCTCCCGGGCCTTGCGGTATTTCCCGTTGATCCAGCGCGTCCAGCCGAGCCACTTGGCCAGCCGGAGCGTCTGCGGGTCCGCCTCACCGCGGTTACCCACCCACAGGCCGTGCGCCTCCTCGGCCAGTTCCTCGCTGCCGGTGTGGTCGCCCCAGTGATAGAGGAACTGCACGATCCCGAAGACCAGGTCCTCGACTCGGGGATCGGTGGATTCCACCGCCCGGGAAACGGTCACGTGCGGCCGGAGCGCCTGGTAGTTGTCCCACTGGTCCCGCCGGCTCGGGTTGTTGGGGTTGCCATTCGCCAGCAGCGTGTGCGCGCCCCGGCGCATCAGCGTCCGCTCCTCGTCGTCCATCCCGCCGACCAGCACCGCCTGGATGAGCCGGTGGATCTGAAGCGTGTTGCGCCGATGGTCGATCCGGGCGAGCGCGTACCGCTGGATGTCGCGGATCGCCCGACTGAGCCGGAACTTGTCGCTGAGGGTCGCGTCGAGAGCGGGCGTGATCGGCGCCGTCGGCGAGCCGGCGAACAGATCCCGCGAGATCGGCTCGGGAGCGAAGAAGGAACAGATCTGCAACAACTGGAAGGCGCCCTCGTTGACGTCCCGCAGTTTCTCCAGCGAGAGCTTCCAGGCCGCCGCCACCGACCGCTTGTAGTCCGGCGATGGTGAGGCGTCCAGCAACTCGATCCGCTTGTCCTCCAACAACGCGAGATATTCGTCCACCGGCATGCCGGTGGCCGCACGCCAGGCCGCGGCCTGCTCGATGGCGAGCGGCAGGTCCCCCAGGGCCTCCGCGAGCCGGTCGGTGTCGGCGTCGGACAGCTCGGGGTTGCGTTTCCGCAGGAACGTCCGGCTCTCCTCACGGGTGAAGACGTCGACCTCGATCGCCTGGCTGACCCGGGCCCAGTCGAGGTCGCGGGAGGTGACGAGGATCTTGCCGGCGCCGCCGGTGGGGAAATACCGCTGCACCTCCTCCGGCGCCTCGGCGTTGTCGAAGACGAGCAGCCAGCTGTCGTACGGCACCTGGCCGGTGCTCAGCGCCTCCCGTACGGCGGGAACGGCGCTGTTCGCCTCGGGACTCACGTCGAGATCCAGTCGCTGGGCGAGTTTGGTAAGCGACGCCAGGATCTGACCGTCCTGTTCGGATGGTACCCACCAGATCAGGTCGTAGTCGCTGCTGTGCTGGTGCACGTACTCGATGGCGACCTGCGACTTGCCGACGCCGCCCATGCCGTGCAGCGCCTGCGGCAGCACCGCGGTCTCCCGGGAGGCCCGCAGCTCGTTGTGCAGGTGTTCGAGGAGTTCCTTGCGGCCGGTGAAGTTCGGATTTCGCTGCGGCACGTCGCCCCAGACCTGCGGCAGCTTGGCGGTGGACCGCTGGGTGGGGGCGACGGGAGGCATCGGATCTCCTCGCAGTAGGCCCGCCTCGCTCTCGGTTGGCACGGGCACGTCGACGACGTCGGTCAGTCCAATCTCTGCCAGCTCATCCGATTCGTCCGGATCGGCTGCAAGGATCGTAGCAATTTGTCCGGTATCCGCTGACCCCTCGCCATCGTCGCCGCCGACCTCCGCCGGCGGGTCGGCCGGGTGGTGCGGGGCCGACGGCCCCTCCGGGTCGACGGTCGGTACCGCCACCGCGCCCGCCCCGTCGACCGGGCCATCGGGTGGTCGGCGGAGTGCCCGGAACTCGTCGAGCACCTCGAGGCGCTCGGCCTGCCCCTCCGCCCAGTTCGACAACTCGACCGCGATCGGACCGTCGAGCTGGGCCGCGACATCGTTGACCAAGACCAACGCCGCCGGCAGCCGGTGCCGGCCGTGCGCCTGGGTGGCGAGGTGATCGAACGCCGTTGTCAGGTTCTTGACCGTGCCCGGCAGGTGCGGAACCGATGCGTTCGTCGCTCGTCGCCACCAGCCCGGCTCGGGCCGCCCTTCCTCCGCTCTGCGGAGCAGTTCGTGCACCCGCTTGACCTCGCTGTCCGGCAACAGGTTGAGCAACGCGGCCGATTCGATCAACTGGGTCGCGCGTTTCGTGCCGGGCGCGTCAGGTGCCATCGTCGCCAGCGCGGCGACCAGCGCCCGGAGCCCGCCGGGATTACCCAGGCACGCCAACACGATCTCCACGACGTGCAGCCTGGCCTCCGAACGCTCCTGGACATCGGGAAAGTTGATGACGTCACGCCTGACCAGATTTATGAGCAGGCGCCGGTCCGGAAGCGCATTCATAAATTGCACGTCGATCAGCGCAGAAATGAGCGCGTCCCGCAGCTCGGCGGCGGGATCTTTCTTGATCGAGCCCTGCGCCACGCTCTTCCCCCATCACCTGCTCGATACGCCGGGACCGGTTAGCCCATGATGCACCGCCCGAAGAGCCGAGGGCAATTGCCGAGTGTCGCATGCACAACCCGCGCGCAAGGAGCCTATGGGCCGACGCTCCGAAGGTCCAGACGTCACCGTCGCGATCTCATATGCCGGAGCGATCACGCGCTTTGCCGTCGCCGGGCAGCGCACCGAGCCGTTCACATATGACCAGGCCAACCGCGAGCCAGCGAGGATGGCGCGGGAGCGCGAGCGATCCGGATACCCGAGTGGTGGAGGTGGCGGTCCACGGTGGCCTTCGGGTCGGGCGGGCGGCGATCACCGGGGCTGCCCCTTCGACCTCCCCTGCGGTCCGTCGTGGCCGTCGGCGCCGGGGCGTCCGGGTCGAGAAAGGTTCGGTGGTGCCGGACCGCCGCCTGGTCCGCGCGCCCGGCGGGTCCGGACCAGCGAGCCGGAGGCCGCCGCTCGCCCGGCCCGAACCCGCCGGGCGGCGGGGTCATTCGCCGACCGGCCCGAGGCAGAGGATGAAACCCTTCGCGAACCGCCGTCCGTCCTCGAAGAAGGACGCCTCGGTCTCCGGGTGGGCCGCACACGCGGCGTCGTTGTGATCGGCCTCGGTCTTACCCTCCAACCGGGCCAGCACCTTCCATTGCGCGGCACCGTCGGCGCAGTCGACCGTACGCAGTTCGGAGACCGTCTGACCGGCCATGCAGTCGCCCGCCTCGGCCTGGTTTGGCTCGTCGAGTCCCAGATAGATCGCGAACGGCGCCACCAGCACCGCGATGCCGAAGAGGACGACCCGGAACTTGCTGATCGGCCGAAGGCCACGGAACCAGGTGACTATCGACTTCTTCGGCCGCTGTTCCGCCCCCGTCACGTTGGACATGCTCGGTCTTTCCCTTTCTCATGATCGAATGGACCGGCAGAGAATAGCGAGCACGACGGGCCGACGGAAGCCGTACCGGATCGGATTCCGGGAGAAGGGCGACAGCGATTTCGGCGGCGTTTCCGTTACACCGCTACCGTGGCGGCTCGTTCCGGTTGGCGTAGGCGATGTCCCGCCAGGTGGCGAAGCGCCCGGCCGGGTCGCTGCCGCTGGAGTAGTACCACGGCCACTCGGTCACGTTGTCGCCGATCGCGTCGAAGACGGCTGCCGCCGCCGGGTAGTCCTCGGCGAAGGAGAAGGCGAGCGCGAACGAGTTGAACGGGCTGGGCCAGCCCGGCCGGCGCCGGTACTCCGGGTGCCAGATCGACTGCTCGGCCGCCGCCCGCAGTTCGGCGCGTACCGGCGCACTCATGATGTACGGGTCCTTCTCCTCGCTGGGCAGGTCGAGCCAGTGCTCGATGTGCGCCACCACGACCAGCTCGGGCAGCATGCTCCCGGCCGGCGCATTCGCCGCCGCCGTACGCGCGAAGTCGAACATCTCCTCCGTGCTGCCGAACCACTTCCGGCAGAGGAACTGGAGCATCTGCTGATGCGCGATGAGATGCGTGGGATGCCGGCGGATCACCTCCGCGAAGCGGTGCGTCGCCTCCTCCCGGCCGACCTGGCGGCCCCGGGCGGCGGTCACCAGGAAGGTCCACGCGGTCGTGTCCTCGGGGTCGCGGTCCACCACCTCGTCGAGGCAGTTCTCGGCCATCCGCAGCCGGTCGAAGAAACCGCTGAACTGGCTCTGGCTGGTGTTCTCGGCGGTGGCGCCACCGCGCGCCTCCCAGGCCCAGTAGACGCCGTGGCAGCCGCGTACCAGCATCGGGAGGGTGGAGTGCGGCTCGGCCGCGATCCAGTCCTCGATCCAGTCCTGCACACCCTCGACGTCCGCGCAGACACCGAGATAGAACGCCCGGTCGTCGGGATGCTCGACCGAGCCGAGGAAGTCACGGACGGCCGTCCAGTTCCGCTGGCGGAGCGCGGACCGCAGCCACGCCGCCCCCGGGTCGCCCTTGGCCTTGTCGATCGGCGGCGCGGTACTGGCCGGACGCTCCGGCGACACCTCGATCCGCTTCTTACGGAACGGCCACATCACGGTCTCCCCTTCCCCGATGTCGACGCGCATCCCGCGCCTTCTCGACGCCCTCCGCACCAGGTCCGACCCGCGCGAGACCAGGGCGGACATCCCGACAGTCCGTTGCCGGAGCGCAGAGGTTACCGGGCGTCGGGTCGGGCGCTGGCAGGGGCCGCGCCCGGAGTCGCCGGGATACGCTGCACATCGCGACCGGCGACGTACGCACCGTGGCCATCCGGCGGGCGCTCGGCAGGAGTGGGTGCGAACTCGCCGGCAGTAGCGCCGGAGGACGCGATCGCGTTACCGGAACTCGCCGTGCCGGCTGGCGGAGATATGTCACTCGTTCCGAGACGGCCACGACTTGCCTAGGGACTCGGCCCGCACCTAGCGTGGGGCGGCGATCACGTGGACGGGGGACGACCGGTGCGGATCGGGATCCGACGACAACGCACGGTACGACGAGACGCTGCGGAGAGCGCTCCGGTATCCCGTCATCATGTCCGGACGGCACCCCGGGCGGACGGGACCGGGGCGACCCGTAACGGAGTCGAGCCGTGCCGACCGAGCTGACCGCCCTGGTCCGGTCGGCGCAGCAGGGCGACGAGTACGCGTTCCGGATGCTCTATCGGGAACTCCAGCCCGGACTGCTGCGCTACCTGGCCGTGCTGGTCGGGCCGGAGGCCGAGGACGTGGCGTCGGAGACCTGGTTGCAGATCGCCCGCGACCTGGGAACCTTCGCCGGCGGGCCGGGCTTCCGGGCCTGGGCCACCCGGGTCGCCCGTAACCGGGCGCTGGACCACCTCCGCCACCAGCGCCGTCGGCCGACCGTGCCGGTACCGGTCGAGGCGCTCTCCGAGCTGGCGGGCGCCGAGGACACCGCCGCGAGTGCCGACGAAGGGCTGGGCACCGACACCGCCGTCGCACTGATCGCCACCCTGCCGCGTACCGAGGCCGAGGCGGTGCTGCTGCGTACCGTGATCGGGTTGGACGCCGAGAGCACCGCGCGGGTACTCGGCAAGCGACCGGGAGCGGTACGCACCGCCGCCCATCGCGGGCTGCGTCGGCTGGCCCGCATCCTGGCGCAGAACGGGCGGGACGCGGTGGAGCCGGTTAGCGGCGGACCGACGGTCGGGCGGTCCGCCGACGCACGGGCCGCCGACGTACGGGCCGGCGAGGATGTCGAGGCTGCACAGGGATGGCGCTGAGGAAGATGAGCATGGGTTTCCGCCGACGCGGTCGGCCCGATCCGGAAGCGGCGGAGCGGCTGCTCGACGCCGTCGCGGCGGGCGGCACCGAGGCCCGGCAGGCACACGGCGGCGTCCAGGACCCGCTCGCGAACCTGCTCGCCGTCGCGGCGGCGCCGGCCCGGCCCGGTGAACTCGACGGCGAGGACGCCGCGGTGGCGGCGTTCCGGGCGGCTCGCGACGCCCGGAGCAGGGCCGACCCGGCGCCGACACCCCGGACGACGGAGGCCCGGGGCGCCCTGGCCGGTGCGTCCGCCCGACCACCTGCCGGGCGGGGCCGGCTGACCGCCGGCGCGTTCGGCTGGGTCGCGGTGGTGGTGGCCACGCTCACCGCCGGGGTGGCGCTGGCGGCGGAGATCCCCGCGCTGCGTCCCGCCGGGCCACCCCGCAGCACACCGAGCGTCGACGTGGGACCGACGTCGGTGCCGACGACCGCACCGACGACGACCGCACCGACGACGACCGGACCGACGGGGCCGTCCACCGGACCCGGCAGCAAGCCGCCAACGACCGGGCCCGGCCGGACTCACCCACCCCAGTCGCTGGTGGCACAGTGTCACGCCTTCCTGACCAAGGGTCGCCCCGACTCCGGTCACCCACCCACCCCGCTGGTGCGGGCGGCCGGCGGTCGGGCCGAGGTCGAGGAGTACTGCCGACGCCTGCTGGCCATCGATCCGAAGCCCGGCCGGGACGACCCGAACGGGCCCCGCGACAAGGACGCGCCGGTCGAACCGCCCGGCCGGTCGCCCGGCGGCAACGGGTCCGGCTGAGCCGGGCGGCAACGGGTCCGGCTGAGCCGCCGCCTCTCCGGCAGCCGCGGCCGTCCTCGACCCCGCCGTCGTGGGCCGGCTATCGCCGACCGCTGCCCGGGCCGTCGTCCGGGTGCCGGTCGACCCAGCCGGGCAGCGCCTCGCGGGCGGCCAGCCAGGTCGCCGGCACGCCGACCGCGTCGGGGCGGTCGCCGATCCCGGTGTACGCGGCCAGCACGCCGCCGACGATCGCCCCGGTGGTGTCGACGTCCCCACCAGCGGCCACACAGGCGGTGATCGCGGCCGGATAGTCGCCGAGATGGGTCGCGGCGACCCAGAGTGTGAACGGGACGGTGTCCTGGGCGGTCACCCGTGAGCCGTTGCCCAACTCGTACGCCGCCTCCTCGACGGTCACCGCCGTTCCGGTGAGCAGTCGACGGGCCCGCTCGACGCCCCGACGCACCTGCCCGTCGATCAGGTACGGCTCCAGCCGGTCGAGGAACTCGGGCGCGGTCGGGCGTACCCCGGTGAGCCGGGCCTGTCCGGCGTACGCGGCGGCGACCGCGACCAGCACGGCCCCGGCGATCCCCTCGGGGTGCGCGTGGGTCACCTCGGCGGACCGGATCGCCTGCTCGGCGGCCCGACGCGGCCGGTCGGCGTGGTAGGCGCCGAGCGGAGCGACCCGCATCGCGGCGCCGTTGCCGCAGGAGCCCTCTCCGCCGAACGCGTCGCGGGCCGCCTCCCGCCATGGCACACCGTCCCGGATCCGGTGCAGGATCACCACCGCGCCCGCCCCGTAGCCCCGGTACGGCTCGCAGCGCTCCGCGAACGCGACGGCCAGCCGGTCCGACCCGATCTCGCCGTACGCCCCGAGTTCGGCAACCACCGAGCAGGCCATCTCGGTGTCGTCGGTCCACTCCCAGGGGCCGGCCGGCGGTCGACCCGCCGCCAGCTCGGCCGGTGACCGGTCGGCCATGAAGAACTGTGCGCCGAGCGCGTCACCGACGGACAACCCGTGCAGGCTGTCGTAGCAGAGGTCGAGCCGGGCCGGCTCGGGCAGGACGACGGACATCGCCTCCGATCATGCCCCAGTCGGGTCCGGATCCGCCCGCCCCGGTCCGCCGGCCCAATGGATCAGTCGGTCAGCGGTCGGATCGACTCGGCGACCAGGGCCGGCAGCGTCGGGTCACCGCTGCGGGCGTACGTGTCGATCGCGGTGTCGACGAACTTGATCGCGTGCTCGTCACCGGAGTACACCGCCCGGCTCCACACCTCGTCGAACCGCTGGTCCGGCCGCACCGCCGGATCCGGGCGCGGCTCGGCCGGCGCGTAGGCGGCGGTGACGGCGGCCGTGGCGGCCCAGGCGGCGGCGAGACTCGGCGGCCAGAGTTCCGCCGGCAGCACGGGCAGGGTACGCAGCACCGCGTTCGGGGCGGTCGCGGCGTGCACCAGCATGATCGGGCTGGCGTAGCCGTGGCTGCCGTACCGGACGACGGCGGCGTCGACGATGGCCGCCAGCCGGGCCGGGACGGTCGCGCCACGGTCCCCGGGGACCGCCCCGGCGACGGCCGGCCACTCGGCCGAGCCGGCGAGTTGGGCGAGCCGGGCCCGGATCCCGAACCGCTGGTCGGGCACCCGGGGCACCCGGTCGAGCGCGGTCCTCGGATCGACGGCCGGGTATGGCGCGCTGCCGGGTGGGGCGAGCGGCTGCCACCGGGCGGCCCAGTAGGCGAGTCCCGCACCGAGTTCGGCGATCCGGAACGGCGTCTCGGCGTCGCGCAGTGCGCGTACGGCGTGTCCGACCCGGATCACCCCGTGGGTGGCGCCGGCGGCGATCCCGGGCAGCAGGCGGGGCCACCAGCGGACCAGCACCGCCGGCCAGGACTCGCCGGCCAGTTCCCGGGCGAAGTAGTCCAGCCAGTCGCCGGCCCGGGTCGGGTCACCGAGCGGGTCCCGCCATTCCTCCACCGGGATCGGCGAGATTCCCCGGGGTCGCTCCGTCAACCGGTCCGCGTAGCGGTCCAGCCAGCGGTGGACCCGGGCCCCGTCCCCGTGCCGGGCCAGGGCTTCCGCCGCCATCGGGGCATGGTTCGACAGCCAGCCGTCACGCTCGGGACCGGTGTTCCGGAGCCGCTCGTACGCCTCGTCGATGGTGAAGTCTGCCATGGTCACCAGGTTGCAGGTTCAACCTCGCTTGAAGTCAACTCGCTGGCACCGCAGGTCGGTGTGCGGGTACCGGATCACCGTTGACAGGCCCTCAGCGAGGTACTGGTCCGGGCGTTCCGGGTCGAGCCGTCCGTGAACTTCGCCGTCGCGGTGATGGCGATGGTGCCGCCCGCCGAGTTGCGCGGTTCGGCCCGGAACGGACCCAGGCTGGCCAGCCAGGTCCCCCGGTCGTTGCCGATGGTCCGGGCGGATCCGCTGCCGTCGAACGCGACCACGGTGTTCACCCGGTAGCGGAACGACACCGACGAGACGTTGCCGGCCGTACCCACCCGGACCTGCACCAGCCCGAAGCTGGGGTTACCACAGCCCTCCTGGTGCAGGCCGGTGAAGTTCTGCGGCTGGCCGAACCCGCCGGTCACCCGGACCGTCACCGTCGTCTGCTCGCCCATCGTGCGGGCGCGGCGGGGCGGCGTGGTGCTGGCCGGCGGCCGGGTGGTGCGGGTCGCCGTGGGCCTCGGCGTGGGGGTCGGGCTCGCGGCGGTCGGGGTGGGCGCGACCGACGAGGAGCCGGCGGCCGGCACCCCGTCCGACCACTGTGGAGGCTGGGCGCCCTGGCCCGCGCAGGCCGCCGTGAGGGACAGGGCCGCCGCGCACGCCACGGCGAGCACGACACCTGATCGGGTACGCCGAAAGTTGAGGACAGTCACCATGATCCCGTCGGTCGTGTTGGCCCCATTTCGCGGCATCAGCCGGCGTTGACCGTAGTCCTATCCCTCGATGTCGCCAAATCCACCCCGGATAGCGGGACAAGTCCGCACTTCGGTGTGGTTGAGGTCGACGGGCCGGGCCGGGGAGAATGGCCGGATGCCGAAGACCGCTCCGACCGAGGTGTCGGTGGACGACTTCCTCGCCGCCCTACCCGACGAACAGCGCCGGGCGGACGCCGACCGGCTCCGGGCCCTGCTCCGCGACGTCACCGGCGAGGAGCCGGTGATGTGGGGGCCGAGCATCGTCGGCTTCGGCCGCTACCACTACCGCTATCCGAGCGGCCACCAGGGCGACGCCCCGCTGGTCGGCTTCTCCCCCCGTCGCCAGCACCTGGTGGTGTATCTGGTCGGCGGCTTCGAGCAGCGGTACGCCGCGACGCTGGCCCGGCTCGGGCCGCACAAGACCGGCAAGGGCTGCCTCTATCTCAAGAGCCTGGCCGGAGTGGACGAGACGGCGCTGCGCGAGTTGGTCGACCGTACGGCACGGGTGCACCGGGGCGTCGACACCGCCACCGGGTAGGGCCGACCACGGCCGGCCCGACCGCCGCCGACCGGCGCTGGGCCGGCCGACGGTCAGTGCCCGAGATCGGGGTCGGCGGGCAGCGGCCCGACGTGGAACGGCAGCATCATCTCGTCGTCCTCGTGCTCCAGGATGTGGCAGTGCCAGGTATACCGGCCGGCGGTGTCGAACCGCGCCTTCACCCGGGTGACGTGGCCGGGCAGCACCACCACGGTGTCCTTGAACCCGCGCTCCGCGTCGTCCGGCGGCCGTAGGCCGTCCCGTCCCCGCCCGATCACCTGGAACTGCACCTGGTGCATGTGCATGGCATGGGCGTCCGGGGTGAAGTTGTGGAACTCCCAGACCTCCGTCGCGCCGAGCCTCGGGGTCTCGGTGACCGGGCTGTGGAACCGGTGCGGCAGACCACGGCCGTCCGGGCCGACCGTGCCGAGGAGCTGCACCCGGCGGGCCGCCGGACCGGACGGATCCGCCTGGCGGATGTTCAGGGACAGCCGCCGGGTGAGGGTGGCCGGACCGAGCGGGGTGATCGGGGGCAGCCGGAGCTGTTCCGGCGGCACACTGAGGTCCGGCCCGCTGGCGGCGCCGACGACGAACTTCAACACCTGACCGGTGCTGTACGGATCCGCCGCCTCGAAGTCCACCCCCGGTTCGCCGCCCCGGTAGCCGCCGTCCGGCCCCTCGTTGACCAGGTAGAGCACGGTGCCCTCGGCAAGTCCGGTGAAGTCGACGACCACGTCCATCCGTTCGGCGGTGCCGAGCAGCAACCGCTGCCGTGGCACCGGCGCGGGCAGGAATCCACCGTCGCTGCCGACCTGCCAGAACGGCAGCACCGCCGAGGCCGGCCGGGCGGTAGGGCTGGCCGCGATCGTGAGCAACAGGAAGCGTGAGTTGCAACCGTTGAGCAGTCGGAGCCGATAGCGGCGTGGCTCGACCGGGAGTACCGGCCAGGTCCGGCCGTTGACCACCATGGTCTCGCCGAAGAAGAGGTGCCCGCCGCCCGACGACGCGTCGCCGCCCGGCGAGTGCGGGTCGCCGTGCTCGGCGCCGTACGCCGGGTCGGGGTACGACAGTTCGCCGTCCGGGGTGAACGACCGGTCCTGGATCAGCAGCGGGATCTCGTACGGCCGGGTGTCGGTCGGGTCGCCGAGCTGCGGTGCGGGCCCGGGCAGCACCCCGGGGGGCAGGTCCGTCGGACCACCCCGGAGCAGGTAGAACCCGGCCGGGCCGGCGTAGACGTTGAGCCGGGTCAGCCCCATCGTGTGGTCGTGGTACCAGAGCGTGGCCGCCCGCTGGTCGTTCGGATACTGGAAGACGGCCGCCCCGGCCGGCCAACCGAGCTCGTGCCGTTCCCCGAACGACCGGGCGAACGCCGGGTACGCGGAGCCGTGCCGGGCGAAGCCGTCCGGGATGTTCCGGGCGTCCGGCAGGTACCACGCCTCGGGATAGCCGTCGCTGTCGTCGGTGGTGTGCCCGCCATGCAGATGCGTGATGATCGGGACCGGCCCGGCGTACCGCCCGGAGCCGTGCTGCCCGAGCATCCCGCCGCCGGGGTCGGCCCAGTCGATGGTGGGGTCGACGGCGAACAGGTGCGGCAGGAAGTCGCCATCGGCGTCGACCAGCTCGTTGACCCAGGTGACCCGGACCGGACGATCGACCCGGGCCTCCACGGTGTGTGCCGGGTAGCCGAAGGTCTCCGGTTGGTGGGGAGCGCCGTACCCCCAGACGGTGGTGGCCGGCAGGCCGGGTGGCAGGACCTGCTGGCGGAACTGCCGGACTCCGATCACGTACTCGTCGAAGGGGCACTCCGCACTGCCCGGCAGCGGCGGCATCGGCGCCGGGATCCGCAGCTCGGTGACGTACTTCGGAATCCCGGCCGCCCCGGTCGACGGTGCCGGACCGTCCGCGCGGACCCGCCGGGCCGGCGGCAGCAGCAGCCCGGCTCCCCCGGCGACGCCGGCCACGATCAGCTTTCTGCGTGACACCATGCCGCTCTCCACCCCCGGCGCCCGTCAGGCGAGTCGAATCATGCTCACCTTCCCGCCGCTGTCGGGACGAGATGCGGGATACCGGCGAAAATCACCGGACCGGGGTGGATCGGCCCACCTTTCTCGCGGCGGATCTCGGCGGGATCGTGGTCCAGCGCGACCGGCGGTTCGGCTACTCGGCCCCGGGGTCCCGGCGGCCCGGGCGGACGGCCGGCAGGGCGGGGGCGCGCAGCGCCCGGGAGATCCCCCGGGCGGCGGCCTGGACCACCGGGATCAGTCCGGCGCGCTGCGGGCGCGGTGCCCGGACCACGACCGAGACCGCGGCCACCACGTCGCCGGTCGGGCCGTACACCGGGGCGCCGATCGACAGCGCGTCCATGGTCACCTGCCGGTCGCTGATCGCGATCCCGGTCCGTCTGACCTCCGCGAGCAACCGACGCAGTTCCCGGGCGGAGGTGATGGTCCGTTCGGTGAAGCGCTGCAACGGCGCGTCGAGCACCGCCTCCTGCACCTCGGCCGGGGCGTGCGCCAGCAGCACCAGCCCGACACCGGTAGGCGGCATCGCGAACCGCCCGCCGACCCGGGTCAGCACCGGCACCGCGCTGTGCCCGGCGATCCGCTCGACGTACACCACCTCGAGGCCCTCCCGGACGGCGAGCTGGACGTTCTCCTGGGTCACCTGGAACAGGTCCTCCAGGAACGGCAGTGCCGCCTCGCGGAGCCCGAGCCCGCGCGGTGCGAGCGAGGCGATCTCCCACAGCCGCAGCCCGATCCGGTAGCGACCGTCGGCGTCCCGTTCCAGCGCGCCCCAGCCGGCGAGGTCGTTGACCAGCCGATGGGTGGTGGTGAGCGGCAACCCGGCCCGGCCGGCCAGTTCGGTGAGGGTCAGCTCGCGGCGGTCCGGGGTGAACGCCTCGAGCAGCCGCAGCGCCCGCACGGTCACCGACCCTGTCCCCGACGGCGTCCCGCCCGGCACCGCCACCCCCAGCCCTCCCGCCACCCGCCGACCACCAGCATATTTGCCCGTCGCGGCGACGAGACCCGCTGTCCCGCCGACGCGTCCCGCTCCGGCACCGCGCCGCCGCCACGACCCGCCGCCATGGAACCGCCGCCGTGGCTGGCCGTCCCGGCCGGGTCCGGGTGGTCAGAGGTCGAGCACGAGTTTCGGGGTACGGGACCGGGACACGCAGATCATCATGGTGTCGTTGGCCGCCTGCTCCTCGTCGGTCAGCAGCGAGTCCCGGTGCTCCGGGATCCCGGCGAGCACCGGTGTCTCGCAGGTGCCGCAGGTCCCCTCCTGGCAGGAGGAGAGCACCGGGATCCCGGCCTCCTCGACGGTCTGGAGGATGGACCGGTCCGGTGGCACCGCCAGGGTCCGGCCGGACTGGGCGAGTTCCACCTCGAACGACTCCCGGCGGACCGGTTCGGCGAAGGTCTTCGGCGCGAAGCGCTCGACCCGGAGCGTGCCGGCGGGCCAGTGCCGGCAGTTCGCCTCGACCGCACCGAGCAGGGGTTCCGGGCCGCAGCAGTAGACCAGCCGGCCCGGGTCGGGCTCGGCGAGCAGCGCCGGCAGGTCGAGCAGCCCGGTCTCGTCCTGCGGCTGGATCGAGACCCGGTCGCCGTACCGGTCCCGCAGTTCGGTGCGGAACGCCATCGAGGTCCGGGACCGGCCGCCGTACACCAGCCGCCAGTCGGCACCGGACGCCTGTGCGGCGGCCACCATCGGGACGATCGGGGTGATCCCGATCCCGCCGGCGATGAACAGGTACCGCTGCGCGGGGAGCAGCGCGAAGTGGTTGCGGGGCCCTCGGACGCGTACGGTCGCGCCCACCGGCAACCCGTCGTGCACGTACGCCGAGCCACCTCGACCGGCGCTCTCCCGCAGTACCGCGACCCGCAGCTCGGTACGGTCCGCCGGGTCGCCGCAGAGCGAGTACTGCCGGACGAGGTCGGGCCGGAGCAGCAGGTCGAGATGGGCACCCGGCTCCCAGGACGGCAGCGGTACTCCGCCGGGATGCCGCAGGTGGAGTACGACGACACCGTCGGCCGCCACGGTCTTCGCGGTCAGCAGCAGGTCGAGTTCGCCCTCACCGTCGGCGGGCGCGGCTGAGCCGTCGGCGGATTCGGCGCCGCCGTCGGCGGGGGTGGTCCGGGGGTTGGAATCGAGCTCGGTGTCGGTGGGCATCGGTCGGCCATTCGGTCGGGGGCGGGCTCACGGCTGCCGGAGCGGGCACGACTGCCGGCGGTGGTCGGCAGGGCTGCCGGCGGTCGACAAGGCCCGGCGCGGCGGGGCGGCGGCGACCGTGCGGCGCCCGGCTCAGGCGGGGACGGGTTGGCGGTCCGGGACCGCTCCGGTCGGTTCGTCGACCGGAGCGGGGTGCGCCGGGCGGTCCCCGCCATGGCTGTCGGGGTGCGCGAGCAACCAGGCCCAGAGCGCGATCGGGTCCTCGGCGTCGTGCGAGTTACCGCAGAAGCAGAAGCCGCGCAGCCGGTCGGTGCCGAGCACCCACTCGACCCGGTAGACCCGGGGGCCGGTCAGCATCCGGCTGGGCGCACCGGTGCCGCTCCGGCCGGTCACGACGTCACCGCGCCCTCCGGCCGGCTCCGCTCGGCCATCCGCTTGAGGATGCGGCGCGCCGCCAGGCCACCGGTGTCGATGTTGATGCTGAGTTCCTGGTAGCCGTCCGCCTCCTTGACGAGTACCTGTTCGAGGAGGTTGAGTGCGGTCACGTCCTGCATCACCACGGTGTGGTTGTTGGAGTGCAGGAACCGGGAGACCTCCTCGTCGTCGAGCGCGAAGTCCCGGGCGACGGCCCAGAAGTCGTACGTGGTGTTCTCGGTGGACGGGGTGATCGCGTACACCACCTCGACGTGGAACGCCTGGTCGTCCGGGCCCTCGGCCGGCGGGTGGACGCCCTGCGGCGCGATCCGGCTGTGCAGCAGGTAGAGGCACGGCGGGTGGTACTCGATGTCCTGCCAGCGGGTGATCCGGCCCTCGATCCCGGTCGACTTGGCGTAGAACGGCGGGCAGGCGGCGTCGTCCATGTGCCGGCTCACGTAGACGATCCCGGAGTCCTCGTCGACCTCGGTCTGGATCGGCGTCTCGGCGACCTCGGGCGTGCCGATGTAGCCGCCGTGCAGGTAGGTCTCGTGGGAGAGGTCCATCAGGTTGTCGACCAGCAGCATGTACCGGGCGTTCAACGGCTCCATCCCGGAGACCGTGGTGTAGGCCGGGTCGGCCAGCCAGGGCGCCCGGGGAATCAACGCCGGGTCGGCCTTGGCCTTCTCGCCGATCCACACCCAGACGAACGAGTCCTGCTCCACCACCGGGTACGCCGCCACCCTGGCGGTACGCGGAATCCGCTGCTGGCCGGGGACGAAGACACAGGAACCGCCGCGGTCGTAGGTGAAGCCGTGGTAGCCGCAGACGATCGAGTCGCCGTCGAGCCGGCTCTCCGAGAGCGGGAAGCGCCGGTGTACGCACCTGTCGGCCAGTCCGACCGCCTCGCCGCCCTCGGTCCGGTAGAAGACGATCGGCTCGCCGAGGATCGTGCGGCCGAGCAGTTCCCGCCCGACCTCCCTGCTGTATGCGGCGACATACCACTGGTCGCGTACGAAAGCCGTCATGGCGACTCCTTGGAGAAGCGGCGGATCTTCTCCTCGGAGCATGTCGAGCGCTCCGCCGGCCGGGAAGTACGTCTTCCGGATAACGGAAGGGCGACTGCCGGTCGAGGTCACCGGGTGACTACTCGTCCACGACGACCGGGGTCGGCGGGCGGCGGGCGAACGGCGGCGCGTGCTCGGGGCGTACGCCGATGCCGATCAGGTAGGCCGGGCCGAGGGACGCGAACGGGAACCGCCGGAGCAGGGCCAGTATCGGCCGGGGCGGTCCGGCCCGACGCCGGTCGAGGATCGGTGCGACCAGGCCCCGGTGCATGAGCCGCTGCAACCGCTGCACCAGGATCGTCGGCAGCAGCCGTCGGGCGCGGACGCCCGCCAGTTCGGCGTCGGTCACCGTGCCGCGCCGGAGCGGCTCGGCGAGCAGGGTCGCGGCGGCCACCGCGTCCTGCACGGCGAGGTTGATCCCGACCCCGCCGATCGGTGACATCGCGTGCGCGGCGTCGCCGAGGCAGAGCAGCCCGGGCACGTGCCAGCGGTCGAGCCGGTTCAGCCGTACGTCGAGATGCTTGACGTCGTCCATCGAGGCGATCGCGCCGACCCGGTCGGCGAAGCCGGGAGCCAGTTCGGCGATGTCCCGGCGGAACTGCTCGATCCCCCGGGCCCGGAGCCGCGCGTCGCTGCCCTTCCGGGCGATGTAGGCGATCTGGAGGTAACCCTCCCGGGGGATGACCACGGCGAACCGGCCCGGGCCGACCCGGGGGGTGAGCCCGGCCGGATCGTCGTGCGGGTCGCGGGGCAGCCGGAACCACCAGGCGTCGATCGGCACCGGAAACTCCCGGACCGGCAGGCGGGCCTGGTCCCGGGCCAGCGACCACCGGCCGTCGCAGGCGACGGTCAGTTCGGCGCGCAGCTCACCGGTCTCGCCGTCCGGCCCCCGGTAGCGCACGCCCCGGACCCGGCCGTCCGACCGGATCAGCTCGGTCACCTCGGTCCGCATCCGCAGCGTGAACGAGGGCTCGGCGGCGCCGGCCTCGGCGAGCAGGTTGAGCAGGTCCCACTGCGGCACCATCGCGACGTACGGATACCGGGTCTTCAGCCGGCGGAAGTCGGCGACGACGATCTGCCGCCCCGGCGCCAGCGGAAAGGCGACCTCGTCCAGCCGGCTCTGCGGCAGGGCGGCGAACCGCTCTCCGAGGCCCAGTTCGTCGAGGAGTTGCAGGGTGGACGGGTGCACCGTGTCGCCCCGGAAGTCACGCAGGAAGTCGCCGTGTTTCTCCAGCACCGTCACGTCGACGCCGGCCCGGGCCAGCAGCAGCCCGAGCACCATCCCGGCCGGTCCACCGCCGACGACGACGCAGGTCGTGTGCCCGTCCATCGCGATCACCTTATTCATCAGACGATGAATTACGCGTCCACGCTACGCCCGGGACAACGATGATCGCAACTGTCCGGACACCGGCACGGCAGCTCCGCGCCGCGCGGGTCAGGTTGCCGGAGGTCCGGGGTCAACCTCCCGGAACGGGTACGACGCAGGGGCTGTCGCCCCTCGGCCCAAAGGTCTCCACCACGGCGGATACGCCCGAGTTCGACGCCCCGGCGACCACCACCAGGACGGTCTCCGGCGACCTCAGCACGTGCACCCGACCATCGCCGACGGTCGAGTCGGGATCGATCTCCGCCTCGCGGTCCGGTACGGCATCCGGATGGTCGGCCGGTACCCGCCACCGGGACTTCCGGGAGACGCTCCCCTTGCCCACCCGGTCCAGTCCGGCCCGGCTGCGTACCGCCGCGCCGTGCACGAACTCGCGGATCCGGGGCTTGTCCCAGCCGGCCCCGGCGAGCAGGTGGGCGTGCTCCGGGCTGAGTACCAGGCAGGCACTGATCGTCTCGTGCAGCAGCGCCCCGGTCCGGGCCACCGTGTCGGCGAAGTCCCGGAGCAACTGTTCCGGTACCCCGGTGTGCCGGGCCTCGACGTGCACCACCGACCGGATCGTCATCGCGGTCACCGTGCTCTCCCCGGCCGCGAAGCCGTACTCCGCCGGCAGCGGCGCCCAGGGGCTCTCCTCCTCGTTCTCGGCGACGCAGAGGGTGTACTTCGCCGGCGTACCCTGGGTCGCCTGGTCGAGTTCCCGGGGGCGCAGGCCGAACGCGTTCAGCGCGGTGAGCCGGAGCGCCCGGCCGATCGTCGCGTTGGCCCGGAACCCCGGCCCGAAGACGTTCCCCCGGCTGTTCAGCCCGATCCGCTCCCGTACCGGGCCGTTCACCACCAGCATCGGGGCGGTACCGGTGGTGCTCTGCCAGATCCCCTTCGCGAGGTAGCCCTCGGCGGCCAGCGAGTCCCAGGCCGCCAGCACCACCGGAAAGTACTCCGGGCGGCAGCCGGCCATCGCGGCGTTCAGCGCGGCCAGCCGTACCGTGCAGTGCCGGTTGAGGTGCGGCATCGCGAACACCACGTCGTCCGGGCCGCGATCCGTCTGCGCCAGGAACCGGTCGAGCAGCGCCTGGTCACAGGGGACCACCGGCAGCCCGTCCGTCCAGCCGCGTTCGTAGCAGTACTCGATCGCGTCCTGCACGGCGGCGGGGTCCGGCACCCCGCCGCCGTCGGACCCGACCGGCACACCGGTCGTCGTCACTCCTCCGCCCGTCACTCCTCCACCCCCAGGATCTCCAGGATGCGCGGCGTCATCTGGACCACCCGCTCCCGAACCTCCACCAGGGTGAGGCTGGCGACCGGGTGCGGGGTCAGCAGATATTGGAAACCGGGGAAGCCGTAGGCCCTGGCCATGGCGTCGGCCGGAATCTTGAACGGCTCGGTGCAGATTGAGACCGCTGGGATGCCGCCACGTTCCAGCAGAATTCCGTCGGCCAAACTGGCCGCGCTGCACGAGCCTCAATCACCGATGGCGGCGATGGCGAAGTCACACTCCTGCACGATCCGCTCGGTCAGGGTCTGGTCCACCGGCGTGCCGAAGTACGACTTGGTGTACATCACCACCTCGCGGACGCCGTACCGGTCGCGCAGGTGGTCGCCGATCTCGCCGAGCAGCACCGAACCGTTCGGCTTGCCGTTGTCCAACAGGCCCAGGGTGGCGCCCCGCAGGCTGCCCAGCCGGGGCGCCAGGGTGGTGTCCGCACCCCGGTCCGCGTCACCGGTCGGGTCGAGGATCACCCCCGCCCAGTCAGTCATGGTTTCCCTCCGTCCAGTCGCTGCCGCGGCACGGCACCGGTCTGCGGCCGGCCGCCCCTGGTCACCACGACCAGGCCGTTGTCGGCGTCGACGCATACCCAGTCGCCGGTCTCGATCACGTCCAGCGGGTCCTGGTCGAGGTCGGTGACCGCCGGTACCCGGGTCACCACCACGCCGAGCGCGATCTTGGTGTTCATGTAGTTGAAGATCATCGCCTTCGGTGCCGACCCGGCCAGCCGCGACATGTGGAACATGCCGGACCAGCCGGAGGAGCCCTTCGCGCCGGGGAAGACCAGGATCCGGTCCCGGAACGACTGGCCGGCGAGTTCGTGCCGGGACTCGATGATCCGGCCGCCGGTCGGCTCGATGCCGCCCCAGCCGGAGATGCTGTCCCGGGTCACCAGCGCCTCGCCCTCGGCCACCCCGCCGACCAGCCCCCGGCCGTGCAGCGTGATGGTGCTGCCCGTCGCCGTCATCGCAGCTCCCCCTGCCAGCGGCCGGTCAGCGCCGACTCCACACACTCCGTGGTACTGCCGAACCAGCCCTGCACCTTCATGATCGCCGGCAGGTAGTGCACCTGCTTGGCCGAGTCGGTGGCGATCACCCGGGTTCCCTTCGGCAGGAACTGCCCGATCGCCGGGCAGGTGTCGCTCATCAGCAGCGCACCGGCGTCCCGGAGGATCTGGGCGTAGCCGTTCTGCTCGGCGACCTGCCGGATGGCGCGCGGGGTGAAGACCCAGAGCGCGCTGTCCGCGTGCACCTTCCGGCCCTGGACCAGCCGGCAGACGTCCCGGATCTGGCTCAGTGTCGCGTGTGGACACCCGATCATCACCAGGTCGACGTCGGTGTCCCGGGCGGTGTGGTTCAACTGCTCGTACGTCTGCCGCCGCTCGCGCTCCCCGTACCGGAGGGTCTGCACCGGCCGGCGCGGGCCGAACGCCTCCTCGACACTCCTGGCCTCCACGGTGGTGCCGGGGATGTGATACATCTCGACCCCGCCCGAGGAGGCGGCAGCGGCGCCGAAGTGCTTGAGCTTGACCAGGTTCGGCACCTCGGTGATGCCGTCCAGCACCGGCACCCCCTCCTGGACCAGCTCACCCACGTAGTAGCCGAGCAGTCCCCAGTCCAGGCTGCTGCGCACCGGCTCGGCCACCTCGACCAGGTGGCTGCCGAACCGGTTCTCGGCCAGGTGATAGCCCCAGTACGGGATCCTGCCGGTCAGCATCGCCGCCGCCGCGCTCTCCCGACCCTCCACATTGGTCCGGGCGCCGAGCACCGAGTTGACGTAGACCACCGCCGAGGACTCCATCCAGGCGCAGTGCTCCCCCTTCACCGGCACGTTCCCGACCTGGTACGGCGTGCAGGTGTTCATCAGGTGGATGCCGTGCCGGGCGCTGTACGACTCGGACTCCTCGATCGCGTCGTGCGCCTCCTGGCTGAGCCCCTGCACCTGCCAGTGCTGGGTGTCCATCGGCCCGATGAGCTGATAGCTCTGCGCCCGCATCGGAGTGATCTCCACCGGTTTCGGGCTGTCCAGGCTGAACTCCGAGAAGACCGCGTCCGGGCCGGCGTGCCCGCAGAGCTGCATCTGCCGGGGGCCGAAGATGTTGGCCCCGCAGACGTTGTCGGTCTCCACCAGGCGTTCGGCGCCGAGCACCTCGCCGTACCGGATCAGCAGGTCCATCGCGGCCTGGACGGCCTCGCCCTGCTCGCCGTCGCGCATCCGCCGCTCGTCGTCGGTCAACCGCATCGACCCGTCACCTCCTCCGCTCGGCCGGCCCGACACCGGCGCTCACCACGACGTCCCCAGGTACGCCCCGTCCTCGGTCAGCCGCTTCTGCAACCGCGCGACGTCGACCTCGCCGCCGGCCACCCCGGCGCCGAGCGCCAGGTCCGCCGCCGTACCGGCCGCCTGGCCCATCGCGAAACACGGGCCGGTGACCCGGGCCGACGACTGCCCGTCGTGGGTCATCGAGGCGCACCGGCCGGCGACGTAGAGGTTGGCCAGTCGCTGCGGCACGATCATCCGGAACGGGAGCTGGTTGAAGCCGCGCGGGTCGTCGCCGTTCGGCCAGCGGATCACCACGTCCCCGGCCACGTGCGCCTCCACCGGCCAGCCGTTCACCCCGATGGTGTCCGGGAAGTCGACACAGTCCAGGATGTCGTCGCTGGTGAGCTGGTACGGGCCGACGATCCGCCGGGTCTCCCGGATCCCGATCGACGGGGCGATGTCGACCACGTACGAGTCGGCGAAGCCGGGGACCTGCTCCCGGAAGAACGGGAACTGGTCCCGGATCTGCCGCCGGCCCTGCAACTCGCCGAGGCTGAGCTGCTCCACGTCGGTGCCGTCGATCGCGCTGCCGTCCGGGTTGCTGAGCTGGGTCATGTTGGCCCGCCACTCCAGCGGGTTACGCTGCGGGCGCACGATCGGCTTCTTCCGGGCGAACCGGAACGTGCCGGCCCGCTCGGCGGCGTCCATCAGCTCGGGCAGCCGCTCCCGCTCCCGGATCGCCGTCTCGGCGTCCACCCCGTTGATCCGGAACATCAGCGACGGATACATCATCCCGGCGTCGGCCGGGGTCTTCTCGTAGGGCGCACCGGCCCAGGCGGCCAGGTCGGCGTCGCCGGAGCAGTCGACGAAGAACCGCCCGACGATCGCACCCCGGCCGGACTTCGACTCGACCAGTACGGCGTGCACGGTGTCGTCGGCGCCCATCAGCACCCCGACGGCGAGGGCATGGAAGAGCACCTTCGCCCCCGACTCCACCACCAGGTCGTCGGTGGCGATCTTGTACGCCGAGATGTCGTACGCCTGGGCCAGGATCCGGTTCTCGAAGGAGAGGTGTGCCGGATTCAGCCCGTCCAGCGCTGCCATCCGGGCCAGCAGGTCGTCGGCGAGCCCGTGGATCACCTGACGGTGCTCGCCGTGCACGTTGGCGTGCAGCCCGCAGAAGGTGCTCAGCCCACCGGCGCTGCCGGCCCCGCCGAGATAGCCGTACCGCTCGATCAGGATGGTGGACCGGCCGGTCCGGGCTGCGGCGGCTGCCGCCATCACCCCGGCCGGTCCGCCGCCGAGCACCACCACGTCGTACTCGCCGAGCACCGGGGTACGCCGCCCCGGCTCGACCAGTTCCCCGCTGCCGGACGTCATCCCTTGTTCCCTTCTTCGGTCAGCACGGCACCCTCGGCCACCGGGGTGACCAGTCGCTCGTAGATGGCGAGCCAGCCCTGCTCGCCGGAGTCCGGTCGGGGCCGGAACCGCTCGCGGCGCTCCGCGAGCACCTCGGCCGGGACCAGCAGGTCGACCGTGCGGGCGGCGACGTCGATCGCGATCGGGTCGCCCGCCTCGACCAGTCCCAGCGGTCCGCCGACGGCCGCCTCCGGGGAGACCTCGGCGACCACGATCCCGGTGTTAACCAGCCCGGACATCTGCCCGTCGGTGACCACCGCGACCTGGTCGCCCAGCCCCGCCCCGTCCAGGGCGAAGACCACCGCCGAGGCCATCCCCATCCCCGGGCCGCCCTTCGGGCCGAGTCCGGCCACCACCACCACGTGGCCGGGCCGGATCTGACCGGCGGCCAGCCCGGCCAGGGCGGCGTCCCGGCTGGGGTAGACGATCGCCCGGCCCTCGAACCGGGTCGGCCCCCGGTCGTCGACCGGTCGCTTCACCGCCGCACCGTCCGGGGCCAGCGAGCCGCGTACCACCACGATGCCGGGGCGGCGGCCGAGCGGGCGGTCGACCGGTCGGATGATCTCCTCGTCCGCGACCGTGACGCCGGCCAGCACCTCGCCGAGGGTCTGGCCGGTCACCGTACGGGCCGACAGGTGCAGTTGGCCGGCGAGCTGCTTCAGCACCGCCAGGGCACCACCGGCCGCCTCGAACTCCTCGATGAAGTGCGGCCCGTTCGGCCGGATCGCGGCGAGCAGCGGCACCGCGTCGGCGTACCGCTCGAACAGCGCCGGGACGTCGACGGCGCGGCGCGCCTCGACGGCGACCGCCTGGAGGTGTTTGATCGTGTTGACCGAGCCGCTCACCGCCAGCAGCACGGTCACCGCGTTCTCGAACGCCTCGACGGTGAGGATGTCGCTCGGCTTGAGCCCCTCCGCCACCATCGCGACGATCCGCTCGCCGGCCCGGCGCACGTCCGCCCACATCCGGGGGCTGTTCGCCAGCACCGGGGTACTGCCCGGCAGGGTCATCCCGAGCGCCTCGCTGGCGATGTGCATCGAGTTGGCGGTACCCATCCCGGCGCACACCCCCGGCCCCCGGATCGCGTTGTCGCTCATCTCGGTCAGGTCCGGCAGCGAGAGGTGCCCGGCCGCCACGTGACCGGCGGCGAGGAAGACCTCCTCGATGTCGACGTGCTCGCCCCGGAACCGGCCGCTCGGCTGGTAGCCGCAGCCGACCACGATGGTCGGGATGTCCAGCCGGGCCGCCGCCATCAACTGGCCGGGCGCGGTCTTGTCGCAGGAGGCCAGGCAGACCATCCCGTCCAGCAGCGCACCCTCGACCGCGACCTCGATGTCGTTCACGATCAGGTCCCGGCTGGGCAGGATGTACCGGCCGTCCCGGCCGGCGCTGGTGATGAAGTCGCTGGGCGCGGCGGTACGCACCTCGAACGGCACCCCGCCGGCGGCCCGGATCGCCTCCTTCAGCGGCGGCACGATGTCGTCCAGGTGGCTGAAGCAGATCGCCAGGTTCGACGAGGAGTTGACGATCGCGATCTTCGGTTTCGTCATCTCCTCGTCGGTCAGCCCGAGGGCCCGCCACTGGGCCCGCCGGACGGCCCAGCGGGAACTGCCGACCGCGAGGTTGCTGCGCAGGGTCATCGGAGATCTCCTCGGGACGACGGGTCACGCGTTCAGCGCCCCGTCGATCAGGTGGGTGGCGCCGGAGACGTAGCTCGCCTCGTCGGAGAGGAGCCAGGTCGCCAGGTGCGCCACCTCCTCGGCGGTGCCATACCTGGCCAGCGGCACCCGGGCCGCCGCCCGGTCGTACGCGCCCTGCGGGTCGTCCGGGGCCACCTGCACGGTCAGGTCCCGGGCCATCCGGGTGTCGATGTGCCCCGGCGCGACGGTGTTGACCCGGATCCCGTACGGCGCACCCTCCAGCGCGGCACACCGGGTCAGCCCGATCACCCCGTGCTTCGACGCCACGTACGGGCTGAACGTCGCGCTGCCCCGGATCCCGGCCATCGAGGCGGTGTTCACGATCGCACCGCCGCGCTGCGCCTTCATCACCCGGAGCACCTCCCGCAGTCCCAGGAAGACGCCGCGCAGGTTCACCGCGATCACCCGGTCGAAGTCGTCGACGCCGAGTTCGGTGATCGGGGCCATCCGCCCCTCGATGCCGGCGTTGTTGAAGAACGCGTCGATCCGGCCGTACGCCGCCACCGCCTCGGCGACGTACCCGGCGACCTCGGCCTCCTGGCTGACGTCCGCCCGGATCGCCCGGACCGGTCCGGTGCCGCCCAGCTCGGCGGCGGTGCCGGCCAGCGCCTCGGCGTCCCGGTCCACCAGCACCACCCGGGCGCCGTCGGCCAGCAGCCGCTGCCCCACCGCCCGGCCGAAGCCAGCCGCGCCGCCGGTGACGACCGCCACCCGACCCTCGAATCTGCCTGCCATCGCGTTCAGCTCGCCTTTCCGTTGACCGTCGGAGGATTCGTCCGCGCGACCGGGGGCACGCGATCGAGGACCGGGTTGGCCCGATCGAGAACCGGATTGGCCCGATCGAGGATGTTGCCGGCCCGCTCCCGGATCCGGTCGTCCCAGTCGGCGTCGGTCAGCGCGTACAACCGGTCTGCGCGGATCGCCGCGACCAGGTGTTCCGCGACCTCGGCCGGGGACATCCCCTCGGCCAGCCGGGCGTGCATCAGCTCCCGCTTGGACCGGCCGGCCACCGCACCCGGAGTCTCGGTCTCGTTGCGCAGCTCGCTCGGCCGGTTACGGCTGCCGAGGAAGAGGTTCGTCGCGATGGTCCCCGGGCAGAGCGCGGTGACCCCCACCGGTACGCCCCGGGTGCGCAGGTCGGCGTAGAGGGTCTCGGTCAGCGCCAGTACGGCGTGTTTGGTGATGCCGTACATGTTGGACGGACGGGTCACCGCGGTCATCGAGGCGGTGTTCACCACGTGCCCGCCCTCGCCGTGCGACAGGATCAGCGGGAGGAAGGTCCGCACCCCGTAGACCACGCTCCAGAAGTTGACCCCGACGGTCCAGGTCCAGTCCCGGTCGGTCGCCTCCCAGATCGCCCCGTCGAGATAGCCCTCGACTCCGGCGTTGTTGCAGATCACGTGCACCTTGCCGAACGCCTCGACCGCCCGGTCGGCGAGGTCGCGCACGGCCGCCGGGTCGGAGACGTCGGTGCGTACCCCGACGACCTGGTGGCCGTCGGCGGTCAGCTCGGCGACCGCCCGGTCCAGCGCGTCCGCCTGGACGTCGGCCGCGACGACCCGCATGCCCTCCTCGGCGAAGCGCTGCGCGAAGGCCCGGCCCATCCCACTGCCGGCGCCGGTCACCACGGCGACCCTGTCCCGGAACTCCCTCACCTGACTCCCTCCCGCTCCCCGCCCACGCCCGGCCGCCGGCCGGGCACGCTCTCGACCCCGCCGCCGGTCATGGCCGTCCACCGACCAGGCACACTCCCGATCCCGCCGCCGGTCACGGCCCTCCACCGACCAGGCACACCCTCGACCCGTCGCCGCCGCCGACCAGTCACGCCCGCGCCCCCGCCGCCGGTCACGGCCGCACCAGGACCCGGACCAGGTCGCCCGGGTGGCGCAGCCGGACCAGGGTCTCCGGTACCTCCGCCAGCGAGACCCGCTCGCTGACCAGCGCCGCCCCGTCGACCCGGCCGGCCAGCAGGTGCGCCACCGCCTGTGCGTAGTCGTCGGCGTCGAAGGCGCAACTGCCGACCACGGTCAGTCCCCGGCCGACCAGCCCCCGGGCGTCCAGCGACTCCGGCGCGGAGTTCAACGCGACCTGCACGGCCACTCCGCCGGGTGCGAGTACCGCCACCGTCTCGGCCAGCGCACCGACCGCCGCCGAACACTCGTAGCCGGAGCCGAAGGCCAGCCCGTGCTCCGCCGCGTGCCGGGCCAGCGAGGTGACCCGGCTGTCCAGTACCACGTCCGCGCCGAGCGCCTCGGCGGCGGCCCGACGTCCGGCGGAACGGCCGACCGCGACGATCGGGCCGGCGCCGGCCAGCCGCAACGCCAGGATCACGTTCAGCCCGACGCTGCCGACCCCGTAGACCACGGCTGGTTCGCCGGGCTCGGGCCGGCCGAGGCGTACCGCCCGGAGCGCCACCGCCAGCGGTTCGGCGTGCGCACCGAGTTCCGGCTCGACCTCGTCCGGCAGCGCCACGAGCTGCGCCTGCGGCACGGCGACGTACTCCGCGTACGCCCCCGGGGCGGTCAGCCCGAGGTTGGGCAGGGCCGGGCAGCGGAACGGCAGGTGGCGCCGGCAGGACTGGCAGGTCCCGCAGCCGCCGAGCGGGTTCACCGCGACCGGCTGCCCGATCCGCCACCGGTCGGCATCCCGGCCCCGCTCGGCGATCCGCCCGGCGAACTCGTGCCCGAGCACGTGTCCGGGTACGGCCCGGCCGTGCTCGACCATGTGCACGTCGGAGCCGCACAGCCCGCAGGCGTCGACCGCGACGACCACGCCGTCCGGGGTGGGCACCGGATCCGGCAGTTCGGCCAGTTCGGTGCCGCCCGGCACACAGACGACGGCGCGCATCGCTCAGGCCCCGACCAGCGCCCGGGCTCGCCGGGCCACGCCGTCCGGGGTGAGGCCGTAGTGCGCGTGCAGCGTGGCCGGCACCCCGACCTCCAGGTCGACGTCGGGCAGCGCCAGGGTGTCGAGATCCGCCGGTACCCGGTGCCGGCCCAGCACCTCGGCGACGATCGAGCCGAGCCCGCCGATCTCGTTGTGCTCCTCGACGGTGAGCAGTTTGCCGGTGCGCTGGGCCGCCGCCAGCAGGGCTTCCCGGTCGAACGGCTTGAGGTAGACCGCGTCGAGTACCGCCGCCTCGATTCCCTCGGCCGCCAGGGTCTCGGCGGCGGCCAGCGCGAGACCGACCCCGATGCCGTACCCGATGATGGTCAGGTCGTCACCGGGGCGGACCTGGACCCACTTGCCGTAGTCGAAGGTCGGCGGCTCCGGATAGACCGGCAGGGTGCCCTCGCTGATCCGGTAGAAGACCGGGCCGTCATGCTCCACAGTAGAGCGGAGCAGTCCGACGGTGGCGTTGCTGTCCGCCGGCGCCACCACGGTCAGGTTGGTCAGGGTACGCGCGATCGCCACGTCCTCGACCGCGTGGTGGCTGGTGCCGAAGAACCCCATCGCCAGCCCGGAGAGCCGGGCCACGAACCGCACCGGCAGATGGTTGTACGCCACGTCGGTGCGCAACTGCTCGGCACACTTGATCGCCCCGAACGGCGCCATCGACAGCACGTACGGCCGCAGCCCACTCGCCGCCATCCCGGCCGCCGCCGAGATGGTGTTGGTCTCGGCGATGCCGAACTCGAAGTACCGCTCCGGATGCCGGGCCCGCAGGTCGGCCAGCACCGCGCTCATGTCGGCGGAGAGCGCCACCACCCGTTCGTCGGCGTCGGCGAGTCGGGCGATCTCCACACCCACCGGATTGGTCTTCACCTGGGTGTGGCCCTTGTCGTCGGCGAAGACGTCGACCATCTTCTCCCGCGCCTCCGGGGCCTTCTCCTGTCCGGGCGGCATCGGGTCTGTCGCGGGTGGGGCCTGGGTCTCGGTCATCGCATCCTCGCTTCGATCTCGGCGCGAGCCCGGTCGCGCTGTTCCGGGGTCAGATGGCCGAGGTGCCAGGACTGCGGCGACTCCTCCATCATCGCCAGGCCCTTGCCCTTGCGGGTCCGGGCGACCACGCAGACCGGCCGCCCCTCGCCGACCGGGGGCAGCGCGTCGAAGGTCGCGCAGAGCGCCGCCACGTCGTGCCCGTCCACCTCGACCGCCTGCCAGCCGAACGCGGTGAAGCGGTCGGCGACCGACTCGATGTCGATGGCGTCGGAGGTCGGCCCGTGCCCGGAAAAGCCGTTCGCGTCGACGATCGCGACCAACCCGCCGCCGAGCCGGTAGTGGCCGGCAGCCATGATCGCCTCCCAGACCTGCCCCTCCTGGATCTCGCCGTCGCCGGTGAGTACGAAGGTGCGGTAGTCCCGCCCGGTCAGCCGGCCGGCCAGGCTCATGCCCAGCCCGACCGAGAGGTTGTGGCCGAGCGACCCGGAGCTGAAGTCGACACCGGGGGCGAGCCGCATGTTCGGGTGGTCGTTGAGCGGGCTGCCGAGCTGGCCGAACGTCTCCAGCCACTCCGCCGGGTAGTAGCCGAGGTCGGCGTAGACCGGCCAGAGCCCGGTCGCGACGTGTCCCTTGCCGAGCAGGAACCGGTCCCGGTCCGGCCAGTCCGGCCGGCCCGGGCGCAGCCGCAGGGTGTGGTAGTAGAGCACCGAGAAGATCTCCGCGCAGGAGAAGGTGCTGGAGTAGTGGCCGAGGCCGGCCTGGTCGATCAGGTCTATCGTGCGCAGCCGGATCCAGTCCGCCCGCCGGGCCAGTTCGGCGTGGCCGACCGGCCGCCCCCGCTCCAGTTCCTTTGTCGTCCCGCTGCCGGGTATCTCCGCCGTTGCTGTCATCGCCCCATCCCTGTCGTCCGCGCACCGCGAACTTCTCGCGCCGGCTCGCCGGCGGTCACGTACATCGACTTGACGTTCTGGTAGGAGGCGATCGCCTCGGGGCCGTTCTCCCGGCCCAGCCCGCTGGCCTTGTAGCCGCCGAACGGGGCGGTGACATCGGGCGCGTAGCCGTTGATCCCGATCGTGCCGGTCTGGATCCGGCGGGCGACCGCCAGCCCGTGTTCGAGATCGCCGGTGAAGACGCTGCCGCCCAACCCGTACGCCGAGTCGTTGGCGAGCGCGACCGCCTGCTCCTCCCCGTCGTACGGCAGTACGCAGACCACCGGTCCGAAGATCTCCTCCTGGGCGATCCGGGACCGGTTGTCGACGTCGGCGAAGACCGTCGGGGTGAAGTAGAAGCCCCGGTCCCGCCCGGCCGGTCGGCTCCCGCCGGTGACCAGCCGAGCGCCCTGGTCGAGCCCGTTCGCGACGTACTCGGCGACCCGGTCCCGCTGCCGGGCGCTGACCAGCGGACCCATCGTGGTGCGCTCGTCCAGCGGGTCGCCGAGGACGAACCGGTCGGCGACCTCGCGCAGCGCGTCGACCAGCTCGGCGTACCGGGAGCGGGGGGCGAGCACCCGGGAGAGCAGGAAGCAGGTCTGCCCGGCGTTGCCGAACGAGCCGATCGTCAACTGCCCGGTCACGGTGTCGAGGTCGGCGTCCGGCAGCACGATCGCGGCCGACTTGCCGCCCAACTCCAGCGACACCGGCCGGAGCAGTTCGCCGCAGATCGCGCCGATGGCCCGGCCGGCCGCGGTCGAACCGGTGAAGGCGATCTTGTCCACTCCCGGGTGCCGGACCAGCAGCTCCCCGGTGTCCCGGCCGCCCGGCACCAGGTTGAGCACCCCGGCCGGCAGCTCCGCCGCCTCGGCGGCCTCGGCCAGTAGGTAGGCGTCGAGCGAGGTCTCCGCCGCCGGCTTGATCACCACCGCGCAGCCCGCGGCGAGGGCCGGGGCGAGCTTGGCCATGGTGAGCGCCTGCGGATAGTTCCACGGCACGATCAGCCCGACCACCCCGACCGGCTCGTGGCGTACCACGGTGTGGCCGGGGCGCATCGCCGCCGGGCGTACCTGCTCGGTCGCCCCTTGCCGGGTCAGCTCGGCGTAGTAGCGCAGTACGCCCACCGGCCGCAGCACGCTGTAACGGCGGGAGACCGCGAGCGGCTGCCCGATCTCCCGACTCACCAGCCGGGCCAGCTCGTCGGCACGGGCCTCGATCGCGTCGGCGAGCCGCTCCATGGCCTCGGCCCGCTCGGTCGCCGTACTCCGGCCCCACTCCCCGGCGTCGACGGCCTGGCGGGCCGCGCGTACCGCCGCGTCGACGTCCCGCGCGTCACCCCAGGGCGCCGAGCCCAACGGCTGCTCGGTGCTGGGGTCGACCAGGGTGACCGTCCGGTCGGACGCCGGTGGCTGCCAGGTGCCGGCCCGGAAGACGGCGGTCCTGGTCAGCATCGGGTCCGCTCTCGAAGCGGAGTTCCCACTGTTCTCCTCTCCATCGGCCCGCCGCCGGCCCGGCTCCACCGGTCCTGACTGACTGGTCAGTCAGGACCGGCTGGTCGGGAGGGCGGCCTGGTCCGGTGCCCTGGCCTGTCCGCCGTACGGCGGCTTGTCGCGGGTTCGGGTGGCGTGTGCGGGGTACTACTGCTTGGCGACGGAGTCGTGCCAGGGGATGACGAGTCGTTTCGCGGTGGTGACCGCGAGATACAACAGGGAACCGAGGACGGCGAGGATCACGATCACCGCGAACAGGGTCGGCGCGTCCAACGAGTTCAGACTCGACACGACGAGATAACCCAGTCCCTCACTGCCGCCGAGGAACTCGCCGACGATCGCGCCGATCACCGCGAACACGATCCCGACCTCCGCCCCAGCGAAGATGTACGGCAACGTACTGGGCAGTTCGAGGTCCCGGAACGTGGCCCACCGCGACGCACCCAGGCCGCGCATCACGTCCCGATGTCCCCGATCCACCGACCGGACCCCCAGCAGGACGTTCAGCATGATCGGGAAGAACGCCAGGATCACCGCCATCACGATCTTCGACGTCATCCCGAACCCGAACCAGATCACGAAGATCGGCACCAGCGCCACCTTCGGCACCACCTGGAACGCCACCATCGCCGGCTGCACTGCCCGTTCCAACCACACCATCCGGCCCAACACCGCCCCCAACGCGGTCCCGACCAGCAGCGCGATCGCGAACCCGAGCAGCACCTCGAACAGGGTCACCCGGACATGCGCCCAGGTGGCCGGGTCATCCAACATCCCGACCAGCGACTCACCGACCTTCACCGGCGCCGGCAGGATGAACTCCGACACCCCCACCACCGACACCGCGAACTGCCACACCCCGAGGAACAACAGCAGCAGGATCGGGGAACTGATCCACGGCAGCAGCCGGCCGACACCCTCACGCTCACCCATCAGGACTCCTCGTCCAGTTCCACCCGCAGTCCTCGCACGATCTGCTGAAACTCCGCCGACGCCTCGGTGTCCGCCGACCTCGGCCGATCCAGCGACACCGAGGTCACCGACCGGATCCGGCCCGGACGTGGCGTCAACAACACCACCCGGTCGGCCAGGAACACCGCCTCCGAAATCGAGTGCGTCACGAACACCACCGTCGCCCCCGTCGCCGCGTGAATGCTCTGTAGTTCGAGGTTCATCTTGTCCCGGGTCAACGCGTCGAGGGCTCCGAACGGCTCGTCCATCAGCAGGATCGACGGCCGCGCACTCAACGCCCGCGCGATCGCCGCCCGCTGCCGCATACCCCCGGACAACTCCCGCGGATACGCCCCCTCGAACCCCCGCAACCCGACCAGGTCACACAGCTCCTCCGCCCGCTCCGCCCGGGCCTTGCGGTCCACCCCCCGCAACTTCAACGGCAACCCGATGTTCTCGGCGATCGTGAACCACGGAAACAGGTTCGCCTCCTGGAACACCAACCCGACCTGCTTGAGCGCCTCGTCGTTGCGGGACGCACCCCGCCAGATCGACTGCCCGTTCGCCGTCACCGACCCCGACGACGGCGGCAACAGCCCCGACAGAATCCGCAACAACGTCGTCTTCCCACACCCCGACCGACCCACCAACGACACGAACTCACCCCGCCGAATCGACAGGTTCACGTCCCGCAACGCCTCAACCCGACCCCGCCGCGCCTGGTAAACCTTGTTCACCCCGGCGAGCTCAAGCTCCACCGACCCCAACTCGGGCCGGGAGGAATCCGCCACAGCCTGAGCGTCCGGGAGTTCACCCCGGGGCGCCGCGGCGTCACCAGTACCGTCCTGCACCGTTGTCTTCTGTGTCATCTCCATCGATCCCTGGATGTTTCGCCGGCCACCGGCAGGTGGCGAGATGGGTCGGAGTGCCGCGCGCCGAGGCGGGCGGCGGTCCGCTGGGCGGTCAGGCGGCGGTGGGAGCGAACTTGTCGGTCAGCCATGCCGACGGGTCCTTCCCGCCCGCGACGAGCTGGGACTTCACCATCTCGTCGTAGGTGGCCTGCCAACTCTGGGGGTTCGTCTGGACGATCTTGTCCGGTCCGTCCACGGTCCACGACTTGACGAAGAGCTTCAGCGCCTCGACCGCGACCGCCTGGTCCTTGAAAGACGGGACGTCGTACTTCGTCCCGATCAGCCGCATGGTCTCCTTGAAGCCGTTCTTCTCGTCGTCGACCATGAACTTGATCGAGTCGGCGATCGCCTGGAGGAAGCGCCGGAACTGGTCCTGGTTGCCGGGGTCCTCGCTCTGCTGCTTCGACGTCGCGTAGAGCTGCACGCCGGCCGAGACCACCGAACTGGGCGCGAAGGCCACCGCGTCCGGCTGCTGGGCGAGTACCGACAGCGAAGTGTCCAGCGAGACGATGTAACCGTCGATCCGACCCGACTTCACCAACTCGAACACACCCGGCGCCAGCCCGACCACCTGCCGCTTAACGGAGTCCTTCGGAATACCCGCCGAAGCCAGCACCAGATCGAGGGTCTTCTCACTCGTCCCACCCGTCGACGGCAACCCCATCGTCACGCCCCGGAAGTCCTCCGGCTTCGTCAGCGGCTTCCGCTTGCTCGACATGAACCGCAGCAGGCCCTGCTTCTCCACCCCACCCAGATTCACCAACGGAGCGTTCTTGTCCGAGATCGCGGTGATCGTCTCGATGTCACCGATCTTCGTCAGCAGGGCCGAGCCGGCCAGAACGGTCTGGATCGCCGGTGGGGAGCCCTGGGTCACCTGGAGCTTGACGTTCAGGCCGTGCCGCTTGAAGTGACCGCCGGTGTCCGCGAGCAGTTCCGGAGACATCGAGATGCTGGCCACCGGAATGATGCTGAGGAACGTGACGTCCGTCGTCCCGCCACCGTCGCCGCCGGCGCCCGCCGAGTCGTCCCCACAGGCGGAGAGCACCGTCGCCCCGACCCCGAGGGCCACCGCACCGAGGAATCCACGTCGGGTCCGCAGCGCGAAGGGGGTACCCCGGGTCTCGTGAACCGAACTGGTCATGCCGTCTCCTATTGAGTAGCTCCGATATCACGCAGGCTCTCCGGCCGATTACGGCAGGGACGCGTAGGCTCGGCCCCGAGGTGACCGACCGTCACCAAACTCAGTTGTGCGGCATCCGAACGACTGTGCTCGTATCGGACGTGTTACGGACGTTATCTGCGTCACGACATGTCGTCAACGGTTCATCTGGCCGTCTCGCCTGCTGGCCGAACGTTCGAGGTGGCCAGATACCGGTCACGCTCCGCTCACCCCGCGTTCACCGTGATCATGCTGCTCGATGGCTCGGGGTCGAAGATCCGTCGCGGTACGAGCCGGGTCTGTTCGGATCCGGGCCGGCGGGGGTACGGTGCGCCGACGCCCCGATCCGCCGTCGAGCCGGGGCGGATCGGCGATCACGCGGGTGCCCGGAGCGGTTCCGGGCGCCGTCCCGCGCGGAGCGGCCGAGCAGCGAACCCGACCACACACACCCGCCCTGCCGACCGGGCCCGGCCTGCCGTCCCGGGTACGTCGGCGGGGCTTCGGCAACGAATTTCAGCAGGTCAGCGAGTGAGGAGCCAGCCGTGACAGCAGACGACCACGCGACCGGACCGGGCAGCCGGGAGGCGTACCTCGGGCGGGTCTTCGACATCCGGGACCGGCACGTGCTGGTCACCGGGGCGGCCAGCGGCCTCGGGCAGGCCATCGCGGAGGCGATGGTCGACGCCGGGGCGGCGGTCACCCTGGTCGACCGGGATGCCGACGCGCTGCGCCAACTGGCCGACGCGCTCGCCGCCCGGAACGCCACCGTGGCGCACCTGGTCTGCGACGTGGCGGACGCGGCGGCCGTCCAGGCGACGGTCGAGGCCGCGACGACCCGGTTCGGCACCCTCGACGTGGCGTTCGTGAACGCCGGCATCGCCGGGGCACCGCGTACCGACGCCGAGTCCCGGCGGCTGGAACGGGTCCAGCTCGACGACTGGGACCGGGTGCTGGGGGTGAACCTGACCGGCGCGCTGAACACGATGCGGGCCGCCGCCTCGGTGATGCGCCCCCGGCGGTCCGGGTGCATCGTCGTCACCGCGTCCACCGCCGGGCTGCGGGCGGACCCGATGGTCGGCTACCCGTACGTCGCCTCGAAGGCCGCGATCGTCAACGTCGTCCGGCAGGCCGCGCTCGACCTGGCCCCGGACCAGATCCGGGTGAACGCCATCGCGCCGGGGCCCTTCCGCACCAACATCGGCGGCAAGCGCCCCCGATCCGCCGAGGCGGAGGCGGCCTGGGCCAGCACGATCCCGCTCGGCCGGATGGCCGATCCGGAGGAGATCAAGGGGCTGGCGCTGCTGCTCGCCTCGCCCGCGTCGAGCTTCATGACCGGCGCGGTCTTCCCGGTCGACGGTGGTGCGCTCGCGCTCTCCCACGCGATCTGACGGAGGCGGAGCCGGGTACCCGGATCGACGGCCAGCGGGCGGCGGACCTGGCCGGACGGCCGAATCGGCACGGCCACGACGGCGCCGGAAAATCCCGTGGCCGTGCCGGCGGCGTTGACGGGGCCGGATCCGTCACGCTACGTTCGTTCTCAGAACAGGCGTACGCCAAACGAACGAATGCGCTCCGTCTGCCGTCACCGCTCGGCAGGGCGACGACGCGCGATCAGGAGACTGGGGACGGATGGCTGAGATCGTCTCGTTGGCCGAAGGTGTGGCCGAGTTGGTCAACGACGGTGACACGGTGGCGCTGGAGGGATTCACCCACCTGATTCCGTTCGCCGCCGGCCACGAGATCGTCCGGCAGCGACGGCGCGACCTGGAGTTGGTCCGGATGACCCCGGACGTCGTCTACGACCAGCTCATCGGGATGGGCTGCGCCCGCCGGCTGGTCTTCTCCTGGGGCGGCAACCCGGGCGTCGGCTCGCTGCACCGGTTCCGGGACGCGGTGGAGCGCGGCTGGCCCACCCCGCTGGAGATCGAGGAGCACAGCCACGCCGGGATGGCGAACCGCTACGTGGCCGGCGCGTCCGGGCTGCCGTTCGCGGTGCTGCGCGGCTACACCGGCACCGACCTGCCCCGGCACACCCCCACCATCAAGCCCATCACCTGCCCGTTCACCGGCGAGGTGCTCACCGCCGTGCCGGCGTTGAACCCCGACGTCACGATCGTGCACGCCCAGCGGGCCGACCGGACCGGCAACGTACAGATGTGGGGCATCACCGGCGTGCAGAAGGAGGCGGTACTGGCCGCCAAGCGGTCGCTGGTCACCGTCGAGGAGATCGTCGACTCCCTGGAGCCGATGCCCACCCAGGTGGTCCTGCCGACCTGGGCGGTCAGCGCGGTCGCGCTCGCGCCCGGTGGCTCGCACCCGTCCTACGCACAGGGCTACTCGGTCCGGGACAACGACTTCTACCAGGCGTGGGACGCGATCAGCCGGGACCGGGACACGTTCACCACCTGGATGCGGGAGCACGTCCTCGACGCCCGGAGGGACGCATGAACGAACGCGGCGAGGGACGCATCAACGAGCCCGGCGAGGGGCGCATGGACGAACGCGACCAGCCAGGCGAGACGAACGAGCGCGAGCAGCCAGGCGGGCAGGCGAGACGAGCGAGCGCGAGCGGGCAGACGAGATGAGCGAGTGCGGGCAGGCGGGCGGGCAGGCGAGATGAGCGAGCGCGGGCAGGGTGGCGGGATGAGCGAGCGGAGCGAGCGGCCGGGAGGGTGGCGGCGATGAGCGCGGAGTGGACCGCCGACGAGATGATGACCGTCGCCGCCGCCCGGCAACTGCGGGACGACACGGCGTGCTTCGTCGGGATCGGCCTGCCGAGTACCGCCGCCAACCTCGCCCGGGCGACCCACGCCCCCCGGCTCGTGCTCATCTACGAGTCCGGGTGCCTCGGGGCCAAGCCCGACCGGCTGCCGCTCTCGATCGGCGACGGCATCCTCGCCGACACCGCCGATGCGGTGGTCAGCGTGCCGGAGGTCTTCAACTACTGGCTCCAGCCGGGCAACATCGACGTCGGGTTCCTCGGCGGCGCCCAACTCGACCGGTACGGCAACATCAACACCACCACCATCGGCGGGGACTACCGCGATCCCAAGGTACGGCTGCCCGGGGCCGGTGGGGCACCCGAGATCGCCGCCTCCTGCCGCGAGGTCATCGTCATCATGCGGCAGAGTCCGCGTACGTTCGTCGAGCGGGTCGACTTCGTCACCTCGTTCGGGTACGGCACCGGCTCCGGTGACCGGGAGCGGCTCGGGTTGCGCGGTGCCGGGCCACAGGTGGTGATCACCGACCTCGGCATACTCCGACCCGAACCGTCCAGCCGGGAACTGGTGCTGACCGAACTGCACCCGGGCGCCACGGTCGAGCAGGCCCGCGCGGCGACCGGCTGGCAGTTGCGGGTCGCCGACGACCTGCGTACCGGTGAGCCGCCGACCGGGTCGGAACTCTCGGTGCTGCGCGCGCTCAAGGCCGCCACCGGCGGCAACCGCTCCGCGTCCAACGCCTGAGCCGCCCGTCCAGCATCCGCGCCGCCCGTCCAGCGCCCGAGCCGCCCCGTTGGACGAGGCGCGGATTCGGGACCCCGTGATCCGTTCGGGCTGTCCTGCGCCACGCGCCGCGAGCCCGGCGTGCGTCCCAGAGCCCGGCGTGCGCCGAAGGCCCGCCGGGAGCGCCCCGCGCGCCGAGGGCGGGGGGTGTGCCGCATACCGGAACCGCGGCTTGTCGGCGTCGGACCCGACTGCGAGCGTGCTCGGCAAGCACCATCGGGCTCGGGCCGAAACACCACGTTCATCCACCGGACATCCCTTGCCGGTACGCGCGGCGAGTCACCGCCGCACGCGGAGCCGGTGTCCGGACATCCGTCCTAGGAGATCTCATGCGCAGCAACCCGATTTTCTCCGGTGAGACCAGATCGCGGCGTCGACCCGGCACCCGGGCCGCCCTGGCCCTGCTGCTCAGTACGAGCCTCGCGCTGTCGGCCTGCGGCGGCGGATCGGAGCCGAGCCAGGCGGGCGGCGAACTCAAGAAGGTGACCTACCTGAACACGCTGCCGCTGGAGAGCCTGACCTACGCCCCGGAACTCGTCGCCGACACCAACGGCTACTTCAAGGCCGAGGGACTCGACGTCGACTTCCAGTACATCAACGGCACCCCGCCGGCCGTCGCGGCCGTGATGTCCGGCAAGGGGCTGCTCACCCGGGCCGGCGACACCGACATCATGCGCAGCATCTCCGACAAGAACGCCCAGATCGTCAACGTCGGCGCCGTGCAGAAGGGCGGCACCACGATCCGGATCATCTCCAGCAGGCGCAACCCGATCACCAACGCCGCCGACCTGCGTGGCAAGACCATCGGGCAGTCCGCGCTGGGCGGCACCACCGAGGGCATCCTGGTGCTGGTCCTCGCCTCGCAGGGGATGAAGCTGACCGACGTGAAGCAGCAGGTGGCAGCGCTCAGCGCCGGCACCTTCAACCTGGTGCGCAACGGGCGCCTCGACGGCTACATGACCTCGCTGGACACCGCCTTGCAGGTGCAGGCGGACCACCCGGACGACGCGGTGCTGCTCGACCCGTCGCAGTACACGGCGGCCGGCACGCAGGCGTACGTCACCTCGGTCGAGCAGGCGAAGGACCCGGCCCGGCAGGACGAGATCCAGCGGTACCTGCGGGCCATCAAGTCGGCGGTGCGGTTCATCGCCGAGGACCGGGCCGACGGTTACGCGGACACGATCAAGCTGATCAGCGGCAAGTACAAGGTGCCGTCGTTCGCCAACCCGGAGGTCGCCAGGGCGGCCCTGGACACGTACGTCGCCACCTGGACCGCCGGCGGGGTCGAGACGGCGGTGCAGACCGACCGGTCCCGGTGGTCCTCGACCTACCAGGAGCTGGTCTCGGCGGGGCTGCTCGGCGGCGGAAAGGATCCGTCGCAGTGGATCGACGACCGCAACGCCCCGAAGTCCTGACCGCGCCGCAGCCCTGACCGCCACAGAGTCCTGACCGCCGCCTGAGGACGGTCGACGCCGAGACGAGGAGCCGCAGCCGTGCGGATTACCGCGCTGGAGAGCCTGCACTGTGCCGCCGGCACGCGGGTCTGGTCGTTCCTGAAGCTGTCCACCGACTCCGGCGTCACCGGCTGGGCGGAGTACACCGACAACCAGTTGGGCAGTGTCGCGCTGGCCGAGGTGATCGCCGGGCTCGGCCGGCGGGTCGTCGGCACTGACCCGCGCCGGCTCCGGCTGCTGGAGGCGACGTTGCGGTCCGCCGTCCGGGAGGCGGCCGGCGGGCTGGCCCAGCGCGCCGTCGGCGCCATCCTCAACGCCGCGCTGGACGTCACGGCGCGGGCGCTGGACGTACCGGTGCACGCGCTCTTCGGCGGTCCGGTCCGGGACCGGATCCCGCTCTACTGGTCGCACTGCGGGCTCGGCCGGATCCGGATGTCCGAGGCGCTCGGCACCGCACCGCTGCGCGACCTCGACGACGTCCGGGCGCTCGGCGCGGAGGTCCGGGCCCGCGGCTTCCGCGCCCTCAAGACAAACCTCATGGTGTACGACGGCAGCCGCATCGCCCTGCGCCTGCCCGCCTGGGGTGACGAGGGCTTTCCCGGGCTGGAGCCGACCCCGAGGTTCGTCGCGGACGTGGCCGAGGTGGTCGCCGCCTTCCGGGCGGGCGCCGGCCCGGACGTCGAGGTGCTGCTGGACGTCAACTTCAACGTCAAGGGCGAGGGGATCGGCCGGCTGGCCCGGGCGGTCGAACCGTCGGACCTGTCCTGGCTGGAGGTGGACACCTTCGAGCCGCTGGCGCTGGTGCACGCCCGCCGGCACACCCCGGTACGGATCGCCTCCGGCGAGGCGCTCTACGGCGCCCGGGCGTACCGGCCGTTCCTCGACTCCGGTGCGCTGGACGTGCCGGTCGTCGACGTGGCCTGGAACGGCTTCCCGGAAGCGGTCCGGATCGCCGAGCTGGCCGACTCGTACGACCTGAACATCGCGCCGCACAACTATGCCGGTCACCTGCTCACCTTCATGAGCGCCCAGCTCGCGGCGGTGGTGCCGAACCTCGCCGTGCTGGAGTACGACGTCGACGGGGTGCCGTGGCGCGACGAGGTCTTCACCGAGATACCGCGGATCGTCGACGGCGACCTGCTGCTGCCCGCCGGCCCCGGCTGGGGCTGCGTACCCGACGAGGACGCCGTCCGGGCCCACCCGGTCGACCGCTGACCGCTGACCGCTGCCGACCGAACCAGTTAGCAAGGAGATCGCGTGCCCCGTATCACCGCACTCGACGCCCGCGTCGTGAGCTACGGATTCGACCACCGGCCCCGACCGCTCAGCCTCGGCAGCGCGCTGCGCCGCGACGTCGTACTGGTCAGGGTGGTCTGCGCGGACGGGACGGTCGGCTACGGCGAGTCCTTCCACGGGCACGCCGGTACGGCCGTCGCCGAGATCGTCAACAGCACCATGCGGGAGGTGGTGCTCGGCCGGGAGCCGTCCGAGACGGCCGACGTCAACCGGGAGGTGTTCGCGCGCTTCGTCCTCTCCGCCGGGATGTCCGGTGGCTTCCTGCTCGCACTCAGCGGGATCGACATCGCGATGTGGGACGCCTGGGGAAAGATCCAGGGCGAGCCGGTGCACCGGCTGCTCGGCGGCTCGGTCACCGACTTCGCGCTGTACGGCGGCGGCTTCACCCTCGGCTTCCAGCCACCGGACGAGCTGGCCGAGGAGGTACGGCGGATGCGGGAGCAGTCGGGCTGGCAGGCGGTGAAGCTGCGGATCGGCGACTCGCCCGAACGGGACCTGGCTCGGATCCGGCACGTCCGAGAGGTCTTCGGCGACGAACTGTCCATAATGGTCGACGCCAATCTCGGCCACCGGTACGACGTGGCCCGGGTGGCGCCGGCCCTGGCCGAGCTGGGGGTGGACTGGCTGGAGGAGCCGTACCCACCCGGCAGCCCGGCCCGGTTCGTGGCGCTGCGTTCCCGCGGCCTGGTGCCGGTCGCGGCCGGCGAGAACCTCGGCGGCGCGCACGAGTTCGCGGACTGGATCGACCGGGGTGCCCTGGACGTGGTGCAGCCGGACGTGAGCCGGGTGGGTGGGATCACCGAGGCGCTCCGGATCGCGGCGCTGGCCCGGGCCGCCGGCCTGCGGTTCGCCCCGCACATCTCGCACAGCGCCCTCAACCACGCGGCGACCCTGCACCTGCTCTCGGCGGCCGGCGGCGAGGGCATCTTCGAGGCGGACGGCACGGTCGAGAACCCGTTCCGGGACGGCGTCATCAGCGGCGGGCCGGTACTGGCGAACGGCCGGGCCAGCCTGCCGACCGGTCCGGGTCTCGGCGTGACCGTCGACGAGGAGGCGCTCGGCCGGTACCCCGGCGAACGCGGCTCGCCGTTCCCCCGGCCCCGCTGACCCGGATAACTCGGTTGAGTGGGCACTGAGGTTCCACTCGTTGAGTAGTGGAAAGGGATGTGATTTGCAAGCCCGAGGATCTCGGAGTTGCCTCGCCGACCTCCGGGAGTCTGCCCCCGTGACTTGTCTCGGCCGGGCAACCGCTCCAGCGCGTCCTGCGCCGGTCTGGCCAGGTTGAACGTCACCCGCTTCGTCCACCTGGGTCACGGGTCACGAGCTGTCCTTGGCGATTGCGTCGAAGACGACCTGTACCGCCCATTCATCCGTCGAACATCCCGCTGGCGTGCAATCGGGGCAGCCATACCCGTGGTGCGCCTTCCTGACCAGCCGGGCGTCCTCTATGTCGTCTGGTGTCGGGTCGGCCGGCGGCAGTTCCTTGATGACGGCAAGCCAGTGCCGTGCGGTCTTCCTGGGTTCGCAGTCCGGTCGTAGGCAGGGGGAACACAGGCCGTCGTCGCCATGCTTGTGGACGTCGGCGATCCGGCGGGCGGCGAGCGTGACCGCGCAGATCATGTCCTGCCGCACCTCGTAGTCACCGTGAATTACGAGCTTGAGCGCCCACTCCAACAGCCAGCAGCGGTCTCCCCGACACTGGCCGCACGGCTTGACGGCGTGCTCTTGGACGATCTCCCGGGCCGAGTCGATCGACATGCCCAGCGGGCCGTCGTACATCATTGTTCCGGCCCCCGCCCGGGAAGCCACGGGTCGGTGGACCACCATCGCCAGTAGTCCCGTACCCGTCCGCGCCGGTGGCGGATCCAGGCCCGGACACGGGTCACCACCGGTCGGCCCGGTCGGTGCGGTACAGCCGCTGCTGTCCGTACGTAATCAGCCCGTCAACAACGGTAGGGCCGGTCCAGTCGGGGCTGCTCGGCCGGGGCCGCGCCGAGGGACCAACCGCCGCGCCCGTTGGCGTACGAGGTCCCTGGGCCGATCACCTCCACGGTCTCCGCCGATCGCCGGATCCAGCCACGTATCCGTTCGAACATCCCGATCCTCTCCACCTCGGGGGCGTGGGGCCGGGTCTTCTACGGCGCCGGCCCACGACTGATTGGGTGGGCGGCACCTCGAACGGGGAAGAGGTGCCGCCCGGTGGACGCGGCCGGGCCCTGGGGGAGGTCGGGACGCGTCCGGCTTGGACACGACGCGCGGCCAACCGGGTGGCTGATGGAGGTCGCGCCACGTCGCATCCGGCCGAGGGCGACCGACTCAGAAGTGCCTACCCCTAGATCACCTACCGTGCCGGCCGCTTACACGGTAAGCTACACCTATACAGACGACCCGTCTAGATAGGTTCGCCCATCAAAGGGGACGGAACATCACGACTACGTTGATCGGGGGTACGGTGACCGACGTGCCTACCCCGCACGAGCGGCCCCGCTATGCCCGGGTCGCAGACGAGCTACGCCGCCGGATCATGTCCGGCGCGATCCCGCCCGGCTCCATCCTTCCGTCGGAGTCCGCGCTGATGTCCGAGTTCGGCGTTGCTCGCGGAACCGTCCGCGAGGCGTTCGGGCTGCTCCGGAGTGAGGGTCTGATCGTCACCGAGATGGGGCGTGGCAGCTACGCCCGTCCCGTCCTGCCAGTACGCCGGCTCGGATCCGCCCGGTACCGCCGCGAACTGGAGCAGGTCCGCACCGGCGAGCTGGGCACCTCATTCACGGCCGATCGGAGCATGCCGTGGGCCGAGTACACACTGGACAGGGAGTTCCGCGAGGTTCCGGCTGACCGGGCAACCGCCGAACTGTTCGGGGTCGACCCTGGCACGGTGATCCTGGAACGCCGATTCGTATTCCGGTCGCATGGCGTTCCACAGCAGATGTCCACGTCGTGCCTACTGCTGGACATGGTGGCAGGTACGCCGGTCGCCGACCCGGACCGGGAGCCGTGGCCGGGCGGCAACACTGGCCAGCTTTACAGCCTGGGCATCACGATCACGGGTGTCCGGGAGATGGTTCGGGCCAGGATGCCGCTCAGGGATGAGATCGAGACGTTGAAGATCCCCGGCGGAGTGCCGGTAGTGACGATCACCCGGCAGACGTACGCCGGTGATCGGGTGGTGGAAGTGGCCACCGATATCGTGATCCCGGCCGATCGGGTCGAGCTGGATTATTGGATCGACCTTTCGTGAGCTGTGCCGGCTGGAACCTCAAGTACGCCTTGTCGTACTTGAGGTTCGAGCGCGTGTTCGGAGCTAAGCTCGGCTCGTGACCGACGCCCTCAACGTCGACCTGACCGCGCTCATCCGGTACGGCGACGAGGTTCGCAGCACCGGCAACGAGATCGTCGCCGCCCAGCGGGCACACCGCTCCCAGCCACCGGTTCCGGTGTCGTCGTTCGGCAATTCCGGATCGGGCGCCGCCGTACACGAGGTTGCCGAGCGGGCCCTTGAGACCGCGCACACCGCGCTGGACCGGCTCGCGGAGGTGCTGCACGGCGACGCCGAACTGTTGCAGCTCACGGCCTTCTCCTACCACGAGGCGAGCCAGTGGGAGGGCGCCCGGCACCGGCCACCACCAGGGCGGTCGTGATGGCGGCGGAGGTGCCGCTGACCGAGGCGGTGATCGCCGACGTGTGGTCGCTGGGCGCGGAGCCCGACCGGATCGAGCAGGCGGCGGCAGCCTGGCGGCGGCTCGCCGGGGCGGGCTACCGGCTGACCGGCGACGCGGTCGCTCGCGGGCAGCGGCTGCGCCAGACCTGGCGCAGCTTCGGGGCGGACAGCTACACGGTGCACCTACAGTCGCTGACCGGCCCGGTCGGGTTGTCCGGGGTCGCCGAGCAGGCCCGGCGGATCACCGAGACGCTGGGCGACATCGCGGCCGAGGTGCGCCAGGCACAGCACCGACTGGCGCTCGGCCGGGCCGAGCTGGCGCGGATCTGCCGGGTCGACGAGGTGGCGGACGGCACGGTCCGGCTCGTCTTCCACCCGGATCGGCAGGCAGCGGTGCAGGCCGCCATCGACGGGGCGACCGGGATCCGGGGCCGGCTGGACGACGCGCTCGCGGCGTACGCCCGGGTGCTCCAGGCGGCCCGCGACGCGCTGGCCGTGATCGCCGACAAGTGGCGGGCGCAGGCCGGCAACACCGCCGATCGGCCGTACCCGGTGCCGACTCCGCCCGGCGGGCCGACCCAGATCTTCGACCGGGACGCCAAGCACTGGTACGTCTACGCGCCCGGTGCCCGGGTCGACGTCGCCGGAGACACCGTGACGATCACCCGGGACAACCTGCCGCCGCAGGTCTTCCAGGCGCCGGAGGGGACGTCGGCGGTGACCGTGCACAGTGGACCCGGCGACAACCGGATCGACGTACGCGAGCCGACCGCGTCGACGGTGACCGTGGTGGCCGGCGACGGGCGGGACGAGGTGTCCGTCCAGGCTGCAGCCGGTCAGACGGTACAGGTGCTCGGCGGGGCGGGAAACGACCAGATCAGCACGTCGGGCGGCCGGGTGATGGTGTCCGGGAACGCCGGCAACGACGTGATCCAGATGCGGGACTACAGCGACGCCCTCGGTCGCGGCGGCGCCGGACAGGACCGGCTGACCGGGGTCGGCTCGACGGCCGGTACGGCCTATCTGTCCGGTGGGGACGGCCGGGACCTGATCGCCGTGCAGAACCCCGGCGCCACCGTGCTGGACGGCGGTGCGGGCCGCGACGCGCTCTACCCGCTGAGGCCGTCCGGGACGGCGCTCGGCGGTTCCGGCAACGACTTCATCGCCGGCATCGGCGCACAGTACGGCGGCTCCGGCGCGGACATCCAGACCGCGACCGGGGACGGCGGTCGACTCGACGGCGGCTCCGGCCCGGACACGCTGATCGCCAGCGGCACCGGCAGGGTCGACGGCGGCAGCGGAGCCGACCAGGTCTTCGACCACGGGCAGGCGGAACTCACCGGCGTCGAGCAGCGGCACCAGGTGCCCGAAACGAACCTCGTCGAGGGGTACCAGCGGCGGGTTGAAGTGGTCGGGGACGAGATCTCCCAGGCGATCACCAAGACCAACCTCGGCCACCTCGGCGGCGTACCGGAGGGGCAGGAGGCGCTGCGCCGGGTGGTCGAGGCCGCTGACCGGCACCCCGACGTCACCCTGACGGTCGGCGAGGAAGCCGGCGGCGGCGAGGTCAAGCGCGTGCGCGCGGAGGGGACCGGCAACCTGATCGGCCTGAACGTCACGTACGACGCCATCGGCACCGGGCCGATCCAGGGTACCGGTGCCTCCGATCTCTTCCACGAGAACCTGCACCTGCCGGGAGTACTCGACGGCACCACACGCTATTCGGAGCGGCACGTCCCGCCGGAGGTGGTCCGGGACTTCGCCGCCGGTGTCCCGGGTGCGGAGCAACGGCTCGCGGACGCCGTCGCCGGCCGGGTCACCTTCCCCGACCCGACCGACGCGGGCGAGTACGTGGAGGAGCGCATCGTCACCGGGCTACCGGTCGCACCCGAGCGGCACCAGATCACCGATGCCCAGCAGATCGTCGACCCGGTGAACGAGAACGCCTACCGCCGCCAGGTCGGCATGCCGGAGCGGCCGGCGTACAACGTCGAGGTGCCGGGCACACCGGAGTGAGCCGACCCAGGCCGAACGACGGCGGGGCGGTCAGGCGCTGAGCTGGCGGGAGAGCGACAGCGAGGCGGTCAGCACGGCGGGTGCGAGGTGCCGGGCGGTGGACCGGCTCTGCATCCCGGTCACCGATACGGCGGCCACCACCTCGCCCCGGCGGTCGAAGAGCGGGGCCGCCACGCAGTGCAGGCCGATCCGGGACTCCTCGACGTCGTACGCGATCCGCCGCTCCCGGACGGCGGCCAGCTCGGTCCGGAGGGCGCGCGGATCCTGGATGGTCTTCGGGGTCATCCGGCGCAGCCCGGCGGCGACGACCTCGTCCAGCAGGGCCGGCGGCGAGTATGCCAGGATCGCCTTGCCCAGCGCCGTGCAGTGCATCGGCAGCCGCCCACCGGCCCGGGAGTGCGGCACCGGCTCGTTCGGCGCGAGCAGCTTCTCGACGTAGACGATGTCGATCCCGTCCCGCACCGCGAGGTTCACCGTCTTGCGGGTGGTGGTGTGCAGGTCCTCCAGATACGGCAGCGCGATGTCCCGCAGCTCGCGCGGTGACGGCACCAGGTGACCGAGTTCGAACAGCCGCATCCCGAGCCGCAGCCCGTGCGGCGTACGCTCCAGCGCCCGCCACCGGACCAGGTCGCCGACCAGCCGGTGCGCGGTCGACTTCGGCAGGCCGGCCCGGTCGGCGAGTTCGGTCAGGGTGAGTTCGCCGTCACCCTTGTCGAACGCGTCGAGCAGGGAGAGTGCCCGGCTGAGGGAGGAGCTGGAGTTCCGCATGTCGGAACGGACGCTAGCGCCGCGGGGCCGGGTTGACAAGGGTTCACGGTGACCGGCGGCCGAGAACCCACCCCGAGCGTGGGCACCGGCACGGGCCGGCCCGAACCGCCTCGGCCAGCTGAGAGGGAGACCGATAATGAGGGTGCTGAATCAGTCCGGCGTCCGGGTGGCCCGGCGGCGGGGCCAGGTGTTCCGGGCCGGCACGGCGCTCGGGCTGACCGCGCTGCTGGCGTTGACCGGCTGCGGCGGGGGCGACCCGGGCGGCACCACCAAGGAGGGCCTGCAAAAGATCACCTTCCTGACCAACGTACCGACGGCCGGGCTGACCTGGGCCGCCGAGCTGGTCGCGCAGACCTGCGGACACTTCGCCAAGGAGGGGCTGGACGTCGAGTTCCAGTACATCAACGGGGCGCCGGCCGGGGTGCAGGCGATCCTGGCCGGTACCGGCCTGCTGGTCCGGCCCGGCGACACCGACACCATGCAGTCGATCGAGACCGGGGCGCCGATCGTCAACGTCGGCGCGGTGCAGAAGGGCGGCTCGACGCTGCGGATCGTCTCGCACAAGGACCGCCCGCTGGACTCGGCCGCCTCGCTGGACGGCAAGACCATGGGCGTCGGCTCGACCGGCGGCTCCACCAAGGTCACCCTGGACCTGGTACTCGCCTCCGCCAGGCTCAAGCCGGAGGCGCTGCGGCGGCAGGTGGTCGGGCTGACCCCGGCGGTCTTCAACCTGGTCGAGACGAAGAAGCTGGACGGCTACGTGGTCTCCCTGGACACCGCGTTCACGTTGCAGCAGCAGCAGCCGGACGCGGTCGTCTTCGACCCGTCGACGGTCACCTCGGCCGGCTCCAACAACTACGTCACCTCCACCGCCAACACCCAGGACCCGGCCAAGGCCGACCAGATCCGCCGGTTCCTCCGCGGTGTCCAGGCCGCGATGAAGGCGATCATCGCCGACAAGGCCAACGGGTACCCCGAGACGAAGAAGTGCATCACCTCCGGCAAGTACGACGTGGCCAGCCTGAAGGACCAGAAGGTGACCCAGCAGGCGATGGACGTCTACGTCGAGTCCTGGCAGGCCGGCGGTGCCGACAAGCTGCTGCAGACCGATCCCGCCGCCTGGCAACGGACGTACGACGAGCTGGTCAAGTCCGGCCTGATCGCGGCCGGCAAGGATCCGGGCACGTGGTTCAGCAACGAGTTCGCCCCCACCGGAGCCTCCTGACCGGGCGTACGCGCCGGCGGGCCAGTCGCCCGCCGGTGCCGACCCGGTCGGCGAACCGCAACGACGATTCGGAGCGATCTTCATGGCTCTCGTCGAGGTCACCCGGCTCCGCCGGATGGTCCGCGAAATCCTGCACGCGCACGACGTACCCGAGCCGGCTGCCCAGTTGCAGTCGGACCTGCTGATCGCGGCCGAACTGCGCGGGCACCCGTCGCACGGCGTACTCCGGCTGCGCCGGATCGTCGAGCGGATCCGTGCCGGTGTCGCGGATCCCCGGGCCACCGGGCGGCACGAGTGGGCCGGCACCGCGCTGCTCCGGGTCGACGGCGAGCAGGGGCTCGGGCCGGTGGTGGCGATGTCGGCGCTGGACGCCGTACAGGAGCGGGCCCGGAGCACCGGGGTGGCTGCGGCGGTGATCCGGCACAACAACCACCTCGGCATGCTGGGCTGGTATGTCGAGCAGGTCGCCCGGGCCGGTCAGGTGGCGGTCGCCACCTGTACCAGCGAGGCCCTGGTGCATCCGTGGGGCGGCCGGCACGCCATGATCGGCACCAATCCGATCGCGATCGGGGTGCCGGCCCGGCCGCATCCGCTGGTCCTCGACATGGCCACCGGACTGGTCTCGATGGGCAAGATCCACGACTACGCCAACCGGGGCCTGCCGCTGCCGCCGGGCTGGGCGCTGGACGCGGCCGGCGAGCCGACCACCGACGCCCGAGCCGCGACCGGCGGCTCGATCGCCCCGTTCGGCGACGCGAAGGGGTACGCCCTGGCGCTCTCCCTGGAGGTGCTGGTGGCGACCCTGACCGCCTCGGAGACCGGTACGGCGGTACGCGGCACCCTCGACTCGGACCGGCCGAGCACCAAGGGTGACCTGTTCCTCGTCTTCGACCGCCCGCCGGAGGCGGTGCGCGAGTCGATTGGGGCGTACCTCCAGGCGGTCCGGGACGCCGAGCCGAGCGGTGACGTCCCGGTGCAGGTGCCGGGCGACCGGTCCCGGCTGCGCAGCGAACTGACCCTGGCCCAGGGCATCGAGATCGCCGACGAGGTGTGGCGGCACCTGTCGACCCTGCACAACGAGCGGTCGACCCTGCACGACGAGCAACTGTCGGCGCGACACGAGCAACTCTCGGCGCGACACGACAAGCAACTGTCGGCGCGACACGACGAGCAGGACGAGAAGGACGAGAAGGCGGGGAGCGAGTGGTGAGCAGAGTGCCAACCCAGCAGGCGGGTGAGTGGGCGGAGGGCCCGTACGGGCTGCTGCGGGGTCCCCGGCAGATCGTCTTCGGGCCGGGGCAGCGGCACGGCCTGGGCCGGATCGTCGCCTCGCTCGGCAGCCACGCGCTGGTCTGCACGGACGGCCGGATGGCCGAGCGGCCCGAGTTCCGGGACATGCTCGCCGACCTGCGCGCCTCGGGCGTGGCGGTCCGGGTCTTCGCCGGGGTCGAGGCCGAACTGCCCACCCCGACGATCTCGGACTGCGTGGCCGGGCTGGCCGGCGAGCCGGTCGACGTGGTGGTCGGGATCGGCGGCGGTAGCTGCCTCGACCACGCCAAGGTCGTCTCCATGCTGCTGGTCCACGGCGGGCAGCCCCGGGACTACTACGGCGAGTTCAAGGTGCCCGGCCCGGCGCTGCCGGTGGTGGCCGTGCCGACCACCGCCGGCACCGGCTCCGAGGTGACCCCGGTGGCGGTGCTGGCCGACCCCGACCGGGAGATGAAGGTCGGGATCTCCAGTCCGCACCTGATCCCGCACACCGCGCTGGTGGACCCCGAGCTGACCTACACCTGCCCGCGCCCGCTCACCGCGCACGCCGCCGCCGACGCGCTGACGCACTGCGTCGAGGCGTACACCGCCGTGTGCCGGCCGGCCACCCCGACCCTCGGTACCGAGCGGGTCTTCGTCGGCAAGTCGCTGCTGACCGACAGCTTCGCGCTGGCCGGGATGGAGCTGATCGGGCGCAGCCTGGTCGCCGCCGACACCGACGGTACGGACCGGACCGCCCGGCACGAGCTGCACCTCGCCGCGCTCTACGGCGGGCTCGCCCTCGGCACCGCCGGTACCGCCGCCGCACACGCGTTGCAGTACCCGATCGGCGCGGTGACGCACACCCCGCACGGCGCCGGGGTGGGTGCGCTGCTGCCGTACGTGATGGCGTACAACCTGCCGGCCCGGGTGGCCGAGTTCGGCGAGGTCGCCACGGCACTGGGCGTACCGGCCGAGCCGGGCGCGGAGCCGGCCGAGCGGGCACGGGCCGCCGTACGCCGGGTGGCGGAGCTGCTCGGCGCGGTCGGCATCCCCCGCGACCTGGCCGAGCTGGGGCTCACGGCGGACCGGCTCGACTGGACGGCCGAGCAGGGCATGACGGCGGCCCGGCTGGTGCAGAACAACCCCCGCCCGCTGGACCCCACCGAGCTGCGCCGGATCGTCGGCGCCGCGTACGCCGGAGACCTGACCGGGCTGCTGGCCGACCCGGCCGGCACCGGCGACGACCAGTCCACCAGCGCCAGACGAGTGAGCCCGCGATGACCGACCTGACCGCCCTTCGCACCGACCTCTTCGTCGACGGCACCTGGCGACCCGCCCGGGCCGGGCGCCGGCTGGACGTCGTCGACCCGTCCACCGCCGAGCCGATCACCTCGGTCGCGGACGCGGAACCGGCCGACGCCCTGCTGGCGGTCGAGGCCGCCGCGACCGCCCGGCCGGGCTGGTCCGCCCGGCCGCCCCGGGAGCGGGCCGAGATCCTCCGCCGCTGTTACGAGGCGATGATCGAGCGCGAGGACGAACTCGCCGCGCTGATCTCGATGGAGAACGGCAAGGCGCTGCCGGACGCGCACGGCGAGGTGCGGTACGCCGCCGAGTTCTTCCGCTGGTACGCCGAGGAGGCCGTCCGGATCATCGGCGACGTCAGCCTCGCACCGAGCGGGACCAACCGGATCCTGGTGCAGCACCAGCCGATCGGGGTCGCGGTGCTGGTCACGCCCTGGAACTTCCCGGCGGCGATGGCCACCCGGAAGATCGCCCCCGCGCTGGCCGCCGGCTGTGCGGCGGTACTCAAGCCGGCCGCCGAGACCCCGCTCACCGCGTACGCGATCGCGGAGATCCTGCACGGCGCCGGCGTACCGGCCGGGGTGGTCAACGTGGTCACCACCGGCGACCCCGGGCCGGTGGTCTCGGCGATGCTGCACGACCCCCGGGTCCGGGCGCTCTCCTTCACCGGCTCGACCCAGGTCGGCCGGCTGCTGCTGCGGGAGGCGGCCGACCAGGTGCTGAAGTGCGCGATGGAGTTGGGCGGCAACGCGCCGTTCATCGTCTTCGACGACGCCGACCTCGACGACGCGCTGGACGGCGTGCTGATCGCCAAGATGCGCAACGGCGGCCAGGCCTGTACGGCGGCCAACCGGATCTACGTCCAGGAGGGGCTGCGGGAGAGGTTCGTCGCCGGCCTGACGGCCCGGATGGCCGCGCTGACCGTCGGCCCCGGCACCGCACCGACCACACTCTGCGGCCCGTTGATCGACCAGCGCAGCGTGGCCAAGGTGGACCGGCTGGTGACCGAGGCGGTCGCCGGAGGTGCCCGGGTGGTACTCGGCGGCACCCCGCTGCCCGGCCCCGGCTACTTCTATCCGCCGACGGTGCTGGACGGGGTCGCGCCGGAGGCCCGGCTGGCCCGGGAGGAGGTCTTCGGGCCGGTCGCCGGTGTGATCCCGTTCCGCACCGAGGACGAGGTGGTGGCCGCCGCCAACGACACCGAACACGGCCTCGCGGCGTACGTCTACACCCGGGACCTGGCTCGCGGCCTGTCGGTCGCGGACCGGCTGGAGAGCGGGATGGTGGCGATCAACCGGGGCCTGGTCTCCGATCCGGCCGCGCCGTTCGGCGGGGTCAAGCAGAGTGGGCTGGGCCGCGAGGGTGCCCGGGACGGCCTGCGCGAATACACCGAGGCCAAGTACGTGGCACTGAACTGGTGAGTCCGGCCGGAACCGGTCCGGCGCCAGTGGGAAAGAAGGGATGCTGATGGGCGACGACCTGCGGATCCGCCGGGTGGTCACGCACGAACTGCAATGGACGATGCCCGACCTGGGCCGGGACGAGACCGGCTTCAACCCGGTCTACCAGCCGGGTGCGCAGGCCCGGAACACCGGCTACGTGATCACCATCGAGACCGACGCCGGGATCACCGGCGAGTACGCCTGGTCGCAGGGGGGCAAGGGGGTCTCCAGTACCCAGGTCGCGATGGTGGCCCGCTATCTGATCGGCCGCAACGCGCTGGACCGGGAACTGATCTGGAACGACCTCAAGCGGGCGCTGCGCAAGAACGACCGGTTCGGGATCAGCCCGATCGACATCGCGCTCTGGGACATCGCCGGCAAGAGATTCGGCGCCCCGATCCACGCCCTGCTCGGCACGTACCGGCGGAGGCTGCCGGCGTACGCCTCGACGTATTTCGGGGACGAGAACGGAGGGCTGGACAGCCCGCAGGCGTTCGCCGAGTTCGCGGTGCGGTGCCGGGAGATGGGCTATCCGGCGTTCAAGATCCACGGCTGGAGCGGCGGGAACATCGCCCGGGAGGTGGCGACCGTACTCGCCACCCGGGCGGCGGTCGGTCCGGAGATGGACCTGATGCTGGACCCGGCCTGCGAGTACCAGACCTTCGCCGAGGCGCTCAAGGTCGGTCGGGCCTGCGACGAGGCGAACTACCTCTGGTACGAGGACCCGTACCGGGACGGTGGCGTCTCCGCGTTCGCGCACCGCAAACTGCGGCAACTGATCCGGACCCCGCTGCTGCTCGGCGAGCACGTCCGGGGGCTGGAGGCGCACGTCGACCAGATCGTCGCCGACGGTACCGACTTCGTCCGGGCCGACCCGGACTACGACGGCGGCATCACCGGGGTCATGAAGATCGCGCACGCCGCCGAGGGCTTCGGGCTGGACTGTGAGATCCACGCGTCCGGCCCGGCCCAGCGGCACTGCATGGCGGCGATCCGGAACACCAACTACTACGAACTGGCACTAATCGCCCCCGGCCTCGACCCGAAGTCCCGGCACTACCGGGTGTACGCCGACGGCTACGCCGACGACCTCGACTCGATCGATTCCGACGGCTGCCTGACCGTACCGGACGGTCCCGGCCTCGGCGTGACCCTGGACTGGGACTGGATCCGGAGCCGCCAGACCGGCTCGGCCGTCTTCGAGTGACGCCCCGGCCGGCACCGCTCGACCGCTGGCCCCGCCTCCGGCCGGTTGCTCGGGATGGACGGCCGGCCCGGGTACCCGGTCGGCCGGGAGGTGGACCCAGACCCGCCTCCCGGCCGGCCGTCCCGGCACAGCCTGGTAGAAACGATCGATGACCCGCAGCATCGCGACCAACACCCGTGTCGACCGCGCCGAACTGGTCGACTTCCTCCGCCCCCGGCACCGCGCCATCCTGATGACGACCCGCCCGGACGGCCGACCCCAGTCCTCGCCGGTGACCTGCGGGGTGGACATCGAGGGCCGGATCGTCGTCTCGACCTATCCGGAGCGGGCCAAGGCGACCAACGCCCGCCGGGACCCCCGGGTCTCGGTCTGCGTCCTCTCCGACGACTGGAACGGGCCGTGGGTCCAGGTCGACGGCACCGCGGAGGTACTCGACCTGCCGGAGTCGGTGGAGCCGCTCGTCGAATACTTCCGGTGCATCTCCGGCGAACACCCGGACTGGGACGAGTACCGCGAGGCCATGCGCCGGCAGGGCAAGTCGCTGATCCGGGTCACGATCGACGGTTGGGGCCCGGTCGCCACCGGCGGCTTCCCCGCCCGCCTCGCCGACTGATCCGGCCGGCCCCGGCGTGATGCCGGCTCCGGCATGATCGGGGAACATCACCGGGGCGGCCACCCCAGCGAGGTTCCCAGCGACCCGGAGCGTGGTGTCGGTCAGCCGAGGTAGAGGCAGAAGGGGTGGCCGGCCGGGTCGAGGTGGACGAGGACGTCCTCCTGCGGCTGGAAGTCGGCGCGGGTGGCGCCGCAGGCCACGGCGTGTGCGGCGGCGCGATCCAGGTCGTCGACCCGGATCTCCAGGTGCATCATCATCTGCTGGTCGCCGGGACCGGCCGGCCAGCTTGGCCGGTGATAGGGCGACTCGGTCTGGAAGGCCAGCCCGACTCCCCCGGCCGGGGAACGCATCAGCACCCAGTCCGACTCGTCCTCGGTGATCTCCCAACCGAGGAGGCGCTGGTAGAAACGGGCGAGAGCCGCCGGGTCCGGTGCGCTCAGGTTGACGGTGGTCAACGTCAGACCGGTGCCGTCGAGCATGGTGCGAACCTCCGAACGCTGGTCAGAGCCGTGGGCCGGATAGCGATCCGGGCCCGGCCACAAACCGTGGCACGGGCCCGGGGATCGTACCGGCGGCCACCGACACTTCCGGGGCAGCGGCTCGGCGCGGTGCCTACGACCCGAAGGCGGTGAGGAACCGGTCCCGGAAGTCGCTCATCCGCCAGACCGGAGTGTCCGGGCCGGGCTTCAGCCCTTCCTGCCAGTTCCAGCCGGAGATCCGGTCCAGCACGGCCGGATCCTTCGCCACGATGGTGATCGGTACGTCGTGACTGGCGTTCTCCCCGGTGACCAGCGGGCTCGGCTGGTGGTCACCGAGGAAGACGAAGACCATCTTGTCGTCGCCGTACCGTTCGAGGTAGGAGACGATGGTGTTCAGCGAGTACTCGACGGCCCGGCCGTACTGGGCGCGTACCTTGTCGGTGTCCCGCCACACGTCGTCCGGCGAGTTCTCCGCCACCGCCATCGGCCCGAAGATCGATCCGTCGCCGAGCTGGTCCCAGCCGATGAGTTCCGGGATCGGTGACCAGGGTGCGTGGCTGGACACCAGCGGAATCGTCGCCATCACCGGCGGGTGGTCCGGCGTGGCGTGCTCGCGCTGCTCGAAGACCGACAGCGTGTACTGGTCCGGCATCTGGGCCCAACTGAACTGCGGGCCACGGTAGCCGAGTTCCTTCGAGACGTGCACCTTGTCGTAGCCGAAGAAGGTCCCCTCCGGCCATGTCTGGGTGATGCCCGGCATCACCCCGACCGTCCGCCAGTCGGCCCGCTGGAACGCGCGGTTCAGGGTCATCCGGTCGCTGGCCATGAGATGGGTGTAACGCTGCTGGTTGTTGATCCAGAGACCGGAGAGCAGCGTGCCGTGGGCCAGCCAGCTTCCGCCGCCATAGGTCGGCGAGGTGAGCCAGCCGCTGCGTGCCGCGTACCCGGCCGTGCGCAGGCGGGTATAGCCGGCGTCGAGGGTGCCGCCGACCGCCGGGGCGAGGGCCGGGTCCTCGATCGCCGAGCGACCGTAGCTCTCGACGAAGGCGAGGACCACGTCCTTGCCCCGCAACGCGGTCAGCAGCTGGTCGCCGGGGATGTCGCCGAACGCGTCGACCCGGGCCTCGGCCGCGAACACCTCCTGGTCGCGCAGCGCCGCCCGTACCTGGAGCGCCCGGTCGTAGGTCAGGGTGCTGACCGGTACGTCCGGAATGATCTGTACGCCGAGCACGGTGCCGACGACACAGGTGGCCCCGAGGGCCGCCACGACATGCGTCGCCGCCCTTCGGTTCTGGGCCACCAGGCGGGTCAGCCGCAGCACCGAGAGCGTCATCAGGACGAGCAGGCCGACCGCGAGCAGTGCGGCGGCGACCACCGCGACGACGGCGCCGGTCCGGCCGTACGACTCCTCGACGAAGTCCGTGCCGGCCTCGAACGAGATCCAGTCGAAGACCGGGTTGAACGGCCGGGCCAGCACCGCGAAGAAGCCCATGTCGACGACCTTCACGATGGCCAGCAGTCCGAGGGCCACCCCGAACGGCACCGCCACCACCCGGCGTCCCCAGGTCGGCAGGAGCAGCACCAGCGCGACCACCAGCAGGGCTTCCAGCGGCAGCCGCAGGAACGCACCCGGCGTGAAGAGGGTGAGCTGGTTCGGCGCGAGCAGGGCGAAGACGACCAACAGCAGGGCCAGGACGCTGGTCAGCCAGGCCGCCACGCTCCGTAGCCAGCCACGCTTACGAGCGGGAGCGGCGGCATCGGTCGCGCCGTCCGTCGCAATGCCATCCGAAGCGTCAGTCGCGCCGCCCGTCGCGATGCGGTCCGAAGCGGCGTCTTCCGGAACGGCGGCCTTCGAAGTGTCGGTCGCGCCGTCCCTCACGATGGCGTCCGGAGTGTCGGTCGCGCCGTCCGTCGCCATGCCGTCCGAGGCGGCAGCCTCTGGAACGTCGACATCCGGAGCGGTGGCAGCGGTCGGGCCGCCGGCGGTTTCGGACGTGTGGTCGGGGGCGGGCGTGGCGTGGTCGTCCGGTTCGGGTCGCGGCTGGCCGTCGGTGCTCGGAGCGTCCGCCGGCTCCGGCGATGCATCGATCGGAGTCCGGCGGCGGCGCGTGAAAACCGACAATCCAAAGGCCCTTTCCGGTGAAGCCTGGTGACGCCCGCTCGCCACTCGGAGTGACCGACCCGCACGGTCGCGCGAGGTCGGCGGCGCCGGCACCGACCTGGCCGGCCGGCGACGGTCGAGGCGGTGACCGGCCGGTCTCCGTGCCGCCGTCGTGATCCGGGCGCCACGTTAACATCCCGAGTTGACCGCTCCCCGCCCGCCGGCTGGCGGTCGGTGCACCGCCCCCCACCCGGGACGGGACCGCGCCCTCACCCGACGGCGAGTTCCTCGCTGTACGCGGCGATCGGGCTGCCGTCCGCCCGGTAGGCGGTCAGCCGGCCGTGCGAGAGGTTGGCGGAGCGGAACGAGAAGAGCCACTGCCCCGGATAGACCTCCAGCAGCGGAATCGTCCGGGCGGCGCCCCCGGGCGCGGACTGGTAGTCCAGCCGGGCCACGGTGGCGTCGACGACCCCGTTGACGCGTACCTTGGTCTTCTCGGCGGTGACCCCGAAGGTGATCGGCGCACCCGCGCCGAACGCGGCGCACTCGGCCGCGCTGTGGCAGACGAAGAAGTAGCGCGGATTGTGCACGTCCGACATCGAGTACGCCTTGAACGTCGGATCCGCCCCCGCCGGCAGCGGCTGTACGGCGAAGAAGGCCACCCCGGCCACCGCGGCGGTACCCACCCGCGACCAGCCCCGGGCCGTGGAGGTACGCCGACCGGCGGCGACCGCCGCGACCGTGACCCCGCCGAACCCGGCCAGGCAGAGCGTGACGGTGGCGAGCGAGCGCGAGTTCTCGAAGAGGAACTGGAGTCCCGGGGTCATCGAGACCGAACTGAGCAGCGCGCCCAGCGACAGCACCATCACGCCCAGTACCGCGACACCGGCCACCCGGCGCGCCACCCCGTACGCCCCGACCAGGAACATCGCGGCCAGCACCGGCCAGATCTGGTGGTGGGTCCAGGAGACCGGCGAGGCCGCCACGGTGGCACAGCCGACCAGCACGGCCGCGGCTGCCGACCGGCCGGACAGGTCGAGCTGGCGCGCCCGCAGCAGCGCCACGCCACAGACGACCAGCACCAGGCCGGCCCAGAGCAGCGGAAAGGTCTCGCCGTCCGCACCGACCCGCAGCAGCATGCCGTGCAGGGACTGGTTGCCGAGCGAGGCGAGGTTGCCCACCCGGGAGGTGTTGACGAAGGTACCGGTCCAGAACGTCCAACTGTCGGCCGGCAGCACGACCGCGCCGACCAGGCCGCAGGCCAGGAAGGCGACGACCGCCCGCCCGGCGTCGCGCCAGCGCCGGGAGACCAGGAAGAAGACCACGAACAGCAGCGGGGTCAGCTTGACGGCGGCGGCGATCCCGACCAGCACGCCGCGGTATCGGGCCGGGGTCAGCCCCATCCCGTCGACCAGGGCGATCAGCACGATGAAGACGCTGACCTGGCCGAACCGCAGGTTGCTCTGGGCCGGTGCGGAGAGCATCAGCGCGCAGGCGACGGCCGCGACCACCAGTGGTCGCCGGTGCCGTGCCGAGGTGACGGCACCGCCCACCGCGACGGCGATGGCGGCGATCGCCGCGCAGGTCAGGACCAGCCAGGACAGTTGGAGGACACCTTCGGGCAGCAGGCCGATCGGCGCGAGGACCAGGGCGGCGAAGGGCGGGTACGTGAACGGTCCGCCGTTCTCGGCGACGAAGTCGTAGAGCGGCTGGCCGGCGTAGAGGTGGCGGATCGCACCGTAGTAGATGTGCAGGTCCGACAGGCGTTCCCAGTCGGGCCGGCGGAGTACGAGGGTCGACGAGACCACCGCGACGACGCCGAAGACTCCCCAGAGCGCGATCGTCCCCCTGCGACTGCCCATCCGGCGAGTCTAGGGAGCCGGCTCCGACGGGAGATCGACCGATGCCGTACGGAGACCTTGCGGTGACCGAGACGGTATGGCAGTTTCTTTCTCAACCCAAGCGATAGATGTAGGTATTTGACTACACGCGGAGGTGCGGGCATGGCCGGTACGGTGTCCCGACGGAACCTGCTGGCCGCCGGTGGCGGCGCGGCACTCGGCGCGCTGACGGCGGGCGCCACGGCCACGGCCTCCCCGACCAGCACGGCGGCCACCACACCGACCAGCACAGCGGCCGCTGCCCCGATCGCCGTGGCGGCGCTGCCGACGTCGCGGCGCTTCGACCTGACCGACGGCTCCGATCCGCTGTTCCGGGAGAAGGCACTGCGCAACGGCACCGTGCTCCAGTCCATCGCCTTCGACAACGTCAACCGGCGGATCTACACCGCCCAGGTGCTCCAGGGCGGGGTGCAACTCGCCGAACCGGCCTCGGTCAGTGGCGCCAACCGGAACGCCGCCGGTGACCTCTGCGTCACCCAGCTCGACTTCGCCGGCAACCAGCTCGGCCAGATGTACCTGCTCGGCTTCGCCTCCCGGGACGCGCCGAACCGGCTGGCCAGCATCTACTACAAGGACCTGCTGCTCTGACAACGACCGACGAGGAGACACCGATGTCCTGGCGAGCGAGGACGGCCGCCGTGCTGGTCGGCGGGCTGCTGATCGGCCTGTCGGTCACACCGGGCGGCGGACCCGCCGTGGCCGCACCGGCCGCGCACAGCGAGCGGCTGCTCTTCGACGGCGGCGGCGAGTCGCTGAACGGGATCACCTACCACTCGTTCCGGATCCCGTCGCTGGTGCGGACGAAGGCGAACACCCTGATCGCGTTCGCCGAGGGCCGGGCGTCGGACAACCGGGACTGGGGCAACATCAACCTGGTCTTCAAGCGTTCGGAGGACAACGGCGCCACCTGGTCGGCGCTGGACGAGGTGGTCGGGGCCGGGCAGGGCACCTGGGGCAACCCGACCGCCGTCGTCGACTCCAGCAACGGCAGGATCTGGCTCTTCATGTCCTGGAACCCGGCGGGCTACAGCCAGAACGGCGACGACGGCACCACCCGGATCACCGCCTGGGAACACCGCAAGGTGTACGTCAGCAGCAGCGCCGACGACGGCCGGAACTGGACCGATCCGGTGGACCTGACCGGCACGCTCAAGCCGAGGACGCTGGCCGGCGGCGCGACCTGGGCGTGGGACGCGATGGGTCCGGGCGTCGGCGTGCAGACCTCCACCGGCCGACTGGTGATCCCGGCGTTGCACCGCAACATCTACAGCGACGACCACGGGGCGACCTGGAAGGTGCAGCGCATCACCACCGGCACCGGCACCGCCCAGGAGGCCACCAGCGAGGGCACCGTACTGGAACTCACCGACGGCCGGCTGATGCGCAACGACCGGGCGGTCGGCTCGGTCTGGGAGGGCGCGAAGCGCCGCTGGGTGACGCGCGGGACGATCGAGGGCGGCTTCGGCACCTTCGCCCCGGACCAGACGTTGCTGGATCCGCGCGCCCAGGGCTCCATCCTGCGCTACAACCTCGACTCGCCGACCCGGATCGTCTTCCTCAACTCGGCGAGCACCGAGACCCGGACGAAGATGACCGTGCGGATCAGTTACGACGAGGCCCGGACCTGGCCGGTGTTCCGCCGGCTCGGCGACGCGCCGCTGCCGTCCTGGCCGGGACTGGGCGGCGGCAGCGTCGCCGAGGGGGGCTATTCGAGCATGGCCAAGACCGCCGACTACTTCGTCGGCGCGCTGGTCGAGGTGAACGAGAACACCGCCGCCAGCGACACCTCGCGGCGGTCGATCGTGTTCCGGAAGTTCAACCTGCCGTGGATGCTCAACGGCACACCCGAGTGACGGCCACCTGCCGATGGCCAGCGGCGGCGTCGGGCGGTCGCCGTCCATAGACTGGCCGGCGGAGAGGATGATCCGATGACTCTGGACGCCGCCGACCAGCACCGCCGGGCGGTCACCTTCCGCCGGCTGCACGAGGGGCCGACCTTCGTACTCCCCAACCCGTGGGACGCGGGCACTGCCCGGGTACTCGCCCGACTCGGCTTTCCCGCGCTCGCCACCACCAGTGGCGGGCTGGCCTTCGCGCTCGGCCGGCGCGACGGCGCCAACCTGGTCAGCCGGGCGGAGACGCTGGCGAACGTCCGGCTGATCGCCGGGGCGACCCCGCTGCCGGTGGCGGCGGACCTGGAGAGCGGATTCGGCGAGAGCCCGGCCGACGTCGCCGAGACGATCCGGCTCGCCGCCGAGGCGGGCGCCGTCGGCGGGTCGATCGAGGACGCCACCGGCGACCCCGCCGATCCGATCCGCCCGCTGGCCGAGGCGGTACGTCGGGTTGAGGCGGCGGTGGCGGCGGCCCGGTCCCTCCCGTTCCCGTTCACCCTGGCCGCCCGGGCGGAGAACTTCCTCTACGGCCGGGCCGACCTGCCCGACACCATCCGCCGGCTCCGGGCCTACGCCGCCGCCGGTGCCGATGTGCTCTACGCACCGGCGCTGCCGGACCTCGACGCCGTCCGGTCGGTCTGCGCGGCGGTGGACAAACCGGTCAACGCGCTGGCCGGCGGCGCCCCCGAGGTGACGGTCGCGATGCTCGCCGACTGCGGCGTACGCCGGGTCAGCGTCGGTTCGACCCTGGCCCGGGTGGCGCTGACCGCCTTCGTGGAGGCGGCTCGGGAGATCCAGGAGACCGGCACCTTCGGCTTCGGCGCGGACACGCTCAGCTACTCCCGGGTCGACGCGCTCTGACCGAAGGGGGTCGCCGACCCCTCGCCACGCCGTCTGGGCTGCCCTTTTGTCGGTGCCGGTGGGCATACTGGCCGGCGGACACCAACGGCGTACGTCCGATCGGAGAGATGACCATGACCGCCTTGTTGGCAATCGGCACCGGCAAGGGCCTCTTCCTCGCCACCAGCAGCGACGACCGCAAGAGTTGGCAGGTCAGCGGGCCGCACTTCGCGATGACCGGGGTCTACTCGGTCGCCGTGGACAAACGGCGGGCCACCCCGAGGCTGCTCGCCGGGGTGACCAGTTCGCACTTCGGCCCCAGCGTCGCGACCAGCGATGACCTCGGCGCGTCCTGGCAGGAGCCGGCGGAGCCACCCGTCGCGTTCCCGGAGGGCACCGGGGCCAGCCTGGAGCGGGTCTGGCAGCTCACCCCCGGCCCGGCCGACCAGCCCGACGTGGTCTACGCCGGCACCCAGCCGTCCGCGCTGTTCCGCTCGGTCGACGGCGGCATCTCCTACGAGCTGGTCCGTCCGCTCTGGGACCACCCGCACCGCCCGCAGTGGGAAGCCGGATTCGGCGGCCAGGCGATCCACACGGTGCTGCCGCACCCGGCCGATCCGGCGCAGATCCTGGTCGCCATGTCGACCGGCGGCGTCTACCGCAGCGGTGACGCGGGTGCGAGCTGGCGCCCACAGAACACCGGCATCCGGGCCTATTTCATGCCCGACGAGTGGCCCGAGTTCGGCCAGTGCGTGCACAAGGTCGCCCGGGACGCGGCCGACCCCGAGCGGCTCTACGCGCAGAACCACCACGGCGTCTACCGGTCCACCGACGGTGGGCTGAGCTGGCAGTCGATCGCCGACGGACTGCCCAGCGACTTCGGCTTCCCGATGGTCGCCCATCCGCACCGTGGCGGCACCATCTACACCTTCCCGCTGGTCGCGGACGGGGAGCGCTTCCCCGTCGACCGGCGCTGCCGGGTCTTCCGCTCCACCGACGCCGGTGACACCTGGCAGCCGCTGACCGACGGGCTGCCGAGCGGGCCCTACTACCCGGCCGTGCTGCGCGACGCGCTCTGTGTCGACGACGCCGACCCGGCCGGGGTCTATTTCGGCACCCGCTCCGGCGAGGTCTACGCCAGCCGGGACGAGGGCGACTCGTGGTCGCTGGTCGCCGCCCACCTGCCCGACGTGCTCTGCGTCCGGGCCGCGGAGGTCTGAGCGCATGGTCACCGTCATCGTGCCCGCCGCGCTACGGGGCGAGACGGCCGGCGCCGGCCGGCTCGACGTCGGCACGGCGGGCACCCTCCGAGCCGTGTTCGACGAGGTGGGCGCCCGGTGGCCCCGGCTGATCCGGCGGATCCGGGACGAGCAGGGCCAGTTGCGCCGCTACGTCAACGTCTACGTCGACGGCGAGGACTGCCGGCAGACCGGCGGCCTCGACACCGCCGTATCCGACGACGCGGAGATCCAGGTCATCCCCTCCGTCGCCGGGGGCTGACCAGCCGCGCCCCGAGATGGCCCCGGTCGGCAGCCGTCCGGGGCCCGGCCGGCGTTGTCCGCGACTCGGGGTGCGAAGGGTCGCGGCGCCGCCTACCGTGGGGGTTGGTCAACGTTTCCGTGCTGTTGGCCGGCGGTTTGTCGTCCTCGGCCGGGGGCGGGCGTGGGATGGGACGGTGGCCCAGGGCGGGCCGTCGACCGGTTATGTGATCCCCTCTTCGTGGGGTCCCCGCACATGTCGCTCGACGTCTTCGTTGTGGAGGCTGCCCATGTCCGACTGGCGTTCGCGCGCCCTCCGTCCCGCGAAGCGGGCCCTGCGCCGCTCGCAGGACCGATATCCGCAGTCGCCACCGGAGCTGTCGATGGATCCGCGGGCGGCCGAGGAGGGCAGCGAGGCGCCGCCGGCGGAGGAGAGTGTGGTCACCTCCGCGATCTACCGGGACGGCCACCGGGTCGACGGCCCGCCGAACCTCGCGGAGACCTGCCAGCGGCTGCGGGACCATCCGGGGACGATGGCGTGGATCGGCCTCTACCGGCCGACCGAGGGACAACTGCTCACCGTGGCCGAGGAGTTCGGGCTGCACGAGTTGGCCGTCGAGGACGCCATCGTCGCGCACCAGCGGCCCAAGCTCGAACGGTACGGCGACACCCTGTTCGTGGTGCTCCGGGCAGCCCGCTATCTCGACGAGGCCGAGGAGGTGGACTTCGGCGAGGTGCACGTCTTCGTCGGGGCCAACTTCGTGCTGACCGTACGACACGGGCAGGCACCCGACCTGACCGCCGTACGTCGCCGGATGGAGAACGACCCCGACCTGCTGCGACGCGGCCCGGAGGCGGTGCTGTACGCGGTCCTGGACAGCGTGGTCGACGGGTACGCCCCGGTGGTCGGCGGGTTGCAGAACGACATCGACGAGATCGAGACCGAAGTGTTCCGGGGTGATCCCCGGGTGAGCCGGCGGATCTACGAACTCTCCCGTGAGGTGATCGAGTTCCAACGGGCCACCCGGCCGCTGCTGGACATCCTCCAGGGGCTCAGTGCCGGGTTCGAGAAGTACGGCACCAACGAGGAGCTGCGGCGCTATCTCGGCGACGTGGCCGACCACGCCACCACCGCCTCGGAGCGGGTCAACGAGTTCCGGCAGATCCTGGCGGACATCCTCGCCCTGAACGCCACCCTGGTGTCGCAGGCGCAGAACGAGGAGGTCAAGAACCTGACGGTGGCCAGCTACACCCAGAACGAGGAGATCAAGAAGATCTCGGCCTGGGCGGCGATCCTGTTCGCGCCGACCCTGATCGGCACGGTGTACGGGATGAACTTCGTGCACATGCCCGAGCTGCAATGGGTCTTCGGCTATCCGTTCGCGCTATTCCTGATGCTGGTGGTCTGTAGCACGCTCTTCGTGATCTTCAAACGCCGCGACTGGCTCTGAGCCGGACCGGCCGCTGCCGCCCCGCGCTCACAGCCAGTTGTTGCGCCGGAAACCGCGGTGCATCAACACCGCCAGGACCAGCATCACCACCAGTACCACCCAGAAGCCGTTCGCCGCCTTCAGCCCTGGGATGAACTCGAAGTTCATCCCGTAGATGCCGGCGATGAAGGTCTGCACAGCGAAGATCGCCGCCCACGCCGCGATCTTGCGCATGTCGTTGTTCTGGTCCACCGAGACCTGGGCCAGCCGGGCCTGGAGGATCGAGTTCAGCAGGTCGTCGTAGCCGCTCACCTGCTCCACCGTCCGGGACAGCACCCCGTGCACGTCCCGGAAGTAGCGGACCACGGGTCGGGGCAGCTCCCGGTCGTCGAGCAGCGCGGCGAACGGCCGCTGCAACGGCGCGACCGCCCGCTTGAACTCCATCAGCTCCCGTTTGAGCTGGTAGATGTGCGCGATCCGGTCCCGGGCGGTACGCGGGGCGAAGACCTGCTCCTCCACCGCGTCGACGTCGGCCTCCACGGCGGTGGCCACCTGGACGTACGAGCCGACGAGCTGGTCGCAGACCGCGTAGGCGACCGCCCAGGGGCCGAGGGCGAGCAGTGTGGGCCGGGCCTCCAGATCGGCCCGGACCGGCCGGAGCGCACCGGGTGCGCCGTGCCGGACGGTGATCACGAACCGGGGACCGACGAACACGGTCACCGCGCCGGTCTCCACCACCTCGGAGGTCTCGGTCAGCTCGGAGTGCTCGACATAGCGGGTGGTACGCAGCACGATCACCGTCACCTGGTCGTAGCGCTCCACCGCCGGCCGGTGCTCCCGGTTGAGCGCGTGCCCGGCGACCAGGTCGTCGAGGCCGAACGTCCGGGCGATCGGCGCGAAGTCCGCCTCGTCCGGATCGTGCAGCCCCAGCCAGACGAACCCGCGGCCCCGGCGCGCCGCCGCCAGGGCCGTACGGTGGTCGGGCCGGCCCGGCAGCCGCCGACCGTCGACGTACACCGCGCAGTCCACGATCCGGTCGGTCTGCTGGCCGCGCTGCGCCGGGGCGTACCCGGAGGTGAGGCCGTCCGGGTTGAGCATCCGGGCGATCGCCCGGCGGACCGGTGCCACCCACCTGGTCCGGGTACCGGCCGCAGCCGCGTCCCGTTCATACCCCGCCATTGCCGGATGCCCCTTTCCGCGCGCGGTCGCTGGCGTGCATCGAACCATCCGCCGGCCACCCGGCCGGTGCCCGGGTGCCGCCCGCCGGTGAGGTTCCGCACCAACCGGCCGGTCCGGCGGGCCGCCGAGCTATTCTCGATCATCAGGCGGCGCCAGCACGCGACCGCCCCGGACGAGAGCGCTGCCGTACCCGGCCCTGCAAAGACGGCGCGCAGAAACCCATGACTGCTGTCGATGTCATCGAAATCGTCGGTTCGCTGCTGATCCTGTCGGCCTTCGCCGCCGCCCAGACCCGCCGACTCTCCCCGCACTCCGCCCGCTATCTGCTGCTGAACATCGTCGGCTCGACGGTGCTGGCGGTGATCGCCCTGCTGCACCACTCGTGGGGCTTCCTGCTCCTCGAGGCGAGTTGGGCGGTGATCTCCACCGTCTCGCTGGCCCGGCTGCCCGGCCGGGACCGGCCCGGCGGGCAGCCGGCGGACCAGCCCGGTCTGCACCCCTGACATTACGGGCGTCCCGTCGCTGGTGATCGACGGGACGTCGCCCCGTTCGCGCCCGTGACCGGCGGCGGCCTCGCCCGGCCGGGCTGCCGGTCAGCCCGGCCGGGCGGGGCTCAGTTGTCGCCCCAGACCTCCTGCGCGGTCTCCACGATCAGCCGCAGCTTCGCCACCTGCTCCTCCTGGGTCAGCGCGTTCCCCTCCACCGTCGAGGAGAAGCCGCACTGCGGGGAGAGGCAGAGCTGCTCCAGCGGGACATACCGGGCCGCCTCGTCGATCCGGCGCTTGAGGGCGTCCTTGCTCTCCAGCTCGCCCCGCTTGGTGGTGACCAGGCCGAGCACCACCTTCTTGCCGGGCGGGACGAACCGCAGCGGCGCGAAGTCGCCGGAGCGCTCGTCGTCGTACTCCAGGAAGAAGCCGTCGACGTCGAGCTGGCTGAAGAGCGCCTCGGCGACGAAGTCGTAGCCGCCCTCGGCGGCCCAGGAGGACCGGAAGTTGCCCCGGCACATGTGGGTGGTCACCGACAGGCCCGCCGGCCGACCGGCCAGCGAGGCGTTGATCTGCCGGATGTAGCGCTCGTGCTGGTGCTCCGGGTCGCCGCCCTGGGCGGCCACCATCTCGCGCTGCCGGGGGTCGTTCAGGTACGCCAGGCTGGTGTCGTCGAACTGGAGGTAGGTGCAGCCGAGGTCGGCCAGCCGGCGCACCTGATCGGCGTACGCGGCGCTGAGGTCGACCCAGAACTGGTCCAGGTCGGGATAGACGGCGGTGTCGATGGCGGCCCGGCCGCCCCGGTAGTGCACCATGCTCGGCGACGGGATGGTCAGCTTCGGGGTACCCGTCGTGACCTGCGCCTTCAGGAAGGAGAACGCGTCGCCGAAGATGGTGTCGGTCAGCTTCACCCGGTCGTGCACGCGCAGCGCCGCCGACTGGAACTCCAGCTTCCCGGACTCGTTGAAGAACTGCACGGTCAGCTTCTCGTCGGCCGGGTCGATCCCGCCGAGCTGGTAGATGAAGTCCATGTGCCAGGAGGTACGCCGGAACTCGCCGTCGGTGGCGGTACGCAGTCCGATGCTCTCCTGGAGGCGTACCACCTCGCGGATCGCGTCGTCCTCGACGGCGCGCAACTCCTCGGCGGTGATCCGCCCGGCGGCCCGGTCGGCCCGGGCGGTCAGCAGCCGCGCGGGTCGCAGCAGGCTGCCGACGTGGTCGGCGCGGAACGGCGGGCGGGATGATGCGTCCATGGTGGTCCCCTCTGTTCCTGGTACCCGGGCTCTCGGTCGGCACACACCGGCGCCTCGTACCGCGACGGCGCGATCCGGCCAACCATAGTCCGCCGGGCCGGCATTGATGATCTAGAAACCGTACCGCCGACCGGAGCCGCTCGACAGCTCAGGAGGCCGGACCGGGGCCGGTCTGCGCCCAGATGGCGCTCATCTCCAGCATGGCCTGCTCCATGATCTGCACCATCGCGGTCTTGGCCCGCTCACCGTCGCGCCGCTGGATCGCCTGGGCCACGTCGGCGTGCAGTTGCAGCGCCTGCTCGTGCGGATAGTGCGGCATCAGGTCGTAGTGGTAGCGGCCGGCCAGCACCTCGGCGACCAGCTCGTGCAGCTTGACGAACATCTCGTTGCCGGAGTCGACCAGCACCAGCCGGTGGAACTCGATGTCGAGCCGGAGGAACTCGGCCTCGTCGCCGGCCTTGCCCGCCGCCCACATCTTCGCGGCGAGCCCGACCAGTTCGCTGGCCTCCTGCGGGGTGGCCCGCAGCGCGGCGAGCGCGGCGGCCTGCGGCTCGACGGCGGTACGCAGTTCGGTGATCGAGCGGAGCTGGGCGATCCGGCCGGCCGAGGCGAGTCGCCAGCGGATCACCTGGGGGTCGAAGACGTTCCAGTCGCCGGCGGCCCGGATCAGGGTGCCGACCCGGCGGCGTGACTCGACCAGCCCCATCGAGGCCAGTACCCGCAGCACCTCCCGGACCACCGAGCGGGAGACCGAGTATTGCTCGACCAAGTCGTCGATGTAGAGCACGGAACCCGGCGCGAGCTGGCCGGCGCAGACGGCCGTGCCTAGTTGGTCGAGCAGCCGGGCGTGCAGCCCGGACTCGGCGGGGTCGAGCCGGACAGACGCGACCTCTGGTGACGGCGTGGCCATAAATAAAGCCTATCAGTGAGTGGCCTGGTCTTGCTTAAGTCAGGTTTATCGGCCTAGCATCCGGCATTAGGCAGACGTAGGAGTCTGCGGGCGGCACCCAACGGCGGGTCGCCGCGAGGGAAGGGGAGATGGACGTGTTACGTCGCTCGGTAATCGGAACATCTCTGGCCGTGGTGGCTGCCCTCGGCCTCTCCGCCTGCGGAGGCGGCGGCGATGACAGTGGCGGGTCGAACACGCTGCGCGTGACGCTGGTGAACCACGTCTGGACGGAAAACATAAAGAAGGCCCTGCCGGAGTTCGAGCAGCAGTCCGGACTGAAGGTCGAGGTCACCCAACTCGGCGAGGACCAGCTCTCCGACCAGTACAACGTCAAGCTGAACGCTGGCTCCAGCGACATCGACGTGATGATGTACCGGCCGCTCCAGGAGGGGAAGCTCTTCGCCAAGAACGGCTACCTGGCCGAGCTGACCGACAAGGCGAAGGAGGACTCGGCGTTCGACTTCGCCGACTTCCAGGCCCCGCCGGTGCAGGCCACCACCTACCAGGACAAGCTGGTCGGCGTCCCGATCATCACCGAGCAGGAGGTCCTCTACTACCGCAAGGACCTGTTGCAGAAGTCCGGCTTCAGCGCACCGCCGAAGACCCTGGACGAGCTGAAGACGATGGCGGCCAAGATCGAGGCCGACAACCCGGGTACGGCGGGCTTCGTGGCCCGGACCGGCAAGGCCGCGGCGGTCACCCAGTTCTCCAGCTTCCTGTACAGCTTCGGCGGTGACTTCGTCGACGGCAGCGGCAAGGCCAGCGTCAACACCGAGCAGGCCAAGCAGGCGTACGCGTACTACGGCGGGCTGCTCCGGGAGAACGGGCCGGAGAACATCAGCACCGACATGAGCTGGTCCGAGGCGATGGCGATCTTCACCCAGGGCAAGGCGGCCTTCTACACCGAGGCGAACTCGCTCTACAAGAACGCCACCGATCCGGCCAAGTCCAAGGTCTCCGACAGCGTCGGGTTCGCGCCGTTCCCGGCCGGTCCGGCCGGCTCCAAGCCGTACAACATCCCGTCCTGGGCGCTCGGCGTCAACGAGGGCTCGGAGAACCAGGCCAACGCCTGGAAGTTCATCCAGTGGGCGGCCGGCAAGGAGCAGACGCTGGTACAGCAGAAGGGTGGCGTGCCGGGGGCCCGTACCTCGGTCTGGGCCAACCCGGAGGGCATCGCGACCTACCCGAAGGACCTCGCGGACGCCATCAAGGTCAGCACCGAGAACGGTGTCGGCCACGACCGGCCGCTGGTCGTGAAGGTGGCCGAGGCCCGGGAGCTGGTCGGGCAGCCGATCGTCGACGCGATCACCGGCAAGGACGTGGCCGGCTCGGCCGCCACGGCGAACGAGGCGTTCCAGAAGCTCCTCGACGACGAGAAGTAAGCCATCGCGCGGGGTGGCGGAGCGATCCGTCACCCCGCGCCTGGATCCGCCGAACCGGAAAGACCACCCCATGGCATCTCTGGCATCTCCCCGGCAGCCCGGCGACCTGACCGGCTGGACCCGCTGGGCGAACACCCACCGCAAGTGGCTCTTCGCGGCACCGGCCATGACCTTCGTCGGTGCGCTGATCATCTTTCCGCTGGCCTGGACGGTCTACCTCAGCCTCACCGACGCCGAGGGATCGGTCCGGGCCGAGTCCGAGTTCATCGGCTTCGCGAACTACCTCGAAGTACTCTCCGACACCGACCGGTTCTGGCCCGCCGTGCTGCGTACGGTCGGCTTCACCGGGGTCGCCCTGCTCTTCGAGATCGTCATCGGCATGGCGGTCGCACTGCTGCTGTGGCGGCCGTTCCGCGGTGAGCGGTGGGTCCGGGTGGCGATCCTGCTGCCGCTGGTCGCCACCCCGGTCGCGGTCGGCATGATGTGGCGGCTCATCTTCGACCCGAACATCGGGATGGCCAACCAGATCCTCGGCTGGGTCGGGATCGGACCGCAGCCCTGGCTGGCCGGCCAGCACAGCGCGCTGCCGACCACCATCTTCATCGACATCTGGCAGTGGACCCCGATGGTGGTGCTGATCCTGCTGGCCGGGCTGACCGCGCTGTCGAACGAGCCGGACGAGGCGGCCCGGGTCGACGGGGCGAACGCCTGGCAGCGGTTCCGGCACGTCACCCTGCCGCTGCTGATGCCGACCGTGATCGTGGCGATCCTGCTGCGCGGCATCGACGCCCTGAAGACCTTCGACATCCTGTACGCCACCAAGGGGCGCGGCGGCGGCTCGTTCCACGAGGTGGAGACGCTGAACGTGTACGCGTACGGGCTGAGTTTCGACTACAACGAGTACGGCATCTCGTCGACCGTACTCATCATCTTCTTCCTGATCATCATCGGTTCGATGTGGGCGCTGACGTCCCGTCGCAAGAAGGGCGCACTCTGATGGCCCGCCGCAAGCGTCGTACTCCGTATCAGGTCTTCCGGGCGGTGGCCCTGGCCGTGGTGGTGGTCTCGCTGGTCGCCCCGCTGCTCTGGATGGTCGCCGCCTCGTTCAAGACCAACGTCGACATCTACGACTCCGGCAAGGCGTTCGCGTTCACCCCGGTACTGGAGAACTACACCAAGGTCCTCGACCAGGCGAACTACCTCCAGTTCATCGGCAACAGCCTCTGGGTGGCGTTCGCGGCCACCGTGCTGTCGCTGATCCTGGGCGTGCCGGCGGCCTATTCCATGAGCCGGTTCAACATGCGCAGGTCGGCGCTGGTGGTGCTGATGGCCCGGGTGATCCCCGGCGTCTCGCTGCTGGTGCCCTGGTATTACGTCTTCTCCAACCTGCGGCTGGTCGGCGGCTTCACCGTGCTGATCCTGAGCCACATGTTCGTCTCGCTGCCGCTGGTGGTCTACATCCTGATGGGCTTCTTCGACGGCCTGCCGGAGGAGTTGGAGGAGTCGGGGCAGGTGGACGGGCTCACCCCGATCGGGGCGTTCCGGCGGATCACGCTGCCGCTCTCCGCGCCGGGCATCGCGACCGCCGGCATCCTCTCCTTCATCTTCTCCTGGAACAACTTCATGTTCGCCCTGGTGCTCTCCGGCGCCGACACCAAGACCCTGCCGGTGGCGATCTTCGACTTCGTCGGCTACGCCAGCATCGACTGGGGTGGCCTGATGGCCGCGTCCACAGTGGTCACCCTGCCGATCATGCTGATCGCGCTCTTCGTGCAGAAGTACGTCGTCTCCGGCCTCACGGCCGGGGCAACCAAGGGCTGAGGGCGGCGGGAAGCATGACAGAGAAGCTGAGGCGGGTGGCGTGACAAAGATCGTGCGGGTGGAGACCTTCCTCGTGCCACCCCGGTGGCTCTTCGTGCGGATCGAGACCGCCGACGGGGTCGTCGGCTGGGGCGAGGCGACCTGCGAGGGCCGGTCCGAGACGGTACGCACCGCCGTGCACCAGCTCAGCGAGCTGCTGGTCGGCCAGGACGCGCTGCGGATCGAGGACCACTGGCAGGTGATGACGAAGGGGTCCTTCTACCGGGGCGGGCCGATCCTGGCCAGCGCCGTCGCCGGGCTCGACCAGGCGCTCTGGGACATCGCCGGCAAGCACTTCGACGCCCCGGTGCACCAGTTGCTCGGCGGCCCGGTCCGGGACAAGATCCGGGTGTACGGCTGGGTCGGCGGCGACGAGCCCGGCGAGGTGGCCGAGCACATCGCGGAGCAGGTGGCGGCCGGGCTGACCGCGGTCAAGATGAACGCCTCCGGCCGGATGAGCCCGGTCGGCTCGGTCGCCGAACTCGACGGGGTGGTCCGGCGGGTCGCCGCCGCCCGGGAGGTGCTCGGCGAGCACCGGGACGTCGCCGTCGACTTCCACGGCCGGTTCACCCTGGCCAACGCCCGCCGGGTCGCCCCGCTACTGGAGCCGTTCCGGCCGTTCTTCCTGGAGGAGCCGGTCGTACCGGAGAACTCGCACCTGCTCGGCGAGTTCGTCCGGTCGACGAGTACCCCGGTCTCGACCGGCGAGCGGCTCTACAGCCGGCAGGAGTTCCTGCCGGCGCTCCAGGCCGGCATCGCGGTCGCCCAGCCGGACCTGTCGCACGCCGGCGGGATCACCGAGGTCCGCAAGATCGCCGCGCTGGCCGAGGTGTACGACGTGCAGCTCGCCCCGCACTGCCCGCTCGGGCCGATCGCGCTGGCCGCCTGTCTCCAGGTCGGCTTCGCCACCCCGAACTACCTGATCCAGGAGCAGAGCATCGGGATCCACTACAACGCCGACGCCGAGGTGCTGGACTACGTGGTGGACCGGACGCCGTTCGGGTTCGCCGACGGGCACATCGCCCGGCTGACCGGTCCCGGTCTCGGCGTCCAGATCGACGAGAATGCGGTACGCCGGGCGGACCAGCGCGGGCACCGCTGGCGCGGGCCCGTCTGGCGGCACCCCGACGGCTCCTTCGCGGAGTGGTGAGCCGACCCGTCGGCCCGCCACTCCCCCACACCAGCCCAGCGCAGAAAGGCAAGTCGTGAAGATCGTCGCCGCGGACGTGATCGTCTCCAGCCCGGACCGCAACTTCGTCACTCTCAAGATCACTACTGACGAGGGGATCACCGGGCTCGGCGACGGTACCCTGAACGGCCGGGAACTCTCCGTCGCCTCCTACCTGGCCGACCACGTCGTACCGCTGCTGGTCGGGCGGGACCCGCACCGGATCGAGGACACCTGGCAGTTCCTCTACCGGTCGGCGTACTGGCGGCGCGGGCCGGTCACCATGGCCGCGATCGCCGCCGTCGACGTGGCGCTCTGGGACATCAAGGCCAAGGCCGCCGGGATGCCGCTCTACCAGCTCCTCGGCGGAGCCTCCCGGACCGGCATCATGGCCTACGGGCACGCCTCCGGGCGGGACATCCCGGAGCTGTTCGACTCGATCCGGCGCCACCTCGACGAGGGCTTCAAGTCGATCCGGGTGCAGACCTCGGTCCCCGGCATCGACTCGGTCTACGGGGTGGCCGCCCAGCCCAGCGCCGACGGCAAGCGCTACGACTACGAGCCGGCCCAGCGCACCCCGCTGCCGGTCGAGGAGGACTGGGACACCCGGGCCTACCTGCGGCACCTGCCCACGGTCTTCGAGGCGGTCCGCAACGAGTTCGGCCCCGAGCTGCCGCTGCTGCACGACGGCCACCACCGGATGACGCCGATCCAGGCCGCCAAGCTGGGCAAGGCGCTGGAGCCGTACGACCTGTTCTGGCTGGAGGACTGCACCCCGGCGGAGAACCAGGAGGCACTGCGGCTGGTCCGGCAGCACACCACCACCCCGCTGGCGATCGGCGAGGTCTTCAACACCGTCTGGGACTACCAGACGCTGATCCGCGAGCAGTTGATCGACTACGTCCGGTCCGCCGTCACGCACACCGGCGGGATCACCGCGATGCGCAAGCTGCTCGACTTCGCCGCGCAATACCAGATCAAGTCCGGGATTCACGGGCCGACCGACATCTCCCCGGTCGGGATGGCCGCCGCGCTCCACCTGGACCTGGCGATCCACAACTTCGGCATCCAGGAGTACATGCGGCACGGTCCGCTGACCGACGAGGTGTTCCGGCAGTCGTTCACCTTCACCGACGGCTACCTGCACCCGGGCGAGCAGCCGGGGCTCGGGGTGGAACTCGACGAGGAGGCGGCGGCCCGGTTCCCGTACCAGCCGGCGTACCTGCCGTTCAACCGGCTCCAGGACGGTACCGTCCATGACTGGTGACGGCGGCTCCGGCCCGTCGCGCGGCGGCGGGCCGGCCGGGTCCACCCGGCACGTCGTGGTGATGGGCGTCTCCGGGTCGGGCAAGACCACCGTTGCCGAGGGGATCAGCGCGCTGACCGGGCTGACCTTCGCCGAGGCGGACGAGTTCCATTCGGAGTCCAACGTGGAGCTGATGCGGGCCGGGGTGCCGCTCGACGACACGCACCGCTGGCCCTGGCTGCGCGAACTCGCCGGCTGGATGGCCGAGCGCGCCGCCGAGGACGTCTCCACGGTACTGGCCTGCTCGGCGCTGCGCCGCTCCTATCGGGACGTACTCCGGCAGGGCCCGCCGAGCGTCGACTTCGTCTTCCTGGACGGGTCGGCGGCGGTGATCCGGGAACGGCTCTCCCGGCGGGCCGGGCACTACATGCCGGCCAGCCTGCTCGACTCGCAGATCGCCACCCTGGAACGACCGGGATCGGACGAGCGGGTCCGCACCCTCGACGTCGCCGCGGCCCCGGAGGAACTGGTCGAGGCCGCGATCGAGGGTCTCGGCCTGTCCCGGCGCAAGGCCGCGCAGCCGCACTCCTGAGCGACCGGGACACCACCGGACGGCTCTGGCCGGCCCGACCGTCTCGGGCCGTGCCGGGTTACGTCCAACCCGCCCGTCGATCGTTCGGTTATAGGTGGGAGACGGTGGCCGCGGGGACGGCGGGGAGCGGGGCGGCAGCTCGATGGCGAGCGACGAGACGCACAGACTGATGCGCCACCCCGAGGCACCGAAGCGGGCGACCCTGCTGGAACTGCTGCTCGACGTGGTCTACGTCGCGGCGCTCGCCCTGCTCTCGATGCGGCTGTCCGTGGACCTGAGCTGGATCGCCGCCGCAGAGGTACTGGTGCTGCTGATGGCGGTCTGGTGGATCTGGTCGATCACCGCCCTGCTCACCGACTTCTACAACCCGGAAGAGCCCAAGATCCAGGTCATCGTCGCCTGGGCGATGCTCGGCAGCATCGTGATGACGGCGACCATCCCGCAGGCGTTCTCGGCGCTCGGCTGGCTCTTCGCCGGGATGTACGTCGCCATCCACCTGGTCCGCGGCGTCGTACTGGTGGCCGTGCTCCGCAGGCATCAGGCCCAGATCCGGGCAGCCCGGTTCCTCTGCTGGTTCGTGCTCTCCGGCACGCTCTGGCTGGCCGGCGCGTTCCTGCCGGCCTCGACCCGGATCGTGCTCTGGGGCATCGCCCTGCTGACCGACTACGTCGGCGCCGTGCTGCGCTATCCGACCCCGTGGCTCGGCCGGGTGCCGATGGCCCAGTACGACAAGGCGAGCGAGCACCTCGGCGAGCGCTACCAGCAGTTCGTCATCCTGGCGCTCGGCGACATCATCCTGGTCCCGCTGCTGCTCAGCGGCCGGAGCGAGCTCGACGCCGAACGGTTGGGCATGCTGCTGCTGGCGTTCGTCACCATGCTGCTGCTCTGGCAGATCTACGTCCACCGGGCGGGGGCGTCCCTCCAGGTGGCGATCGGTGAGCGACCGGGCCGGGCCACCCGGTGGGCGCCGTACACCCACCTGTTCATGGTGGCCGGCATCGTCGCCACCGCCACCGGGTTCGAGTTGCTGGTCGCCCGGTCCCACAGCCGGGCCGGGCTCGGCCTGGTCGCCGTCGTCGTCGGCGGACCCGCCCTGTTCCTGATCGGCCGGACCATCTTCGAGTACGAGGTGTTCGGCAGGTTCTCCTGGTCACGGCTGATCTGGCTGGTGGTACTGGTCGGCACGGCACCGGCCTTCCTGCCGCTCACCCCGAGCGCGGTGGCCGGCTTCACCAGCGTGGTACTGCTCGGGGTGGCCCTGTCCGACAGCGCCCGGTCGAACGGGTGGCACCGGCAGGATCGCCGGTCCATCCCGTCCTGAGCCGCCAGGCGTGCGCCGGGTCGCTACGCTGCGGCAGCAGGCGGACCTGGGAGGCGCGGTGTTCGGGATCGTACGGCCATGCCGGCACCGGATGTGTGGAAAGCTGCACGCCGCCTGGCTCGGCCACCTCTGCGGGCTCTGCCTGACCCTCCGGGACGAGCACGGACACCGGGCCCGGCTGGCCACCAACTACGACGGCCTGCTGATCTCCGTACTCCTGGAGGCGCAGCGCCCCGCCCCGGCCCCGTACCGTCCGGCGGCGCCGTGTGCGCTGCGTGGCTTCCAGCGGGCCACGGTGCTCTCCTCGGCCGATCCCGGCGCCCGGCTGGCCGCCGCGGTCTCGCTGGTCCTCGCCGCCGGCAAGACCCGCGACCACGTCGCCGACCGGGACGGCGCGCTGCGGGTCCCCGCCCTGGCCGGGGTCGCCGGCCGGCTGGCCGACCGGTGGGCCGAGGCCGGCGCCCGGACCGGCGACGGGGTCGGCTTCGACACCGGGGTACTGGTGGCCGCGGTGGCCCGGCAGTCCGAACTGGAGTCGAAAGTGGTCCCGGGGGTGCCGGTGCTGCTCGCCACCGAGCCGACCGAGACCGCCGTGGCAGCCGCCTTCGCGCACACCGCGACGCTGGCCGGCCGGCCGGGCAACGCCGCCGGGCTGGCCGAGGTCGGCCGGTACTTCGGCCGGATCGCGCACCTGCTCGACGCGGTCGAGGACTACGCCGACGACGCCGTGCGGGGTGCGTTCAACCCGCTGCGGGCCAGCGGCACCGACCTGGCGCAGGCGCGCCGGTTGTGCGAGGACGCGCACCACGGCCTGCGGCTGGCCCTGGCCGACCTGGACCTGCGGGACCGGCGGCTGGTCCGGGCGCTGCTCGACCGCGAGGTCTCCGACGCCATCGAGCGGACCTTCGCGCTGGCGGGTGTGCCGGTGCACCGTCCGGGCGCCGAACACGGGTTGCCGCTCGCCCCGCCCGAGATGTCGGCGCAGCCGGCGGGACATCCGGTCGAGCGCCCGGAGCCGAGGCCGGACGGCTGCGGCGGCTCGCTGGTGGTCGGCGGCGCCTGCGTCCTCACCACCTGCACCTGCGGGCTGTGGCAACCGCGCTGGAGCAAACACCGGCGCCGCGGCTGCGGCGACCGGTGCTGGTGTACGAGGTACTGCAACTGCGACAGCTGCCACTGCTGCAACTGCGACTGCTGCGATTGCTGTGACTGTAGTTGAACCGGGGAGCTGAGGTCGGGGCCGCACCGGGGTCCCGGCGCCGGTGCGGACCCGACCCGTCGGACGGGGCGCAGCGGTTCAGCTCACGGTGATCGCCCCGGTACCGGAGCGGACGCAGGCGACGGCCCGGTTCGGGGTGGCCACCGCACCGGCAAGGCACTGCCCGAGCACCGCGTGCCCGGCCGCGTTCGGGTGCCAGGACTCCTGGCAGGTCTGGAAGTACGTGACGCAGGCGTTGGCGATCCGCTGGATGGCGATCTTGTCGTAACCGGAGAGGCTGGTCACCGGGGTTCCGGTCGGGCCGTCCTGCAACCGGATCGGGGTGGCGAGCGCGCCGGTCGGGCTGGACGCGGTCTCGCAGAGCCGGGCACCGTCGAAGGCCCGCTGCACGTTCAGGTAGACCAGGTCGTCGCCGGGGAACTCGCCGCGCATGGTGCCGTGTACCGACTGGACCAGGGTGCCGAGGCCACTGGAGAAGAGGTGCCCGGCGGCCAGGCTGGCCCGGTGCACGGGGCAGCCGGCCGCGTACCGCTCGGCGCCCAGGGCCCGGAACTTGTCCCGGCTGTCGTCCCGGTTGTCCTCCTCGTGGAACCGCGACTCCAGTTCGAACGGCAGCGGGTTGGTGTAGTCCTGGAAGACGATCCGGTGCTGCCCGTCGGGGTCGACCTCGTCCAGGGTGGTCAGCAGTTGCCGGACCGCGTTGGTGGTCTCGGCGGTCGCCGCCGCGAACTCGGCCGGGGTGCCGAGGTCGTCACCGGCGCACGGCGCCTGCTCGACCGGCCCGCCGAGGTAGGCCCAGAACTCCCACCAGCCGGTCCAGGCGTCCGCGATGAACCGGTTGGCGCAGTCCGAGGCGACGTCGCCGAAGGTGAACGAGCTGTTGTTGGAGCCGAGGCCGAGCAGCACCACGTCGATGTCGTGGGTCTGCGCCACCGCCCGGAGCTGGTCGAGCTGCGCCGCCACCGTACGCCCCTTGGTCCGGCCGGCCGAGGCGTTGGCGATGTCGTACGGCTGGCCGCCTGAGCAGGCGAGGTTGAACCGGGCCGAGATGCCGGGCAGGTTCGCCTGGTGCAGCGACGCGTTCGCGGACCGGTGACAGAAGAAGGCGTTGCTGTTCGGCGCGGACCAGCCGGGGAAGCTCTGCGGGGTACCGTTCACGTCCACCACCGGCTGGTAGCCGCCGGCGCCCTCGCCGCTGACGAAACTGTCCCCGAGCGCGACTGCGGCCGTCGGCAGGGCCGCCGTGGCCGTACCCGGTGCGGTGACGATGCCCGACAGCGTGCCGGTTGCGGCGAGGGTGAGCGCCAGCGCCGCGGCGAACGCGGGTCGACGGAACCCGAACATCTCCGACCCCCAAGGTCTGATCGAAATATTGAAGATTATTCGCACGTCCGGGCATCAGATCACGCACCCGGACAGGGGTCAACGAATGGCACCGATCCCGGCCGGCAACAGCGCGCGGGCGAGACAATACTTCCGGTCGGCCGGCCCGGCGTACCGGTCAGCGGTGGCGTTTCGCACCCGCCCGGGCGGGAATGCGACTCTCGGCAGTGCCGTTACACCGCGCGGAGAGCCGGCCGCACCGACACGACCGGCGTGAGGCGTTGGAGGACGACATGGCGACGGCCGTGGAATTCGGTCTGGACAGCTTCGGCGACGTGACCGCCGACGCCGAGGGCAACCCGGTGCCGTACGCCCAGGTGATCCGCGACGTGGTCGAGGAGGCCGTACTCGCCGACCGGCTCGGCGTCGACACCTTCGGGCTCGGCGAGCACCACCGGGACGACTACGCGGTCTCCGCCCCCGAGATCGTGCTGGCCGCGATCGCCGCCCGGACCGAGCGGATCCGGCTCGGTACCGCTGTCACGGTGCTCAGCTCCGACGACCCGGTACGCGTCTACGAACGGTTCGCCACCCTCGACGCACTCGCCCGGGGTCGGGCGGAGATCACCCTCGGCCGAGGCTCGTTCACCGAGTCGTTCCCGTTGTTCGGATACGACCTCAGCGACTACGACCGGCTCTTCGAGGAGAAGACCGAGCTGATGTCGCAGTTGCTCACCGAGGACGCGGTGAGCTGGCAGGGCACGGTGCGCGCCTCGCTCGACAAGCAGCACGTCTATCCCAAGACGGAGTCGGGGCGGATCCGCACCTGGGTCGGGGTCGGCGGCAGCCCGGAGTCGGTGGTCCGGGCCGCCCGGTACGGCTTTCCGCTGGTACTGGCCGTGATCGGCGGTGAACCGGCCCGGTTCGCTCCGTACGTGCAGCTCTACCACCGCGCGCTCGCCGAGTTCGGCCGGGAGCCGCTGCCGGTCGCGGTGCACGTGCCCGGCTTCGTCGGCGAGACCGACCAGGAGGCGGCCGACCTGCTCTGGCCACACGTCCGGGTGCTGTTCAACCGGATCGGCGCCGAACGCGGCTGGCCGCCGATGACCCGGAGCCGGTTCGACGCCGACATCGCCAACGGCGCCTGGCACGTCGGCTCGGCCGAGACCGTGGCCCGCAAGATCGCCCGAACGGTACGGGTCCTCGGGGTGCAGCGCTTCGACCTCAAGTACTCGGCCGGCACGCTGCCGCACGAGCACCTGATGGCGACGATCGAGCGGTACGCCACCCAGGTGATCCCCCGGGTCCGGGAACTCCTCACCGAGGAGAGCGGCCCGACGTCCTGACCCGGGCAGCCCGGCCCGGCTATCCGAGCAGTCCCCGGGCCATCGCGGTGGTGACCGCGGCGGTCCGGTCGGAGACGTCGAGCTTGCTGAACGTACGCAGCAGGTGCGTCTTGACCGTCGCCTCGCTGATGTGCAGGGCCCGGCCGATCTCGGCGTTCGTCCGGCCCTCGGCGACCAGGCCGAGCACCTGCACCTCCCGGGCGGAGAGCGCCGGGGCGGCCGGGTTGCGTACCTGCCGGACCAGCCGACCGGCGACCGACGGCGCGAGCGTCGTCTCGCCCCGGGACGCGGCCCGGATCGCGGCGGCGAGTTCCGTCCTGGTGGCGTCCTTCAGCAGGTAGCCGATGGCGCCGGCCTCCACCGCCCGCAGGATGTCGGCGTCGCTCTCGTACGTGGTCAGCACCACCACCCGGGTGGTCCGCGACTCGCGCAGGATCGCCCCGGTGGCGTGCACCCCGTCCATCCCGGGCATCCGCAGGTCCATCAGGACCACGTCCGGTCGGTACGCCCGGGCCAGGGTCACCGCCTCCTGGCCCGAGCCGGCCTCGCCGACCACCTCCAGGTCGGGTTCGCTGTGCAGCATGCCGCGCAACCCGTCCCGGACCACCGGATGGTCGTCGACCAGCAGGACCCTGATCACCCGTTGACCTCCCACTCCACCGTCCACCGCCCGCCCCATGCCGGCGCTCCGACCCCGCAGGGTTCCCCGAGGCACCGGCGCCCGGCGAACGCCTGATCGCACGGTCAGCGGCTTTCGCGCCCGGTCCACCGGAACGTCAGCAGGCAGACCAGCAGACCTCCCACGCACCAGGCGGCGAGCACCAGCGCCGTGGTCCCGTGCTCCCACGAACCCGCCGCCTCCTGCGCCATCATGCTGTCCGGCAGGAAGACGGACCGGAACCCCTGTCCCATCCACTTCACCGGAAAGAACGATGCCACCGTCAGCATCCCGTCCGGCAGCGCGTCGTTCAGTACGAAGATCCCGGAGACGAACTGGAGTGCGATGGCCGGCAGGTTCAACACCGCCGGGGCGCTCTTCGCCGAGCGGGCCAACGCACTGGCCGCGATGCCGAGCAGAGTGCAGGCGACGACGGAGAGCGCCAGCAACCAGCCGAAGGTGAGCCACCGTGCCGGATCGGTCGGCAGCCGCAGGCCGAACAGCAACACCCCGACCGCGAGCAGCAGGGCGATCCCGCCGACCGTGGAGACCGCGACCAGACAGATCTTGCCGAGGAAGTACGCGACCGCGGTGGCCGGGGTACCGCGCAGCCGCTTCAGCGTGCCGTCCTCGCGGTCGAGCGCGATCCCCACTCCCACGCTGATGAAGGCGGTGGAGACGATCCCGTACGCGATCATCCCGACCACGAAGACCTGGCTGATGCTGACGTCCGAGGCGCCGTGCGCCGGCTCGTCGAAGATCAGTCCGAGCATCAGCGCGATGAAGGCCGGAAAGGCGAAGGTGAAGACCACCGCGTCCCGTTGCCGGAAGAACTGCTTCAGCTCGACCGCTCCCCGGGCCAGGCCGACCCGGAGGGTGGACGGCAGCCGTACCGTCGAGGACGACGGGCCGGCGGTGGCGGCGGTCATCGGCCTTCTCCGATCAGGTCACGTTCCCCGATCAGGCCGCGCTCTCCGATCAGGTCAGCTTCTCCGATCAGGTCGAGGTAGACGTCTTCGAGGCTGGGCCGGTGCACCCGGAGGTCGGTCACCGTCCCGCCGGCCCGGTCGGTCAGCCGGGCCACCAGTGCGACCGGGTCGTCGGTCCGCTCCCGGTGGTCGCCGTCGGCGTCCCGCCAGGTGACGGTGGCCGCCACACTCGCCCGGCCGCCGATGGTCTCCGGGGTGCCCTCGGCGATGATCCGGCCACCGGCGAGCACCGCGAGCCGGCCGGCCAACGCCTCGGCCTCGTCCAGATAGTGGGTGGTGAGCAGGATCGTCACGCCCTCGTCGGCGAGCCGGCGGATCAGCGCCCAGAACTGCCGGCGGGCCTCCGGGTCGAAGCCGGTGGTCGGCTCGTCGAGGAAGAGCAGCTCGGGCCGGCCGACGATGCCGAGGGCCACGTCGAGCCGGCGACGCTGGCCGCCGGAGAGGGTACGGATCCGGGCCCCGGCCTTCCCGGTCAGCCCGCACACCTCGATCACCTCGTCCGGGTCGCGCGGGTGGGGGTAGTACCCGGCGAAGTGCCGCACGGTCTCCCGGACGGTCAGCTCGGCGGCGTCGGTGGCGGTCTGCAACACGATGCCGAGCCGGGCCCGCCAGCGTCGGCCGGCCGTACCCGGGTCCTCGCCGAGCACCGAGACCGTGCCGCCGTCCCGGCGCCGGTGCCCCTCCAGGATCTCGATCGTGGACGTCTTGCCGGCGCCGTTCGGCCCCAGCAGCGCGTACACCTCGGCACGGTCGACGGTCAGGTCGATCCCGTCCACCGCCACCCGGGCGCCGTACGTCTTGCGCAGCCCGTGCGCACTGATGACTGTCATACTTTGATGCTTCCGCCGGCCGAGTCGGCCGGGGACCATCGCAGGACGGAATCCGGCCGTCCACCAACCGGTGGACACCGGCGGTATCTTCGAGACCTTCGCCGAGCAGTTCCTACAGGTCTGGGACACGGTGCAGATCAGGGAGGTCAGCCGGTGAGTCGACGGGTGGACTACTTCGACGACCCGTCCGCCCCGGCGGCGAACTCGCTGGTGCCGGGCGGGGCCGCGCTGGTCGTTGACGACCGGGGCCGGATCCTGTTGCAGCGGCGGGCGGACTCTGGGAACTGGTCGCTGCCGGGCGGCGCGATGGAGGTCGGCGAGACGATCGGCGACGCGGTGGTGCGGGAGACCCGGGAGGAGACCGGGCTCGACGTCGAGCTGACCGGCATCCTCGGGATCTACACCGACCCCCGGCACGTGATCGCGTACGCCGATGGAGAAGTGCGGCAGGAGTTCGTGGTCGCGTTCACCGCCCGGCCGGTCGGCGGCGCGCTGGCGGTCAGCGATGAGTCGACCGACGTCGCCTGGTTCGACGCGGCCACCGTGGCGGACCTCCAGATGCACGACTCGGTCCGGCTGCGGATCGGGCACTGGCTGGCCGGTTCGGCGCCGCACATCGGATGACCCGGGCGCGTGAACGAACCGAAGCACCGCCATGAGCCGTTTTCAGCGGCGTCTCGCACCATCATCTCGGCGGCCGCCGCCGGGGCCAGCCGAGGGACGTCTGGGCCTGGTCAGCTCCGGGTGACCGCCCCGGTGGCGGCCAGGTAGTCGCCGATCGAGGCCGGTACGACCAGGGCCATCCGGCACCAGTCGACGAGCAGCAGGTTCGCCTCGCGCATCGCCCGCTCCAGCGCGGCGACCAGCTCCGGTTGTGGTTCCGCCGCCGGTCCCGGCTCGGTCTGTACGGCCAGTACGGCGAGCGAGTCGCCGTCGGCGAGCCCGTACAGCAGCACCCGCCCGACGGCTACCGCGAACGAACTGGGCACGATCCCCGGCTGCCCACGGAAGCCGATCCCGCCCCGGCTCCGGGCACCGGATGGCAGCAGGCTCAGCAACCGGCTCCGGGACACCGTCCCGGAGAGCGGTCGGATCGGCTGGCTCCGGACGTGGATGCCCTGGAAGCCGTACACCCGGCCGTGCTCGTCGCGGCGGGCGTGCTGCTCGTAACTCCGGCGTACCGCCCGGAGTTCGGCCTGGACCTCGTCGCCGAGGTCACCGCTGACCAACTCCACCTGCCGCCAGTCGTCCTCGTGCAGTTCGAGGCGGTCGGCACCGGCCGGTGCCCCGGCGACCGCCGGCACGGCGGCGCAGAGCGTCGGCAGCGAGTAGAGGATGTCGCCGGGTGGGACGGACTCGATCCGGCGCAGCGTCAGGGTGAGGGTGCCGGTCGCGGCGAACTCCGCCGCCGTCGGCGGCTCGGCCCGTTCGACCGACCAGGTGGCGCCAGCCAGCTCCAGGGTGGTCGCCGGTTGGAAGCTGTCCGGCAGTTGCCCGAGGGGCAGTTCGCTCCGGCCGATCTGGGCTCCGGTGTCGGCGTCGAGGAAGGCGACCCGCACCAGGTTTTTCGACATGGCGGGGACCTTATCCGTACGCCGATCATGCTCGGCCGCAGCCCCTCGGCCGCCCCGCCCGCTCGTGCCGGGCCCCGGGTGCGGACGGTGGCGGGCCGGGGTGACGGCGCGGACGGCGCGGGTGTGGTGCGCCGCGCCGGTGCCCGGCACCGGAGGGGCGACGGTCGCGCCCGTGCCGGAGGCCGGCGCGACGGGTGAGCCGGCGGCGAGCACCGCGAGCAACGGTCCTGAATAGCGGACACTATTGCTCTCTCGTTGAACAAACGTGCCAGACTCGGTGGCTGCCACCAGCGCGCGACATAGCATGGCGGCGGACGAGGACGGCGAAGGAGGTCCGGCAGATGGTGTCGATCGAGGCGACCGACGGAGCCCCGGGCGGAGCGGACGACCGCGTGCACGCCCTGGTCGCCGAGTGCGGCCGGCGGGCCCGGGCCGGGTCGGCCGGGTTGACCGAGGCGCCGGACTCGGTGATCGACTCCGCGTTGACCGCGATGGCCGACCGGCTGGTCGCCGCCGAGAGCGAGATCCTCGCCGCCAACCAGCGGGACGTCGATGCGGCCAGGGCCGCCGGGATGAGCCCGGCGCTACAGGACCGGCTCCGGCTCGACGCGGCCCGGCTGAAGGCGATGGCCGACCAGCTACGGCTGCTCGCCGAGGCACCGTTCCCGGCCCGGGAGACGCCGCTGCGGTCGCTGCCGGGCGGGCTGCGGCTCGCCGAGCGCCGCCGGCCGGTCGGGGTGATCGGGGCGAACTTCGAGGCCCGGCCGAACGTGACCGTCGACGTCGCCTCTCAACTGGTGAAGTCGCGCAACGCCGGCGTACTGCGTACCGGGTCTGCCGCGCTCACCTCGGCGAACGCGCTCTACCAGCACGTCATCGCCCCGGGGCTGCGCGACGTCGGCCTCGATCCGGACGCGATCCAACTGCTGCCGGACGCGAGCCGGGCCAGCGCGGTCGCCCTGGTTCGGCAGACCGACCTGATCCCGCTGGTGATCCTCCGGGGCAGTGGTGACGCCACCCGCTCGCTCGGCGCCGAGGCGGCCCGGCACGGCGTCCGTACGCTGGCGCACGCCGACGGCGGCGGAGTGCTCTATGTCGACGCCGCCGCCGACCTGGACCGGGCGACCGAACTGCTGGTCGCCGGCCTGGACCGGCTCGGCGTCTGCAACCGGGTCAACCTGCTGCTGGTGCACCGGGACGTCGCCGGGGAGGCGGTGCCGCGCTTCGAGGCCGCCCTGACGGAGCTGGGCGTACGCGCCTCGCTGCCGCCGTACGACCACCCGGTCGGCTACGAGTGGGCGCTGGACAGCGGCCGGGAGGCGACCGTGACCATCGCCGAGGTGGCCGATCTGGCCGAGGCGGTGACGATCGCCAACACCGAGACCTCGGGGCTTGCCGCGACGATCGTGACCGAGGACCGGGCCGCCGCCGAGCGGTTCATCGCCACCGCGATCGGCACCGGGATCTTCTGGAACGCCTCGACCCGGTTGCTGGACGGTTTCAAGCTGCACGGCGTACCGGAGACCGGGATCAACGTGGACCACGTGCCGGGCCCACGCGGCCCGGTCACCTTCCAGGACCTCTACCTGCGGCAGTACGTGGTCGTACCGGAGGACGCACCCGGCCTCCCCGGCTGACCCGGCGGCACCCGGCGCGGGTCGTCCGCTCAGAGCAGCCCGTGCCGGACCGCCCAGACCACCGCGGAGATCGGCGCCGGCACGCCGAGGCGGTCGCAGATCGCCCGGGTACGCCGCCGGACGGTCCGCTCGGACATCTCCAGCCGGCGGGCGACCGCGTCGACCGGGAGCCCCTGGGCGAGCAGTCGCAGCAGGGCCAGTTCCTCGTCGTCCAGTGGATGGCGTTGCACGATCGGTACGGCCACGGCGCCACTCCCTCCTCCGCACACGCCCAGATTCCGGTGCCGCCGAGCCCGGCACCGCCACCGGCCGGCGGGTCACAGACCCGTAGTCGGCCGGCGGCGGCACCGGGACGGGTACCGCCTAGAAGTCGAACTGGTCGATGTTGCTGGCGTCGAAGACGGTCGGCGGGCCGAGCACCACGACGCCCTCGGCGCCGACGGTGTACTCACCGAGCTTGCCGGCGGTGAACTTGTCACCCTCCTTGCCGCTGATCATCCCGGAGGCGAGGGCGGCACCGGCGTACGCGGCCAGGTAGCCGAGGTCGGCCGGGTTCCACAGCGCGAAGTTCTTCACCGTGCCGTTCTTGACGAACTCGCGCATCTGGTTCGGGGTGCCCAGCCCGGTCAGCGCCACCTTGCCCTTGTACTGCGAGCCGGAGAGGTAGCGGGCCGCCGCCGCCACACCGACGGTGGTCGGCGAGATGATGCCCTTCAGATCCGGGTGCGCGCTGAGCAGCCCCTGGGTCTCCTGGAACGACTTCTCGTCCTTGTCGTCGCCGTAGACCGTGGTGACCAGCTCGATCCCGCTGTACTCCGGCTTCTTCAGCTCGGTCTTCATCAGCTCGATCCAGGCGTTCTGGTTGGTCGCGTTCGCGGTCGCCGACAGGATCGCGACCTTGCCCTTGCCGCCGATCGCGTCGGAGATCAGCTTCACCTGGTTCTCCGCGATCCCCGGCCCGGTCACCTGGTTGACGAAGAGGTCCCGGCAGTCCTTGTTGGTGTCGGAGTCGAAGGTGACCACCTTCGCGCCGCCCTGCCGGGCCTGGTTGACCGCCCCGCAGATCGCGTTCGGGTCGTTCGCCGACAGGGCGATCACGTCACTGCCCTGCTGGGTCAACGTGTTGAGGTAGCTGACCTGCGACGACGCGCTCGCCTCCGACGGCCCGACCTCCTTGTACTCGCCCTTGAACTCCTCCACCGCCGCCTTCCCACCGTTGTCCGACACGGTGAAGTACGGGTTGTTCACCTGCTTCGGCAGGAAGGCGACGCTGAGTCCCTCCTTGATCGAGCCGCCGCCACCGGCGGAGGCCCCGCCGGACGGGGTGCCCTCGTCGTCGCTCGCGCAGCCGGCGCTGAGCAGCAGCGCCGCCAGGGTGGCCGCGGCGGCACCCATCCGTACGCCTCTGGATCGCATGACGGTCATGATCGGTCCCTTCCTTGACATACAGCCGCCCAACTCGCGGGCCGGTGGATTCGACGGTGGTTACAGCGAGGGTTGGAGACGTGGTCAGGCGCCTTCGGCGCTCGCCACCGGCGGTGCGGAGGGTCGTCGCCGTCGCATCCGCGCCCGGAGCATGCCGGCCGCGTTCGGCCCGACGACGGAGATGATCAGCAGGGTCCCGGTGACCACGGTCAGGGTGTCGGCCGGCACGTCGGCGAGCTGCAGCGCGTTGCGCAGGGTCATCAGCAGCAGCACCCCGGCCAGTACGCCGACCAGGGTGCCCCGGCCGCCGAAGATGGAGACGCCGCCGAGCAGCACCGCCGCCACCACCGACAGCTCCAGCCCGGCCCCGTTGTCGGCCCGGGCGGAGGCGTACCGCATGGTCCAGAAGACCCCGGCGAGCGCGGCGACCGCGCCGGTGACCACGTAGAGCCAGAACTTGGTCCGGGCCACCGCGACACCGGCGAAGGTGGCGGCCTGGTCGTTGTTGCCCATCGCGTAGAGGCCGCGACCGATCGGGGTGGCGTGCAGCAGTACGCCGAACCCGATCGCGAGGACGGCGAGCGGCAGCACCACCCACGGCACCGTCGTGCCGGGCAGCGCCTCGATCGAGTTCCCGGTCCAGCCGATCGGGAAGTCCGCCACCGCCCGGTCGCCGAGCACCACATAGGCCAGTCCCCGGTACAGCGCGAGGGTGCCGATCGTCACCGCCAGGGAGGGCAGGCCGAACCCGGCGATGAAGAGCCCGTTCACCGCGCCCAGCAGGGCACCGAGCAGCACCACCAGCGGTACGGCCAGCGCCAGCGGCAGGCCGGCCACCCACAACTGGCCGAGTACCGCGCTGGCCAGCCCGAGCGTACTGGCCACCGACAGGTCGATCTCGCCGGTGATCACGATCAGCGTCATCGGCAACGCGATCAACGCGATCGGGACGATGTCCAGCAGCAGGAAACCCCAGAACCGGGCGGTGGCGAAGCCCTCGACCAGGACCGACGCGCCGACCACCACCAGGGCCAGTACGACGATCACCAGCACGTCCCAGGTGCCGAACGTGGAAACCCAGCGGGCCGACCGACCCGTCCTCTCAGGCGCCACGGGCCTTCCTTCCTCGTAGCCGGTGGGCCACCCGCGCGGCCAGCGCCCGGTCCAATCCGATCGCGGCCAGGATCAGTGCCCCGACCACCGCCTGCTGCCAGAACGGGTTCACCTTCAGCACCGGCAGTGCGCTGCCGATGGTGCTCAGCAGTACGGCGCCGAGCGCCGCCCCGTACACCGAGCCGCTGCCGCCGAAGATGGCGACGCCGCCGACCACGACCGCCGCGACCACGTTCAGCTCGATCCCGCTGCCGGCCGCCGCGTCGAGGGTGCCGTACCGGGCCGCGTAGAGCACCCCGGCCAGGCCGGCGAGCCCGCCGCTGACGACCAGCGCGGTGAACACCCGCCAGCCGACCGGAATCCCGTGCAGCCGGGCCGCCGCCGGGTCGGAGCCGATCGCGTACAGCTCCCGGCCGGAACGGTACGACCGCAGATAGAAGCCGGCGACCAGCAGTACCGCCACCGCGAAGAGGGCGAGCAGGGGCACTCCGAGCAGGTCGGCGGTGCCCATGCTCTTGAAGCCGGCGGGCATGTCGGCGGCATTGATCTGCTGTCCCGCCGCCCACGAGTAGTCGACGCCCCGGAATACGTAGAGGGTGCCGAGGGTGACCACCAGGGCCGGTACCCGGGCCACCGCGATCAGCGCCCCGTTCAGCGCGCCGCAGAGCACGCCGATCCCGATCCCGACCAGGATCGCCAGCACGATCGGTGCGTCCGGCATCGCCAGGAAGAGCTTTCCGGTGGCGAACGCGGCCAGGCCGAGTACCGAGCCGACCGAGAGGTCGACGTTGCGGGTGATGATGACGATCGCCTGACCGACCGCGAGCACCACCAGGATGGTCGCGCCGAGCATCAGGTCCCGGCGGCCCTGTCCGGAGAGGAACCTCGGGTTCACCGCCGTGGTCACCGCGATCAGCAGGAGCAGCGCGAGTCCGATGCCGACCTCGCGGGCCACGAAGAGCCGGTGGCCGAGCCGGATGCCGGCCGCCCCACTGCGGGCCCGGGCCTCGGCCGCGTCCGGCGCCGACTCCGGCCGGGTCGTGGTCGTCACGCCCAACCTCCCCACCCGGCCACCGCTTGCCGCCCGGCCACGGTTCCCCGCCCGACCGCCGCTCCTCGCTGCCCGCTCACGGCTTCTTCTCCCTGCCCGGCCTTTTCTCCCTGCCCGGTCACGGCTGTTCCTCGCTGCCCGGTCACGGCTGTCTCTCGCTGCCCGGTCACGGCTTTCCTCCCTGTCCGGTGGCGGCGAGCATCACCGACTCCTCGGTCGCGGCGTCCCGGGCTATCTCGCCGACCAGCCGGCCCTCGTGCATCACCAGCACCCGGTCCGCCATCCCGAGCACCTCGGGCAGCTCGCTGGAGACCATCAGCACCGCGACCCCCTCGCCCGCGAGCTGCGACATCAACCGGTGCACCTCGGCCTTGGTGCCGACGTCGATCCCCCGGGTCGGCTCGTCGACGATCAGCACCTTCGGCATGGTGGAGAGCCACTTCGCCAGTACCACTTTCTGCTGGTTGCCCCCGGAGAGTGTGGAGACCGGGTCGTCGAGCCGCCCCGCCTTCACCTGCAAGCGTTGCGTCCAGGTCTGCGCGGCGGCGCGTTCCGCACCCCGGCCGAGCAGGCCGAACCGGGCCAGCGGCCAGCGCCGGGTCAACGTGGCGTTCCGTTCGATCGACAGCTCCATCACCAGCCCCTGCTGCCGACGGTCCTCCGGCACCAGCGCCATCCCGGCGGCCATCGCCGCCGACGGCCGGCTCCCGGGCAGTCGTACGCCGTCCACCAGTACCTCGCCCGCGTCGTACGGGTCGACGCCGAAGAGCGCCCGGACCACCTCGCTGCGCCCGGCCCCGACCAGGCCGGCGAGCGCCACGATCTCGCCCCGGCGTACCTCGAAACCGACGTCGGCGAAGACGCCGCGCCGGGTCAGGCCGCGCACCTGGAGGATGACCTCGCCGGCCTCGGTCTGCTGCTTCGGATAGAGCTGCGAGACCTCCCGGCCGACCATCCGGCGCACCACCTGGGCCACGTCGAGCTCCTCGGCCGGGTCGGTGGAAACCCATCGCCCGTCCCGCATCACCGTGATCCGCTGGCTGAGCGCGAAGACCTCGTCGAAGCGGTGCGAGATGAACAGGATCGCCGCGCCGGCCTCCCGCAAGGACCGGACGACCGCGAAGAGCCGTTCGACCTCGACCCCGGAGAGCGCCGCCGTCGGCTCGTCCATCACCAGCACCCGGGCCTCGAAGGAGAGCGCCTTGGCGATCTCCACGAGCTGCTGGTCGGCAATGGAGAGTCCGCGCGCCGGCCGGTCCGGATCCAGCGGTACGCCGAGCCGCGCGAACAGCTCCGTCGTGCGTTCCCGCATCGCCGTGGTGTCGATCCGACGCAGGCCGCGCAACGGTTGCCGGCCCATGAAGATGTTCTCCGCCACCGACAGGTCCGGAAAGAGCGTCGGCTCCTGATAGATCACCGCGATCCCGGCCGCCCGGGCGTCGGCCGGACCGGTCAGGGTCAGCGGCGCACCGTCCATCGTCAACTCCCCGGCGTCCGGGGCGTGCACCCCGGCCAGGATCTTCACCAGGGTCGACTTGCCCGCACCGTTCTCCCCGACCAGCGCGTGCACCTCACCGGCCCGCAGTTCGAGGCGTACGTCGGCGAGTGCGTGCACCGCGCCGAACGACTTCCGTACGCCGGACAGGGCCAGCCGCGCCGTACCCGGATCTGCACGCTCGGGCATCCGGCCCTCCAGCCATGAAACGTTTCAGCTCAATGTGATGAAGACGCTAAAGGCCGGCTTCCCGGCGGGTCAAGCGTTTCGGAGCGGTTACCGAATCGTTACTCAGGGGTAAGCCCTTTCCCTCGGCCCGGAATGTGGCCCTGGGCAGGGCCGACGCCATGCTTGCCGACCACGGATCGCCGGCCGGCGTCGACAACCCGTGCCGCGCTGGCCACATCCGGTCAGGTGTCCCCCGCCGCCCGAGCCGGAGGGCATCCTTGACACGATTCAGTTCTCAGGTGGCAGTCAGTCGGTGGTGAAGTCGGGCCGGCGCGGAGGAGGGACAGCGATGCGGGAGTCCTCCGTGGTCAGCATCCGCGACGTCGCCAGTCGCGCGGGGGTCTCGATGGGCACCGTCTCCAACGTGCTCAACCAGCCCGACCTGGTGTCGAGCGCGACCCGGGCCCGGGTCCTGGCGGCGATCGACGAACTCGGCTTCGTACCCAACCACGCCGCCCGGCAACTGCGCCGGGGCCGGAGCCGGACCCTCGGCCTCGTCGTGCTGGACGTGGCCAACCCGTTCTTCACCGACCTCGCCAAGGGCGTCGAGGACACCATCGGCACCGCCGGAATGGCGCTGATCTTCTGCAACAGCGACGGCGACCAGACCAGAGAGGACGCCTACCTCGACCTGCTCAAGGAGCAGCGGGTGCAGGGCGTACTCATCACCCCGGTCGACGACGCCAGCGCCCGGCTGCTCCGGCTGCGCGACCGGGGCATCCACGTCGTACTGCTCGACCGGCGGTCCCGCAACGCCGACCTCTGCTCCGTCTCGGTGGACGACCGGCTCGGCGGCGAACTCGCGGTACGTCACCTGCTGGAGGCGGGACACCGGCGGATCGCCTTCGTCGGCGGCCCGGGCCGGCTGGAACAGGTACGCGACCGGCATGCCGGCGCGGTCCAGGCGATGACCGAGGCCGGGCTCGACGAGACCAGCCTGCCCTGGCTCGACACCCCGGCCCTGACCGTGGCCGCCGGCCGGGACGCCGCAGCCCGGCTGCTCGGCGCACCCCGGGAGAACCGGGCGACCGCCGTCTTCTGCGCCAACGACCTGCTGGCGCTCGGCGTCCTCCAGGGGCTGACCCAGCAGCGGATCCGGGTACCCGAGGACATCGCCCTGGTCGGCTACGACGACATCGACTTCGCCGCCGCGGCGGCCGTGCCGCTCACCTCGGTACGCCAACCCCGGCAGCGGCTCGGCCAGACCGCCGCCGCCCTGCTGCTCGGCGAGGTCAACGAACCGGCCGAACACCGTCACCAGCAGGTGGTCTTCGAGCCCGAACTCGTCGTCCGGGAGTCCAGCCGCCGCCCCACCGCCCAGCCCGCCGGATAGCCGGGCCCCTCACCCGCGCCCTGGTCACCGGGCGGGGCCAGGCCGACCTCGGGAGCCGACGGCGAGGGACCCGACCGACGACGTCAGCGGCCGGCCGGGGAGGCCGGTGGCGGGGCCGGCAGCGGCAGCGCCCAGACGTCCGCGATCGACGGGTCGTAACCCTCGCCGGTGTCCTGGAACCGCACCCGGACCACACCGTCGGCGGTCGACTCCGGCCGGTCCACCACGAACTGGTAGCTCACCGTGCCGACCCCACCGGCCGTACGCTGGTACGCCCGCGCGTGCACCACCACCCCGTCGACCAGTACGTCGTAGTCCTTCAACTGCGGGTTGTCGTACGTCTCGACGGCCCGGAGCAGGAACGGCCGGCCCGGCTCGACGGCGAGGTCGAACTCAAACCAGCCGCCCGGATAGGTGACGTTGGTGTAGCGGCGGGTCAGTCCGGCCTCCACGTTGGTGCCGGAGTGTTCCGAGGCGGCCAGCCGGTGCGCCTGCTCGGAGGCTGCCGCGCCGAGGTCGACATGGTCGAGCACCGTCCCCGGCGGACCGCCGAACCGGACCGGCAACTCGACCGTCCGGCGTTCCGCCTCGGTCGGTCCGGTGGCGACGGTGATCCCGGCCGTGCCCTCGGTGACCGCCAACGGCGCGGTGACGGTGCTGTCCAGGGTGACCTCGGCGCCCGGGGCCAGCGCGAACGCCTTGCCGCCGGGCTCGACCCGCCAGCCGTCCGGGGCGGTGCCGGTCAACTCGCCGGTCATCGGCACGGTGGAGCGGTTGCGGAGCACGGTGTGCAGGGTGGCGGTGCCGCCGGGCGCCACCGAGGCCGGCTCGGCGGTGGTCGAGACGACGGTGACGGCCGGAGCCACCGGCAGCGAGCCGGCCAGCGGCAGGGTCGCGGTACCGGACCGGTAGCGGTAGCCCGCCGACCCGGTCAGCGAGACCGTGCCGACCGGCTGGCCGGCCGGGACCCGCAGCTCGTACTCGTGCCGCACCGTCCGGCCCGGCGCGACGCTGCCCGGCCGGACACCGATCGGGCGTACCGTCACGCCGTCAGCGCTGTCCAGGGTGGACTCCGCGCCGCTGAGCGGGTCGGCGCCGCTGTTCTCGATCAGCACCGCCGCCCGGACCACACCACCGGGCAGCACCTCGCCGGCCGGCAGGTCGAGCCGGGCCACCGCGCCGACCAGGGCCGACGAGGCGGCGGAGAGCCGCTGGTCGAGTCGGGTCAGCGGGGCGGTGAACCGGTCCGCGACCGCCCTCGACATCCGCCCGGCCCGCACCTGGGTCTCCAGCCAGCGGTCCAGATCGGACCCGGTGGCCAGGGCCCGGTGTACCGCCGTGGCGGTGGCCCGCTCGTCACCCTCGCCGTACCGGTACGCCAGCCGGGCGTCCGCCGCCTCGACGGTCAACCGGGCCAGCCGGACCCGCAACTGGATCGCGAGCGGCCAGCGCAGCTCACCGGCGACCTGATCAGCGACGGTTGCCGCCGCGCTGACCGCGTCGGCCGCCTCGCCCAGGTCGCCGAGCACCCGGTCGACCGCGAAGGCGTACCTGCCGGAGCCGATCTCGAAGACCGCGTCGGCGCCGTCCAGCCGGACGAACCGTACGCCCTCGGCCCGGTCCGCCGGCCGGCCGCCCTCGGTGACCGCGTGCCGGCTGGCCGCCGGGATGCGTACCGTGGCGGTGGTGTTGCCCGGCACGGTGACCGCCAGCCGGAGCTGCCCGGCGTCGTCGAGCCGCCAGTCGGTGCCGACGGTCCCGTAGAGCGACCGGTACGACGCCTTCGCCGACCGGAGGTTCCCGCCGGGCCGGGGCGCGATCGTCAGGTGTGCGTAACCCGGGTGCGCCGGATCCGGCTGGATGCCGGCGACGGTGCGGTACATCCAGTCCCCCACGGCGCCGTAGGCGTAGTGGTTGAAGGAGTTCATCGAGACGTCGCCGAAACTGCCGTCCGGCATGATCGAGTTCCACCGTTCCCAGATCGTGGTGGCACCCTTGCCGATCTCGTAGCCCCAGGACGGATAGGTGTCGTTCAGCAGCAGCCGGTACGCCACGTCGAGATGTCCGGTGTCGGCCAGTGCCGGCAACAGGTCCGGGGTGCCGAGGAACCCGGTGGCCAGGTGCCAGTCGTGCCGTTCCAGGTTGGCGACCAGCTTGTCGGCGGCCTTGCTCCGCAGCGCGTCGGGCAGCAGGTCCATGCCGATCGCCAGGACGTACCCGGTCTGGCTGTCGCCCTGCACCGTGCCGTCGGCGGCGACGTACGCCGTGCTGAACGCCTCGGCGATCCGCTCCGAGAGCGCGGCGTACCGCTGCGCGTCGGCGGTCCGGCCGATCGCCCCGGCCAGCTCACCGAGCAGCCGGATGCTGTACGCGTAGTACGCCGTGCCGATCACCCCGGCCGGGGTCGGGTCCTCCAGGTTCAGCCAGTCCAGGTACGGCCCGGCGTTGGTCCGCCGGTGCCCCGAGCTGGTGCTCTCCAGCCACCCGGCGTAGCGGACCATCGAGTCGTAGTGCTCCTCGATCACCCGGGTGTCGCCGTAGCGCTGCCAGAGCGTGTGCGGGACGGTGATGCCGGCGTCGGCCCAGCCGGTGGCGCCGTCGCCGCAGCAGGCCCTCGGCGCCACGTCCGGGTACGCCCCGTTCGCCGACTGCGCGTCCCGCAGGTCCGCCAGCCACTTGGTCAGGAAGGTGAGACTGTCCATGTTGAACGTCGCGGTCTCGGCGAAGACGTTGATGTCGCCGGTCCAGCCGAGCCGCTCGTCCCGGGCCGGGGTGTCGGTCGGGATGGAGAGGAAGTTGCCGCGCTGCCCCCAGGTGATGTTGCTCTGCAACTTGTTCACCATCGGGTTCGAGGTCTCGAACGTGCTGGTCAGCGCGCCGTCGGTGTGCATCACCAGCCCGGTGACGGTGCCCAGGTCGGGGGTGCCGGGGAAGCCGGTCAGCTCGACGTAGCGGAAGCCGTGGAAGGTGAAGGTCGGCTCGTACACCTCGGGACCGCCGCCGCGCAGCCGGTAGAAGTCGGTGGCCCGGGCCGTCCGCAGGTTCGCGGTGTAGGCCGTACCGTCCGGGTTGAGCACCTCGGCGTGCCGGATCCGTACCGTCGTGCCGGCCGGACCGGCCACCTTGAGCCGGACCTTGCCGACCATGTTCTGTCCGAGGTCGAAGATCCAGGTCCCCGGGGTGGGCTGGGTCAGCGCCACCGCCCTCAGCTCCTGGGTCACCCGGACCGGCGGGTCGACCTGGGCGACGAGCCGGGAGGTGGCCCCGCCGTCCCCGCCCACCGTCGCCGCCGACCAGCCGGAGTCGTCGAAGCCGGTCCGGTCCCAGCCGGCCGGCAGTCGCCGGGCGTCGTAGGTCTCACCGTGGATCAGGTCGGTCGCCAGGAACGGTCCCGGGGTGGCCCGCCACGAACCGTCGGTACGGACCGTCTCGGTGCGCCCGTCCGCGTAGTCGATCACCAGAGCGGCGCTGAGCAGCGGCCGGGGGCCGTAGTTGTCGGTGCCGAACCAGGCGATGCTGCCGGAGTACCAGCCGTCGCCGAGCATCGCCCCGAACGCGTTCTCTCCGGACCGGAGCTGCCCGGTCACGTCGTAGCTCTGGTATTGCACCCGCTTGGCGTAGTCGGTCCAGCCCGGGGCCAGCTCGTGGTCGCCGACCCGTTCGCCGTTCAGCGACAGCTCGTAGACGCCGAGCCCGCTGGCGTAGACCCGGGCCCGGGCCACCTCGCCGGTCACCCGGAAGCCGCGCCGCAGCAGCGGGTTCGCGTCCAGCGCGGCAAGCATCGTCTCGGCGTCGCCGCTGACCCGCAGGCCGTCCGGGGTCGGCGTACCGGCGCCGAACGGGTTCTCGCCGCCGGTCAGCGGTGCGGCGTAGAGGGTCCGGTCGCCGCTGGTCACCGAGAAGTCGGCGAAGACCGCCGACTCCTGGGTGGAGGTGCGCAGTCCGACCGAGCCGGCCCGGTGCGCGGTGTGCCGGGTGACGTCGACCTGCACCCCGTCGACCCAGGTGGTGACCGTGTCACCCACCGCGGCGATCCGCAGCGTGTGCGGCGCGGTCAGCTTCTCCGGGGGTACGACCGCAGCCAGCGACACCTCCTTGAGCACCGTCCACGCCCCGTTGACCCGAACGTGCGGGCGCAACTTGGCACTGCCGTTGGTGGTGGAGAACTGCCACATGTACGCGTTGCCCGCACCGCTGGCCCGGAAGAAGATCCCGGCCGCGTCCCGTTCCACCCGCACCGTTGCCTGCACCGTGTAGTCCACCCAGGACTCGGTCGGCGTCGCCAGCCCGATCCAGTCGCCCTGCCAGCCGTCCGGCCCACCGACCCCGGTCTCCCAGTACGCCGGCTCGCTCCAGCCGGAGGCGCGGCCGGTCTCGTCCCAGATCCGCACCTGCCAGGCGTACCGGGTGCGCGGCTTCAGCGCCGGGCCGGCGTACGGGACGAGGGTGCTGTTCCGGGACGTGACCCGGCCGCTGTCCCAGACGTCGGGCCGGCCGAGTCGGCTCGGACCGCTGGCCACCCGCACCTGGTAGGACTGCTGGACCACGCCACGCCGGGAGGAGTCGATCGTCCAGCCCAGCCGGGGCCGTTCGACGTCGAGTCCGATCGGATCCGTCGCCCGCTCGGTGGTCAGGCCGGCCACCGTCACCTCCGGACCCGAGGTCCCGGCGGCGGCCGGTGCCGGCCCGGCGACCGCCGCCAACGGCAGCGCCAGCAGCAGCGCGAGCGCCGCCGACAGTCCCGACCGGGGCAACCTGGTGAGCAACATCGCCGACCCCCACTCCCGTACGGCTGATGAAACGTCTCGATGGACGGACACTGAAACGATCCTGACCAGCCGCCCCACCCGGACTCAATGGCTGGCCGTGGCCACATCCGGTCAGGCCCCCGCCCGCGCACACCTCCGGGCCGACGCCACTACGGGCGCAGCACCACCCGCAGCTCGGTGAGCCGCCACGTGCCCGGGTCCGGCAGCCGGCGGACCCCGCCCTCGACCAGCGCGAGGCCCGGGAAGCGGCGCAGCAGTACGTCGAGCGCGACCTCGATCTGCACCCGGGCCAGCGCCGCACCGAGGCAGAAGTGCGGCCCGTGCCCGTAACCCAGGTGTGCGGGCCGGCCGACGGGGCGACGCAGGTCGAGCCGGTCCGGATCGGCGAACGCCCGAGGATCCCGGTTGGCGCCGGCCAGCGCGGCACTGACCGGCTCGCCCTTGCCGATCGGCACACCGGCGATCTCGACGTCCTCCCGGGCGTAGCGGGGCAGGCTCAGCAGTTGCGGGCCGCACCAGCGGGTCAGTTCCTCGACGGCACCGGGCAGCAGGCCCGGTTCCGCACGCAGCGCCGCGAGCTGGTCGGGATGCCGGAGCAGTGCCTCGACGGCGTTGGTGATCACGTTCGTCGGGGTCTGGCCGGCGAGCACGAGATGCCAGACCAGGGTGACCAGCTCGGTCTCGCTGAGCCGGTCGGAGTCCTCGGCGTGGATGCCGATCAACTCGGCGAGCAGGTCCACTCCGGTCCCGCCGGTACGCCCCCCGACGGCGTTCGCCGCGTCGCGCATGATCGCCGGTACGGCCGCCGCGAACGCCGGACCGTGCCCGGCGGCGACGGCGGCGCCGTACTCACGCCACCTGCCCCGATCGGCCGTCGGGATGCCGACCAGTTCGCAGATCACGTCCATCGGCAGCGGTCCGGCGAAGCTGGGCAGCAGGTCGACCACGCCGTCCTCGGCCCGGTCGGCCAGTTCGTCGAGCAGGTTGTCGACGATCGGCACGATCCTCGGCCGGAACTCGGCGGCCCGGCGTGCGGTGAAGGCGGGCGAGACCAGCCGGCGCAGCCGGGCGTGCTCCTCCCCCTCCATCTCCTGCATGGTCCGCAGGTATTTGCGGCAGTGCTCGGGGACGTCGAGGCGCTGGTAGCTGGAGGCGTTCAGCGCGAACCGGGGATCGGTGAGCATCGCCCTCGCCTCCGCGTACCGGGTGACGGCCCAGATGCTGCCGAAGCCGGGCGTCACCAGCCGGGCGAGCGGGCCGATCTCCCGGGCCTGCCCGTACGCCGCGAACGGGTCGGTCAGGGTGGCCGGGTCGGCGAGCCTGATCTCCGGGATCTCTGCCATGCCGCGTCTCCTCAATTCAGATGGTAATGTCAGATGGTCACATCATCTGAGTGGCGACGGTATCCTACCGACGCTCGGCGGGCAACGGTGGCCGGCGACGAGCGGAAACCGGCGAGGAGAACGATGGTCCGGCGCAACAGGGTCGAGATGCAGGAGCACAACCGGGCCAGGGTGCTGGCCGCCGCCCGGGACGAGTTCACCGAGCGCGGCTTCCGGGACGCCAAGATCGATCAGATCGCCGAGCGGGCCGACCTGACCCGGGGCGCCGTCTACTCCAACTTCCCCAGCAAGCGCGCCCTCTACTTCGCCGTACTGGCCCAGGCCGCCGAGGCGGCGAACGAACCGGAGTACCCGCCGACCGCCCGGACGGCCGGCGCGGCGCTGGCCGACTTCGCCCGCGCCTGGCTGGCCCGGCTACCCCTGGCCACCGAGGACCGGCACAGCGCGTCCCGGCTCGGCCGTGACCTCGTGCCGGAGATCCTGGCCGACGAGCGGACCAGTCTCCCGTTCGCCCAACTGACCGGGCTGAGCGCGGTCGTGCTCGGCCTGGCCCTGGAACGACTCGGGTCGGGCCGGACCCCGACCCGGATGGTCCGGGCCGCCGAGATCGCGCTGACCACCCTGCACGGCGCGGGCCAGCTCGCCGCCGCCGCGCCGGGCTTCGGCGAGCCGTTCGCGGTCGTCCGCGCCTGCGAACAGCTCGCCGAGCTGGATCTCGATGACGAGTGGGCGCCGCCGCACCTGCCGCACGTCTCCCCCGCGCGCCCGGTCGACCAGCCGTGGAACCCGCCGGCCGGGACCGACGCCCTGCGGAACGAGCCGGCCCGGTTGACCGGGGACGGTGTGGTCGCGCTCCTCGGCCTGCACCGGCTGGCCACCGTCGAGGAGGCGCGCCGCGCCGCACCCACCGACACCGAGGTGACGGCCGTCCTGGTCACCGGCAACCCCGGCGAACTCGGCCCGCTGGCCCGGCTCACCGTGACCGAGCTGCGCGGCTGTCTCCGCGCGGCGGTTCCGGCGGCGGCCTGGCCCCGGCTCCAACTCGTGCACGACGAGTCGGGTGCGCTCGCCGCCGCCGCCGGCGTGGCCGCGTGCAGCGACGCCACCGAGAGCGCGGTACGCGTCGAAGCCGGCCGGATCGTCGCCCGCGCCGACGGCTACGGCGCCTGCCACGCGGTGGCCGCCGGCTGACCGCAGAGCCCCCGAGGACTCCCGACAGTGGTGGCCCGCTGGGCTGCTGTCGCTGGCGGGCGTTACGGGGTGACGCCGGACGGACTCAGCTCCGGTTGGCTCGGCTCCGACCCGGTCGTCGGTTCGGCCATCACCCGCTGGCTCAGTCGGCGGTACGGCCGGCTGCGCAGCGCCAGCACCGTGGCGATCAGGCCGACGATGCCGGTCAGTACGAACACCAGGGCGAGTCCACGGTCGGCACCGGTACCGAACCAACCGCCGATCCACCGGGCACCCGCCCCATCCGTCATGAACGGGATGAAGACGAACTGCGCGATCGGCGCGATCACGAACGCGGTCAGGGGCGAGGCCGCCTGCTCGACGCTCTGCGCGAAGCCGAAGACCCGGCCCTGCCGCTCGTACGGCACCACCTTCTGGAGCACCGTCTGCTCGGCGGCCTCCGCGTACGGCACGACGAGCATGTAGACGTAGAGCCCGACGGTGAGCAGGACGATCGACGCGCGGAGCGGGAAGAGCAGGGTGACCGTCCAGAGCAGCACGTTGACGAGCAGCAGCAGCCGGACCGGGTTCCTGCTCAGACCGGTACGCGCGATGAGCAGCCCGCCGACGATGAAGCCCGTACTCAGTACGCCCCAGAGCAGGCCCCAGGTCTGCACCGACACCAGCGACAGCCCGTACGCGTCCATCAGCGCCATGAAGACGCCGCCCAGGAAGTTGTTGAACGCCGAGAAGAGGATCAGCGCGGTCAGCCCCGGCACCTCGGCCACCACCCGCATGGTGCCACGAAGGTCCACCCGGCTCTTCGCCGCGACCGCCGGCTCTGCGGTGACCACCGGACCGGTGGTCAGCGGCGGCTCGCCCGTCGGCCCCGGCTCGACGGTGCCGGCCGGTGCCGCCGGCCGGTCCGGCACCGGGACGAGGGCCAGGTGCAGCAGGGCGACCGCCAGCACCGCCAGGGCCAGGACCAGCACCCAGAACATACCGCCGATCGCCACGAGGATGCCGCTGATCACCGACGTCACCAGGAAGGTGACCCCCGACACCGTGCCGACCAGCCCGTTGGCCCGGTCCCGGGTCTCCTCCTCGATGAGCACGGTCACCAGGGTCGGCAACGCGATCGTTCGGATGTTGCCGGCGATGACCCCGAACATCAACAGGACGATCAACGTCCACAACGGAACGCTTGTCGGGTCGGTGAACGACTCCTTCGGGGTCGCCTGGTAGGCGACGAACGCCACGGCGTAGAGCACCAGCGACACCAGCGCCGACGCCTGCATCATCGTCTTCTTCGAGTGGTGGTCGACGAGGCTGCCGAACCAGATGCCGGTCACCGCCGTGAGCACCAGGAAGATCCCGGAGACCACACCGGTGGCGAAGACCGACCGGGTCTGGAGATAGACGTAGAAGGTGATCGCGAACCATACGGTGAAGTTGATGACCGACACCAACAAGGTGTTGACCAGTAGCTGGTAGAAGGTCTTTCGGTCCCCCCGGATCGCGTTCATGACCATGACCCTATGACCTGAACCAAGGTTGATGTCGAGGAGTTTCGGAGCCGCGCCCCCGGAAGAGGATCACGGA
>NZ_BONX01000004.1 GCF_016862935.1 Plantactinospora mayteni
TCACAACGGCGGTCGAGATCAGTGGGTACGGCCGGTCGGGTGGAAGACGGAGCGGCCGGAGCCGACCTCGAAGACGGCACGACCGTCCTCGATCCCGACGAAGGTCGCCGGGCTCGGCCCGGTCGCCCGGTAGGACCGGCCCGGCAGTACCGGCAGGGCGACCCTGGCCGTCACGTTGACCGGTACCTCCAGTTCGACCCGCAGCCCGGCACCGCTGCGACGCCAGTCCACGGCCACCGGACCGCGCTGGGTGTGCACGGTCCCGGCGGCGTACGCCAGGCCGGTCGCCGGGGGCACGACGTCGACCCGCCCGGCGCCCGGCGTGGCGGTACGCACCCCGAGCAGGGTCTCCTGGACGTCGACCACCGCCTGCGCACCCCAGCCGTGCGACTGGCTGAAGTTGGTGCCCGGGTCGAGGGTCCAGGCTTCCCAGGTGAAGGTGCCGCCCTGGGCGAGGATGTTGGCCCAGCCCAGGTCGTCCGGGTTGGTCAGCAGGTCGAGTACGGCGTCCGGCCGGCCCGCCTCGCCGAGCGCGGCCAGCAGCCAGTGCGCCGTCATCGGCCCCTGCTTCATGCCGAGCGACGCGAGATATCCGGCCAGCGCCGGATGGTCGACCCGCGGCGCCACACCGTGCGCGATCGCGTACGAGGTGCTGTGCTGGCCGGCGTGCGTGCTCTGCTCGCCGGTGTCGGCGAGGCCGTCGACGTAGACGCCGTCCGGGCGGCGCAGCTTGGCGTTCATCGTGTCGACCAGGGCGTCCGCCCGAGCCTGGTAACCGGCCGCCTCCCCGGCCGGCCGGCCCAGCGCCTCGGCCATCCGCGCGGCAGTACGCAGCACGTCCACGCCCTGGGCGTTGATGGTGGTCCGGGCGGCGGCGCTCATGTCGTAGCCGAACCGGCCCGGCTCGGGCCAGTCGACGATGCCGTACTGGTAGGCGCCGCTGCCGCCGGAGAGCCGGGTGACCAGGCCGGCGGTCGGCCCGTCGGCCGGGATGTGCCGGAGCACGTAGTCGGCGGTGTTCCGGATCGACGGGTACGCCTCGGCGAGCAGGCCCGCGTCCCCGGTCTCGGAGTAGTAGCGCCAGACCCAGTCCACGAACATCAGCGAGTAGTCGGGGATGTCCCGCTTGCCGTCCCCGTTCGGATAGACCGCGTTGTACCGGCCCAGGTCGTTGCCGGTGTTCCAGTAGCGCGTGGCGGAGTGCAGGAACTCCCGGATCGCCTGCTGAGTGGCGTCCCGCTCGCCGAAGGCGCCCATGGTGGCGTACGAGATGTCCGCCGCGTCGCCGAGGAACTGGCCCTTCTCCCGGGTCGGGGTGTCGACGAACGCCTCCTGCACCGAATAGATCGCCGACCGCTTCAGCAACTCCCACACCGCGTCGAGGGTGCGGTCGGAGCTGCGGAAACTCCCCTCCCGGCCGGCCGGGGTGTCGGTGTGCACCAGCACCGCCGAGACGTCGTCCCGGCCGATCTTCTCGCCGGCGCCCGGCATCTCCAGATAGCGGAAGCCGAGATGGGTGAAGGCCCGGAACTCCTGCTTCCCGTCGGACTGGGTGTAGGGGAAGCTCATGTCGGTGCCCTGGGAGAGCAGGGTGGAGGTCTCCACCCGGCCGGTGGTCGGGTTCAGGTCGTAGCCGGCCCGGATCGGCACGGTCCGGCCGGCGACCCCGGCGTCGAACCGTACCGCCGGGCGGGCCGGGATCACCACGCCGAAGTCCGCGACCACCGTGCCGTCGGCGGTGGTGGTCAGCGCGACCGGCTTGACGGTCCGCTCGGCGAGCCGGGTCTCCTGGCCGACCAGACGCGGGTACGCCGCCGTCGGATGCGCCCCCACCACCACGGCCGGTACCCAGGGCGCGGCGGAGTCGTCGTAACCGGGCGCGGTCCAGCCGACGATCTCGGCGCGGGCGTCCTGCCGCTCGATCCGGTCCCCCTCGCCGTTGCGCCGGCCGGATCCGGCGGGGAAGAGGCTGTCCCGGGCGACCTGCCAGGTCCCGTCGGTGACGTGCACCGCGCGGGTACCGTCGGCGTGCTCGACGACCAGCTTCAGCAGCAGCCCGGGAGTGCCGGCGGGGCGGCCCTGGCCGCTGCCGTACCAGTGGTAGCGGACGCCGATCGCGAGCGGCTTGCCCGCCCTGACCAGGTCGGTCACGTCGGCGGCCTGGTAGTAGTCCTCGCCCGGGTAGCCGAACGAGGTGCCCCGGTCGGCCCGCCGGCCGTTGAGATACAACTCGTAGGTGTGGTCGGCGGCGGTGTAGGCGCGGGCCCGGACCACCCGGCTGCGCCCGATCGACACCTCGGTACGGGCCAGCGTGTAGTCGTCGGCGTCCCCGGTGACCCGGCGGATCCAGTTCGCCCCCTCCCACTGGGCGTCGGAGATGCCGGTCTCGAAGCTGCCGCTGCCGGCCGGCGAACTGCGGCCGGTCCGGTCCCAGGTCCGCACCGTCCACTGGTAAGCCGTGCCGGGCGCCAGCGCCGGGCCGCCATAGGACACATAGGACTGCTGGGCGGAGTGGACCTTGCCGGAGTCCCAGCGCAGGGCACCGTCGGCCGCCGAGACCGTCAACCGGTACGCGGTCTGCGTCTCGCCCGGGTCGTCGTCCTGGGGTAGCCAGTCGAACCGGGGCGTGCCCTCGACGTTCAGCGGCCGTACCCGGTCGTCGACGGTCAGGCCGGTCGGCGTGCCCGGAGCGTGTCCCCGGGTCGCCAGTGCCGGCGGGGCGGCGGCGAGCACACTCCCCGGCACGAGTACGGCGGTGACCACCAGGGCGGTGCCCAGCCGGGCGGATCGTCGGCGTCGTGACATGTGGCGCTCCTTTTGCCGTGGCGAAGGTTCAGTGCCGGTCCGGCCAGTCGAGGACGGTCGCGCCCGGCTCGACCCGGGTCAGCACGAGCCGGCCGGCGACCACCGAGCGCTCCGGTGCCCGCCCGTCGGAGCGCACCCGCACCTTCCGGGCCTCGGAGACGCCGAACTGGGCGAGGTCCAGTTCGATCCGCCCGGTGACGTTCGGCGGCAGCGTGACGGACAGCTCCGACGTGCCGGACGGGTGCGGCCCGGAGCCTCGGTCGAGGTGTGGTCCGGAGCGCCGGTCGAGCCGCACTCCGACCGGGCCGCGTATCGTCGGGACGGTCGCGCGCAGCCAGCGCAGCGGGCCGGGTTGCGGGGCGACCAGCACCTCGCGGGCACCGGGGGCGAGCGGGCGGACCCCGGCGACGAACCGGGGCACGATGTTGGCCGGCGCGGATCCCCAGGCGTGCGAGAACGTGGTGTTCGGCTTGATCGACGGGTCCCATGCCTCCATCACGACGGTGGCGCCGAGGTCGTCCATCATGTGCAGCCAGGAGGACTGCGCCCGACTGGTCAGCAACGCGTGCGCGGCGTCGGCCAGACCGGCCCGATAGAGCGCCTCCAGCAGGAACTGCGCCCCGTAGACACTGACCCGCATCCCGCCGGCCGCCAGCCCCTCCCCCAGCGCCCGGACGTGCTGATCCTCCGCCACCCCTAGGGCCAGCGGAAACACCGTGGCGTGCTGGGCCCGGTGCTCGGTGCCGACCCCGTCGCGGTACGCACCGGCCACCGGGTCGAGCAGCGCGGCGTTGAGCGCGGCACGCAGCCGGGCGGCCAGTTCGGCGTACCGCTGGCGGTCGGCGGGACGGTCGAGCACCCCGGCGATCCGGGACAGCGCCTCGAAGGCGGCGTACTGCCAGGCGTTGACCACGGTGTTGACCCGGGTGAAGACGTACCCGTCGCGGTTGCTCGCCGGCCAGTCGACCAGGTCGGCGTTGGACTGGCTGGAGCCGCCCGGATTCTTCTCCACCAGTCCGGCGGCGTTCAGCGCCTCGTCGAGCTGGCGGTCGACGAAGAGGTCGTAGTCGGCGGCCAGGTTCGACGGGTCACCGGTGGCCAGGTAGTCCTGCCAGGCGGTGAGCACGGTCTGCAACCGGTACTCGGCCGGCCAGGTCGGCCGCCGCACCAGGTAGGAGGTGGAGTAGCGGGCCAGCGCGTACGACCGCTGGGTGGCGTACTCGGAGAGCTGGTTGATGATCGCGTCGCCCTCGTACGGGCCGCGTTCCCGGGTCGGGGTGTCCTGGTAGACGTCCTGCCGGGTCGCCTCGATCGAGTACCGGCACATCGCCCAGACCCGGTCCAGGTCGGGATCGGAACTCTCGAACGCCGCGTCCCCGTCCCGCCAGGGCAGTGTCAGCACCGCCGCCTCCACCGCCCCGGACAGCTCCAACGCCGGATCGGCGACCAGCTCGATCCAGCGGAAGCCCCGGTACCCCCAGTGTTCGAGCCGCTGCCAGCCGTCCCGCAGGGTCCAGACCTCGCGGTAGGTCTGCCCGGCCCGCAGGTTGTACCGGGCACCGGTCTCGGTCCGCTCCTCGCCGAGCCGGACCTCGACGGTCTGCCCGGCGACCCCGCGCACCGAGAGCCGGAGTCCGCCGACCACCTCCTGACCGAGGTCGAAGAGCCAGCGGCCCGGTTCGAGCCGGTGCACCGCGACCGGCCGCCGGTAGTGGTATTCCAGGTTGCCGACCCAGGCCGGTGCCAGCGGCCGGGTCAGCGGGGCGGCGACCGCCGGCTGCCAGCCGGAGTCGTCGAACCCGGCGCGGGTCCAGCCGACCGGTTCGCGCCGGGCGTCCAGGTATTCCTGCGGCGCCTGGTAGAAGCCCCCGCCGGTGAAGCCGGCCGGTGGCCGCCACGCCCCGGCCCGGCGGACCCGCCAGCCGGGGCCGGTGCCGAAGACCTGCCGGGTGCCGTCGGTGTAGACCACGACGAGCTGGGCGAGGAAGGCGCGCTCCTGCGCGGAGTAGCAGAGCGCGGCGAGCGCGTTGCGGCCCGGCCGCAGCAGGCCGGTCACGTCGTGGGTCTGGTAGCGGGCCTCGCCGGCCATCGCCCGGACCGGGCCGACCCCGGCGATCTCGTCGTTGACCCGGAGCTGGTAGACGTACTGCCGGGTGGGCTCGGGCGACTGCCCGGTCGCGTAGACGTAGCCGGCGGCGACCGGCTTGCGCGGCAGCACCACCTCGGTACGCAGCAGCACCCAGTCGTTGCTCTCGCCGAGCGTCGCCAGCACCGACTGTCCCCGGTCGACGACCAGGTCACCACCGGCGACCGTGCCGCCCGGGGCGAACACCCCCGGCCCGGTCGAGAAGTCCTCCCGCACCAGCACCGCACCGGACGGGTCGGTGAAGCTGGCCGAGTGGAACCGCTGCGACTCGGTACTCCCGTTGCGGAACCCGATGCTCCCGGCGGCGTACGTGCCGTCCACAGTGGTGTCGACAAGTACGTCGCCGAGGTAGGTCCGGATCGTCGGGCCGGCGAGTTCGACCCGCAGCCGCAGCGGGGTGCCGACCGGTACCGGCTCGGTGAGCGGCCGGTCCGCCAGCACGGTGTAGCTGCCGTTGCGCTGCACGTGCGTACGCAGCACCCCCGGGGTGCCGGCCCGAAGTTGCCAGAGGTAGTTGTTGGCGGTGTTCTGGGCCCGGAACCAGAGGCTGGCGGCGACCGAGGTGATGGTGACCGACACCTCGAAGCTGCCGTCGCCGAGCCGGATCGTGCCGTCCGGTACCCAGATCGGCTCGGCTACCCAGGTGTCCCCGGAGGCGGTGACCAGCCGCTGCGGCGCGGACCACTGCGAGACCCGCCCCGGATCCGCCCAGGTACGCACCCGCCAGTGGTAGACCGAGCCGGATCGCAGCGGCGGCCCGGCGTACGGCACGGCGGTGGAGTCGGCCGAGCGGACCCGGCCACTGTCCCAGACCACCCCGCCCCGGCGGGACAGTTCGGTCGTGGTGTGCGCGACCTGCACCTGGTAGGCGTACTGCCGGGGCGCCCGGCCGAGCGCCGGCACGATCCAGCTCAGCCGGGGGTACTCGGCCGCGATCCCCAGTGGATCGTCCAGCAGGGAGGTGAGCAGCCCGGTCGGGGCGATGGCTGCGTCCGGCTTGCCGGCCGCCGACGCGGCGGTGCCCACGGTGTCGCCGAACGCGCCGAGGGCGGCTCCGGACGCGGTGGCGCCGAGGGCGAGCGCACCTCCGGTACCGAGCAGCCCTCGGCGGGACAGTCCGGAGCCTGCCGCAGATTCTCCAGGACCTGGGAGCCCCGGGTCGGTGCCGGTGTGCTCGGCGGTATGGTCGGCGCTGGGCTGGCTCACCCCTGCCTCCTGCCTGAATCGTTTCAGGCAGGTTAACGCCGCCGGCCACCCCGCCGGAAGAGACGCCGGTTGGCCGGATCCGGCCACCCTGCCGGCCCGCGAGCTGGTGCTGGACGGCGAGGCGATCGCGCTCGGGCCGCCCATCGCCAGCCGATCCAAGGTGCGCTTGGCCCGGCCTCGGCAATCCGCCCACGGTCACCCAGGCGGGCACGTGTGGCGGGTTACACCCCGACTGGTCGGGTTGCGCCCGACTACCGCAGTACGGTGAAACCGTGCCGACGAAAGACGTTCTCACCAGCGCAGACCTGACCGGGCTGCGACAGTCCGCGCTCGGCGCGGCCGACCCGCTGGGCATCGCCGCCGAGTTGGCCGAGGCGGTCGAACAGGGGCGGCTCGCCGATCCGGCGGACGCCGGCCGGGCGCTGACGCTGGCCGCCGAGATCGCCGAGACCCGGGCGAAAATCGACGCCGCCCAGCGGTACGCGGACCGCGCCGTCCAGGCGTACCGGGACAGCACCGAGCCGGACGCCGGTTTCGCCCGCGCGCTGCACGCCCGGATCCTGTTCCGGGCCGGTCGTGCCGACCAGGCGCTCGCCGAACTCACCGCGCTGCGCCCACTGCTCGGCTCCCAGCCGGACGCCGCCGCCTACCTCAGCGCGGCGCTGGACGTCGGGGGCCGGACCGACCTGGCCGAGCAGTGGCTGACCGAGGCGGTGGAGAGCGCGCTGCGCGACCGGGCCGCCCCGGCAGAGGGCGCCGCGACGGACACCACCGACGCGACCGTGATCGCGGAGCCGACCGCCCAGGAAGCCTCCGGACTCCTCTTCTTCCTGCTCCAGCAACGACACCGGGTACGCCGCGAACTCGACCTGCCGCACGACCAGAACGACAACCTGGCCGACCGGCTGGAGAACGAACTGTTCCGCAACGCCACCACGGCGGCGGCCGAGCCTGGGCCGGAGGCGCGGCTGTTCCTGCCGCAGGGCGAGTTCGACGCGGTGCTGTCGCGCTGGCCCGACCTGGCCGAGTCGGTCGGCCGGGACTGGGCCGAGCACCGGGGCCGGGTCCAGCGGGAGCTGGTCCGGCTGACCGATGCGGGTCAGGTCGGGCTCGGCCCGCTGCGCGGCTCGACCGAGGAGTTGGCCGGATACGCCGGGCGCACCGGCGCGGAGCCGACCGAGGCGTCGACCCGGGCCGGCTACGCGGCGGAGCTGGCCGAGCGGGGCGGGCAGCTTTCCTGGCCGCCGGAGCGGAACGAGGCGTGCTGGTGCGGCTCGGGCAGCAAGTACAAGAAGTGCTGCCTGCCGCGTACCCGTAGTTAGTCCCGGCGACGCCGACGGCCCGGAAGGGGTTGACACGAGCTGCTGCGGGCGCCATATTCAACCTACAAGTTGATTAACCGAGCGGTTGAGAAAGGCGGACCGAGTGGACCGGCTGAGCGAGGTGTTCAGCGCCCTCGCCGACCCGACCCGGCGGGCCATCCTGGCCCGGCTCGCGGAGGGGGAGGCGACGGTCAACCAGATCGCCGAGCCGTTCCCGATCAGCCTCCAGGCCGTCTCCAAGCACCTGAAGGTGCTGGAACGGGCCGGGCTGATCAGCCGGGGCAGGGAGGCGCAGTGGCGACCGTGCCGACTCGACGCGGAGCCACTGCGCGAGGTGGCCGACTGGATCGCCGGCTACCAGCGGTTTTGGAAGCAGCGCTACGACCAGCTCGGCGAATACCTGCGACAGCTGCAGAAGGACGAAACGCGACCGGAGGAGTGAGATGAGCGAGAACCTGACGGTGACCCTGCCGTCCGACCTGGAGATCAAGATGGTGCGCGTCTTCGAGGCACCGCGCGCGCTCGTCTTCGAGGCGCACGCGGCGTGCGAGCACGTGAAGCACTGGTGGGGCCGGGGCAACCCGCTCGACTGCGAGATGGACTTCCGCCCCGGCGGCAGCTACCGCTTCGTCGAGCACGCCCCGGACGGCGAGTACGCGTTCCGGGGCGAATACCGGGAGATCCAGGCGCCGGAGCGGATCGTGCAGACCTTCGAGTTCGAGGGCATGCCCGGACACGTCTGCGTGGAGACGCTGGAGCTGACCGAGCAGGACGGCAGGACGACGGTCACCAGCGTCACCCGGTTCGACACCAAGGAGGAGCGTGACGGCCTGGTCGCCTCCGGCATGGAGGACGGCGCCCGGGAGTCGTACGAGGCCCTGGCGGCGTACCTGGCGAAGCTCTCCTGAGGGCGGGACGGAGAACCCGATGCGAGAACTGACGGTGGACCTGTTCAGTACCGTCGACGGCTGGCTCCGGGGTCGCGACTCCCCCGCCTACTTCGGCTACGACGGCCCGGACCTCCAGGCGTGGATCGACGAGCAGTCGGCCCGTCCACAGGTGATGCTGATGGGCAGCAACACCTACCGGGCGTTGGCGGAATACAGCGGTGGCGACGACCAGTCGTCCAAGCGGATGGCGGAGTTGCCCAAGCTGGTCTTCTCCAAGTCGTTGCGGGCCCCGCTGAGCTGGCAGAACACGTCGGTGGTGGCCGAGGACGTCGAGGTGGCCGTACCCGCGCTCAAGGACGCCCCCGGCGACCCGCTCCGGGTGATCGGCAGCCTCTCGCTGGTCCGCAGCCTGTTCCGGCTCGGCCTGGTGGACCGGCTGCGCCTGCTGGTGTTCCCGCAGGTGCTCGGCGAGAGCGGCGAGGAGCGGATGCTGGCCGGCCTGCCCGACCTCGACCTGCGGCTCGCCACCACCGAGGTACTCGACCGGCGGCTCGTCCTGCTCGACTACACGGTGGAGAGGACTCCGACGCCGGTCGGGTAGGCCCGAACCGGCGCGGATCACCGACAGCGGCATCCTCACCGTCAGCGCAGGGTCACCCGGAGGCTGTGACCGTACGCCTGGCGGGTGCGGGCCTCGATCCGGGTACCGCCGGGAACCCGGCGGACCCGGATCCCGTCGTCGGCCGAGACCACCCGGCGCCAGCGCCCGCGCAGCGTCACCGAGACCGTGTCGCGGTCCATCGTCGGATCGGCGACCGCGACCGAGGCGGTGCCGTCGCGGTCCTGCCGGAACAACACCGAGGCCGGGCCGTCGACCACCAGCCGGTCGGCGGTGTGCCGGCCGGGCGTGAAGGCGTTCGCGGCGACCAGCCCCAGCCCGGCGTGCCGGACGGCCTGGCACCGGGTGCTGTTGGTCAACACCACGACCGGCCCGCCCGGGTACGCCCGCAGCCGCTGCTCCGAGGCGTTCGGCAGCAGGGCGTACGCCAGCGAGCCGAGCGGCGCACCGGCGGCCTGCTCCACCGAGACGGCGAAGACCCGCTTCCGCACCATCGTGTCCGGGTTGGCGGTCCGGACCACCCGCCGACTCCGGGTCACCACCTCGGCGGTGACGGTCGGCGCTGGCCCGGCCAGGAAGACGTAGCCGACCGAGGTCTGCTGGGCGGCGTTGGCGTAGCGCAGCCAGGCCAGTGGGGCGGTGGCGCTGCCGGTGCCGCTGCCGGTGCCGGTGCCGGTGCCGGTGAAGCTTCGGCCGTCGCGGAGCCGTCCGGTCACCGTCACCGGATCGGACTCCTCGGCGATCCGGCTGTCGACAGTCGTGCTGACCGCCCTTCCGGCCAGGTCGCCGACCCCGGCGGCGAGCACCACGATCTCGTCGTCGAAGAGGAACCACGACTTGGTGGCCACGGCGTTCCGGTACGCGACGAAGTCGTCCGGCAGCCGGCCGGCCCGCTTCGCGGCGTACGCGGCGTCGTCGGACTGGACCAGCCCGGCGGCTCCGTAGCTGTCGAGGGTGGCGCCGCCGGAGAACCCGTTGGTGCCGCGCGGGAAGTAGACGTAGGTGTTCTGCGACTCCGAGGAGGAGGTGAAGCCGAGCGCCGGGTTGTCGTACCAGGCGGTGCCGTACAGCTCGGGGACGGTGTGCCGGTGCTCGACCGGCGCGGTCACCCCGGCCAGCCGGTACGGCGAGACGGTGGTGAAGTAGTCCACCCCGTACGCCTGGGTCTGGTCCTGTCCGGCGAGGTAGAGGTAGTACGCCCCGTCCCCCTGGAACCACGGCGTCAGGTTCTCCCCGCTCATGTACTCGTACTTGCTGATCCGGTCCGAGCTGCGGGCCAGCGCGAAGGCGTAGCCGGGGCGGCGGTGCACGGTCCGGTCCATCGCGTTGAACGCGACGCTGCGCCGCTCCGGGTTCAGGTCGGCCGCCGGGATCGTGGCGTCGGCCAGGATGTCGGCGTAGCGGGCGATGCTGACCGGTGAGACGAAGGTGCTCGGGTTGAGCGCGGCCCGGGAGGTCTGCCGGACGAACTTGACATAGCCGGCCAGCGCCCGGGCGTCGGCGCCGGTGGCGTGCCCGGAGAGGTCGACGACCGCCTCCACCACGTTGGCCACGTCGGCGTAGCCGGTGGTGGTCCGGGAGACCGCCCGACCCTTGACGATCTCCATCATCCAGCCCTCGAAGATCAGCGGGGCGAACCCGTCGACCACCCAGCCCCGGACCACGTCGACCAGGTCGGCGCCCTGGACGTAGCCGGTACCTTGGAGGATCTTGATGGTCTGCACCACCCGGGTCAGCAGGTTCTTCCCGTACGCCCCGGTGTAGGCGACCGAGGCGTGCTGGATGAACGACCCGTCGGCGTAGTAGCCGTCGGTGACGCCGTGCTCCAGCGCGTACGGGTCGATGGTGGCGAAGACGGTGAGCTGGTCGGCGAGGGCCTTGCTGATCCGGGCGTCGTCGCCGAGTACGGCACCCTGGAGGATCCGGTTCGTCGCGATGTCGGCGAGGTTGGCGCCGGTGTGGAACCGCGAGTCGAGGTCGACGTCACCGTCCTTCCCGTTGCGCAGGTACGCGTCCATCGACGCCAGATAGCTCCCGACCAGCTCCGGCCGGTACGCCGCCACCTCGGCCGCGAGCAGCACCAGGGTCCGGCTGACGTGGTTCGAGATGCCGATCTCCCAGTTGTGCCAGTTGCCGTAGTAGCCGGTCGACTGGTCGCCGTAGTAGCGCTCGTGCAGCCAGCCGAGCCCGTCGATCACCCGGTGCCGAAGTGCGGTGTCGCCGTCGAGGGTGCCGCCGGGGACCCGGGTGGCCAGCGCGATCTCGTAGAGGTACTGGAACGACGTGGTCAGGTTGGGGTCGCTGCTGCCCAGCGGTACGCCCCGGAACAGCTCGCCCGGCCCGGCACCGGTCAGCGCGTCGAGCCGGGCCCGGGCCGTCGAGTCGATGGCCGCGAGCTTGGCGGCAACCTCGGGCCGCCCGTTCGACTCGGCGGTACCCGCGAAGACCGCGACCGTGTTGCCGAGCAGCACGGCATGGTCGGCGGCGACCCGTCCCGGTGGGGTGGCGGCTCTGGCCCGCAGCGGTTCGGCCAGCGCCAGCAGGCCGGCGGCGGGGATCGTCGACAGGACGGCGCGGCGGGAGACAGACACGGCGGACGCTCCAAGATCGACAGTAGGCAATTGCCGAATTCAACCAACCGCAGTGAAACTTTTCAACCTCCCCGTGCCTTCTGGCTCGCCGGTGACGAGGACAACGGCGAGACCTCGGGCGCCAGACGGAGCCGCCGTCAGTTGGCGGTGAAGAGCAGCGAGACGTTCTGCCCGCCGAAGCCGAACGAGTTGCAGATCGCGGCGTCGATCCGCTGCTCGCGCGGCCCGTCGCCGACCACCTCCAACCGGACCTCGGGAGCCTTGCGGTCCAGGTTGAGTGTGGGCGGGATGACGCCGTTGGCGACCGACAGCAGGGTGACGATCCCCTCCACCGCCCCGGCCGCGCCGACCAGGTGCCCGAGGCTCGACTTCGGCGCGGTGAGTACGACGTCGTCGCCGAGCGCCTGCTGGATCGCGCTCGCCTCGCCGACGTCGCCGACCACCGTGGACGTGGCGTGGCAGTTGACGTGCCCGACGTCACCCGGTCGCAGCCCGGCGTCGGCCACGGCGTTACGGATCGCCCGGATCTGCCCGGCACCGGTCGGGTCCGGACCGGTGATGTGGTGCGCGTCGGCGGTGATGCCGTAGCCGGCGAGCCGGCCGCGCGGCCGGGCACCCCGGCCCGCCGCGAAGTCGGCCCGCTCCAGGATCATCACCCCGGCACCCTCGCCGAGCACGAAGCCGTCCCGGTCCACGTCGAACGGTCGGGAGGCCCGCTCCGGCTCGTCGTTGCGCTTCGACAGCGTCCGCGCCTGGGCGAAACCGGCGATGGTCAGCGGGGCGATCGCCGCCTCCGCGCCACCGGCGATCACCACGTCGGCCTCGCCGGAGCGGATCAGCCGGACGGCCAGCGCGAGCGCCTCGGCACCGGAGGCGCAGGCCGAGACGGTGGTGTAGACGCCGGCCCGGGCGCCGAACTCCAGGCTGACCCAGGCGGCCGGCCCGTTCGGCATCAACATCGGCACGGTGAGCGGGGAGATCCGGGCCGGGCCCTTCTGCTCCAGCAGGTCGTCCTGGGCCAGCAGGATGTTGACGCCGCCGATCCCGGTGCCGACCACCACCGCCAGGCGGAGCGGATCGACCTCGGGACTGCCGGCGTCGGCCCAGGCCTGCCGGGCGGCGACCAGCGCGGCCTGCTGGCAGCGGTCCATCCGGCGGGCCTGCACCCGGGTCAGCACCGAGTCCGGCGAGACGGCCATCGGAGCGGCGATCCTGGTCGGCAGGTCGTCGGTGTGCGGGAACGACGCCACCAGGTCGTCGATCCGGCGTACGCCGGAGCGCCCGGCGAGCATGCCCTGCCAGAGGGAGTCGACGTCCCCGCCGAGCGGGGTGGTCGCGCCGAGTCCGGTGACGACAACGTCCCGGCCGCTCATGCTGTCTCCTCGTCGTCTTCGCGGTGTGGCGGCTTGTCTGCCGTTAGTTGTATCGCATACAACTATGGCATGTCCACCGAGCCGCCCCGGGCCCGTGGTCGGCGTACCCGGGCGCAGATCCTCGAACACGCCGCGGCGCTCTTCGCCGAGCGCGGCTTCGACGCCGTCAGCGTGGCCGAGATCGCCACCGCCGCCTCGGCCCACCCGAACCAGATCACCTACTACTTCGGCTCGAAGGACGGACTGTTCGTGCACGCCGCGTTCATGCTGCTGCTCCGGGACGCCGAACGACTGGAGCCGGTCGGCCGACGCCGGCGTACCCCGGCCGCGTTCCGTACCGCGTTGGCCCGGAGCGCGCTGACGCTGCCCGCGGTGCCGATCGCGGTACAGGCGATGTCGATCACCCGACGTCGGCCGGAGCTGCGACCGGTGGCCGAGCAGAGCCTCGCCGTGCTGTTCCGCAAGGCGCAGAGCTATCTCGGCGCCATCCTCGACCGGCACGGCTGGGTGATCGACCGTCCCGCCGACGTCGAGGCGCGTACCTTCTGGAGTACGGTCCTCGGCGCCCGGCTGATCTCGGAGTCCGGCTTCGCCGGCCGGGCCGACGACATCGACCTGGCCGGGGTACTCACCGTCCGGGCGCCGGCCGAGCCGACACCCTGACGGGCGGGAGGCTCACCGTCCGGGCGCCGGCCGCCCCGGAGCCGTGACCGGCGGCGCCGACAGCGGCGGGCGGGTCGGGCCGCGCAGCACCCGCAGTGCCACCCTCGGATGCGCCAGCGCGGCCGGCGGCCGGACCAGATGCTGCACGTCGGTCAGCACCCGCAGCACGTACGCGTCCCGGTCGGCCACGTCCGAGGCCCGGTCCAGATACCAGTACGAGAGCCGGCCACGCCGCCCCGGCCGGACCGCGCCGGGGGCGGAGAACCGCAGGTCGGTACCGGTGGCGATGGTCCACGCGGTGGCACTGCACCCGGCCACCGCGGCCTGGGCGGCCCGGCCGAACCGCCCCCGGTGGGCCCGCAGGTGCAGGCCGAGCACCACCGCGGTCTGCGCGGCGACGCTCATCCCCTGCCCGTAGACCGGGTTGAACGCGCAGGCGGCGTCCCCGACCACCAGGAACCCCTCCGGCCAGCGCGGCATCGTCTCGTAGTGCCGGCGGTGGTTGGCGGTCCGCCGGAACCCGTGGATCGGCCCGTCCGGCTCGGCGTCCCGGATCGCCTCGTAGATCAACGGACTGCGCAGGTTACGGGTGAACTCCAGGAAGCCCGCCTCGTCGGTGGGCGGGACCTCGCCGCCGAACCCGCCGAGGGTCACCATCCAGCGGCCGTTCTCGATCGGATAGAGCACCCCGGCCCGGGTGACCTGCGGCGGCTTCGGCATCACCATGATGTTCTTCCAGCCGTCCGCGACGCCCGGGGCAAGCCGGTACCGTCGGCTCGCGTAGCCCAGCCCGGCGTCGATCCTGGTCTCCGCCGGCCGCCCGTAGCCCAGCGCGGCCAGCCACTCGGGGCTGTGCGAACCGCGCCCGCTGGCGTCGACGACCAGGTCGGCCTCGCAGCGGTGGATCTCGGGTCCACCGTTGCGGATCCGCAGTTCCACCCCGGCGACCGAGCCGCCGTCCTCGCCGGACAGCAGTCCGACCACCTCCCGGGCGGTCTCGAACCGGATCCGCCCGTCGGCGGCGAGCCGCTGCCGGATGGTCCAGTCCAGCAGTTCCCGGCTGGCCCCGACCAGGGTGTGGGTGGCCGGAAAGCGCTCCCGCCAGCCGTACGGGCTCAGCGACAGCAGGTCGGTCGGCGCGGCGACCGGGACCGCGCCACGGTCGTAGAGTTCGGCCATCAGGCCGGGAAAGAGCCGGTCGAGGGCGCGCTGTCCCGAGGTGACCAGGACGTGCAGGTGACGTGCCTGCGGAATGCCCGTACGCAGCCGAGGCCCGTCCGGAAAGCGGTCCCGGTCGAGTACGGTCACCCGCTCGACGAAATCGGCGAGGGTACGCGCGATGCAGAGGCCGGCGAAGCTCCCGCCGACGACCACGGCATGGCGGGGCTTGGACAGTGGCGAAGGCATACCTCCATCCTTACCGAGACCAGTGCTCACCAGCCGAAACTGCTTTGCCAACCTGCCGGATAGTCAGCATCACGACTCTCCGGTGCGTCGGCGTCCGCCGCCGGGCGGGGCTCCGCCCAGCCGGGCCGCCGGGACGCGGCGATGGTCCGCGGCGACAGTGTGACCGCTAACATCGATGGGAGTCAAGGCTCTGCCGCCTCCAGCGAGAACGAGGATTCCCGCCTTGACATCGAAGGATGTTAGCGCGAACATCATCGATACGTCCGGGCCGAGTGACACCGCGACACCGCCGCGCGCCGGCACCCGGGCCCTGCGGCAGCGCCCGCCGGCACCTCATCGGCGAGCCGGCGCCCGAGCGCACCCACCGGACGCCGGACGATCCACCGCCTCGACCACCCCGGCCAACCCGCGGGGCACCGTCGTCCCACGGCACCCGCAGGCTCGGCACCGTCCACGGACGGACCGACGGAAGGAAGACAATGGAAGCCCCCGCTTCCCGCCGACCCACGACGCCGGGCCGAGCCCGGCTCCTCCGCACCGCCACCGCCATCGCGGTCGCCGCCACGCTCGTCGGCGCCGTGCTCACCGTATCGGTCCGGTCGGCCTCGGCCGCGACCGTCGACCCGAACGCCTGGTACGTCCTGGTGTCCCGGCACAGCGGCAAGGCCCTCGACGTCTACGACCGGTCCACCGCCGACGGTGGCCGGATCGTGCAGTGGGCCCGCAACGACGGCGCCTGGCAGCAGTGGCAGTTCGTCGACTCGGGCGGCGGCTACCACCGGCTCCGCTCCCGGCACAGCGGCAAGGTCCTCGACATCCGGGACTCCTCCAGCGCCGACGGCGCGGAGGTGATCCAGTGGACCGACCAGGGCAGCACCGACCAGCAGTTCCGGCTCGCCGACTCGGACGGCGGGTACGTCCGGCTGATCAACCGGAACAGCAACAAGGCCCTCGACGTCTGGGAGTGGTCCACCGCCGACGGCGGCCGGATCAGCCAGTACGCCGACCTGGGCGGCGCCAACCAGCAGTGGCAACTGGTCCGGGTCGGCTCGGTCGGCGGACCCGGCACCCCGACCCCCACCGGTGGCCCGGGTACGCCGCCAGCCGCCTACCCGGCGCCGATGCGGGTGACCGGGGACGTCGGGGTACACGACCCGACCGTGGTCCGCCGGCCTGGCGGCGACTACCTGGTGGCGCACACCGGGAACGACATCTCGCTGAAGACCTCGACCGACCGGATCGCGTACCGCAACGCCGGGTCGGTCTTCCCGAACGGCGCCCCGTGGACCACCGGCTACACCGGAGGCAGCCGCAACCTCTGGGCGCCGGACATCTCGTACCGGAACAACCAGTACTACCTCTACTACTCGGCCTCCACCTTCGGCTCGAACCGGTCGGCGATCTTCCTGGCCACCAGCCCGACCGGCAACTCCGGCAGTTGGACCGACCGGGGCCTGGTCATCGAGTCGCAGACGTCGGACAACTTCAACGCGATCGACCCGAACCTGATCGTGGACGACCAGGGGCGCTGGTGGCTGGCCTTCGGCTCGTTCTGGTCCGGGCTCAAGCTGGTCGCGCTGGACCCGGCCACCGGCAAGCGCGCGGACAGCACGATCCGGAGCATCGCCGGCCGGGGCGGCGGCGCGATCGAGGCGCCGACGCTGGTCAAGCGGGGCAGCTACTACTACCTGTACGTCTCCTTCGACCGCTGCTGCCAGGGCGCGGCCAGCACGTACCGGGTCATGGTGGGGCGCTCCACCAGCGTGACCGGACCGTTCGTCGACCGGAACGGCACCGCGCTCACCTCCGGCGGCGGTACCCAGGTGCTCGCCTCGCACGGCGACATCCACGGGCCGGGCCACCAGACGGTGCTCTCCGACACCGACGGCGACCTCCTCGTCTACCACTACTACGCGAACAACGGCGCCTCGCTGCTCGGCATCAACCGGATCGGCTACGACTCGGCCGGCTGGCCGTACGTCTACTGACGCATCGACCCGTAGGGAGTACCCCAATGACAGCGCACTCGCGCCGGGCCCACTGGCGGGCCGGGCTCGCCGCCGGCGTCGCCGGCCTGGTCGCCGGCACCGGCGTGCTCGTCGCCGCCGCGCCGGCCTCGGCCGCCACCGCCGACCCGAACGTCTACTACGTACTGGTCAACCGGCACAGCGGCAAGGCCCTCGACGTCTACAACCTGGCCACCAACGACGGCGCCCCGATCAACCAGTACGCGCGCAACGACGGCAACTGGCAGCAGTGGCGGTTCCTGGACGCCGGCGGTGGTTACTACAAGGTGCAGTCCCGGCACAGCGGCAAGGTGCTGGAACTGCCGAACTCGAACGACGGGGTGCAGTTGGTGCAGAACGCCGACAGCGGCAATAGCCGGCAGCACTTCCGGCTGGCCGACTCGGCCGGCGGCTACGTACGCCTGATCAACCGGGCCAGTGGGAAGGCGCTGGACGTCTGGGAGTGGTCCACAGCGGACGGTGCGATGGTCTCGCAGTACCAGGACCTGGACGGCGCCAACCAGCAGTGGCAGATGGTCAACGTCGGCTCGGTCGGCGGCGGCAACCCGACGCCGGGCACCTTCACCAACCCGATCAAGCGGAACGGGCCGGACCCGTGGCTCCAGCACTACAACGGCTACTACTACCTCGCCACCACCACCTGGAACTCGACGATCACGATGCGGCGCTCCCCGACCCTCGGCGGGCTGGCCAGCGCCCCCGACCAGGTGGTCTTCAACCTCGCCGGCCGGCCGAACGGCTGCTGCAACATGTGGGCGCCGGAGTTCCACCTGATCAACGGGCCGAACGGCAACCGGTGGTACCTCTACTACGTGGCCGGGCAGAACGTCGGCGACTACAACCCGACCCAGCGGCTGCACGTACTGGAGAGCGCCGGCACCGACCCGCTGGGGCCGTACACCTTCAAGGCCGACCTGGGCGGCGACTGGCAACTCGACGCCAGCGTGCTGCGGGTGAACAACAGCCTCTACCTGCTCGGCACCTACAACGCCGGCGGCAGCTACGGGCAGAGCCTGTTCATCACCCCGCTCAGCAACCCGTGGACGATCAGCGGCTCCCGGGTCCGGCTGACCTCACCGACGCTGAGCTGGGAACGGCAGACCGGTGCGGTGGCGGAGGGGCCGGAGCCGCTCTACCGGAACGGCCGGACGATGATCGTCTATTCGGCCAGCGCCTGCTGGGGACCGGACTACAAGCTCGGCCTGCTCACCCTGACCGGCGGCAATCCGCTGAGCGCGTCGTCCTGGACCAAGAGTCCCAACCCGGTCTTCCAGCGCAACGACGCGAACGGCGTCTTCGCGCCCGGCCACAACGGTTTCTTCAGGTCGCCGGACGGGACCGAGGACTGGATCGTCTACCACGCGAACGACTCGGCGAGCGGCGGCTGCGACATGAACCGTTCGACCCGGGCCCAGAAGTTCAGCTGGAACAGTGACGGCACCCCCAACTTCGGCACCCCGGTACGGCTGGGCGTGCAGCTCACCGCACCGTCCGGCGAGTAGTCGGACCGGTCCGGCCGGGGAGCTGACCCTCGCCAGTTCCCCGGCCGGGCCCCGCCGCCGGGCAGGGTCGTGGCTGACCCCGAGCAAGCGGGTCAGAGCGCCACCTCGACCGCTGTCGCCCCCGGTTCGTCGAGCCGGAACGTCGCGGTACGACCGCCGGCCGACACCTCGTACTCGCCGAGGAGACCGGTGACCCTGACCCGGCCCAGTTCGTCGGTGCCCAGGGTGGTCGGTGCGAGCCACCACTCGTCCCGGACCAGCCCGCGCAGCGCCTCGTACGAGGGCTTCGGGGTGCCGTCGGCCCGGACGAAGCCGCCCGGCGCGCCGAGCCAGCCACCGTCCACCATTCCCCAGTAGGTGGTGGCGCGCACCGACGGGTGCGAGAGCAGGGTCTTGTAGTGCCGGACGATCTCGTCGGCCTGCCGTTCCTCCCCCTCCGGCGTACTGGGCCAGTCCGGGATCTGGTAGTCGTTCAGGTCGACGATGTCGGCCGGCATGAGGTGCCCGGAGAGCAGGGTCGTCTCGGTGAAGTGAATCGGCAGGCCGTACCGGGCGAACCGGTCGAGGACGGCTAGCGTCTTCTCCTCGCCCCAGTAGCCCTGGTGCATGTGGCTCTGCAAGCCGAGCGCGTCGACCCGGATCCCCGCCTCCAACACCCCCTCGATCAGGCACTCGTACGCGGCGGACATGTCGAAGTCGTTGAGCAGCAGGGTGGCACCCGGATTCGCCTCGCGGGCCGCGTCGAAGACCATCCGGACCAGCGGGATCCGCCCCAGCTCCCGGCAGATCCGGGTGAGACCGTTGTCGTACCTGTCGAAGATCGGCATGATCACGACCTCGTTGATCACGTCCCAGGTGTCGATCACCCCGGCGAAGTCGGTCACCTCCCGGCGGATCCGGTCCAGTTGCACCTGGGTGATCTCCGGGTTGGACAGCTCGGTCAGCCACTCGGCGCTCACCGTGTGCCAGGCCAGCGGGTGACCCTTGACCAGGCAGCCCCGCTCGGCGAACCAGCGCGCCGTCGCCTGGAGCCGCCGGGTGTCCGGCCGGCCGCGCTCGGGCTCGAACCGTCCCCAGTAGAACGGCAGGGTGGCGAAGTTGAACAGGTCGAACCAGAGGTCGGCCAACCGTTCGACCCGGGTGATCTCGGCCTCGCCCGGCGAGCCCGGTCCGGCCTCCACGGCCGCCGTCAACTCGCCGTTGGCCAGCGGGATGAACTCGAATCCGGTGCAGCCGAACAGGAACGCGTGGTCGCGCTGGGCGACGACCACCTGCTGACCGGCCAGCGGGGCACCGTCGCTGGTCACGGTCAGGGTGGCGGTGGCGGCCCGGTACCGCCGGATCAGCGCGTCGGAGTCGGACGACATCGAGCATCCTCCATCGGTGGGGTGGGTCGGCGCGGACGGCCAACCGTACGCCCCGGCGCCGAACAGCGATCGACTTCCGTTCGTTCGGCAGGTGGTGAACGCGGGCTTGCTTGTCGACCTTGAGTCCGACAGGGTCGGTCCATGCGGGACGGGGACGGTGCTCCGGTACGGGTGGCCCTGGTGACCGGGGCCGGCCGGGGGCTCGGCGCGGAGATCGCCCGGACCCTCGGCCGGGCAGGGTTCGCGGTGGCGGTGAACGACCTGGCCAGCAGCCCCGGTGCACTGGCCGTGGTCGAGGACATCCGGGCGGCCGGTGGGGAGGCCGGACTCTTCCCCGCCGACGTCACGGCCGAGGACGCCGTGTCCGGGCTGGTCGCCGAGGTGCAGCGCCGGCTGGGCGAGGTGCAGGTGCTGGTGGTCAACGCCACCGGACCGCAGCCTGTCATCGGGGTCGAGGATCTCCGCTGGCAGGACCTCCTCGACCAACTGGTCTTCTTCGTGAAGAGCCCGACCCTGCTGGTCCAGGCGGTGCTGCCGGGCATGAAAGCCCGGGGCGGCGGGCGGATCGTCAACATCGGCTCCGACCTGTTCGAGCGGGCCGCGCCAGGCTTCTCCGCGTACTCGGCCGCCAAGGGGGCGCAGTTGGGGCTGACCCGCACCTGGGCCCGCGAACTGGGGCAGTACGGGATCACGGTGAACCTGGTCGCCCCGGGCTGGATCCCGGTGGAGCGGCACGCCGAGGTGCCCACCGAGGTGCTCCAGACGTACGCCGACGAGGTGGCGTTGCGCCGGTTCGGCAGCCCCGGCGAGGTCGCCGCCACCGTTGCCTTCCTCGCCTCGCCGGAGGCGGCGTTCATCACCGGCGAACGGATCGCCGTGAACGGTGGGCACACCATCGCCTGACTCTGACCGGCCGGGGCGGCTGTCCGGCGACGGCCGTGGGCGGGCACGATGGCGGTATGCGCCTGGTGTCGCTGCTGCCCTCCGCGACGGAGATCGTCTACGCCCTCGGGCTCGGGGACGATCTCGTCGGCGTGACGTTCGAGTGCGACGAGCCACCGTCGGCCCGGACCGACAAGACGGTCGTGGTCGGCGGCCGGGACACCCGGGGAATGACGCCGGCCGCGATCGACGAGTACGTGAAGTCACAGATGTCGGCGGGGGCCGACCTCTACACCCTGCACGCCGACGCGCTCGCCGGACTGGCGCCGGAGCTGATCCTGACCCAGGACCTCTGCCGGGTCTGCGCACTGCCGTCCGAGCACGTCGAGGACGCCCTCGACTATCTCGGCTGCCGGGCGGACGTGCTCTCGCTGGACCCGTACTCGCTGGAGGAGGTCTTCGGGACGATCCTGGCGGTAGGCGCGCGGACCGGCGTACCCGATCGGGCCGAGGCGCTGGTCGGCGCGTTGCGGGACCGACTCGCGGCGGTGGCCTCGGCGGTCCGGGGTCGACCACGGCCCCGGGTCGCGGTGGTGGAGTGGGTCGAGCCGCCGTTCACCGCCGGTCACTGGGTGCCCGACCTGGTACGCGCGGCCGGCGGCGAGCCGGTGGCCGCCCGGCCCGGGGCGCGGTCTGTGCAGACGACCTGGCAGGAGTTCGCCGACGCCGAGCCGGAGATCGTGCTGGTGACGCCGTGCGGCTTCCACCTGGACGGCGCGGCCCGGCAGGCCGAGACCGTCGCGCGCCGGCTGTCCGGGGTCGCGGTATGGGCGGTCGACGGGGACGGCCTGGTCGTCCGCCCCGGCCCGCGCCTGGTGGACGGCGTCGAGGCGATCGCCGCGATCCTGCACCCGGGCGCCGTGCCCGAGCCGCCCGGCGGAGCCGTCGCCCGGATCGCCTGACCGGCGGTCGGACCGGACCCGACGCCGCGCCCGCGCCGGGCGGACGGTGCACGCTGGGCGTGTCCGGCGGCCAGCGCGCCGGTGCGGCCCGGAAGCCGCTGGGCGCGGCGCGCTGGCGGCACCCCGACCTGCTGAGAGGATTCCGGTGCTGCCTCCGTCGCTGTCCACTTCCTACCGATGCCACCGGTTTGATTGACAGTACCTAGATCGGCATGTATCAAGGTGACACTCTTCGAAGTCCAAGATCTCCAACCTGAGCCACCAGGGAGGGACCAGTGACCGAATCGAATCTGAGGCACGCCATGGACCGGCGGGCCGTCCTGCGCCTCGGCGCGGGGCTCGGCGCGGGAGCGTTCCTCGCCGGTTGCAGCGTGCAGACCGGCAACGGCGGCGACGACGGCGGTTCGGGATACCCGGAACGCTCGGTCGAGCTGATCGTGCCGTTCGCCCCGGGTGGCAGCACCGACCTGATCGCCCGGACCCTCGGCAAGGCGATCGAGAAGCCGCTCGGCCACTCCATGGTGATCGTCAACCGGGACGGCGCGGCCGCCGCCGTCGGCACCAAGGAGGTGGCCGCGGCCGCGGCCGACGGTTACAAGATCGGCTTCCCGCCCAGTTCGCTCTTCACCCTCACCCCGCAACTGGGCAAGGGCGCCGCCACCGTCTCGCTCGACGAACTGCGGGTGGTGATCGGGCTGACCGTCGAGAACATCGTGCTGGTCGCGCACAAGGACTCCCCGTTCAAGACCATCGACGACGTCATCGCGCTCAAGGGCAGCGGACGGCGGATCACGTACGGGCACTCCGGGGTGGGCACCGGGGCGTACTTCGCGCAGACCGCCTTCTACAAGCTCGCCGGGATCAACGCCACCGACGTGCCGTTCGGGGGTGGCGGTCCGGCCGTCACCGCCGTGCTGGGCAAGCAGGTCGACATCGGTGCCTCCCAACCGGCCGAGTCGATGCGGCTGGTCGAGTCCGGTGAGCTGCGCTGGCTCGGGGTGTTCAGCCAGCAGCGCAGCCCCTCGCTGCCCGACCTGCCGACCGCCGCCGAGAAGGGCTTCGACCTGACCGTCGACCAGGCCCGGTTCATCGCCGGACCGAAGTCGATGCCGGACGACGCGGTGACCGCGCTCCAGGAGGCGTTCCGGGAGGCGGTCAAGGCACCGGAGTACGACGACTTCCTGAAGAAGAACTACATCGACCGGTTCGAGGTCGACGGTACCGAGGTGGCGAGCAAGATCAAGGGTGACTTCGACCGGTACAAGGCGCTGATCGACCGGTTCGGGCTGGGGCCGAAGTGACCCGTTCCGACCTCGACGAGGCGTCCCCGCCGACCGGGGAGGACGAGCCGGGTCTGCTGCCCTCCGAGGACGTCCCGCCGGCCGGCCGGCTCGGGCAACTCGTCGCCGGGGTGGTACCGGTCGCGCTCGGCCTGGTCGCGCTCGGCTACTCGGTCTCGCTCTCCCTCGGTACCCCCGCCGAGGCCGGGCCGGGGCTCTGGCCGGCGCTGGCCAGCCTGCTCCTGCTCGGCGCCGGACTGTGGTCGCTGGTCTTCGAGCGGGACGCGGGGGCGGTCGAGCGGTTCAGCCGGGGCGGGATCGGGATCGCCCTCGGGGTCGTCAGCCTGGTCGTCTTCGTACTGCTGATCAACCGGATCGGCTTCGAGATGTCCACCCTGCTGGTGATGGCGTTCTGGCTCAAGGTGCTCGGCCGGGAGTCCTGGCTGGTCACCGCAGCGGTCAGCATCGCCACCACGGCCGTGCTCTACCTGCTGTTCATCACGCTGCTGGACGTGAGCCTTCCGAGATTGGCGTTCTGAGTGGACTTCCTCGAGCCCGTCCTGGCCGGCTTCGGGGTGGTCTTCACCCCGGTGAACCTGCTGTACGTCCTGGCCGGTGTCGTGATCGGCATGGTCATCGGCGTACTGCCCGGCCTCGGCCCGGTCGCGACGATCGCCCTGCTGCTGCCGATCACCTACGAGATCCCGGCCGAGTCGGCGATCATCATGCTCGCTGGCATCTACTACGGCGCCATGTACGGCGGCACCATCACCTCGGTACTGCTGCGGCTGCCCGGCGAGGCGGCCACGGTCATCACCACCATCGACGGCTACCAGATGGCCCGGCAGGGGCGGGCCGGCTCGGCCCTGGGCATCGCCGCGATCGGGTCGTTCATCGGCGGCACGGTGAGCATCGTCGGGCTGACCCTGGTCGCCCCGTTGCTGGCCAGGTTCTCGCTCGGCTTCGGGCCGCCGGAGAACGCCGTACTGGCCGCGATGGGAATCCTGCTGGTCGCCAGCCTCGGTACGGTGTCGACCGCGAAGAGCCTGGTCGCGGCAGGGCTCGGCCTGCTGCTCGCCGCCGCCGGACCGGACCCGCTGTTCGCCTCGCCCCGGTTCACCTTCGGCAACATCAACCTGGCCGACGGCGTCGACTTCGTGGCCCTCGCGATGGGGCTGTTCGGGCTAGGCGAGATCCTCTACCTCCTCGAACACCGGGCCCGGAACCGGCTGCCGAAGCCCCGGGTCAGCAACGCCTGGCCGTCCCGGCAGGACTGGCGGCAGTCCCGGGGCGCGGTGGGTCGGGGCTCGGTCGTCGGGTTCTTCATCGGCCTGCTGCCGGGCGGCGGCGGGGTGCTGTCGTCGATGGCCGCGTACGCCCTGGAGAAGCGGCGGAGCAGGACGCCGGAGCGGTTCGGTCGGGGCGCCATCGAGGGTGTGGCGGCACCGGAGACCGCGAACAACGCGGCGGCGACCTCCTCGTTCATCCCGCTGCTGACCCTCGGCATCCCGACCAACCCGGTGATGGCACTGATCTTCGGCGCGCTGCTGCTCCAGGGCATCCCGCCCGGTCCCCGCCTGATCAACGAGAACCCCGAGGTCTTCTGGGGCGTCATCGACTCGATGTACGTCGGCAACATCTTCCTGCTGATCCTCAGCGTGCCGCTGGTCGGCATCTTCGTCCGGCTGGTCTCGGTCCGGGACAGCATCCTCGCGCCGATCGTGGTGACCGTGACGATGCTCGGCGTCTACACCGTCAACAACAGCACCTTCGACATGCTGCTGGTGATCGTCTTCGGCGTCGTCGGGTACCTGATGAAGAAGACCGGCTTCGAGCCCGGCCCGCTGGTGTTGGCGTTCGTGCTGGGCAGTGTGCTGGAGACGGCGTTCCGGCAGTCGATGCGGATCTTCGACGGCGATCCGAGCGGGTTCGTGACCCGGCCGATCTCCGGCACCCTCTTCGTGGTCACCGTGCTGGCCCTGCTCCTACCGGTCGGAATACGACTGGCCCGGCGGCGCCGGAAGGCCGCCTCCCCGGCGGCCACGGTGCCGGCCGACGCGGCACCGTCGGCCACCGAGTCGGCGGACCGGGAAGCGACGGTCCCGTCGCAGCGGCAGGACCGTGCCGCGGACACCCCGCCGCCGGTCGACTGAGGACCGTGTGGGACCGGCCGGGTGGCGGACGCTCCACAGACGACGGTGCCGGGGAGCCACACCCGTGACTCCCCGGCACCGCTGCGGACGGGCTACTTCGGGGTGAACTCCACCCAGTTCAGGTTCACCAGGCCGGTGGTCGGGCCGCCGGTGACCGGCTGGAAGACCAGGTAGAGCCGGTGCCCGCCAGCCGGTTGGTCGACCGGCACGGTCTGGCTGGACCAGTCGTTGTTCCCGGTGGTGGCGTTCAGCGTGGCGGTGCCGGCCAGCGGACCGGTCGGCGAGTCGAGCCGCAGCTCGACGGTGGCCCGGGGCGTACCGGCGGTCGCGGCGGAGCCACCGGAGACCCGGAAGGTGACCGCGCTGGCGTCACCCAGGTTGATCGGGTCGAACGCGATCGAGTCGCCCGCGTCGATCCCGTTGACGTGCTGACCGCCACCGGCGTCGCTGGTGTTGGCGATCGTCACGTTCTGCTTCACCTGGGCGAACTCGGCCTGCTGCCGGGGCGTCTGCACGACGACCTGGCTCACCGTGGTCAGCGCCGGCTGGCCGCCACCGCCGAGATCGGTGTACATGGCGCTGATCCCGCCGTAGAGGTAGCCGCCGGCGTGGTCGGCGCCGTCGGCCGGGGACTGGAGGACCCCGGTGCAGCCGGTGGTCGAGCCGTGCTCGTGGCCGTGGGTGTCGTGCCCGAGTACGAAGCTGACCGTGACCCGGGAGCAGTCGATGGTGCCGTCCTCCGGGTCGGTGACCGTCACCGAGTAGGGAACCGGGTCACCCCAGTTGAAGAAGGAACCCGGGATCGGGCCGGTCACCGTCACCGTCGGGGCGGTGTTGCCGACCGTGATGGTCCGGGTCAGCACTCCCGTCTTGCCGCTGGAGTCGGTCACCGTCAACCGCGCCGTGTACGTCCCGTTCGCCGGGTACGTGTACGACGTGCTCGGGTCGGCCGAGTCGACCGTACCGTCGCTGGTGAAGTCCCAGGCGTACGAGATCGACTCGCCCGGGTCGGGGTCGTACGAGCCGACGGCCGAGAAGTTCACCGTCAGCGGGGCCTGCCCGGAGGTGGGGCTGGCGTTCAGTACCGCCACCGGGGACCGCTTGCCCTTGACGTAGCGGATCACCGAGAGCTGGGCGTCCGGGTTGGCGGTGAAGAAGCCGTCGCCGTACTCCAGCAGGTAGAGGCTGCCGTCCGGGCCGAACTCCATCTCCATCGGGTTGTCGAAGACGAAGCCCGGTAGCAGTTGCTCGACCCCGGTCAGGTTGCCCTTGCCGTCGGTCCGCATCATGAAAATCTTGTCCCGGGTGAACTCGCCGAAGGCGACGGCGTTGTCGTAGTACTCCGGGAACTTCGTCTCCGAGGTCGAGTCCGGGTCGTACTTGTAGATCGGTCCGCCGTGCGGCCCGACCCCGCCGGTCCCGATCACCGGCCACTTGAAGTCGCAGCTCGTCGGCGGCGTCTCCAGGTACGCCCCGGGGCACGGGGTACGCGCCTCGTAGGTGTACCAGAACTGCGGGTCCTGGACCGGCGGCAGCACCGTCCGGCCGGTGTTCCGGGGCGAGTTGTTCACCGGGGCACCGCAGTTGAACGGCTTCCCGGAGGTCCGGGTGGCAAAGTCGTAGTCGATGTACGGCAGACCCGGCGAGTAGCAGTACGGCCAGCCGTAGTTGCCGGCCTTGTTGGTGGCGAACCACCGGCCGGTCCCCTCCGGTCCCCGGGCCGGGTTCGAGGTCCGGCTGTCCGGCGAGTAGTCGCCGACGTAGACCCGCCCGGAGGCGTCCACGTCGAACCGGAACGGGTTGCGCAGCCCCATCAGGAAGATCTCCGGACGGGTCTTGTTGTCGTAGTCCTGCGCCTCCGGGAAGAGGTTCCCGGCCGGGATCGTGTACGTGCCGTTCGGCCGTACCTTGATCCGGAGCAGCTTGCCGCGCAGGTCGTTGGTGTTGGCGGAGGAGCGCTGGGCGTCGTAGCCCGGGCCCTGGGTCGGCGACTCGTTGATCGGGACGAAGCCGTCCGAGCCACCGGCGTTGGTGTCGTCACCGGTGATCAGATAGAGGTTGCCCTTGCCGTCGAACTTCACCTTGCCGGCGACGTGGCAGCAGATGCCCCGGTCCACGTCCACCCGCAGGATCTGCTGCTCGGTGCTCATGTCCAGGTGCGGGGTCTCGCCGTCGACGAACTTGACCCGGGAGAGCTGGTTGTAGCCCTTGAACTTGTCCCAGACCGTCGGATCGGTGCTGGTGACCGGCGCGTCACCCTCGTTGACCCCCGGGGTGGCCGGGTTGTCGACCGGGGTGTTCAGCGGCGGCGAGTAGAAGAGGTAGACCCACTTGTTGGTGGCGAAGTCGGGGTCGATCGAGACGGTTTGCAGCCCGTCCTCGTCGTGGCTGTAGACCGGGATCGTGTTGATCACCGGGCTGGCCCCGCTGGTCGGGTTGTAGAGCCGGACCTGACCGCCCCGGGTGTTGTGCAGCACCCGGCCGTCCGGCAGTACGGCGAGCGACATCGGCTCGCCCGGCTCGTCGTTGAGGGTCACCTTCTCGTAGTTGCCGATCACGGTCGCCCCGCAGTCGCCCTCGACCACGCCGGCCGCCCACTGGATGCCGCCGAGCAGGTGCTTGGTGAACGGCTTCGAGCGATAGGTCTCGATGGAGTGGCCGAGCCCGGTGTACCAGGAGCGACCGCCCTGGTAGTCCTTGCACCAGGCGACCGGGTGGTCGAAGCCCATCGTGCCGCCCGCGAAGCTGCGCTCGTCGGCGGTGGCCAGCACGTGCGAGTTGCCCCGGACGTTGGCGGAGAAGTTGTACCACTCCTCGGTCAGGGTCAGGGTGCGCGGCACGGTCTCGGTGGACGGGTGTGCCCGGTCGGCGACGTCGATGTTGCCCGGCTCGACCGGGGAGGCACCGGTGGCCTTCGCGCCGAGCAGGCTCTGGTAGAACGCCCAGTCCGGCTCGGTCTCGGCCGCCGCGTGCACCCCGGCGAAGCCGCCGCCGGCCCGGACGTACTTCTCGAACGCGGCCTCCTGGCTGGCGTTCAGGATGTCGCCGGTGGTGTTGAGGAAGACCACCGCACGGTACGTGCCGAGGTTCTGCTCGGTGAACGCCGCCGCGTCCTGGGTGACGGTGACCCGGAACCCGTGCTCCTTGCCGAGGTCCCGGATCGCCTGCACACCGTCCGGAATGGACGCTCGCCGCGCCCCGGCCGTCTTGGTGAAGACCAGTACGCCGTAGTCACGCGGTGCCCGGACGTCCGAGCGGAGCGCGGCCGGGCCGTTCTCCTCGGCCACCAGTGGCTCGGCGGGTACGCCGCCGGAACCCGCTCCCGGGTCCGGTACGGCCGCCGCCGGGGCCTGGACCGCCAGTGGGACGATCGTCGCGGTCGCCGCCAGCACGGTCAGCCAGCGGCGCATGGTTCTCTTCATCTTTCCTCCGTTCGGCACACGGTCGTGTGGGCAGCAACACGCGCGTGCCCCGGCGCGGTGCCACGTCCGCCGGGGTCACCCGGGGGGTGCGGTCGGTGGTGCGCGGGCCTGGTCACGGAAGGTGGGCGAGGCACGCGCCGCCGTGCCCCGCCCGGACGCCTCAGCGGCGGTAGATGGTCAACTCCGACATGTTGGTGTAGCTGAGCGAGGCGAAGTCGAGCGACTGGCCGGGGTTGGTCGCGCCGCCGGGCGCGGTGTCCTGCTCCCAGTTGGCGTGCCGGAAGTCCGGGTCGCCGATGGTCTGGAAGAACTGCTGGAAGTTGATGTCGCCCTCGCCGAGCGGGGTCATCTCGTAGCCGTTGGCCAGCGCGCTGTTCCGGTTGCCGTCCTTGGCGTGGAAGAGCGGGAACCGCTTGCTCTGCGAGACCACGTTGAGGATCGGGTCGAACAGCTCGGTCTTCTCCCGGCCCCACCGGTCGACGTACTTCTGGTGCTTGAAGCGGGCGACGTAGGCCCAGTAGATGTCCAGCTCGAAGAAGACGTACTTCGGGTCGGTCTTCTGGAAGAAGTACTCCAGCCGGCGGGTGCCGGAGGAGCGGGTCGGCCGGCCGTTCGCGTCCAGCGGCCCGGCGTCGAGCAGGAACGAGTACGCGGCGTCGTGGTTGTGCGTGTAGAGCCGAAGTCCGCGCTTGCGGGCCTGCCGGCCCAGCTCGTTCCAGACGTCCGCCGCCGCGTCCCAGTCCGCGGTGTAGACGGAGTTCGTCGGGTCGCTGCCGGTGCCGATGTTCTTCATCCCGAGCGTCTCGGCGATGTCCATCTGCTGCTCGAAGGTGGCCGGGTTGATCGAGGCGTGCGTGCCGTTGGCGACCAGCCCGTTGTCGTCGAGGATCTTGCGGATCTCCTCCGGCGTGATCTGCCGTCCCAGGATCTGGGTGCTCTGGTTGTAGCCGGCGAACTCCACCTCCTGGTAGCCCAGCTCGGCGATCCGGGCGAGCACCCGCTCGAAGCCGTACGGCACACCGCTGTCGTCCGGGGCGGCGGAGATCCGGTCCCGGACGCTGTAGAGGATGATGCCCCGGTTGCGGCCCGGGATCAGCGGTTCGGCCCGCAGTTGCCCGTGCGCGACCGCGGGGGCCTCGGTCCGGACCACGTTGGCGCCGACCGCGCTGAGCGCGGCGGCTGCGCCTGCCGAGGCGGCCAGGATGCTCCGCCGGGTGAGCCGGCGACGTTCCGCCGGATCCATCGGTTCGCGCTGCGTCTTCCCCATGTCGTGCACCTTCCCGGGTGGCGACGCCTCCACCACCCCATGCTTGGATCGATTCAAGAGGTCCTCGGTGGGCAACTCGGATAGCTCGGTGGCTGCCCACCTGACGAAGTCGACGGAGGGGCGCGCTCACGTGCCACTCGCGGCGCGCGGGGACGGGCGTCGCGGCCGTGGCGGGCCGGACGCCTTCGTGGCTCCCGCTCCGGGCGGCCACCCGGGCGGGATATGACGATCAGCGGTCGTCTCTGTTACGAATGAACACACGCTAGAGGCTGCGCAGCCAGAAGAAAAGAGCAGCGCTCGGCAACTTTGGTCGCCATCTACAAAAGTTCGTCGCGCGCAGCGGAAAGTTTCCTTCGATTGTGGTTCGAACGGGACGACCGGCCGGTCGGCAGCCGCTCAGAAGTAGGTGCGCAGCACGTCGACGACGGTGTGGGCGTCGTCGACCACCGGCATCGCCCGCCACTTGTCGAAGGCGGTGCACGGGTGGGAGATACCGAAACAGACCAGGTCACCGGGGTACAGCGCGACGCCGGGCGGCACCGCGAGATAGCCGTGGTGGTCGTTGAGCCGGCTGACGACAAGCCCGGTGCCGGGCTGGAGTTCGCCGGACCGGCGCCGGATCCGCAGCGGCACCGGCAGGCCCTCGTCGTACGGGGCGTCCCGCTTGCCCATGCCGACGATCGCCAGCCCCGGCTCCGGGGTGGAGGTGACCTGCGCCCAGAGTTCCAGTGCCGCGTCCAGGGAGCCCTGGCCGGGGATCCGCCGGAACGGCGTGTGCTCGGCGTAGAAGCCGTGGTCGTGGGTGACGTAGGCACCGCTGCGCAGCACCACCCGCAGGTCGTGGCCGGTCAGCCAGGCACCGCCGAGCTCCTCGGCCACCAGGTCGAACCACGCGCTGCCACCGGCGCTGACCAGTACCTCCGGGCCGACCAGCCGGCGCCGGGCCAGCTCGGTCGCCGCCGTACGGAGCCGTCGCAGGTATGCCGACACCGCCACGCCGTCCGGCAGCCCGCCCTCGTAGCCGGCGACGCCGTCGAGGCGTACCCGGGAGGTGGCGGCGACCGCCTCGGCGACCTCGACCACCTGCGCGACGGTGCGGCAGCCGGCCCGCCCGCCGGGGAAGCCGAGTTCGACAAGTACCCGCAGCGGTGCACCGGCCGGCCGGTCGGCGAGCGCCGCGTCGATCGCTTCGACCCCGGCGACCGAGTCCACGAAGAAGAGTGCCTCGAAACCCCGGTCGAGTTCGCCGGCCAGCCAGCGCAGCGGCACCGGGTCGAGCAGTTCGTTGGCGAGCAGCACCCGGGGTACGCCGAGGGCCCGGCAGGCGAGCACCTGGTTGGCGGTGGCCATGGTGATCGCCCAGGCACCGGCGGACAACTGGGCGGTGAGCAGCGACGGGGCCATGCTGGTCTTGCCGTGCGGCGCGAACGAGAAGCCGTGCCGGGCACAGAACTCGGCCATCGTGGCGACGTTGTGCGCGACGGCGGAGCGCCGGACGGCCAGTACCGGCCAGGTGAACGCACCGCCGAACAGGGAGTGCCCGGCGGCGGCGAACGCCGGGTCCGAGACCGGCGCGTCGGGCTGCCAGAACCCCTTGACGCGCCAGTCCAGCGCGGGCTCGTCGAGTTGGTGGCGCACCGGCTCTCCCCCGTGCAGGTTCGGATATGGCTCGCTGTTGGCTGCCCAGACTGCCCGACGTGAACCTTGTTCGTCAACGACTTGACGGGGTCAGCCCGGAAGGCCCAGGCTAGGACGCCACCGTTAACGGACCACTTTCGAACCTGGGGAGCCCGATGGTGATCGGTCTCGTCATCCACGCCAGCCACCGCGCCGTCTTCGAGGACGCGGCCCGGACGCTGGCCGGGGTGACGCTGGAGTGGGTCGTCTACGAGCACGAGGACGCGGTCCGGGGACTCGTCGGCGGCCTACTCGCCCGGCAACGCGTCGACGGCCTGCTGCTCGGCCCGGTCCCGTACGCGAAATGTCGTGACCTGCTCCCGGCGGAGCTGCCGGTGGCGATCCTGCGCTCGGCCGGGCTGGACCTGTCGCTGGCGCTGTTCAAGGCGCTGTCCCGGGGCTGGCGGCCCACCCCGGTGAGCATCGACACCTACGACGCGCAGACCGTGGACGAGGTGGCCCGGGCCCTGGAACTGGACCGGGGACAGATCAGCTGCCTGCCGTACGACCCGGAGCAGAGCGTGGCCGAGATCGTCGCGTACCACCGGGCGGCGCTGGACCGGACCGGCGCCGACTACGTGATCAGCCTGCGTACGGCGGTCGCCGCCCAGCTCCAGGGCGACACGCCGGTGCTCGGCGGCCTGCCCGGGCCGGCCACCCTGCGGGCCCAACTGCACGAGCTGGCCCTCCAGGTGCAGTCCAAACAGGCCAGTGCACTGCGCTTCGTCGCCGGCATCTTCCTGGTCGGTCGGACCGGCCCGCAGCTCGACCTGGACCGGGCCCGGGTGGGGCTGATGAACCTGCTGCTCAACACGCCGGAGTTCGGCGACGCCTGGATCGAGAACCGGGGCCGGCGCGGCGTGGTGGTCTTCGCCCACCAGGCGCTCTTCGAGCAGGCGACCAGCAGTTGGGTGTCGCTGCCCGCGCTCGGCCAGGCGCAGGAGACCCTCGGCATCCGGGTGGCCGCCGGATTCGGGGTCGGTGCCTCGGCCCGGAGCTGCCTGCACCTGGCCGAGCGGGCGGTCGCCCGGGCCGAGCAGGAGGAGTCGCCGAGCGCGTACCTGGTCGAGGACGGTGGGGTCATCATCGGGCCGATGAGCCCGGCCGGGGCCGCGCTCGCCTTCACCTACCGGGAACACGGCGCCGAACTCGAACGGCTGGCCGGCGAGGTGGGGCTGAGCGCGGCGACGCTGTCCCGGCTCTCCGCCATCGAACGGGCCCTCGAAGGCCGGGCCATCTCCCCCAGCGACCTGGCCCAGCAACTCGGCATCACCGACCCGAGCGGCCGGCGGCTGATCCGCAAGCTGAGCGACTCCGGACTGGTCGAGGTGGAGGGGAGCACCCAGGTGCACCGCAAGGGCCGACCGGCCCGGCTCTACCGACTGCGCATCTGCGCCGCCGCCGACGGCGGAACGGCCGTCGAGGAGGGAACCGCTGTCGAGGGCGAGGCGGCCAGATGAGCGAGCGGGCCGTCGACTCCGGTCCGGCTGGCTGGGACCTGCTGCTCAGCGGCGGGGAGCTGCTCGATCCGGGTACCGGCCGGGCGGGGCGGCACGACGTCGCCGTCCGGGGCGGCCGGGTCGCGGCGGTCGCACCCGTACTGCCCCGGGAGCGGGCCGCCGAGGTGGTGGAGCTGGCCGGCCGGTTGGTCACGCCCGGACTGGTCGACCTGCACACGCACGTGTATGCCGGTGCGACGTACTGGGGTATCGACCCCGATCCGGTGGCGTGGCGTTCCGGCGTGACGACCTGGGTGGACGCGGGCTCGGCCGGGGCGTACGGGTTCGCCGCGTTCGCCGCCGCCTCGGCCCGGTACGCCGTCCGGGTGCCCGCACTGCTGAACATCTCCGCCGTCGGGCTGGTCGCCCCGGTCGGCGAATCCCGGGAACTCGCCAACTGCGACGTCGAGCTGGCGGTGGCAACCGTACGGGCACACCGGGACAGCATCGTCGGGATCAAGGTGCGGATGGACCGGCACAACGTCGGTACGCACGGCCTGGCCCCGTTGCGCCGGGCGGTCGAGGCGGCCCAGGCGTGCGGGCTGCCGGTGATGGTGCACATCGGCGCGGCACCGCCGACGGTGGCGCAGATGCTGCCACTGCTGCGCCCCGGCGATCTGATCACACACTGCGCCAGCGGCATCGCGGCCGGTCCGGACGGCTTCGACCCGGCGGCGAAGGAGGCGTACCAGGCGGGGGTACGGTTCGACCTCGGGCACGGCTCCGGCGGCTTCGCCTTCGACGTACTGGAGGCGCAGTTGGCGGCCGACATGCCGCCGCACGCCGTCTCCACCGACCTGCACAGCCGGTCGCTGCACGGCCCGGCCTTCGACCTGCCGACCACGATGGCCAAGATGCTGGCGGTCGGGATGAGCCTGCCGCAGGTGGTGGCGGCGACGACGGTCGGGCCGGCCCGGGCGCTCGGCCTGCCGGACGGGATCGGCACGCTCGCGGTCGGGGCGCCGGCCGATGTCGCGGTCTTCACCGTCGAGCCGGGTCGGCACGAGCTGGTCGACGTGCACGGGCAGCGGAGGCATGCGCCGCTGCGGCTGGTCAACGACCTGACCTACCGGGCCGGCCGGCCGCTGCCGCCCCGGCTGCCCGAGCCGGTGCCGCCGTGGATCCCGCTCACCGACGCGCAACGCGCCGCACTGGCCGACCGGGACCGCCTGGTACGCCGACTTCTCACCCCACCCCTGGTGGGCCCGGACGGGCTCGCCGAACAGTTTCCCCGACACGGAGGTTGACCCATGCCCAAGCAGATCGTGGTGGCCGACCAGGCGGCACCGCCCGGCGGGCCGTATTCCCATGCGGTGGTCGCCGGGGAGTTCGCGTACCTCTCCGGAGCCTGCCCGGTGCGCCCGGACGGTACCTGGGTGAAGGGCGACTTCGCGGAGCAGGCCCGGGCGGCCTTCAGCAACCTGGCCAAGGTGGCCGAGGCTGCCGGCGGCGACCTCGACCGGGCGGTACGGGTCGGCGTCTACCTGCGGGACTTCGCCGACTTCCCGGCGATGAACGAGATCTACCGGGAGTTCTTCGGCACCGAGAACCTGCCGGCCCGGACCACCCTGCCGGTGGCGCTGAACGGCTTCGACATCGAGATCGACGCGGTGCTCTACCTGGGCGACTGAGCCGGCCCCGGCAAGGTGCCGTCCGGCCCGGCCGGACGGCCGCTCCGGCATGCCTCCGGCACGACCACAAAGGGCTTCTGAGCAGGGAAATTGTTACTTGACGGGTGACCGGGGCGAACCCCAGCCTGGATGACATCCATATCGACCTAATTACGAACCTAGCTCGTTATTCGAGGAGGAAGCCCGTGCGGAAACTCCTGGCACTTCCCGCGCTGCTGGCGTTGGCGCTCGGCGCCGGCGCCTGCGCGCCCTCCACCGACGCGCCGGCGGAGAGCAGCGACAGCCGGACCGGCACCCTGCGGGTCTGGCTCTTCGACGAGGCCAACCGGGCCGCCAAGGAGGCGGTGGTCAACGAGGCGATCGCCGAGTTCACCGCCAAGAACGCCGACGTGAAGGTCGACGTCAGCTATCTGGCCACCGACACCCGGGCGGAGAAGTACAAGGGCGCGCTGAACGACCCGGCGAGCGCGCCGGACGTCACCGAGGTCGGCAACACCGACCTGGCCAACTTCGTCGCCTCGAACGGAATGGCCGACGTCACCGAGGACAACAAGAAGTGGGCCGAGGCCGCCGACCTGCCGGCCGACCTGGTCCAGACGGTGACCGTGGCCGACAAGGCGTACGGGGTGCCGTGGTGGATCGGCGTCCGGGCGCTCTACTACCGCACCGACGTCTTCACCGAACTCGGGCTCACGCCCCCGACCTCGTACGCCGAACTGGTCACCGCCGCCAAGAAGATCCGGGCCGAACGCAAGGACATGCTCGGGATCGCGGTCGGCGGGCTCTACACCTTCGGCGCGCTGCCGTTCGTCTGGGACGCCGGTGGCGACATCGCGACCAACTCGGGTGGCACGTACACCGCGGCCATCGACTCGGCCGCGTCGAAGGCGGGGATCAAGGCGTACACCGACCTGTTCAGCCCGGAGATCTGCCCGGCGCAGCAGTGTGTCGACCTGACCGGCGGTGGCACCGTCGAGGCGTTCGCGGCCGGCCGGGCCGGGATGGGGATCCTGGGCAACTTCAACCGCTCGGCGGTGGAGGCCGGCGCGGTGAAGGGCAAGTACGGCGTGGTGCCGCTGCCCGGTGCCAAGCCCGGCTCGATCGCGCCCGCCTTCGCCGGCGGCAGCAGCCTCGGCGTCTTCCGCTCCACCACGCACCGCAGTCTGGCCGTCGAGTTCATGCAACTGCTGGCGAGCAAGAAATACACCCTGAAGCTCTACGACGCGATGGGCTTCGTGCCGGCGATGAAGTCCGGCCGGGCCGAGGTGATCGCCAAGGAGCCGTTCCTGAAGCCGTTCGTCGAGACGATGGAGGCCGGCACCAAGTTCGTCCCGGTCGACAAGGCGTGGACCACCATCGACGCCGAGAAGATCCTGCCGAACATGCTGCAAAAGGTGATCACCGGCAAGGCGACCGTCGACGCGGCGGCGACCGAGGCGAACACCCAGATCACCGCGGCGTTCGGAAAGTAGTCAGCGGTGCCGTCGTCCGCAACGATCCGCCGGCAGCAGCGGCTGATGCCCGTGTGGCTGCTGCTGCCGGCGCTCGCCGTGCTGGTGCCGATGTTCGCGTACCCGCTCTACCAGCTCGGGCTGCTCTCCCTCTTCGACTACGGGCAGCCGCAGGTCAGTGGTGGCGAGCCGGCCCGGTTCGTGGGGGCGGGCAACTTCTCCACCCTCTTCGCCGATCCGGCGTTCTGGACCGTACTCGGCCAGACGGTGGTCTTCGCCGCCGGGTGTGTGGTGGTCACTCTCGCCCTCGGTGCCGCGCTGGCGGTGCTGATGACCCGGATCGGCAAGCTGGCCCGGACGATGCTGTCGTACGCCGCGCTGACCGCCTGGGCCGCACCGGCGATGACCGGCTCGGTGGTCTGGATGTTCCTCTTCGACAGCAACCTCGGGCTGGTCAACGAGGTACTGGGGCTGGACGGCTACAACTGGCTCTACGACCGGACGGTGGCCTTCGCCCTGGTCGGTGCGGTGGTGGTCTGGCACTCGTTCCCGTTCGTGATGATCACCCTGTACGCCGGCATCCAGGCCGTCCCGCCCTCCGTACTGGAGGCGGCGGCCCTGGACGGGGCGGGTGCGGCGACCGCGTTCCGCCGGATCACGGTCCCGATGCTGCGACCGCTGATCGCGATCGTGGTGATCCAGTCGATCATCTGGGACTTCAAGGTGTTCACCCAGATCTACGTGATGACCCGGGGCGGCGGCATCGCCGGCCAGAACATGGTGCTCAACGTGTACGCGTACCAGAAGGCGTTCGCCTCGTCCCAGTACGGCCTGGGCTCGGCGATCGGCATCGTGATGACCCTGATCCTGCTGGTGGTCACCCTGCTGTACCTGCGGGCGCTGCGCCGCACCGGGGAGGTGCTGTGAGTGCGAGGAGTGAGACGGGTTTGCGAGCCCCGCAGTCACGAACGAAAGGCGGCACTGTAATGCGTCGCCGTGTCGCCGACACCGTGGCGATCCTGGTCGCGCTGGTCACGGTCTTCCCGATCTACTGGATGGTGCTGTCGGCGCTGAAGCCGACCGGCGAGATCCTCTCGGCCGACCCGCGACCGTGGACGCTGCACCCGACGCTCGACCACTTCCGCTCCGCGCTCGGGGTGAGCGGCTTCGGCCGGTACTTCCTGAACAGCCTGGTGGTGGCGCTGGCCGTGGTCGCGCTGAGCGCGCTGGTCGCCTTCCTGGCCGCGGTGGCGTTGACCCGCTACCGGTTCCGGACCCGCAGCACCATCCTGGTGCTCTTCCTGATCGCCCAGATGGTGCCGGTCGAGGCGCTGAGCATCCCGCTCTTCTTCCAGATCCGCGACCTCGGCCGGACCGTGCCGGGGGTCGGGCTGAACACCCTCGGCTCGCTGGTACTGGTGCAGTTGGCGTTCAGCCTGCCGTTCGCGATCTGGATGCTGCGCGGCTTCGTCGCGGCGGTGCCGCCCGAGGTGGAGGAGGCGGCCACCATGGACGGCGCCTCCCGGTTCACCATCCTGTGGCGGATCCTCTTTCCGCTGATCGCGCCGGGTCTCGCCGCGACCAGCGTCTTCTCCTTCATCACCGCCTGGAACGACTTCCTCTTCGCCAAGACCTTCATCATCAGCGCCACGGAGAACCAGACCCTGCCGGCCGCGCTGCTGGTCTTCTTCAAACCGGACGAGAACGACTGGGGCGGCATCATGGCCGCGTCCACCCTGATGACCGTTCCGGTACTGGTCTTCTTCGTCTTCGTCCGGCGCCGGCTGGTCTCCGGACTGGGTGGGGCGGTGAAGGACTGATGCTGCCCCGCCCCGGCACCGTCCATCGTGGATTCGGCGCCTTCGGCCTCGGCCCGGCCACGCTGCTGCGGACCGATCCGGCGTGTGCCGGGGTGGCCCGGCTGCTCCGGGAGACCCTGTCCCGCTCCACCGGCCTGCCGCTGCCGGACCCCTCCCCCGGCGAGTGCCTGCCCGACCCCGCCCTCGGCGACGGCCTGCCCGACTCCTCCCTCGGCGACGGCGCTCGCAACGGGGGTGGCGCCGTCGCCGGGGGAGGCACGATCGCACTCGCCATCGACCCGGCACTGCCCGCCGAGGGCTACCACCTGCGGGTACGCCCCGACGGCGTCACCATCACCGGCGGCGCCCCGGCCGGCGTCTTCTACGGCACCCAGAGTCTGCTCCAGTTGCTGCCGCCGGCCGTGTACCGGCGGGCCCGGGTGGCGACCGGCCCGTGGACGGTACCGGCGGTGGAGGTCTCCGACGCGCCCCGGTTCGGCTGGCGCGGCTGCATGCTCGACGTGGCCCGGCACTTCATCCCGGTCGCCGGGGTGCTGCGCTTCGTCGACCTGCTCGCCGCGCACAAGCTGAACGTGCTGCACCTGCACCTCACCGACGACCAGGGCTGGCGGGTGCAGATCCGGCGCTACCCCCGACTGACCGAGGTGGGCGCCTGGCGGCCCGAGTCGATGGTCGGCTCCCGCCAGCACGAGCGCTTCGACGGCCGGCCGCACGGCGGCTACTACACCCAGGACGACCTCCGGGAGATCGTCGGGTACGCGGCGGATCGGTTCGTCACCGTCGTACCCGAGATCGACCTGCCCGGGCACACCCAGGCGGCGATCGCCGCGTACCCGGAACTCGGCAACGGCCCCGGCGAGCCGGTGGCGGTCTCGACCCGGTGGGGGATCTCCCGGCGGGTACTGAACGTCTCCGACCAGACCCTCGACGTCGTCCGGCACGTGCTGGACGAGGTGATGGAGCTGTTCCCGAGCCGGCACATCGGGATCGGCGGCGACGAGTGCGACAAGTCCGAGTGGCGGGCCAGCCCGGCCGCCCAGCGGCGCCGGCACGAGCTGGGGCTACGCGACGAGGACGAGTTGCAGAGCTGGTTCGTCCGACAGCTCCAGCGGCACCTGGCGGCGAACGGGCGGGAGCTGTTCGGCTGGGACGAGGTGCTGGAGGGCGGGCTGCCCGGCGGGGCGACGGTCGCGGCCTGGCGCGGGCCGGCGCTGGCGGTCGCGGCGGCCCGGGCCGGGCACGACGTGGTCTCCTGCTGGGACACCTCCGCCTACCTCGACTACCGGCAGTCGGACCGGCCGGACGAGCCGATCCCGGTCGGTACCGTGCTCACCGTCGCGGACGTGCGGGCCTTCGACCCGGTACCCGCCGAACTGCCGGCCGAGCTGCGGCACCGGATCGTCGGCGCGCAGTGCAACCTCTGGACCGAACACGCCGACACCCCCCGTACCGTCGACTACCTGGCCTTTCCCCGGCTCTCCGCGTTCGCCGAGGCGGTCTGGTCGGCACCGGGCACGATGGACGGCTTCGACGAGCGGCTGCGCGAACACCTCGGCCGGCTGGACGCGCTCGGTGTCGAATACCGGCCGCCGGGCGGGCCGCTGCCCTGGCAGCGCCGGCCGGACGCGGCGGGCTGGCCACGGCAACGCGCCGACCGGGACGCCGAACTGGCCCGGCTCACCGGCAACGTACTGCGGCCCCGGGCGGCGGCCGAATCCGGTGCCGATCCCGCTCCCGCTCTGCCCGATCCCAGCCCCGGTCCGCCCGATCCCAGCCACCCGGCGGCTTCGCCGAGTTCATGATCCGGCCGAACCCGCGTCCGTCCTATCTGGAACAATGCAGGCCGGATCCGGCGCCGTGCCGGACCGACTGTCCATTGGGAGTATTCGTGCCGGTTACCGCCAACCTCGCCAAGCTGGTCGACAAGGAATACCAGGACAAGAGCCTGGCCGAACTCGTCGACGCCCCGGTCGCCGCGCTCGCCGGAGTCAGCGAGCGGGCCGCGACGCACCTCAAGGAGGCGCTGGGCATCAAGACCATCGGCGACCTCGGCCGCAGCCAGTACTTCCGCACCGCCAGCGCGCTGGTCGCGCTCTCCGACGACAAGTAGTCGGGTGACACGCCGAGTCGCCGAGGCGTAGTCGGGGGTCGGGGCGCCGGCCTACCTGCCGGCACCCCGACACGGCGCTACCACGTATCGACCGGCTGGTGGACACTGGTAGCCATGTCCGACATGCCGCCCCAGCCGCCGACGGGTACGCCGTCTCCCGCCGGTTCGTCGTCTGCCGTGTCCAATCGGCCCACCCCGGGGCGGCGTTGGATCGTGGCGGCGGCCGTCGCGCTGGCGGCGATGCTCGTGGGTGCGCTCGCCACCGCCGCGACGCTGTTCGCCATGCGGGACGACCAGCCGCAGCCGCAGCACCGGTACGAGGTGAGAGTGCGGCTGGACGTTGCCGCCACCGCCGATCAGAAGGCGGTGGTGGAGTCGTCGCTGTCTACCCGGTACCCGACCGGTGCGGTCCGGACGGAGAGCCGTGACGAGGCGTACGAGAGGTTCAAGGAACTGTTCAAGGACCAGCCGGATCTGCTGTACAGCGTGCGCCCTGATTCGCTCCCCGAATCCCTGCTGGTCGTGACCGCCGGCCGGCTGTTCGACTGTGCGGGATTGGCTGCGGTAGAGGGGATGCCCGGGGTGGACGGGATCATCGTTCGTCAGCTCCCCGCCGTGGGACGTCCTGACGCCGTCCTCCTGAACTGCCCATAGCCGCTGCCGGCGGAACGTCGACGAGGGCCGGCTCGCCGGATACTGCGCAGTGCCGCGGGGGTGGTGGACACTGGTAGCCATGTCCGACTTGCCACCCCAGCCGCCGGCGGATACGCCGTCGCCCGCCGGTTCGTCGTCCACCGTCTCCGGCCGGCCCACCCCGGGGCGGCACTGGATCCTGGTGGCGGCCGTCGCGCTGGCGGCGATGCTCGTCGGTGCGATCGCCGCCGCCGGGTCGTTCCTGGTTCTCTCGTCGGTCCGGCAGCCGCAGGATCGCTACGTCGTGACGGTGTTCCTGAACACCGACGTCACCGCCGGGCAGAAGGAGGCGGTGGAGTCTGCGCTGTCTGCCCGCTACCGGACTGAGAAGGTTCGGCTGGACAGCGCAGAGGAGACGTCGGAGAGGTACCGGGAGCAGTTCGAGGGCACCCTGGACACGACCGACGGAACGCCCGAGGAGGTGTCCGAGTCGTTCCGGGTCGAGACCACCGGCGAGGTATTCGACTGTGCGGTACTGGCTCCGGTAGGGCGGATGGCCGGAGTAGACCTGATTACCGTTGTCCAGCCTCCTGCTGGAGATCGTCGCTACGGGCTTCTCATGGACTGCCCGTAACCGCGTCGGCCGGCGCGCGACTCCCCCTGGCCGGCGTACGACCGGAGCGTGACGTACTTGTCCGGCAGGCCGTCCCCGCCGACCAGCGACCGGAAGTTGCCGAAGAACAGCCGTCGATTTGCCACACCTGCTCGTGGTCGGCGAGCTGCCGGACCAGCCGTCGCTGCCGCTCGTCGAGGGCGTCGAGGGCGTCGAGGGCGGCGAACGGTACGTCGTCGCCGACCGGCCCGCCGGGAAAGGCGAGTTTCGCCGTCTCACCGACGATGTGCAGCGCCTCGACGCCGGGGACGGCCGGAATCCGGTGCAGCAGCGCGTCCAACGCCTCGACGGTCTGGCTGGCTGGCACCGAGCTGGGCGAGCGCCTGGCCGGCGTACCCGGCCAGGTCGCCGTCGAGGAACGGAACGCGGTCGTCGCTCCGGCTCTCGCCACCGGCCCAGCCCAGCAGCTCGGCGGCGACCGCCCGATCCGACCGTGGTCCCTGTGCCCGGGCCTGCCCGGTCGGACAGCGCATTCCCCTACCGGGCGGGCGCCGTCGGCGTCACCAGGTGCCGGGCGTACGCCTCGGTGGTGAAGAATGCCGGCAACTCCTCGCCGAGCGCGGTCCGCACGAAGATCTCCGCCGCCAGGGTCAGCCGGTCCCGGTCCTCCACCGACCGTTCCGCGTTCAGCGCCGTCACCTCCTCGACCAGGATCGACCGGACCAGTGCCTCGGTGACCCGGCCGCCCTCGGCCAGCGGCGTCGCGTGGTGCAGCCACTGCCACACCTGGCAGCGGGCGATCTCGGCGGTGGCGGCGTCCTCCATCAGGTCGAAGATGGCCGCCGCGCCGGTACCGCCCAGCCAGGCGTCGAAGTAGCGCAGCGCCACCGCCACGTTGCCGCGCAGCCCCGCCCCGCTGACCCGGCCCGGGGTACGGTCCACCGACAGCAGGTCGTCCGCGCCGACCGTCACCTCGGGGCGGCGCCGGTCGAGCTGGTGCGGCCGGTCGCCGAGGACGGCGTCGAAGGCGTCCCGGCAGACCGGGACCAGGCCGGGGTGGGCCACCCAGGAGCCGTCGAACCCGTCGGCCGCCTCGCGTTCCTTGTCCGCCCGGACCTTGCCGAGCGCGACCGTGTTGACCTCCGGGTCCCGGCTCGGAATGAAGGCGGCCATCCCGCCGATCGCGTGCGCCCCGCGCCGGTGACAGGTCCGGACCAGCAACTCGGTGTACGCCCGCATGAACGGCACCGTCATCGTCACGTCGCCCCGGTCCGGCAGTACGAAGTCGTCCCGCCAGCCGAAGTTCTTGACGATGCTGAAGATGTAGTCCCACCGTCCGGCGTTCAGCCCCGCGCAGTGCTCCCGGAGTTCGTACAGGATCTCGTCCATCTCGAACGCGGCGGTGACGGTCTCGATCAGCACGGTGGCCCGGATGGTCCCCTGCGGGATGCCGAGGTAGTTCTGCGCGAACCGGAAGACCTCGTTCCACAGCCGCGCCTCGCGGTGGCTCTCCAGCTTCGGCAGATAGAAGTACGGGCCGCTGCCGGCGTCGAGCTGCCGCCCGGCGCAGTGGAAGAAGTAGAGCCCGAAGTCGACCAGGGTGGCCGAGATGGCCCGCCCGTCGACCACGATGTGCTTCTCCACCAGGTGCCAGCCGCGCGGCCGGACCACGATGGTGGCGAGGTCGTCGCCGAGCGTGTAGCGCTTGCCGCCCGGTGCGGTGAAGTCGATCCGCCGGTCGATCGCGTCGACCAGGTTGAGCTGCCCGCCGACGATGTTGTCCCAGGTCGGCGCGAGCGCGTCCTCGAAGTCGGCCAACCACACCTTGGCGCCCGAGTTGAGCGCGTTGACCGTCATCTTCCGGTCGGTCGGGCCGGTGATCTCGACCCGCCGGTCGCGCAGGCCCGGTGCCGGCGGCGCCACCCGCCAGGTCGGGTCGGCCCGGATCGCCTCGGTCTCGGGCAGGAAGCCGGGGAGCTGGCCGTCGGCGAAGCGGGCGCGGCGGGCCCGCCGGGTGTCCAGCAGGTCCACCCGACGGGCCGCGAACTCGCTGTCGAGCGCGACCAGGAAGTCCAGCGCCTTGGGGCTGAGGATCTCGTCGTACCGCTCGCGGAGCGGCCCGGTCACTGCGATCCGCATCAGAACTGCTCCTCTTCGGTGGAACCGCGTAGTGCGGTGGTCTCGGCGGCCGGGTTGAGCACCGTACTGACCAGGTCGAAGTAGCCGGTACCGACCTCGCGCTGGTGCTTGACCGCCGTGTAGCCGTACGCCTCGGCGGCGAACTCCCGCTCCTGCAACGACACGTACGCCGGCATGCCCTCGGTGGCGTAGCCCCGGGCCAGGTCGAACATCGAGTAGTTCAGCGCGTGGAACCCGGCCAGCGTGATGAACTGGAAGCGGTAGCCCATGTGCCCGAGTTCGCGCTGGAACTTGGCGATGGTGGCGTCGTCGAGGTGCTTGCGCCAGTTGAACGACGGCGAGCAGTTGTACGCCAGCAACTGGTCCGGGTAGACGGCCTTGATCTCCTCGGCGAACCGGCGGGCCAACTCCAGGTCCGGGGTGCTGGTCTCCATCCAGAGCAGGTCGGCGTGGGGGGCGTAGGCGAGTCCCCGGGCGACGCAGGCGTCGAATCCGTTGCGGACCCGGTAGAAGCCCTCGGCGGTCCGCTCCCCGGTGACGAACGGCCGGTCCCGCTCGTCGACGTCGGTGGTGAGCAACGTCGCCGCCTGCGCGTCGGTACGCGCGACGATCACCGAGGGGACGCCGGCCACGTCGGCGGCGAGCCGGGCGGCGTTCAGGGTCCGGACGTGTTGCCCGGTCGGCACCAGTACCTTGCCGCCGAGGTGCCCGCACTTCTTCTCCGAGGCGAGCTGGTCCTCCCAGTGCACCCCGGCCGCCCCGGCCACGATCATCGCGGTCATCAGCTCGTACGCGTTCAGCGGCCCGCCGAACCCGGCCTCGGCGTCGGCGACGATCGGGGCGAGCCAGTCGATCCCGGCGTCGTCGCCTCCGGTGTTCCGGCCCTCGGCGGTCTCGATCTGGCCGGCGCGCAGCAGTGCGTTGTTGATCCGGCGCACCACCGCCGGCACCGAGTTGGCCGGATAGAGGCTCTGGTCCGGATAGGTCTGCCCGGAGAGGTTGGCGTCGGCGGCGACCTGCCAGCCGGAGAGGTAGATCGACTTGAGCCCGGCCCGGACCATCTGCACGGCCTGGTTGCCGGTGAGCGCCCCGAGCGCCGGGACGAAGTCCTCGCGGTGCAGCAGGTCCCACAGCCGCCGGGCGCCCCGGTCGGCGAGGGTGTGCTGTTCCCGTACCACGCCGCGCAGCCGGACGACCTCGTCCGCGCCGTAGACCCGCTCGACGCCCCGCCAACGCGGGTCGGTGGCCCATTCGGTACGCAACCGCTCTGCCGGCGTGCTCATGGAAGTCTCCTCCGAGTTCGGTGGACGGTCGACAACTCACCGTCCATCAGGACTTGTCGAAACTGTGGCATGGTCTTGTTCGACGGGTCGAGACACGGAAACGGCCAACTATTGAAAAGTCCCGACCGCATTTTGCGAAGTTGCGAATGCGCCACTTTACATATGTGTTAATGTGACTGGATCCTGGCGGAGGGAGGCGCCGTGGCCAAGACGTTCGCGGGTGCGCGGCTGCGCCGGCTGCGCGAGGAGCACGGCGTCAACCAGATCGAGCTGGCCCGGCAGCTCGCCATCTCGCCCAGCTATCTCAACCAGATCGAGCACGACTCCCGCCCGCTGACCGTCCCGGTGCTGATCCGGATCACCGAGGTCTTCGGCGTCGACACCGCATACTTCGCGCCGCACGACACGCCCCGGCTGGTCGCCGAGCTGCGCGAGGCGCTGCCGACCCGGGCCAGCCTGCCCGACCTCACCGAGCTGGCCGGCAAGCTGCCCGAGGTGGCCGAGGCGGTGATCGACCTCTACCGGCGCTACCGACAGGTCGACGACCAGCTCGCCGAGGTGGTCGGCGACCGGGGGCTGGTGCCCGGCCGCAGCCCGCACGACGAGGTCAGCGACTTCTTCTACCGGCGCCAGAACTACGTCCCGGAGCTGGACGAGGCGGCCGAGGCACTGGCCGGGCAGATCGGGATCCGCCGGGGCGAGACCCGGGCCGCGCTGACCGACCGGCTGGCCGGCCGGCACGGCATCCGGATAGTCCGGCAGGACCCGGACTCGCTCGCCGGCGACCTGCACCGCTACCGGCCGGAGACCCGCACCCTGCACCTGTCGACGTCGCTGCGCTCGGGCCAGCGGGCGATCCGGATGGGCGCCCAGATCGCGCTGCTCGAATTCGCCGACGTCATCGACGAAATCATCGAGGACGAGAGCGTCGCCGACCTGCAAACCCAGATCCTCATGCGGGTCGGATTGGCCAACTATTTCGCCGCCGCGCTGATTCTGCCGTACCGGGAATTCCTCACCGCCGCCGAGGCGATGCGCTACGACATCGAACTGCTGACCGACCACTTCGCGATGGGTTGGGAGAGCGTCTGCCACCGGCTGAGCACCCTGCAACGCCCGAGGGCGCGCGGGGTGCCGTTCTCGTTCGTCCGGGTGGACCGGGCCGGCAACATGTCCAAGCGCCAGTCTGCGACCGGCTTCCCGTTCTCCCGCTCCGGCGGCACCTGTCCACTCTGGAACGTCTACGAGGCGTTCGGTGCTCCCGGCCGGGTGATGACCCAGGTGGCGGCGATGCCGGACGGCCAGCGCTACCTCTGGATCGCCCGCACGGTCACGCGGCACCACGGCGGGTACGGCCAGCCCGGCAAGACGTTCGCGATCGGGCTGGGCTGTGAGACCCGGCACGCCGGCCGGCTCGTCTACTCCGCCGGGATGGACCTGCACGCGACCGAGGCGGCCACCCCGATCGGGCCGGGCTGCAAGACCTGCGCGCGGATGACCTGCCCGCAGCGGGCCGCCCAGCCGATCGGTCGGCAACTCGACCTCGACGAGAATCGCAGCACCTTCATCCCGTACCCGCTGCGGGAGCGGGACAGCTAGTCCACAGGGGACGCTCAGCCGGCGTCGAGAAACTGCTTACCGTGACGGATCAGTAGCCGCAGCGTGAAGGCGCGACCCCGCTTCGGTCGCATGGCAGACACTAGGTGGACGCCTCCGGTGGCGCTGCGGACTCTTGGCCCTAAGTCGACTGAGACCGGCATGGTGCACCGGGCCGGGTCGGCTGGTCCGCGCCGATCGCGGACGTTCACGGGGGTCCAGACCGAGCGGACGCACGTTCCGTCGTCGTGCGTACGTGCCTGTCGTGCACATCCCTCCCCCGTCAGCCGAACCGGATCCGGTTGCCGGTCACCACGAGGGAGGAACGACGAATGAAACGGCACATGCGGGAGGACTACCTCGTCGAGGGTGAGGGCCTGCTCTCCTTCGACGACAGGCAAGAACCGACCACCCGCCGCCCGTCGACAACCGCCGAGCTGCGCAAGTTCCGGTTCTCCCGGCTCGGCCCGGAGGGGCGGGCACTCTCCGAGCCGACCCGCGTCGCCGTCGCCGAGGCGATGGTCGCCGGTACGAACGCCGACTCGGCGGACCCGGCCGTTCCCGCCGGGTACACCTATCTTGGTCAGTTCGTGGACCACGACCTGACCCTGGACAACACCGCCGCCGCGCTGGGCGAGGACGTCTCCGTCGACGAGCTGCTCCAGGGCCGCTCCCCGGCGCTGGACCTGGACTCGCTCTACGGCCGGGGGCCCGGGGACACGCACGACCGGGTCTTCTACTCCGCCGACGGCGTACACCTGAAGACCGGCACCACCGCGGCGGTCGCCGGCGACGACCCCGCGGTCAACCAGGACCGGGACGGCTTCGACCTGCCCCGGTCCGGGCTGGGTTCGAGCAAGCGGGAGCGGCGGGCGGCGCTGATCCCGGACGCCCGCAACGACGAGAACCTGGCGGTCGCCCAGACCCACCTGGCGTTCATCCGGTTCCACAACCTGGTGGTCGACCAGTTGGCCGAGGGCGGGCTCTCCGGAGCGGCGCTGTTCCGGGCGGCCCGCTCGGTGGTGGTGAAGCACTACCAGTGGCTGCTGGTGCACGACTTCCTGCCCCGGATCGTCTCGCCCGAGGTCGTGGACGAGGTGTTCAGCCGGGGCCGCAGGTTCTTCGAGGTCTCCGCCGGCTACGGCGCCGGGCGGCGGGACCGGGCCGTGCAGCCGGGCGACCGGCCGACCATGCCGATCGAGTTCTCCGTCGCGGCCTACCGGCTCGGACACAGCATGATCCGTGCGGTGTACGACTGGAACCGCGTCTTCAACACCCGTTCCGACGTGCCGGGTGTGCTGGCGCCCGGCACCCTGGAACTGCTCTTCCAGTTCTCCGGTACCAGCGGCATCCTCTCGCCGGACGGCACCATCGCCGATCCCGAGTCGGGTTCGTTCGAGCGGCTGCCCACCAACTGGATCGCCGACTTCCGCCGCCTGTACGACTTCACCGAAGCCGGCCGGGACGACCTGGTGGCGGTCGTCAGGCGGGACGAGACCGATCCGGGGCAGCGGCAGCTCAACCTGACCCAGCGGATCGACACCCGGCTGGTGGATCCGCTGCGCAACCTGCCGCTCGGATCGTTCGGCGGCCAGGACGCGCCGCCGGCGATCGAGCTGAACCTGGCCTTCCGCAACCTCACCCGGGCCGTGATGGTACGGCTGGCCAGCGGTCAGCAACTGGCCCAGCTCTTCGACCTGGTGCCGCTCAAGGCCGACGAGATCCTGGGCGGCCTGGACGGGGCCGTACTGGACGGGCTCTCCGACGAGCAGAAGACCGAACTGACCACCAACACGCCGCTGTGGTTCTACATCCTGCGGGAGGCGGAGTTCAACGGCGGCCGGCTCGACGGTGTCGGCGCGCGGATCGTCGCCGAGGTGTTCCACCGGGCCATCGAGGGGAGCCGGATCTCGATCCTGCGTGACCCGACCTGGCGGCCGACGCTCGGCCCGGACGACGAGACGTTCCGGATGGTCGACCTGCTGCTGTACGCCTTCGAGGGCAACACCGAACTGCTCAACCCGGTCGGCTGAGCACCCGACCACGAGCATCACGGACGGGGTGGCCCGGCCAGCGCGCCGAGCCGCCCCGTCCGGCGTACTACCGGCGGCCCGTCCCGTCCGGCGTAGCCGGCAGCCAGTCTCGTGCGGCGCTGCCGGCAGCCGGTCCCGTGCGGCGCTGCCGGCAGCCGGTCTCGTGCGGTGCTGCCGGCAGCCAGTCCGGCCCGCACTGTCAGGGCCGGGACCGCGCGTGGGCGGATTACTGCGCGTCGGCGGATTGCGAGCGACCGAGTGGACTATTCATGACTTGTCTGGATAGCGCAGCGTTTAGGTTTGCTCACGGAGGGATGGTCGCCGATCGCGGGAGGTGCGGCTGGTGTTCGCCGCTGTGGGACGGTTCGTGGTCCGGCACCCGATCTGGGTGATCGTGGCCTGGGTGATCGCCGGGGCGGCGGTGATCGGCTTCGCTCCGACCCTGACCGCCACCACCGACGAGGCGTCGTTCCTGCCCTCGCACTACGAGTCGATCCGGGCCGCCGAGGTGCAGCGTAAGGCGTTTCCGCAGGCCACGACGCCGGCAGCGATCATCGTCTTCGAGCGCCAGGACGACGCGCCGCTGACCGACGCCGATACCGCGAAGGTGGCGACGATCGGACAGGCGCTCGGCGGGCAGCGGATCCGCAACGTCGTCGCGGTGGTGCCGACGCCGCCGTCCCCCAACCGGCTGATCCAGATCGTCGCGGTGCAGCTCAATCCGCAGCGCAGCGCGGGTGACCGGTCGCAGGCGGACGCGGTGCAGGCGCTCCGGGACGCGCTGCCGGCCCAGCTCGCCGGCTCCGGTCTGAAGGGCGGCATCACCGGTACGGCCGCGCAGGCCCTCGATGCCCAGAAGTCCGGCGACCGGGCGAACGCGATCATCGGGGTGGCGACGATCGGGCTGATCCTGGTGCTGTTGTTGATCATCTTCCGCAGCCCGATCATCGCGCTGCTCCCGGTGGTGGTGATCGGAGCGGTGTCCCAGGTCGCCACCGGTCTGATCGCCTGGGCCAACGACGCGTTCGACCTCAAGACCGACAGCTCGGTGAGCGCGATGCTGATCGTCGTACTGTTCGGGGTCGGCACCGACTACATCCTGTTCCTGATGTTCCGCTACCGGGAGCGCCTCCGGATGGGCGAGGACTCCAAGACCGCGATGATCAACGGGGTGGCCCGGGCCGGCGAGGCGATCGCCTCGGCCGCCGGTGCCGTGATCATCGCGTTCCTGGCGTTGATCCTGTCGACGCTCGGCCTGTTCCGGTCCCTCGGTCCCGCCCTGGCCATCGCGGTCGCCACCACGCTGGTCGCCGGGCTGACCCTGATCCCGGCGGTGGTCTCGCTGCTCGGTACCAGGGTCTTCTGGCCGTCGAAGGCGTGGCGGCACGAGCCGACCGGTGCCCGGTTCGCCGCGATCGGCCGCTCGCTGGGCCGCCACCCGGCGCTGTACGCGGCGGTCTCCGGCGGCGTGCTGGTCGTACTCGCCGTCTTCGCGCTCGGCTTCCACCCGAACTTCGACCTGAGCAGCGGGTCCACCGCCACCGAGTCGGAGTCGAACGTCTGGGGCAGGGAACTACTCAAGGGACTGCCGGCCGGCGCGACCGAGCCGTCGAACGTCTTCCTCCGCTCCGACACCGGTGCCCCGCTGCCGGTCGACCAGCTCGGCGGCTACCGGGAGCGACTGGCCCGGGTGCCCGGAGTCGGGCAGGTCGCCGAGCCAGCCCTGTCACCGGACCGGACCGTGGCGAACTACGTGGTCACCCTGGCCGACACCCCGCAGTCCGCCGCCGCGCTGCGTACCGTGGACGGGCCGCTGCGGGACACCGCGCACGGGGCGGCACCGGACGGCACGACCGCGCTGGTCGGCGGCATCACCGCGGTCTTCGTCGACATCCAGGCCGCGGTCGACCGGGACTACGCGGTGGTCTTCCCGGTCGCCGCCGTACTCATCATGGTGATCCTGGGTCTGCTGCTGCGCAGCATCGTGGCGCCCTGGTATCTGATGCTCTCGGTCGGCCTCGGCTTCGCCGCCACCCTCGGCGCGACCGTGCTGATCTTCCAGATCGGGCTCGGCGAGCCGGGGCTGATCTTCATGCTGCCGGTGATCATGTATCTCTTCGTGGTCGCGCTCGGCACCGACTACAACATCCTGATGATCGCCCGACTCCGCGAGGAGGCCCGGGAGGGGCGCAACCCGCGCGACGCCGCCAGCATGGCGATCCGGCACGCCGGCCCGACCGTCGCCGCCGCCGGACTGATCCTCGCCGGTACCTTCGCCTCGCTGATGCTGGCCGGCAACAGCACCCTGACCCAGATGGGTTTCGCCATCTCCTGCGGCATCGCCATCGTCGCGTTCGTGATGTCGCTCTTCCTGACGCCGGCCCTCACCGCGCTGCTCGGGCACGCCGCCTGGTGGCCGGGGCACGAGGACACCGCCCTCGCCCCCACCCCCGTCGGGCGACACCGACGGGACGACGGGCCCGCCCTGTGACACCGCACGGGCCGGCGATGAAGCCGTCCAGGGACATGCTCGCCGAGTACAGGAACGTTGCCATGGGTTACCTCCGGCTGCTGGGATGTCACCCTCTCCCGCCGAGGTCGGACGGCAGCGTCTACCAGGTGCCGGCGCGGCGGTCCCGCCAGGCTCGCCCGTCCGGATCGTAGACCAGCCGGTACGCCGGAACCGCCCAGAGCCGCTGGTGCCACCGCAGCCGGGTCGTCTCGTGCGGTACCAGCCGTCCCGGCGGCCGGGTACCCTGCCGACCGCCCGCGTGCCAGTCCCGCAGTGCGGTGGCGGCAGCCTCGACGGCGTCGATCGCCGAATCCGGGTCGAGGAGATCCCCGTCGTCGCCGGACGCGCGATCCAGGTGCTCGCGGAGCAGGGCCAGCCGCAGGTCCCGGGGGAAGCGCCGGGCACCGTCACCGAGGCCGGCCGGGTCCCGGGGCTCCCGCTCGTCGCGGGTGTCGTCGAGAATGGCGCAGGCGAGTTCGCTGTCGTGGGTCCAGGAGCGCCGGTTGAAGTTGTCGCTGCCGACGCTGCACCAGACGTCGTCCAGCACACAGACCTTGGCGTGCACGTAGACGGGGGTGCCGGCGTGGTTCTCCACGTCGTACACGTGCACCCGGTCGGCGGCGGCCTCCCGGCAGAGCGCGATGGCCTGCTCCCGACCGATCTGGTTGGGTGGCAGCGCGAACCGGCCGTCCACGTCCGGATGCCGGGGCACGACGGCGACCAGGTGCAGGTCGGGGTTGTCGCGCAACGCGTCGGCGAAGAGCTTCGCCACCTCCCGCGACCAGAGATACTGGTCCTCCAGGTAGACCAGCCGACGGGCCCGCCTGATCGCCTTGGTGTAGCCACGGGCGACGCTCTGCTCGCCGAGCTTGGCGAACTCGTAGGCCGGGCGCATCGCCGGATAGGTCCGGAGCACCTGGATCCGGTGCGGTCCGCAGGGCGGCGGGTCGGGCGGCTGCGGCGGTAGCCGATCGGCGTGCAGGTCGGCGCCGTCGAGCTTGTCGCGTACGGTGCTGACCGGTCCGTGCTGGTCCAGCGGCGCCGGGTCGGTCCAGCGCTCCCGAAAGGTCAGGTCGAGCGCGCCGACGACCGGGCCGCGCAGCGCGAGCTGCACGTCGTGCCAGGGCGGATTCTCGCCGTACGCCCTGGCCATCCGCACCGCCTGCGGGTCGCCGCGATGGTCGGCGTCGTCGCGCCGGCTGTGGCACAGGTCGATGCCGCCGGCGAACGCGACGTCCCGCTCCGGCTCGGCCGGATGCCGGAGTACGACCAGCTTCTGGTGGTGCGAGCCGCCGCGCCGGACCCGATGGTCGAGCAGTACCTCGCCACCGGCCGCCTCGACCTCCTCGCCGAGGTGCCGGTTCTCCTCCTCGCTGTAGGTGAACCGGTCGAGGTGGGAGCGCCAGATCAGACCCTTGACGACCACCCCACGCCGGGCGGCGGCGGAGAGCAGCTCGGCGACGGTGGGGCCGTCGTCGCGCAGCCGCTCGTCCGGGTCGCCCCGCCAGTCGACGAAGAAGGCGTGATCGCCTTCGTGCAGGGCCTCGACCTCGGTGGCGAGCCGGTCGAAGTAGGTGGCGCCGTCGATCAGCGGCTCGGCCACGTTGCCCTCGGTCCAGACCGGGAGGGCGGAGTCGGCGTTGCCCCGCTCCGCCTCGCTGAGAAACCAGTCCTGAACAGGCACGCAGCACCTCCGCTAGGCGATCACCTCACGGTAGGACGGGCGTCGCCCACCCGCATCCCGTACGCGGCACTCGGCCAGCCCGGGGACTCGCCCCAGCCTCGGTCTTTCGGCACGAAGTGGTCATGTTCGGAGACCGTAAAACGGATACGGCACGTACTCCACGAGCATCCTCCGGTTACACCAGGCAACCTCGACAAGTTCCTCCTCGTCCGCGACGTGGGCCGTCCCCTTCAGCACCCGGCATGCGACGTACACCATCGCGCGTCCGGTCGCAGGATGGATACGCTCGCCGAGGCGCTACACCGAGTGCACCGTGAGGCCGGTCTCTTCGCCCGCCTCCCGGACTGCGGCCTCCTCGGCGGGCTCCTCCGGTTCCACTTCCCCGGCCGGAAACTGCCACGAGAGCTGACCTTCGTTCACACGTCGTCTCACCAGCAGCACACGGCCGTTGTCCACGATGACGGCAGCAGCGATCGGCGCTCGGTCATCCCGCTGGTTCACGACGGTTCCCGCAGCGCCTGCAACACCGGCCCGCGCACCGCTACGGGCCGGACCGGTACGCCCGAAGGAACACCCGGACTCCCTCGACGAGGATCGGGCGGACCCGGGGGTCCTCCGCCGCGTTCGCCGAGCGGAGCCGGTTCAGCGCGACGCCGAAAGTCAGCGCGATGAACTGGTCGGCCCCGAGTCGGGGGTCGGTGACGTCGAGCAGGCCGGCCTCGGTGAGCGCGGCGAAGCGTTCGGCGAGGGCCTCCTCCGGCGCGTTGTCGATCTCATAGCGGTCGAGCTTCGCCAGGTGGCCGGAGTCGGTCTGGGCCAGTCGCTGGAGCGTGGCGTACTCCGGTGAGCCGAGCATGTCGGTGGAGACCCGCATCGAGAACGCGACCAGGGCGTCCTCCAGCCCGGCGGCATCGACCTCGGCGAGCGTCTCGTCGAGGGTACGCCGGATGGTGGCGACCATCGACTGCCCGACGGTATCCACCACGGCGTTGAGCAGGGTCACCTTGTCGCCGAAGTAGTCGTAGACGGTCCGCTTGGAGACCCCGGCCCGGGCGGCGACCGCGTCGACGCTGGTCCGATCGAAGCCGTCGGAGAAGAAGAGTTCCCGTGCCGCCGTGACGATGGCGGCCCGCTTCGGCGTCGCCCCCTCACGCAGCGTCTTCGCGCTCGCCATGCGGTGATCGTACCGGAACTACACTGCACGGTGTAGTGTAGGTGTGGAGACACCACGAGAGGCGGTCACCGATGAAGGTCCTGATCTCCGGCGCGAGCATCGCCGGACCCACCCTCGCCTACTGGCTGCACCGCTACGGCTTCGACGTCACAGTGGTCGAGAAGGCACCGGCGGTACGCGACGGCGGCTATCCGATCGACGTCCGGGGCACCGCGCTCGGCGTCCTGGACCGGATGGGCGTACTGCCCCAGGTCCGGGCCGCGCACATCAACACCCAGCGGCTCACGTTCGTCGGCCCGGACGGCCGGACGGTCGGTACGCTGCGCCCCGAGGCGCTCACCGGCGGCATCGAGGGCCGTGACCTCGAACTACCGCGCGGCCAGCTGACCTCGGTCCTCGACGCCGCCGTACGTGACGACGTGGAATTCGTCTTCGACGACTCGATCGCGGCCCTGCGTACCCACGACGAGGGCGTCGAGGTGACGTTCCGGAGCGGCCGACAGCGCGACTTCGGTCTGGTCTTCGGCGCCGACGGGCTGCACTCCAACACCCGACGCCTCAGCTTCGGCCCGGAGGAGCAGTTCGTGCGCTACCTCGGCTACTGCTTCGCCGGCTTCACCCTGCCGAACGACCTCGGGCTGGCCCACGAGGCCGTCACCTACAGCGCACCCGGCCGGATGGCCACCGTGTACGCACCCGGCTGCACCGACACGCTGCACGGCTTCCTGATGACCGCCCGGCCGCAGCCACCGCTCGCCGAACTCGGCGACGTCGACGCGCAGCGCGACCTGATGGCGCGGGTCTTCACCGGGGACCGGTGGCAGGTGCCGCGCCTGCTCGACGCCATGCGTACCGCCGACGACGTGTTCTTCGACGTCGTCAGCCAGATCCGTCTGCCACGGTGGTCGCACGGGCGGGTCGCGCTGGTCGGCGACGCCGCGTACGCGCCGAGCTTCTTCTCCGGGCAGGGCAGCAGCATCGCGCTGGTCGGGGCGTACGTGCTGGCCGGCGAACTCGCCGGTCGCGCCGACCACACCGAGGCGTTCGTCGGGTACGAACGGATCTGCCGGCCGTTCGTCAAGGTCAACCAGGCGCTCGCCGACGACGGTGGGCGTACCCTCGCCCCGACCACCGCCTCCGGGCTGTGGCTGCGCAACCGGATGCTCCGGATCGCACCCCTGATCGCCCGGGCCGGGCTGCTGGGTCGGTCCGCCCGACGCGCCATCACCGCGCTGGAGCTGCCGTCATACTCCAGCGCGGTCGTCCGGTCGCGATGACCGCGAACCCCTACCCCGGGCCGGCCACCTCCGCCACACCCGTCAGTTCGTCAGGGGCAGGGTGAGACGGCTTGGTGAGAGCTGCACGGTGACCCCGGCAGCCAACGTGTCGGTGGTCAGGTATTCATTGTGGTTGGCGACCAGCACCACCCCGATCCGGCTGCCGACCGGGAAGACGTAGTCCTTCGGCTCCAGCCGGATCGTCACCGTGTAGGCGGTGCCCGGAGTCAGCGGCGTACCGGTGGTCAGCGAACTGCGGTTCTTGGTGTCGATGGCGCCCCGGCTCACCACCCGGGTCGGCACCCCGTCGGTGTAGTGCACCAGGACGGCGCTCAACGGCGTACTCGTCGAGGTGGCGCTGAACCGGACCTCGACCGTGCCGGCCCCGGCCAACCGCCGGGCGGTGGTCAGCGTCGGGGCGAGGTAGACCAGCCGGTTCGGCTTGGCGGTCTCCGGCTGGGTGGTCATCGGGTATTCGAGCTGACCCCGGTTGTCGGTGAACGACTGGTTGACCGCCGGGCCGGGCGAGGTGAGCAGGGTACCGGCGGCGCCACTACCCGGCCCGCCGAGGTAGAAGTCGGTCGAGGTGACCGTCCCGGGCCAGCTCGGGTAGGTGTTCGTCGTGCCGCCCGGCCGCTTGATGGTGGCCTGCGGCTCGTCCATGATCCCGTTGGCGATGCCGTAGAGCCAGTGGTCCATCCAGCGGCCGACGGTGTCCCGCCCCACCAGGTCGCTGCCGAACGGGTCGGTGTGCGCGCCGTCGTGCAGCCACAGCTTGCGCGGCACGCCCTGGGCGGCGATGGCGTCCCAGTACCGGCCGAAGTGGGTGGTCTTGGTGTTGTTGTCCTGCTGACCGTGCACCAGGAAGACCGAGGCATCCACCGAGGCCGCCCCGTCCCGGTAGTCGCGCTGCTGCCAGAACGCGTTCAGGTCGGCGGTCGCGTCGTCGGCCGCGTCGCCGAGCGCCGTGTAGCGAGCGTCGCACTCGGCGTCGTGCGCGGGCGAGGAGACGTACCGGGCCAGGGATTCGGGGTACCGGCTGCCGAAGCCGCCGTACGCGATGCCCTGGGCGCGGGCGTAGTCGTACCAGGCGGAGATGCTGGCGATCGGGACGATGGTCTCCAGCCCGTCGATGCCGGTCTCGGCGACCGCGATCGGCAGGGTGCCGGCGTACGAGACACCGATCATGCCGACCGCGCCGGTGCTCCAGTCGGCGACTGCGGGCGTACCGTCGGAGTAGGTGGCCGTGGCGCGGCCGTTGAGCCAGTCGATCGCGGCGCTCGCACTGCGGACGTCCTCCGGGCCGCCGATGGTGGCACAGCCGTCCGACCCGGCGGTGCCCTGCATGTCGACCTCGACGACGGCATAGCCGCGCGGCACGAAATAGTCGTCGTACCAGGCGGTGAAGTGTGCCGGGACGATCAGGTTGCCGCGTGGCGCGGTGCTGTCCCCGAAGTACGGGCTGGCGTGCATCACCGTCGCCACCTGGAGGCCGGAGCCGGTCTCCTCGGGGCGGATCACCTGCACGGCAATCCGGTCGGTGGCGCCGTCGCCGTCACTGTCCATTCCGGAGTTGACGTAGACGGTCTCCTGGATCGCCGCTTCCCGGGCGAAGACGGGCTGGGTGGTGCCGTTCTCGATCACCAGGCCGGGCGGCGCGGCGGTGGCCGGTGCCGTGCCGAGCAGCACGCCTCCGGCGGTCATCACCCCGGCCACCAGGGCGGCGGCGAACGATCTGGACATGGCAGTGCCAACGCGATGGCGCATGGTCCCTCCCCCGTACCGGACACGTGGCGCCACCATATCGACCTAGACCTATCTGGCGGAAGTCGATGTGATGTTCGTGATGCGAGCGAGCCGGCCCGGCTTTCGGGCGCAGCCCCCGGCGCCTCGGGTCATCGCGATCGTCGGCGTCCTCGTCGCCGACGCCGCAGGTCCCGAACCGAGATCGTCGGCGTCCTCGTCGCCGATGCCGCAAGTCCCAAACCGAGATCGTCGGCATCCTCGTCGCCGACGTCGCAAGTCCTGAACGGACGGTCCAGGTCGGAGAGTGGTCAGGTCAACGGGACGGAGGCCAGGACGTCGGTGGTGGGCTGGGCGGAGCCGGAGGCCGGTTCGACGGTCACCGCGACCGCGCTCATCCCGGAGAGTCCGGCCAGCACGGCGGAGTCGTCACCCGCCCCGGCGGTCAGCACCCCGGCCGGTCGCGGCGTCGTCCCCGCCATCAGCCACAACTGGTAGGCCCGGTCGGGCGGGACCGGCGGTGCGCCGGCCAGCAGCGCCACCCCGGCGTCCCGGGCCGGGGAGGTGAGGACGGTCAGCCGCCCCCCGAAGGACAGCCCGCCCCGCCGGACCACCAGGTCGGGTTCGTCGAGGATCTCCTGCATCCGGTCCAGCTCGGCTCGGGCGGCGACCGTGGCCGCCCGCTCGTCGCGTACCCGCTGTTGCTGCACCAGATAGCTGGTCACCCCGGCGGCCACCGTCAGTACGGCGGCGGCGACGGCCGCGGCGGTGACCGTACGCCACCGGGAGACCGTACTCCGACCGTCCCGCCCCGGCCGGGGCGCCGGACGTTCCTGACGGGTCCGGGACACCTGGGCCAGCACCTCGGCCCTCAGCCGTGGCGGCGGTACCGACCAGGCACCGTCGGCCAGCCGGGCGGCGGTCTCCAGCAGCTCGCCGACCTCGGTCGCACAGGACGGACAGTCGGCCAGGTGCCGGTCGAAGGCGGCCCGTTCGAGATCGTCGACGGCGTCCAGCACGTACGCCCCGACCAGGGTGTGGATGTCGCTCACCTCGTCACCTCCACCCCGAGTACGCCGAGACAGTCCCGCAACCGGATCAGTCCGTCCCGCATCCGGGTCTTCACCGTCGGCAGCGCCGCACCGAGCAACTCCGCGACCTCCCGATAGGTGTGCCCGGCGTAGTAGGCGAGGGTGATCGCCTCGCGTTGCAGCTCGGTCAGGTCACCGAGGCAGCGACGTACCTGCTGCTGCTCCAGCCGGCGGGCGGCCTGGTCCGGTACCTCGTCGTGCGGCGTCTCGGCCGGGCTCGTGGCGACCCTGACCTGACGCTCGGCACTGGCCTGCTCGGCCCGGACCCGGTCCACCGCCCGGCGGTGCGCGATGGTGCAGATCCAGCTCGTCGCGGAGCCGCGTGCCGGGTCGAACCGGGTCGCCGTCCGCCACACCTCGACCAGCACCTCCTGGGCGACCTCCTCGGCCTGTGCCGGATCCCGCAGCACCCGGCGGACCAGCCCGTAGACCCGGGCGGCCACCAGGTCGTAGAGCCGGCCGAACGCCGCCTCGTCGCCGAGGGCCACCGCCCGCAGCAGCCCGTCCGCCTCCGCCCGCCCCGCGTCCGCCTCCGCCCGTCCCGCGTTCGGCTCCGGCCGGGGCGAGGGTACCGGGGTGAGATGGTCCGGCCGGCGCCGCGCGCCGCTGGGATCCGTCATGGCACCAGCCTTCCTTCGGTGGTCCTCCCGGACCACGAGTGGTATTCGACACGACAACCCGGCGGATTGGTAGCCACGGATCTGCCGGAGTCCGGCCCCGTCGTCGCGCGGCGGCCGTCGGCGGTGGGTTCGTCGTCGGTCGACGGTGGGTTCATCGGTGGCCGGCGGTGGGTTCGTCGTCGGTCGACGGTGAGGTCGTCGGTGGCCGCTACACGGCGACGGTGCCCAGGGCACGGCCGGCGAGGACCAGCCCGACGACGAGCACCAGCCCGGCCGTGCCGAGCGGTGCGGCCGAGCCGAGCACGGCCAGCCGGCGCCACCGCCGGGTCACCCGGTCACGCCGCCGCCGCTGGTCCCACCGCTCGCGCAACCGGACCACCAGCAGGCCCGCGGCGGTCAGCGTGGCGGCCATGCCGACGCCGTAGCCGACCACGAGCAACACCCCGAATCCGGTACGCCCGAGGCCGATCGCGCCGAGCAGGATCACCAGGGCGGACGGGCTGGGTACCAGTCCCCCGGAGACGCCGAGCCCCAGGATGCCCAGCCGACTGGGTCCGTGGTGATGATGGTGGTGGTGCTGCCCCGCCCCGTGGCCGTGCTCGTGCCCGTGCTCCTGCCCGTGCGCGTGTTCGTGCCCGTGGCCGTGGTCATGGTCGTACCCGTGATCGCCGGCCTGGTCGTGCCCCTGATCGCGCGTGGCGCCGTGCCCCTGACCGCGCGGTCCGTCGTGCCCGTGATCGTGCGGGGCGCCATGGCCGGGAGGATGCGGGTGATCGTGGGCGTGACCAGGTGAGTGGGCGTGGTTGTGGTGGTGGCCGATTCCCGGGCGGGCGCGGCGGCGGAGATCGAGCAGCATGCTCGCGCCGACCACCGCGATCAGGCCACCGCTGACCACGCCGAGCCAGCCGAGCACGGTCTCGCCGACCAGTCCGGCCACCGTGGTCAGCAGCAGGCCGAGCACCAGTACCCCGCCGGTGTGCGTCAGCGTCACCGTCGCGCCGACCGCCACGGCGTCCCTCGGCCGCCCGGCCCGACCGGCGAGGTACGCGGCCATCACCGTCTTGCCGTGCCCGGGCAGTGCGGCGTGTGCCGCGCCGAGCACCAGGGCCAGCAGCACGGCCAGCACCCCGACCAGCGGCGTCAACTGCCGGCTGCCGACCAGGTCACGCAACCGCCGCTCGGCACCCGCCGTCCAGCCCGCGACAGCCGACGACGCCTCGCCGGAGGACGCCTCGCCGGAGCTGGACGCCTCGCCCGAACTGGACGCCGATCCGTCGTCGGCCGCCGAGGCACCCGCCACCGTGCCACCGTCGTCAGTCCCCGGCACCACCTTCAGCCGCGCGGAGCGTACATCCAGTGGGGAGCTGAGCAGGTCCTCCGGGTACGCCCGCAGCCCGTCGCTCACACTCGCCACCGGCAGCGGAGAGTCGACGATCCGCACCCCGGAGCCGACGGCGGTCAACTCGCGCCAGCCCACCCGGTCGACCCGGTACCGGTTGACGATCTCGACCGTCGTCGCCGAATCGAGTACGGCCTCGGCGGTCAGCCTGCACCGTAGCCGGCTGGTGGACAGGCCGGCGGCGCCGGAGGCGTACTCGAAGGCGGTGTCGCCGACCATCCAGCCCAGCCGGCGGCCGGCGACGGTGACCTCGAAGTCCCGGGCGAACCCGGCGCAGCCGACAGTGGCGTGGGCGGCGCGTTCCGGCCCGCTCGCGCTGTCGTCACCGTCCGAGTCGACCGTGCCGGACTCCTGCAACGTCGGCAGTTCGGCGAGGTCGACCTCGGCGGCCACCTCCACCCGGTCCGGGCGGAGTTCCACCGCCGCGAGTTGGTTGACCGAGAAGTTGCCCAGCGGGTGGGCGCTGGCCGGGCTCGCCGGAGCGGCCAGTGCGGCGGCCAGCCCGAGCGAGAGTCCGACGACCAGCAGCGCGATCCGTCTCATGCTGACCCCAGTCCGTCGAGGGCGCGGGCGGCGGCCGGCGCGTCCAGTGCCGAGAAGTGCGGGTTGACGTCGAGCGCCCGCCGCAGGTCGCGCCGGGCGGCATCCCGGTCGCCGAGGGCGAGTTCGATCATTCCGAGGTGGTAGGCGTACCGGGCGTTGCGGGCACCGAGCGCCTCGGCGCGGCGGGCATAGCCGAGCGCCTCGGCGTGCCGCCCGTTGGCGTGCAGCGCCCAGCCGAGCAGGTCGGCGACCTCGGCGAACTGCCGCCGCTGCCACTCCCGGCGGGCCAGGGTCAGCGCCTCGGCCGGGCGGGACCGGGCCAGCGCGAGCGCGACCCCGGTCAGGTCGTCGGCGCCGCCGTTGGCGGTGAAGAGCTGATGCGCGGCGTACGCCAGGTCTCGCTGCGCGGCGGCCTCGGCGGGCCGGCCGGCGGCGTCGAGCAGGTCGGCGTACTCGAGGAAGTAGCCGGGGGTCGGTGACCGGGCGGTGAGGTCGGCGTAGCCGGCGAGGGCCTGGTCGAGCCGGCCCTGGGCTGCGGCCACCTTCGCCCGGCCCTGGAGCAGCGGCAGGTAGCCGGGGTCGGCGGCGGCGCCGGCCGCGTACTCCCGCTCCGCGCCGGCCAGGTCGCCGGAGTTCCAGGCCAGCTCGCCGAGCTGGTAGCGGCAGAACGCGACGTCGGCGGGATCGAGGGCGGTGTCGAGGGCCTGCCGCAGCAGGGCGGTTGCCTCGGCGGTCCGGCCGCGCTGCTCCCGGTCGTAGGCGGCCCGGGTCAGCGCGGTCAGCCCGGGGCGCAGGTCGAGCAGGCGTTGCACCGCCTCGGTCGCCGCGTCGGCCCGGCCGAGTTGGGTCTCGGCGTCGGCGAGCACCGCGTACGCCTCCGCGCTGTAGGGGTTGATCCGCGACGCCTGCCGGGCGAGCCCGGCGGCACCGGCGAAGTCGTGTCGGGCGTTCGCCAGGGCGCCGAGCCCGGCCAGCGCCGAGTCGTTGCCGTCCGGGCGTACCGCCAGGGACCGGCGCAGTGCCCCCTCGGCCTTGCCGTAATACGTCGGGTCCGCCGTGATCCGGGACTTCTCCAGGTACGCCAGGCCGAGCGCCGCCCAGCTCCGGTGGTCGCCGGGTACCCGGCGGAGCTGCTCCTGTGCCCGCTCGATCGTCGCGGCGAGCCGGTCGACCCGTGGTACGACCTCGCCGGTGACCGCAACCGGCGTCGGCGCCGGCGCCGACGCACGGAGCCCCAGCACCCCGCCGACGCCGAGCAGTAGCACCGTGGCCAGTCCCAGCACCACCACCAGGGAACGGGCCCGGACTATCGGTAGCCGCCTCATGTCGTCTCTCCTCTTCCTCTCCCCCGGTTCCCCCGGTTCCTTCGGGCTCCGGTCTCTCCGGGCTCCGGTCTCTCCGGTCTCTCCGGGCTCGGGGCTTCCCGGGCTCGGGGGCATGGCCGGCGCGCGGCCCGCCAGGCCCCCCGGGGCCAGGGCTGCTACCGCGGTTGGGTGGGTTCGGAGTCGACCGGCGCGGGACGGCGGCGCCAGCGCAGCCAGCCGACCAGCAGCAGCGTGCCGAGCGCGGCGGCCACCCCGGCCAGTCCCCAGGCGACGGTGGTCGCGACCATCGTTCCCGGGGTGTCGCCGCCGTCCCGGCTGGCCAGCCCGGCGAGGCTGCCCGGGGTGACCGACGGGTCGGCGGACTGCGGCGATGCGGCAGCCTGGTCGCCGCCGTCCGGAGCCGTCCCGGCACCGGCCCCGGCCCCGGTACCGCCGCCCTTGTTGACCGCGCCGACGTTCGGCAGGGCCAGGTACGGGAAGGAGTCGCCGAACCGGTTGTCGTTCGCGTCCACCTTGTCTCCGGCGGCGAGCGCGTTGACCAGCTTGCCGCTCTGCGCCGCCCCCTCGACGGCCTGGATCGCGATGTCGACGGCATCGTCGGTCAGCCGCCGCCCGTTCGGGAAGCCCTGGAGGTCACCGCCGAGTACGCCCAGCCGGTTCGGTGTCGCGGCGACCGGCGTCGACAGGTTCAATCGGAGCATCTCGGAGGGCCGGAACCGGGCCGGCGAGACGTCCTGGTTGTTGAGCTGCGAGTTGAGGTCGACCTTGATCGGGCCGTCCGGTGTCTTCGTGGTGATCCCGGTCAGGAAGATCTCCACGAGGTCCTGCCGGGGCGTCGCCGGAGCCGGTACGCCGTAGATCGCCTCGATCAGCTTCGGCAGTTCGGGGTTGGTCACCCGGGCCACCACCTCGGGGATGCCCGCGTCCTTCTCCGGCGGCAGCGAGTTGAACGCGTCCTTCAGCTTCGCCGGCACCACCACCTCGTTGACCAGCGGGTTGCCCAGCCGGGAGACCTGCACTCGATCGCCGCTGCGGGGCACCTCGCCGACCTTGCCGGAGATCCGTACCCGGGACCGGTCGGTGGTGGCCCAGACGCCGATCACCGGGTTGCGCTTCGCGTCCCCGCGCAGCGCCACGTCCGAGAACGGCACCTGGAGGGCGATGCTGTTGACGTTGTAGCCGGCCAGGGTGTCCTGGCCGGTCTCGCTGAGGTCCCCGCCGTAGAGCAGGTCGAAGACCCGCAGGTCCAGGAAGAACGGGTCGTCGGCCTGGCCGGCGAAGACCTTCCAGCCGCCGGGCAGCGTGGTGGTGGCGTCCCGGCGCAGCTTGGCGTAGTCCGGCATGGAGGCGTTGCCGACCCGGGACGGCGCGACCATCCCGCCGCTGACCCGGGTCTTGAACGGCTCGCCGTCGAACGAAGACTCCAGCTTGTAGGTCTGCCGGAACAGCAGGTTCTCGTCGTCCAGTGAGGTGACCGGGCCGTTGTTGTAGAGGAACGTCGAGCCGCCCCGCCGGTCGACGTTCTGGAACGTCCACCGGAACGTCGCGTCCGGCTTGGCGTCGCCGTCGTTGTCGACCTTGATGTTGTACGCCGCGTCCGTCGCGAACGGGTAGAAGTTTGGCCCCCCGGTCGGCTCCTCGAACGGTATCCAGTTGGCGATGAACGTGAGATAGCCGGGGCGCTCGGGGCTGACGAAGGCGTACAGGTCGGTGTTGTCGATCGCCGGGTCCATGGCGACCAGGGGTGCCTCCCGGTGGCTGGACGCTCCGGCGGTGTTCGGCCCGAGGCCGGCCACTGCCCCGGCGAGTACGACGCAGGTCGCGGCGGCCAGCGCCGTGCTCACCCGTCGCGCGGGCCTCGGCCGTACGACCGGCCCAGGTGTGGTGCTCATCTTCCCTCCAAGGGTGCGGACGGTGGTGTCGTCTGCCGGCCATTCGGAGGGAAACCCGTCTTTGACGGGCCGTTGTGAGATTGCCGTCAGCCACCCATCCGCACCGGCCGGTGGCTCCGAATGGGCTCCTCGACCCACCGGCCCCACCCCGGCGCACACGCGATCGGGCTACAGGTCGACGGGGTCGGCTTCCGGGGGACCGAGTTCGTCCTGCTGCCCCCGAGGCAGCCGGCCAGGGCTGACCCGGTCAACTCCCGGCGGTCTCCGGTCAGTTCCCGGCGAGACCCGGCTCGACCACCGAGGCGTCGCACCGGTAGATCCAGGCCACCGCCTCGAACGACCAGCCGGTCCCGCCGCTGGCCATCCGGGCGTCCCGGTCCCGCTGCTCCGGCCCGCCGGGTAGGCGGAACCGGATCTTGTGGTCGGCCGACGGCGCCTGCATCCGGGCGGTCCGGGGAAGCCGGGGCCGCTCCTAGCGGGACAGTGCCGCCGTGCTCACCGTTACCCGCACCGTGGGCAGGTAACGTCGGCTGGGTCCGGTCGTCGTCCCCTCCGTCGGCGACAGCTTGCGGGGCGACTCGCCGCACATCGTCTTACTGGTGCCGTCCTTGATCCGATGTACAACCACCTGGCTCTTCCTCACAGTCAGTCCATGCCGGTGATCCGGCGCAGCTCTTCGTCCGTCGGGGTCGCCGATCGCATCAGGATCGCCACCGACGGCGGCACCCATCCCGGGTCGTGGACCTCCAGCCACGTCCCGGCGAGCTGGACCCGGCCGCAGTCCGGCAACCCGCACGGCCGGCAACCGTCCACCGTGCGGGGCCAATGCGCCAGCATCACCTGCCGGGCCACGACGGTCACGAACTGGCGCCGCTTCGGGTCCGGGCCCGCCAGTCGGTCCGTGACCACCACCCACAGCGCCCACTCGGCGGTCGGGCACCAGGTGCCCCGGCAGCCGGCGCAGTGGCCTGACTCGGCGTGGTTGGTGATCGTCGCCCAGGCCCAGTCGGCGGCCAGGCCGGGCGCGCTCTCCTGGCCGTTCACCGGACCCGCTCCAGCGCCGCCCGGACATCCCCGGCCGTCACCGCCGCCGGCAGCGCCCCGCCGAGCAGCACCCGTACGGCGTGCTCCCGGCGGTGGACCTCGATGGCCCAGGACCAGAGCGGGCAGCCGTCCGGCCCGCACCGGACACACTCCCGCAGCGCGTGGGCGCCGAGGACGAGGCGAGCGACACCGGACTCGACAGGCACCGGCCATTCCACGGTCAGCCAGCGTCGCACCATCCCGATCACCATCCCGTCACCCCGGTCCGGGCGGCGAGATCGGCGGCGAGATCGGCACGCGCCTGACGGCGGCGGATGACCCGAAGCATCCGCATACAACCACCCCTGGGCGCGCACTCCGCACACCGCTGGCCGGCGAGATGCTGGGCCACGATCTGCTCGTCGGTCTGCTGCTGGGCCACGATGCTGTCCACGCCCGTCCCTCCCGGTCCGTGGCGCCCCGGAGCCCTACGTCACGGCGCGCCACTCTCCACCTGATCCGGCGCCGGCCCGGGACGCCCGGGGGGACGGGGCCCCGGACCGGCCGGGACGCAGCCCTGTTTGCCCGGACGGCTACAGGTCGTGTCGATGCGTCCCGTAACGGACCGTACGGGTTCGGGTACGCGGCACTGCCACGCTGCGGGGGACTATCCCGCTGCGTGGCAGTCGTCGGGGCTGATCAGCCGATGCCCAGGCGCTCGGCGAGGGGACGCACGACCGGCCGGGTCGTCGGAGTCTCGCGCACCAGTAGTTCCCGCAGCACGGCCCGCATCATCACGTTCAGCCGCGACTCTTCGGGGATCTCCTGGTCAGCGCGTAGCAGCATGTGACCGGCCGCCAGGTCTTCCCGCCGAATCGCGTACGCCCGGGCAAGATGCAGAAAGTGCGTGTGGCGCCGCTCCAAACTGGGCGTCTGCTCGATGTCGACGCGCTCCGCGATCCGAAGGGCCTCCGTGGCGCGGGACACCTCCAACGCCACCGCCGACCTGTGTACCCCGACGTTCGTCGGTCCGAAGAACAGGTGATGGGTGGTCGTCTCGCCGGTCACGCCCGCCGTCCGCTCGGCGACGTCCAGCGAGTCCGCCGCCGCACCGTCGCGACGCAGCCGCGCGTCCTGGACCGCCAGCATCAGATGCAGGGCACCGAGCAGCGCATGCCGACCGGCCTCGGCCACCCCGGGAACGTCCTTCAGGTCGGCGATCGCGTCCCGACACAGCGCGGCGGACTCCTCGGTGTGGCCCGTCGCGCTCAGCACGTTCGCCATGTGCCAGGCCGCGCTGGCCCGGTACAGCGGATCGTCGGCGTCGTGCGCCGCGGCCAACGCCCGGTCGGCACCGAGGATCGAGATGTCGAAGGCGCCGAGCCGCTTGCCGTAGGCGCGCACGAGCAGGTACACCTCGGCCGCCAGCCGCAGCGCGTCGCGACGGTGCTCGCCGTCGACCGTGGCCAGCGTCGCCCGGGTGGTATGGATCAGTTCGGCGAGCAGCGGCCCGGTCCGGGTGTATCGCTCCCCGGATCCGTACCAGGTGTCCCAGCCCCACGCGATCGACCGGCTCAGCGCGCCGAGGTCCGGCTCCGCCCCGTCGAGAGACGGCGCGTAGGCGAGCAGGGCGGCCCGGATCGGTGCGACGCTCTCGTGTTCGCCCGGCTCGTCCGGTAGCTGCCCGACGGGCAGGCCGGTCAGCCGGTACAGGTCGCGGACCTTGAGGATCCGGGCGATGTCGATCCAGTCGCCGATGCTGTTGACGGAGCGTTCGCCCGACTCCCACTTTCGCCAGGCGCTGACGGTGCAGCCCTTGAGCTGGGCGGCTACTTCCTGGGTGATCCCGGCGCGCTTCCGGTACAGCTTGATCCGCTGGCCCGGGGTCGTGCCGGGCTCGATGACAGGCTCCATGGTGGCCACCTCCCGCACGAGGTCATCAACTCCGACCGTACGTGCTGTCGGTCACCGCTGCTACGCCGGCGCGCACTGGGGTCGGCCGGTACGCCGGCCCGGTCCGGCTGCCCAGCTCGACGAGGCAGGTGCTACGTCTCGGCGACCGCCGACAGGATGGTGCGGACCTGCGGAGCCCGGCGCTCCCGGCTACCAGTTCGGGGCCGGGCCGGCGATGGCCGGGATGCCCGGTAGTGACGGCGGCGTCCAGGCCGCACCCGCCGGACTGTCCGGACAGTGTGCGACCCGGAGGAACTCCTGCGCCGCGATGTCGATCGGGTGCGGCTCGGCGGCGTACAACTGGTAGTGGCTGAGGTTGCTGCCCAGCGACGCCTGCCGGCCACCGTCCCGGCTGTGCAGCGAGATGGTGAGCTGCCCGATCACCCCGCCGTCGTGGCCCCAGACCTCACCGCACGGCGTCGCCGTCCGGTAGATACCCAGGCCGTAACCGCCGAACTCCGGCGCCTCCGGGTCGAACGGGACGGTGCTGAGCATCTCGGCGAGGGTCGCCGCCGAGAGCAGCCGGCCGCCGAGCAGCGCCCGGAAGAACCGGTTCAGGTCGTCCATCGTGGCGATCAGCTCGCCGGCGGTCCAGGCCCAGGTCATCCCGTACTCGCCGAAGTTCCGCACCCCCAGCGGCGCGAAGTACGCCCCGGCGTGCGGCCCCCGGATCGTCCGGTCCCCGCCCGGGAAGTAGGTATCGGCCAGCCGCAGTGGCCAGATCACCCGCCGGGTCACCTCGTCGGTCGCCGGGTTTCCGGTCACCCGCTCGATGACCAGTCCGACCAGGATGTAGTTGGTGTTGGAATAGCCGAAGACCTCGCCCGGCTCCCCGGTGCGGGGCAGCCCGAGCCCGATCGAGACCAGCTCGGCCGGCGAGTACGGCGTGCTACCCACCCGCTCGACGGCGGAGAGCGAGTCGAGCAGTACGTCGGTGTAGTTGCCGATCCCGCTGGTGTGGTTGAGCAGCATCCGTACCGTCACCCGCTGCCCGAGTACGCCGGGGACCAGATCCGGCAGCCACCGCCCGACCTGGTCGTCGAGTCCGAGCGCACCCTCGTCGACGAGCCGCAGCAGGGTGGTCGAGACGAAGGTCTTGGTGATGCTGCCGACCCGGTGCCGGGACCACGGCCGGATCGGCCGGGCCTGCGCCAGGTCGGCGATCCCGGCGGCACCGATCCAGGACTGCCGGCCGGTCCGGGCGGCGGCCACCGCCCCGGGTACCCCGGCCGCCGGCACCGCGGCGAGCGCCCGGCGCAACGCCGACCGGTCCAGTTCGGGCGCGACCTCGATCCGGTACGCCCGCCCCGCCGCAGCGGTCGGGCCGACGATGACTGCGGTGGTCAGCAACAGGCTGGCCAGCATGATCCAGCGTGTCTGGGAAAAGCGCACCATACTGACCTACCGAGCGGCCGGGTGACGGGTGACGCCATCACCGCTGTCAGATGACAACGGCTGTTCCGGACCGTTCCCGAGAGTCCGTTTTGCCGCACTGTCCCCTGGGATAGCTGCGGCGTTTCCCTCCAGACAGCGGGGTCACTCGTCGGGTCGGTGGCCCCGGCGGATCGTGCGGCGTGGGAGACTGGCGGGGTGGTAAGCGTCCTTGAACGCGAGGTGTTCTCCGAGGCGGAAGCCGCGCGGTTACTGCGCGTGGCTCAGTCGACGCTGCACTACTGGCTGGAGGGGGGCGAGCGGCGGGGCCGCAGCTACAAGCCGGTGCTGCGGACCGAGGCGCGCGGCGCCCGGTCCGTGACGTGGGCGGAGTTCGTCGAGGCCGGCCTGTTGCGGGAGTACCGCCGCACGCACCGGGTGCCGATGGTGGAGCTTCGGGCCTTCATCGACCTACTCCGGGAAAGGTTCGGCGTACCCTACCCGCTGGCGGACCGGCGTCCCTACGTCGCCGGACGCAAGCTGGTGCTGGAGGCGCAGACCGCCGCCCGACTCGACCCCGACTACTGCCTGGTGGCCGTGGTGGGCGACCAACTCCTGCTCACCCCGCCGTCGGCGGCCTTCGTCGAGCGGGTCACCTGGGACGGTGACGTGGCAGCCGGATGGCGCCCAGACCCCAACCCGCAGTCGCCGGTTCGGATCCTGCCGGATGTCCGGTTCGGCCGCCCGTCGATCAAGGGGATCAGCACCGAGGCCATCTGGGAGCAGGACGAGGTCGGGCTGGACGTCGAGGAGATCGCCGAGATATACCAGCTCGACGTTCCCGACGTACGGTGGGCCTTGGCGTACGAGAACTCCCAGCGCGCGGCGTGAGCCGGACGAAACCCGCCGAGGTCCGGTTCTACGTCGACGCCGACCTACTCGGTCTCGCCCATGTCCTCGCCGGCCTGCGCCCCGACGTCACCTATCCCGGCGATCCGGGAGCGGTCATCCACAAGCGACAGCGCCCACCGTGCCCGATCGTCAGCCCCGCAGTGAAGGACCCGGAGTGGATTCCCGAGGTGGCCCGCCGCGGCTGGCTGATCATTACCCGCGACCGCCATATCCAGGAACACCATCTGGAGATCGGGGCGGTTCGGGATCACGGCGCGCGGATGGTCGCGCTGACCGGAGAGGACGCCCGTAGCGTCTTCGCCCAACTCGAAGTGGTCATGTGCCGCTGGCGCGACATCGAACGCTGTGCCTCCGAGCCACCGCCGTTCATCCACACGGCCACCCGCACCACCATGAGAAGACTCCCGCTCGGATAACCCGCCTCTCTGAGGCATCGCGGTGGCGACGCGGATCAGGTCACCATGTGCGGTGCCGGCGACCGCAAGGCGGAGGCGTAGACCTCGTCCACACCCCCGCCTTGGGCAGTACCGCTAGGGTCCGCCTCCGGTCAGCGGGCCCGGCAGGAGGCGAGTGCTCCGACCACGCCGACGCCCGGCTTGCGCAGCGGCAGTCTGGTCGACGCTCCCGGGCACCGGGGCACCGTCAGGTCGTAGACGCCCCGGCCGAAGGTGGCGGCGGTCAGTTGCCGGGTCGACTCGTGGTAGCGCAGGTACATCACGGCCGCCTGCGGCAGGTTCGTGCCCAACGCTGCCCACTCCCCGCCGTTCCAGGCCGAGAGGTAGACCCCGACGTCGGTACCGACCACGAGCAGTCCGTCGGAGGTCGGGATGACCGAGTTCACCGGCGCGTCCGGCAGGCCCCGGCCGATGTCCGTCCAGGTACGACCGCCGTCCTGGGTCAGCATGACGTGCGGGCGGTCGCTGCCGGAGCGGAACCCGGAGAAGGTCGCGTACGCGATGTTCTTGTCCTTCGGGTGCACCGCGACCCGGGTGACCCAGGTGCCGGGGAGTTCCGCCGGGTCGACCTGCTGCCAGTTCTGCCCGAGGTCGTCGGTCCACCAGAGCCGGCCGTCGTCGGTGCCGACGTAGAGCTTGCTGCCGTCGGTCGGCGCCGCCGCGATCGTGGTGATGGTGCCCCACGGGTACCCGTTCGGGTCGTTCGGGCCGCCGCCGGTCAGGTCCGGGCTGATCGCCGTCCAGGTACGACCGTTGTCGGTGGACCGGTTGACGATGTTGCCGGCGTAGTACATGACGTTGGGGTCGCTCGGGTCGAACTGGAGCGGCGTCTGCCAGTTGCGCCGCTGCGAGACGGTCTGGTTGGTGCCGATGGTCTGTCGTGGGGTGCCGCCGCTGTTCTCCGAGCGGTAGCAGGAGCCGTACTGGCTGCACCCGAAGACGATGTTCGACGCCTCGGGGTGGATGACCACCTGGAGCCCGTCGCCGCAGCCGATCGCGTCCCACGGGCCGCCCACCCCGTTGTAGCCCCGGTTGCAGCCGTTGTCCTGCGCCCCGGCCACCTTCAGCGCCGGATCGGTCTCGGCGACGTCGACCGTGTAGAACTGCGTGTACGGCTCGTACGTCGCCTTGGTCCAGCTGCCCACACCGTTGACGTCGGAGCGGTACATTCCGCCGTCGTTGCCGAGGTAGGCCCGGTCCGGGACCTTCGGATCCCAGCGCATCACGTGCTGGTCGGCGTGCACCCCGCTGACCGAGGCGAAGGTCTGCGCCCCGTCGGTCGAGCGCACCAGGTTCACTCCGGCCAGGAAGACGTGCTCGGCGTCCTCCGGGTCCACCCAGAGCTTGCCGAACCACCAACTGAAGGTGGACTGCGACGCCTGGTTGGCGGTGACCGGGGTCTGGGTCCAGGTGTCGCCGCCGTCGTCGGAGCGGTAGAACGCCCGGAACGGACCGAGCGCGGTGCCGACGTACGCGTAGAGCCGGTCCGGGTCGCTCGGCGCGAGCGCCAGGCCCCAGCGGCCCTGGTCGGCGTCGGTCGGCAGCCCGTTCGTCATCCGCTGCCAGGTGCGACCGCCGTTGTCGGAGCGCCACAGACTGGAGCCCGGCCCGCCGTACGTCCGCTGGTGCGGCTCCCGCAGGTGGTCCCAGAGGGCGGCGTAGACCCGGTTCGGGTTGGTCGGGTCGACGAGTACCTCGGTCGCCCCGGTGGTGTTGTTCGGCGGGGTGAGCACCCGGCGCCAACTGTCGCCGCCGTTCTCGGAGAGGTAGACGCCCCGCTCACCGCCCGGCCTGAACAGGTTGCCGGCGGCGGCGGCGAAGATCCGCCGCTCGTTGCGCGGGTCGATGGCGAACCGGGCGATGGCGTGGCTGTCCTTCAGCCCCACCCGCTGCCACGTCCTGCCCCGGTTGGCCGACCGGTAGACCCCGTCGCCGCCGAAGGTGATCGAGCCACCGCCCGGCTGTGCCTCACCGGTGCCGGCGAAGAGTACTCCGCTGCGGGTCATCGCGACCGCGCCCATGCTCTGCACCCAGTTCCCGGGCCAGACGGACTCGTAGGTCATCCCGGCGTCGCTGGACCTCCAGATCCCGCCGGAGGCGGCGGCGACGAAGATCTGGTCGTCGACCTTCGGGTCTATCGCGATGTCGACGACCCGGCCGCCGATGTTGGTCGGGCCGAAGAAGCCCCACCTCTGCCGGGCCAGATCCTGGTAGGCGCCCCGGCTGCGCGCGGCGATCCCGTCCGCCTCGCCCCGGGCCTTGACGTACTTGGCGGCGGAGAGTTCCCGGCTGCCGTCGCTGAGCCGCTGCGAGGTCATCCACTCGGCGGGCAGCTCCATCGGGCCGGTCGGCATGCTTGTCGCCAGCGAGCGCTGGTCGGCGGGGTGCGGGGCCAGCGAGGCCGTCGACGACGAGGAGGCGAGGGCGCCGGCGGCGAGCAGTACCAGGGTGGCTGTCAATGCGGTGCCGCGGCGAGGGAGGCGGGGTGTGGCCTTCATGCGGTCTCTCTCCTGTCCACACGGGAGTGCGATCCGAATCCGGTCGGTGTGCGGCCAGGCTAGATTGATCACCCGATCAAGGTCAATGCGGCGCTGTCCCAATTCGACCTCCGGGTCAACCCGCGGCCCAGGTGCTATCCGCCGCCACCGCTGCGGAACCCCGGCAGGCCCGCGTCGTCGGAGTCGGGACCGACCACGGCGGTCAGCGCGGTACCGTCGGCGCAGAGCGCGGTGGCCCGCAGGTACGTCCGGCGGTCCTGGGCCCGGAGCAGCACCTCTGACTCGAAGACCTCGTCCTCGACGCTGAGCAGCTCGATGTCCGTCCGCTGCTGGTAGTGCGCGCGTACGTCCAGCGGCGTCAGCCGGATCGTCGCCTCCACAGTGGTCAACACCCCCTGCACGGCCGTACTCGTCACCCGGGCGCCCGGTGGCAGCACCAGACCGGCGACCTCGGCGAGGACCTCGGTGCCCTCGTCCATCGGCACCCGGTCACAGCTCGGCAGGTTTGCCAGCAGCGCCTGGTTCCGGTCCTGGGCCGCCGGCTCGCCCGCACCGCCACTGCCGCCACCCCCACAGCCGGCGAGCCCCGCTCCGGCGAGCCCGAGTACGGCGACGGCGACCGCGAGCACCCGGGATCTCATCGGTGCAGGATGCCACGATCAGCGCAGCACCCGCCAGCGTCGTACCGCGAGCAACTGCACGGTGATGACGGCCGCGCTGATCACCATCAGGACGATCGTCAGCAGGGCACCGTAGGCGAACCCGGAGAACTCGAAGGCGTGGTCGAAGATGTAGACCGGCAGGTACTGGGTGGCGTTCGCCGGTCGCCCGTCGGTGAGCACGTACGCCGGCACGAAGTTGACCTGGAGGGTGAGGATGGTGTCCCGGACCGCCAGCAGCACCAGTACCGGGGCGAGCAGCGGCAGGGTGAGCCGGCGCAGTTGGCCGAACGGGCCGCAGCCCTCCAGGGCCGCCGCCTCGTAGAGCCGACCGTCGAGCAGGCGGCGGGCGGCGAGGACGACGAGGAAGCCCTCCCCGATCGGGAAGAGCAGCATCAGCACCACCCCGACCCGGGCGGTGGTCGGCTCGGCCAGCCAGGTGTAGCCGGGGTGCCCGACCAGGCCGAGCAGCTGGTTGAGCGGCCCGTAGAGCGGGTTGAGCACCCAGAGGAAGAGCACCGCCAGCGCCACGTCGGGGATCACCGTCGGCAGGTAGACGGCGACCCGGAACCACCGGCCGCCCGGCCGGGGCGCGGCGAGCAGCAGGCCGAGCCCGACCGCCGCGAGCAGCCGCAGCGGCACCGAGACCGCCACGTGGAACAGCGACGCCTCCAGGCTGTCCAGGAAGAAGTCGTCGGCGACGAGCCGGCGCAGGTTGGCCAGCCCGGTGAACCGGGGGTCGCGGGTCAGCCCGGTGTGGTCGGTGAAGGCGTACCCGAGGTTGAGCAACGCCGGCAGCGCGATCAGCAGCAGCACGGCGACGCCGTACGGGGCGAGGAACATCCACGGCGTGAGCGGGCGCCGGGAGCGACTACTCATCGACGCGACCTGCCCGTCGGGGACGCCTACTCATCGACGCCCTCGGCTCGCCGCCGCCGCTGGCCGGTCTCGGTGTCGAAGCGGTGCAGCCGGTGCGGGTCGGGGCGCAGCCGCAGTCCGGCACCGGCCCGCAGCCCGTGCCGGGGGCCGGTCCGGACCGCCAGCCGGGTGCCGTCCGGGCAGCGGGTGAGCAGGATCGCCTCGCTGCCCAGCGCCTCCACCGCCTCGACCGTCGCCTCGATCGGTCCGTCGGGGTCGAGGGCGAGGTCTTCCGGGCGTACCCCGAGGGTCAGCCCGGGGGCCTCGCCGAGCACCCCGCCGCCGGGCACCAGGTTCATCGGCGGGCTGCCGAGGAACCCGGCCACCACCAGGTCGGCCGGCTCGTCGTAGACCTGCTGCGGCGGGCCGACCTGGCGGACCCGGCCGGCGTCCAGCACCGCCAGCCGGTCGCCGAGGGTCATCGCCTCGGCCTGGTCGTGCGTGACGTGCACCATCGTGGTACCGAGATCGCGGTGCACGGCGAGCAGGTCGGCCCGGGTGGCGAACCGGAGCTGCGCGTCCAGGCTGGCCAGCGGCTCGTCCAGCAGATAGACGGTCGGCTCCCGAACCAGGGCGCGGGCCAACGCCACCCGCTGGCGCTGCCCGCCGGACATCTGGTCCGGATACCGGTCCAGCAGGTCGGCGATGCCGAGCCGCTCGGCGGCGGCCCGGGCCCGCCGGTCCGCCTCGGCCCTCGGCACCCGGCGGACCCGCAACCCGAAGAGCAGATTCCCGCGTACGGTCAGGTGCGGATAGAGCGCGTAGTCCTGGAAGACCATCGCGACCGCCCGCCGGTGCGGGGGCACCTGCGCCACGTCGGTGCCGTCGACGAGGATCCGACCGGAGTCCGGCCGGTCCAGCCCGGCGACCAGTCGCAGGATCGTCGACTTGCCCGAGCCGGAGGGCCCGACCAGGGTCAGCAGCTCGCCGGCCCGTACCTCCAGGTCGACGTCGTGCAGCGCGGTCACCGACCCGTACGCCTTGGTCAGCGTCTCCAGCCGGATCGCGCCCGGGTGGGCACTCACCGGGGCGGGTCCCGGAACAGCGGCCGGATCTTCTCCTCCAGTTGGCGCAGCCCCTGCTCGCGGCCGACCCGGCCGTAGAACACCTCCTCCAGCAGGGCATCCGTCTCGCGCTCCACCCGCGACCAGCTCGCGGTGCGCGGGGTGGCCCGCAGGTGCGGCTCGGCGTCGAGATAGACCTGCGACGAGCGCGGCGGCAGGTTCGGCTTGAGGAACTCGTCGGAGCGGGCGACGTCGAGCCGGGACGGCACCGTACGCCCCGACGCGGCCAGGATCCGCTGCCCCTCGACACCCATCGCGAACTCGATGAACCGCCACGCACCACGATGGTCGGGCCGCCCCGCGCTCATGCAGTACGCGTCGCTGTGCAGGATCGACGCCGGTACGCCGCCCGGCGCGACCGGCAGCGCCGCCACGTCCCACTCGAAGTCCTTGACGGTACGCAGCGTCGGGACCGCGACCCGGCTGTTCAGGTACATGCCGAGGGTGCCGCGCAGGAACCGCGCCTCGCTCGACTCGCTCTGCTCCTCGGCGTCCGGCGGCACCACGTGGTGCACCAGTTGCAGGTCGAGGAACCAGTCGACGGCCTTCCGGGTGTTCGGCGAACCGGTCAGGGTGAGCGTGCTGGGCCGGTTCGGGTCGTCGACCAGGTCACCGCCGTTGGACCAGACGAACGGCGCCAGCCGGGGCACGCTCGGCTCGACGCCCACGCCGTACCGGCCGTCCCGGGTGAGCGCCTTCGCGCTGGCGAGGAAGTCGTCCCAGGTCCAGCCGGCCTTTGGCGGTGTCAGGCCGGACGCGCGGAACAGGTCGGCGTTGTAGTAGACGACCAGCGAGGAGAGGTTCTGCGGCAGGCAGGTCAGGGTGCTGCCGTCGAACCGGAAGGCGTCCAGCGCCCGCTTGCTGAAGTCACCCTCGTCCAGCGCCTCGCTTGAGTCCAGATAGGACTGGGCGGGCTCGATCGCGCCCTGCGCGGCGAACTGTCCGTACCGGCGGTAGTTCAGCAGGAAGACGTCGGGCGGGGCGCCGCCGGCGAACGCCGTGGTCAGCCGGGCCATCAGCTCGTCCTGGGTGGCCACCGGGGAGAGCGTGACGTCCACGTCCGGGCTGGCCTTCTCGAACGCCTCGACCATCGTCCGGTAGCCGGCGATCTCCTCGGCGTCCCCGAAGAGCACGACGGTGATCCCCGCGCTCTCCTCGGGGTCGTCCGCGCCGCAGCCGGCGAGCAGGCCGGCGACGAGCAGGCCGGCGGTCCAGCGCCGCCAGGACCGGGTCGAGCGCCGCCAGGACCGGGTCATCTGCGTCCTCCAGATCTCAGTGCCGCCAACGGATCATCGTTCAGCAGGATCCGCTGGGCCAGCAGGAAGACCAGTACGCACGGCAGGGCCGCGACGACACAGCCGGCCATCAGCAGCGGCCAGTCGGTCGGGTTCAGCAGGCGCAGGAACTGCAACCCGAGCGCGTACGTGTAGCGGTCACCGCTGTGCAGGTAGAGCAGCGGATCGATGAAGTTGGCCCAGTGGTAGGTGAAGGCGAGTACCGCCACCGCCAGGGTGGTCGGGCGTACCTGGGGCAGCGCCACCCGACGCCACACCGAGAGCCAGCGGGCGCCCTCCAGCCGGGCCGCCTCCAACTGGCTCTCCGGTACGCCGCCGAAGCTCCACGCGTAGAGCAGCACCAGGAACGGGCTGACCGCGAGCAGGGCCGGCGCCAGCAGCGGTAGGTAGGTGTCGACCACCCCGAGCAGCCGGAACAGCTCGAACCGGGTCGCCCAGACGGCGGTGACCGGGACGAGCAGCACCACCAGCAGGCCGAGTACCACCCGGCGTCGGGCGACCGGGCCGAGCAGCCGGATCCCGAACCCGGTCAGCGAGGCGGCCAGCACCGTCACCGGTACGGCGAGCGCCACGACCAGCGCCGAGTTCGCCAGATAGCGGAACAGCGGGATCAACTCGGGCAGCCGGGCGTACGCATCCAGCGTCGGCTCGGGCGGCAGGACCTCGAGGCTACGCGGCGGTGGGAGGCCGGCGGGGCGGAGCGAGCCGACCACCATGAACCACAGTGGAGCGGCGAAGAGCGCCGCGACCAGGGTCGGCACCACATACCGGCCGATCGCCCGGGTCGCCCGGCCGGAAGTCGGGCGGCGTCGGGAACTCGACGCTGTTCCAGGAGAAGTTCCCTGCCCCGGAGAAGTGCCCGTTCCGGGAGAAGTGCCCGGCACGCCGCGAACCGTCATACCGACCCGCGACCCGCCTCTCAGCACGCTTCGATGACCGATCCCGCCGCTCGGCGCCCATCCTACGCTGATGATCGATATCGTCGTACAGCCTCGGTTTCGCCTGCCCGGCGACCAGCCCCGCCGGCGTGGACAGCGGCGGCCCCGGTGCCGGAGCGGACTGCGAGGATGCCGGTGGGCGTCGGCGGCCGTTCCGGTCCCGACCGGACGACGGCAGCGCGTCGGCCCGCCAGGCCGGCACCCGCCCGGCTGGTACCGCCTGACCCGGTGGTGCGGGGCGGTGGTCAGCGCCGACGGCGGACCCGGTTCTCCTGCTCGTGCAGTTCCTCGACCACCTGGCAGGCGTTCTGCATCGGGTCGAGCCGGTCCGCGTGGATCGCCACGCGTTGCAGGAGTTCCTTGAAGGCCGACTCGTCCCGGCCGAGTACCCGGAGGATCTCGGCTTCGGCGCTGGCCAGGGCGGCCTGCCGGTCCTGCCAGAGCGCCTGCCCGGCCTCGGTGGCGACCACCCGTCGGCTGCGCCGGTCGGCCGGGTCGGGTTGCCGGGAGACCAGACCGGCGGCCTCCAGGTCGTCGATCAGGTAGGTGAGGACGGTCCGGTCGATGCCGAGCTGGGCGGCCATCGCGCCCTGGTTGGTCGCCAGGTTCTGGCTCGCCGAGGCGACGACCTGGTAGCCGCGAGGGCCGCCCGGCACGTCCTTGACGATCTCCTCCGCCGCGCGGAGGTAGCGCCGCATGATCACCCCGAGCGCCCAGCCGAAGTCGTCCTTGAGCAACTCCGCCGCGCTCCGCCCGCCACCGTCCTCTGGACGGGCGGCGGATGGCGCGGGAGCAGCGGTGTCGGACACGTGGCCAGCATACCCGTCTAGAAGATCATCGCCCTCGAGATGTTCTGTAACACCAAAGTATCAACTTCAAGATAATCTAAATCACAGTCCTGCTGTGAAGTCGCCGATCTGCGGCTAATTTGGTCGCCGTTGCAGAACTTTCTCGGAGGTAAGAAGTGAGCCTGTTCCGACTCGACGCCAGCATCCGTGGCGAGCAGTCCGTCAGCCGTGCCGTCGCCGACACCGCCGAGGCGGCGTGGGTCCGTACCCACCCGTCCGGGCTGGTCGTCCGGCGCGACCTGGCCGCCTCGCCGGTACCGGTCGACGCCTGGCCCGCTGCGGTCAGCGCCGGATTCGTCCCGGCCGACCAGCACACCGAGGCGCAGGTGCAGGCCGCCGCCCTCGCCGCGACCTACGCCGACGAACTGGTCGCGGCCGAGGCGTACCTGTTCGCCGTGCCGCTCTACAACTACGGCGTGTCGCAGCACGTCAAGTCCTGGTCCGACCTGCTGCTCACCGACCGGCGGCTGGCGCCGGGCCAGGAGTCGCCGCTGCGCGGCCGGCCGGCGGCGCTGATCGTCACCCGGGGCGGCGGCTACGGTCCGGGTACGCCCCGGGATGGCTGGGACCATGCCACGCCGTACTACCGCCGCTTCTTCGGGGACATGCTCGGGCTGGACCTGCACGTCAGCGAGGTCGAGCTGACCCTGGCCGAGATCACCCCGGCAATGGAGCCACTCCGGGACCTGGCCCGGCAGAGCCTCGAAGCCGGCCACACCTCGGCCGGCAAGCACGGCGAGCTGCTGGCCCAGCACGCCCTCGGCAAGGCGGCCTGACCGGGCGCTCCGACCGGTACGCGTCCGGGGCGGCCCGCCGGCACGCCCCGTACGCGTCCGCCGGCCCGCTGCGTAGGCTTGCTGGTCGTGCTGATCCTGCTGCCTCCGTCGGAGGGGAAGACCCCACCCCGCTCCGGCCGGCCGGTGAACCCGGACGCGCTGACCCAGGGGGCGCTGAACCCCGGGCGGGAACGCGTGCTCGACGCGCTCGTCGCGCTCTGCGCCGACCCGGACCGGGATCGGGCCCGGGAGGTGCTCGGGCTCAGCCCGGGGCAGGACGAGGAGCTGGACCGCAACGCCCGGCTGCGTACCGCCCCGGCGCAGCCGGCGGCCAAGATCTACACCGGAGTGCTCTACGACGCCCTCGACCTCGGTAACCTGCCCGGTCCGGCACGCGCCCGGGCCCGCCGCTCCGTACTCGTCTTCTCCGGGCTCTGGGGAGCGATCCGGATGGACGACCGGATCCCGGCGTACCGCTGTGCGATCGGGGTGAACCTGCCCGGGGTGGGCGGGCTGGCGGCGTACTGGCGCGGGCTGCTCGACCCGGTGCTCACCGAGACGGCCGGCGGCGGGCCCGTGCTCGACCTCCGCTCCAGCGGGTACGCGGCGATGTGGCGGCCCACCGGGCGGCTGGCCGAGCGCACCGTGACGGTCCGGGTGCTGCACGAGCAGGTGGTCGACGGGGAGGTCCGGCGATCCGTGGTGAGCCACTTCAACAAGGCCAGCAAGGGTCGACTGGTCCGCGACCTGCTGCTGGCCGGCGCGGCGCCCCGGTCGGCCGGCAAGCTGGTCGAGGCGTTGCGCGACCTGAAGTACACCGTCGAGGAGCAGCCGGTGGTCGCCGGCCGCCCCCGTCAGCTCGACCTGGTGGTCATCGAGCTGTGACGTCGGCCGGGACCGCCCGGCCGGAACGCCCGGAACGCCGCCAGCACGTCGTCGAGCGGCGGGGCGTCGAGCGGGCCCAGTTCGTCGGTGAGCCGGTCGCGCAGCCGGGTGAGCCGGCGACGCAGGCGTACCGGATTACGGGGTGTCGGCGACGCGCGGGGCGTCGGGGGGCGCTGGGCGTACGCCATGGTCTCGACGACGCCGACCCCGCACGAACCGTGCCGGGTCGGCGCCGTCGGGCCCGTTCCCCGTCCCCGAACCGTCGGGCCGGGTCATCGGACCTGCTCCTCTCGGGTCGGCCGGAGCAGGGCCGGATGCAGCAGGGTGGCGTCGCCGGCCCGGTAGAGCCGGGCCCGTGGCCCGCCCCGCTCGCCGCCCCGGCTGGTCGTCCCGCCGGTACTCTCCACGAAGCCGGGCACCGACAGCACCTTGCGGTGGAAGTTGCCGGGATGGAGCTGCTCGCCCCAGACGGCGGCGTAGACGGCGCGCAGCTCCCCGATGGTGAACTCCGGCCCGAGGAACGCCCTGCCCAGCGGGGTGTACTCCAGCTTGGCCCGGGCGCGTTCCAGGCCGTCGGCGAGCACGATGTCGTGGTCGAAGGCCAGCTCCAGGACGTCGTCGACCGGGACCCAGGCGACGGTGGCGGCGTCACCACCGGCCCGGGGGTCCGGCAGGCTCGGCGCGAACCCGAGGTATGCCACGGACATCACCCGCATCCGTGGGTCCCGCCCCGGGTCGCCGTAGGTGCGTAACTGTTCGAGGTGGACCCGGGCCAGGGCCGCCTCGCCCGGGCGCAGCCCGGTCTCCTCGGCCAACTCGCGGCGGGCCGCCTCGGCCAGCGTCTCGTCCTGGACGAAACCGCCCGGCAGGGCCAGCCGGCCCCGGTACGGATGTTCGGCCCGCTCGATCAGCAGCACGTGCAGCGCACCGTCCCGGATGGTCAGTACCACGATGTCGACGGTGACCGCGACCGGCGGAAACGCGGTCGGGTCGTACGCGGCCAGGAACGTGGACTCCGCGCGCATCAGGCCCGCCCTCCGTTGTTCTCAACTTGAGTAATACTCACTTCGAGAAGAAGTTACCGCGCGGCGGTGACCCGCTCAACCCCCGCGCCGTGCAGTACCGGGCGGAATCGCGCGCCGCCAACCGACTCGGGGCAGGGTCAGCCCGAGCGGGATCCGCCCCGGTCAGCTCCGGTGCGGCGCGAGGTCGGCCAGTATCTCCAGCATCGCGGTCACCGCCGGAGCCCGGAACTCCGGTCTGGCCGTCACCGCGTAGAGCCGGCGGGTCGGCAGCACCGGCGCGGTCGGGCGCAGCACCACGTCACGGCGCACCGCGACGGCGGCCAGGGTCGGCATCAACATCACGCCGACACCGGCCGCCACCAGAGCCTGCTTGCCGCTCCAGTCGTCGCACCAGAACCCGATCCGGGGTGCGGCACCGAGCGCCTGGGCCAGCGGGGCGACCGGCCCGAGACAGTCGGGATGCGCCCCGTCGATCCAGGTCTCGCCGCCCAGGTCGGCCAGGCGGATCCGGCGACGCCGGGCCAGCCGGTGCTGGGCCGGCAGGACGACCTGGAGTTCCTCGTCGAGCAGGGGCACCAGGTCGACACCGTCGACACTCGTCCGGGGCGGGTCGACACCGATCGGGGCGGCCCGGGCCGCCTGCGGTTCGTCGTACAGGTGCCAGTCGGTCACCAGGGCCAGGTCGATCCGCCCGTCCCGTACCGACGGCAGCAGCGCCGCCTGGTCGAGCTGCCGGAGGCTGAGCGTCACGCCCGGATGGAGCCGACCGAACCGGCGTACCGCCTCGGGCACGAAGTGCGTGTTGACGCTCGGAAAGGCCGCCAGCCGGAGTTCGCCCGACTCCAGCTCGGCGAAGGAGGCCAGCCGGGCCTCCAGGTCCCGCAGCCGGGCGAGGCTGTCCCGGGCGAGTTCGATCGCGACCGCACCGGCCGGGGTCGGCCGGACACCACGGGCGTCCCGGCTGAACAGCCGTACGCCGAGCCGCCGCTCCAGGCCGGCGATCTGGCGCGAGACGGCCGGCTGGGTCAGCGAGAGCGCGGTGGCAGCCGCCGAGAACGAACCGCGCTCGCCGACCGCGACGAGCACCTGCAACGACCAGGGATCGAGCATGCGTCGAGCTTATGGCAGACCCAACCAATCCGCAGTTGTCCGCATGGGACACCTGACCGACGCTTGACCGGTGAGTCCAATCAGCACAGTCCGGGCGTACGGCCCGGATGCCGGTACCGGCGACGTCACCGCCGCCCGGATCGCCGACCAGTTGGCCTTCCTGTCCGGATGGCTGCCCCCGGCGCCGGCCCGGATCCTCGACGCCGGCTGCGGGCGGGGCGACCTCGCCCGCGCCCTCGGCCAGGCCGGTTACGCCGTCCTGGGCGTGGACGTCGATCCGGTGGCCGTCAGCGTGGCCGCCGCACAGGGTGTCGCGGCGCTCGTGGCCGACCTGGCCGACTACCGGGACGAGTACCCCTTCGACGTGGTGCTCTGTTCGCTCTCCCTGCACCACATGGCGGACCTCGCCGGTGCGGTCCGGCGGGCCCGGTCGCTGCTGCGGCCGGGCGGGATGCTGGTGGTCGACGAGTTCGCCTGGGAGCGGGCGGACGCCGCCACCGCCGGCTGGTACCACGATTTCGCGGCAGTGCTCGGTGCCGCCGGACGATTCGGGCCGGAGCCCGGAGCCGGGCCGGTCACGGCGCCCCACCGGCACTGGGTCGAGCGGCACCGCGACGATCACCGCCTGCACCCGGGAGAGGCCATCAGCGGGGAGATCGGCACGCTCTTCGACATCCGCGAGACCGTGCGGGTGCCGTACCTGCACCGCTATCTCGCCGAGCGGCTCGGCGACGACGCCGACGGGCTGGCGGTGTTCACCACACTCCGACACATCGAGCGCCTGCGGGTGGCCGACGAGGGCCTCGCCGCGGTCGGCCTGCGGTTGCTCGCCCAGGCCCGTCCGGAAGGGAACTGAGATGCACATCGTCAACACCGCCCAGGCCGCAGCGTGGAACGGGCCGGAGGGCGCCAACTGGGCCGCGCAGAGCGAGCGGGACGACCCGGTGAACGGCGCGCTCACCGAGGCGCTGCTCAGCGCCGCCGCGATCGGGCCCGAGGACCGGGTACTCGACATCGGCTGCGGTACCGGCGAGACGACCCGGCTCGCCGCCCGGCTGGCCGTCCGGGGCCGGGTGCTCGGGGTCGACCTCTCCGCGCTGATGCTCGACCACGCCCGGGCCGCCGCGACCTCGGCCGGCCTGCGCAACGTCGAGTTCACGGCGGGCGACGTGCAGGTACACCCGTTTCCGGGCGACGAGTTCGACGTGGCGATCAGCCAGTTCGGCATCATGTTCTTCGCCGACCCGGTGGCGGCGTTCGGCAACGTCCGCCACGCGCTCCGGCCGGGCGGCCGGCTCGCCTTCGTCTGCCCCCGCGGGATGGCCGACAACGCCTGGTACGTGGCGCCGATGTCCGCGCTGCACGGCGAGCGGGACCCCGCCCGACTGCCTGACTCGGCGATGTTCTCGCTGGCCGACCCGGCGCGGCTGACCGAGGTGCTGGGCCGGGCCGGTTTCACCGACGTACGGCCCCGGCCGGTCGACGTCCCGATGGCGTTCGGGGCGGACATGGCCGAGGCGGCCGAGGGGTTCCTCGGCTCGGGGCCGGTCCTGGCGGTGCTGCAACAGGAGTGTGGGCCGAGCGTCGAGGCGGCCCGGGAGATCCTGGTCGAGGCGCTGCGCCGCTACGAGGGCCCGGACGGGGTACGCATCCCCGGGGCGCACTGGCTGGTCACCGCCCGCCGACCGTAACCGGGGTCCGGCCGCCGACCGTACCGGAACCCAGCCGCCGACCGGACCCGTGGACCGGCCCTGACCGTAGCCGGGACCGGTGCACGCGCACCGGTCGGCGGCTCGGGCTGTGCCGGTCCACGGGTCCGGGCCGAGCGCCGGCGCGGGACCGGACCGGTGCCGGGTATTCCGCTCCGGCCCGGGATGCCACATCCTGGATCCATGGGCGAGGTGCGACCGATACCGAGCGTTGGGGATCTGTTCATCGACAGCCGTGGCGGCGACCGGACGATGCGGGTCAGCTATCACGGCGACCGGGGCACCGTGGTGGTGTCGCTGTGGATCGGCACGGTGTGCCGGGGATCGTTCCGGATGGCGACCGACGACGTGAGCAGGTTGATCGCGACGCTCAACGAGATCAACCTCTCCGCCGCCCCGACCGTGCGGATCGAGACGGCCTCGCCCGGCTCGCCGCCGGACGCCACCGGCACGGCGACCGTCGGCACGGCGGCCAGCGGGACCGCCGGGGTGGACGGTCCGCCCGTCGACCAGACCGGCGACATCTCCGGCCTCGCCCGGATCGTCGCGCCGCCCACCCTCCGGGTCGCCTGAGTCCGACCGTACTTTTGGCCGGTTCGGCAGCCGCGCCGGACTCTCGTAGCCTGACCAGCGTGAACATTCGGAACCCGGTGGCCGGCCGGGGCCGGTTCGTCGCCGACGCCGGGCTCGGCATCCTGTTCGTCGCGACCCTCGTGGTCACGGCGACCGCGCTCGCCACCAGTTGGGGTGGCCGCTACTGGCTGTTCGACGGTGCCGCCGGAGCGGTGGCCGGCGGCATCGCCCTGGCGCGTCGGCGGCACCGGCTCTGGGCGGCGGTCGCCGGCCTCACCGTCGCGGCCGTCGCCATCCTGGTCGCCCGGTCCGCCGGACTGCCCGCCGAGCCCGGCCCCACCACGGCCCTCGCCCTCTCCGTGCTGGTGGGTTCCGCGGTCCGGACCCTGCCGTCACGCCCGGCCGGCGCGATCGCGGTCGGCGGGCTGGCGATCGTGCTCGGCGCCCAGTTCGCCTTCCCACCCTCCGGCACCGTTGTCGGCGGCGTCGCCGGGCTGAACGTGGTGGGCTGGCTCGCCGCGTTGACGGTGGGGCTGGGCCTGCGGCTGCTGGCCGCCCGCCGCCGGGCCGTGGCCGAGCAGGTACGCCGGGACGAGCGCCTGGAACTGGCCAGGGAGCTGCACGACGTCGTCGCCCACCACATCACCGGCATCGTGGTGCAGGCCCAGGCGGCCCAGATCGTCGCCCGGCGGTACCCGGAGCGGGCCGGTGCCGCGCTGGCCGGCATCGAGTCGGCCGGCTCGGACGCGCTGGCCGCGATGCGCCGGGTGGTGGGACTGCTGCGCGACGCCGACGACGCGGCCCCGACCAGCGCCAACCCCGAACAGCTCGGCGATCTGGTCAGGCGCTTCGAGGGCCACGGGCCGGCGGTACGGCTGCGGTTGCCGGACGGCGAGGACACCACGGCGTGGCCGCCGGAGGTGACCAGTACGGTGCACCGGGTGGTACGGGAGTCGCTGACCAACATCGCCCGGCACGCCCCGCAGGCCCGGTCGGTCACGGTGACCGTCGCCCGGGACCGGGAAGCGGTCACCGTCGAGGTGGTCGACGACGCCCCGCCGGCCGCGCCGCGCTATTCGCACCGGAGCGGCTACGGGCTGATCGGGATGCGGGAACGCCTCGAAGCGCTCGGCGGCACCCTCCGGGCCGGACCGTGTCCCGGCGCCGGCTGGGCGGTACGCGCCAGTGTGCCCGTACCGGCCGGGAGCCGCCGATGACCATCCGGGTACTGCTCGCCGACGACCAGGCGATGGTACGCAGCGGTCTGCGGCTCATCCTGGAGGACCAGCCCGACATCGACGTGGTCGCCGAGGCCGCCGACGGGGGTCAGGCGGTCGCGCTCGCCCGACGGCTGCGCCCGGACGTCTGCCTGGTGGACATCCGGATGCCCCGGCTCGACGGGATCGAGGTGACCCGCGCGCTGGCCGGACCCGACGTCCCGGATCCGCTCCGGGTGGTCGTGGTCACCACCTTCGACCTCGATGAGTACGTCTACGGCGCACTGCGCGGCGGAGCGGTCGGCTTCGTACTCAAGGACGCCGGCCCGGCGCTGCTGGTCGAGGCGGTCCGGGCCGCGCACGCCGGGGACGCCCTGGTCTCGCCCTCGGTCACCGTGCGACTGCTGCGCCACCTGCGGAGCGTCGGGGCACCCGGCAGCGGGCGCCCCGCCCGAGCGCTCTCCGAACGGGAGACCGAGGTGGTCCGGGCCATCGCCCGGGGGCGTACCAACCAGGAGATCGCGGCCGAGCTGTTCATCTCGTTGAGCACGGTCAAGAGCCACCTCTCCGGCATCCAGACCAAGCTGGGGCTACGCAACCGGGTCGAGGTGGCGGCCTGGGCCTGGGCGAACCACGTCGTCGGACTCGGGTAGCCAGCCCTCGAGAGCGCGGCCGAGCGGCTCGGCCCGGGCCGACCTCGGCTCGGGGTCACACCGCCGGCCCCGCCACCAGGGTCTCCACTCGCAGCCCAGGCGGTTGGTGGCGGTCAGCGGGGTGGTGCGGCGTACAGCGTTGCCAGGCCGGACACGGTGGCTGCCAGCCGCTGCCGCAGCGACTCCGGCTCCAGCACCTCGACCTCGGCGCCGAGCCGCAGGAACTGCCGCTCGGCGTGGCTGTCCGACTCGATCGGCACCCGGGCGAGGACCCAGCCGTCGGGCTGCCGTTCGCCCTCGGCCACCGCGTCCGCCACCGCGCTCCCCGACAGGTGCGGCAGTTGGTCGAGCACGCCCGGCGCGAACCGGGCCAGTGCCTCCGCCCGGTGCAGTCGGGTGCGGAACTCCAGGATCTGCGCCCGCCAGTACGCCGCCAGGTCGAACTCCGCCGGCCGGTCGAACCGCTCGGCGAGTACGGACAGCTGGCGGATGTGGTTGACCCGGAAGGTCCGCAGGTCCCGGTCGGCCCGGGCCACCAGATACCACTTGCCCGCCTTCAGCACCAGCCCGTACGGCTCCAGCCGGCGGTCCACGACCCGGGTCCAGTTCTCGTACCGCACCGTGACGACCCGTTGCCGCCACACGGCGTCGGCGACGGCGGCGAGATGGTCGGCGCTGTCCCCGTCGTGGTACCAGCCCGGGGCGTCGAGGTGGAAGACCTGGCGCATCCGGTCGGCCCGCTCCCGCAGCGCCGCCGGCAGCGCGGCGGCGAGCTTCAGTTGCGCGGCGGCCACCGCCTCGGCCAGCCCCAGGTCGGCCGCCGCCCCCGGCAACCCGGTCAGCGCCAGTCCCTGGGCCTCGTCGGCGGTGAGCCCGGTCAACTGGGTCTGGTAGCCGTCGACCAGCTGGTAACCGTTGGCGTCGCCGTAGACCGGGATGCCGGCGGTGCCGAGGGCCAGCACGTCCCGGTAGATCGTCCGCACCGACACCTCCAGCTCGCCCGCGAGCTGCCGGGCGGTCAGCCGGCCCCGGCTCTGCAACAGCAGGGCGATGGAGAGCAGACGGTCGGCGCGCACGGTGCCGAAGTCTGCCAGCGGGGACTGACAGAACGTGTCAGGGGTACGGCCCTAGCGTTCCCGGCATGAGGAACACGGATTTCGACTTCCTGGCCGGGCACTGGACCAGCCGGCAGCGCCGACTCGTCAAGGTGCTCTCCGGCGTCGACGAGTGGTACGAGTTCGACGCGACCCTGGACTGCCAGGTACTGCTGGACGGCTCCGGCGTCTTCGATGTGCTCAGGGCGCCGGAGCGGGACATCGAGGGGATCACCCTGCGGTTGTTCAACCCGGAGGAACGGGTGTGGCGGATCTGGTGGGCCGCGAAGACCAGCGGCGGCCAGTTGGACGTACCGGTCGTCGGGCGGTTCACCGACGGGGTCGGCGTGTTCGAGTGCGACGACACCTGGGAGGGCAGGCCGATCCGGGTTCGGTACACCTGGTCCGGGGCCGACACCGGGCAGCCCCGGTGGGAGCAGGCGTTCTCGCCGGACGGCGGGCGGACCTGGGAGGTCAACTGGGTGGCGACCTTCCGGCGCGACTAGCCCCGGTCACCGAGACCGGACCACCACCGACCCCGGAGTCGTCAATGGACGGTCCGCCCCTGCCGAGACGCGAGTGGCCGGAACTACTCAGTCCGTTCGCCCCACCATTGACTAAAGGCATATCAGATCGATGAAATTCGAGCTACCTGAATTCAGTCAACGCGCTGTCACTTAATGTGCCTGAGCCACATTCACCTCGCTCCATACTCCGTCTGGCGCGGCATCGGTCGTACCCCCGTTTCCGCGCCCCGACGGAGGAGGAGTCAATGAAACGTGCAAGGTCGGCCTGGGCCGGCACCACGGGTGTCGCGGTGACGGCGCTGGCACTCGTTCTCGCGACCGGGGTCCCGGCGCGAGCCGTCGACGACAACCTGCCGGGTGGCACCAGCATCTCGGTCACCATCGACACCCCGGCCAACGGGGCGGTGCTGCCACCCGGCCCGGTGACCGTGACCGGCACGGCGTCGGTCGGCACCGGGCAGCCGGTGGCGAACACCGCGGTCATCTACGTGCTGGACGTCTCCGGCAGCACCGACGCGGGCGGCAACAGTTGCGGACGGATCATCGAGTGTGAGATCGCCGCCGCCCGCAACCTCAACGACAAGATCGTGACGGATCCCGCCGTCGCCGGCACCGTCGGCGGCGTCGGGGCGGTGGTCTTCGGGTCGACGGCGGTGGCCGCCGACGTCGTGCCGGGCGGCACGCCCGACGACCTCATCACCGGACCGGACAGCGACCTCGGCGGTACCGGACCGGACGCGGGTGACCGGGACATCGAGGAGGTGCTCAGCTCGGCCTTCTCCAACGCCGCCGGCAACGGCGGGGTCAACGACTTCACCCACCGGGAAGTCGAGGGCGCGACCGACTTCGCCGACGCGGTGACCCGGGCCAGGGCGGTGGCCGCGGCTGCGCAGGAGGAGCGCAAGATCGTGGTCTTCCTCTCCGACGGCGTCGCCACCGACGGCGCGGTCGGCGGCGTACAGGCGGCGCTGGCGGGTACCCCGGAGGAGGTCGACATCTACACCTTCGCGGTCGGCTCCGGCTCCTCCTGCTCGAACACCGGCGGGGGGCGCGGGAGCCTGCAACAGATCACCGCCGCCACCGTGCCAGGCGGGCAGTGCGTCGAGGTACCCACCGAGGCGCTGCCGGACTTCCTGCCCGGCGTCATCACCTCCGAACTCAGCTCGCTGGCGCTGAGCACCACCGGGCCCGGTGGCCCCTACACCCCGATCGGCAACGCCGACATCCAGCCCGACCTGCCGCAGGCACCCGGCCCGAAGAACGTCACCTACAGCACCGGCACCCCGGCGCTGGCCGCCGGTACGCACCAGATCTGCGTACGGGCCTTCGGCAGTGACGGCGGCGGCGCCGGCTTCGTCACCGACTGCCGTACGGTCGTGATCAACGCCCCACCCGTGGTCGAGGCGGGCGGACCCTACTCCGGACAGGAGGGTACTCCGGTCGGCATCGCCGGCGACGTGACCGATCCGGACGGCCCGCCGGCAAGCCTGGACTGGGACGTCAGCGGTGGCGGCGAGCCGGGCGCGACCTGCGCGTTCGGCAACCAGGCCGCCCTGACCACGACGGTGACCTGCACCGACAACGGGACCTACACGCTCACCCTGACCGCCGACGACGGGGTCAACCCGCCGGTGGCGGCCACCGCCACGCTGACCCTGAGCAACGTCGCCCCGGTGGTCAGCATCTCCGCCCCGGCCAACGGGGCGCTCTTCACCCGGGGCACCCCGGTCAGCTTCACCGCACCGTTCACCGACATCGGCACCAACGACACGCACACCTGCTCGGTCGACTTCGACGACGGCAGCCCGCTCGCCGCCGGCACGGTCAACGAGTCCGCCGGGGCCGGCACCTGCGCGATCAGCCACGCGTTCACCGCGCTCGGTCCGCACAACGTGCTGGTGCGGGTGACCGACGACGACGGCGGTTCGGCCACCGCCGTGGTACGGGTGGTCGTCTACCTGCGCGGCGGTGCCTTCGCGCTCCAGGCGACCGGTCTGCTGTTGACCGTCCCGCGGACCCCCGACGTGACCTGCCCACCCGATGAGGCGCGCACCTCGGTGGCGGTCAACGCGCCGCCGCTGTTGACCACCGGGGTACTCAACGCCAGGTGCACGCTCGACCCCGACACCGGTACGACCACGGCCCGGGCGACCGTCGCCGGCGCCAACCTGCTCGGTGGTCTGGTCAACCTCTCCACCATCGAAAGCACCAGCGTGGCCGGGCCGGCCGGTATCACCCGGACCTCCCGGGTGGTCGGCACGATCAACGGCGCCGCCGTCGGCACCAGTAGCCCGGTGACGATCGGGATACCCGGGGTGGCCGTCGTCTACCTCAACGAGTCCACCACCAACCCCAACGGGCAGCTCGTGCAGACCGCCGTCCGGGTCCAGGTGCTCGGACTGCTCGGCCTGCCGAGTGAGGAGATCGTCCTGAGCCGGAGCTATCTGGGCTGACCGGCACGGCGTCGGGGTACCGGAGTGGTCGCTCCGGTACCCCGCGTCGTCCTCTCCCGGTGCGCGGGCCCTGATATTGCGGAGTTCCGCAACGGATTCGAGAACTGATCATCGTCTCGTCGGAAAACCGATATCCTCGGTGACCGCGACCCTGTACTTGGTACGTCAGGCTGCGTATTTCCGATTGCCGGCCGTTGTGTCAGCCTGTCGGAGACGCGGGGGCGGAGAGGACGATGACCAACGGGGTGGAATTTGGGCTACTCGGGCCCATCGACGTACGGGTGGCCGGCCGGTCGGTACCGGTCCGGTCGCCGAAGTGCCGGGTGCTGCTGGCGACACTGCTGCTGGAGCCGGGCCGGCTCGTCTCGGTCGGGCGACTGACCGAGGCGATCTGGGATGCCCGCCAGCCGGACAACCCACGCCGGGCGGCGCAGTTGAACGTCACCCGGCTGCGCGCGCTGCTCGACGAGGCGGGCGCGCCACCGCTGATCGCCACCGGCTCCGACGGCTACCTGATCGAGGTCGGCACCGATCTGGTGGACCTCGGGCGGTTCCGGCAATGGCTGGTGGCGGCCGACCGGGCGGCCCGGCGATCCGACCTGGACGGCGAGTCGACCGCGCTACGGGCGGCGCTGCGGCAGTGGCGCGGCGACCCGCTCAGCGACGTACCGTCCGAGCTGCTGCACCGGGAGAGCGTGCCCGGCCTGCGGGAAGAGCGAGTTCGTACGCTGGAGCGGCGGATCGACGTGGATCTGCGGCTCGGCCGGCACGCCGAACTCGTCGAGGAGCTGCGCGGGTTGACCGCCCGGGACCGGCTGCGGGAGCGGCTCTGGCTGCAACTGGTCACCGCACTGCACCGCGCCGGGCGCCGGGCGGAGGCGCTGGACGCCTACCACGAGGGCTGCCGGCACCTGGCCGAGGAACTCGGGCTCGATCCGGGCGAGGAGCTACAACGGCTGCACGCGCAGGTGCTCGGCGGCACCCCGACGGCACCCGCCGAGGCGGTGAGCCTGCCGCCGGTACCCCGGCAACTGCCGCCGGAGGTCTCCGGCTTCGCCGGCCGGGCCGCCGAGGTGGAGAGGCTGCACAGCCTGCTGGGCAGCCTGCTGGACAGCCGCGACCTCCGCCCGGCTGGCACGCCGGGCGTGCTGGTCCTGAGCGGTACGGCCGGGGTCGGCAAGACCGCGCTGGCGCTGCACTGGTCCCGGCGGGTCGCGGAGCACTTCCCCGACGGTCAGCTCTGGGTGAACCTGCGCGGCTACGACGGCCGGGCGACGGTGACCCCGGAGCACGCGCTGACGCTGTTCCTCCGCGCGCTCGGGCTGCCCGCCACGCAGATCCCCGCCGACCTCGACGGGCAGACCGGGCTGTACCGGTCCCTGATGGACGGTCGCCGGATGCTGGTCGTACTGGACAACGCGGGCGACGCCGAACAGGTCCGGCCACTGCTGCCCGGCGGGACCGGGTGCTTCGTACTGGTCACCAGTCGCAGCGAGTTGTCCGCGCTGGTGGTGACCGAGGGAGCCCGGGCGGTTCGGCTGGATCCGTTCACCGCGCCCCAGGCCCGGCAGATGCTCGGCTCGCGGCTCGGGCAGCGGCGGATCGACGCCGAGCCCGAGGCGGTGGGCCGGATCGTCGACGCGTGCGGCCGACTGCCGCTGGCACTGGCCATCGTCGCCGCCCGGGCCGCCGCCCGCCCCGCCTTCCCCCTGGCAGCGCTGGACCGGCAACTCGCCGACGCCGGGGGCGGGCTGGACAGGTTCGCCAGCCCGGACGCGGCCGTCGACGTACGCGCGGTCTTCTCGTGGTCGTACCGGACCCTCAGCGCGCCGGCCGCCCGGCTGTTCCGCCGGCTCGGCCTGCACCCCACCCCGGAGCTGTCCGCCCCGGCCGCGGCGACCCTGGTCCGGGCCGACCCGCCGCGGATCCGGGTCCTGCTCGACGAACTCGCCGCCGCGCACCTGGTCAGCGAGTACACCCCGGACCGGTTCGTGGTGCACGACCTGCTGCACGCGTACGCCGCCGAACTCACCGCCGAGCAGGACACGCCACGGCTGCGCAGCGCCAGCCAACGCCGGCTGGTCGACTGGTTGACCCGCAGCGCCCTGCGCGCCCGACCGCTGCTCCAGCCGAGCGAGTCCGAGGTGACGGTGCCGGGACCTCCCCGGGACGTCACGCCGCTGGCCTTCTCCGGCGATCGGCAGGCCCGGGAGTGGTACGAGACCGAGCGGCACAACCTGATCGCCGCCGTGGAACTGGCGCAGTCCCGCAACTTCGACAGCCTCTGCTGGCGCCTCGCCTACGCCACCTGGGTCCACCTGCACCTGACCCGCGCCTGGGGTGACCTGATCCGGACCCACCGGGCCGGACTCTGCGCGGCCGAGCGGACCGGCGACCGGGTCGGCCAGGCGCACATGCTCAGCGGGATCGGCACCGCCTACCGGTCGACCCGGCAGACCGCGCTGGCGGTGCAGACGCACCAGCAGGCGCTGGAGATCTTCCGGGAGGTGGACGACCCGGCGGGCATCGCGACGGTGCTGAGCAACCTCGGCGCCGCGTACCGGGACGCCGGTGAGCACTACCGCTCGCTGCGGTGCAGCCGGCAGGCGTACGCGCTGGAACGGGCGCACGGCGAGGCCGGGAACATGTCGATCTCGCTTTACCAGATCGCGCTGACCCTGACCGTCGCCGGCCGGCCCGCCGAGGCGCTACCGGTGATCACGGAATCCCTGGAGATCCTCCGGTCGCTCGGGCACCGCCGGGGCGAGGCCCGCGCCTTGCAGGCCGCCGCGACCGCGCACGGCCAACTGGGTCGGCACGGCGCGGCGATCGACCACTACCGGCAGGCCGCCGAGATCTACCGGGACCTCGACGACCGCTGGTACCAGGCGGGCACCCTGCACCGGCTCGGCGACGCGCTGCGGACGGCCGGGCGCCACCAGGACGGCCAGGCGGTCTGGCGGCAGGCGCTCGCGGTCTACGAGGAACTCGGCGCACCGGACGCGGCGGCCCTGCGCGCCAAGCTCCGGGAGTGACCGCACCGCCGAGGGCCTGGCGCCGAGCCGACGGCCGACGGGTGGACCGGGCCGGAGAACTGGGCCGACCCACCCGCCGACCGTCCTGATCGGACGGACGTTACGCCGCTCCGGCGGGCTTGTTCTCGCCGCCCGCCGGCTCGGCGGTGCCAGCCGCCCCCGGCGCGCCGCTGGTGGTCGACTCCGGCACCGGGCTGGTGGTCGGCTCCGGCTCGGGACTGGCAACCGGCTCAGGCTGACTGCTGGCGGCGGGCTCAGGCTCGGGGCTCGTCGCCGGCTCAGGCTGGATGCTAGAGGCCGGCTCAGGCTCGGGAGCGGCAACCGGCTCAGGCTGGGTGCTGGTGGGCGCCGGGCTGGCGGAAGCGCTCGGCTCCTCGGCGGGCTCCGCCGACTCCGTCGCCTTCGCCGGCTCGTCGCCCTGCTCTGGCTCGGGGGCCGCCGCCTCGGTAACCGTTGCCGCGATCGGGCTCGGCTCGGCGGCCTCCTCGTCCTCCTCCTCTTCGTCTTCCTCTACGTCTTCCTCTTCGTCGTCTTCCTCTTCGTCGTCTTCTTCGTCTTCTTCTTCGTCGTCCTCGTCGGCGCCGACGGGGGCGTTCGGGTCGATCCAGGAGAACTCGATCTCGACGGAGATCTCCGCGCCGTCGCGCTCGATCTCCAGTTCACATTCGACCTGCTCGGGAATGGCGACCGCGCCGGCCGCGCCGTAGAAGACCTTTCCCTCCGAATCGAGCTGGTGGGCCAACTGGCGCAGCCAGCCCGCCAGGTCCGCCCGCGACACCGACCGCTCGTCCTCGTAGATTTCCATGGCCGCCATGCTCGCACTCCACAGAGGATCAAACGCGGCTGGGTTCGGCAGGGCGGACGGCTACGGTGCGGGTTCGAGGCGGAGAAACGACATCCCGGGCATCGGCAGCGGGAAGTCGACGGTGCAGCCCCCGTCAACGACGGGTACGACCTGCTCCGGCCGGTACTCGTCCAGGGTGTCCCGGGCGCGCAGCAGCTCCCACTGTTCACCGGTCGGCCAGTCCCCGCCGTCGAGGTCCTGCCAGACCCGGCGGATGTTGGAGTGCTCCCGGTCGACCCGCCAGTGGCGTACCCGATAACTGCCGGCGGCCAGCCCACGCAGCTCGACCCGGACGTCGCGGTCCAACCGCCGGTCCCCGCCGGCCTTGGACTGGTCGAGGGTGCCGTTCCAGACCAGCACCGTCACCGTGCCGTCGTCACCCCGGGCCGCCCACGCCTCGACCAGGCTCTCCGCCCCGTCCCCGGTCAGCGTGGCCGGCAACTCGTGCTCGCCGAGCCGGTCGGCCAGGGACAGCGCCCAGAACCGGGGCTTGCGCAGGTTGCCGACGGTCAGCAGGCCGAAGCCGCCGTGGAAGAGCCGGGGCGGGCGGCCCAGTTCCTCGAAGTGGTCGGAGGCGACCCAGTAGGCGAGCGCGTCCACCCGGTTGGCGGCCGAGCGCATGCCGCGCAGCAGGAAGGTGGCGGCGAAGACGTCGTCACTGACCGGGTTGAAGTGGGTCGGCGTGACCCCCCACTCGGTCCACAGGATGCCCAGGTCCGGGCGGCCGTGCCGGGTGCAGAGCGGGCGGAAGTCCAGCGGCGGGGCGCCGTAGGTGTGCGTGGAGACGAAGTCGATCGGCGCACCGGAGGCGTCGACGTGGTCGAGCAGCTCACCCACCCAGCCGGCGGCGGCCGAGGCCGGGCCGCCGACCGTGAGCCCGGGGTCGACGTCCCGGACCGCCCGGACGGTCACCTCGTACAGCCGCAGGAACTCGGCGCGGGTACCGGACCAGAAGACCTCCAGGTTCGCCTCGTTCCACACCTCGAACGGCCAGTGCCGCACCTCGTCCCGGCCGTACCGGTCGATCAGGTGCCGGACCAGGGCGCGGATCAGGTCGGCCCAGCGCTGCCAGTCCCGGGGCGGCGAGATGATCGCCCCGTACGCGAAGACGGTCTTCGTCGGGTCGCTGGCCAGGTCCCGGGGCATAAACGACAACTCGACCACCGGACGCAGGCCGAGGCTCAGCAGCCGGTCGTAGACCTCGTCCACCCGGCTGAAGTCGTGTACCGGCGCACCGTCGACCTCCCGGTAGACGCCGAGATCGTCGCAGAGGATGGCGTGCGCCCGTACGCTGCCGACCCCCAGCTCGGTACGCATGATCCGCAGCGCCTCGGCGAGTTCCGCGCCGATCGGCCGCCCGCCGGTGGTCTCCTCGCTCAGCAGGTGACTCAGGTGCTCGGAGCCGACCATCGGGCGCCACGGCCGGTGCATCGGCCGGGTCGGGCCGGACGCCTCGACCATCACCCGTACCAGCGGATCCGCTCCGGTCCCGGCCGGGCGCTCCCCACCCGCGCGGCGAGCCGTCCCGTCGAGTGCCGCCACCCGGACCGACCCGGAGAGCGGCCCGGGCTGGTCGACGTCGCGCAGCGCCGCCACGGCGTACTCGTAGGGGTGGCCGGGCTCGCCGGTGGTGTCCGCGTACGGCGGGTGGGGCACCGCCAGCACGTCGCCGCCGTGGTGGTCCAGCGGCGCCAGCGGCGCGTCCCCGGCCGACCGGTACACCTGGTATCCGATGGCGTCCGGTACCGGCTTCCAGTCGAGGGTGACCTGTCCCCGGCCCGGCGTCGCCACCAGGGCGGTCGGAGCGTCGAGGGTGAGTGGCTCGTCGTCGGCGCCACCGGTCCGGCGCCGCCCGATCCGCCCCTGCCAGTCAGCCCGGGCCCGCTGCGCGTTCTCGGTGTTCGTCGTCTGTTCGCTCATCCTCGCGTGATCCTCCGACCTGGCTCTCTCCGCCGACCTGGCTGTTCTGCCTTCTGTCCACCGTCTCCGGCCCAGGGCCCTCCGGTGGCCGGCCGGCCACCGGAGGCCCGGTTCGGTCCGGGCTACTGCCGGGCCGGTACGGAGAACTCCTCCATCCGCATCACCGGCCGCAGCAGCCGCTCCGCCCCGCCCGGGGTGAACTGCCGGCGGAGCAGGTCGTCGCCGAGCAGGTTGCCCAGCGCGCCCAGCACCATGCCCTGGTCGAGTGCGAGATACCGCTTGGCGACGGTGCCGCTGCGCACCGCCACCGAGTCGTAGAAGCCGCCCGGACCGTAGATGTCGAAGTCCCGGCGCAGCTTCGCCAACTCGGTCTGCGCCTCGGCCGGCGCGTACTGGAGGGCCAGGAAGACCGCGTGCGGGGTGACCACCCCGTCGCCGTACGCCGCCGGTTCCGGCTGGGCGGGGCGGTCGGGGCAGCCCTCGAACCCGTAGTCGACGCTGGTCCGCTCCTGGTCACTGGTGTAACCGGGGGTGTCCAGCCCCATCGCGTCCACGCCGTACTCGCGATAGCCACCGGCCGGGTCGGAGGCGGGCGAGAAGCCCCAGTGGCCGTACTTCGCGTCGTCCAGGCCGTGCGCGATCTGGCCGCGTACGTAGACCGGGTGGTTGCGGGCCCAACTGTTCGGCCCCCAGCGGGTCTCCGGCACGAACATGTCCGGCATGAACGCCTCGAACATGTCCCCGCCCCAGGACGGTACGAACTGGAGGCCCCGGTAGCGGTAGGCGCCCTCGAAGACCCGGACCCCGGCGTACTCCCGGTATCCGCCGACCGGCTTCATCTCCTGCCAGGACCAGTCGCAGGTGTCGGGGAAGGTCCGCCACGGGCCGAAGTAGTGTGCCGGGGGCACCTGGCCGCGCGCGATCGCGACATAGCTGATCATGCGGGTCTCGCTGTTGAAGGCGCCGTAGGTGTGGCAGGTGTAGTGCACGTCCGGCCCCCGGTCGCGGTAGTTGCCGGGCAGCGAGCAGCCGGGCGGCGGCTCGACCCAGAAGCCGCCGCGCATCAGCCCGACCGGCACGTCGGCGCCGAGCGCCTGCGGGTCGTAGTAGAAACCGAAGTCCATCGCGTTCAGCAGCGGGTCGGCCTTGCCACGCAGTTGCGGCAGCGCGTTGTGCACGATCATCAGCGCGGCGGCCAGCCAGGCGTTGTCCACACTGGACGCGAACGGGTACACCGGGTTGCCGTCGACCGGCCAGGTGCGCAGCAGCTCCAGGGTGGCCGGGTCGTACCAGTTGTAGAACATGCCGGAGTCGGCGTGCCGGTCGAGTCGGGCCAGCGAGGACAGGGCGGCGTCGACCCGCCCGACCAGCTCCCGCTCCCCGATCAGCTTCAGCTCGCGGGCCACCAGCGCGGACCAGATGTACGAGCCGATGTTGGTCGGCGAGGTGTACTTCGCCCGGCTGCCGGTGGCCAGGTCGCCGTCGATGTTGTCGGCGGGCAGTCCGGTACCGGGGTCGGTCATCGCCACCATGGAGCGCCAGGTGTCGGCCGCCCAGCGCAGCGCGGTGGCCCGGTCGACGGCCCCGGCCGGGGAACCGGCCGCCAGGGCCGGTGCGACCGATGCCGCCGGTGCGGCCGTGGCGGCGCCGGCCGGCAGGGTCAGGGCGAGGGTGAGGGTCGCCGCCAGGGCGACTCGGACAGGACGGATCATGAGGTTACCTCCGGGGGTACGTCACTTCAGTCCGGTGGTCGCGATGCCGCGCACGAAGTGCCGCTGCAACACGATGAAGACGATCACCACCGGCAGCACCACCACGACCGAGCCGGCGAGCAGCAGCCCGAACTTGATCTGGTTCTGCCCGACGCTGTAGAGCGCCAGCGCGACCGGCAGGGTGTACTTGTCCTCGGTGGTGGCCACCACCAGCGGCCAGATGAAGCTGTTCCAGTGGGCGAGGAAGGTGAGGATGCCGAGCGCGGCCAGCGCCGGCCGGCAGAGCGGCAGCACGATCCGGACGAAGATCCGCAGCTCGCTCGCGCCGTCGACCCGGGCGGACTCGACCAGCTCGTCGGGGATGGAGAACATGAACTGGCGCATCAGGAACGCGCCGAGGGCCCCGGCCAGGAACGGCAGCACCAGCGCGGCGTAGGTGTTGGTCAGCCCGAGGTTGGCGATCAGCACGAAGAGCGGTACGAAGGTCACCATGCTGGGCACCATCACCGAGCCGAGTACCAGCCCGAACAGTGCCCGGCGCCCCGGAAAGCGCAGCTTGGTCAGCGCATAGCCGACGGCCGAGCAGAAGACCAGGTTGCCGAGGGTGACCAGGGTGGCCACCAGGGCCGAGTTGAAGAAGTAGGTCGGGAAGTCGAGCCGGCCGAACAGCTCCCGGTAGTTCGCCAACGTGAACTGCTCCGGCCACCAGGTCGCCGGGACGAGCCGGATCTCGGCCTCCGACTTGAACGACGACAGCAGCATCCAGAGGAACGGGCCGACCATGGCGAGCAGGCCCGCCACCAGCAGCACGTGCAGGACGACCGTGGCCACCCGGTCCCGACGACGGCGTACCGGCCGTCGGGCGGGACCGCCGGGCGAGCCCGGCGGCTTGGCCACCGGTGGGCGGGCCTTCGTCGCCGGGGTGGTCACCGCGACACCTCCTCGGAGGAGCGGAGCAGCCGGAACCAGAGGATCGACAGCAGCACGATCGCCACGAACAGCAGGTAGCTCATCGCCGAGGCGTAGCCGTAGTTGCCGAAGCCGAACTGGTTGTAGATGTGGTAGGAGACCGAGAGCGTCGAGTTGAGCGGACCGCCCCGGGTCATCACCAGCGGCTCCTCGAAGAACTGGAGATAGCCGATGGTCGCGATCACCCCGACGAAGAGCAGCGTGGGCCGTAGCGACGGCAGCGTCACGTACCGGAACTGCTGCCATCCGCTGGCCCCGTCGAGCCGGGCCGCCTCGTAGAGGTGCTGTGGGATCGCCTGCAACCCGGCGAGGAAGATCACCATCTGGTAGCCGAGATTGCGCCAGGCGGCCATCACGATCAGCGACGGTAGGGCCAGGTCGCTCCGGCCCAGCCAGTTCGGCCCGTCCAGCCCGACCAGCCGGAGCAGGCTCTCGACCAGCCCGGAGTCCGGCTGGAGCAGGAAACGCCAGACCACGGCGACCGCCACGATGCTGGTCACCACCGGCAGGTAGTAACCGACCCGGAACACCGTACGCAGCCGGGTCAGCCCCGAGTTGAGCCCGAGCGCCGCCGCCAGCCCGGCCACCATCGTCAGCGGTACGCCGAGCAGTACGAAGATCGCGGTGTTCACCGCGGCCTTCACGAAAAGCTCGTCCTCGAAGAGCCGCACGTAGTTCCGCAGCCCGACGATGTTGACGGCGAACGGGTTGCGGACGTCGGCGCTGCGCAGGTCGGTGAAGCTCATCAGCAGCGAGGCGAGCACCGGGCCGGCCAGGAAGACGACGAACAGCGCGGTGAACGGCAGGGCGAAACCCCAGCCGACCGCCGCCCGGCGCAGCCGCGGACCGCTGCGTCCGCGCCGGGTGCGCGCGCCGGGGGCGACGGCAGTCATCTCAGGCCCCGGTGCCGATCGAGGTCGCCCGCTGTTGCATCGCCTTGGCCGCGTCCTCCGGCTTCGCCCCGGCCTTGGTCATCTTCTCCACCTCGCCGTCGATCGCCGCGGCGATCTGCTCCCAGGTGGGGATCGCCGGCGGCGACTTGGCGTCCTCCAACTGCTTGCCGAAGGCGGAGAGCAGCGGGTCGCCGCTCAGCGCCGGGTCGTCCCAGCCCTTCTTGACCGCCGGCAGATCGCTGATCGTCTGGTACCACTTGGTCTGCACGTCCGGCCGGCTCAGGTAGGCGACGAACTTCCACGCACCGTCGCGGTTCTTCGCGTCCTTGAAGACCGCCAGGTCACCGCCGCCGACGAAGGAGGTGGCCGACTGCCGGCCCGGCATCTGCCACAACTGGAACTTGTCCGCGCCGCCCTGCTCCTTGAGTACCCCGATGTGCCAGGGGCCGGAGGGGAACGCCCCGATCTCGCCCTTGAGGAACGCCGGTTCGAGCGTGGCCTGGGCGAGGTCCTTCGGCGCGAGCCCCTCGTCGAAGAACGACTTGTAGAACGCGTACGCCTCGACGGCCTGCGGGCTGTCGAGGGTGAACCCGCCGCCCGTGGCCACGTCGCCGCCGTTGGACCAGACGAACGGCATGATGCTCTGCCAGGAGCCGATGGCGGAACCCGGCGGTAGCAGGTTGACGCCCCACTTGGCCCCGCCCTTGGTCTTGAGCGCGACGATCGCGGACTTGAACTCCTCCCAGGTCTTCGGCGGGGCGGTGATCCCGGCCCGGGCGGCGACGGCCGAGTTCACGTAGAAGAGCCGGGTCTCGACATACCAGGGCACGCCGTAGGAGGTGCCGTCGACGACCGTGGTGTTCCAGGCGCCCTCGAAGAAGTCCTCTTTCTTGATCAGGTCGGCCGGTGTCGGGTCCAGCCCGCCGGTCTTGGCGAACTCGCCCATCCAGGTGGTGCCGATCAGGCTGACGTCCGGGGTCTGCTTTCCGGCGATGGCGGTGGCGAGCTTGTCGTGCGCGCCGTCCCACGGAACCGGAGTCACCGTCACCTTCGCGTCCGGGTTCTCCCGCATGAAGTCGTCGGCGAGCACGGAGAGCTTCTCCCCCTCGGTGCCCATCGCCCAGACCGTGATGTCACCGGTCGCCTTCCCCTCCGCGACCGGCGCGGACGCCTCCTCGCCGGCACCGTCGTCCCGGCCGCAGCCGGTCATCGCGAGCATCGCCGCGAGCACCACGACAGCACCCGCCCGTCTCCATGTCTTCATCTCAGACCTCCGTTTCGGCGCTATGTGGACCGCAGCTCGACCGCACGACGAGCCGGGTCGGGAGTACCTCTCGACGTACCGCGTCCTGGCTGCCGGCCATCCGGTCGTGCAGCCACCGCGCCGCGGTCGCGCCCAACTTCCGCATCGGCTGGTGCACCGTGGTGAGCCCGGCGTAACGCGCGGCCATCACGTCGTCCCAGCCGGTGATCGCCACGTCCGTGGGGACGGTCAGCCCCAGCTCGGCGGCTGCCGCCAGTGCCCCGAGCGCGACCTCGTCGTTCGCGCAGACCAGCGCCTGCGGACGGGACGGTCCCGCGAGTACCCGCCGGGCGGCCCGATGCCCGGCGTCCACGTCGAACGCGCAGCGCACCGGTGCCCGGGGCGGTGTGTGCCCGGCATCGGCGAGCGCCGCCCGGAACGCCCCGTACCGGTCGGTCACGTCGGGCGAGGTGTCCGGGTCCCCCAGGTAGGCGAACCTCCGGTAGCCGTGCCCGAGCAGGTGCTCGACCAGCCGTCGGGCGCCACTGTCGTTGTCGGCGGTGATGGTGTCCAGGGCGCCGACCGCCGCCCTGGCCAGCAGCACCGTCGGTACGCCGGTCTCGGCCACCTGCGCGACGATCCCGTCGGCGACCGTCCGGCCCATCACGACCATCCCGTCCACCCGGCGGGCCAGTTCGAGCACCTTGCGAGCCGGGTCCGGCCGACCGTGCGTGGCCAGGATCAGCACGCTGTTGCCCAGTTCGGCGGCGACCTCCTCGTAGCCGAGCACCACCTCCGAGTAGTACGGGCCGGACAGGTCGGGGAAGACGATGCCGTTCGCCGCGTGCCGCCCCTCGGCCAGGGACTGCCCCAGCCGGCTGGGCCGGAACTGCAACTCCTCCACCGCCGCCAGGACCCGGCGGCGGGTCTCCGGTGCGACGTAGTCGGTGCCGCGCAGCGCACGCGACACGGTGGCGATCGAGACGCCGACCCGCTGGGCGACCTCGTAGATGGTCGCCTGTCGCCGATCCTGCACCGCCATGCCAACTCCATCAGTTCTGGTCAAATCAGTCCGGAAGCGCTTACAGACCCCGGAGCGGTGGACCGTTCCGGAAGCGCTTACAGTGGCCCCACTCTGGCCCCACCGGGCATCGCTGTCAAGGCGAGCGGGGCAGCGGCTTTACCACGATCCCGTTACGACGGTGGTGCCGACGCCGTGACAAGCCGGAAAACTCGCCCAGCAGGTCGGCCTGGCCTCGACGCGCCCCGGGGACCCGGGGCGGTCCGGGCTGGTCGAGCATGTTCGTGGTAGGCAGTGGCCGGGACCGCGATCGGATCGTTCACCGCCCGAGGGCCGGTGGCGTGGCGCCAGGCAGGAGACGAGACAGCGCATGACGGGTCAGCGGATCGGTTTGGTGGTGCACGAGGGCCGGGCGGCGGCGGTGGCGGCGGCCGAGGCCGTCCGGCGCTGGGCGGCCGACCACTCGATCGGGGTCAGCGACATCGACGTCTGGGAGCCGTCCTTGGGGCACCAGCGACGCCGCAACGCGGGCGACGAGGCCGAGGCCGCCGGCCATCCGGCGCTGGTGGTGACGATCGGCGGGGACGGGACGTTCCTGCGGGGTGCCCGGATCGCCGCCAAGGACGGCGTACCGGTGCTCGGCGTCAACGTCGGCCGGGTGGGCTTCCTGACCGAGATCGAGCCCACCGAGATCGACACCGCGCTGGACGCGTTCTTCTCCGGCCGGGTACAGCTCGACGAGCGGCTGATGCTGACGCTCTGCGCCTCCCGGCCGCTGGAGATCCCCGGCGGGATGGAGGCGCTGCTGCGCTACGGGCGCGGGCCGCTGCTGCCGCCACCTCCGCCACTGCCCCGGACCGCCGAACCGGTCGACCGTCCGGGCGTGGCACTGGACGTCACCGCGCTGAACGACATCGTCTTCGAGAAGCTGGCCCGCGACCGGCAGGCCAGCCTCGGGGTGTACCTGGACGAGACGCTCTTCGCGTCCTACTCGGCCGACGCCCTCGTGGTGGCCAGCCCGACCGGCTCCACCGCCTACAACTTCGCGGCCGGTGGCCCGATCCTCTCCCCCCGGCTCGGCGCGCTGGTCTTCACCCCGGTCGCCCCGCACATGGTTTTCAACCGCAGCCTGGTGATGGCCGCCGACGAGGCGGTGACGGTACGCGTCCTCGAGCAGTCCGGGCAGGTGGCGGTCAGCGTGGACGGGCAGCTTCGCGGCGTACTCGATCCCGGGGACTGGGTGACGGTGCTGCCGGCGCGGGAGCCGGCCCACCTGGTCCGGCTGCGCCCGTCCGAGTTCTACTCACGGTTACGGGAACGCTTCTCCCTCGCCGACGCGCCCGCGGCGGTGGCCGACAGCCGGCGGCCCGACCAGGCCGACGGCTGAGCGCCCGGCCGGACAGCGCGCCGACTAGTAGCGGCTGGGGTCGCCGCCGTTCGGGGTGTAGACGGGCGGCTGCGAGTGCCCGTGTTGCGGCTGGTGCGCGGGCTGCTGCGGCTCGAACATGTTCACGGAGGGCTCGGCGGGCTGTTGTTCGACCGGCTCGAACATGCTCACGACCCGCTCCGGCTGGTCGACCGGCTCGCGCCGCTCCGGTTGCTCGGGCCGCTGCTCGGGCCGCTGCTCGGGCCGCTGCTCGGGCCGCTGCTCGGGCCGCTGCTCGGGCCGCTGCTCGGGCTGCTGCTCAGGCTGCTCGACCGGTTCGGCCAGCACCTCGGCCGGGCCGCCCCGGTTGGCCTCCTGGCGCACCGCCACCATCTGGTATTCGCCGGTCTCGCCGGTGATCGCGGCGGCGGCCATCACCGCGGCGGCGGCCCGGTCGGCGAGCCGCTTCGCCTCGCGCTGCGTCCGGGCCCGCACCTCGGCCGCCTGCCGTTCGGCCTGCTCCGCCGCCCGGCGGGCCTCGTCCAGCCGGTTGAGGTCGGTGGTCAGATCCTGGCGGACCTCGCCGAGCCGCTGCTGCAACTGGGCGAACTCCTGCTCCGCCGTGACACCCTCCTGGCGGGACTGCGCCAGCCGCTGCTGCGCGGTCTCCTGCGCGGCCTGCAACTTGCCGAGCGACTGCTGCCGCGTCTCGATCTCTTCCTGGAGCGCGGCGAGCTGCTGCTGGTGCGCTGTGGCCTGCTCGTCCACCCGCCGCCGCAGTTCGGAGGCGTACTGCTGGGCCTCCGCCCGGAGGTTCGCGTTCTCCTCCTCGGCCTGCTTCTGCTGACGGGTCAACTCCGCCTCGGTGGTGTTGCGCAGCTCGGTCAGCTCCCGCTCCACGTTGGCCTGCCACTGGCCCAGCTCCTGCTGGGTACGCGCCCGGGCGGCCTCGATCTCCTGCTGGATCTGGTTGCGTGCCGTCTCGAGCATCGACTCGGCCTGGGCCTGGGCCCGCTCGGCCTGCTGGGCGCTCCGCTCGCTGACCCGCTGCGCCTCCTGCTCGGCGCGCTCCCGGCCGGCCTCACCCTCGGCCACCAACTTCTCGGCCTGCTCGCGGGCGTCGGCGAGGGCCCGCTCCGCCTCGTTCTGGTGCTCGGTCGCCCGCTGGGCGGCGGCGTCGACGATCACGCCGGCCTGCTTCTCGGCCAGCGCCATGATCTGGTCGACCATCGGGCCCAGGTCGCGGAACGACGCCCGGTCCACCTGCGGCGGCCGGTCCCGCAACTCGGTCAACTCGGCCTGCACCTGCTGGAGATGGACGGTCAGCCCCTGGATGTGGCTGAACGCCTGCTCCCGTTCGGACACCAGTTTCGAGAGTTCGTTGGCGGTCTGCGCCACGTACTGCTCCACCTGCCGCTTGTCGTAACCGCGCAGGTGGGTCTCGAAGCTGGGCCGCGAAGTCTTGTCCTCGTGCAGGTCGAACAGCTCCTGGCCTTGGGACATGCGCCATCCTCCATATGGTCGCGAGCCCGGTGCCGGCGTCCGGGGCACACGCCGCAGGGGTAGGGCTCAACCGGCGGAGCATACACCTGCCGGCCACCGGGCGGGGTGACCTGGCCGATCCGTACCCGGCGACCCCGGCCCGGCACCGTCCGAGCCAGACGGCGACGGCCGGCGGGCCACCGGCACCGTCCGACCCGGACAGCGAGGGTCACCGGGCCACCGGGGGGCTCTCCGGCGCCCCGCCGGCCGACCGGGGACGGCCGGCGGGGCGTACGGTCACAGTCCGGCGGCGTGCGCGGCGCGGGTACCGCCGACGATCGGCAGTACGATCCGGCTGTTCTTCAGCGCCAGGTCGATGGTGGCCCGGTTCGGGTCGGCCTGGCTGGAGTACTGCGGGTAGCTGCCGACGATGATCACGCCGATCCGGTGACCCGGCTGGAAGACGTAGTCCTCCGGCAGCAGCGGGAAGTCGAAGTCGTAGAGCTTGCCGGGGACCAACGGGGACGCCGTGCGGATCGACTTCCGGTTCTGTGCGTCCAGGATGCCCTTGGTGACCAGTTCGAGGTCGGCGGTGGCCACCCGCTTCTGGGTCTGCTTGTAGCAGCCGTTGTCGGTCGGGCTGTTCTCGCCCCAGCAGTCCTCGGTCGCCAGGGTGATGATGCCCTCCCCGGAGGCCCGGTGCGCCACCCGTTCGGCGGTGCCGTAGTCGACCAGGATCGCCCCGAAGTTGGTGTCGGTCTTGTCGGCGGCGGCCCGCAGTTCCACCACCGGCGTACCGGAGATGTGCAGCGGGGCGCGCAGCGGCTCCGACAGGTACGCCAGTCGGTTCGGCTGGACGGTGTCCGGGTTGTTGATCATCGCGTCCTGGCGCTGCGCCGGGTCGTCGGCGAAGGTCTCGGTGCTCGCCTCCCGCACCGGCGCCAGGTCGAGGCCGCCCGCGCCGCCGGTGCCCGGCTGGAGGAAGACCTCGGTCTCGCGGGTACCCGGAATCGGCCAGTCGGCGTGCGTCTCCCAGACGTCGGCGGAGCGCTCCAGGTCGACCCGGGGCTCGTCCATGATCCCGTTGCGCACCTGGTGCAGCCAGAAGTCGAACCAGCGGTGCAGGGTGTCCACCCAGACCGTCCGGCGCGAGTCGAACGGGTCGACGTGCCCCTCCTGGGAGAGCCAGAGCTTGCGCGGCACCTTGTGCTCGGCCAGCGCGTACCAGAACTTGCTGAAGTGGTCCGGCCGGACGTTGTCGTCGTTGAGCCCGTGGTAGAGCAGTACGCTGGACTTGATCTTGTCGACGTTCTTGACGTAGCTGCGCTCGGACCAGAAGGCCGAGTAGTCGCCGGTCTCGTCACCGTCGGCGGCGCCCAGCGCGTCCCGGACCGGCTTGCAGTAGTCCCGGCGGGCCGGGTTGGTCACCGTGTTGGCCAGCGACGACACGTAGCTGTTGCCTCGGGTGATCACCCCGTTGCTGCGGGTGTAGTCGTAGTATTCGGCCGGGCCACTGATCGGCACGATGGTGGTCAGGCCCTTGACCCCGGTCACCGCCGTCGCCATCGCCAGCGAGCCGTCGTACGACTTGCCGATCATCCCGGTACGGCCGTTGTGCCAGTCGGCCCTGACGACCTGTCCGGCCGCGTTCCGCGCGACGTTCCGGCCGTTCAGCCAGTCGATCGCCTGCTTGGCGCTCAGGTTGTCCGGGGTGCCGTTGGTGGTCGGGCAGCCGGTGGAGTTGTTGGTGCCGACCATGTCCAGCAGGATCACCGCGTAGCCGCGCGGCACGAAGTAGTTGTCGTAGAAGAGCGGCCACCGGTCGAGCAGGCCGTCACCGTCCAGGTCCGCCTTGCACTCCGACTCGTTGCCGCGGCAGACGGTCGAGTAGTACGGGCTGGCGTCCATGATGACCGGCACCTTGAGCCCGTCGGCGGTCGCCTTGGGCCGCATCACGTCGAAGGCGATGATGTCGCGCTGGCCGTCGCTGTCGCTGTCGAACGTCGAGGTGACGAAGAGCCGTTCCCGGATCGCATCCGCGTACCCGAACACCGGCTGGGTCACGCCGTCGCGTACCACGATCGACGGTCCCCGCTGGGCGGACGCCGGTGGCGCGGCGCCGAGTACGGCCACCGCCGCCATCGGAAGCACCGCGAGTCCGACCCGCCAGATCCTACTGATCCGACCCATACACACTCCTCTTTCGCCGGTCAGGGGCGTGGGTAGGCTACGGGCGGGGACGGTGATCGAACAACGTACATCTGTCGGAACATGATCCATCCGGCTTCGACGGCACACGGAACAAGACGGCACCCGGAACAACCTGCGGTCGCCGGGCCGTCGCCGTGCTAGCGTCCGCCGACAGCGGGTCGACGGGATGGCGGTCGTGGTGCGGCAGAGCGGATCGGAGCCTCCGGCGGGCTTCCGAATCGTGCCGGGCGCCGCCGACAGCGAGGTGATCCTGCACGTCCCGCACGCCGGTCGGCTGGTCCCGCCGGAGGTACGCGAAGGGCTGCTGCTCGACGACGCCGCCCTGGCGGCCGAACTGGCCCGGATGACCGACGCGCACACCGACCTGATCGCGGCCCGGGCCGCCACGTCCGCCCGGCGTACTCCGTGGACGTTCGTGAACCTGCTCTCCCGGCTGGTCGTCGACCCGGAGCGCTTCCCGGACGAGCGGGAGTCGATGCGGGCGGTCGGGATGGCCGCCGTCTACACCCGGACCAGCGACGGCTCCCGACTGCGCACCGACGACCCGGTCGCCGAGGAGGAGTTGCTCGACCGGTGGTACCGCCCCTACGCCCGCGCGGTCACCGACCTGGTGGACGCCCGGCTGGCCGTACGGGGCCGGGTGACGATCCTCGACGTGCACTCCTATCCGAGCCGGCGGCTGCCGTACGAGATCGGTGGCGCCGACCGGCCGGCGGTCTGCCTCGGCACCGATCCGACGCACACCCCGGACTGGCTGCTGGCGGCCGGCCAAGCGGCCTTCTCCGGCTACGGCGGCATCGGCGTGGACACCCCGTTCGCGGGCTGCTACGTGCCGCTGCGGCACTACGGCCGGGACCGTCGGGTGACCGCCCTGATGGTGGAGATCCGGCGGGACGGCTACCTGGTCGAACCCGGCGGGCCACCGACCGACGGCCTGGCCACCCTGGCCGGGGCCCTGGCCGCGCTGGTCGACGCGGTGCACGCCCACCCCGACCGCCGCACCGGCTGACCCGGCCACCTCGACCTGGAACCCCCGGCGTCCAGCACGGTCGTGACCGGCTCGAACCCCGGCGTCCGGAACAGTCGTGACCGGAGCCGGCTTGTCCGGGCCGGCCGGCCCGGGCCGGCCAGTGCGGTCGGCCCGGGCCGGATCGTGCCGCGGCCTACCGGGTCGGGGAGAGTCCGTCCGCCGCCACGGGTTCGGGGTCCGGGGCCGGTGGTGCCGGCGGTGCCGTCTCCGGACGGATCACGACCGCCGCGACCACGGCGGCGGCGATGCCACCGACCACCCCGACGATCGCGGTACTGGACATCGCCTCGACGAAGGCGTCCCGGGCCAGCCGGGCCAGGTTGTCGTCGCCGGTGGCGGTGGCGATCCGCAGGGCGTCCCCGATGGACTCCCGGGCCGCCCCGGTGACCTCGGCCGGCACCGCCGCCCGGTACGTGGCGGTCAGTACGCTGCCCAACACCGCGACGCTGAGAGCCGCACCGATCTGCTGCACGGTGTCGTTGACCGCCGAGCCGACGCCGGCCCGTTCCGGCGGCAGGGCGGCGAGCAGGGTGCCGACCGCCGGCGGTCCGGTGACGCCGCTGCCCGCCCCGATCAGGACCAGCGCGACGGCCAGCGTCGGATAGCCGTCGGCGGGCCCGATCGAGGCGAGTACGCCGAAACCGGCGGCCATCAGCGACAGCCCGGTGGCGATCGCGACCCGGGCACCGAACCGCCTGTCGACCAGTACCCCGAGGCCGTTGCAGGCCATCACGGCGACCAGCATCGGTACGAACGCCAGCCCGGCCCGCATTGGCCCGTACCCGAGGACGAACTGGAGGTACTGGGTCAGCGCGAGCAGTACGCCGCCGGCGGAGAGCGAGAGCAGCACGATGGAGAGGCTGGCCCCGCCGAAGTTGCGGTCCCGGAACAGCGCCATCGGCAGCATCGGCTCGGCGACCCGGCGCTCCCACAGCGCGAACGCGGTGAGCAGCACGGCCGCGCCGACCAGGCCGACGACGGTCGGCGGGGACGACCAGCCGTCCTTGACCGACGAGATGACCGCCCAGACCAGCGCCGTCATCCCGACCGTGGAGAGCAGCGCACCGACCACGTCGGGCCGGCTGGCCGGACCGCGTGACTCGGGGATGATCACGAGCGCGGCGACGATGCCGAGGACCGCGATCGGGACGTTGATCAGGAAGATCGAGCCCCACCAGAAGTGCTGCAACAGCAGGCCGCCGACGGTCGGGCCGCCCAGGGCGCCGAGCACCAGCACCGAACTCCAGATCGCGATGGCCTTCTTCCGCTCGGACTCGTCGAAGACCGTGGTGAGGATGGAGAGCGTGCCGGGCATCAGGAAGGCGGCGCCCGCCCCCATCAGGGCCCGGGCCGCGACCAGTTGACCGGGGGTCTGGCAGAACGTGGCCAGCACGGACGCGCCGCCGAAGACGATCAGGCCGATCACCAGGCCGCGTCGCCGGCCGTGCCGGTCGGAGAGGCTGCCGGCGGTGAGCAGCAGGCCGGCGAAGACCAGGATGTACGAGTCGAGGATCCACTGGATGTCCGAGGCGCTCGCCCCGAGGTCGCGGATCAGCGACGGGATCGCGATGTTGAGCACCATGTTGTCGATGACGGCCACCAGCAGGCTCAGACAGAGCACACCGAGGATCCACCAGCGACGCGGGTGGGGGGTGGACATGCGGACCTCCGCTCGTACAGCGTTCGAGAATTCTCGAACACCGTACCAGTAATCTCGAACAGCGTACGACGGTCGGTAGACTGACGGGGTCGAAAGGACTCCTGGATGCCGCAGAAATCGGACCCGTTCACCAGCTCGGTGTGGCTGCGCCCGCCCCGGACCCGGGGCCAACAGCCGACGCTGGGCCGCGAGCAGATCGTCCGTACCGCGATCGAACTGCTGGACGCGGAGGGAGCGGCCGGGCTGAGCATGCGCCGGCTCGGCACCCGGCTGGGTTCGGGCGCCACCTCGGTGTACTGGTACGTGACGAACAAGGACGAACTGCTCGAACTCGCGGTCGACGAGGTGATGGGCGAGGTCTACGTACCCGAGGCCGGCGACACGAGCTGGCGGGTCGGCGCGTCGGTGCTGACCACCGGTACCCGGGCGATGCTGCTCCGCCACCCGTGGGTGATCGGCCTGCTCGGGGTACGCCCGAACCTCGGGCCGAACGCGATGCGTATCGGCGAGCGCACCGTGGCGCTGCTCTCCGAGGCAGGCTTCGCCGGACTGCAACTCTCGCACGCGAGTTCGCTGCTGACCTCCTACGCGATCGGCTCGGCGACGACCATCTCGGCGATGGTCACCAGCATGCGGCAGTCCGGCATGTCGATGAGCGAGATCGCGGAGAAACTGGAGTCCCGCCTCGGGCAGATCGCCGGCGACCATCCGCACTACGACAAATGGCGGCAGGAGACCGGGACAGCCGCGTACTCCCCGGAACGGATCTGGGACGAGAGCTTCATGTTCGGGCTGGACCGGTTGCTCGACGGGCTGGAGCTGTGGCTGAACCGACCGGATCGGTGACCGCCCCCGGCCGAGGTCGGTGACCGCTCCCGGCCGAGGGCCGGGACGGTGACTCCCGCACCGGACGCCGGGCCGCCGGGCCGGTCCCGGCGGCATGCTTCGGAGCCGGCAACTCGGGAATAACCGCCCGATGCTCGGCTTTCTCCCCGCCACGCCCTGGCCGCTCGGTGTGAGCGTCGGCGTCTTCGCCGTCGCCGGCCTGGTCACGATCCTCGGCAGCATCCGGCTCGTGGCCCTGGGCGACGCCCTGGCGGACCGGACCGGCTGGGGCGAGGCCGTCTTCGGCGTGGTCTTCTTCGGCGTCGCGACCGGGCTCTCCGGAATCGTGATGACCGCGGTCACCGCGGCCGGCGGCCATCCACAGCTCGGCTACAGCAACGCGGTCGGCGGGATCGCCGCCCAGACCACCGCGGTCGCGGTCGCCGACGCCTTCCACCGCCGGGTCAATCTCGAACACGCCGCCGCCTCGCCGTCGAACCTGCTCTTCGGCTGCCTACTGATCGCCCTGCTCGCCCTCGCGCTGCTGGGCAGTTACAGCCCGAACGTCACCATCGGCGGCATCCACCCGGTGTCGGTCGCGATCGTCGCCTGCTATCTCGGCGGGCTCCGACTCATCCGCACCGCCGGCACCAGACCGATGTGGCAGGCCGTCGGCACCACCGAGACGCAACCCGACGTACCGCAGGACCACGGCGCCCTCGACAACCAGAGCATGCGCAGCCTGTGGGGGCGGTTCGCCCTGGTCGGCGTCCTCGTCGCGGCCAGCGGCTGGGCGGTGTCGCTGGCGGCCGAGAGCGTCGTCGAGACCACCGACCTGAGCGCCGGGTTCACCGGCGGAGTCCTGCTCGGCATCGTCAACGGGCTGCCGGAGACGGTCACCGCGATCGCCGCCGTACGCCGGGGTGCGGTCACCCTCGCCGTCGCCGCCGTACTCGGTGGGAACATCCTCGACGTGATCACCCTGGTGGTCGGGGACGTCGCGTACCGGCAGGGCTCGATCTACCACGCCGCCGGCAACGAGGACCTGTTCATCACCACCAGCGGGCTGTTCATGACCGCGATCCTGCTCGGCGGGCTGCTCGTCCGGCAGACCTGCGGCTGGGGACGACTCGGCTTCGAGGGCGTACTGCTGCTGGCCACGTATCTCGGGATGACCATCGTGCTGGCCACCTGAGTCCGTACCCGATCGGCGGCCGGCGCCGGCCCGCGGGCCGCGACCACCGACGACCGGCTACGTTTGGTGGCCACACCAAGCGCGACGAGGAGGCCGGACGTTCGGTGGACGGCTACGGGTTACAGCTGGCACTGGTTCTGTTCCTGGTACTGGTCAACGCGGCGTTCTCCGGCAGCGAGATGGCGCTGGTGTCGCTGCGGGATAGCCAGATCCAACGGCTGGAGCGGCAGTCGCGCGGCGGGCGGGTACTGGCGAAGCTGGCCCGGGACCCGAACCGGTTCCTGGCCACCATCCAGATCTTCATCACCCTGGCGAACTTCCTCGCCTCGGCCGCCGCCGCCGTCTCGCTGGCCGCTCCCCTGGTGCCACTGCTCGGCTTCCTCGGCTCGGCCGCGGAACCCGCCTCCGTCATCCTGGTGACGCTCCTGCTCACCTTCGTCAGCCTGGTCCTCGGCGAACTGGTGCCGAAGCGGATCGCGATGCAGCGGGCCGAGGGCTGGTCGCTGGTGGTGGCCCGGCCGCTCGACCTGCTCTCCGGGTTCTCCCGGCCGGCGGTCTGGCTGCTCAGCAAGTCCACCAACGCGGTCGTCCGGCTCGCCGGTGCCGACCCGGAAGGCGGCCCGGAGGAGGTCAGCCCCGAGGAGTTGCGGGAGATGGTCACCGCCCAGCGCGGGCTCTCCGCCGAGCACCGCACCATCATCAGCGGTGCGTTCGAGATCGCCGACCGGATCCTGCGGGAGATCCTGGTACCGCGCGGCCAGGTCGTCACCCTGCACGCCGAACTGCCCACCGGGGCGGCGCGGCGGCTGCTCGCCGAGTCCGGGCACAGTCGCGCCCCGGTCGTCAGCCGGGGCGGCCTCGACGACGTGATCGGCGTCGTGCACCTGCGGGACCTGCTCGACGACGACGCCGGTACGGTCGCCGAGCACGTCGCCCCGGCGCTGTTCCTGCCGGAGACCCTCGGGGTGACCGACGCCCTGCGCCAGATGCGCCAGCAGCGTCAGCAGTTCGCCGTGGTGGTGGACGAGCGCGGGGCCAACGACGGCATCGTGACGATGGAGGACCTCATCGAGGAGATCGTCGGCGAGATCTACGACGAGACGGACCGCGATGTCCAGGCCGTGGTCCGGCATCCCGACGGGACGCTCCTGGTCGCCGGCACGTTTCCGATCCACGACCTGCCCGACATCGGGCTCCGACTCGACGAGCCCGACGACGGCGACTACACCACCGTCGCCGGTCTGGTCCTCGCCCGCCTCGGGCACATCCCGACCGCGCCCGGCGAGACCGTCGAACTGCCGGCCTTCGCCGCGCAGGTCGAAGAGATCGACCGGCACGCCATCACCAAGGTACGGCTCCGCCCCCGGCCGACCGGGACGACCGGCGGCGAGCCGGAGGGCGACCCGGCCGGCGCCGTCGCCGAACGCCGCTGAGGACCCGGAGGGTGTGTACCGGAGATCCACGATCTACCGTGGAGCGATCGCGTTCGCTACGGGAATCCTGAGGATGGCCAAGTGACGAAGGAAGCGCTGCCGCCAGACCGTGTACGGCCGGACGGGCTCGACACCGGCGTGCCGCACTCCGCGCGGATCTGGAACTACTGGATGGGGGGCAAGGACAACTTCGCCGCCGACCGAGAGGCCGGTGAGGCATACCGGAGCCAGTTCCCCGGCATCGTCCCGCTGGCCAAGCAGTCCCGGCGCTTCCTGATCCGGGCCGTGCACCACCTCGCGGCCGAGGCGGGCATCCGCAACTTCCTCGACATCGGCACCGGCCTGCCGACCCTGGAGAACACCCACCAGGTGGCCCAGCGGGCCGCCCCGGAGTCCCGGATCGTCTACGTCGACAACGACCCGCTGGTGCTGACGCACGCCCGCGCGCTGCTCAGCAACACCACCCCGGAGGGCGTCACCGACTACGTCGACGCGGACTTCCACGATCCCGACCGGATCATCGCCGACGCCCGGAACATCCTGAACTTCAACCAGCCGATCGCGGTCATGTTCATGGGGGTACTCGGGCACGTCGCCGACCACGAGGAGTCCCGGTCCATTGTGGCCCGGGTGATGGCGGCCGTGCCCAGCGGCAGCTACCTGGTCCTCTGGGACAGCACCAACACCACCGAGGGATTCGACGAGGCCCAGCAGGGCTACGACGACACCGGCGCGGTCCCGTACGTCCTGCGCAGCCCGGAGCAGGTCGAACGCTGCTTCGACGGTCTCACCCTGCTGGAGCCGGGCATCGTCTCCATCTCGCGGTGGCGCCCGGAGAGCGCCGACGCGGAGCCGGTCGACGGGCACGGCGGCATCGGGTTCAAAGCCTGACCTCCGGCACCGGCCGCTTCCTGAATGCGGTCAGTCAGGAAGCGGCCTGCGGCCCGAACCACCCGGTCAGGAAGCGGCCTGCGATCAGGAAGCGGCCTGCGGCCCGAACGCAGTCAGGAAGCGGTCCCGGAAGGCGTCCATCCGCCAGACCGGCGCCTGCTGGCCCGGCCTCAGGCCGTCCTGCCAGCCCCATCGGGAGATCCGGTCCAGCACCGCCGGGTCGTGCGCCACGATGGTGATCGGCACGTCCCGGTTGGCATCGGTACCGGTGACCATCGGGGAGGGCTGGTGGTCACCGAGGAAGACGACCACGGTGTCGTCGTCGCCGTACTTCTCGACGTAGGAGACCAGGCTGTTCAGCGAGTACTCGATGGACCGCCCGTACTCGGCACGCATCTTGGCCGGGTCGGCCCAGAGTACTCGCTTCGGCTCACCCTCCTTCGCCATCGGCGCGAAGACCGATCCGTCGCCGAGGTCGGCCCAGTCCACGAGCCGGGGAAGGGGCGTCCAGGGCGCGTGACTCGACACCAGGGTTATCCCCGCCATCAGCGGGGCCGGGTTCGGCGTCCCGTGTTCGTACCGCTCGAACGCGGCCAGGACGTACTGGTCGGGCATGGTGGCCCAACTGAACTTCGGGCCGTGGTAGCCGAGCTGCCTCGAGTCGTAGACCTTCTCGTAGTCGTACAGCTCTCCCTCGGGCCAGGCCCGGGTGACGCCCGGCATGATGCCGACGGTCCGCCAGCTCGCCCGCCGGAAGGCGCCGGAGAGGGTCAGCCGGTCGGTCGCGACGATGTTGCGGTACCGCTGCTGGTTGTCGATCCAGAGCCCGGACTGGAACGTGGAGTGGGCCAGCCAGCTGCCGCTGCCCATCGTCGGTGAGGTGAGGAAGGCGCTGCGCGAGCCGAAGCCGGCGGCGGCCAACCGCCCCGTACCGGCGTCGAGTGCCGCACCGACCTGCGGCGCGAACTCCGGGTCCTCGACCGCGTCCCGCCCGTAGCTCTCGACGAAGACCAGCAGGACGTCCTTGCCGCGCAGGCCGGTGAGCAACTGGTCGCCGGGGACGTCCCGGAAGGCGTCCACGGTGGCCAGCCGCTCGAACTCCTGCTGGCTGTGCAGGCCGTTGCGGATCTGGTGCGCGCGCCCGTGTGCCAGGCCCGCCGTGTTCCGGGCCGCCACCGGTATGCCGGGGACGATCTGCACGCCGAGTACCGCACAGGCGAGCCAGGCCGCGCCGAGCACCACGACGGTACGCGTCGCGGCGACACTGTGCCGGGCCACCAGGCGGGTCAGCCGAAGCACCGCCAGGGTCATCAGCACGAGTACCGCGACGACGAGCAGCACGGCCACGATCGCCGTACCGATCGCGCCGACCCGGCCGAACGAGTCGGTGAGGAACGAGATCGCGTCGTCCAGCAGTACCCAGTCGAGGACCGGGTCGAACTGCCGGGCGAGTACGGCGTAGAAGCCCAGATCCACGACCTTGAGCAGGCCCAGCAGACCAAGGCCGACGCCACCGAGTACGGCCGCAGCCAGTCGCGCCCCCGGTCGCAGCACGAGGACGAGGCCGACGCCGAGGAGTGCCTCCAGCGGAATGCGGGCGAAGGTGCCGAGGGTGAGCTGGGCCGGTTTGTTCCCGGCGGTGAGGGCGACCAGCACGAGCAGGGCCGCCAGTACCGTCGTCGCCTGCGCCGCGATCCGCCGAGCGGTCGAACGCTCCGGCTCTCCGGCCACCCGCACACCGGTACCGTCGCCGTGACCTCCACCGTCGCTGTCGCTGTCGGTGTCGGTGTCGGTGTCGACGGCGGAGGCGGTGTCGCTGTCGGTGTCGGTGTCGGTGTCGACGGCGGGGGCGGGGGCGGGGGCGGTCGGGGCGTCTTCGGGGTGTCCGTCCGGCAGCGGGTCGTCCCTCGTGGTCGTCTGTTCCTGGCCCGACACCTGACGGAGGCGTGTGAAGAGTGACAACCCGAAGATCCTCTCCTGGAGGCCGTGTTGGCGAGGCGGGCCGGGCGCGCAGGGCGTGGCCGCACGTGAGCTAGAACGGGATTCCGACGCCTACGGTTCAACGAGCCTCTCCGAACACCCCTTGCGGTCCGTCGTGCCGGCAGGTGACGCGCGGGCGCGACCGCCACGCGGTCCAGGTGGGAAAGGGCTCGACCACCGCGCCGGACCTCGACCAACGGGTTGACCAACGGGTCGGCCGGCGGGGCCAACGGGTCGGCCGGCGGATTGGCCGGCGGATTGGCCGGCGGATTGGCCGGCGAGCGCTCTGGGCAGCGCGGTTGCGCAATCACGCAACCAATCGACATGGTGATCTTGTCGGCCCGAGACATCGGTGCCGTCCTGTGTTTGTATCACGACGTACCGATTCCCGGGGGGAGGGAGTTGTCCATGGCGGGCAGGGGCACGGGGGTACTGGCCGTCGGGCGGGCGGTACCGCTACTGGTCCGCTGGGGAGTCTCCGCCGATGCCGATCTGGTCTACCGCTGCCTGGTCACCTTCGGTGCCCGGAGCGCCGGCGGCATCGCGGCCAGCCTCGGTCTCGCCGTACGCCGGGTCCGGGCCGCGCTGGACGAGTTGGAGGACGCCGGCGTGGTCGAGCCGACCGCCGCGCCGTCCGGCTTCGGTGTCGACGCGGCGACCTGGCAGGCGGCCGAGGTGGACGTGGCGGTGACGACTCTGCAACGCCGCGCCCTCCGGCGGCCCGCCCCGGTGACCGAGGCCACGGCCGGCCTGTTGCGGCCGGGTATGGTCCGCCCGTTTCCGGCCCGGCGGCTGCCGGACCGCGAGGCGACCCGTCGGCGCATCGCCGAACTGGTGGCGCTGGAGCGGGTCGAGCACCTGGCGATGAATCCGGAAGCGGTCTTCAGCACCGACGCCCTGGCGATCGCCGCCCCGATGGACATCGCGCTGCTCCGGCGCCGGATCCGGCTGCGGTCGCTGGGCCGCGCACCGGCCGACGGCGACCGGTCGTCGCGGCACGCGACGGAGTTCGCCCGGTTGGGCGGGGAATACCGCGAGGCGCCCCGGCTGCCACACAAGCTGATGATCTTCGACCGCCGCGTCGCGCTGGTCGCCGTCGACCCGCACGGCCTGCACCACGGTACGTGGGAGGTCGTCGAACCCGGGGCGGTCGAGTCGTTCGTCTCGCTGTTCGTCCGGCACTGGACGGACGCGACAGATCCACGGCGGAACGGAGTACCCGAGGTCGTGCTCACACCACGAGAGAAGGCACTCGTCGGACTGCTCGCCGAGGGTCACACCGACACCAGCGCCGCGAAGGAACTCGGCATCTCCACCCGCTCGGTCACCTACGCGCTGCGGTCGCTGATGGACCGGCTCGGCGTGGAGAACCGCTTCCAACTCGGCCTCGCCCTCGGCGCGATGCAGGCGGCGAGCCCACCGAGGAACACACCGCCTGTCGAGGGAGACCATCGATGAAACGCCTGGTGGCGGCGCTGGCCGCCGCTGTGATGACCGTACTCACCGCCGGGCCGGCGATGGCCGCCGTGCCGGTGTGGGAGCGGATTGACTGCACCTCCGGCACGATCGACGTGGCGGCACTGGACGCGACGAAGGAGGGTGACTTCCTCACCCTCGCGGGTCGGCTCGACTGCGTCGAGGTGAAGACGGGCGCCGCCTTCGGGTACGCCGTCTACGAGCCCGGTTTCTCGCAGGGCATCGTGTACGGGTCGCACCTGCGGCCGTACGCGCCGGCCGGGGTCAGCCCGTTCTCGGACCGGAAGCAGGTGCCGGCCGGGCCGGTGGACTTCGCGATCTGCGTGGTCACCGACTACCTGGTCCGGATCGAGTGCGTCCGAGTGGTGTGGGACCTGTTGGACCACGAACTCGACGCCCGACCGCTGGACACCAGCGACCCGCTGGTCGACCGCATGGTCCGACTCGTCGCGCCGGACTGGGGACCCCGTCCGGTCTGCGGGACCTGCTGGTAGCGCGCTCAGCACGCTCGTGCCCGCCCCGGGTCGGACGGGGAGCATCAGCAGGCTGGCGTGGTCCTCCGGGGCGAGGAGGTTCCGGTCAGCGGGGTACCTCGTCGAAGTCGCGGATGACCTGGTCCAGGATCTGGAAGGTGTCCCTGAGCGGCGCGGCCTCGACGAACAGCCGGTTCACCGCCTCGAAGTAGCAGTCGACGTCCTCCCGCTTGTCGAGGTAGAGCGCGCTGGTCAACTGCTCGATGTAGACCAGGTCGGCCAGCTCCTGCTGCGGGAAACGCAGGATGGTGAAGGCGCCACCGGCCGCGGCGTGCCCGCCGGCGGCAAGCGGGATCACCTGTAGCTTCACGTTCGGCATCTTCGTGATGATGCCGATCAGCGCCTCGATCTGATCGCGCATCACCTGCGGGCCACCGACCGGGCGACGCAGCGCGGCCTCGTCCACCACCGCCCACAGCATCGGCGGATCCGGACGGCTGAGCAGCTGCTGTCGCTCCATCCGCAGCCGTACCCGGCGCGCGACCTCGGCCTCCCGGGCGGAACCGTGGCCGAGTCGCACCACCGCCCGGGCGTAGTCCTCCGTCTGGAGCAGCCCCGGGACGAACTGGACCTCGTAGGTCCGGATCAGCGTCGCCGTCGCCTCCAGTCCCAGATACCGCTGGAACCAGTTCGGCGTCACGTCGGCGTACGGATGCCACCAGCTCGACGTGTTGGCCTCGCGTACCCGCGCCAGCAGCGTCGCCCGCTCCTGCTCGTCGTGTACCCCGTAGAGGGACAGCAGGTCGAGCACGTCGCGTTCCTTGAAGCCGACCCGGCCCAGCTCCATCCGGCTGATCTTCGACTCGGAGGCGCGGATCGGGTCGCCCGCTTCGGCCCTGGTCAGTCCCCGTTCTTCGCGCAGTCGTCGTAGTTGGGCCCCCACCAGGATCCGTACGGCCATCGGGCCGTCGCCGGGTCCGTCCGGCTGTGCTGATCCGGTCATTCCCACACCTCCGGGTTGCTTCCCGACGCCAAGCATGCCATTGGGTCTTGGCCAGAGCTACCGGTCGGCCACTCTAGGCGATAAGGTGCCGGACGGGCTGATCTTGGGTCACCTCGGCCATTTCTCGATCTTCCGCAGGTCACGCCGTTGCCGCCGGGAGCCTGCCCGTCGCGGATGACGGGGCGGCACGGATCGAAACTTTTTCGGCGGCGGTGTCGCCATCGAGCCCGCTCCCGGTGCGTCGCAACCTAGGGGCTGTCTCGCGGATCTCTGGCGGGCTGCGGCGGGCCCAGACGGCGCCCGGCGGCGTTGGAGGTTCGTCCGGATACAACACCGGTATCCGGACAAACCTCCGCCTTGCCGGATCACCGCCTGGACTCCGCCTCGCTCCACCGAGATCCACGAGACAGCCCCCATCCCGCTCTCCGGTACCAGGTGCCGCTGCACGCCGCCCCGGTGCCATCACCGGCACGGGTCACACGGTCAGCACGATCTTGCCGCGGGCGTGCACGGTCTCGACGAGTTCGATCGCCTCGGCGGTCTCCCGCAGCGGGTACGTCCGCTCGATCACCGGCGTGATCTCTCCCGCCGCGACGAGTCGGGCGAGCTGGTCCAGGTCGTCGGCTCGGGTGGTCGCGGTCAGCACGCGCAACCGCTGGCGTACGAACGGTGCGGTCGCCACGACGGCGACGAGCAGGGGCAGCGGACCCAGCAGCGGCCCGCCGGTACCGGTCGAGCAGACGTACGTCCCGGTCGGGGTGAGCAGCCGGCGGGTGGCGGAGAGGCGCCGGCCGCCCGCGAGGTCGACGACGACGTCGAAGCGGTCCGGTCCCCGGGTGACGTCCTGGCGGGTGTAGTCGACCACGTGGTCGGCACCGAGCGAGCGGACCAGTTCGACGTTCCGGGTGCCGCACACGGCGGTCACCACCGCGCCGTGCCGCTTCGCCAGTTGCACGGTGAAGGTGCCCACGCCGCCGGAGGCGCCGTTGACCAGTATGGACTGGCCGGGGCGCAGGTCGGCCCGGCGCATCGCCTGGAGTGCGGTGGTCGCCGCGATCGGCAGCGTGGCGGCCTGCTCGTCGGTCACCCCGGCGGGTCGCCGGGCCAGCCGGTCCACGGCAACCGCCGCGTACTCGGCGAATCCGCGCTGGTTCACCTCGCCGAAGACGGCGTCGCCGACCGCGAGGCGGGTCACGCCCGGCCCGACCGCCTGGACGGTCCCGGAGATGGCCCGGCCCAGCACCGTCCGGTTCGGGCGCCGGAGCCCGGTCGCGAGGCGGGCGGCGCGGGGCAGACCGTGCAGCCAGACCCGGTCACCGTGGTTGATCGATGCCGCGTGGACCCGGACGAGTACCTCACCCTCGCCGGCGGCCGGCATGTCGACGTCGCCGTACCGCAGCACGCCGGGCGGGCCGTACTCGTCGTGGATGATCGCCTTCATGATGTCTCCCCGGTCGTCGGAGGGGTTTGCGGGCAGGGTTTGCGGGCAGGGTGCGGGTACGCGCGGGTGCGCGTGTCGAGGGTGGCGGGCGGCGGCGTACCCGATCGGTCGGAGCGCTCGCGGCGGTGTGCCGGCGGTTGCCGGTGGTGCGGGCGGTCAGCGGCGGCGGGCTTGGCCGGCGGCCTCGCCGATGGTGTGCAGGATCGTGAGGACGGCGGCGACGACGAGGCCGGTGTTGATCCATCGGGGAGCGCCGGTCGACCAGCCGGCCGCCTCGACGAAGGCCGGACTGAGTACCCGGTCGGTGCTGGCCAGCCAGATCAGCATGGCCGGGCTGGCGAGGTTGACCAGGGCTCCGGTGATGCCCAGGGCGAGGTTCCACCGCAGGTAGTACTTCACGTACGCGAAGCCGAGGCTGACGACCGCGACCGCCAGGAAGGCGTACACGACGCCGGTCTCCCACAGCCAGGGCGAGAGGATGCCGACGGGTCGGCCGGCGGCGTCCCGCTCGATGCTCAGTGCTGGCGACAGCAGGATGAAGCTGGTGAAGAGTACCAGCGCCGCGGTCTCGCCGATCAGCTCGACGTACCGGATGCGGCGGCTGGGTGGCTCCGGCAGCGCGGCGGGGGTCCACCGACCGGCCCGCCACCCGGCCGGGTGTCGCCGGTAGGCGACGCGTTCCACGATCGCGAAGGCGAGCGTCGTCCAGCAGGCGATGTGGACCGCGACGGTGACCGCCGTCCCGGCGGCGGTGCCGAGCACGCCGGCGACGGTGTCGCCCTGGACCGTCCGGAGCAGCGCCACGCCCACCACGGCGGCCGGCAGCACGGTGGCGAGCAGGATCCGCAGCAGCCGGGTGTAGTCCACGAACAGCCCGGGCCCGATCAGGTACGCCGGGCGGTCCGCGTAACCGGCGGCCAGCCGGGCCGGGTCGCCGAGTGCGGTGAGGACCGCGACCTCCGCCTCGGCCGGGTCGGCTCCGGACTCGAGCCGCTCGTCGATCGCGTCGGCGATCGAGGTACGCAGTTCCCGTTCGATGTCGGCGCGTTGCCGCCCGGGCAGCCGGCCGAGGGCCGCCGCCACGTAGCGGTCGGTGAGGGTACCGGGAGCGGTCGTGGTCATAGCTCATCTCTCAGGGTGCGGAAGGCGGCGTCCAGCGTTTCCCAGTCCTGGCTCAGCAGCTCGGCGACGTCGAGCCCCTCGCCGCTGGTGCGGTAGAACTTGCGCGGCCGGGACTCCTCGGTGTTCCAGTCGCTGGTCAGCAGTCCCTGCTTCTCCAGGCGGCGCAGCAGCGGATAGAGCGTGTTGGCGTCGACGGCGAACCCTCGCCGGCCGAGCAGTTCCAGCAGGGCGTAGCCGTAGTTGGGCTTCTTGAGGATCAGCAGGCAGGCCAGCACGACGGTGCCCCGTCGTAGCTCCTGTAGATGCGTCGAGAGAAGCTCGTCGTCCGGCATGGTTCACACGATACTGTGTGCCGCACACTAATGCTAGGCCATACAACATCGCGTGGCCGGCACCCATTACCGGCCGGGCCGACGGGTACGCGAGAATGCTCGGCGTGGGGGTATCGAGTGCGCGGTTCCTGCGGATGGTGGAGAGGCTCGCCGAGGTCGAGAGCGCCCAGACACGGGACTACACCTCGTACAGCGTCCGGGGCCGGCGCTTCGGCTACCACTGGCCCCGCACCAGCACGGTCGGGCTGAAGCAGACCCTGTCGGAGCAGGCGGCGCTGGTCGCCGAGCGGCCGGACGTCTTCGAGGTGCAGTTCACCTCCGGCGGCTTCGGCTGGGTCGTCGTGCACCTGGCCGGGATCGACGCCGACGAACTCGCCGAACTGGTCTACGAAGGCTGGTGCCTCTCCGCGCCCGAGGAACTCGTCGACCGGCATCCGCTCACCCCGGCGCCGCCACCCGGAGCGGGCCGGTAGCCGGCGACCGGCGGCTGCCCGGGGGTCAGCCCCGGCCGGGGCGCTTGCCGACCAGGGTGGTGAGCGAGCGGGGCGGAAGCTCGACCGTGGTGTGCCGGCCCCACTCCGAGACGATGTCCGGAGACTTCTCCAGGTTGTGCGTGGAGTCGGTGAGGTAGGCCGTCGGCCGCTTCAGGTCGACTCCGGTACTGACGGTCGCGTTCGTGGTGTTGAGGATCTCCACGACCTCGGTGCCGTCGGCGTTCCGGTAGGCCGACACCTTCACCCCCTCCGGTGCGCCGTCGATGCCGAGCCGGACCGCGCCGGGCCGGACGAACCGGCTGTACGCGGCGAAGGCGTAGAGCCGCGACGACACCCGGTACGCGTCGTTGGCGTCGTCGACCTGCATCAGCGCCGCCGTGCCGCCCCGGGACGAGCCGAGCCAGAAGATGAAGGCACTGCTGTTGGCGAGGGCCAGGGTGTCGTGGATGCGCTCGGCGATCGCGATGCCGTCGGTACCCTTGCCGCTGTCCCACGCCTCGTTCCAGCCGTCCGCGACGCTCGACGGGGCCCACTCCGACATCCAGGTGGTCGCCTTGGTCGGCAGCGGGCGGTCCGAGGGGCTCGCGTAGCCGTGACCGGTGAAGAGGTCGACGTAGCGGCGGGCCACCGGATCCGCCTCGATCGCCTCGACGTAGGCGTCCGACTGCTGCCAGCCGAACGAGTCGCAGCAGGCCACGTCCACGCCGGCCCGCCTGGCGATCGGGCCGAGCACCTTCACGAACTCGGCGGCCTGGGCCGGGGTGAACCGCATCGAGGCGTAGGACGCCGTCCAGTCCGGCTCGTTGGTGAAGCCCAGCTCGTCGAGCCTGATCCCCTCCTGCCGGTAGAACTTGGCGTACTGGACGAGATAGCGCGCGTACGCCTCGCGCCAGTCACCGCTGGCGCAGGTGACACCCTGTAGACCGCAGAGGGCGCCGCCGTTGGTGTCGGTGCCGTTGTCCTTCATGTAGGCCGGCGCGCTCCAGGCGTCGGCGTAGAACCGGTCGACGCCGCGCTTGCGCGCCTCCTTGGCGTACCACACCTGGGCGCCGTCCCAGCCGTCCCAGCGGTAGTTCGGGGTGGCGTCCGGCCCGCCCGGGTCGGTCGGCTGGATGGAGAGCATCGAGTCGTACTGGTCGGTCGCCGAGGAGCCGATGCCGAGCCGCAGGATGCTCGGCGCCGCGCCGGTCTCCCGGTCGAGGAGCAGGTCGAGGGCCTCCTCGCGCTTCTGCGCGGAGAGGTTGTGCACCAGCGACGAGCGCTGGAAGGCGATGGAGTAGCCGAAGCCGTCGATGACCTGGTGCCGCTCGGTCCGGTCGACGCCGATCTCGGATCGTGGGCCGGCCGCCTGCGCCGGTGCACTCGTCAGGACGGTTGCCGCCACGACGGCGGTGACCAGGGTGGTGGATCGAAGCACGAGACTCTCCTTGGCACGGTCGCGCCGCTCGCCGGCCGCCCGGACTGCCCGTCCACTCGATCGCGTCCGGCCTGAAACATTTAGCAGTATGAGTCGAAAAGGTTCGGGTGACAAGCCCATCGGCGCATCGGCCGGCTTCGGCATCCAATCGTCACGACGAATGCGGCCCTCTTGCCGTGTCCGCCAGTTCTGCGACGATCCGGCCACCACGACTCCGGCGACGTGGCAGCCCATTGGCGTATGCCGACGCGTGTGGAGCAATTCGTGGAGCTATTTGCGTCAGTCAAGGAGCCAGTTTCCGCTAGCCTGGCTCCATGTCGGACCCCTCCTCGCGGCGGCGCGCCCGTGGCGAAGTCGAGCGGCTGCCCAGCGGGTCGCTGCGGGTGCGGGTCTACGCCGGGCTCGACCCGGTCAGCAAGAAGCGGCGCTACCTGGTGGAGACGGTTCCCGCCGGGCCGACCGCCGAGCGGGACGCCGAGGCGGTCCGGGTCCGACTGCTCGCCGAGGTCGACGAACGTCGCGGCCAGCAGGGGCGGAGCAACCTCGACGGGTTCGCCGCCCAGCGGGTGGCCGCCGAGGTCGGCGGCACCGGGCGTACCGTCGCGGCTGCACCGGGCGGGCCGGCGCCCGGACGGCAGCGCGGGCGCCGGCAGGGCGAGTTGACGGTCGCCGCCATCGCGGCGCTCGCCGGGGTCTCGGCGCCCACCGTGTCGAAGGTGCTCAACGGCCGTCGGGACGTCGCGCCGGCCACCCGGGCGCGGGTGGAGACGGTACTGCGCGAGCACCCCTACCGCCGCCCGGAGAGCGCCGTCCGGGGCGCCAGCATCGAGGTGCTCTTCTACGGCATGCAGAGCCACCTGGCGGTGCAGATCATGCAGGGTGTCGAGGAGGTGGCCGGCGAACACAAGCTGGCCGTCGTCTTCGGCGACGTGTTCCACCAGGTGTCGACCGGCCGCCCCTGGGCACAGGACCTGCTGGCCCGACGCCCGACCGGCGTGATCGCCGTACACCTGGGATTCACCCCCGAACACCACGCCACGCTGGCCGCCAGCGGGATCCCGCTGGTGGCCCTCGACCCGACCGGCGAGCCGGAGCACCCGGTCCCGTCGGTCGGGGCGACCAACTGGAGCGGAGGCATCGCCGCCACCCGGCACCTGCTCGACCTCGGCCACCGGCGCATCGCCGTGATCACCGGGCCGACCGAACGCCTCTCCGCCCGGGCCCGCCTGGAAGGTGCCCGGGCCGCGACGGACGCGGCCGGGGTACCGCTGGACAGCCGGCTGATCCGCACCGGCCAGTGGTTCGCCTTCGAGGACGGGCTCAACCACGGTCGCGAACTGCTGCGGCTGCCCGAGCGACCCACCGCCATCCTCTGCGGAAACGACCTACAGGCCCTCGGCGTCTACGAGGCGGCCCGCCAGGCTCGGATCCGCATCCCGGACGACCTCAGCGTCGTCGGCTTCGACGACATCTCCTACACCCGATGGTGCGGCCCACCCATGACCACCGTCCGGCAGCCACTCGCCGAGATGGGCGCCGCCGCTGCCCGACTCGTCCTGGCGCTGGCCTCGGGCGGCGCACCGCCCGCCCAGACCCGTCTCGAACTGGCGACCACCCTCATCGTCCGGGACAGCACCGCCGCGCCGCCACGACCCTGACCACCACGTCCCTGACCGGCCCCGGTCTCCGGTCAACTGGTCGAGTTCGGCGGCCGGATCCGGGAGGCTGAGCAACCGTAGGTGTACCGTCCGAAGTGGGTGGCCCGGGGTCACGGCCCGGGCCTCCACCACCCCAGCCGTAACCTGGGAGGCCCAGATGGCCCCGACCGATGACCGCGATGCCCACGCCGCCACCCTTGGCGACAACGTCGCCCGCATCCGCCGACAGCGGCAGCTCACGCAGGAGCAGCTTGCCGAGCAAGCGGCCGTCAGTGTGGAGACGATCAGCAAGCTGGAGCGGAACCGGCGCACCACCGCGCGGATCCAGACCATCAACGCGTTGGCCCGGGCACTCGGCGTCTCCACGAGCAGCCTGTTCGGTGACGCGTCCAGCGGTGCCGCGCGAGCCGAGCCCGACCACGAGCCGCTCTCGCTGATGGACCTCCGGCGGGCGCTCACCCCGATTCGCGGCGTCGACAGCACCCCGTCCGGCGACCCGCCTACCCTGGCCCAGATCGCCGCCGAGTTGCGGGCCGTCGACCGGGCGTACCACGCCAACGAGTTCGCGGTCGCCCTCGCCGGCCTACCCCGGCTGATCGCCGACGTCCGCGCCGCCGCCAGCATGGCCACCGAGCTGGACCGGGCGGGCGCCTACGCCCTGGTCGCCCGAACGCACCACCTGACCGGGAACTTGTTGATCCAGCTTCGCGCCCTCGACCTTGCGTACTGCGCGCTGACGGGTGCCGTCGACGCCGCCGAGGATGCCGGCTCGCCGGTCATCGGGGCGGCGGCAATGCAGGGCATGACATGGCTGCTGCTGCGGCAGGGCCGGCTGGCCGACGCGGAGCGGGCCGCAGTGACGACGGCTGACCGGATCGAGCCGCGTTTCAGTCGGGCACGACCGGACGAGTTGGCGGCGTGGGGTTGGCTGCTGCTCGGTGCCGCTGCCGCTGCCGCCCGGGACAACCGGCCGGACGACGCCACCCAGATGATCGATGCCGCTGCGGCTGCCGCCGCGCGGATCGGTGAGCGTGCACCTGATCCGGGGCATCTGATGATGGTCGGCGGGTTCGGTACGGGCCAGGTGGAGAAGCAGAGGATCGAGTCGGCGGCGGTCGCCGGGGACGCGCGTCGGGTACTGACGTTGTCGGAGCGGATGCCACCCGGGCCGCGCGGCGGTGTGTCATCGGGCTACAACCGGCATCTGCTCGACGTGGCATGGGCGCACACGGACCTCGGCCAGTACTCCGACGCGAAGAGCATCCTATTCGGAATCCGGCACACCGCTCCGGCGTGGCTGCGGCACCAACGGTATGCGACGGACATCGTGGAGACGATCAACGCCGCGCGACGCCGGGCGATGTCTCAGGAGGAGGCCGAGCTGGCGGCCCTGGTCGGAGCCGACACCTGACCCGTACACAGCGTACGGGCGCACGTACGGACTGACAACAACCCGTACACCATGCACCTTCACTCACAGTGACCTCAGGCGCACGCTGAAGTCGGAACGCCGGTCGGTTGTACGACCAGGCCAGCGTCCCGGCCGGCCGGGCCGAGCCTCCCCGTGGTGTGGGCCCGGCCGGCACCGATTCGCCCACTGAGCGGCGCTCCGTGACCTGTGCTCCGGGGCGTCGTGGCGCATCAGCCGGAGGTGACCGTGTGCTGACGAATCTGCGAGGCCGGGTCCGGCGAGTCCGCGACGAATGGCGGTTGTTCCGCCAGGAGTGGCGCGAGGCCCGCCGGCCCCAGGTCCGCGACTACCGACGGGACGGCGACCGGTGGCTCTCGGTCGGCGGACCAGATCGATGAGCGTCCCGGAGAGCGCGCCCGGCCTGGCCGCCGACTGGGCGTGGGCCACGATCACCAACCACGCCGAGTCAGGCCACTGCGGCGGCTGTCGGGGCACCTGGTGCCCGACCGCCGAGTGGGCGCTGTGGGTCGTCATCACCGACCGGATCGTGCCCAAGGATCGCCGCCAGGCCGTCACGGTAGTGGCCCGGCAGGTGATGCTCGCGCACTGGCCCCGGACCGTCGACGGCTGCCGGCCATGCGGGCTGCCGGACTGCGGCCGAGTCCAACTCGCCGGGACATGGCTGGAAGTCCACGACCCGGGATGGATACCACCGTCGGTGGCAATCCTGATGCGATCGGCGACACCAACGGACGAAGAACTACGCCGGATCACGGGCATCGATCCTTGATCAGCCCATGCCCCACCAGAACCCCCGATCGGCGAACAGCGCCGGTCGGACGCTTACCGACCGAAGGAGTTAGGTGCATGTCCCTCCACGCTAACCCGCTCGCCCCGAGGCAGATCGCGGTCAACGCGGGCCCCCGCACCGTCCCGGCCACGGCGGAGATCCCGCCGCCCGTCAGCTTCGGCTTCGCCCGGACCGTGTCCGGAGGCAACCGTCAGGTCCTCGACGGCATCGCCTACGACCCGGCCCGGCAGATCGCCACCATCGGCGGCCAGCCGGCCACCGAGTCCGCGCACCCTGCGGCCACCCACTACGACACCGAGCACGACGGGCACAGCTTCCCCGACAAGGACTAGGACAACGGCCGGGGCCGGCCGCGAGACCGGCCCCGGCCGCCCCCGACAGGAGAGATCCGTGACCGTCCTCATCCTCACCCACCCACTCGACCTGACCACGGACCTCGTCGTCGCCGCACTGGTCGAGCGGGGCACGCCGGTGGCACGCTTCGACCTGGCTCAGTTCCCGCAGGATCTGACCCTCGACGCCAGGCTCGTCCACGGGCAATGGACCGGCTCCCTGGCCGACAGTCACCGACGTGTCGACCTCGATGGGGTCACTGCGGTGTACTACCGCCGGCCGTCTCCGTTCGTCCTGCCGGCCATGTCGGACCCGGAGCGGGTGTGGGCTGCCGACGAGGCCCGACACGGCATCGGCGGGGTACTGGCGTCGCTGCCCTGCCGGTGGGTGAACCACCCCGGCCGCAACGCCGCCGCATCGTACAAGCCGGTCCAGCTCACCACCGCGGTCGAGTGTGGCCTCGACGTGCCTGCCACCCTGATCACCAACGACCAAGCCGCGGCGCGGCAGTTCGTCACCGCGACGGCCGACGGCGCGGTCTACAAACCGCTCTACGGATCGCCTGCCGAGCCGGGCTGGGCCCTGTTCACCAGCCGTGTCACGGCCGATCAACTGGGTCCGTCGGTGGCAGCCACCGCCCACACCTTCCAGGCGTACGTGCCGAAGAGTCACGAGGTGCGACTGACCTTCGTCGGTGATCGGCTGTTCCCGACGCGGATCGACGCCGGGTCGGCAGCGGCCGAACTGGACTGGCGTACCGACTACGACGCACTGACCTACGAGCGGACCGAGGTCCCGCCCGATGTCGCCGCTGCCGTACGCCGACTCATGGCGGCACTCGGCCTGCGTTTCGGTGCCCTGGACTTCGTCGTTACACCGGAGAACCGGTGGATCTTCCTGGAGATCAACGCAAATGGCCAGTGGGCCTGGATCGAGCGAGCCACCGGGCTCCCCATCGCTGCGGCTGTCGCTGCGGAACTGTCAACGCCAGGAGTATCCCCATGACCGACGTCGTACGCCGCCGCGCACTCGTCGCGGACCTCGCAACCGCCGGAGCACTCACCGACCCTGCATGGACCGACGCCTTCCTCACCGTGCCCAGGCACGCCTTCACACCACGGTTCCGGGTCCATCGAGACGGAGCCGAACCCGACCGACTCAGTAGCGCAGACGGTGACGCCTGGTTGGCTGCCGTGTACTCGGACATGCCCCTGATCACGCAGGTCGACGCCGGATCCACCGCCACCAGCGCGTCATCACAGCCAATGCTGATGGCTCGCATGCTGGAGGCCCTGGACGTAGCCGACGGGCACCGCGTGCTGGAGATCGGCACCGGCACCGGCTACAACGCCGCCCTGCTCGCGCACCGGCTCGGCTCCGCCCAGGTGGTCAGCCTCGACATCGACGAGCCGATCGTCAACGCCGCCAAGAAGGCGCTCGCGGAGGCTGGCTACTCGCCCACCGTCGTAACCACCGACGGCCTCGCAGGATATCCACCAAAGGCCCCGTACGACCGGATCATCGCCACCTGTTCGGTGCCCACGGTGCCTGCGGCGTGGGTCGACCAGCTTGTCGACGGCGGTGTCCTGGTCGTCAACCTCGGGTACGCCCTGGCCAGGTTGCGTAAGCAGGGCGGCGAGTTGGCCGGCCCGTTCCTGCCCGGGTTCGCGGCGTTCATGGGCGCCCGCGGCGGCAACGAGGAGGCGGCCTTCACCTACCGCGACGCGATGGCCCTGACCGGTGCCGACAGTGGGGCGACTCGGCCGGTCCACATCCCCGGTGACATCGACGATCTCAACCTGAGAGCCTTCACCCGTCTCTTCCTGCCCGAGCTGGTCCGGTTCACCCGCACCAGCGAGGAGACCGTCGAGCACGGTGTGGCGGATCCGGTCACGCGGTCGTGGGCGCTCGCCACCGAGGGCACTGTCACCGAGGCCGGCAGCCGCCGGCTCTGGGCCGAACTAGAGCGGGTGTACGCACGCTGGCGCGCGGCGGGCCGGCCCGACCCCGGACGCCTACGGCTGGCCATCGACCGCACCGGCCAGCACATCGTCCACCCGGAAAGTGGCCACTCACGGTGGCCAATTAATTAATCAGGTCAGACTCTCGGCCGTGGCCGAGTCCTGATACCGCAATAGCGCGGATTCCATCCCCGACTGATTGGAGCTGTCGATGAAACGCGCCCTCATTCGCTTGCTGATGGTGCGTCCGCTCACGCGGGCGAGGTGCCCCCAATGCCAGGGCTCCGGCATCTACCACGGCAAGGTGTGCCCGACCTGCGGCGGCAAGGGCACCGTCTGATCTGAACCGGGACGGCACAGCAAGGCGCGGCCCCGATCTCCAAGATGGCGATCGGGGCCCTGCCACACCTGACGCATGATCAGGCCGGCGGCGTTCGGGGCGGCCCTGATCTTCGTCTCAGCCTGCGGCGCGTACGCCGGGGTGGTGTCGTACTCGGACATGCTGCTACGCGCTGACCACGAGCTCCCCGAAGAGTCGCGCCGGTTAGCCGGTTAGCCGGTTCGTCGGTCCGGCGGCAGACCGGCGCCGGCTCGGGAGTCCGGTCGTTCGACCCGTACGGGGTTGCCGCGGACGAGTTCGTCGTGGATCCGCCAGCGGGCGCTGGTGACGGCCCGACCCGCCGCCTGATCGTCATCCGCGATGCGCTGCCGGATCAGCTCCAGGGCGATCCGGCGGTTCTGGCTGAACTGCCGTTCGGTGTCGACCACCACGACGATCCCGGATGGACGGTGGGTGGCCCGCACGGCGGTACTGGCCTTGTTCCGGTGCTGCCCGCCCGGGCCACCGGTACGGCAGCCGACGATGTCGACATCCGTCTCCGTGAACGGCGTCTGCGGGGCGTCGAGCTGGCAGGAGCGGGCGATGACGTACCAGTTCTTGCGGCCGGTGCTCGCCCGGTAGGGGCTCGGCGCCTGCCAGCAGAGGGTGCCGGTCCACGAGCCGGCGAACTCCTCGGCAGCGTCCCCGGAGATCTCCACCAGGACCGACCGGTAGGTGCCGGACCGGTCGCCGGGAACGGTCTCGACCCGCGACGTGGTCAGCCTCCGCCGCCGGGCGTCCGCTTCCAACCGGTGCAGGAGTTGGGCGACCGCCCAGGCGCACTCCTGCGGGCCGCGTCCGGCCGAGATCAGCAGGTGCTGCCGGTGCCGCGCCGCACTCACGATCGCCCCCGGCCGCGACGGTGGTCCGGGCGGTCCCGTCGGCTCGCCGTCCGCGCGTTACCACCACGGTCGATCGTCTTGTACGTGACCAGCGGAACCGTCGTGGCGGCCGGCGTGGCGAGGCCGTGCTCGACCAGGTCCGCGATCACCTGCTCGATCCGCTTGTACGCCGTCGGCGCCTCCTCGAACAGCAGTTGGCGGTCGCCGCACACCACCAGCGACCCCACCGGGGTACGCCGGAGTTCCTCGACGGTGTGCTTGGCCCGGCCCCGGCGCAGCGCGTCGGCCCGGGACATCTTGCGGCCGGCGCCGTGCGCGACGGAGAAGTTGGCCTGCGGCCCGGCGTGCGCGGCCACCAGATAGGAGCAGGTGCCCCGGGTACCGGCGATCAGCACGTCCCGGCCGTCGCCCGGCGCGGCCCCCTTGCGGTGCAGGTACGCCCCGTCGCGGACCTCGACCAGGTTGTGGCACTGGTCGACGATCGGCTCGGTCGGCCTGGCGCCCAGCGCGTGCAGCACCCTGGCGGCGAGAAGTCGACGGTTGAGGGATCCCCAGCGTACGGCGGCGTCGTGCAGTGCGAGGTAGCCGGCCGGATCGGCGGCGGGGCCGGCGCCGTGCCGCTCGGTGTGTGCCCGCAGGATCCGCTCGCCCAGCCCCCGGGAGCCGCTGTGCACGATGAGGACGAGGTCGTCGGCGGCGAGCCCGAGCCGGGCGGTGTGGGCCGGGTCGAGGACGGTCTGGATCCGCGCCAGCTCCACGAAGTGGTTGCCCCGGCCCACCGTTCCCAGGCCGTCGAGGTGACCGGCCGGAATCTCGCCGTCCACCACGGCCCAGGCCGGGTCGTCGGCATCCCGGTCCGGGTCCAGGGCGATGTCGAGGTCGGGGAACCGGCGGGCGACCTGCTCGGGTACGACCCGCTTCAGCTCGACGGGGAACACCGCGATGCCGCAGCCGATGTCGGAGCCGACCAGGAACGGGTAGAGCACGGTCGACGTCATGGCGGCGCCGATCGGGGCACCCTTGCCGGGGTGCAGGTCGGGCATGCCGGCGACCGAGACCATGCCGTCGAGGGCGGCCACCTGGTGGCACTGGTCGACGGCGTTGGACTCGATCCAACTGCGGTCGGAGGCGAAGACGGTGACAGTGGCGGACCCGGCGGTCGGAGCGGACTCCGGCCGGGACATCTGCTGCGACAAGGACGCTCTCTTCTGGAAAGGTGGGACGGACGGCGCTACGGCTCACCCCCGAGCGCGACGGCGCGGCGTAGGGGCTTCGGCTCAACTGGGGTAGTGCCCGTCAGAACGTCATAGCCCCACTCTGCGGGAACCCGGCAGGTGCGGCAACCGGTTTTCGGCGCCCGAGTGGCGCTTCGACCTCGTCGACGTCCCGGCCGCCCCACTGCCGGAGCGGGTCTCCCTCGTCCGGCAGACCGTTCGCGGCCGAGCCCCTGTGCGGCAGACCGACCTGGCACAGTCGTGGTTCGACCCCGCCGCACCACGATGTCGCGAGCCCGTACGACGATGACGCGAGGCCGTAGAACGATGGGGCGGGGCCGTACGACGATGGGGCGAGCGCGCCGTCCGGCCGTCACCCGAAGAGTCGGTGGGCGTTCCGCAGCGCGTGCGCGGCGACCGTACGGCCGAGCACGACCCCGACCTCGTCGGCGGTCCGGGTGTGGATTCCGGACCAGACCCGGGCGTCGAGGTTCTCGTCGGTCAGTGGTCGCCACCGGTCGTAGCTGCGGGTGGCGCCGGGCTGGCTGGGACTGGTGATGGTGAACGGTCGCCGGGAGCGAGGTCCGATCAGGGTCGTCAACACCTGCTCGGCGGCACCGGAGTAGGTGTTGTGGCCGCTCGGGTAGTCCGGGTGGGCCGGAGTCGGGTGCAGCGGCGTCCAGGCCGGGTCGGCACCGGCCTGGATCGCGGTGACCGGCCGCCAGCGCAGGTAGGCGTACTTGGTGTCCGAGGTGGCGATCTGGGTGTCGACGAGGGCGACGTGGAACAGGGCCACGAGTCGGGCCCGCCAGGCGGCCGGTTCGGGCGACTGGGCCAGCGCCGCCCGTAGTACTCCGGTGTAGAGGATCAGGGAGGAGCCGAGCCAGAAGGTCGCGGTGTCGGTCTGCTCCTGGGTGCGTACCGTGCTGTCGGCACCGCCGTAGGCCCGGACCTCGGTGAGGTCGGCGCGGTAGCGCGCGGAGCGGAGCGCGGGCGGCGGAGCCGGCCGGTACTGGTCGGCCCGGTCCAGCAGGAACGGGGTGGCGTACCGGCTACCGGCCTGCTGTCCGGCGGTGAACGTCGGCGGGGTGGGCTGCCAGATCCCGGGTCCGGGCTCGGGGCTCGGGAACGGCGGGTTGACCGACACCGGGTCGAGCCCGTCGCCGGCCCGCCGGGCCAGCAGCGCGGTCGCCTCCCGCCGGCCGGCGGCGACACCCCGGTCCCGCTCCGCCCCGGCCGGGATCCGGGCCAGCGTGGTCGCCAGCGCGGCGTCGAGCGCCGACGCGTTCCCCGGAACCAGCGCGCTCAGCGCGGCGTGTACGCCGGACGCCAGCGCGGCGTCCTGGTACGCCCCGGCCCGGGCGGCGGGGGTGTGCCGGAGCGCGCGGGCGGCGGCCAGCCAACTGATCGCCCAGGCGCGGCTGCTGGTGACCTGCGGCAGAGAGCCGGTCGCGATCGTGGCGGCGGTGACGTCGTACCACTCCAGTGCGGTGTCCACTCTGGACCGGGCGGCGGCCGGGCCGGCGACCGTGCTGGTGACGACGAGGCCGGCAGCGGTGGCGGTGGCGGTGAGGAGATGACGTCGGGAGAGCCGAGAACTCGGCCAGTTTCGATGCATGGCCGTAAGTTAGCCAGCCGTCCCGGGCGAGGTCCATACCAAACCTATAGACTTAATAGATTTAACGGTACGGCAAGAGCCGCGGGAACGAGCGGCCAACGCCCGGCAGGGCTGCTACCTCCCGACTCAGCTCGCGTCCGCCGGCGCTCCCCTCCAGTCCTCCGCCCGGGTGTGCGGGACCGGTACCGGCCGCTCCACCGACGTCGTCAGCTCGATCCGCCGGCCCTCGGCGGCCGACCGGAGCAGCGCGGTCATCGTCTCCAGCACGTGCAGCGCGAACTCGCCGCCAGCACGCGGCGGGCGCCGATCGTCGGCCCTGACCAGGTCGACCAGGCCGAGGCCCCGGGAGCCGTCGGCATAACCCGCCTGCGGTTCGCGCGCACGCCACCCGGTACCGCCGAGCGGGAAGAGCCGGACCTCGCCGTCGAAGCGGTTCGGGTCGGGTACGGCGAGACTGCCCGTCTCGCCGTGCACCTCGATCGGCGCGGCCGTGGTCGCCACGCTGTCGAAGCTCGTCGTGATGGTGGAGAGTGCGCCGTCGACGTGTTCGAGTACACCGGTCACGTGGCTGTCCACCTCGACCGGGATCCGCTGGCCGCTGCGCGGGCCGGAGCCGATGACGCGCTCGGCGCGCAGCCGGCTGGCGGCACCGACCACCGCGCGTACCGGCCCGAGCAGGTGGACCAGGGCCGAGATGTAGTACGGCCCCATGTCCAGCAGTGGACCGCCGCCCGGGGCGTAGTAGAAGTCGGGGTGGGGATGCCAGCGCTCGTGCCCCGGCGTGACCATCACGGCCGACGCGGAGATCGGGCGCCCGATGAGGCCCCCGTCGACCGCCGCGCGGGCGGTCTGGGTACCCGTGCCCAGCACCGTGTCCGGCGCGCAGCCCAGCCGGACGCCGGCCGACGCGGCCCGGTCGACGATCGAGCGGCCCTCCGGAAACGTGACGGCGAGCGGCTTCTCGACGTAGACGTTCCGGCCCGCGTCGATCGCGGCGAGCGAGATCTCGGCGTGCGCGGCGGGGATCGTCAGGTTGAGTACCGTCCGCACCTCGGGATGGTCAAGCAGGCGATCCACACTCAGCGCCTCGGCGCCGGGCAGCGCGGCGGCGACCGCCGCCGACCGGGTGGCGTCGAGGTCGGCCACCGCGACGATGCGCAGCTCGGGATGGTCGGCCAGCGTGGCCAGGTACGCCCGGGAGATGACCCCGAGCCCTACGATGCCGACGCCGTGCGGCTCGCCCACAGCATCCCCCTCTCGATCACGGTACGCACGCTCGGATGTGCCAACACGTCGAGGCTGTGCCCCGGAGTCGTCACGACGACCCGCCCGGCACCCCAGCGACGGGTCCAGATCGCCGGCGAGGTGACCGGCCGGTGCCACGGCTGCCACTCCCTGGTCGGGTGTGTCGTGGTGGCCAGCACGTCGATCAGGTCGTCGTGCAGCACCCAGTACTGTTCGGTGACCAGGTCGAAGTCCTCGATCCCCGCGGTGATCGGATGCTCCCGGCCCAGTTCGGTGACGTGCACGGTGTGCGGCAGGAAGTTGTCCTGCTCCCCGCCGTGCCGCTCGCACGGCTCCTTGCCCGGATGGGTCGCGAACTGGCCACCCACCAGGTGCAGATAGTCGGACGAGGCCCGGAACGAGTCCGCGATACCACCGTGCCAGCCGGTGAAGCCGGTACCGGCGACGACGGCGGCACCGAGCCCGCTCACCTGCTCCCGGGTGATCTGCGACATCGTCACGCACTGCACGACGAGGTCGGTGTCGGCCAGTTCGGCGGCCTCGGCGTAGACCTCCGTCGACTCCTCGACCCGTACGGCGTAGCCGTTGCGTTCGAGGAACGGGATGAACAACTCCGTCGCCCTGACCGGCTGGTGCCCCGGCCACCCGCCGCGAACCACCAGTGCCCTGCGCTGCGCCACGCTCACTCCCTCTCCCGCCCGTCGCCGAGGCAGGCCCACGCCGACCCCGAGGCGACGTGCCGCCGACGCCCGTACTTGTCGATCACTGAAACCGTAGCCCTCGGGCGTGCGGAGGTCACGGTGATCTACGCCGGCGTACGGGAGGGTGGTGCTGGCCTACCTCGGCGGCTGACCGGTCCCGCCGGGGCACGCCGGTCGCGAGTGCACACACGTATAGTCGGGCGCCGATTGACAAAGTTTGGCATCCAAACTTAATGTCGGCTCTCCGGGGGCACCGCCGCGCCCTCGTCCGCGACGCGCCCCATCACCTTCCCGCGTGCCGGAATCCAGGCAGGAATCCAGGCAAGGAGTCCCATTGTGAGTTCGCAGAGCACGGTGCGAAGAGCCCGCTGGCGGGTCGGTCTGGTCGCGGCGAGCGCCGCCGTACTGCTGGTCTCGGGGGTGACGGTGGCGGTCAGCGCCCAGGCGGCGGCGGGCTGCCGGGTGGCCTACGCGACCTCGGCGCAGTGGTCGGGTGGCTTCACCGCCAACGTCGACATCACCAACCTCGGTGACCCGGTCAGCGGCTGGAGCCTGGTCTGGACGTTCCCGTCCGGCCAGCGGGTCACCCAGGCGTGGAACGCGAACGTCACCTCCTCGGGCAGCCAGGTGACCGCGACCAACGTCAGCTACAACGGCACGATCGCGACCAACGCGACGGTGTCGTTCGGCTTCAACGGCTCCTGGACCGGCACGAACACCGCGCCCACCTCGTTCGCGCTCAACGGTGTCGCCTGCACCGGCAACGTCGGCGGTACCCCGACCACCCGGCCGCCGACCAGCGCACCGCCGACCACTCCCCCGCCGACCACACCGCCGCCGGCCGGCAACGCGATGGCGGCGGTGGCCGCGATGCAGCCGGGCTGGAACCTCGGCAACTCGTTCGACGCGGTCGGCGCCGACGAGACCGCCTGGGGCAACCCCCGGGTCACCGAGGCGCTGCTGGACAACGTCCGGGCACAGGGCTTCAACAGCATCCGGATCCCGGTCACCTGGAGCAACCACCACGGCGCGGCCTCGAGTTACACCATCGACGCGGCCTGGCTGAACCGGGTACGCGAGGTGGTCAACTGGGCGCTCGCCGACGGCTTCTACGTGATGGTCAACATCCACCACGACTCGTGGCAGTGGATCAACACGATGCCGACCGACCGGACCAACGTGCTCAACCGGTACAACGCGCTCTGGACGCAGATCGCCGCCGCGTTCCGGGACGCCTCACCCCGGCTGACCTTGGAGAGCGTCAACGAGCCGCAGTTCACCGGCAGCTCCGGCGACGCCCAGAACGCGACCCTGCTGCACGAGCTGAACACGTCGTTCCACCGGATCGTCCGGCAGTCCGGCGGCGGCAACGCCACCCGGCTGCTGGTGCTGCCCACCCTGCACACCTCGGCCGACCAGCCCCGGGTGGACGAGCTGGTGAGCACCTTCACCACGTTGAACGACCCCAACCTGATCGCCACCGTGCACTTCTACGGGTACTGGCCGTTCAGCGTGAACGTCGCCGGCGGCACCCGGTTCGACGCCACCGTGCAGCAGGACCTGACCGGCGTCTTCGACCGGGTCTACAACGCCTTCGTGTCCCGCAACATCCCGGTGATCATCGGCGAGTACGGGCTGCTCGGCTTCGACCGGCACACCGGCACGGTCGAGCAGGGCGAGAAACTGAAGTTCTTCGAGTACCTCGGCTACTACGCCCGTGACCGGCGGATCACCACCCAACTCTGGGACAACGGGCAGCACTTCGGGCGTACCTCGTTCCAGTGGAGCGACCCGGAGCTGTCCGCGCAGATCAGGTCGAGCTGGACCACCCGCTCCGGTACCGCGTCGAGCGACCAGGTCTACGTGCCGCGTACCGGGTCGATCACCGCCAAGAGCCTGACGCTCAACCTGAACGGCAGCACCTTCCAGGGGCTGCGGCAGGGCAACACCGACCTGGCCAACGGCGCCGACTACACGGTCTCCGGCAACACGCTCACGCTCACCGCCGCCGCCGTCACCCGGCTGGTCGGCAACCGGGCGTACGGCGTCAACGCCACCATCCAGGCCCGGTTCTCCCAGGGCGTGCCGTGGCGGATCAGCATCATCACGTACGACCCGCCGGTGCTCGCCGGCGCGACCGGCGCGACCGGCTCGTTCGCCGTGCCCACCCAGTTCCGGGGCGACCAACTCGCCACCATGGAGGCGAAGTACGCCGACGGCAGCAACGCGGGTCCGCACAACTGGACCTCGTTCAAGGAGTTCGACATCGCCTTCGCCCCGAACTACGGCGCGAACTCCATCACCCTCAAGCCTGAGTTCTTCGCCGAGGTGAACGACGGGCAGCGGGTCACCCTGACCTTCCACTTCTGGAGCGGCACGACCGTCACCTACCACGTCACCGAGTCGGGTGGCAACGTCACCGGCACGACGTCCTGACCAGTGCGCAGGGTTGCCGGGGCCCGGACGGATCGAGTGACGGCTGAAAACCGTTACTTGCCGGGCTCCGGCCCCGGACCGCCGACGACGGCGGATTCCCGGCCCTCGGCCCTGCCCTCGTCCCGGGCGCGGGCGAGGAGTGCCGCCAGCCGCCGACGGCGTCGCCGGAGGACGATCCGGAACGCGATGGCGACGGCTCCGAGGACGGCGGCGAGGGCCAGTTGCGGCCAGGGCAACGTCCACACCGTCACGGTCGCCGAGGCGGGCCGGATCTCGGCGCCGGCCGGGCCGTCGCCGAGGACGGCCGGGGTCACCTCGACGGTCGTACGCAGCGGTCCCAGCGCCCAGACCCCGGCGACCCGGACGTCGACCTCGCGGGCGCCGCCCGGCAGCGTCTCCTCGGCGTCGGCCCGGACCTCGTGGTCGAGCAGGCCGAACAATTCGGTGGTGGTCACCCGGCCGGTGCCGGTCACCGCGACGTTGCCGTCGTTCGTCGTGGTGTACCTGACCCGGACGGTGCCGGCCGAGAAGGGATTCCAGGAGTGCCGGTAGCCGGCGGTGAGGTCGTCGATCGCCAGGCTCGCCGCGACCGTGCCGCTGACCCGCATCATCACCCGGAACCCGACCCGGCTCTCCACGGCCACCGTGCCGCCGGTGCTGGTGACCGTCGCCGCGATTCCGGCCGGGTGGTCGCCGGGGGTGGCGTCGCGCGGCACGGTGACGGTGAACGGCACCACCTTGGTCGCCTTGGCCCCGACGGTGACCTGTTCCTGCACCCCGATCCAGGTGCCGCCGTCCACCGACGGCTGGTGGGAGGGGAGCATGTTGAACCGACCCTTGTCGGTGAGGTAGCCGTCGGCCGCCTTCAGGGAGAAGACCACGGGGGCGTCGCTGAAGTTCCGCACCGCCAGGTGCTCGGTCACCACCTGGCCGGGGTCGAGGGTGTGCTCGATCCACCGGCGGCCGTCCGGACCCTGCTGGTTCGCCGGCTGCACCGCCCAGGTGAGCGCCGGGGTGGTCGGCTCCGCCCCGGCACCGGCGGGCGCGAACGGCACGGTGCCGAGCACCACGGCCAGCACGGCGAGCAGCCGGGGCAACGTTCGGATCATGGCGGAGCCCTTCGGTGCGGGGTGTGGTGGGAGCCGCCGGCCCGCGGCTCCCACCCGTGCGTCTATTCGAACAGGGACAGGGTCAGGGTCGAGGCGTACTCGCCGGCGGCGACGTCGGCCGGGGTGCGCAGGAAGAGGTCGGCGTCGACGGAGTACGAACCGCCGGCGACGGCACCGGACTCGAACGTCGACACCAGCAACTCCTGGTCGACCAGGCCGACGTTGTTGCCGGGCTGGGTCGGCTCGTCGAGGACCGTCACCACCTCCTCACCCTCGCTGACCAGGCCGGTCTCGCCGCCGTCGAGCAGCCTCGGCTTCCAGCCGAAGTGGTCGGCACCGATCGGCGCCTGCCCGGCGCTGCCGACGAAGTCGGTGGCGCTGCCGAGTACGGCCCAGGCGGCATCCGCGGGCACCTCCTCCGGGGTACGGGTGTCGGTGACCGTCACCGTTGGCAGGGTACCGGCGAACTGGCGGACCAGCAGGGTCGAGCCGTCCTCGGCGAGCGCGACCGAGTTGGCGGCGATCGACAGGGCGAGTACGCCCGGCTCCTCGATCTCCTCGATCTCGACCGTCACCTCGACGTCGGCGCTGTCGCCCGGCTCGGCCAGGGCCGGCGACGACAACGCCATGGCTCCGGCCAGCACGACACTGGCCGCGCCGGCCGCGACCAGCCGGCTGCGATTCGATGTGCTCATGGGATTCTCCGTTGTTCTTCGTGGTTGGTGGGGATGGCGGAGAGTTGTGGGGAGTGGCGGAGATCAGTCGGTGCAGGCGATGGCAGGGTGTTCGGCGGAGTGGACGGTGGTCACCTCCTCGCCGTGCACCGTCCCGGTGGCGCGCACGGTCACCGGACCGGCCGCGACCGAGGCCGCCCGGGTGGCGAACGACTGGTAGGCGTTGGCGCCCGGCGCGACGGCCGGGACGGACCGCTCGCCGTACGCGGTCTCCAGCACGATGCGTACCGGCGCGTCGTGGTCGTTGCGGGCCTGCACGGCGACGTACGCCTTGCCGGCGAGGCAGCGCGGCGCGACGGTGACGGTGACCGGCACCTCGGGCGGTACGCCCGGGTCGTCGGCGTTGACCCGCCACTCGGTGATCGCGACCGCGGAGTAGGTGCTGCCGTTGCCGTTGGCCCGGACCGTGGCCCGGACCCGGGGTGTGCTGACGGGGTCGAAGGTGACGGTGTTGAACGCGGTGGTGCTGGTGCCGTAGCCGGACGCCCCGGTGACGTCGCGCCAGGCGGAACCCGCCTCGTCCCAGTACTGCAACACCCAGCCGTCGGGCTCGGCGACGCCGTCGCCACTGCCCTGGTTGGCGTCCCGCCAGAACTTCAGCTCGGTGCCGGTGATCCGGATCGGGCGGGCCCAGTCGTACTGGACCCACTGGGTCGCCGGGCGGGTGCCGGACCAGGTACCCCAGAGCTGTGCTTGGGCCGGGCTGGGCGGGTCGGCGTTGTCGTTGAGCGCGGTGACGCTGTTCCAACCCGCGGTGTAGGAGGCGGTCGGGGTGCCGACCGGCCCGATGTTGCCGGTGAGCGGGCCGGACAGGTCGGCCGGGATGGTGAGGTTCTTGGCGGTCTCCAGGTTTCCGGCCGCGTCGAGCGCCCGGAACGAGACGGTGTGCTTGTTCCCGTCGGGTGCCACGATCGCACCCGTGTAGGCGGTCCACGGCCCGGTGTCGACGGCGTACTCGATCCGCGCGACCCCGGAGGTGGCGTCGCTCGCGGTCACCGTGACCTTCCGGGTGGTGCCGTCCAGGGTGCCGGTGCTGACCGGTGCCGTCGCGTCGATGCGTACCGCGAGGTCCGCCGGGGTGGAGACGTTGCCGGCGCGGTCGGTCGCGGTCGCCGTGACGGTGTGCCGGCCGTCGCCGGAGACCGTGACGTCGACCTGGCGTACGTCGGTGGCGACGCTCGGCTCGCCGTCGTCGACCCGGGACTCGATGGTCAGCCGGCCACCACGGTCGTCGACCCCGGCGGCCCGCACCCGCACCGCGGACCGGAACCAGCCGGCGGTACCGGCGCTGCCGCTCGGGGTGAGCGTCAGGGTCGGCGCGGTCTCGTCGCCCTCGGTGTCGTCCGGTGAGATGACGGTGACCTGCCCGGAGACCCGGCCGGCGGCGTAGCCGAGCACGCTGCCCTGGACGGTGAACGTGCCGGGCCGGGCGACCTGCTCCGGGGTGACCGGGTCCCAGAAGACCGGCACCCGCAGCGTCTCGGCGCCGAACGACACCGGAACGGTGCCGGGAAGTTCGGCCTCGCCGACCTCGACCGTCATCGGCGGCGCGGTGACGGAATCCGGCTGCGCGGCCAGGACCTTCCACTCCTCCACCGCGACCGCCGAATAGGTGCTGCCGTTGGTCGACGCGTCGAAGGTGGCTCGGACCTGCGTGGTGGTCACCGGGTCGAAGGTGGTGTTCTGGAAGCCCTGCGTGCCGGTCGGATAGCCGCTCGGGTTCGGTACGTCGGCCCACTGCCCGGCGCCGAGGTCCCAGTACTGGATGCGCCAGCGGGCCGGTGCGGCCACGCCCACCCCGCTGCCCTGCGGCTGGTCGTTCCAGAAGTCGATCTGCGAACCGGCGATCCGCATCGGCTGGTCCCAGGTGTACTGCACCCACTGCTGGGGCGGGTTGTTGCCGGTCCAGGTGCCCCACATGTCCGGGGGCAGCGGGTTCGACCGGACGATCTCGTCGTTGAGCGCCTTCACCCAGTACTGGGTGGGTACGGGCTCGTTGGAGACGCTGACCTTCGCCTCCTGCGCGATGTTCGGCCGGGGTGTCAGGTCGCGTCCCCGGACCGGCGTCGGCGTGACCGGCTTCATCCGGGGCGGGGTCTGGGTGTCGTCCCACTCCAGCGGGTCGATCGCCACCGACCGGCGGAAGTGGCCGCCGCCCACCGCGTCGGCGGTGTGGTAGGCGAGATACCACTGACCGTTGAACTCCAGGATGCCGGGATGGCTCGTGGTCGAGGAGACCGGCTTGAGGATGGTCCCCCGGTAGGTCCACGGTCCGGCCGGGGAGGACGCCGTCGCGTAGCCGATGCAGGCGTGGTAGTTCGCCGGGGTGCACTGCGAGGTCGGGCCGGCGTTGTTCCCGGCGTACGCGAAGTAGTAGGTGCCGTCGCGCTGGAAGATCCAGGGCGCCTCGAAGAAGCCGGTCAATCCGGTGACGGTGCGCGGAGTGCCGATCGGGGTCTTCATGTCCTGCTGGAACTCCAGCATCCGGAGCTGGCTGAACGAGCCCCAGTAGACGTACACCCGCTGGTTGGGGGCCTGGCCGTCGACCAGGATCGTCGGGTCGATGTTGTGGATGGTGTTGGCCGTCGGTACCCGCTGGGAGATGATCGGGCCGCCCGCGTGGTCGGTCCACGGGCCGGTCGGGCTCTCCGAGACGGCCACCCCGATCGCGAACTTGTCGGACGCCGGGCTGTCCCGTTCGTGGATCGGGACATACCAGTAGTAGCGCCCGTCGACGCCCCGGATCACCTGACCGGCGTACGCCCGGCCCGGCGTCGCCCAGCCGAAGACCTGCTCCGGCCGCATCAGCGACGGGTAGTGGGTCCACTGCCCCGCCGCGACGTCGGTGGTCCGGAACGCGCCCCACTCGTTCATGATGAAGTCGTTTGTGGACGGTCCGGCCTCGTCGTGACCGGTGTAGATGTAGAGCTGGTCGCGGTCGCTGTCGTTGCCGGGGGCGCCGGCCGGCACCACCATCGGGGCCGGGTCGGCCGAATAGTAGCTGCCGTCGCCGAGGATCGGGTTGACGGTGTTGGTGAAGGTGGTCGGCTCGGCGGCCTGGGCCGGCGCGCCGACCCCGACCAGGCCGCCGGCGAGGAGCCCGGCGACCACCAGCGCGGCGGCGGTGCTGCGGATCCGGCGTGCCCGCCGGAGGGGTGGTGGAGCGGTGCCGCGCCCCACGGTGCTGTTCACGGTGTCGATCTCCTCGTTCTCGGGGCGGGGGTGGTGGTGGCTTCCGAGCTGAGCGGAGTGATAGCTCTCCGAGGGTGAGCGGGGTGGCGGCGCCGGTACGGGCGCCGCCACCCCTGCGGGGCTAGCCGCAGTCGAGCGCGCCGAACGGCGCCGGGAACTGCGCGGTCACCGGTTGGCCGTCGACCGTTCCGGTGGCCTTCACCGTCGCCGTCCCGGCCTGCACCGCCGTGGTGCGGGTGTTGAACGCCTGGTAGGCGGCCTTTCCGGGCGCCACGTCGGCAACCGTGCGCGAGCCGTACGGGGTGACCAGCTCGATCGTCAGCGGCACCTGCTCGGCGTTGACGGCGTTGACCGAGACGTAGACGTTGCGGCCGATGCACTGGGTGCGGGTCTGCACCCGGACGTCCCACGCCGGCTCCTCCGGGGGGTCGCCCACGGTGAGGGTCAGGGTGGTCCGGGTGGTACCGGCCTCGCTGACGTAGTCCGGCAGGACCAGGTTTCCGATCACGGTGTACCGGCCGGGGGTGTCGACGATGCTCTCGTCGAAGTCCCAGTCGACCCCGATCGCCTGGTTGTCCCGCGATCCGTCGTTGTAGGAGACCTCCACCCTGCCCGGCAGGTAGGGCAGTTCGCCCACCTCGACGCTCTGCTGGAACGTCTCGGCACCCTGGATCGAGATGCCGCCCGGTGCCGTCTCCGGCCGTACGTAGACCCGGGCCTCGGCGATCAGCCCGTACGCGTCGTTCGTGCCGTAGACCACGAACGGCTCGACGTTGGTCTCGGCGACCATCTCCGGGGTGATCTGCTGCCAGGTGAACCCGACCGTGCCGCGGGCACCACTGGCGTAGATCCCGTCGAGTTCGGCCGGCAGGGTCGGTACCTGGCCGACGGGGGTCCGGATCAGCACCGGCGACCGTACCGACTCGACCGTCTCGCCGTTGGCGCGCCAGCGCAGCACGCCGGTACCGGCCCCGCTGCCCTGCACGCCCCAGATGCGGATCCGCAACTGGCTGGTGGTGATCGGCGCGAAGTCGAGGTGGTTGTAGGCGTTGGTGGCCAGCGCGCCGGCGTACGTGGACCCGTTGGTGAGGGTGACCGGGGTCCAGGTCGTGCCGTCGGTGGACGACTCGACCGCGTACGTGGTGGCGTTGGGCCGGCGGGTGCCGCCGTTGTCGTCGTACCAGTAGATGTCGGTCGAGGAGAGCCGGACCGGCGAGGTCCACCGGTACTGGATCCACGCCGCCCGCTCGACGCTGGTGCCGTTCTGCGGCTGGCCCCAGTTGCCCCAGCCGTTCCCGGCACCCGGGTTCGAGTTGGCCGGCGTGCTGGCCTCGCTGACCCGCTGGTGGTTCTCCCACGACGCGGTACCGCTGGTGGTGATCGCCGCCGACGCGCCGAACTCCGCGGTGACCTCCCGCTCGGTGAGCGTCACCGCCACCGTCGCCGTCGACCGCTGCTCGCCGTCGTCGGCGAAGAACCGGAACACGTAGTCCCCCGCGACCGTGCCGGTGACCCGGGTCGCCAGCGCCTTCGAGTCGGCGAAGATGACGCCCGCGCCCTGCGGCGCCGAGACGGTCTCCCAGCCGAAGGTCAGCTCGTCGTCGTACGGGATGCCGTCGTCGGAGGCCGTGCCGACCAGCCGGGTGGAGAGGTTCCCGTCCGCCGATCCGTCCCGGGCGGCGGTGACCACCGGCGCCTGGTTGGTCACGTCCGGCACGTCCCGCCCCGAGTCGAAGACCTGGATCTCGGAGATCGCGGTGAAGAACGTCGGGTTGTTGGTGAACGCGATGCGCAGCTTGTTCGAGGTCACGGTCTCGAAGAGCGCCTCGTTGAACTTCGCCGAGGGTACCGTCGGGTTCTTGAACTGGCCCGGCACCTCGCGCCACCCGCCGTTGCCGTCGGGCACCTGGATCCACCAGCGCGCCGGCTCGCGATAGCCGCCGGCCTGCCGGTCGCTGACGAAGAACACCTGCACGTTGTCGAAGGACTTCGCCGACCCCAGGTCGAGTTCGACGTAGCCGTTCTTGTCGGTGCTGCCGTAGTTGCCCCAGTACGGCTCGTTCGCGGTGACGCCGTCGGTCACCGCGGCCAGCGACACCGGCCGCTCGGTCTCCTTGATCGCCCCCGGGGTGTGGTTCATCGAGGTGCTGCTCCAGCCGGGCGTGTGGAACTGCCGCCACGGCGTCGGCCGGACACCCTGCTGGGTGTACGAGGAGCCGAGCTGGGCGCCCGAGGCCAGGTTCGGCGCGTCCTCGGTGAGGTCGATGCCGGCCGTCTTGAGGTAACCGACGACCCGGTCGTCCTGCACCGGAGTCTCCACCGCGCTCGGGAAGTCGGTCCCGGTGCTGGCGGTGAAGGTGACGCTCACGCCCTCCTCGGCCTGCACCTGGTTGGTGTTCGGGTCGTAGGTCAGCTTGCCGAGCTTGTCGGTGCTGACCTTCTTCTCGCCGTTCAGGAACAGGCTGTAGCCGGCGCCGAGGCCGTACTTCGTGCCGTCCGGGTCCCAGACGACCGTGACGTCCTGCCCGTGGTAGCGCAGGTTGTTGACCATGAAGTGGTCGTAGCCGAACTTGATCGGCCACAGCTCGATCTTGTCGTCGGAGCGCGGCTGGAGCCCCGCCATGTCCTCGACGAAGATGTAGCTCATGTTGCCGAGCATCACGTGGTTCGGGTTGTTCCGGTTGTAGGTCTTCGCGGTCGGGTTCCAGTTGGAGTAGTACTCGGCCTGGTTCGGCGCGCGTACGTCCGCGCCGGGGTAGATGCTCCAGGCCATCCAGTCCAGCAGCCGCTTGGCGTACTCCGGGGTGATGTACTTCTGCTCCGGGTCGTAGTGCCGAAGCGCGGAGCGGACACCGCGATACTGCACGGTGAAGTTGATGTTCGAGAAGTTGTTGGAGCCGCCGATCCCGTACGCCGCCCGGTCGTACTGGTTGGCGGTGTAGAACGGGAAGATCGGGAAGTTGTCGCCGTAGGTGAGGAAGCGGTACCCGTCGACGTACTTCTGCCACTGGTCGAACGGGATGAGGTTCTCGGCGTAGACGTCGTAGAGGTTCGACTCCTTCGCCGGGATCAGGGTGCGGGCCGACTCCGGCAGCGGATTGGGCCTGCCGTTGGAGCTGGCCGCGCTGGTGGCGCCGTGCGACGTGCCGGCCAGGAACATCCGCATGTCCGGGCTCCAGAGCCGGTTCAGGATCGCGTCCCGGACCGCGTCCGCGCTGCCTGCCATCTCGTCGACCTTGGCCTGGTCGCTGCCGGCGATCTGGTGCAGTTGCCGGGCCGCGTCGAGCGCACCCCAGACGTACGCCGACTCGGGACGCTCGATCGTGCGCGCTCCGGGTGCCCCGGCGTTCGTCTTCGGGAAGCCGAAGGAGATCGCGTCGGCGTCGTTGCCCGGCATGTAGTTGGTGTCGTAGGCGATCAGCTTGTCGTCGTTGCCGTCGTAGTGTTCGAGCTGCCCGACGCCGTCGCCCTCGAAGTAGCCCGCGAACTTCCGGGCGATCTCCGGGCCGCCGCCGTGCACGTTGTACGCCTCCAGCCCGGCGGTCCCGAGATACTGCGAGTAGTGGTTGTTCCAGCTCGTGTGGCCGGGGCTGTCCAGGAACGCCGAGGAGCCGGAGAGTTCACCGATGTTGAGGATCTGCCCGTACGGCAGATAGGGGGTACGCAGCCACTTGGTGTCCTGGAGGTGCATCGGCTGGGTCAGCGCCACCGAGTTCTGGTAGAGGTTCACCCCCTCGATCGTCGTCGGGTACTGGTAGACGTGGCCGGGGGCGTTCGCGTCCAGGCTGTTGTAGCGCTCGCCCCACCACCGGTAGACGATCGCCTTCTCCAGGGCCGGATCGGGGACGTCGACGTACGGGACGTCCTGGGCCCAGCGCCGGTTGAACTCGGTGATCCCGGTCCGGACGGCCTCCGCCGACAGCATCGCGGCGTACTGGCGGTAGCTGGCGACGGTCTCCGGCAGGGTCGCCGAGGAGACCGCGCCGACGACCGAGAGCGAGACCCGGCCGCCGGCCGGCACCGTGACCTCCCGGTCGAGGTTGCTGCCGCTGCGGGTGAACCCGGCACCGGTGAGACCGACCCGGACGGTGTTCCAGGCGGTGTCGACGAGGCCGTTGTTGGAGCCGCTGGTGATCGTGCGGGTACCGGTGAGTTCGGCGCTCCCCTCGCCGGCCTGGGTCGCCAACGGCGAGGCGGCGCGGACGGTGAAGGTGGCCGCCTCCCCACCCGGGTTGTCCAGCTCGATCGCGGTGACCGCGACGTTGTCGTAGGTGATGAACTTCGTCAGGTCTGCGGTGACCCCGGTACTGCCGATCGTGTACCGGCCCTTGGCGTGGCTCGGCGCGTTGAACCGGTTGGCGCCGACCTCGGTGACCGTCTGCCCGGGCACCGTGACCGTGTAGAGGTTGCCGAGGTTGTTGGGGCCGCCGACGAAGGTACTGCCGGCGAAGCCCATCACGGTGAAGTTGTTGTTGCTGGCACCGCGCATGTAGAGCGAACGGCCCCGGGTCATCAGCACCGCCGAGCCGAGCGTGCCGCGCACGCCGAGCACCCGGTCGAGGTAGTAGTCCGTGCCGCCGGCCGCGAGGTCCTTGTCGAAAATGGACTGGTACATGCTCGACGCGGTGAACGGCACGCCCGGCTTGAGCTGCTCGGCCACCTCGGCGACGTTGGTGTAGGTCGGGTCACCGATCTCCATCACGTGGTGCTGGCCATCGGTGTAGACGCCCACGTCGCCCTCGTTGCCCGGCAGGACCGGAGGTGCGGCGTACGCGGCCGAGGGGACGCCGACCACCCCTCCCGCCACGAGCGCGGCGAGAGCCGCCCAGGTGGGCGCCCTCCTGATCCGTCTATTTCTCATTCGATCCTCCTGGTGCCGAGTGGTGGGGTGGGAAAGTCAGCTCGTCGGGATCCAGACCCGCATGGTGGACGGCCCCCGGTTGGCCCAGTCGTGGTACGCGATCAGCGGGACCTCGACGAGGTCCTCCGCCGCCGCAGTCGCCGGCCCGGCCCCGCCCCCGCGGTAGGGCCAGTCCCGGTCCGGCGGGTCGAGGCGCCGGCAGTGCACCAGCACCCGGTTGCCGGCCGGGGTGGGCGGCCGGCCCAGGTCGACCCGGAGTCCGTCGATGTTCCCGCCCTCCGGCAGGTCCACCGACTCCACCGCGAAGACCAGCGGGCCGCGCTCCACCGCGACGCAGCCGCGGACCGCGTCGATGCGTGGGTCCGGGTGGCTGAACCGGGGCGCCATCGGCAGGCTCAGCACCACCTCGTCGCCGGCTCGCCAGACCCGCCGCTCGGTGGCGTAGCCGGGGCGCACCGGCCGGGTCTCGGTGCCGACGGTCAGCGTCGCGCCCTGCTCCGCCCAGCCCGGCACCCGCAACGACAGCGTCCACGGGCGGTCGTCGTCGCCGTCGACCCGCACCCGGATCTCCCCGTCGACGGGGTAGCCGGTGCTGACGGTGATCCGTCGCTCGGCCCCGTCCACCGGACGGTGCACGATCGTCCCCGGCACGTACTGGTGGATCTGGAGGCCCTCGTCGTCCGTGCTGGCGACGTAGGCGGCGAGGCTGGCCAGGGTACGGGCCACGTTGGTCGGGCAGCACGACACCTCGTACCAGGGCGCCCGTTGCGCGGCGGCGGCCCGGATGCTGGGCCGGTCGTCGTCCGGGACGGTGCCGGGCTCCCGGCGGTGCAGGGTGTTGGTGTAGAAGAAGCTCCGACCGTCGGCCGCCGGTGACGTCGACACCACGTTGAAGAGCGTCCGCTCGATCAGGTCGGCGTACCCGGAGTCGCCGCAGGCGAGCAGCAGCCGCCACGCCAGCATCACCGAGCCGACCCCGGCACAGGTCTCCGAGTAGGCACGGTCGGGCGGCAGTACCCAGTCCTCGCCGAACGCCTCGTCCTGGTGCCGCGAGCCCTGCCCACCGGTGACGTACGTGCGCCGCGCGACCGTGCTCCGCCACTGGTCCCGTACCGCCTTCAGCAGTCCGGGGTCGTCCGTCTCGGCGGCGACGTCGACGGCACCGGCGGCGAGGTAGTTCGCCCGTACCGCGTGCCCGCGCAGCACCGTCGCCTGCCGCACCGGGATCTCGTCCTGGAAGTACTCCCGCCGCCACTCCAGGTCGCCGAGCCGGCCGTGGCCGCGCCGTTCGACGAAGAGCGCCGCCTGGTCGAGGTAGCGGTCGTCACCGGTGACCCGGGCGAACTCCACGAGTGCCGGTTCGATCTCCGGGTGTCCACAGAGGCCGTCGATGCCGTCCGGTCCGAAGGTCTCGCAGATGTTGTCGGCGGCCCGCCGGGCGACCGCCACCAGGCCGTCGTCCGCGTCCGGGCGGGTACGGGCCCGCGCGACGGCGGCCTGGAGGAGATGGCCGACGCAGTAGAGTTCGTGGCCCCATTGCAGGTCGGACCAGCGCGCCGGCTGGCCGGCATGGCCGAACCTGGTGTTGAGGTAGCCGTCGACGTCCTGTGCCCCGGCCACCCGGTGCACGACCGCGCGGAACGTCGCCTCCAGGCCCGGGTCGCCGGTCCGGCCGATCTCCCAGGCCATCGCCTCCAGGAACTTGTAGACCTCCGAGTCGGAGAACTCGCGCCCCCGGCGTTCCCCGGCCACACCGCCGGCCGCCACCAGGTCGAAGTTGCGGATCCAGCCCTCCCGTTCGAGCCAGTGTGCGATGTGCGCGAGACTGGCCGTCGCGTTCACGGACTGGCGTTCGGCCCAGAAGCCGCCGGTGATGCGGACCTCGTCCAGTCCGAGCGGCCGGAGCCGCCCGCGGCTCGGCAGGACGGGTGCCGCCGTGGAGGCGCTGGGTGTCATGGTCATCCCTTCAGCGCGCCGGACATGAATCCGCGCACGTAGTGTCGTTGGAGCAGCAGGAACAGCACGACGCACGGCAGCGCGAGGACGACGACGCCCGCTTCCGTGGCGCCGTAGTCGACGACGCCCTGCACCTGGCCGCGGAGGTTGGAGACGGCGAGCGGCAGCGTCATCCGCTCGGAGTCGTTGATCAGGATCAGCGGCGCCATGAAGTCGTTCCACGCGGCGAGGAACGCGAACAGCCCCACGGTGATCAGGCCCGGCTTGACCGCGGGGACGAGTACCCGCCACAGCGCGGTGAACGACGAACAGCCGTCGACCTTCGCCGCCTCGTCGAGTTCGCGCGGCACCGCCTCGAAGGAGATCCGCATCAGGAAGGTAGAGAACGGCAACTGGAACATGGTGAGCACCAGGGCGACACCGACCAGCGAGTTCTGTAGCCCGACCTCGTTGAGCAGGACGTAGAGCGGGATGAGCAGGGTCGCGTACGGGACCATCAGGATGGCCAGGGTGAGCAGGAACAGGATGTTCCGGCCGGGGAAGCGGAACCGCGCGAAGGCGTACCCGCCGAGCAGCGAGATCAGCAGCGTGAGGGCGACCGTCAGCAGGGACACGAACGCCGAGTTGGCAAGGTAGCGCCAGACGCCGGCCTGGTAGTGGGCGAGGGTCGTGTAGTTGCCGAAGCCCCATCCGGTCACCTGGTTCGTGCCCGCCTGCGGGGAGACCGAGGCGACGGCGGTCCAGACCAGCGGGAAGAGGAAGACCACCGCCACCGCTCCGGTGAAGACCCAGTACGGCGTCCGGTACGCGACACCGGCGATGGTGAGGCCGCGTGACCCCGGTCTGGTCGGCGCCCTCTCCGCTGGCCGGCGTGATCCGGCGTCGGCGGCCCGGGTGGGGCTGGAGTCCACGGTCATGGGGTCAGTTCTCCTCGGACCGGAAGGCGCGCAGTTGCAGCGCGTTGATGAGGACCAGGGCCGCCAGCACGATGACCGAGAGCGCCGCCGCGACGCCGAGGTCGTTCTGCCCCTGGAACGCGATCATGTAGATGAGCTGGACCACCGTGATGGTGCTGTTGTCCGGGCCGCCCTTGGTGAGGATGTAGAACTGCTCGAAGGCGAGCAGCGAGCCGGTCACGCAGAGCACGGTGGTCAACGCCAGCGTCGGGCGGAGCAGCGGCAGCGTGACGCTGCGGAAGGTCTGCCAGCGGCTGGCCCCGTCCGACCGCGCCGCCTCGAAGACGTCCGCCGGGATGCTCTGGAGCCCGACCAGCATCAGCACCATGTAGAAGCCGGCGTAGCGCCAGACGATGAGGAACACCGTCGAGAAGAGCGCCGCGTTCGGCGAGCCGAGGAAGGTGATGCCGAGCCGCTCCACCACCGGCGCCAGCGGGCTCGCGTACGGCGAGTAGAGCACGTAGAAGAGCAGCGACGCCGAGGCCAGCCCGAGTGCGCTGGGCACCAGGAAGGACGCCCGGAGCAGGTTGTTCCACCGGCTGGACTCCTGCACCAGCAGGGCCATCCCGAGGCCGAGGGCCAGCAGCAGCACGGTCGCGATCACCGTGTACTTGACGGTGAAGACGACCGAGTCGGTGAAGAACCGGTGGTCGACCGCCTTGGTGAAGTTGTCCGGTGCGTTGAGCCCCTGGTCGCCGGTGAGCAGCGGCCATCGAGACACCGACATCTTGACCACGAGCAGCAGCGGCAGCACGAACAGCGCCGCGACGAATACCGCGGTCGGGGTGGCGTAGATCCAGCCGAACAGGGCCTGCCGGCGGCTGGGACGGGCCCGGCCCCGCACCGCCGCACTGGGCGGGCGTGCCGGTGCGCTGACGTTCATGACGACTCCTCGTTCGATCGGCGACGGGCCGGACCGGCGACGCGTTGCGGTGCCGCGTGGCGGGCGTATGCCGGTCCGGGAAGCGGTGGCGGCCGGCATACGCCCGCGGCGACTCCGACCTACTGCTTGAGTACCGCCGTGATCTCGCTGTTGTCCTTCTGGAGGTCGCCATCGCCGTCGAGCACCTGGTTGCGCACCAGGGTCAGCCACGGGCTGCTCGGCGCGTTGAACGCCTGCTGGAAGTTGAGCGCGACCGGGGTGTCACCCTTGCCGGCCACCTCGTTGATGGTGACCAGTCGGGGATCCTGAGCGGCGTACTTGTTGTTGGCCAGGTCGGAGCGGGACACCACGTCCTTGTTCTTGGCCAGCACCTCCACCTGGGCTTCCTCGGACATCATCCAGCTCAGGAAGTTCCATGCCTGCGCGGCCTTCTTCGAGTCCTTCGACACGCCGATGCCGTCGCCGCCGACGAAGGTCGAGGCACCGCCGTCGGGACCGGGGATGCCGGCGACCCCGACGTCGAACGGGGTCGACGACAGCAGCGTCGCCGGGTAGAACATCAGGCCGACCTTGCCCTCGGTGAACGCCGCCGTCCAGGTCGGTCCGGTCTCACCGGCCGAGGCCGGCAGCACGGCGCCGGACTTCCACAGGTCGGCCCAGGTGCCGTACATCTTCTGTGCGGTCTCGTCGGCCAGCTTGGCCTCGGTGCCGTCCTCGCTGAGCACCTCGCCGCCGCCGGCCCAGATGGACGGGAACCAGGTGAAGACGAGGCATCCGCCGCAGTTCAGCCCGGCCGCGGTGCCGTAGACACCGGGCTTCTTCGTGGCCTGGACGGCCTTCGCCGCCGCGGCGTACTCCGCCAGGTTCGCCGGTGCCTTCTCCGGGTCCAGCCCGGCGTCCTTGAAGAGCTGCTTGTTCCAGAACAGCATCGACAGGTCGAGTACGAAGGGCAGCACGTGCGCCTTGCCGTCCCGGGTACCCGCCGAGAGGTGGCCCTTGTTGATGGTGTCCTTGAAGCCGAGGCCGTCGATGTTCGAGCTGAGATCCTGGAACAGTCCCTGGTTGACCCAGTTCGGCACGTAGACGATGTCGGCGGCGAAGAGGTCCGGCAGGCCACCGGAGCCGGCCGCCGCGCCCACCTTCGCGACGTAGTCGTCGTTGGGTACGACGGTCAGCTTCACCTTGTTCTGGTGCCCCGCGTTGTACGCCTCGACGAGCAGCTTCGCCTGCTTCTCCAGCGGCGCCCGGGTCCAGAGCGTCAGCTCGCTGCCGTCGTCGACTCCGGTGGGGCCGGCCTCGGCCACGCCGCCCTGGTCGCCCTGGTCGTCGTCACCGCAGGCCGCCGAACTGAGGATCAGCGTCGCCGCGAGGACGCCGGCCAACGACCGCAGGACGGTCCGCCCGCCCGATCTTCTTTTCATGATTCTCCTCGGTTTGGATGAGATGTGAGCCGTTCTCCCTGTTGTTGCGGTAGAGGGCGACTACAGCCGCTGTGCCAGGCGGTGGTAGCCGCTGTTCCAGCGAACGTGGTTGGCGAACGACCGGTAGTCGGTCGCGGCGTCGATCATCAGCAGCTCGACGCCGGACATGTCGGCGAAGTCGGCGAGTGCCTCCCCGCCGACCGCCGTACTCAGCACGGTGTGGTGCGGGCCGCCGGCGAGCAGCCAGCACTCGGCGGAGGTGGCGAGGTCGGGACGCGGAATCCAGACCGCGCGGGCGACCGGCAGCCGTGGCAGCGGCTCGTCCGGCTCGACCACGTCGATCTCGTTGGCGGTCAGGCGCAGCCGTCCGCCCAGGTCGGCGATGCCGACGACGAGAGCCGGACCGGGCGCGGCGGTGAAGACCAGCCGGACCGGATCCTCCCGGCCGCCGATCGACAGCGGATGGATCTCCAGGCTCGGCCGGGTGGCGGCGATGCTGGGACAGACTTCGAGCATGTGCGCGCCGAGGATCTTCGGCACCCCCGGGCCCCAGTGGTAGGTGTAGTCCTCCATGAACGAGGTCCCACCCGGCCGGTCATCGGCGACCACCTTGAGGATCCGCAGCAGCGCGGCCGTCTTCCAGTCGCCCTCGCCGCCGAACCCGTAGCCGTCGGCCATCAGGTTCTGCACGGCGAGGCCGGGAAGCTGCCGCAGCCCGCCCAGGTCCTCGAAGTTGGTGGTGAAGGCGTCGAAGTCGCCCGCCTCGAGAAACTGGCGCAGCCCCAGCTCGATCCGGGCGCCGTAGCGCAGCGACTCGTGGCGCTCGCCGCCCCGCCGCAGCTCCGGTACGACGTCGTAGCGGTCCTGGTAGTCGGCGACCAGCCCGGTGACGTCCGAGTCCGGGACCTCGTCGACCGCCGCGACGAGCGCGTTGACCCCGTAGGCGTTCACCGAGACGCCCAACGTCGCCTGGGCGCCGACCTTGTCACCGTCGGTGACGGCGACGTCCCGCATGTTGTCGCCGAAGCGGGCCATCCGCAGCGACCGCGCCGCGCGCCAGCCGGTCGCCGCGCGGGCCCAGTCGCTGACCCTCTCGTGTACCTGCGGATCGCCGGCGAAGCCCGCCACCGTCTTGCGGGCCACCCCCAACCGCGACTGGACGTACCCGAACTCGCGGTCACCGTGTGCCGCCTGGTTCAGGTTCATGAAGTCCATGTCGAGGTCGGCCCAGGGCAGCGACCGGTTGGCCTGGGTGTGCAGGTGCAGCAGTGGCTTGCCGAGTGCGGAGAGGCCGGCGATCCACATCTTCGCCGGCGAGAACGTGTGCATCCACGCGACGACACCGACCACCCGGTCGTCGGCGGTGGCGTCCAGACACGTCCGGCGGATCGCGTCGGCGGTGGTCAGCACCGGCTTCCAGACGAGGCGCGGATGCGCCCGCAGCCCCTCGGCGAGCCGCTGGCACACCTCGCGGGACTGTGCCGCGACCTGTTCGAGCACCTCTTCGCCGTACAGCGACTGGCTTCCCGTCAGGAACCAGATCTCCGCCGGCTCGTTCGCCATGCCCACCTGCGTCACTCCGTTCCACCCGATCGGCCGGATCCGCACCCGTGGCGCGGACGGGGCCGGTCAAGGTCGCTGGCGGCTGGGGACAGCCGCGGGCCAACCGGGCGCGGTGCTCCGCGCCGGGGCGCGTCGAGGCGCCGAGTCGTCGTCGTGGTCACCGGCCCTCCCTCATCGCGCCGAAAACCTTTTCGGAGGATTCTGGCGGCCCGGTTACGGTCATGTCAACAGTGGATTTCGACGCCTGCCTGCGGATCATCGACCAGGATCAAATGCACCATGCCCGGCCGTCGATGCCCACCGAAATGCTTTCGGGGACGCCCCGAAGACGGTGGTGCCGAGAGTCCGCCGAACCGCGCGGCGCGCCAGGGTCCCGGCCACGACCACGCCGAGGCTCGGCCGGACGGCGTCGGGCCGGGCAACGCCCTTCGAGGAAGCGGAAACCGACGGCCGGGCCAGCCAGGCCCTGAGCCTTGAATTCGACCTACGACCCACGAGCTACGAGCTATTTCCGAGCACGTCCCGGGCGCGGCGGGCCGGTGAACGGTTGAGTCGGGTCCGACCGGCCGGGCCGGGTCGAGGTGGCTGGCGGGTTGCCCTGTCCACCTGTGGACGGGCGTCGGCTCCCGCCCGGCGGGGCCGGCCAGCGCCGACGCCCGCCGGGCTCAGTGCACGGGGGCGGTCGAGTCGCGCATGACGACACGACCGGGGAACTGCTCCGACGTGGGCGGGGCGTCGCCGTCGATGGCCGCGAAGAGGTGTCGGCCGGCGGCGGCACCGAGCCGTTCGAGGTTCATGTCGATGCTGGTCAGCCGTGGCCGGGAGTGCGCGGCCACCGCCTCCCAGTTGTCGAAGCCGATCACGGAGATGCCACCCGGGACGTCGCGCCCGAGGTCGCGCAGGGTCTCCAGGACCCCCCGGGCGATCTGGTCGCTCCCACAGAAGACCGCGTCGACCCCCGGGTGCTGCTCGAGGACGATCCGCGCCGCGGCCCGCCCCCAGGTCTCGTCCCACGAACCGTAGTACGGCTTGCCGCCCAGCATGCTCAGGCCCGCGTCCGCGAGCGCGGCTTCCGCCCCGTCGGCACGGTCCCGGGCCGCCTGGAAACCGACCTCGCCGGTGATGTGCGCGATGTTGCGCCGGCCGCACGACAGCAGGTGTTCGACCGCGAGCCGCCCGCCGCCCACGTTGTCGACCGTGATCGAGATGTCGTCCGGGTTCGCGGAGGGGGCGTAGGCGTATACCACCGGCACGGGAATGCTGCCGGCCAGTGGTGGCCGGGCGTCGGTGCGGGAGCCCACCACGATCAGACCGTCGACGCGCCGGGACAGCAGCGCTCGGACGTGGTATCTCTCCCGGATCGCGTCGCCGCGCGCGTCGCAGAGGAAGACGGAGACCTGCCCCGCCCCGAAGGCGTCCTCCGCACCCATCAGGATGGGGATCGAGAAGCGCCCCTCCAGGTCGCTGGTCAGCAGGCCGACCGTGCCGGTACGCCCCCTGAGCAGTCCCCGGGCGAGCGCGTTCGGCGCGAAGGACAGCAGTTCGGCGGCCTCCAGTACCCGCTTCCGGGTCGCCGCCCTGACCTCGTCCCGGCCGTTGATGGCCTTGGAGGCGGTGGCCACCGAGACCCCGGCGAGCTTCGCCACGTCGGTCAGCGTGGGAACCCGGTTGGCGGAACCCTCCGGCCCAGTGCTCATCTGGCGCTCCCCCCTCGGCGACCGGCACCTGCGAATTCGCTGCGACAGGCCGCCACCGGAAGCGTCCGGCGAGCACCCCTTACCGCAGTACGGCGCTGAAAGCCTTTTCGGCTGGTTTTCAGTACCATCGTGATCCCGAAGGATCCCCTCTTGCCCCTTCCCCGCACCGAAGAGTACACGGGAGGGCCGCGCCGCCACGCGGCGCGGCAGGGGACCGCAGCGCCGCCACGAAACCGGGCTCGAAAAGATCAACAAACCGGCCGGCTGGGCGGAGATTCGACACACCCCTGCCGCACCGCTCCGATGCGATCCGGCGACGGCACCGTCGGCGCCCGAACACACCGGTTGCGCGGGTAAGGACCGGAGGAGATCACCGACGGCCCTCCCCCGGTTGCCGGTACCTCGGCGTCGGCTCGCTGCTGCCCGACCGACGCACCCGCCCGACGGCGCCTCCTCGCCGGGTCAGGGGCACGGTAGGGGTAACCGTCGGTCGAAAGGAGGGGGCAGCGTCAGTGCGTTCGCGGGGTCGCGCGGCACAGACTCGATCGACCGATCTGATCGAGTGGCAGTCGCGCTCTTGTGGGAGGGACCATGTCGAACTCGGAGAAGCCCGTCGTCAGTCGACGCGCGGTGCTCGGTGGCGCCGCCGCCGTCGCCGTACTGGGGGCCGGGCTGGCGCCGGCGCGGGCGGCCCACGCCGACGGTGCAACACCCCGCCTCGACCGGTCGGCGCCCCGGCCGCTGGACTGGGAGTCGGTGGACGCCGTGGCATCCCGGCTGGACCGAGACCTTGTCGCGCTGCGCCGCGACATCCACCGGCACCCCGAAACGGCGGGTACGGAACGGCGGACCGCCGCAGTGGTGGCGCGGCGACTTCGCGCGGCCGGGCTCGATGTCCGCACGGGTGTCGGCGGGCACGGGGTGGTGGGAGTCCTCACCGGCGCCCGCCCCGGCCGGACGGTCGCCTACCGGGCGGACATGGACGCGGTACCGCCGGACGAACAGTTCGGCGGCGGCAGCCAGCCGGCCCACCTCTGTGGACACGACGTGCACACCACCGTGGGTGTGGGCGTCGCGGAGGTCCTGGCCCGGCTGCGCAACCGGCTCACCGGCTCGGTGGTGTTCGTCTTCCAGCCCGCCGAGGAGGCGCTCGCCGGTGCCGCCGCGATGCTCGACGCCGACGTCTTCGCCCAGGCCCAGCCGGTGGAGATCCATGCCCTGCACTGCGGCCCCTTCCCGGTCGGCCAGTTCGTGGTCACGCCCGGCTCCGGGCTCCCCGGTCAGGACCGTGGCGTCGTGACGCTGACCGGTCCGGATGCGATGGCCCGGGCACACCGGCTCGCCGCCGAGATCAACGCCCTCGGCACGGTCTCTCCGCCGTCCACGCCCGCGGACCTCGAACGGCTCGTGGCGGACATCCAGACCCCGGACGGGCCGTTGGCCGAGTTCGTCTTCATGGGGGCGCAGGCACCCGACCCCGAGGGCCCGGCCGAGGTCCGGATCTCCTACCGCTGCTGGCCGGAGCATCGGTACACCGAGGTCCGCGAGGATGTCCGCCGACTCGCGGGAACCTACGGAGGGGCGTCGGTGAGCTTCCCGAACGACCCGTTCCCGGCCATGCACTGTCCGGAGCGGGAGGGCCGGGCATTGCAGCGCTACCTGCACCGGACGGTCGGCCGGGCCCGGGTCGGCACGCTGCACGCCCCGGTTCCGTTCAACGGTGAGGACTTCGCGTTGTTCCTCGACCGGCTTCCCGGCACCTACACCTTCCTCGGCGTCCGGGCGCCCGGGACCGGCATCGAGACCAGCGCTCCGCACTTCGGCACCTTCGACCCCGACGAGCGGGCCATCGGGTACGGCGTCCGCGCGATGGCCGGCTGGCTGGCCGAGCGCACCCGCGGCTAGGCACGTCACCGCCCGGCCCGCCGACAATCGACCAGGGGGTCCCCGTAGCGGCGGGGACCCCCTGGTCTCGACCGTCGACCCGCGCAGGCTCGCCGGTGACCGGATCGAGCTGCGTGGCCGGAAGCTGGCCCGCAGCTCCGTCAGGAACGCCGATGCTGGGTCGGCACGGGTGCGGCGGAGGCGTAGCCGAGGACCCGGGCGAGCCAGTCGCTCCGGGTACGGCGCGCGGCGGCCGACAGCCGCGCCTTCGGGTACAGGGTGTCGAATCCGTGGAAGCCACCGGCCCAGACGTGCAGTTCCGCCTGGCCGCCGGCCGCCCAGATCCGGCTGGCGTACTCGACGTCCTCGTCGCGGAAGACCTCGGCAGTGCCGGCGTCGAGGTAGGTGGTCGGCAGGCCCGAGAGGTCGTCGGCCACCGCCGGTGAGACGTAACCGGGCACGTCGTCGTCGGCGAGATCGCGGAGAACCGACCGCCATCCGAACTGGTTCATCTCCCGGGTCCACGGCCCGGGCACGCCGGCGTACTGCCGGCTGGAGGTGCTGTCGTTGCGGTGGTCGAGCATGGGGCAGATCAGTACCTGGGCGGCGATCGCCGGAGTACCCCGATCGCGGGCCATCAGGGTGACCCCGGCGGCGAGGCCACCTCCGGCGCTGATGCCCGCGACGACGATCCGGGCAGGGTCGATGCCCAGCTCGTCGGCGTGCTCGGCGACCCAGAGCAGTCCGTGGTAGCAGTCGTCGACCAGGGTCGTACCGGTGGCCTCCGGCGCCAGCCGGTGGTCCACGGAGACCACCACGGCGCCGAACAGGTCGAGCCAGTCGAGCGGAATGTCGAGCTGCGAGAACCGGTCGCCCATGACCATGCCGCCGCCGTGGATCCAGTAGACGCAGGGTGCCGCCACGGCACGATCGGTGCCGGCGGGACTGAAGACGGACAGCGGGATCTCCGCCCCGTCCGGGCTCGGTACGGTGACCTCGCGCCGGTCGACCGTGTGCCCTTCGAGGAGGGTCTCGACCGGCGGCGTCGGGAACTGGCGCAGTTGCGCGAGCACCTCGGGGCTCAGCGCGGACACGAGCGGAAGATCGGCGAGCAACGCGCGCAGCTCAGGGTCGGTGTCCGGTCGGGTACGTGTCATGGTGGGTTCCTTCGGTGGGGGTTCGGCGGGTACAGCCAAGGGTCAGCACGACCAGGGGAAGGGGAGGACCGACAGCTCGGCGGGGCTCAGATGGCCGCCTTGCCGCCGACCGGCACCTCGTCGGTGTACTCGGACTCGGCGGCGAGCAGCGGCTGAAGCTTCGCGACCAGCGCCTGCGCCTCCGCGGTCGCGAAGAACTCGCCGTGGGCCGCTTCGCTGGTCCAGCCTTCGGTGACCGAGACGACGTCCCGGTTGCCGGCCGAGCGGCTGACCAGGAAGACGACGCAGTCGTCGTGGGACAGGGACGGCGCGCCGAGCAGAAGCTCCACGAGTTCGTCGCCCTTTCCGGGCCGGGCGGTCATGGTGGCGTGGAAACCGTGCGTGACGGGCATGGTCGGGCCAATCTCTTCGTTAGTTGAGCAGTCGTACGCTCCTGGGATATCGACCAACCCATCAAAGCATCATGAGCAGCAGGAATGTTAGAACGATGCTCGTGGGCTCTTGCCTGATCCTCCCGATGTGGCGAGTATCGGGTCGTGGTTGAATCAGCTCGTGAGCCTTGACGAGCTGTCCGCGTTGATCGCCCGGCACGCCCGACCCGATCAACGCACCCCGATCGACGGTGTCCTGGTCTCGAAGGTCGAGCGGCCCCATCCGCCGTCGCCGTCGATGTCCGGCACGGTGCTGGCGCTCATCGTCCAGGGCGCGAAACGGATCGCGCTGGGCGAGCGCGTCTACGAGTACCGCGCCGGCCAGTACCTCGTCGCCTCGGTCGACCTGCCGATCACCGGTCACTTCACCGAGGCCAGCCCCGAACGGCCCGCACTGGGCTTCGGCCTGACCCTGCACCCGGCCAGCATCGCCGAGCTGCTGTTGCAGGCGGCCCCTGGAGACCTGCCACCACCCGGCGGTGGGACGCCGTCCGGCATGGCCGTCAGCTCCGCACCCGACGAGCTGCTCGACGCGGCGGTCCGGCTGCTGCGCCTGCTCGACCGGCCGCGCGACCTGACGGTGCTCGCCCCGCTGGTCAAACGGGAGATCCTCTGGCGGGTCGTCGCCGGCGAGCAGGGCGCCGTGGTCCGCCAGCTCGGCCTCGCCGACAGCAGCCTCAGCCACATCGCCCGGGCGGTCCGGTGGATCCGCGACCACTACACGCAGTCGTTCCGGGTCGACGACGTGGCGCAGTTGGCGGGCATGAGCGCGTCCGCCTTCTACCGCAATTTCCAGGCCGTCACCGCGATGAGCCCGATCCAGTTCCAGAAACAGATCCGACTCCAGCAGGCCCGACTCCTCCTCGCCACCCACCCCAACGACGTCACCGGGGTGGGCCAGCGGGTCGGTTACGACAGCCCGTCGCAGTTCAGTCGCGAGTACCGTCGCCAGTTCGGCACGCCCCCCAGCCAGGACGCGGCCCGGCTGCGCGGCAGCACGTCCGACACCGCACCTGCCGCCCTGGTGTGACCGGCCCGCCCTGGCCGCCGAGTCGGCGCCTCCGGAACCGGCGGCGATGCGGGGCGCGGCCGAGGCGGTGGGCAGCACGAAGCCATTCGCCACGCACGCACACGAAGCCATTCGTCTCGCACGCATAGGTCGCGATCGAAATCATCGCGGTCGAGGCGGTTCCGGATCGAGCTGGTTTGCCCTATCGTGATGATCACGTAGTCCCGCTGTCCGCCCCGGCTGGACCGGCCGGACAGCCCTGGCGCGAACCACGACCACCGTCGACGCCACAGCCGGGAGCAACGCGTTCGCCGGCCCGCGGATTCCGCTCACCGAACCGGGCGATCCCCGGACCCCGAGAAGGGTGGACCACCTCATGAACCAAGGGCTGAGCAGGCGCCGCGTCCTCGGCGAAGCGGTCGGACTGGCTGCCGGAGCCGCGGCCGTCGCGACCGGACTGCCCTCCGGTGGGGTGTCCGCCGCTCCCCCACGGACCGGCTCCGAACTCGCCCGCTGGCGCAGGCAGGCGACGCAGGTGACGATCACCCGCGACGACTGGGGCATTCCGCACGTACGGGGCAAGACCGATGCCGACGCCGTGTTCGGAATGATGTACGCCCAGGCCGAGGACGACTTCAACCGGATCGAACGGAACTATCTGGTCAGTCTCGGCCGTCTCGCCGAGGCCGAGGGCGAGACCGCGATCTGGCAGGACCTCCGTCAGCGGCTCTTCGTCGATCCCGAGGTGTTGAGGAGGGACTACCCGAAAACCCCGTCCTGGCTACGCAAGCTGATGCGGGCCTGGGCGGACGGGCTCAACTACTACCTTGCGACGCACCCGGAGGTACGTCCGCGGGTGCTCCAGCGGTTCGAGCCGTGGATGGCGCTGAGCTTCTCCGAAGGCAGCATCGGCGGGGACATCGAGCGGGTGCCGCTCACCCAGCTCGAAGCCTTCTACGGCGGGCGCGCGGTGCCGATGACCGACGAGGAACTCGGGCTGCTGTTCCGGGAGCCACGGGGCTCGAACGGCATGGCGATCGCGCCGAGCCACACCCGGGACGGCCACGCACTGCTGCTGATCAACCCGCACACCAGCTTCTTCTTCCGCTCCGAGCAGCACGTGACGAGCGACGAGGGGCTGGACGCGTACGGCGCGGCCACCTGGGGGCAGTTCTTCATCTACCAGGGCTTCAACGCGAACACGGGTTGGATGCACACCTCGAGCGGGGTCGACAACGTCGACGAGTTCGCGGAGACGATCGTGACCGGGCCGGACGGCAGCCGCTGCTACCGGTACGGCAACGCGCTGCGGCGGGTGGAGACGAAGACGATCACGCTCTCGTACCGTACGGCGGACGGCGGGCGGGCGCAGCGTACCTTCCCCACCTTCGCCACCCACCACGGACCGATCGTCCGTGAGGTCGACGGCAAATGGATCGCCTTCGCGCTGATGAACCGGCCCGTCGAGGCGCTACAGCAGAGTTTCCTGCGCACCAAGACGCGGGATTACCGGGACTTCATCCGGGTGGCGGATCTCAAGGCCAACAGCTCGAACAACACGCTGTTCGCGGACTCGAAGGGCGAGATCGCCTTCCTGATGCCGCAGTTCATGCCGGTCCGCAATGATCGCTTCGACTATCGCAGGCCCGTCGACGGCAGCGACCCGGCGACCGACTGGCGCGGGCTGCACACTCTCGGCAGCCTGCCACAGGCGGTGAATCCGAGGAATGGCTGGGCGTTCAACACGAACAACTGGCCCTGGACCGCGGCGGGCGCGGACAGCCCTGATGCGGCCGACTATCCGCGCTACTTCGACCAGGCCGGCGAGAACCCGCGCGGGCCGCAGGCGATCCGGGTACTCACCGCGCGGAGCAGGTTCACCCCGCAGACCCTGATCCAGGCCGCCTTCGACCGCTACCTGACCGCCTTCGCCCGGCTGGTGCCGGGGCTCGTGGCGGCCTGGGAGAAGCTGCCCGAGGGCGACCAGCGGAAGGCGAGGCTCGCCGGCCCGGTCGACCTGCTGCGTGGCTGGGACTGGCAGTGGAGCGCCGGATCGACCGCGACGTCGCTGGCCGTGTTCTGGGGCGAGGCGCTCTGGGCACCCCTGGCGCAGGCGGCGCGAGACGCGGGCATGTCGATGTGGGACTACCTGGCCGAGCGCGCCACCGACGCGCAACGGATCGAGGCGCTCGACGCCGCGGCGGAACGGCTGACCCAGGACTTCGGTAGCTGGCAGGTGCCGTGGGGCGAGATCAACCGCTTTCAGCGTAACGACGGCGCGATCGTCCAGACGTTCGACGACGCCAAGCCGAGCATCCCGGTACCCTTCACCTCCGCGCAGTGGGGTTCGCTCGCCTCGTTCGGTGCGCGGCGCTGGCCGGGGACGAAGCGCTACTACGGCACCAGCGGCAACAGCTTCGTGGCGGTCGTGGAGTTCGGGCCGAGGCTGCGCGCCTGGGCGGTGACGGCCGGCGGCGCCAGCGGGCACCCTGACTCGCCGCACTTCGACGACCAGGCCGAACGCTACGCGAGCGGCGACCTCCGGCCCGTCTATTTCTATCCGGAGGACCTCGATGGCCATGTCGAGCGGAGCTACCGGCCGGGCACCTGATCGGTCGGGTCCGACGTGCGCGACGATCGGCTTGCCGCCCCGCCGGTCACGGTAGTGGTCGTGACCGGGCCCGAACTCGTCCTGAGAGCAGCGACTTGCGTGGTGCGGAGACAATTGGGGGTGTGGTCGCACAAGCCGGTCTGACCCTGGTGGGCACCCTCGGTAGGGCATACCGGTGGGCGGCGCGCAGCCGTCTTCCCGTTGTCCACACCGACCTGGTGCTGCGGAGTGCGACCCGGTACCGGGTGGGCATTCCCAGGGCGACGGCGCAGTGGCCCGTGCCGGGCAGCCGCGACTGGCGTCGGCTGGGCCGGACCGGGTTGGCGGATCCGCACCCACCGTCGAGGATCGTTGCCCTTCCGCCGCTCGACGACGAGATCATGATGGCCGCTGACGCGGCGCTTCGCCTCGCCGCATACCGCGGCGCGTACCGGGTTTGGCGTGGCCGTCGCCGACACCCCGGAGCGTTGCCGACCTTCTCACCCTCGGTACGTCAGGCAGTCTACGAGGCACTCCACGAGGCCAGCCGCGACGGGCTGCGGTGGGTCGGTTCCGAGCACCTGCTGGTCGCGGTGCTGTCTCTGCCTGACAGCGCTGCCGCCAGATTTCTCACCAACTGGTCACAGGTCGATCTCGACTGGTTGGTCGGGCGGCTGCGCGACGAGCCGGCCTATCAGGGTGACTCGGCGCCGCCTCTCCCGTCGGCGCTGGCGTGGCTGAAGTTCCTGCGTGTCCTGCCAGCCACCGCGCCGGTACCCCTGCGCTGGCCGTGGCGGACGGCGGTCTGGGTTCTGACCCGCTTCGTTCGTCGCGGGTACCGCCGACACGGTGCTCGGTACGGGCACCCGATGCTGGCAGGCTGCGTGTCGGCGGCCGAGCAGAAGGCGGTAGAACTCGGCCGTCCCTACGTCACCGGAGCCGAGGTTCTGCTCGCCGTCCTAGACCTGCACGAGCAGCTCACGGCTGCCGGCAGCATCCTGCCCGCCGAGTTCGCCCGGTTCAGCGAAGCGGGTGAGATTCTGCGTACAGGTGGCGTGACCCTACGGGCCGCGACCAAGGCGGCCACGCGTCTGACGACGTTGCCGACCGATGCCGAAGCCGATCTGGGGCAGATACCCACCAGGGGATGGCGAACGGTACGGCGCAGAGTGGCTGCTCCGCCGTACGGTCGCACCTCCCTCGCGGCGCTACGCTCGGCCAGCGTCGCGGCCCGCGACGCCGGTCACTCGCACGCCGGCACGACCCACCTCCTCGCGGCCGTCCTGGTCGAGGCCGACGGTCCGGCCGCACGACTGCTGCACAGTCTCGGCGCCGACCCCGCAGCCATCCGGGCCCAAGCCGTCGCCCGCCTCGCCACGTCTTCGGCCTGACCCGTCGGCCGGCCCGCCCGCCATCGAGCACAGGCCGGCGGGACAGGAAGGCGTATTGGGCGTCGCCCAGCAGTGGTTCGTCCTTCCGGTTCGTACCGTCCCTCGCCCTGTGGGTTCCACCCGCGCTAAGAGGACGCCGAACCTGATCATCCATCGCATTCCGGGCACGATCTTGCCTTATTGATAGATGCTTCCCTATCCTCGCAGTGGAAAGCGCTTTCCACCGACGTCGGTGGCCTCGGGGACCGGTGCTGACCGCCGCGACGGTCCGGGCCGAGGCGGAACGCAACCCGATCCAGGCACGGAAGAGAACGGGAGAGCACGCCCATCACGGTCTTGACGGCGACGGGCGACAGCTCGGCAGCCTCGGCGGGCCGCCGAGATGACCACGGAATGTATCGACAACATCCAGCAGTCGGAGACGAAGTGAGGCGAAGATGAGACGACGATCAGTCCGGTTGCGACTCCACGCGGCGCTGGCCACGGCGGCCGTCGCGGTCGCGGTCGGTGTCGCGCTGCCGATGACGCAGGCAACGGCGGCGGTCGGCAACGCCACCGGCTACGCGACCCAGAACGGCGGGACGACCGGCGGGGCCGGCGGGCAGACGGTGCGGGCCAGCACGGGGACCGCGATCCACACGGCCCTGTGCGGCCGGGCCAGCAGCAGTACCCCGATCGTCATCGAGGTCTCGGGGACGATCAACCACGGCAACACCAGCAAGGTGTCGGGCGACAGTTGCAACACCGCCGCCGACAAGATCGAACTCAAGGAAATCAGCAACGTCACGATCATCGGGGTCGGCGGCGGAGCCGTCTTCGACCAACTCGGCATCCACATTCGTGACGCCAGCAACATCATCATCCAGAACGTGACCGTCCGGAACGTCAAGAAGTCGGGCTCACCCACGTCCAACGGTGGTGACGCTATCGGCATGGAGAGCACCGTCCGCAACGTCTGGGTCGATCACGTCACCCTGGAGGCGTCGGGTGGGGAGTCGGAGGGCTTCGACGGCCTTTTCGACATGAAGGACAATACGCAGTACGTCACCCTCTCCTACAGCATTCTGCGCAACTCCGGCCGTGGTGGCCTCGTCGGGTCCAGCGAGAGCGACCGCTCGAACGGCTTCATCACGTACCACCACAACCTGTACGAGAACATCGACTCCCGTACGCCCCTGCTCCGTGGCGGCATAGCCCACATCTACAACAACCACTACGTGAGCCTCCACGAGTCCGGTATCAACTCCCGGGCCGGGGCTCGGGCCAAGGTGGACAACAACTACTTCCGGAACTCCAAGGACGTACTCGGCACCTTCTACACCAGCGAGGCCGGCTACTGGCAGGTCAGCGGCAACATCTTCGACAACGTGACCTGGTCCAGCCCGGGCAGTGACACCAACCCCGCCGGCCCCAACCCGCAGTCGAACACCACCGTCAGCATCCCGTACTCCTACAGCCTCGACGGAGCCAGCTGCGTACCCGATGTCGTCCGCCAGACGGCGGGCGCCAACACGGGCCTGCGGGTCTCGGACGGAAGCTGCTCGCCGCAGGGTCCGACACCGACACCGACGAGGCCGACCCCGACGCCGACGCGACCCACGCCGACGCCGACCACCCCCACGCCGACGCCGACGCAGCCCAGCGGGACCAACCTCAGCATCGGGGCCGGCTCCGACGGCTCCAGCAAGGCCGACGGGACGGGCTACGGCAACGTGCGGGACGGTGACATGGGCACCTACTGGTCGCCGGCCGGCTCGACCGGGTCCATCTCGATCAAGTGGGGTTCGGCCACCACGGTGTCCAGGATCAACATCCGTGAGGCGTCGGGCTCCGCCGGCACCATCGGGTCTTGGCGGGTACTCAACCACGACACCGGCGCCGTCCTGACCTCCGGCAGCGGAGCGGGCGTCATCACCTTCGCCGCGACCTCGCTACGCAAGATCACCTTTGAGATCACCGGCTCGACCGGCACACCGAGAGTCGCCGAGTTCGAGACCTACGCCGGGTAGCAGGGGCTCCCGGTGTCCTCCGGGTCCGGCGTCCCCGGACCCGGAGGACAAGATTCCGTTGGACGCCGTTGTCGCCGCCGATGGTGGACGCCCGGGCCTGACCTGGACAACAGATGCGCTACAGCTCCCGGTAGCACATCTGTTGTCCAGGTCAGCGCCACCATTCCGGGGTCCGGATGGCAACCCGCCCGAGCCGTTGCCTTCCGGTGACGGCGTGCAGCCGCCCACCAATTACCCGGGACGGGGCGGGATCGACGACCAGTGGTATTTATGTGCTTCAATGGAATTCATCCTGGCGAAATCGCGCTCGACGAATCCGGTGGCGTCACCGTACGAGTTGCTGGATTATCTCTCGGGACAGTTGTCTCACTCGACGCAATGACGGCGATGTCCCCGTCCTGCGACTCTCGGGTTTCACCTCTGAAACGGTCTCCGGCGCGGTTGCGAGAACCGTCGCGCGATACACTCTCTCGCACCCCGGGGTCAAGCGGATGCGATTAGGCTCTCGCCCTTCTGACGGGTCTCCCCGCCCAGGGCCCCCGGATGCCCACCCTCGCGGGACGGGGACGTTGTCGGCACCAGGTCGACCGCCCGCGCCGGCAGCGCGACGTCCCCGCACCGCGACCGGGTCGCCACCCCGGGCGGGGACCAGCACGTCGTCCGCCGCACCCGGCAGGATCGGAGGGCCGACGCACCGATCAGGACGGAGCCACGGCGCGCGGCCGACGGCGTCGACCCTGCCCAGCACCCTCCTCGGCGCCAGCATCTCCGGGGGATCTTGCTCGCTCAGGGTGATCGACTCGACCGGGGCAGTCATTACCACCGGCGAGCGAAAGTGGCATGTCCGCACTTCACAGAAAGGCCAACAGTCACGCTCAGAATAATCCGAGTTTGTCAATGTTACGCTGTGCAATATTCGCCGTGGCTTGTACTGCTGTTCTGTCGACGGAAGCTGCCTGCTCACCCGCTTGAAAGCGTCTTCTGTCGCATTGACACCCCGGGGTTTATTGGGTCACTCTATGCCGCATGAACTCGGACGATCGGCCGGACCGGACGGTGACCGTCCCGTGGTCCGAGGGCTCCCGCGTGCGGGATCTGCGGTTCGGCGAGTTCCTGTCTGGATTGTGGGCCGGCGCGTGCGATGCGCTCGCGGTGCCCGCCGGAGAGGCCACCCGTACCACCCAGGAGTTGCAAGCGACGCTTCCCGCCTGGGCCGGCGAACGGATCGGGGACGCACCGTGCGAGCCGTCCTTCGTCGCCGCTGACGGGTTCCCGGCCGAGATGTCCCTCAACTGGTCGGGAGGGCGGCCCGAGCTTCGGATGCTGGTCGACTGCCTCTCCGACGCGGACGCCCTGCGGTCCACCCTGACCGCGAGTTCGCGTCGCTTCCGCGAGGTGAACGAGATCTTCGCCGCCGCCCCCCTGTGGTATTCGCTGGCGTGGCGTCCACCGGACCGGGTGGCCTACAAGGCGTACTTCGGGTTGTACACCTGGCCGGCCGAGCGGCGCTTCGCGGTACTGGGCCAGGCCATGCGGCGGCTGGGCATGGCGGAGGCGTGGGACGACGCCCGTCGACGGGTGGACGAGGACGGCCGGAGCGACCGGCGTGAGGTCGAGTTCCTCGGGCTCGACCTCACCGACACGGCCGAGTCCCGAGCCAAGATCTACTACCGGAACCACGGGGTCGACATCCACGAACTGAACCGGATGGCGTCGGTGGCACTGGACCACAACGCCGAAGGGGCGCTGGCCGCGTACCGGACGTTGGTGGGCGGGCACGCCGACGCTGGGCGGGAGGCGCTGACCTGCCTCGCGTTCCGTTCCGGGCTGGGCCGGGCCGCCGAGTCCACGACCTACCTGCGGATGTCGAGTCTGGCCTCCGGCGACCAGGAGGCGGTGGACCGCGCCGCAGACCTGCTGCGTCGGCAGGGCGTGGACCCCCGGCCGTTGTACGCCGTCACCGCCGCGCTGGGCCCGGCCAGCCGGGCGGAGGGTCAGGGCCTCCTGGAGCTGATCAGCTACCGGGCCGCACGACGTCAGGGCGACCTCACCACCTACTTCCGCTTCCCCGTCTATCCACAGCCCGCGCCCCTGCCGGTCGCACCCGTCGACCTCGCCGAGAGGAACCCCACCGTGAGCCACCCCGACCTCCAGCGCGTCGCCGACCACAACGCCGCACGGCAAGCGGAGTACGAAGCGTCCCAGCTCATCCGACTGTTGGCGGACGAGGCGACGCCGGAGACCACCAAGAAGGCCGTACTGACCTACCTACAGCCGTGGTCGAACGCCTTCCAGCGCATGATCAGCGCCCGCGTCACGTACGAGTCCGACCTGGCTCTCCGGACGATCGCCCTGGAACACCAGAAGGAGGAGATCGGCCACGACGAGATCCTGGCCCGGACCCGGGCCGAGGACCAACGCGTGGTCTGGGATCCGGTCATCGAAGCGGGCGCGTCCTGGTTCGTCGACCAGTTCGCGACGCTCCCGGGGGTACAGCGGGCGATCCTCGCACACCTGGCCCTGGAGGCCGGCAGCCTCTCCCTGAGCAAGGCCGGCGTCCGCGCCTTCCCCAACGACCCGTACTTCTCGCTGCACGACGAGGCCGACGTCGAGCACCTCGAGATGGGCTACCAGATCCTCCGGCAGCGCACCGACTGGACCGCGGACGAGATCGTGACCGTACTCGATCGGGCCTGGCAGGTCATCACCGTGGTCTCCGACCGCATCGCCGAGTGCGCCCTCCGCGACACCGCCGCGTGAGCGCTGTCCCCGGGTCCGACCCGGCGGCCTCGGCCCGGGCGGCCGTGCTGGAGGCCGCCCACGCCTACCAGGAGGTCTTCGCCGACCGCTTCGTCGCCGCCTACGCGCTGGGCAGTCTCGCGCACGGCGGCTACGCCCCGGCGGTCAGCGACATCGACCTGGCCGTCGTCCTCACCGACACCCAGGGCGGGGACGCCGACACCATCGCGGAGACGGGCCAGGCCCTGCGTGAGCGTGCCGAACTGCACCGCAAGCTCTCGGTGTTCTGGGGCTCGCTGGCCGCGCTGCGCCAGGGCCGCAACGACGGGCGGTTCCCCGCCATCGACCGTCTCGACCTGGCCGACCACGGGCTGCTCCTGCTCGGCTCCGACGTGGCCCGCCAGGTCGCCGTTCCCACCGCCGGCGAGCTGCTCGTCAACAGCGCGCAGTTCGCCGTCGACGTCCTGGCCACCGACGAGGTGATCGCCGAGATCCACCGGCCCCGCCGGCTGCTGGCCGACCCCGTGTGGTTCACGAAGGCCGTACTCTTCCCGGTCCGGTTCTTCTACAGCAGCGCCATGACCATGGGGCGCGCCGCCACCAACGACGAGGCCATCATCTGGTATCTGGCCCAACCCGGGGCCGTCGCGGCACCGCTGGTCCGGCTGGCCGCCAGGGTCAGGGCAGGAGAGCCGTTGGACCCGGCAGCGGCCGCGCCCCTCCTGGCGGCGGGCCTCAGCCAGCTCTACCAGCGCTATGCCGAAGACCAGGCACGGCGTCTGCGCCAGGCGGGCGCACCCGCCGGCCTGGTGGCCGCGCTCACCCGCTGGCGCGGACAACTCGGCGACTGAGTCCGATCCCTGGGGCGCCGTCGAAGAGCCGTCGCGGACAGCGAGGGAACCGTCCGCGCCGCGCCGACCGGATCACGGTGGCGGCCGGCGCGGTCACTTGGCGACCGGCATCCGGGCAAGCGCGTGCCGGACCAGTCCGATCAGTGCCTGCTTGCTGGACTCCCGGTCCCGGGCATCGCACCAGAGGAGCGGAACCGTGTCGTCGAGCTTCAGCGCGGCCCGGATCTCCGCCTCGGTGTACAGACACTCGCCGAAGAACCGGTTCACGGCGGCAACGAACGGGATCCCGCGCCGTTCGAAGTAGTCGACGGCGGGGAAACTCGAATCCAGCCGCCGGGTGTCGATCAGCACGACCGCGCCGACCGCGCCCTGCGCGAGTTCGTCCCAGATGAACCAGAACCGGTCCTGCCCGGGTGTGCCGAACAGATAGAGCACCACGTCGTTGGAGATGGTGATCCGTCCGAAGTCGAGCGCGACCGTCGTACGCGTCTTGCCCTCCACCCCCGTGACGTCATCCACGCCGACGCTGGCCTGGGTCAACACCTCCTCGGTGGTCAGCGGCGGAATCTCGCTGACCGCACCGACCAGGGTGGTCTTGCCCGTACCGAAGCCGCCCGCCACGACGACCTTGACCGACTTGCGATCCACGTTCCAGTCCCTTTGCCTAGAGTCTTTCGAGACCAGCGAGAACCGTCTCCAGAAGCCGCCTGTCCGCGATCTTCTGCTGTGCCGGGACGCCGACGCGTAGGTAGCCCTGCTCGAGCAGTACGTCCACCATGACCTTCGTGATGGTGAGCGGCCGGTGCAGGTAGGCGCCGATCTCGGCAATCGATACCCAGCGGGCGCAGCGGTCGAGAATCTCCCGGTACTCCAGCTCCAGTCGACTCGGGTCGACCGGGAGGGCGATGACCTGGGTGGCCAGGTCGAGGTTCGTGTTGCGCGGACTCGTCCGCCCGTTGACGAGGATGTAGAGCGGTACTAGCCGCCCGGCCTGCGCCTCGTCGTCGCCGTCCCACACGTCATACGCCATAACCCCTGCCCTGCTGGCCGTTGACGGCCGTCGCGGTCCGGCGTACCTCGGCGCCGAGGTGCTCGCCGATCCGGGTCACCAGCCGGCTCATCTCGTACGCGACCGTTCCCATGTCGACGGTCTGCTCACAGAGTACGGCCAGCCGGGCGTTCTGACCGGCGGCGGCGACGAACAGGGTCCGGCCGTCGTACTCGATGATGACCTGCAGTACCTGCCCGCTGTCGAACCGTCGGCCCATCCCGGCGGCGACGCTGTGCAGCGAGGAGGCGCCGGCGGCCAGGAGTTCCGCCGCGTCCTGGGTCAGTGAGGTGGATTTCTGGACGATCAGCCCGTCCGTCGACAGGACGACGGCGTAGACAACGTCGGGAACTTCTACTAGCTCGTCCAGCATCCAGGTGAGGTCATTCCCGGGGGTCGAGTTGGTGGTCACGCTTTGCCGCCTTGGTTGTTGTCGCTGGTTGGCGCTTCGTCGGTGCCGTCCGTCTTACCGGCGGCCCACGCCCGCTGGTATTTGGTGAACCGGTCCCGGGCCTCCTCCGGAGACCTCGCCGACCCGGCGGCCGGCGAGGCGCCGCCCGGGGCCGTGGCGTCCTCCCGTAGTTCGGGCGCGATGTGCTGTTGCGGCTGCCGGCTCGGCAGGGGCGGACGGGCGATCTTCCGGGGCGCACCCGGGTCGGCCGCGCGGGGAGCGGATGTCTTCGGTGTGCCGGCACTGCCGTTGGCCTGACGCTCACTCGTCATGTCGCCCGCCCGGTCGGTTCGTCGGTTTTCGGCCGTTCGAGGGTCGCGGCGTGCCTGGGTCGACCCGTTCGTGACCGTGCCGACTCCGCCGCCCGGGCCAGCGGCTGGCGGGCGTGGAACTCGGTGACCGGTTCCGGCCCGGGCCGCGACCGCCCCGGCCATCGCCGGCAGGAGGAGGTCGGGATCGGTCCGGTCCGCGGAGCCAGCCGTCTCGGGGGTGATCAGCCGGTCGGGCAGCAGCACGATGGCGAGCAGTCCGCCGTAGGCGGAGGTACGGAGGCTCACCTGGATGCCGTCGCGCTTGGCAAGCTCGGCGACGACGTGCAGACCGACCTGCGCACCGTCCTTCAGCGCCGCCACGTCCGGGGTGGGCGCCTTCGCCAGCAGTTCGTTCGCGTTCTCCAGCGCCTCGGCGTTCATCCCCACGCCGCCGTCCTCGATCTCGACCGCGACGCCGTGCTTGACCTCGTTACAGGTCACCCAGACGGTCGTCTTCGGCGGGGAGAAGGCGAGCGCGTTGTCCAGCAACTCCGCCAGCAGGTGGATGGTGCCGGCGACGGCGCGGCCGGTCAGCGCCACGTCGGGCGCACCACGCAGGGTGATCCGTTGGTACTGCTGGGCCTCCGCGAAGGCGGCCAGCAGCACCCGGCGTACCGGAACGGGGTTCTGGAAGCGGCGACCGATCTGGCCACCGGCGAGGATGACCAGGTTTTCCAGGAAGCGCCGGGTCTGGGTGAGCTGGTGGTTGATGTCGAAGAGTTCGGTCAGCAGCTTCTCGTCGCCGACCCGGTCCTGCAACTCCTCGATCACCTTCAGGCCGCGCTGCAACGGACGTTGCGGACGCCGGGCCACGCCCATCAGCATCGCGATACCGGCGGCCCGGGTCTTCGCCTCGTCGACCGCAGCCGCCGCGGCCACCTTCAGGGACCTGTTGATGACCGATGCGACCTGACCGATCTCGTCGCTGCCGTAGTCGTGGCTGGGCAACTCGACCGCGAGGTCGACCTTTTCCCGACGCCGCAGCCGCGCCATCATGAGCGGGATGCGCTCGTCCACGATCGCGGCGGCCTCCTGGCCCAGCTTGGCCAGCCGGACCGAGAGGGCCTGGTCCACCAGGATGTGTGACTGGCGGATCGCCCACAGGATCGCGGCGATCGCGATCGACAACGCGAGAAGACTGCCGAGCGACGCGGTCAACAGCTGGTTGTTACCGGTACGGAGAGCCTCGGCCGAGACCCCGTCGGCCTGTAGCACCGCCAGGCTGATCAGCTCGTCGGAGACCTGCCGGGTGAGCGTCTCCCAGCGGGTCCGGTTGACCGGGAGCCCACGGGGTATGCCGTCGTCCCAGGCGCCGGCCGCGATCAGTGCGTTCTCCGCGGCGACGAGTTCCTTCCAGGGATCGCTGGCGGTGACGCTCTCGTAACGCGCCCGCGCGCCCGGTTCGAGGTGCGGTGCGATGTTGGTGAGCGCGGCACGGTAGGCGCCGACCAGGGCCACGAACTCCAGGTGACCCTGCTGGCTGAGGGTGCGGGAGCTGAACGCACCGTCGATCGTGGAGCCGGCCCGGGACATCTGGTCGCTGACCCGGAACGCCTCTGTCGCCGTTACGCCACCGAGGCTCGCCGCGACGTCGGGCACCACCCGGGCCTGGGTGTCGAAGAGCGTGGTCGCGGACTCCAGCAGGCCGTTGTAGAAGTCGTAGACCCGGGGGCCGCTGGCCGTCCTGGAGTCGATCGTCGCACGGATGTTGGGTAGCTGGTCGAGCTGGTCCGTCAACGCCTGCCAGCGGGTGGTGATGGACTGCGGGGCGCTGGCCAGCGCCTCGTTCGCGGCGCTGCGCAGCGCGATCAGTCGCTGGTCGGTCTGCCCCCGCTGGTCGGCCAGCGGTTGCAGGTCCCTCGACGGCTGGGCCAGATAGGCCACGCTCAGCCGGCGCTCCTGCTGGAGAGAGGCCAGCGCGGGAACCGCCGGGATCGATACGTTACGGACGCTGTTGGCAACCTCACGGTTGTAGAATCCTTGGAAGACAAGGTATCCGGAGGCTACCAACCAGATGACGACGGCAACGACACTGGGGATGAGCACCAGCCTGATGACGCGTCGCCTGATCGACTGCTGCCGACCACGCCGACGACTCGCTGTCGACTGACGCTGCACTTCCGGCTCAGGTTGCCGGCTCGTGTCGTCAGCTTGCTTGTCCGCCAACTTCGATCCAATCGTGGGCAGCCCGGAGGAACCAGCGGCTGGGCACGGCCGGCCGGCGCCGATGTGTGCGCAACCCTACCAATCTGTCCGGTCTCGCACTAGGCCGTCCGGGCAGATACCGAAAGAGCCGATCGTCCGCGCCCAGCACGCCGACAGCACCCGCGCCGGTCCGGCGAGGGCCGGCCAAAGACATCCACAATGGATGCGGTCAGCCAGCGGAACAACTCCCGCTCGACGCAGGGGCGGTGTGGCGTTTCGGAGCGGCACCGCAACGTCTCGGCCGTCAGGTTCTCGACCGAGCTGCCGCAGCCGGCGACGGGATCCGGAGGCCGGGCTTGTCTGGGATCCGGGGGCCGCCGTCGCCGGGTAAGGAGGTTACACGCCGACTCCCGGAGGACCCAGGCCCCCACCCGCACCGATTTCCACCCGCCCCGTCGGCCGAACGGGGTGGGCGAGGGCGCGGTCGGGCGCCGAGGCGGAACACGGACAGGGACGTTGCCACCGCCGGGTGACGGAACGTAATCGTTCCTCTGTAGCTGGTGATTGACAGATCGATCACGGCGGCTCCAAGATTTATCCAGCCTGGTCAGGGGCAATGAACGCCGCTGGTCCGGGCGGAGATTTGCATCCTGCGTGTCATCCAACGGTCCGTCGCGTCCCCGACGGCCGATCCCGCGAGGGAGAACTGCGCAGAAAGGAATGCAACGCCATGTCAGATCTTCCCGGCCCCGGATGGCGACGCCGCGTCTTCCTCGCGGCATCGGTTGCCCTCACCGGCGTGCTACTGGTCACCCCGGCCTCGGCGGTCGCGCCGAGCCCCGGCTCGTCGGCTTCCGGTTCCGGCGGAGATCTCGATCTCGGACGGCTCGCGGGCGAGGAGACGAGCGTCGTAGAGGTCCTGCTCGCCGACAGTGACGAACTGGACCGGCTGGTCGCCACCGGCGTCGACCTCGACCACGAGGTGAGTCGTACCGCGAGCGGAATCGTGGTGCACGCCGTCGTCACCCCGAACGAGGTCGCCACGTTGCGGGCGCACGGCTACCGGATGGGCAACGTACTCTTCACGCCCGACGACTCGGCACAGCGGATCGCGGAGCGCGAGGCGACCATCGCGGCCCACGTCGCGGAGAACGAGGCGCTCGACCAGAGCCAGAACCTCCGGGGCACCCAGGCGCCCTCCGACGTCACGATCATCCGGGCCGACTACTACACCTCCGGCACCGACCAGGTCCTGTCGGTCGAGGCGAAGTGGGCACAGGGGCAGACCGCCACCGACGCCCTCACCGTCACCCGGGACAGCGGCCCGGGTACGCCGATGGGCTCCGGCGGTACCCAGACCATCTCGCGGTTCGTGGACGCCGGGGTGTACCTCTACCACCGTGGCGCCTCGACGGTGTCGGCCCGCCCGAACTACATCCAGATCACCAGCCCGACCGGGGATGTCGCCAAGGTCAAGGTGAACCAGTGGCTGCCCGTCCCGAAGGAGAACCCGGAAGGGCCCGGCTATCAGAAGGACTTCGTCGCCAGCTACCTGACCCCGACCGAGCTGTACGACCGGATCCACCAGCTCGCCGAGCAGTACCCGAAGCTGGCCGAGATCGTGGAGTTGCCGTACAAGACGAACGGCTACCGGCGTAAGGCGCAGGCGGTACTCGGTGCCGCGAACGCGAGCCGGGTCGCGGTCGACTCCCGGGCCTGGGGGCACGAGGGCGGCAACGACGTCTCCGCCGAGTTCGCCGACCCCGGCGCCGCCGACCAGGCGCTGTCGGTGACGGTGAGCGGCAGCGCGATCCGGGTCGGCCTGGCCACCGACGCCGCCGGCACGGTGAGCAGTACCGCTGCCGAGGTCGTCGCGGCGCTGAACGCCACCGCCGGGTCGCTCGTCGACGCGTACACCTATCGGGGCAGCGTCGGCGACGGCGTGGTCGCACCGGCCGCGCCGACGCCGCTGACCGACGGCCTGAGCGCCCCGGCCGGCGTCTCGCGTGATCCGCACCCGGTGTACGCGATCCGGATCGGCAAGAACCGCGACACCTCGAAGCTGGGCGTCCTCGCGTACGCCCAGGAGCACGCCCGCGAGTGGGTACCGCCGCTGGTCACGATCGAGACCGCCGAGCGGCTGCTGCGCAACTACGGCCACGACCGCAAGACCAGGGACCTGCTGGACAACCTCGACATCTGGATCGCCCCGTCGATCAACCCCGACGGTGGCCACTACTCCTTCTACGACTTCAACTCGCAGCGCAAGAACATGACGAACCACTGCCCGCAGACCGGGTCGGCGGATGCTCTCGGCCGCAACTCCTGGGGCGTGGACAACAACCGCAACTACACGGAATACAGCCTCTTCGACGGCTACTCGGGCGCGTCGCCGAGCTGCACCAGCGGCACCTACGCGGGGCCGAGCGAGCTGTCCGAGCCGGAGAACCGGAACCTGGACTGGCTCGCCTCCCGGCCGAACGTCAAGTTCTCGATGAACCTGCACTCCTCCGGCAACTACTTCATGTGGTCGCCGGGCGCGTACGCGACGCCGGGCCGGATCTCGGCGCCCCGGCCGACCCTCGGCGAGGAGTCGTTCTTCTGGGGTGCCTCGTCGCGGATCCTGACCTCGATCAAGCGGCACCGGAACATGGCGGTCACGCCGGCACGTACCGGCCCGATCTCCGACGTGCTCTACTCGGCGGCCGGGAACTCCGGTGACATGCTCTGGTACAAGTACGGCATCTACGCCTGGAACTTCGAGGTCGGCACCTCGTTCCAGCCGGAGTGGGCCGAGGCGCACGACGAGACGATGGAGTTCGCCAACGGCCTCGTCGAGCTGATGCGGGTGGCACGTGACTTCGACACCGACCACAGGCGGCCGGAGAGCGACCTGTCGGTGAGCGACAGTGCCACGCCCGGGATGGTGGACGTCAGGTTCGAGGTGAGCGAGCCGGCGGCGGTCTTCTACACGCTGGACGGCCGCAAGCCGACGTACGCGTCCACGCTCTACGGCTCGGCCGGCATCCGCGAGGGCGGGGAGACCCTGACCGTGCCCTACGGGACCAGGATCCACTGGTTCTCGGTGGACGCCGCCGGCAACGTCGAGGACAACTACCGTCCCGACGGCCGGGGCAAGAACTACCGCAAGGGCGTGGCCGTCCCACCCAGGCGGCGATGACCGCTCCGACCTGAGCGTCCCGGCGGGCCGCGGTACCTTCGGGTGCCGCGGCCCGCGCCGCGTAACGCCGTCGTCGACGCCGTCGCCGAGGTACTCCGTCGCCCGGCTCGGGTGTCGACGACGGCAGGGCTCAGGTGTCGACGGCTGCGGCCAGCCGCGTCGCGAGGGCCTCGACCGCGGCCCGGAGTTCCCGCCCGCCCTCGACCCGGAAGGCGAACGGCACGCTCGGCAGCCACTCCTGGGCGTACATCGACGGATTGCCGGTGCTGCCGACGAGCACGCAGCCGTCTCCCGACGGTTCGAGCCGGCCCATGAGGGGACGGATCCAGGGGGCCACCTCGGCCACCGGAGCGTCGAAGACGACGCGGGTGGGGAACTCCCACCCACTTCCGAGGTTCTCCTCCAGCGCCGCCACCGGGTCGAGGCCGTCGGGCGGCTCGAAGGTGTCGGCGGTCTGCCGGACCGCGCGGACCCGGTCGAGCCGATAGGTGCGGACCGCGTCCGCGCGGTGCGAGTGGCACAGCAGGTACCAGCGCCCGTGCCGGACCACGACCGCCCAGGGATCCACCTCGGCGTCCCACTCGCGGCCGGACTCGGTCCGATAGGTGACCAGCACCCGGCGGCGGGCCGCGACGGCGGTGACGAGTGCGCTGGTGGTGGCGGGATCTGGCCGGGCCGAATACCGGTCGGGTGCGGCCGAGGCGTGCCGGCGCAGCGCCGCCGCCTGCCGGCCGACGCTCTCGGGAAGTACCTGGATGACCTTGCCCAGGGCAGCACCGACGAGGTCGTCGGCGTCGGCGGCTGCCGGCTGACCGTCGAGCACCGCCATGACCAGCCCGAGCGCCTCCGCCTCGGTGAAGACGACCGGCGGCAGCCTCGTCCCGCGCCGAAGCCGGTAGCCGCCGTGCGGGCCCCGGGTCGACTCGACGGGGATGCCGGCCTCACGGAGGATCCCGACGTACCGCCGCGCGGCCCGCTCCGTCACGCCCAGTCGCCCGGCGAGTTCGCCGGCCGTCGTGCCGGGACGGGCCTGGAGGATCTCGAGCGTACGTAGGGCTCGTGCGGTGGGGCTCAGCTCGGTCGCCACCCGAGCAGATTAGGTGATCACTAGCTGAACCGGCAGTAGATCGTCCGGAACTGGGCCTAACGTCATGCCCATGACCAGGTTCCGCGAGCAGGACCTCACCGGGGCGCGCTTCGAACGCGTCACCCTCCGGGGCGCCACCTTCGACCGGGTGTCCCTCAACGACGCCAGCCTGCGCGAGGTCGACCTCACCGGGGCAGAGCTCCGCAGCGTCCTGTTCCAGCGGAGTCGGCTGCGCGGGGTCGAACTTGTCGACGTCGAGATCAGCGGCGAGCTGCGGAACGTCGTCGTCAACGGCGTCGACATCGCGCCGCTGGTCGAGGCCGAACTGAACCGCCGGATGCCCGAACGGGCGAGGATGCGCCCCGACGACAGCGACGGGTTCCGTACGGCGTGGGCGATCCTGGAGCGGCTGTGGGCCGGTACCGTCGCGCGGGCGCAGGCGTTTCCGGAAGCGGCGCTGCACCGTTGCGTCGACGACGAGTGGTCCTTCGTCCAGACCCTGCGGCACCTCAACTTCGCCAGCGCCGCCTGGGTCGGCCGGATGGTCCTCGGCGACGTCTCGCCGTGGCACCGCCTGGACCTGCCCTGGGACGAGGCGCCCGGCTGGCCCGGCATCCCGTGGGACCGCGAGGCGCGGCCGGCGCTCGACGAGGTGCTCACGGTCCGGCGCGAACGCCAGGCGATGGTCCGGCAGGTCATGGCGTCGCTCACCGACGAGCAACTCGGCTCCGAGGTGACCCGTACCGAGCCGGGATGGCCCCGGCTGGAGAGCTTTCCCGTCAAGGAGTGCCTCCGCATCGTCCTGAACGAGGAATGGGAGCACCGGCTCTACGCCGAGCGCGACCTGACCTTGCTGGAGAAAGGAAACTGATCATGGACATACTGCTCGTCGCCGGTCTCTGGCTCGACGGATCCGCCTGGGACGACGTCGTGCCCGCCCTCGAGGCGCTCGGCCACCGCCCCGTGCCGCTCACCCTCCCCGGCCAGGGTGACGGATCCGCCTCCGCCACCCTCGACGACCAGGTGGCGGCGGTGCTCGCCGCCGTGGATTCCGCGTCCGGCCGGCCCATGGTGGTCGGGCATTCCGCCGCCTGCACCCTGGCCTGGCTGGCCGCCGACGCGCGACCGGAGAAGGTGGCCAAGGTCGTGCTCATCGGCGGCTTCCCCGCCGTCGACGGCGCCTCCTACGCCGAGTTCTTCGCGCTGGAGGACGGCGTGATGCCCTTCCCCGGCTGGGGCCCGTTCGAGGGGCCGGACGCCGCCGACCTCGACGAGGAGACCCGGCGAACCATCGCGTCGGCGGCGATCCCCGTCCCCGAGGGAGTGGCCAGGGGCGTGGTACGGCTGACGGACGAGCGACGGTTCGACGTACCGGTCGTCGTCGTGTGTCCCGAGTTCACGCCGGCCCAGGCGCGGGAGTGGATCTCCGAGGGGGAGACGCCCGAACTCGCCAGGGCCAAGCACCTGGAGTTGGTCGACATCGAATCGGGCCACTGGCCCATGGTCAGCAGGCCGGCCGAACTCGCCCGGCTGCTCGCCTCCGCCGCCGCCGACTCCTGACGGGCGGTGGATCCTGAGGGGCGCTGACGCCTGACGGGCGGTGGATCCTGACGGTGCGCCGCTGGTCCTGACGGGCCGGCGGCGCACCGTTTCCACACCGGGCACTCCGGGAGCCCACCACTCCCGCCGCGATCCCCTCCGGCCGATACCGGGTACTCACCCACCCGACGACCGAACTCGACGGTGAGGGGAACGTGGACGTGATGGCGTACCAGAACGGTGCGCAGAGGCCACGGTGAACAAGTACGGATGAACCGGGCGTAGCCGTTCGCGCTGCCCACGGTTGCCGTCGAGGCCGACTTTGTTCGCCGCCCGACTCTTTTGTCATCACGAACAAAAGTGTGGACGATCCCGCCGAAAGATCTGGACACGCCGACGGCAAGACAGTTAGTGTCGGGACAATATCAACATGTTTCAACGAGGTAACCGGCGGCGCGGTTAGCTCGTGGTCCGAGAGTCACGGCTTGGCCGGGGGAGCCCACTCTCCAGGTTGCCGTGCCCGCAGACCCCGGCGCGGCCCGCCCGCGCCGTACCCGCAACCACGTCGGCCCCGGCCGGCTCGGCAACGAAGGTCGGCGTCACCCCCGTCGCCGATCCGACCTCGCCCATAGCCCACCGTCCTCAATCGAGACACGTCTGTCCACACACCGACCGCGGCAGGCCGGCAGCCACAGCACCGGACCCCACCGTCGCGGATCACGCCGGTGTGCGGTCTGCCGCCATGTCATCCGTCGATCCCGGGAAACCCCCACGGGCCGTCGACGTTCACCCATGACTCGCGAAAGGTGTGTTCGACATGCCAGTTTTCCCTGTGAGATGCGGCCCGCCACGGCGTTCGCGGCTGCTCCCCCGGCTCGGCGCGGGCCGGCCCGGCGGACCGATGAGGATGCTCGCGGCGATCACCGTGCTGCTCGTCGGCTCCGCGCTCGCCGCCGTCCCGGCCGGCGCCCGCCCGGCGGGCAACGGACCGACCACGGCCGGCGACCCCACCTCGGCCGGGCAGTTGCAGGCCCAGGTGCTCACCTGGACGGCCGGCAACAGCACCCAGGCGTACGTCTCCGCACCCACCACCGCGGTCGCCGGGCCGACCACCCTCGTCTTCGAGAACAGTGCCGCGACCGGCAACACCAGCGGCATGCAGCACACCCTCACGTTCGACACCGGCAACCCCGAGTACAACCGCGACGTGGACGTGAACATCCTGGCCGACCCGTTCGACGCCAACCAGGGCCGGTGGACCGTCGACGTGGTGCTCACGCCCGGCACCTACCGCTACTTCTGCGCGATACCCGGGCACGGCACGATGACCGGCCTGCTCGTCGTCAGCGGCGGTGGCGAGGACACCACCCCGCCGACGGTGAGCGCCGCGGTCACCGGTGAGCGGAACGAGGACGGCGCGTACGTCGGCGCCGCCACGGTGACCCTCTCGGCCACCGACACCGGATCGGGCGTCGGCCGGATCGAGTACGCGCTGGACGGCGGTGCGTACGGCACCTACTCCGCCCCGGTCACGGTGAGCGCCCCCGGACAGCACACCGTCACCTACCGGGCCACCGACGTCGCCGGCAACACCTCCCCGGTACAGTCCACCGCCTTCCAGGTCGTACCACCAGCCGACCCCGACACCACCGCACCCACCGTCACCGCCGCCGTCACCGGCGAACGGAACGACGACGGCGCCTACATCGGCATGGCCACCGTCACCCTCTCCGCCACCGACACCGAATCCGGCGTCGAACGCACCGAATACTCGCTGGACGGCGGCGCCTACGCCACCTACACCGCCCCGGTCACGGTGAGCGCCCCCGGACAGCACACCGTCACCTACCGGGCCACCGACGTCGCCGGCAACACCTCCCCGGTACAGTCCACCGCCTTCCAGGTCGTACCACCAGCCGACCCCGACACCACCGCACCCACCGTCACCGCCGCCGTCACCGGCGACCAGAACGACGACGGCGCCTACATCGGCATGGCCACCGTCACCCTCACCGCCACCGACACCGAATCCGGCGTCGACAAGACCGAGTACTCCCTCAACGGCCAGGCGTACGCCACCTACACCGCCCCGGTGATGGTGCACCAGCCGGGTCGGCACACCGTCAGCTACCGGGCGACCGACAAGGCGGGCAACACCTCCGCCCCGCAGTCCGTCGCGTTCGAGGTGGCCGACACGTCCACTCCGGACACCACGCCGCCGACCGTGGCCGGCGGGGTCACCGGCGACCGCGACGACAACGGCAACTACCTCGGTGCCGCCACGGTGACCGTCTCGGCCACCGACACCGAGTCCGGTGTGGACCGGATCGAGTACTCCGTCGACGGGCAGGCGTACGCCGCCTACACCGCACCGGTGACCGTCAACACGCCCGGCCAGCACACCGTCGCCTACCGGGCCACCGACAAGGCGGGCAACACCTCCGCCCCGCAGTCCGTCACGTTCCAGGTGGTCGAGCGGCCGGGTGACACCACCCCGCCGACCGCGACCGCCACCGTCGCCGGCAACCGGGACGGCACCGGGGCGTACGTCGGTGCCGCCACCGTGACCGTCACCGCCACCGATGCCGGGTCGGGTGTCGACCTCGTCGAGTTCTCCCTGGACGGGCAGCCGTACGCGGCGTACACCGCTCCGGTGACGGTCAACCAGCCCGGTCAGCACACCGTCTCGTACCGGGCCACCGACGTCGCCGGCAACACCTCCACGCCCGGGTCGGTCTCGTTCACCGTGGTCGCCCCGCCCACCCCCGACAACACCGCCCCCACCGTGACCGCCGCGATCACCGGCCAGCAGGACGGCAGTTGGGCGTACGTCGGCAGCGCCACCATCGTGCTCACCGCCACCGACACCGGATCCGGCGTCTTCCGGGTCGAGTACGCCCTCGACGGGCGGGGCTACGTCGTCTACTCCGGTCCGCTCACCGTCAACACCCCCGGCGCGCACACGGTCAGCTACCGGGCCACCGACCGGGCCGGCAACGTCTCGGGTACCGCGTCGACCACCTTCACGGTGGTGCCGAGCGGACCGCCGGCACCGAGCTGCCAGGTGACCGACACCCGGCCGACGGTCTGGATCGGCACCCTGAACAGCGCCGTGCCGAACCGGGTGGTCGAGGGCCGCTGCTCGATCAACGACCTGATCGAGGACGAGCGGGCCTGGCCTGACCACGCCACGTTCGTGGCGCACGTCACGGAGGTCGCCGAACACCTGCACCACCGGGGCCAGATCCTGCTCAAGGAGCAGAACGCCCTGGTACGCACGGCCCGCGAGTCCGGCGTCGGCAAGGCCGAGGCGCAGCAGGGGTACCAGCCGCTGCTGGACCGTACCGCCGCCTCGTTCAAGCTGTGGGAGCAGGTCGGTGCCGGCGGCTTCAGGCGCAACGCCGACGGCTCGATCACCAGTAAGGCCGTCGACGGCCTCGGCATGCTCTGGTTCCCCGTCCGCAGCTACGGCGACTTCTCGCTGAAGCTCCAGTGGCGCGACGACGCCCCCGGTGACGGGCGGGCCAACAGCGGCGTCTTCGTCCGCTTCCCGCAGGTGCACCAGCACCCGCAGGAGTCCCGCCCCGAGTGGGTGGCCATCAAGTACGGCCACGAGTTGCAGATCTTCGACCGGACCGACGGCGACCAGTACAAGAGCGGGTCGGTGTACGGCTTCGACCGGGTCGACCTCGCCGGGGCGCAGGTCACGCCCAAGGGCACCTGGAACGACTACGAGATCCGCGTCGTCGGCCAGCACTACTCGGTGTTCCGCAACGGCAAGCTGATCAACGAGTACGTGAACGTCCCCGAGGCCGTCTTCACCCCGCCCCGGGCGGACGATCCGGGCGGCGCCGGACGCCAGAACCCGACCGGCTACGTCGGCCTGCAGAACCACGGCGCCGGCGACATCGTCACCTTCCGCAACGTCAGGATCGCCCCGCTGACCCCGTGACGCGTTTGCCGTCCACTCCCCCGCCTAGCCGAGCGATTGGATAGAACGTTGGACAAGGAAACGAAGGACATCGGCGAGGTCGTACTCTCGCCGCCTGCCGCCGGGTCGGAACCCCAGCCGGCGAGGTCGGCCCGGCTGCTCGGCACGAGCACCGGCCGGGCCGTGATGGTGGCGGTCATCATGTTGGTGACGCTCGTCGGCGCGGGCGGGCTGTCCCTGGCCGGCGGCACCACCGAACGGCCGGCCGAGCAGGCGGTGGAGGCCGCCCCCGCGGCCCGGTCGGCGGAGCGGCCGGAGGGCTGCGTGACGCCGGACCGCCGGCTGACCCTGTACGCGGTCGAGCTGCCCAAGGATCCGGTGACCAACCAGATCCGGCTCGGCTACGGCCTCACCCCGCAGACGGCCTCCTACCCCGGGCCGACCATGGAGATGATCGAAGGCGAGTGCCTGGCGATCACCGTGCACAACCAGGTGCCGGCCGCGACCCTGGAGCAGTTGCGCACCGACCCGGCACATCCGATCGGCGTCTCGCTGCACGTGCACGGGGTCAAGTACACCCAGGTGTCCGACGGCACGGTGCACAGCAACTCCTTCGTGCCGCCGGGCGGGTCGCGGACGTACATCTGGTTCGCCAAGCCACGTACCGCGACCTCGCAGGGCACCGCCGGCTACTGGTGGTACCACGACCACGTGGTCGGCGGGCCGCACGGCACCCAGGGCCTCCGCTCCGGCCTGTTCGGCGGTCTGGTGGTACGCCGTCAGGGCGACGTACGGCCCGACCGGACGTACGTGACCGCCTTCGGCGACCGGCAGACCATCAACCTGCGGCGCAGCGCGGAGGCGGACACCTGTGACCCGGTGAACCCGGTGCCGGGCCCGACCTGCATCGTCGCCAAGATCGGCGAGCGGATCGAGTTCATCGTGATCGGTCTCGGGGACGACATGCACACGTTCCACGTGCACGGTCACTCCTGGGCCGACACCCGGACCGGCACGGTCGAGGGCACCAACCGGGCCCTCATCGACTCGATCCCGGTCATCGACAACAAGACACTCGGCCCGGGTGACACCTTCGGCGTGCAGTTCGTCGCGGGCGACTCGGTAGGGCCGGGGCGCTGGATGCTGCACTGCCACATGCAGTTCCACTCCGACCTGGGCATGTCCACCTGGATGCACGTGCTGGACGAGAACGGGCAGATGCCGGCGCACGCCGGCAACCACGCGCCGGCCGCGCCCGCGGCGCCGGCCCAGGGCGCGGCGGCACCGGCCGGCGCGCACACCAACCACCGATGACCCCCGACACCCCGCACCACCAACCGAGCACACCTGCCAGCGCCTGAAGCACTCTTCGTACCCCCTGGAGGAGGAGAAATGGCTCACCGACGCCATTTCCGGCTATCCCGATCGGTCGGGCGGCACCGCACCGACCCCGTCGACCTTCCGTCCCCCGCGCCCGACCCGGTCTCCCGGGCCCGGGGTCGCGGCGCCGGCCCGTTCCGCCGCGCGGTCGCGCTGGCCTCGGGCGCCCTACTCACGTTCGGTCTGCTGAGCGCGCCCGCCGCCGCAGCCCCGGACGAGACGGTCGGCGGCGTCGCGCCGGCCTGGGGTGGCGGGGCGATCAACGTACTGGTCTTCCACGGCCCGGCGGCGTCCCAGGAGGACCCGGTCGCCAGGGCCGTCAGCACGATCCGGAAGCTGGGCAACGAGAACGGCTTCAACGTGCACGAATCCGCCGACCCGGCGGTCTTCAACCCCGACAACCTGGACCGCTACCGCAGCGTGGTGTTCCTGTCGGCCAACGGGGTGACGCTGAACGACGCCCAGGAGGCCGCGTTCCAGGCGTACGTCAAGGGCGGTGGCGGGTTCGTCGGCATCCACGACGCCGCCCGGGCGCAGCCCGGCTCCGAGTGGTTCACCGGTCTGATCGGCACCCGCCCGGCGGCGAGCCTGCCGAACGCGGAGAAGATCGAGAGCGTCACGGCCAGCGGCAACAACCCGCCGAACGAGATCGTCGAGAACCTGATCGACGGCAGGACCGGCACCAAGTGGCTGACCCGTACCCCGACCGGATGGGTCGTCGCAAAGCTCGCCGAGCCGAAGGCGGTGGCACAGTATGCGCTGACCTCGGCGAACGACTTCGCCGGCCGCGACCCGAGGGACTGGACCCTGCAAGGGTCGGCCGACGGCGAGAGCTGGACTGATCTGGACCGCCGGACCGGGGAGACCTTCTCGCAGCGGTTCCAGACCAAGCAGTACACCTTCACCAACACCCAGGCATACCAGTTCTACCGGCTCAACATCACCGCGAACAGCGGTGAGCCGCTGATCCAGCTCGCCGAGCTGTGGCTGATCGGCCCGGACGCGGGACCGGCACCGGAGAACCGGGTACAGGAGGCCGTGGTCGACCTGGTCGACCGGCAGCACCCGGCGAACAAGGGCCTGCCGTTGAACTGGACCCGCTCCGACCAGTGGATGAACTGGGACCCGAGCCCGGTCGGCCGGGTGCACACAATCGCCCAGGTGAAGGAGAGCACCTACAACGCGGGGCTGGGCGGCAACGGTGCGTTCCACCCGATCTCCTGGTGCCGGGACTACGACGGCGGCCGGTCCTTCTACACCGGCATGGGCCGGACGGAGGCCAGCTACACCACCGACACGCGGTTCCGCGGCCACCTGCTCGGCGCGCTCCAGTGGACGACCGGGACGGTCCGGGGCGACTGCCAGGCGACCATCGCATCGAACTACAAGATCGAGCGACTGACCGCCACCAACCAGTCCGGGCAGCTCGACCAGGTCGGTGAACCGCACGGCCTGACCATCGCACCGGACGGCAAGGTCCTCTACATCGGCAAGGCCGCCTGCCCGAGCGGGCCGGTCGCCGACTGGGCCGACCCGAACGTGGGGCTGGGCTGCGGCACCATCCACCAGTGGGACCCGAAGACCAAGCAGGTCAAGCTGCTGACCACGCTCAAGGTGATGGGCAACCGGGGCAGCGGCAGCGAGCTGGTGAAGAACGAGGAGGGCCTGGTCGGCATCACCCTCGACCCGAAGTTCGCGGAGAACGGCTGGTTCTACGCCTACTGGATGCCGCACGAGTCGATCGACCGGGAACGCCGGGTCGGCCAGCGTACGGTCTCCCGGTTCACCTACGACCACGCGCAGCAGTCGGTGGACCAGGGCACCCGCAAGGACCTGCTGCACTGGGACACCCAGATCCACAGCTGCTGCCACGCGGGTGGCGGGATGACCTTCGACGAGTCCGGCAACCTCTACATCGGCAGCGGGGACAGCAACTCCTCCGGCGGGTCGAGCGGCTTCTCCGGGAACAACTGGACCCAGGAGTACGCGGGCATCTCGTTCCAGGACGCCCGGCGTACCTCCGGCAACACGAACGACCTGAACGGCAAGATCCTCCGCATCCACCCCGAGGCGGACGGGACCTACACGGTCCCGGACGGCAACCTCTTCACCGGTCAGGAGCAGGGCGGCGGCAAGACCCGTCCGGAGATCTACGTGATGGGCGTCCGGAACATCGCCCGGATCGCCTGGGACCCGGTCAACGACTGGCTCACCGCCGCGTGGGTCGGCCCGGACGCCGGGGCCCCGGACCCGAACCTCGGCCCGGCGAAGTACGAGACCGCCACGGTGATCACCTCGGCGGGCAACCACGGCTGGCCGTACTGCATGGGCAACCGGCAGCCGTACCGGGACCGCAGCAACACCGACGCCACTGTGCTGACCGGCTGGTACGACTGCGACAACCCGAAGAACGAGTCGCCGCGCAACACCGGTCTGGTCAACCTGCCGCCGGTGCGGGACAACATGATCTGGTATTCGCCGCAGGGAGGCGGCCCGGTCTACCCGAAGCGCACCGACGGCAGTGGGCTGCCGACGTACAAGGCCGACGAGGCCACCTACACCCAGCCGTACCTGACCGGCGGCGGTCAGGCCATCATGGACGGCCCGACCTACCAGCGCTCGAAGGTCGACGTGAACAGCGGCGTCGCCTGGCCGGCGTACTGGGACAACAAGTGGTTCATCGGTGACCAGTCCAACGCCAACAACCGGATCGCGGTCACCGTCGACCCGGACACCGTCGCGTACGCCGGGGCGCCGGCCTTCGCCGAGGACCTGCGCAGCATCATCCAGGGCGGCAACGGCACCAACCAGCTCCAGTCCTGGATGGACGCGAAGTTCGGGCCGGACGGCGCGCTCTACATGCTCGACTACGCGGGCGGCTTCTTCAGCCTGCACCAGAACCAGAAGCTGATCCGCATCACCTACCAGGGTGGCCAGGCCACCCCGAACCCGAGCCTGGCCACGGCGCAGTCGGTCACGCCGAGCCAGCCCCGGACCATCGGGTTCTCCGCCGCGAAGGTCGGCGGGGTGGCCTGGGAGTGGGACTTCGGCGACGGCAGCAAGCTGTCGCACCAGGCCCACCCGACGCACATCTACAAGCGGTACGGCACCTTCCAGGCGACGGTGAAGGTCACCTACGCCGACGGTGAGGTGGTCACCGGGAAGGTCGACGTGAACGCCGGCTGCGGTGCCGCCGACGCCCGGCCGACGGTCTGGATGCTGGACACCGACACCGGAGTGGCCAACCGGCAGACCGGTGGCGGCTGCACGATCAACGACCTGATCGACGACGAGACCACCTGGCCGAACCGGGCCTCGTTCGTCACCCACCTCGACGCCGTACTCGCCGAACTGAGCGCGGCACACGTCATCGACAACCGCGAGGCGAGGGCACTGCGCCAGGCCGGGCGGCAGTCCCCGATCGGTGCCACCAACGGGTACCAGCCGATCTTCGACGGTTCGGCGAAGTCGCTGGCCGGCTGGCGCCAGGCACCCGGCGGTTCGTTCGGGCTGCGTCCGGACGGCTCGATCCGCAGCTCCGGCGGCCTCGGCATGCTGTGGTACGCGGACCAGCAGCTCGCCGACTACTCGATCAGGGTGCAGTTCCGCGACATCTCCCCGGAGAACGTCCGGGCCAACAGCGGCATCTTCGTCCGGTTCCCGGACCCGAGGACTCCGCTGGAGCAGCGTCCCCCGGGCAGTTGCGGCACGGTCGGCTCGGCCCGCAGCTCCCATGCCTGGGTCGCGATCTACTGCGGCCACGAGATCCAGATCTACGACGGCGAGACGGGCGAGCCGCAGAAGACCGGCTCGGTCTACAACTTCGCCCCGAACACCCTGGACAAGGCCGGGGCGACCCCGAAGAACCAGTGGAACGACTACGAGGTGCGGGTGATCGGCCAGCACTACTCGATCATCCGTAACGGTGTGGTGATCAGCGAGTTCGACAACACACCGGGCAAGCAGTCGTCCCGCGCGGGCGACCCGCCCACCGACCTGCGGCAGTTCCTGAGCGGCTTCGTCGGTTTGCAGAACCACGGCACCAACGACGTGATCGAGTTCCGCAACATCAGGGTGCGCCAGCTCTGACCGACGGGTGCCGGGTACGGACGCGAGGTCCGTACCCGGCACCCGTTCCGTAAGGTTCGTGAAGCGTCAGGTGTGCGCGGGGGCGGGAGACTCGCGGGGGATGGTGAACCGCTGGAGTTGAGGGACGAGGGCGGCGATCAGCCCCAGCCCCGCGAGACAACTGAGTCCGCCGATGACGAGAGCGGCCCCGGCGGTGGTCCCGGCCCCGACCAGCCCCGCGCGAAGGCCGCCGATGTGCGGTCCGGCCGAGCCGACGATGTGTTCGAGTGCGGCGACCCGGCCACGGTGGGACTCCGGCGTGGATGACTGCACGATCGTTCCCCGGGACACGACGGACCAGGTGTCGGCGGCGCCGGCCAGCGCAAGCAAGGCGAGGACGACGGGGAGTTGGCTGCTCAGACCGACCCCGGCCAGCGCTGCCCCCCAGACCGCACCGCAGCCCAGCAGCACGAGGCCGGGCCGGGCACGCCGGGTGATCGTTCCGGACAGCGCGGACGCGAATACGCCGCCGACCGCGACCGCCGAGGTGAGCAGGCCGAGGACTTCCGGTGACCCGCCGAACTTCTCCTGGTTGACGACCGGGAACAGGGCCACCGGCATGGCCAGCACCGTCGCGGCCAGGTCGGCCAGGAAGGCGGCCCGGATCGCGGGGACGCGGGCGGCGAAACGAATGCCCTCCCACACCGCGACCGCACCGGCCCGGCCGGTCCCGTCGGTCGGGCCGGTCGAGGGCAACCCGGCGATCCCGATCAGGGCGGCCACGGCGGAAACCCCGTTGGCCACGAAGCACACGGTGGTCCCCCACCGAGCGGTGAGGACGCCCGCGAGGGCCGGACCGAGCAGCATCGCGAGTTGGAAGGAGAGGTGGGTGAGGGCCAGTCCCGCGCCGAGACGATCGCCGGGAAGGAGCCGAGGGATGAAGGTACGACGGGCCGGGGCACCCAACGCGGACAGCCCTGCCGCGACCGCGACCAACACGAGCATCGACCACGCCCCGTCATCCGACCGGACGGCCACGGCCGCCATCAGGAAGCTGGTCACGATCTGACCCCACGTGGTCAGCAGGGCCAGCCGCCGTCGATCGACGTGATCGACGAAGGCGCTGCCGAGCAGGGCGAAGACGATGAGCGGGGCGGCGGTGAAGAGGCCGACGAGCCCGACCATCACCGGGTTGCGGGTGTGGTCCCAGACGTAGAAGGTGACAGCGAAGGCGCCCAGTTGGCCGCCCAGTCCGGAGGCGGTCGTACCCAGCCAGAAGCGGCGGAAGGTGGGGTGCTCGCGCAGCGGACGGATGTCGACCAGGGCGCCGAGGAGAGTCATCGCCGACGTCCGTCGAGGGCCTTGCCGAGGTTGTCGGTGAGGCGCTGCCGGAACGGGCGGGTTGCCAGGGCGGCGGCGATGTCCCTGACGACCTGGCTGAGCGGATAGGGGATCTCTGCCTCCAGCTCCCGCACCGTCGCCTCGGTCGCCCGCCACTCCGCCTCCAGCAGGGGCAGTACCTCCCGACCCCGGGTGCTCAACCGGATGCGACGGGTCCGCCCGTCGCTGCTCTCGGCACCGTCGACGAAGCCCGCCGCGCGCATCGCGGCGGCCGTCTGGCTCATCGCCGAGTGGCTGACCTCGACGGCGGTCGCCAACTCCTGGATCGTCATCGACTCGTGCCGGGACAACTGGATCAGCGGGCCCACGAACCGGGTGCGCAAGCCAGTTACGCCCGCTTCGTCGTAGAGCGAGGCGATGTCCTGGTCCATCGCGTTCAGCATCTGCCACACCGGACGCCAGTGGCTGCTGTCGAGCAGATCCTGGCTCTCTTCCTTCTCCTGACGGTCGGCCATGGAAAGCAACGTAACAGTGCTTATATAAGCGCTGTCAAGTTTGCCCGGGGCGACGCCGAGCGTGCCGCGCACGATCAACGCGGACGACCCGCTGCCGTTCGACACTGACCTGCTCACCGAGCATGTCCAGGCCCGGGAGCACCTCGGCCCGCAACCGTGCGCCGAAGGTGCATCAGTTGTCAGCCGATACCCGTCGGCATATACTCGCCTACAAGTAATCGGGGACGAGGTCTGGGAGGTGAGGGAACGTGGTGAAGCGACGCAAGGTCAGCAACCTGCTGGCGCTCGCCGCGCTGTCGGCCCTCGTCCAGCGACCGATGCATCCCTACGAGATCGCCACGGCACTGCGCGCCTGGGGCAAGGACCAGGACATGCAGATCAAATGGGGATCGTTCTACACAGTCATTCGTAACATGGAGAAACACGGCATGATCGCGGCCGTGCAGAGCGTCCGCGAAGGCCGCCGACCCGAACGCACCGTCTATCGCATCACCGACTCCGGCCGCGCCGAGCTGGTCGACTGGACGCGCGAGTTGGTCTCGACCCCCATGCCCGAGCATCCGCGCTTCCGCGCCGGCCTGTCGGTGCTGGCCGCCCTCCACCCTGACGAGGTCACCCGCCTGTTGCGGCAGCGGCTTGACCTGCTGGAAGAGGGCATCACGGCCGCCCGCGACGCGCTCGCGCAGCACACCCGGCACATCCCGCGACTGTTCCTGGTCGAGTCGGAATACGACCTGGCCATCCAGGAGGCGGAAGCGGCCTGGATCCGAGGTCTGCTCGCCGAACTGACCTCGGGCAGCTATCCGGGGCTGGACGCGTGGCGGGCCTTCCACGACACCGGCGAGGTGCCGGCGGAACTCGCCGACCTCGCGGAAAGGACCAGCTCGACCGAGTGATGGACGGCCCTGACGCGGTGCGCCAACACCACGCCAGGGCCCTTACCTCGAACCACACCTGGGAAGGCGCTCGGCCCGAAGCGGCAACCACGAGGATAGCCGGTTTCCCTCCCAGGTCGGTTCGCCCGCACGAGAACCGATGACCAGGGAGAAGACCATGACCGAGGTACAGACAGCGATCGTCGTCGGCGGCGGCATCGCCGGGCCGGTGGCGGCACTGGCGCTGCGCAAGGCGGGCATCACGGCCACCGTCTACGAGGCGTACCCGAGCACCGCCGACGGCATCGGGGGCACGCTCGCGCTCGCGCCGAACGGCGTCGCGGCGCTGCGGACCGTCGACGCGGACGAGGCCATGGCCGCGATCGCCACGCCGATCACCCGAATGACCATGGCCGTGGGCGGCAAGCGTGTCGACCTGCCCGGCCTGGCCGGCGTACCGCCACTGCAAGTGGTGCACCGCAGCGATCTCTATCGTGCGCTGCACGACCGGGCCGTCGCCGGCGGCGTGACGATCGAGTACGGCAAGCGCCTGGTGGAGGTGGCGGAGACCGGTACGGGCATCACCGCGAGGTTCGCCGACGGCAGCACCGCCAGCGCCGACATCCTCGTCGGGGCCGACGGAATCCGATCGACCGTACGCCGGCTCATCGACCCCGAGGCGGCCGGCCCGCAGTTCACCGGACTCCTCGGTTTCGAGGCGGTGGCCCAGCACGACGTGGACGTTCCAGCCGGCACGATGACCTTCGCCTTCGGCAGGGGCGGCTACTACATCTACTGGCCGGAGCCGGGCGGCGGCACCCGATGGGGAGTCAACCTGCCGCAGGAGCGGGAGATCAGCCTCAGCGAGGCCAGGGCGGTGCCGTCGTCCGACTGGATGCGGACACTGCGCGCCGCCTACGCCGACGACGTACCCGGCCGGGACCTGATGCTGACCAGCAGCGCGGAGGAGCTCCAGGTCGTCGGATCGTTGCAGATCATGCCGCATGTCCGGCACTGGCATCGGGGCCGGATGGTGCTGGTCGGCGACTCGGCTCACGCGCCCTCCAACAGTTCGGGCCAGGGCGCCTCGCTGGCGATCGAAAGCGCGGTGCAACTGGCCCGCTGCCTGCGTGACATTCCCGACCTGCCGTCGGCGTACGCCGCCTTCGAGCGCCTGCGGCGCAGCCGGGTGCAGAAGGTCGCCGCCCGCGCGGCGCGGATCAACCAGGCCAAGGCCCCGGGCGCGGTGGCCAAGGTGTTGATGCCGCTGCTGATGCCACTGCTGATGAAGACCGCGATGAAGCCGGAGAAGACGATCGGCCCCGAGCAGCGTTACGTGATCGACTGGGACGCACCGGTGACGGCGGACCCGGCGCTGCGTTGAGCTTCCCGGCGTCGCCGCCCAGACCCGACCGGAGTTCCATCCGAGTGCTTCGGCGAGAGCCGCCGGCCGACGGCTGGCCGGCCACCGCCGAGGTGCCACGCCGGGCACCTCGGCGGTGGGAGGGCTATCCGGCCCGGTACGCGTCCACGATGGTCTGCTCGATGCCGCTGCCGGCGTTGCCCCGAGCCGTCACCCGCAGCGAGACCGTCTGGCCGGCACCGGGTTGGGGCAGCCGGGCCTGGTACGTGCCGTCGCCGGAGCGGTCGACCCGGACCGGTTGCCAGGTGGCACCGTGGTCGAGGGATGCGGACAGGGTGAACGAGGTGATCGCCTGTGCTCGCACGCCCACTGCCTGCCGGACGGTGAAGGTCGCGGCGCCGGACCCGGTGGGGTGGTTCGCCGCGTCCAACGGCAGGGCGTAGTCCACCGACAGCAGCGGCAGGGGTACCCCGCCGGTACCGGCCGGGCCGGCCGACCGGAACGTCCAGGAGGTGGCGACCCGGGTGGACACCGGCAGGACGGCGCTGGCGTCGACGTCGTACGTCAGCCGGTAGTCGGCGGCCTGCCGTGGCACCGTGAAGTCGGCGATCGAGTTGTCGACCCGGCCCACGGTCTGCCCGTCGCGTTCGAGGGTGAGCGTGCGCTTGAGGTCGAGACCGAAGCCGTCGGCAAGGCAGTCGAACCGGCCGTGCTGGTCGGTCAGCGTGACGAGTTCGACGTGCAGGTTGCCGCTGGTGCGGCTCGGCGCGAGGGGTTGGCACTCGCTCGGGGAGCCACCCGGATCGTCGTACCAGTCGGAGCGCAGGGGTTGCCGGACCCACACCTTCTGCTGCCGGCTGCCCGGGGCGTACCGCCGCAGTGCCTCCTGGGTGACCGTCTCGTTCCAGAACGCCTCGTCCAACCAGTCGAAGCCGGGCGACACGTAGTCGGTGCGGTCACCGGAGAGGGAGCGGGTGGTGTTCTCGGCGAGGAACACGCCGTCCGGGCTGAGCCCGTACCGCTTGTGTGCGGTGCCGGAGTCGGGCGCGTCGAGCGTGTTGAAGCGCTGGTCGATCCGGGCGAGGGTGGCGTGCTCGGCAGCGGTGACCCGGTACGTCGGATCGTCCGGGATGCCGTTGTCGAACGGGCGGATGAGGTCGTAGAGGTACGGGCTCGGTCCGTCCCCCGGCGCGTCCAGCCCGAAGGCCGCGTACGCCTGGAACGTCCCGATGCCGGTCCCGCTGGTCGGTAGCACGAACACGTTCCCCGCCTTGGCCGCGTCGCCCCAGGCGAAGGCGAAGTCGGACCAGCCGGGGCCACGCCGGGGCATCTGCACGTAGGTGAGGCCGGTCGAGTTGGCCTCGGTGGCGACGCCGTCGACGCTCGCCGTGAGCCGCCGGGCCTGGGACAGGTCGAGCCGCATCGACGTGTCACCCGCCACGTCGACGTCCGGGTCGCCGGCCAGCGCCGCGCGTTGGTCGCCGTCCGTCCACGACATGGACGAGGCCAGCACGCTGTACCGGCCGGCCGGCACCCGGAACGTCAGCGTGTCACCGGCCTCACCGCTCTCGGGAAGGGCGTAGACCGCTCGGTCGTCGAGGTTGACCACCGCTATCGTGACGTATCCCGTCACCCCGTCCGGGGTACCCGGAATCGCGGTCGTCTCGACGGTGATGTCGTAACTGGGCGGCTCGACGTGGAACGTCACCGGCGTACGCGATGCCACCGTGCCGCCGACGCGGGCCGTGACCACGGCCGTGTGGAAGCCGGGACGGGCCGCGAACGCGGCGCGGTCGACGCGCAGCGTGACGCCGCCACGGGCACCCGCGGCGAGCTGCACCTGCCCGGCCGACAGGGTGGCCGCGCCGGCCGGTGCGGCGACGCCGTGCCGGTCGGTGACCGCCACGTCGAGGGCGATCGCCGCCGGGGCGGTTCCGGTGTTGGTCCACGCCAGCTTCGCCTCCGCCGTGCCCGACTGCGGGTGGGCGAAGGTACCGAGATCGACCACCGGCTGGGCGCTGACCACACCGGACAGCGGCCGGGCCACGTTGAGCCGCCCGGCGCCGCTCGCGTAGGCGTCGCCGCCGGTGACCGGATCGGCCGTGCCGACCAGCGCGGCCTTGAGCTGCTCGGCCCGCCAGTCGGGGTGGCGCTGGGCCAGCACGGCGGCGGCGCCGGCGACGTGCGGGGTGGCCATCGACGTGCCGGAGGCGGCCACGTAGCGTGCGTCGACCGCCCGGCCCATGGTGGTACCGGCCGCGCGGGCCGCGACGACCGCCACGCCCGGCGCGACCAGTTCGGGCTTTGCGACGTGGGTGTCGACCAGCGGTCCACGGCTGGAGAAGTCGGCGAGCTGGTCGCCACCGTCCACCGCGCCGACGGTGAGCGCGGTCGCGGCGGCACCCGGAGTGGACACGGTACCGTCGACGGGGCCGGAGTTGCCGGCCGCGACCACGAACAGCGCGCCGGTCTGCCGGGACAGCGCGTCGAGCGCCAGCGACATCGGGTCGGTGCCGTCGCTCGGCGCCCAGCCGCCGAGGCTCATGTTCACCACGGCGGCGCGGCTGGCGGCCCACTCCATCCCGGCGATCACCTGCGAGTCGGTGCCCTCACCGCTGTCGTCGAGGACCTTGCCCACGACGAGGCGCGCGTCCGGTGCCACACCTTTGCGGGTGCCACCCGACGCCGCGCCGGTGCCCGCGATCGTGGCCGCCACATGGGTGCCGTGGCCGACCCGATCGCCCGCGTCACCGCCGTCGACCGTGAAGTCCTTCCGGTCCGCGACCCGCCCGGCGAGATCCGGGTGGCTGGCGTCGACGCCGGTGTCCAGCACCGCGACCCGGGCGCCCGCACCGGTGTACCCGGCGTCCCACGCCTGCGGCGCGGCGACCTGCCGCAGATTGCCGTCCCACTGGTCGGCGGCGGCTCCGGGCGCGAGTGCGCCTCCGGGCACGAGCGCGGCTCCTTGTGTGAGGGAGGCTCCTTGTGTGAGGGAGGCTCCGGGCGCGACCGTGGCCCGTACCCGCCGGTCCAGCCACACCTTCGGCGACGGGCCGGACGAGCGCGCCGTGGCCGACCGTTCCGACAACGACCGGACGAACTCCGGGCCGGTCGCCTTCGACCGGTGGCCCGACACCGCAGCGATGCTCGGCAGCGCGCGGACCCCGACCAGGCCCGCGGCGAGCGGGTCGGCCGTCAGCCGGCTCGCCTGCCCACCGGGCCGGACGATCAGCGGCAGGTCTTTGGTACGTGCGTCGTCGTAGCCGTCGAGGATCAACGCGGTCACGTCGAACAGGGTCGGGTCCAGCACCGAGTCGAGCATCGGCGCCACCCGGGCCGGCACCACCCGTACGTGCCCGTCGGGGCCGCAACTGCGGGTCAGCACGCCGCTCGGGCCGGCCGGGCGTACCCGCACCGTCGGGCAGCCGGACGACGTGCCCCGTACGGTCACCACGTCACCGGTCAACAGCGTCACCGTGTACGTCCGCCCGGCCGGCAGCAGCGACGGCGCGGCGGTTGCCGTACCGGGCGGGCCGCTGCTCGGGCTCTCCCCCGCCACGCCCACGCCGGCCACCCCCAACGCGGCCAGTAGTACTCCGGTGGCGGTCGACCCGAGCATCAGTTGGCGTCTGCGTCTGCGCACCCTCGCTCCATTCATCGCTGGCAGTTACGCCCCTTAGATGGGATCGGATGCTCACCGGGTTGCCTGGCCCCCGCCGGTCGTTCCACATCGGCGCGTGGCGCGGCGCCCGGATCGCGAACCCCGCACCGCCGTGCGGGGCGCCGCCACCCCGGTCGAGAAAGGTTCGGTCTTCGGGACCGGACAACCGGAAGCTCGCCCGCGCCCGTCTGAGGGTTGATGACCCAACGGAGGGACGGGACGGGCGATGCGGGATGCCTCGGAGCAGGAGTATGTCGACTACGTCACGGCGCGGATTCCCGCGCTGCGGCGGCTGGCGTACCTCCTGGCCGGCGACGAGCACCGCGCCGACGACCTGGTCCAGCAGACCATCACCACGCTGTACGTGAAGTGGCGGCGGGCCCAGGCCGCCGAGAAGCTCGACGCGTACGTCCGGACCATGCTGGTGCGTACGTACCTGGACGAGCGACGGCTGGCGTGGGCGCGGGTCCGGCTGTTCCGCGAGACACCCGAGCCACCACCGCGCGAAGACGGTGGTGTCGAAGAGCGCCAGGTCGTCCGGGCGGCGCTGAGCCGGGTGCCCCGCCGGCAGCGGGCCGTGCTGGTGCTGAGGTTCTTCTACGACCTGCCGGTCGACGAGGTGGCGAGGATTCTCGACTGCTCGTCCGGCACGATCAAGAGCCAGACATCCCGCGGGTTGGCCACGCTGCGGCGCCTGCTCGGCGAGCGGGAGTTCGCAGGTTTCTCCGCCACGAACTGATCCGCCATGAACCGAGGGAGTCGATAATGCCATCCGAACTCGATCTGCTGCGGTCGCTCGACGACGAGCCGCGCACGCCGTCCACTGTCGACATCTCGCGGGCGATCGCCGCCGGGCGACGCCGCCGGGTCCGTCGCGGCGTCGGGTACGCGGGCGCCGCGACGGTGACCGCGCTCGCCGTCGCCGGTGCCTCGGTCGCGGGAGGGGTCTTCGGGCACGCCCCGGCGCAGACCGCGGCGACCGGTGCGCCGCAGACCACCGCCGCCGCCCCGCCGAGGGCGGATCGGCTGATCCCGGGTACCGCGGGCTGGAGCGCGCCGGCCGTGTCCCCGCCCACGAGTTGCACCCTCGACCGGCTGCCCCTGCCGGACGACGCGCCGATGGCGGTGGTCTCCGGAGCCGATCCCACCGGCCGGTACCTCGTCGGGCGCTCGTACCCGAGGAGCGGCGGCTACCAGGCGGTCATCTGGCAGGACGGCGGGGTCCGGAAGGTGACGCTCCCCGGCGATCGGGAGGAGTTGCTGCACGACGTCAACTCGACGGGTACCGCGGTCGGCTGGAGTTACCCCGACGGCGAGGCCGACGCCGGACCGCTGCCGTACGTCTACCGGGACGGCAAGGTGTCGAAGCTGCCGGGAGTACGGAGCGGATCCGCGTACGCGATCAACGACGCCGGAGCCATCGTCGGTGACGACGACACCGGGCACGCCGCGCTGGTCTGGCCGTCGGCGACCGCGGCGCCGGTCCGGCTGCCGGTGCCGGCCGGCGCGTCGGAGTCCACGGCCCGGGACATCGACGAGGACGGTACGACGGTCGGCACCATCGACAACCAACGGCCGTACGTCTGGTTCCCGGACGGCACCCACCGTGAGCTTCCGATGCCAACCCTGAACGGTGAGCGGGCCACGACCGCCCGGGTCTTCGGCATCCGGAACGGCTGGGCGACCGGGGTGGCCGGGGACGGCCTCCGTCGCCCGGGGAGCGACCCGAAGGCCGCCCCGGGAGCCGGACCGGTCGGCCCCGACGGGCGGGAGTCGGAGGGCCGGACGACGGCGGTCCGGTGGAACGTCCGCACCGGCGAGGTGCGGGTGTCCGACGAGTTGCGGTACGGGGCGGACGCGGTGAACGCGCAGGGCTGGCAGGTCGGCACGGACAAGCAGGGGCGGGCGGTACTCGTCACCGACACCGCCACGGTGGTGCTGCCGGAGCTGGTCGCCCGCACGCCGGACGGACTGTCCACCATCGCGACCACGTTGAGCGATGACGGGCGTACCGTCGCCGGGCAGTCGGACGACGCCACGGACACGATCCAGGCGGTGGTGTGGCGCTGCCGCTGACGGAGTTCGGCAGGTAACTGCGCGGTCGCGGCGCTTGTCGTCGCGACCGCGTACGCCGTCGTGACGGGTGGGTGGGTCGAATCAGCTACCGTCCGGGTCCAGCGGGGCGAGGTAGCCGTACAGTGCCTTCTTCAGCTCGGCGGTCAGCGCTCGGCGCTCGGCGCCTTCGGCGGCGACGATCGGCGGCATCATGGCCGCGACGATCCGGACCGAGACCATGGCGGCGAGGTCGCGTTCGGTGGCCGGCAGAGTCGGGACCCGGGCCTGGATGATGGCGGCGACCCGGTCGACCACCGCCTCGTGCAGCGGTCGGGCGGCCCCTTGGGCGCCGGCCGGCATGTCGGTGTTCGCCAGCAGTGCCTTGGCGCCCGGATGGGTCGCGTTGAACGCGATCAGCGGGTCGACCATCCGGTCGATCAGCTCGTGCAGGGTGAGGTCGGTGACCCGGGCGAGGTCGAACGCCGAGGAGTGGGCGTCCCGCATCTGCTCCACCAGGTGGGTGGAGAGCGCGTCGGCGATGGCCTCCTTGTTGGGGAAGAACTGGTACAGCGAGCCGGGTGACATGCCGGCGCGGGCGGCGATGGCGTTGGTGCTGGTCCGCTCGTAGCCGTTCTCGGCGAACAGGGCCAGCGCGGCGTCGAGGATGTCGGCGATCCGCTGCCGGCCCCGCGCCTGCCGTTTGACCGTACGCGGCTGCGTCACCCGCATCCCCTCCCCGCCCACGAAGTCCACCTTGACGAACACGAGTGATCGCTCGTATTGTGCAAAACACGGGCGACCGCTCGTGTTTTAGCCTAGCAGGGGACCGTCATGTCTGTGCTGTACCGCCTCGGCGCGCTCGTCGTCCGGCGCCGCCGCGTCACGCTGGTCGCCGGCCTGCTCACGACCCTGGTCTTCGCCACCGTCGGCGCGGGCGCGATGGGCGTCATGGTGCTCAGCCGGTGGGAGGCACCGGGCACCGAGTCGGTGCACGCCCAGCGAATGCTGCGGCAGCAGTTCAACACCGGCAACGCCAACCTGATCCTGCTCGTCACCGCCCGCACCGGCACCGTGGACAGCGCCCCGGTCCGGGACGCCGGGCAGCGCCTCGCCGCGGACCTGGACGGTCGGCCGCTGGTCGGGGACGTGTGGTCGTACTGGTCCGAGGGGAACGACCCGATGCTGCGCGGCACGGACGGCCGTCAGGCGCTGATCCTGGCCCACGTGCGGGGTGACGCCACGACCGCCCGGGAGGAGATCAGGGAACGGCTGCTGCCCGCGTTCACCCGCGTCGACGAGGCGGTCGAGGTGCGGGTGGCCGGCGCGGAGGCGGTGTCCGCGCAGATCAGCGAGCAGGCGGCGGCGGACTTCGTCCGGGCCGAACTGCTCATCGTGCCGCTGATGTTCCTGCTGCTCTACGCCCTGTACCGCCGCGCCCGGCTCGCACTGCTCACCCTCGGCGTCGGGCTGTTCGCCGTGCTCGGCACGCTCGCCGCGCTGCGCCTGCTGGCGAGCCTGACCGAGGTGTCGACGTTCGCGGCCAACATCACGCTGGTGATGGGGATCGGTCTCGGCGTCGACTACAGCCTGTTCGTCATCGCCCGCTTCCGCGAGGAACTGGCCGCCGGTACCCCGGTGCCCGACGCGGTGGCCACGACGGTGCGTACCGCCGGCCGTACGGTCATCTTCAGCGGGCTCACCGTGGCCGCCTCACTGTCGGTGCTGCTGTTGTTCCCGTACTCGTTCCTGCGCTCGTTCGCCTACGCCGGCGTCCTGGTCGTCGCCATGGCGGTGGTCGGCTCGCTCACCCTGCTGCCGGCGGCACTGGCCGCACTCGGCCCCCGCGCCGCCCGGCGTGGCTCGGCGTCCGGCACACCTGGACGGCGCTGGTACCGCTTCGGTGCGCGGGTCATGCGCCGGCCGCTGCCGTTCGCCGTCGCCGGTCTGCTCCTGGTCGGCCTGCTCGGCGCGCCGGCGCTGGGGCTTCGGATCGGACTGCCCGACGACCGGGTGCTGCCGCCGTCGGCCTCCACCCGGCAGACGTACGACGAACTGCGGGCCAACTTCGCCCAGGAGGCGAACGACGCCATCCAGGTCATCGCCCCCGCCGGACGCCCCGACGCCGCCGCGGGGTACGCCGCCGAACTGTCCCGGATCGACGGCATCGCCCAGGTCAACTCGGCCGCCGGCATTTTCGCCGACGGGGCTCTGCTGCGCCCCGCGCCGCACCCGGAGCGGCTGACCAGCCCGGCCGGCACCCGTCTGGAGGCCGTCCCGACCCGTGAGGTACTGGCCGGCACCGAGGTCTCGGCCCTGGTCGAGCGGATCCGCGCCACCCCGGCGCCGTACGACCGGGTGCTGGTCGGCGGATACCCCGCCGAGCTGACCGACTTCCGATCCACCCTGATGCAGCGGGTTCCGCTGGTGGTGGCGCTGATCCTTGCGATCACGTTCATACTGCTGTTCCTGATGTCCGGCAGCCTGCTCGTCCCGGTCAAGGCCACCGTGTTGAACCTGCTCAGCCTGTCGGTGATGTTCGGTGTGCTGGTCTTCGTCTTCCAGGAGGGAGCGTTCGGCTCGCTGCTCGGCTTCACCCCGATCGGCACCCTCGACCCCGCATTCCCGATCCTGATGTTCTGTGTCGCGTACGGGCTGTCCATGGACTACGAGGTGTTCATGCTGTCCCGGATCAAGGAGCGGTACGAGGCCACCGGCGACAACACCCGGGCGGTCCTCGAAGGACTCCAGCGCAGCGGGCCGCTGATCACCGCCGCGGCCGTCATCCTGGCGGTGTCGTTCTCCCTCTACGCCACCGGCCGGGTCATGTACCTCCAGATGATCGGCGTCGGGGTCGCGGTCGCGATCCTGGTCGACGCCACGGTCATCCGCGCGGTGCTCGTACCCGCGTTCATGCGGCTGGCCGGCCGGGCCAACTGGTGGGCTCCGGCGCCGCTCCGCCGGCTCCAGCGCCGGATCGACCCGCACGGTCCGACCCCACCGGCCCGCCCCGCTGCGGAACCCGACCCGGCGCTCCCGGTGCGCTGACCCTCGGACCGGTGGTCGGTTTGCGCCCGGGCCACCTCGACATCCGGCCCAGCGAGACGGCGTTCGGCTTCCGCTCCGTCCGGCGCGAGCCACTGCCCGGTTCACCCCGCCGGCCACCGGGCCGGAACCGCTGGCCGGCCCGGAACGTCGGTTCGAGGTGAGGTTGCTGTTGATCGGGGCGGTCGTGTTCGCGCTCGGTGGCTGCGCCGGTGCCGGCTCCGGCATCGAAGATTCGGGCGCGGCGCCGCTTCGGGGCTTCGGCGTCGAGGTCGACCAGGCCGTCGCGCCGCAGGTGCCGATGGTGCATCTCAAGACCTGTGGCTCGTGGGGCTGCCACGAGCAGGACGTTCCGCTGCTCGTCTCCGGCCCGACGAGCGCCCTGCCGTGCCCGTCGGCGTCGGCCGCACCCGACACGGCGTGCGGGGTCGTAAACCTGCCCGGCCCTGGCCCCGGGTACGGCTACGCGCCGGTCCCCGCGCTGACGCTGGACCAGGTCACCGTGACGGTCACGACCCCACCCGGCGCACAGTTCCCGGTCGACGCCGAGGTGCTGGTGCGCCCGTCCGCCGTCTGCCCCCGTCAACCGGCCGGTACGACCGGGTCGGGCGCCCCGGCGACCTGCGACGGCGGGACGCCACAGGCCCAGCTCCGGATCGCCGCCGACGGCACCGTCGACCAGTCAGGCTGACCGGCCGGCTCACGCCGTGGCCGTCGGCCCGACCGAACGGGTCGCCCGGACCGCCGCCCGACGCGGCGTCAACCTCGCCGACCCCACCCGCGTCGACGTCGCACCTCGACCCGGTCTCCTCGGCGTACCGGCCGGTCGGTCACAGTCGGCCGACCACGTTCGGGATCAGCCGCTGGAACGCCTCGGCCTCGCGGATCGCGGCGTTGCCGCTGACCCGCCGGGCATGGTTGCCCCGCTGTTCGGCCCGCTGGGTGTAGTAGTCGCGCAGGTAACCCTGGGCGCCCATCGCGGCCATCGCCTCCTGCTTGGCCGGCATCACCTCGGTGATGTCCACGAACACCGTCGGCGTGAACCCGCACAGCTCGGGCTGGTGCGGCTCGAAGACCAGGAACTCCGACGGCGGCGCGGTCTTGAAGCCGCTGGCCACCCCGGCCCCGGCGGTGAGCTGCCGGGCGGTCGCCACCGCGGCGTGCGCCACCGGGTGGTCCGGGTTGAACGGATCCCGGTCCGGGTGGGTGAGCACCACGTGCGGGGCGTACTCCCGCATCAGCCCGGCCAGCCGGTCGACGTCCTCGTCCCGGATCCGTAGCGGGTAGTCGCCGAGATCGAACGCCTCGAAGCTCGCCCCGACGGCCGCCGCGGCCCGCCGCGCCTCCTCGTGCCGGATCCGCTTGACGTTCTCGATCGTCTGGTCCGGGTCCTTCCACAGCTCGCCGGACTCGCCGCGCTCGCCGTACGACAGGGCCAGCACCAGCGCCTCGCCCCCGGCGGCGGTGTGCGTGGCGACCGCACCGGCGGCCCGCCAGACGAAGTCCGCGCTGTGCGCGCCGACCACCAACATCCGGCGCCCGGTCATGCCGGCACCTCCGCGCTCGCCGCTGCCACCTGCCGCGAGTTGACCACGGCCATGGTGTGCACCTCCTGCTCGGTGAAGCCGGCCTCCAGCAGTCGGTCGGCGAAGAGCGCGAGCCCGTCCTCGACCGGCGGGTTGAACGGCTGCCCGAGGTCGCTGGAGAGCACCGAGTGTTCGACGCCGACGGCCCGGATGTTGGAGAACAGGTCGTCCCAGGAGACCTTTCCGGTGTACGCGGTCGTGAAGCAGCGCTCCAGCAGGGCACCCGCCTCGGCGAGTTCCCGCTGCCGGTCCACGGAGAGCCGCTGCGAGGTGAACTCGGGATGGGTGACGACGATCCGGCGTACTCCCTCCTCGGTGGCGGCCCGGACGACGGCCAGTACCTCGACGCCGTCCAGGTGTCCGGTGGCGAGTACCAGGTCGTGTCGGGCGATGACCCGGAGTACCTGGCGGACCCGTTCCAACACCCGTCCGTCGGGGTCGACCACCTCGACGACGTCCGGGACGATGCCCTGGGCGTGCAGGTCCGCCTGGAGTGCGCCCCACATGGCGGGCTTGGCTCCGGGCAGGTCGGTGGCGCTGCTGCGGCGTTGGTTGCCGGAGTCGACGGTGGGCATCCAGACGATCCGGGCTCCCTGTCGACCGGCGATCTCGACCGCGGCCGGGTTCATCCCGCCCATCGAGCCGTTCAGGGTGACCGCGCCGAGCACGTCCACTCCCCGGACCGCCTTGCGGACCACGGCCGCCCGCTCGGCGGTCGTCACGTAGTGGGACTTGAGTACGAAGCCGGCGAGCCCGACCTCGGCGAACCGGCCGGCCAGGTCGAGGTCGTCGATCCGCCGCTCCATCACGTCGGGGGCGATGTGCACGTGGGTGTCGTACGCCCCGCGCACCAGGGCACGAGAACGCGCGGAGGGGACGGGATGATCTGACATGTCGCTCCTTGGAGGCGAGGGATACGCATGGCCGGTTCAGGCCGTACGGATGCCGTCGGACGGGCCGGACCGGCGCCGGACCGCCGTGGCGGTGTTGGCCAGAGTGGACTCGACGTGCCCGAGATGCCGCCGCATCGCGGCCTCGGCGGCGTCCGGGTCGCGGTTGGTGATGGCCGCCACGACCGCGGTGTGCTCGCCGAGCGACTGGGCCGGCCGGCCGGGCACCAGGATGGTGCGGTACTGGAAGCGGACGAGCTGGGCCCGTAGCCCGGCGATCATCCGGGCCGCGGTCTCGTGCCGGGCCGCCGCGATGATCGCGGCGTGCAGGTCGGCGTTCCCCTCCGAGTAGCCGGGCAGGTCGTCCTGCTCCAGCTTCTGGGTCATCCGGTCGAGTATCCGGCGGATCGCGGTGATCTCCCGCGCGGTGGCGTTCAGCGCCGCCTGACGCGCGGTGAGCGCCTCCAGTACGGCTCGGGCCTGGAGGATCTCGACGGCCTCCTCCTCGGTGACCAGCCGGACGTGTGCGCCCCGGTTCGGCGTGCTCACCACCAGCCCGTCCTGGCCGAGTCGGACCAGTACGGTCCGGACCACCGCCCGGCTGACCTGTAGCCGGGCCGCCAGCTCGACCTCGATGAGTCGCTCGTTGGGCATCAGCTCGCCCTGGTGGATCGCCTCCCGGAGTTCCTGGTACGCCTCGTCGGCCGACCGGGCCGCCGGGCGGCGTGGGCTGCCCGGCGTCCGCCGCGAGGCGGTTGCCGGGGGACGCGCGGCGCCGCTCACGGCGCGGTCACCGTCGAGGCCGACCGGACCGCCCCGGCCACCGTACGTCCCGACCGGACGGTCGCCGTGCGCCGACCCGCCCGCCGGACGTATGCGGCGACGGCATGCCCGGAAGGGTCCGGTGTGGAACCACCACCACTGCCCGCCGTCCCCCGGTACGCCCCGCCTGCCCGCAACATTGTCTCCTAGATTATCAACAATCCTGTTGACAGGATTGCTGCCGAGGCTGCCATTGTCAACAGTGCACTGACCTGCTGAAAGATGGTTGCGACAGCGGAGAACGCTCGGTCAGAGCCGCAGAAATTGGCGCAATCTCGTCGGTGACAAGCCGGACATGAGTCATCTACGATTCTCGACCGGGCGAGGGTCGGCGCGGCTGGGCGTCGCTCAGGCGAAGGGTTGCACCCGTCGCGCAGGTGCGTGGGGACCGCCCATCCACAAGCTCAAAGCTGGAGGCATACATGTTGAGACGCACTCGCGTCCTGGCAGCAACGCTGCTCGCCACGGCGCTCGCCGTGACCGGTTGCAGCGGCGACGACGGCGGCGACGGCGCGTCCGCCGAGGGGACCGACAAGGTCGCCTACATCACGGCCTTCGGTGCCGTGGGCCGGGACTCCTTCGCCTGGGTGGCGAAGGAGAAGGGCTACTTCGCCGAGGCCGGCATCGAGGTCGACATCAAGAAGGGCGCGGGCAACGCGCAGAACCTCACGGCACTCAAGGCGGGGCAGGTCCAGTTCGCCTCGCTCGACTTCACCGGTGCCGTGATCCAGGCCGGCAAGGGCGAGTTCACCGACTGGCGGGCCGTCGCCGCGGTGCACCAGCAGACGCTGATCTCGGTGATGACCACCAAGGACACCGACATCAAGGGCCCGAACGACCTGGCCGGCAAGACCATGGCCACCGGCAAGGGCTCGGTCACCGAACTGCTCTTCCCGGCGTACGCCAAGCTGGCCGGCCTCGACCCGGCGAGCGTCAAGATCGAGGGGGTCCAGACCACGGCGCTCAACGGTCTGATGGCAAGCCGGAAGGTGGACGCGCTCGGCACCTTCCTGCTCAGCCGGGACGCGCTGGCGGCAGCCTCGAAGAAGGAGGTCGTCGTCCTGCCGTACAGCGACTACCTGCGGGACCTGTTCGGCAACGCCATCATCACCACCCCCGGCCTGATCGAGAAGGACCCGGACCTGGTTCGCCGGTTCACCGACGCCCTGCTGAAGGGGCTTCAGTACACCGTCGACCACCCGGAGGAGGCGGCGACGATCCTGAACAAGGCGGAGCCGACGTACCCGGTGGCCTCCGGGGTCGGCGAGATCAAGGCGATGACCCCGTACGTCGTGCCCGCCGGTGGCGCACCGATCGGTGCCATGGACGAGGGGCGGGTGGCGCGGACCATCGCCGTGCTACAGGGCTCGGGCCTGATGCCCTCCGGGCTCACCCCGGCCGGCGTGGTCGACCTCAAGGTCGTGCCGAAGGCCTGACGGCGTCCGGCTCGACGACGACCAGCACGATCTCGACCGCTGTCGGGAGTCTCTCGTCAGCGGTCGGGCGCACCTGACGAACACGGGGACGGTGGTCGGAGGCTGCCGTCCCTTCTTCGTCCCGCCCACCCGCCGGGCGCCGCCTGACCCGCCCGGCGCCCGTCTACCACGTTGCTCGCCGCCCGAAAGGACCCTACGGGATTCACCATGACTGACAAGACGACCGACGCCGGGCTGCGACGTCTGTGGGTCAACGCCGGGCTCCCCGCCCTGGGTGCACTGCTGGCGCTCGCCCTCTGGTGGCTGGTCACCATCGTCTTCAGCATCGACCCGTTCTGGCTGCCCGCGCCCCCGGACGTCGTGGACGCGTTCCAGCGGCTCTCCGGGCACCTGGCCGAACAGACCGGAGTGACCCTGATCGAGACGATCGTCGGCTTCGCCATCGGCGCGATCGGCGGGGCGGCCGTCGCGGTCCTGTTCGCCGCCTCCCGCACGATCGAGCGGATGACCATGCCGCTGATCGCCGCGGTCAACGCGGTGCCGAAGGCCGCGCTGGCGCCCCTGCTCATCGTCTGGATCGGGCTGAACACCCAGGCCAAGATCGTCATGGTCGTACTGCTCTGTTTCTTCCCGGTCCTGGTCTCCACCATGGCCGGGCTGACCTCCGTCCCCAACGACCTGCGCGAACTGGCCCACTCGCTCTCCTCCTCGTGGTGGCAGACCTTCCTGAAGGTCCGGCTGACCTGGGCGCTGCCGCAGGTCTTCGTCGGCCTGAAGGTGGCGTCCTCGCTGGCCATCATCGGGGCGGTCATCGGTGAACTCACCAATCCCGACCGAGGGCTCGGCTCGGTCGTCGTCAGTTCCAGCCAGTCCGCGGACACACCGCTCGCCTTCGCCGCCCTGACCCTGCTCGCCATCATGGGCGCCGGGCTGTTCTACCTGGTGGCGGCACTGGAACGGATCCTCGTGCCGTGGGCCCGGGCGATCTCGTCGTGACCGGAACACACCTCGCAAGGAGGGCACAATGATCAAGATTGCCGGACTGTCCCGGACCTTCCAGGGAAAATCCGGAACGGTGGAGGCGCTGCGCGGCATCGACCTCGACGTCGGCAACGGCGAGTTTCTGGCGGTGATCGGCCGGTCCGGCTGTGGCAAGTCCACGCTGCTGCGGATCATCGCCGGGCTGATCCGGCCGAGCCAGGGCGAGGTACTGGTCGGCGGTGAGCCGGTCGGCCGACCCCGCCGCGACGTCGCCATGGTGTTCCAACGCCCGGCGCTGCTGCCGTGGCGCAGCGTACGGAACAACGTGCTGCTGCCGGTGGAGATCTTCCGCTGGCAACGGTCCCAGCACCGCGAGCACGCCGAGCGGCTGCTGGAGATGACCGGCCTGAGCGGCTTCGCCGACCGGCTTCCACACGAGCTCTCCGGTGGCATGCAGCAGCGGGTCTCGCTCTGCCGGGCCCTGATCCAGCGGCCCAAGGTGCTGCTGATGGACGAGCCGTTCTCCGCGCTGGACGCGCTGACCCGCGAAGAGCTGGCCGTCGAGTTGCAGCGCATCCACATGGAACTCGGCACCACCGTGGTCTTCGTGACCCACTCCATCCAGGAGGCGGTACTCCTCGCCGACCGGGTGGCGGTGCTGAGTGCCCGTCCCGGCCGGCTGCGCAGGCTCGTCGGCATCGACATCCCGCGTCCGCGGTCGTTCGGGCACAACGCCCACCTGGAGGATGTCGCCGCCGCCTCCGCCGAGCTGCACCAACTGCTGCTCTCCGACCACATGCCGGAGCCCTCGGCCGCCCCCTGACCCTGGCCCTGGCCCGGCCGGTCCGGCTCGTCAGCCGGCACCCGGGGTGGGCGGAGGCCCACGGACCGCACCGAGAGACCGGGCCCACCGGCCGGCCAGGCGGAGTTCGCCCGGCCGGTCGGTTCGGCAGGCGTGGTACCGGCGCTGACCAACCGCAGCGACGGCGGCACAGGATTCCGCAACCGGGGAACCGTGCCGCCCGCCACGCCTACGATCCTTCCGCCGGCATTGACCCTCTGGCGGATGGGTGGAGCGGGTGTCGACGACCGATCGCGCGGGTGGAGAGCCGCACCTCAGGAGCCGACTGTGGTCGCCAACCGGTGTACTCGGGGTCTGGATCGCCACCCGGACGGTATTCGTCCTGATCTACGCGAACGTCATCAGGGCCCCGGTCGGGAACGTCTTCGCCGACGTGGCGCTCTACCACCGCTGGAGCGAGGCGCTGCTCGACCGGCAGATTCCCCGTGACGACCCGATGTGGCAATATCCGCCCGGCGCCGCCGTACTCTTCCGGTCGGTCCGGCACCTCGCGGGGGACTCGGTCGGCTCGTACGAGGTCACGTTCTTCACCCTGGCCCTCGTCGCCGACCTGCTGGTCCTGCTCACCCTGCTCCGACTCGCCCGTGGCGACGGGCTGTTCCTCGGCGCCTGGGCCTGGGCCGTGGTCGTCCCGCTGCTCAACCTGCTGACGTACGCCCGGTACGACATCTTCGTCACCGCGGCTGCCGTCGTCGCGCTCGCCGCCACGATCCGGCGTCCGGTCGTCGCCGGCGCGGTCCTGAGCATCGGCGCGCTGGTGAAGGTCTGGCCGGCGGTACTGCTGATCAGCGCCAGACCGTTCGGCGGTCTCCGGCCGGTCCTCGCCGGCTTCGCCGTAACGCTCGCCGTGCTGGGCGGTACCCTCACGCTCGCCTTCACCGGCGCGTGGTCCGGGTTCACCGGCAACCAGGCGGATCGCGGTCTCCAGATCGAGTCGGTCGGCGCCACCCCGCTGGTACTGGCCCGCCTCGGCGACCACACCATCGACGTCAGCTACGTCTACGGTGCGCTGGAGTTCGTCGACGACCCGTTCGTGCGCCCCGCGACGATCGGGCTTCCCGTGCTGACCGTGCTCGGACTGGCTGCCCTGGGACTGTGGTGGCTCGTCAGGAGCCGGCGGCTCGACTGGACCGGCACTCTCGGCTTCGACATCGCACTGCTCGCGGTCCTGACGACGGTGGTGACCAGCCGGGTCCTCTCCCCGCAGTACATGCTCTGGCTGGTCGGAATGGCGGCGGTCTGCCTGACCCGCCGGGACACGACGCAACGCGTCGCGAGCGCCCTGGTCGTGGTCGCGACCGCGCTGACCAGCGCCCTGTTCCCGTGGTACTACGCAGACGTGTCGACGGATCCCGACTGGCCGGGTACGGCGCTGCTGGTCGTCCGGAACGCCCTCGTGGTGGCGGCGCTCGGCATCGGCTTCCACGCGTTGAACCGCAGCCGCCGGCCGGCTGCCTGCTCTTAACCCGCCCCATGTCCGGCGTCCGTGTTGGCGTGCGCCGGCCGCCACAGTGTGTGCCTAACGTTCACACCCTGTGACGATCGATATTGCCGAGTATGGCCGGGCCGGACGAGGGCACCGGATGCCACGGCGACGCCGCTGGCGGGTGGGGCTGATCGTACTGGTGGGCGTGGCCGTGCTCGGCGCGCCGGCGTACGCGACCGCCGCACCGAGCCCCGGCCCGGGCAATGCGGGGCTGGACGTCAGGGTCGAGGTGGCGCCCTCCGGCAGTCCCAGTCCCACGGTCAGCCCGAGTCCCACGGTCAGCCCGAGCCCGACGGAGACGCCCACCTCGCCCGGTGGGTCCGGCGGAAACCTGCCGCGTACCGGTTGGTCGCTGGTGTCGTTGTTCGCCGGCGGCGCGTTGCTGCTGGCGATCGGGATCGGGTTGCGGGTCCTGGCCCGGCGCCGGGCGGCGGTGCCGTGAGCCGGAATTCGCTGGGCTGGGCAAATCATCGGAATAAGCGACGGCAAGTCGGGCTACCGGCGTAATCGAGCCAATGAACCTTTTTCAACCTGAACCGCGCGGCCTGTGCGCCCCGACTTCCGCCTGGCCACCGTACGCACGTCCGCCACGACGGACGCAAGGGGAGGTTGAAAAATGTTCAATGCAGAATACGTCCTATTTCGCGACTTCCCGTGAACTGATGTTTACCCTGTGCACGTCTGGCGTGAGCATTCGGCTCTGCATTGCGTCATGGGTCGTGCACAACATGATCGCGGTGGTTGCCGATCGGGACCATTCAGATGGGCGTGTCAAGCCCCACGGGAGGATCCGGTGCACCAGCCGAGCTTCGTCTTCCTGGCCATGTCCGCAGGGTCGGGTACCCGGGTGGACGAGGCTGCCGAGGAGGTCATCTGGATGCTCATCTCGCCCAACAACCGGAAGCTCGGTCGTGGCGAGGTGGGCTATCAGACGTACGTGGAATGTCGGGCGGCCGTCCGGCGGTTGCGCGAGCAGCACCATCGGGCCAGTGCGCTGGCCCTGACCGACGAGTTCACCGGTCAGTGGGCGTGGCGGCTGGAACTGGACGGCGAGACGGTCGCCATTTCCAGCCGGTCCTACCTACGTGCCCGGGAGTGCAACTACAACCTGGAACGATTCCTCGCGGCGATCCCGCTGGCCGAGATCGTCGAGGGCACCCGCCTGGTCCGCAAGGGCCGCCGTGTGGTGTCGCAGGCTGACCGGTCGACCGGGCGGGCCGCGCCGCGCGCCGTACCGCCCCGGCTGGGTGACGGCCCGGTCGCCCCCCGACGGCCACTGGGCACCGACATCGCCGGACGGACCGGCACCGAGACCAGGACCCAGCGATGGCCGCGGTAGACCTCCCCCGGACCACGATTCCGGGGCCGCCGGACGGGGCGACGGACACACCTCGCCAGGTACGGGAGCGACGCGGCGGTGCCGACCTGCTGTTCCGCGGTCTGGCTCGGGGCGGCGGCGTCGTGGTGCTCTGCGTCATGCTGCTCGTCGGCGGCTTCCTGCTGTACCGGGCACAGGACGCGCTCGGGGTCGCCGGCTGGTCGTTCCTGACCACTCAGGAGTGGGACCCCGACGCCGGCGCCGGGCGTTTCGGGATCGCCGCCGTGCTGACCGGTACGGTGCTGATCGCCCTGGTGGCGATCGTGGTCGCGGTACCACTGGCGACGGGTGCGGCGCTCTACATCTCCGAGTACGCGCCGAGGCGGATCCGGCAGACCCTGATCAGCCTGGTCGACCTGATGGCCGCCGTACCGAGTGTCGTGTACGGGCTGTGGGGATTCTTCCTGCTCCAGGACAATGTGCTCGGATTGAGCAACTGGATCGCCACCTATTTCGGCTGGATCCCGATCTTCGACGTCGAGGACTCCGACCCGCGCGATCCACTCTCGACGATGACGGTCTACACCTCGTCGACATTTGTCGCCGGGCTGGTCGTGGGCATGATGATCACGCCTATCGTCTGTTCGATCATGCGGGAGGTCTTCTCCCAGGCGCCGGCCGGGGAACGCGAGGGCGCGTTCGCGCTCGGCGCGACGAAGTGGGGCATGATCCGGGCCGTCGTACTCCCGTTCGGGCGCGGCGGCATGATCGGCGGCACGATGCTCGGGCTGGGCCGCGCGCTCGGCGAGACGATCGCCATCGTCATGATCATTTCTCCGGTCTTCGAGATCCAGCCACGCATCCTGGAGAACGGTGCCAGCTCGGTCGCCGCGTTGATCGCGCTGCGCTACGGCGACTCCACCGAGGCCGGCATCTCGGCCCTCTTCGCCGCCGGACTGGCCCTCTTCGTCATGACCCTGATCGTGAACTTCCTCGCCTCGATGATCATCGCTCGCAGCCGCTCCGGCGCGGCGAGCGAGGTCTGACGGGTACCGACGATGAGCCGCACGACGAGCAAGGTGCGCCGACGATGAGCCCGAAGCACGCGATCGACGAGCCGACCGACGCAGCGACCGGGCCCGACCCGGCAGCGCCGAACCCGACCGAACCAGCGCCGCCGAACCCGACCGAGCCAGCGGCGCTCGACGCGACCGAACCAGCGCCGCCGGCCGACCCGGCGGTCCCGGTCGCGCGGCTGCGCTCGGATCGCGGACGGACCACCACCCTTCCGGTACGTCCCGAGCAGCCGGACGCGGTCGAGGCACGGCGGATCACCGCCACGGTCCGGCGTACCGACATCTTCGCGGCGATCGGCGCGGCGGTCGCCGCGCTGAGCGTGACCACCCTGCTCTACACCCAGCTCGCCCCGTTCGACGGGGTGCTCGGCTTCGTCGTGATCGCCTACCTGGCCTTCCTCGGCTTCTACGGGTTACTGGTGTCGCTGGACGAGGACGGCCCCGCCGTACGGGACCGGCTGGTCGGCGCCGTGGTGCACAGCCTCGGTTTCCTGGTCCTCGCCGTACTGACGCTGGTGGTCCTCTACACCTTCGCCGAGGGCTGGAAGCCGCTGACGCACCTCAACTTCTTCACCGAGGACATGTCGATCACCGGGCCGCTCGAACCGCTCACCCAGGGCGGCGCCCTGCACGCGATCGTCGGCACGTTGCAGCAGATCGCCCTGGCCCTGCTCTTCACCGTGCCACTGGCGGTGATCTGCGCCGTCTTCCTCAGCGAGATCCCGGGCCGGCTGAGCCGGCTGGTCCGGACGATCGCCGAGGCGATGACCGCGCTGCCGTCCATCGTGGCCGGTCTGTTCATCTACGCGACGGTGATCCTCGCGCTGGGCTACCGGCACTCCAGCTTCGCCACGTCGCTGGCGATCAGCGTGATGATGCTGCCGATCATCATCCGCGCCGCCGACGTGGTGATCCGGTTGGTACCGGGAAACCTGCGGGAGGCCGCGCTGGCGCTGGGCGCCTCGCAGTGGCGGACGGTCTGGCACGTGGTACTCCCGACCGCCCGGTCCGGGCTGACCACGGCGGTGATCCTCGGCACCGCGCGGGGGATCGGCGAGACGTCTCCGGTACTGCTGACCGCGGGCGGCGCCACCAGCATCAACCTCAACCCGTTCGAGGGCTGGAACAACTCGTTGCCGCTGGTCACCTACTCGCTCACCCGCTCGCCGGAGGAGAGTTTCATCGTCCGGGGCTTCGGCACCGCCGCCACCCTGATGATGCTGGTGCTGCTGCTCTTCGTCCTGGCCCGGCTGGTCGGCGGACGCGGCCCGGGTCAACTCGGCCGGGGTCAACTGCGCCGCCGGGCCCGCGAGTCGGCCCGGGACGTGACCCGGTACGCCCGCCGCGCCGGCCGGTCCGCCAGCTATCCGGCCGGGCCCCCTCCCGCGCCGGCCGGTGCCGACCAACTCCGTGACCACGTCGTTTCCACACCCGAGAAGGAGAATCGCGATGGCTGAGACCGCTACCCGGATGCGCCGGGGGGTGGCCCGGCTGCTCACGCTCGCCCTGGTCGGGGCGCCGGTACTGCTCGGCACACCGGCCGCCGCCGCACCCCGGCTCGTCTCGATCACCGGATCTGGCTCGACCTGGAGCCAGAACGCGCTCGACCAGTGGCGGGCTGACGTCCGGCAGAACAACATCACCGTGCACTACAGCGGGGTCGGCTCGACGGCCGGCCGCAACGCCTTCGCCCAGGGCACCGTCGACTTCGCGGTCTCCGAGATCGAGTTCGGCGCGGAGGCGAACGAGGCCATTCCGCGCCGGAAGTTCGCGTACATGCCGATCGTGGCCGGCGGTACCTCCTTCATGTACAACCTGAAGATCGGCGGCCGGCGGGTGACGAACCTGCGGCTCTCCGGCGACGTGATCACCAAGATCTTCACCGGGAACATCAAGATGTGGAACGACGCCGCGATCCGGGCCGACAACCCCGGGCTCAACATGCCGGCCCGGAAGATCATCCCGGTGGTCCGCTCCGACGGCTCCGGCACCACCGCCCAGTTCGTCAAGTGGATGAACAACCAGCACCCGTCGATCTGGCGCCCCTGGTGTCTGGGGAAGGGCCGGACCGAGGCGCAGTGCAACGTGCTGTCGTTCTATCCACCCGGGTTCACCGCGCAGGCCGGGTCGAGCCAGATCGCCGGGTACGTCGCGGGCAGCAACGCCGAGGGCGCCATCACCTACGTCGAGTACTCGTACGCCAAGGAGAACGGCTTCCCGGTGGTCAAGGTGCTCAACAAGGCCGGGTACTACGTGGAGCCGACCGCCAACAGCGTGGCGGTGGCGCTGACCAAGGCGCAGATCGAGACCGGCAACCCGAACGCGCAGAACTACCTCACGCAGAAACTGGAAGGCGTCTACAACGACCGGGACCGGCGTACGTATCCGCTCTCCTCGTACTCCTACATGGTCATCCCGCTCGCGCACGAGAACGGGGTGACCGAGGACAAGGCGTACACGCTCGGTCGGTTCGCCTACTACTTCCTCTGTCAGGGCCAGCAGAAGGTCGACCTACTCGGCTACTCCCCCCTGCCGATCAACCTGGTGGAGGCGGGCTTCAACCAGGTGAAACGGATACCCGGCGTGGTGCAGGAGGCCCGGCCGATCCGCAGTTGCAACAACCCGACGTTCTCCACGGACGGCACCAACACCCTCGCCCGGACCGCGCTGAACCCGCCGGAGTGCGACAAGAAGGGCAACGGTCAGCAGTGCACGGCCGGTACCGGCGGTGCCTCCGGCACGCCCACCGAGAACAGCAACCCCGCCGGTGGCGGCAACCCGAGCACCGGCAACACCGGCGGCACCGGTAACACCGGCACCGGACCGAATGCCACGGCCGGCCCGACCGCCAGCCAGTCGGCCGGGCCGGGGCTGATCGACCCGGCCACGGGTGAGGTGATCGGCGCCGGCAACGGTGGCGGGGGGCAGCAGTTCGTCGCGGGGGTACCGGTCCCGCTGGACGGCGAGGGCGGGTGGCGACTGCGGCACACCATGATGGTGCTCGCCGGGGTCGTACTGCTGGCCCTGGTGATCGGGCCACCGTTGATCTTCCGGCGCTCCGGGGTCACCGGCACCGAGGGGCGGGACCGGTGAGGCGCCGGCCCGGCAGCCCGTCACTGCGGCGACGCTGGGCGGCGGCGGTGGCGGCAGCCCTGGTCGCGCCGACAGCGCTGCTGGCCGTCGGTGGGCTGGACACCTCGCAGCCGGCCCTGGCCGCCGTACCCGGAGACCGGCTCACCGAGTCGGCCATGACGCAGAACGGCCGGCGTGGCCAGTTCGAGGACTTCTCCAACCTCACCGTCACCGTCTCGCAGACCAGGAATCTCGTCACCCAGGGCATCGAGATCGCCTGGACCGGCGGCAAGCCGACCGCGCCGGGGAGCGAGTACGGGACGAACTACCTCCAGATCATGCAGTGCTGGGGGCCTGACCCCAACGCCCCCGACTTTCGGGAGACCTGCCAGTTCGGCGGTTTGACGGCAAAGGGGGAGGTCAGCGAGGAACAAGAACTCCAGGTGGGCGTCTCGGCCTCCAGTCGGTCTGTCCAATTCAATCTGGACGCCACTGGGAATCCGGCCGGCCGCGACCCGGCCGAACGCCTGCCGAACGACGCGGAGTTCATCCCCTTCAAGTCGTCGGACGGCCTGCGTACCCGGATGAAGGACTTCCCGCCGCAGGGTGCACCCGACGACGGCGTCCCCGATACCGAGGACTTCTTCCGGCGGGACGAGACCAACGAGGTGGTGGCGACTCGGACCGCGTCGGACGGGGTCGGCCGGACCATCTTCGAGGTCCAGCGCGGGTCGGACGCCAAGGGACTCAACTGCGGCGAGGTGGTGGCCGGCTTTCCCGCTGGCCGGCGTTGCTGGTTGGTCGTCGTTCCTCGCGGCGAGCGGGACTTCTACGGCAACCTCAACCAGAGCCCGAGACGGATAAGCGGGTCGCCGCTGCTGCCCAGCTACTTCGCCAACCGGATCGTGTTTCCGCTGGAGTTCGAGCCCATCCAGCCGCCGTGCCCGCTGGGCGGCGAGGTCTTCGACACGGTCGGCTCCGAACTGGTGGCACCGGCTGCGGTGAGCTGGCAGGCGAGCCTGTGCGCGGGTGGTCAGGCGGCCTTTTCGCACACCGTCACCACCGAGGTGACCACGGATGCGGCCGTCCGCTTGCCCGGCGCCCAGGGCCGGGGGGTCGGCTACGTCGACGTGCCGGTGGTCCGCGAGGAGACCGATCCGATGATCATGCATGCACCGATCACCGTGAACGGGGCAGTGATCGCCTTCCAGATCGAGGCCCGGACGTCCAAGTCGGAGATCCCAGGTTCGACCGAGGAGGCGCAGCGGATGAACGGGCAACCACTGCCGGAACTGAAACTGACCCCACGCCTGGTGGCCAAGTTGCTCACCCAGTCGTATCAACTGGAGGTACCCGACCCGAGCGCGAACCCGGACATCGCCAAGAACCCGCGATCCATCCGCGTCGATGACGAGTTCACCGAGCTGAATCCGATATTCAAGAGTTTCTTCCCGACGTCGCGGCACTATCCCATCCAGGTGCCCGATGGTGAGTCGGTGCTGGCTCGCCGGGTGTGGCAGTGGGTCCTGGCGGACGAGGCGGCCCGCAAATGGCTCTCCGGGCTCCCCGACGAACAGGGCATGCGGGTGAACCCGGCCTACGTACCGCTGGTGTTCGGCGACGGGCAGGGCATGTCCCGATTTCCGAAGGAAGACCCGAGTTGCCGTATGGGTGAGCCCACGACCGGCGTTCCGAAGTTCGAGTACTGCATGCCGGGTTTCGCCCCCTGGGCCGAGAGCCTGGAGGTCGCCGCGCGACAGACGCTGCGCAGCGATGCCCGGCAGCGGATCGTGTGGGACGAAACCGCCGGCGGCATCGATCCGGCGAATCCCCAGGCCCGGCTCGGCGACTACAAGGCGGCACCGCCACCGCTACCGGGCCGGAAGTTCGGGCTTGGGATCACCGACGCGGCCTCGGCGGCCCGGTACGGGCTGGCCACCGCGAGCCTGTGCGACGCGGAGGGTGGGAACTGCGTCAAGGCGGACACCGCCGGCCTGCTGGGCGGCGTTGGCGCGATGGAACCCAGCCTGGTCGAGGGCGTGCTGCAACCCAACCCGACCCGGTCCGTGTCCGGCGCCTACCCGCTCACCATGCTCACCTACGCGGCGGCGAACCTGGAACGGGCGGAGCCGGCACGCCGCGAGTACGCCCGACTGCTCCGCTACATCGCCACCGACGGGCAGACGATCGGGTCCAAGCCCGGACAACTCCCGCCCGGCTATGCGGCGCTGCCGAAGGCACTGCGGGACCAGACGCTGGCGGTGGCCGCCGAGCTCGCCAAGGCCACTCCCTCGTCGCCCGGTACGGCCGACCCCGATACGTCGGCCCCGGATCCGACGCCCTCTTCGTCCTTGGCCACTCCGACACCCGGGGCGATTCCGAGCGCCGCAGCGATCCCGAGCCCTGCGCCGACAGCTTCGGCCCCGCCGGTCCCGGTCGCCGCGACGACGCCGACCCCGGGCGAGCCGGTCGGCTGGATGCGTTTCCTGCTCCTCGCCATCCTCGGGGTTGGGGTGGCGAGCGGCATTTCCGGCCCGACCATGCTGATGATTGGCTATCGCCGCCCCGCATCGGACGGGACCAAAACATGATGAATAGATGGCGTTCATCACGCTAAATATTCATGGCCCTTGAATCCATTCGGCCTACCCGTTGGCGAAACCTTGCTCACTAAACGTTCCTCGACTTGGGTATCGGGGTCCCGGCTTGGCGGTCGATGCTCCAGACGGCTCACTCAGAAGGGAGAAACCATGCAGGTGAGGATAATTGCCAGAGCGACGGTCGCCGCCCTTGTCGCCACTCTCGGTCTTGCGGCGGTGGCCACCCCCGGCCGGTGCCGATCCGAGCCCGGGGACCGACTACCGGTTGCTGGCCGGGGTCGGGTCGGACACCACCCAGGACGTGATGAACGGCCTGGGCGCGGCGATCGGCGGCGGCACCGTGGTGGCGTCGTGGGACGCACGTGGCGCCTCACCGATCAAGACCAAGGCCGACAACTGCGTGTTCCAGCGGCCAAACGGCTCGACGGAGGGCAATCGGGCACTGTGGGCTTCGAAGGTGCAGTCTCCGGCGGCGAGCACGATCGAGGATTGTGTCGACTTCGCTCGGTCGTCCAGCAACACCACCCTGGTCCTCGCCGGTGACGGGGTCTGGATCCCGTTCGCGTTGGACGCGGTGACGTACGCGATAAACGAGAACAGCGATCTGCCAACCAAGCTGAACGCCTTCGGATGGCCACCGCCGGCCTGACGACGTCGAGGTAACACCTGACGAAGGTTTACACCCGCAGCCGGCGTACCAGGCGGTTGATGCTCGGCTATCGCCGCCCCGCCCCGCCTTTCAACCTGAACAGCGCGGCGCGTGCGCGCCGACTTCTACCTGCGGCCACGACGGACCGCAAGGGAGACTTAAAAATGTTCAATATATATGGCAGACGATTCATTCGGCCTACATGTTGGCGAAATATTGCGCACTGAACGTTCCCCGGACGCAGGTATCGCAGTCCCGGCCCGGCGATTGATGCTCCACTCGGCTCACTCAGCAAGAGCAATGAGCCGAACCTCTTTCTGGAGGAAAGGGAGAACCATGCAGGTGAGGATAATCGTTGCGGCGGTGGGCGCGGCCCTCGTCGCCGCTGTCGGTGTCGCGGCGGGGGCCGGCCCGGCCGCCGCCGACCCGAACCCCGTGACCGACTACCGGACGCTGGCCGGGGTCGGTTCGGACACCACCCAGGACGTGCTCAACGGGCTGGGCGAGGCGATCACGGTCGGCGGCCAGAAGGCGATCGCGTCCTGGGACGCCCGCGGCACCGCGACCGTCAAGACCAAGGCCACGGGCTGCGAACTGGCCCGGCCGAACGGCTCGTCGGCGGGCCGGACCGCGCTGCGGGACTCGAAGCTGCCGGCCAGCCCCACCGCCGGCTGCGTCGACTTCGCCCGGTCGTCCAGCGGTACCACCAACGTCCCGGCAGGCACCGGGACGTGGATCCCGTTCGGGGTGGACGCGGTCACCTTCGCGATCAACCGGAACAGCGACCTGCCGATCAACATGTCGGTGGCGCTGCTACAGAACATCTACAAGTGCGTGATCAGCCACATCGGTGGCATCCCGATCCAGCCGCTGCTGCTCCAGGCCGGCTCCGGCACCCGGCAGTTCTGGAACGGGCAGATGTCCATCACCGACCAGGAGATCGCGCTCGGCGACTACCCGTGCCTGGTGCCGGCGTCGCCGTCGGTGCCGGACGGGTCCGGCCTGCCGGAGGTACAGGAGCACGACGCCCGGGTACTGGAGGGGCACACCGACTACCTGATGCCGTACTCGATCGCCCAGCACATCGCCCAGGGCAACAGCCTGGCGGGGGTCGAGGACCGGCGTGGCCCGTCGGAGCTCGGCCGGATCAACACCGTGTCGCCGTACGCGGCCGGGACGACCCCGCCGAACGAGGTACTGAACGTCAACTTCCCACTGCGGCGGACGGTGTACAACATCGTGCCGACCGCCGACCTGAACAACAGCGTGATCGACCAGGTCTTCACCGGTGCGGACTCGCTGATCTGCCAGCAGGGCGCCCTCATCCAGCGGTACGGCTTCGGCGTCGCCGCCGACTGCGGTTCCGTCGTGCTGCGCGGCAACCTCTGACAGCCGTCCACTGAACCCTTTCCCACCTCGATCCGTTCGTGCTCGTGGCCGACTCGCGTCGGTCGCGAGCACGACTTTTTCGGCCCTCGTCAGGAACTCTGGCACGGCGTCGAGGTGACCGGAAATTCCTCGTGACCGGCCCCGCGACGTCGACCACCCCGTGGGCCGGCAACTCTGCGTGGTCGAACCGATTCATCTGGCCTTCATGCGGGCGAAGGATTTGGCACGGAACGTTTTCTAAATACCGGTGTCGACGCATATGGGAATCAGGGAATGCTGATTGCGACCCATTCATATAGGGGAATGGGTCGACCTCCTGTCTCTGGCGAAAGGGAGAACGATGCAGGTTAAGTCCCTCGGGAAGGCGGTGGGGACGGCACTCGCGGCCGTGCTCGCCGTCGCGGCGGTGGCCACCCCGGCCTCGGCCGATCCGTTCACCGGGTTCCCCCCGTTCCCGACCGACGCCGCCGCCTACCGGACCCTGGCCGGCACCGGGTCGGACACCACCCAGGACGTGCTGAACGGCCTGGGCGCGGCGATCGGCGGCGGCACCGTACTCGCGTCCTGGGACGCGCGCGGCACCTCGCCGATCAAGACCAAGGTCGCCAACTGCGTGTTCCAGCGGCCGAACGGCTCGACGGAGGGCAACCGCTCGCTGTGGGCCTCGAAGGTGCAGTCCCCGGCGGTGAGCACGATCGAGGACTGTGTCGACTTCGCCCGCTCGTCCAGCGGTACGACCCTGGTCGCGGGTGGCAACGGGACCTGGATCCCGTTCGCCCTGGACGCGGTGACGTACGCGGTCAACGAGAACAGCGACCTGCCGACCAACATGTCGCTCTCACTGCTCCAGAACATCTACAAGTGCGTCACCACCACGGTCGGCTCCTTCCCGGTCCAGCCGCTGCTGATCCAGCCCGGATCCGGCACCCGGCAGTTCTGGAACCAGCAGATGGGCATCACCGACGCCGAGATCGCCGCCGGTGACTACCCCTGCCTCGTACCGGCGTCGGCGACGGTGCCGGACGGTACCGGTGTCCCGCCGGTGCAGGAGCACGACGGCCGGGAACTGAACGGCCACAACGACTACGTCATGCCGTTCTCGATCGCCCAGCACATCGCCCAGGGCAACGCGCTGCCGGGCGTCGAGGACCGGCGTGGCCCGTCGCTGCTCGGCAGCATCAACACCGTGTCGCCGTACGCGGCCGGCACCAACCCGCCGAACGAGGTGCTCAACCCCGCGTTCCCGCTCAACCGGCGGGTCTACAACATCGTCGCCTCCAGTGAGCTGACCGAGGAGTGGATCGACCGGGTCTTCACCGCCGGTGGGAGCTTCGGCTCGCTGCTCTGCGCCCAGAGCGGAGTCATCACCACCTACGGCTTCGCCACCATCGGCGACTGTGGGTCCACCACGCTGACCGGCAACCTGAACACCGCCGGCTGGCCGCCGGCCTGACGCCCGGGGCATAGCGCCCGGGAGCACGTCATCGAACACACTCGCGGCCGGCGCCCCGCGCCGGTCGCGGGTGCGACGTCGAACGGGTGGCCGACGACGGCTACCGGGCACCGTACGTCGACCGAACGGCGGTGCACACATTCCACTTGCGTCGGGTGCGGCTTCGGGTTCATCTGGCCTTCATGTTGGCGAAGCATTGGGCACGAAACGTTCGCGAAGCGCGGGTGTCGACGTACCCGGCGGGCAGGGAATGCTGATCGCGGTCCATTCCACAGGCGACTGGGGTGGACCGAAATCGGCACTTAGTTCCATCCGTCTCCATATCGAAGCGAACCGCAGGTCGAGGCAGTGTCGGTTGGGACCACCGGACCGGACTCGGCATTCTTCCCGCGTTGCGTACCACCACGGCGGCGCTTTCCGCCGCTGATCCGAGGCCCGGGTTTGCGAACCCGGGAACGGCAACCGCGAAACCACACCGAGAGGAAGTGCTTCGTGAGCAAGGCCAAGTCTCTGTTCGTCCGGACGGCGGTGGCGCTGTCGACCGCCGCGATCGCGACCCTGGCGCTCGCCGGCCTGGCCGGCCCCGCGCAGGCGGAAAGCCCGATCCTCGGCACCGTCGCGCTGACGCCCACCAGCGGCAGCGTGCAGGACAACCCGTTCGTGACGGCGGCCACCACCTCGGCGGCCTGCCCGTCCGGCTTCGGCGAGAACGCCGCGCTGAAGGTCGGTCCGCTCGGTGGCCCGTACAGCCCGCTCGCCCGCATCGGCGGACTCGCCAACTACGACCAGGCGCCGTTCAGCCTCGCGGCGAACCGCTCGCTCGCCACCGCCCTCGGCGCGGCGCCGGCGGACGGCACCTACGAGGTGGCCGTCTCCTGCTCCGGTACGACCGGAGCGGCGCCGAAGGACTTCTCGACCCTGATCACCGTCACCGGCGACACCTGGGCGGTGAAGAACGCGGCGGCCACCACCACCAGGCTGACCGCCAAGCCGGGTCTGTTCGCCTTCGAGGGCCAGCGGGTGACGCTGACCGCGACGGTGCGGCAGCACGCGGCCGGCAGCGTCGAGTTCTTCGCCGGCTCCACCAGTATCGGCACGGCCCCCGTCGCCGACGGAAAGGCGCTGATCAGCACCACCACCCTGCCGACCGGCGTACTCCAGCTCAGGGCCGCCTTCACCCCGGAGGACCCGCGCCTGTTCGCGGCCTCGACGTCGCAGACCTGGTACCTCGTGATCGGTTGAGCCAGCGCGTCCGAGACGCGCGCCCGGGTGGCCGGAAGTCCCTTGTGGACGTCCGGCCACACGCCCGTGTTATCGACAAGGAAGGAACGCTGTGAAGACGCCAACCCGCCGGCTCGGCCGGACCGGCTCGACGTTCGTGGCGGTCGCGCTGCTCTCCGGAGCCGGCGCGATCGCCGCGGCGCTGGTCGGGCTCACCCCGCCCGCCCAGGCGGCACCCTCGCTCGGCACCCTCACCATCGACCCGACCAGCGGCAGCGTGACCGACGGCTCGGCCCAGGCGCCCGCGTTCACCGCACGGACCTCGGCGGGCTGCCCGACCGGCTGGGGTGCCCAGGCGCAGATCCGGATCAGCCCGGCCGATCAGCAGGGCCGACCCGAGGGCGGCACGCTCGACCGGATCGCCAGCGCCACCGGCTACGACGCCGGCCCGTTCACCCTCGGCACCAACCGGTCCATCGCCAGAGCGCTGGACCCGACTCCGAACGACGGGGACCACCCGGCACCGGCCGACGGCGACTACCGGATCACCATCGAGTGCCTGACCGAACTGGCCGAGGCGCACGAGAACTGGTTCCAGGCGGTGGTCACGATCAGCGGCCCGACCTGGCAGGTCAAGCAGGCACCGACCGGCTCGCCCACCCCTTCCGGTTCGGCCACCCCGACCCCGACCCCGACCGCGAGCCCGACCGCGACGGGCAGCCCCACCCCGACCCCGACGGGGACGGGTAGTCCGACCCCGACCCCGACCGAGACCGGCAGTCCCACCCCCACCCCGACCGAGACCGGCAGCCCCACCCCCACCCCGACCGAGACGGAGAGCCCGAGTCCGACCCCGACCCAGGGGGGCGGCGGCGGCAACCTGGCGCTGACCGGTACCTCGCTGCCGACCCTGCTGACCGGCGGGCTCGTCCTCGTCGGTGTCGGTGTCGCCGCGATGCTGCTGGCCCGACGCCGCGACACCCCGCAGCCGTAGCCGGATCCCGAGCGAGCGCGCCGGACCGACCGGGTCGGTGGGGAAGCCACCCGGGCATCGGAGGTGACGGCGGTCGTCGTACCCCGCCGGGAGCTGTGGCGGGCCCGTCGGTCTGGCCGGGCGCGAGAGAGGAAGACATGTCCGTACTGGGATCACCGACCCTTCTGCGACCTGAACCGCGCGGCGCTCGCCCGCCTCGTCCGACCCTGCGGTCCGACGAACCGCACGGGGAGGTGGAGAAAGGTTCACCGAGGTACCGAGGGGTGGGCCTGCTGCTCCCGGCGGTTCTGCTGGCCGTGGCCGGGCTGTCGGCACCGCCGCCCGGCGCCGCTGCGGTACCGGCCCGACGCGGGGCGGCTCTCGGCACGCTCACCATCACGCCGACCGGCGGAACCGTCGGCGGCAACCCGATGCTCGTCTCGGCGACCACGTCGGCGCCCTGCCCGGCCCGGTACGGTTCCGCGGCGCTGCTCCGGGTCGGCCCGGTCGGCGGCCCCTACAGCAACATCGCCCGGCCGGGCGGGGCGGGCGGCTACGACACGGCACCGGTCACCATGAACCCGAACCGGTCCATGGTGATGTCCCAGGGCAGGCCGCCCGGCGACGGCGAGTACGTGATCGTCGTCGAGTGCGTCAGCGACACCCTGGGTACCCACCCCGACCGCTTCGAGTCGCGGATCGTGGTGAGCGGGGACAGTTGGCGGGTCAGAAGCGGCGGCGCCGGCCAGGCCGCACCGACGGCCACCGGGTCGGGGCAGACGACCGGCGCGCCGTCCGACCCCGACCGTGACGGGACCCCGACGGCGCCCGCCGCGTCGAGCGGTACCGCCGGGGAACCGACCGTCGCGGCCACCGCCCCACCCGAGCTGGCCTCCCGGGGAGACGAGGGCGGTTCACCGCTGCCCTGGGTTCTGGGCGGGGTGGTGGCCCTGCTGGCGTGTGTGGCCGCCGTACCGCTGATCCGCCGACGAGGAAGCAGGCAGCCGTGACCACGACCGTCGACCCGCCGACCGTGCCACCGGTCGACCTCCACCGGGAACCGCCGACCGCGCCGCCCAGGCCGTCCCGAGCGGCATCCGACCCCGGCGGGTCACCGTCGCGGGCCGCACCGGCCCGGCGGTCCCGCCCCGTCGAGATCCCGGCGGTACGCGTCACCGGCACGATCCTGACGCTGCTCGGGGTACTGCTGCTGGCCTTCGTCGTACACCTGACGCTGGTCTCCCAGCTCCGCTACGAGCGGGCCCAGCAGACGGCGTACGCCGACTTCCGCAAGGACCTGGCCGAGGGGATCGCACCGGTCGGCCAGACCGATCTCGACGGTGAACTGCTCCGCCCGGGTACGTCGATCGCGGTACTCCGGATTCCCGTGCTCGGCACCCGGCAGGTGGTCTCCGAGGGCACCACCGGAGCCGTACTCCAGAACGGCCCCGGGCACCGCCGCGACACGGTACTGCCCGGCCAGCCCGGGACCAGCGTCGTACTGGGCCGGCACGCCGGGTACGGCGGCCCCTTCGCCGGGCTGTCGCTGCTGACCGCCGGGGACGAGATCGTCGTGGTGACCGGACAGGGCGAGCACAGGTACCGGGTCAGCGGTCTGCGCCGCCCGGGCGATCCGCTGCCGCCCCGGCTGGCCGACGGGGCGGGCCGGCTCACCCTGGCCACCGCCGACGGCCGGCCGTACCTGCCGGACAACGTCCTCTACGTCGACGCCGACCTGGTCTCGTCGGCCCAACCGTCCCCGCAGCGGCGGTTCGGCGCGCAGTCCCTGAGCACGGCCGAGCAGGCGATGGCCGGCGACCCCGGCGCGTGGGTGCCGCTGGTGCTGTGGGGCCAGGCACTGCTGATCGCCGCCTACGCGGTGAGCTGGGCCTGGGCCCGCTGGGGCGGCTGGCAGGCGTGGGTGTCGGGGATGCCGCTGCTCACCGTCCTGGGCCTCACCGTGGCGGACCAGGCCGTCCGACTCCTGCCCAACCTCTATTAACGACGGAGCCGAGATGAGCCTCGACAGTACGTCCCTGATGCCCACCGCGCCGACCGGACCGTACGGCAGTCTGGCGGCCCTGGAAGCCCGGTCGATCTCCGCGTGGTTCGGCCAGCACAAGGTGCTCGACCGGGTGTCGCTGACCATGGCCGCCGGCGAGGTGACCGCCCTGATCGGACCGTCCGGCTGCGGCAAGTCCACGTTCCTGCGGATCCTCAACCGGATGCACGAGCTGATCCCCGGTGCCTCGCTCGCCGGCGAGGTACTCCTCGACGACCAGGACCTGTACGCGCCGGTCCGCCGGATCACCGACGCCCGGCGGCAGGTCGGGATGGTGTTCCAGAAGCCGAACCCGTTCCCGACGATGTCGATCTACGACAACGTCGTCGCGGGCCTGCGGCTCACCGGTACCCGGATCGGCCGCGACGCCCGCGACGCCCTGGTCGAGGAGTGCCTGGCCAAGGCCGGACTCTGGAAGGAGGTACGGGACCGGCTCCGCTCCCCCGGCGGCGCGCTCTCCGGCGGGCAGCAGCAGCGGCTCTGCATCGCCCGGTCGCTGGCGGTCCGACCCCGGGTACTGCTGATGGACGAGCCCTGCTCGGCGCTCGACCCGACCTCGACCCGGCGGATCGAGGAGACCATCGCCGAACTGGTGGCCGAGGTGACGATCGTGATCGTCACGCACAACATGCAGCAGGCGGCCCGGGTCTCCAACCAGTGCGCGTTCTTCCTGGCCGAGCACGGTACGCCCGGCGCCATCGTCGAGCACGGTCCGACCGAGGTGATGTTCGACAGTCCACAGGACTCTCGTACCTACGACTATGTGCACGGACGGTTCGGATAGGCCGTTCCGCCGACCGGTCGGTCGCGTCCACCGGGTCGGCGATGGTGACGAAAAGGTGAACACCCTGCTCGCGCCGGCTTTGACATCTTCCATTCACACGGTGGATCAACTCGATTCTTCACGCCGTCAGTCCCATGTCAGTTCGGCCGTAACCCGCAATTTTCCTGCTGCATGTCCGGCCTTGGCGTTGGCCTGCACGACGGGTCACGGCCCGTGTGCAGCCTGATCGAGGTCGCGGCAGGTGACCGCTCCCGACGGGGGAGAGCCGCCGCACCGCACTCCTGGCGAAGGAAGTGATCCATGAAGGCAACAAAGGCCCTGCTCGGCCGGGCAGCCGCCCTGGCCGGCGCGGTCGCGCTGACCGCGGTCGGCCTGGTCGGCGTCGCGGCGCCGGCCCAGGCCGCCGCGGCGGGCACCATTACCCTCAACCCCACCGGTGGCACCGTCACCGACAACCCGATGCTGACCCAGGCCACCACCTCGGCGGCCTGCCCCACCGGCTTCGGCGACCAGGCCGCGCTACGGGTCGGCCCCGTAGGCGGTCAGGTGGCCAACCTCAGCCGGATCGCCAGCGACACCGGCTACGACACGGCTCCGTTCACCCTGACCGCGAACCGGTCGATGGCCACCGCGCTGGCCGGCACGCCGGCGAACGGCGAGTACGTCGTCGTCATCGAGTGCCTCAGCGAACTCAACGGCGTACACCCGGACCGCTTCGAGACCCTCATCACGGTCGACGGCGGCAACTGGCGGGTCAAGGGCGCCGTCGACCCGGCCGCACCGACCAGCACCGCGCTGGGCGCCAGCCCGGCCGGACCGGTCGAGTCCGGCACCGCCGTGACCCTCACCGCCACGGTGGACCCGGCCGCCGCGGCCGGCACGGTCGCCTTCCGCAACGGCAGCACCTCGCTGGGGACCGCGCCGGTCTCCGGCGGTACGGCCCAGATCACCGTCTCCACCCTGCCGGTGGGGAACAACTCGCTGACCGCACAGTTCACCCCGGCGGACCCGGCGGCGTACCAGCCGTCGACCTCGGCCGAGGTGCGCGTCCAGGTCACCGCCCCGGGTGCCGTCAACAAGGAGCAGCAGGTCACGGCCGAGATCGTCGGCGGTGGGCTCTCCCTGGAGGTGGCGGGTACCGACGTCGCCCTCTCCGGCGGCGTCGTCGGCGGTACGGCCACCGGCACGCTGAACACGGCGACGGTGACCGACCTGCGCGGCACCAGCGCCGGTTGGAACCTGACCGGCCAGGTGGAGGACTTCGTCGGCCCGGCCGCCGCCACCATCGACGGCAACCAGCTCGGCTGGACGCCGAACGCCAGCAAGCTGAGCGGCAGCGGCACCGCCACCGCGGGCGCCGCCGCGACGCCGGGCTCCGGCCTCGGGGAGGCCAGGACGCTGTGCCGGGCCGACGAGGGCAGCAGCGCCGGCACCTTCGAGTGCGGCGCCGGGCTGAGCCTCGGCATCCCGGACACCACCACGCCGGGCAGCTACGCCGGCACCCTCACCCTGACGCTGGTCTGACCCGCGAGGGTCTGACCGGCCGACGGCCGACCGACGGCGGAGGTACCACGGGCAACCGGTCCGTGGCACCTCCGCCGCACATCCGTCCCTGAGCATCCCAGAGTCGTGTCCCTGACCGAGTGCCGCGAGGGCAGCAGCCCGCCCGGCGTCGCGATGACGAGCGAGGAGCCCACCATGACCGCACCCCGACCCCACCGCGTCGTCGCCGCGCTGGTCGTCGCCATGACCCTGTCGGCGGCGGTCTCCGGCCCGGCCGGTGCGGCCCCCGGCGACGAGTTCCGCTGGACCGTGGAACCCGCCGCCGTGGCCGGGGCCGAACCCCGTGGCCAGTTCAGCTACGACCTCGCCCCGGGCCAGCAGCGCGAGGACCGGGTGGTGGTGACCAACCGGTCGACCCAGCCGCTCACCTTCACCGTGTACGCCACCGACGCCTCCACCTCGACGGACGGGGCGTTCGCGCTCCCGCCGGCCAGCCAGCCGGCGCGCGAGGCCGGCGCCTGGGTCGACCTCGGCCGGCAGACCCGGACGCTGCGCCCCGGCGAGCGGATCGTCCTGCCGTTCCGGTTGACCGTTCCGCCGAACGCGACCCCCGGCGACCACGCGGCCGGGATCGTCGCCTCGGTCGCCGAGCAGCGTACCGACGCCGAGGGGCAGCGGGTCAACGTGGAGCGTCGGGTCGGCGCGCGGATCTACCTGCGGGTGAACGGGCCGCTGGCGCCGATGGTCGACGTCGAGTCGGTGCAGGTCTCGTACGCCAGTCCGGCCGTGCCGTTCGCCCGCGGCCCGGCGACGGTCACCTACCGGCTCCGCAACCCCGGCAACGTCCGGGTCGGCGGCACCGCCCAACTGCACACCACCGGCCTGTTCGGGGTACCGCTCGCCGGCGACCAGGACGTCACCCTGCCGGAACTGCTGCCGGGCGCGCGGGTGACCCTGGTCCGGCAGGTCGACGGCGTCCTACCGGGCGGCATGGTCACCGCCACGGTACGCGTCGACGCCACCAGCAGCGAGGGAGCACTGCCCACCGTGACCCGGAGCGGGACGGTCTGGACCGTTCCGTGGACGTTGCTCTACCTGCTCGTGCTGATCGGTGCGGTACTGGCCCTGCTCTGGTGGCGGCAGCGTCGACGGCGCGCGGCCGGTACCGACGCCGTACCGGTGGACGGCCCCGTCGAGCCGGCCGAGGTCCCCGGCCCGGACACCGACCCGGCGCACGACAGCGCAGCCACGCCGCTCGGTACCCGAAGCTGACCGGGAAACCACCCCAACCTGGCGAGACAACCGAAGACGGCATCACCCGCGAAATACGTGAATCAGACGCCCCTCAGGGACGAGCGTCCGCCCGAATCCCGGTCCAGCGCAGGTCGGCCGGCAGGTGGCTCATGTCGTTGAACATCACCAGCGTGGGCGCCAGGCCGGTGCGGTACTCGATCACGGTGAGCCCGGTGTTGGCGCTGTCCAGGCTCAGCCACTGCATAGGCGGCGCTTCGAGGGCCTCGCGCACCAGCCACGCGATCGGGTAGGCATGCGTGACCAGGACCTCGTACGTGTCGGGCTCGCCCGCCGCGGGCACCTGCCCGAACCGCGCCACCAGCGCATCGGCGAGCTTGCGGCCCGACGCGGCCTCGGCCTCGTCGTAGCCGTCGAAGAAGCCGGCCCACGATCGGGGCATCTCGGCGGCGGTGGGCACGTAAGGGACGTGGTCGATGAGTTCGGAGGCCGCGGCGACGGGAACGCCGGGCAGGTGCCGGGCGAGTTCCTGCGCGCTCGACGCGGCGCGCGGCAGCGGCGAATGCCAGACCGCGCCGATCGGCAGACCCGCGAGCCGCTCGCCCAGCAGGTTCGCCTGTCTGCGACCGGCGTCCTTGAGTTCGCCGAACGCGTCCGCCGCGCCGTGCCGTGCAACGTAGAGATGTCGGGTTGCCATGGGCCCGAACCTATCTGCCGCCGATCTTCGCATCGCGCGGGATACCCAATGTCGACAGAAGATCTTCGTGCAGCTCCATCCACACGGCGTGGCACGACGCGACACCGACGCCGGTTACCCACTGCTGCTTTCCCGCGGGCGCGTACCAACGCCGCGGAGAACCGCTCGTCGTAGCCGCCGAACCGGGCCAGCACGGCAGAAAGGCCGCCGACCAGTCGCGCCAGTTCGCCGTCGAGTGCGGACAGTTCGTCCAGCACGCGGGCGTCCCACTTCGGGTCGCTGTGGTCGTTGGTCGCCAGCCGATCGTCCGGGTTGGGCCGTAGCTGCCAGTCTGTGCAAGCCTTGACCAGACGCCCGTTCAGCGACTCGAAGACCTGGTGGCCCAGCTCGACGGCGGGTCGCGCCCCGACCTGGTCGAGTTCGCTGGCGAGTCGGCGGGAGTCCTCGTCGCGGCCCCGATCGGTGAGCGTCCACCCGCTGGTGGCGCCGAACGCGACGTGGCTGACCCAGCCGTAAGCCTGGAAGTCCTCCAACAGCTCGGTGGTCTTGTCCTGGTCGATGCCGACACGCCGGGAAACCGCGGCGTCGTCGGCCATCCCGGAAACCCGTACCCCGTGCAAGACAAGGAGATCCGGCGTGGAAGCGTGTGTCATGGCAGCGAGCATTCATACTGCCCTACCGGGTGTCAATGCCGACGCGCACGGCGCGACCTCGTAAGGTCGCCGACGGCCATATTCGGTCCATCACCACAAGGGAAGAAACGATGCTGATCGATCTCGCTGGCGCCGTCGCAGCCACCTCGGGCGGCAAGGCAGCCGTCCTGGGCCGCCTGCTACGCGCCGGACTGCCGGTGCCGCTCGGGTTCGTGGTGCCGACCTCGGCGTACGGCCAGGCAGTCGCCGGCCTCGACCTCAGCGACGCCGGCGCCGCCCGGCAGCTGATTCTGCGGGCGCCGTCGGCGCCCGCGCTGGTCGATGAGATCGCGCAGGCGCTCGTCCGGCTCGACGGCCGGCCCGTCGCCGTGCGCTCCTCGGCGACCAGCGAGGACACCGCCGAGGCCACCGCAGCGGGGCAGCACGACACCTTCCTGGGCGTCATTGGCGCCGACCGGGTGGCCGACGCCGTCCGCAGCTGCTGGGCCTCCGTGTGGTCGGAGCGCGCCGTCGAATACCGGCGCCGCCGGGCCGCCGACGCCGGCCATCCAGCAATGGCGGTGCTGGTGCAACAACTGGTGGACGCAGAGGTCGCCGGGGTGACGTTCACCGGCTCCGACATCCGGATCGAGGGCTCGTGGGGGTTGGGCGAGAGCATCGTCGGCGGCCAGGTCACCCCCGACTCGTGGACGGTGTCCGGTGACGCGGTCACGCATCGCTCGCTCGGCGAGAAGGCGGTCAGGGCCGACCGTCAAGGCGGCGAGGTCATCACCCGGAAGGTGGACATCGCCGACCGCAGTCGGTTCTGCCTCAGCGACGAGGAGGTGCTCCGGCTCGCGAGCCTCGGCCGGGAGACGGCACGGCTGCTCCAGGGGCCGCAGGACATCGAATGGGCGATCGCCGAGGGCCGGATCTGGCTGCTGCAGGCCCGGCCGATCACGTCCGCTCTTCCGGACACAGCCTCCTCCGCCACCGGGGACACCACCGCTCTGACCGGCACTCCGGGCAGTCCCGGAATCGCCCGAGGACCCGTACGGCTGGTCCACGGCCCGGGCGACTTCGGCCGCGTCCACACCGGAGACGTCCTCGTATGCCGGACCACGGATCCAGCGTGGACGCCCCTGTTCGGCGTAGTTGCCGCGGTCGTCACCGAAACCGGAGGCATGCTGTCGCACGCCGCGATCGTGGCGCGCGAGCAGGGCCTGCCCGCCGTCCTTGCAGTCCGGGAAGCAATGACCGCCCTTCCCGACAACGCCATGGTCGAGGTCGACGGCAGCGCCGGCCGCATCACCCTGCTCTGACTCGATTGAGGGGCGCCCAGCTCCCGCATCCGGGCACCGACGCAACCGGCTTGGAGGCTTCCTCGGTCAGCTCATGCGGATCCGTCGCGCCGTCGCTGGCGGCCCAGCGCTCCACTGCGGCGTCGAAGGCGGCGGACGCCCTCCGGGTCGCCAGCTCCCTGCGGGGATCGAATATCGCCTGCCGCCGTCCGCGACGGACGCCCGCAGGACCAGGGTGAGGTGTCAGCGGCTGGTGCGGGCAGACCGGCGCAGGGCGTCGATCGTGGTCTCCGGCGAGGTGTTGAAGCAGAACACGATGCCGGGGACGAGCTGGTTGAGCAGGTTCACCAGCCGTTCGAACAGCAGGGTGTGCTCTGGCGCCATCCGCAGGCCCGCGCCGATCATCACGGCGTCGACCGGTCGGGCGGCCAGACACTCGCGGACCGTCCGCTCCGCCTCCTCCGGGTCGGCGGAGACCTGGCACGACACGATGTCGAACCCGGCCTCGCGCAGCGCCGCCTCGCCCGCCGCGATCCGGACGGTCAGGGTTTCCTCGTCGAGGCCGGGGTAACGGCTGTAGTCGATGGCGCTGGGATGCAGTCCCAGGGAGAGGGTCAGCACGGCGCGGTCCCGGCTCGGTCGAGGAAGCCGCCGGTCGGGCCGTCCGGGTCGATGCTGGCCAGCCGGACGATCGCCTCGATGCCCTCGGTCACGGTCTGATGGCTCCGGTGATCGCTGAGGTCGGTCGCGGTGTGACCGGGATCCACGGCGTCGACCTCGACGCCCGGCAGGAGGTGTGCGTACTGGCTGGTGGTCATGTTCAGGGCCGCCTTCGAGCCGGGTAGCCGGGTAGCGCGGGCGGCAGGTCGAGCGCGTGCGGTTCGCCGGACACGATGACGGATCCCAGCCCGCTGGACACCATCACGATACCGGGATGGGCGGCGGTGCGCGGCGGTCCGGCCAGCGCGACGCGTCAGTTCCGGGCACCCTGCCGGGTCAGTGAGGTCAGGTACTTTTCGCGGTGCCGGGGATCCGCCGTCGTCCGTGCCCGGGTCGCCGGTTCGCCCCGGACCGCCCGATAGCCGTCGAACGTGGACTCGACGACTCCCTCACCAGCGGTCAGGCCGGGCAGTTGGCGTTGCAGGTGCTGCACTCGTGCCGCCGGTACGACGGCCTCGATCGTGGTCAGGTCACCCCGTACCGACTGCTGCCGCACTGCCGCGCCGAGCCGGCCCAGGGCCGTCAGCACGGCGCTGATCGCCCACACCGGGGCTTCGAGGCTCACCCGGAGCATCGGCTCGCAGACCACGGTTCCGGCCTGGTCGAGTGCCCGCATCAGCACGATCGGCGTGAGGTTGCGGAAGTCCGCCGGAGTACTGAGCGGGCCCCGCCTCGACGGCGGACCGTCGGCCAGGCTGTAGCTACAGTCGACCATGGTGACGACGCAGTCGGTGACCTGCCAGCCGAACCTCCCCTCGCGCAGGGTCCGGCGCACGTACCGGCTCATGTGCGCGGTGAAGGTGTCGGCGTTCCGGTAGACGTACATCGGCATTGCCTGTGGCTCGACCCGCATCCGGAACTCGATTCCCGAGTTGGCCGGACCGGGCTCGACCCGCAGGCCGATGGTGGCCTGGAACGGGTTGGCCTCGGTGTTGAGGACCTCGACGGCCTCGCCGCGCCGGACCGGACGCTCGACGCAGACGATGGTCGTCTCCCGGAACGTGACGTCGATGCCGAACTCCGTCGCCAACGTCGCCTGGACGACCTCCTTCTGGACCTCGCCGTAGAGCGAGACGGAGACCTCCCGGCCGGTGTCGTCCACCCGGACGTCGATCAGCGGATCCTGCTCGGCCAGCCAGGCCAGCGCGGCGCGCAACGCGCCGTCGTCGCCCGGGCGCACCGGAGCGACGACGGTCTCCATCGTCGGCGGCGCGAAGTGGTGCTGGCCCCCGGTCGCGGGCGGCCGACCGATCGTGTCGCCGATCCGGACCCCGTTCAGGCCCCAGAGCCGGCCGATCTCGCCAGCGGCGAGTTCTGGCCGCCGGACCCACCCGCCGTGCTCCGAGACACTGATGGCCGTGGCCTTCGCCTCGGCATCGCCGCCGCTCACACCCGTGACGGGCAACCGCTGCCGGGCCCGCAGCGTGCCGGCGAACATCCGGAGATAGGCGATCTTCTCCCCCGCCGGCCCACGATCGATCTTGAAGACGCGGCCCGAGACCGCGGCCTCCGCGTCGCCGACCTCGGCCGGCAACAGTTCGGTCAGCCCGGCCATCAGCGCGGGCACGCCCTCCCCGGTGATCGCCGAGCCGAGGAAGACCGGATGGACCGACGACCGCCGGGTCTGCGCGGCGAGTTCCCCGCGCAGCCGTCGGCCCGTGACGGCGCGCTCGTTCTCGACGTACGCGGCCAGCAGCGAGTCGTCCCGCTCGACGAGGACCTCGGTCAGCGCCGCCCGGAACGCCGGGTCACCGGAGCCGTAGGGGGTGAACCGGGCGGCCCGGGTACCGAGCCCGGTGACCGTGCCCATCGGGATGATCGCGGGCGTGAGCCGGTCCGCCACCGCCTCGAAGACCCGCCCGAGATCGGCGCCCCGCCGGTCGACCTTGTTCACGAACAGCAACGTCGGTACGCGCAACCGCCGTAGTGCCCGCATCAGGACACGGGTCTGTGGTTGGACGCCCTCGACCGCCGAGATCACCAGAACGGCGCCGTCGAGCAGGCTCAGTACTCGCTCGACCTCGGCGATGAAGTCCGGATGGCCCGGTGTGTCGATCAGGTTGACCGTCACGCCGGCGATCTCGAACGACACGACGGCGGACTTGATGGTGATGCCACGCTGGCGTTCCAGCGCCAGCGTGTCGGTCCGGGTCGTGCCGGCATCGACCTCGCCGACGGTGTCGATGACCCCGGCCGCGTACAGCAGCCGTTCGGTCAGTGTCGTCTTACCGGCGTCGACATGCGCCAGGATTCCCAGGTTCAGCGTTCTCTGCGGCAACCGCCACACCCCTCGAAGAGATCCAAGTTCCCTGTTCGATGGAGGTGCACACGGCTCGCATTTCGGTCTCCCTGTTCGTCCGTCGGCGGATTCCGGTCCGAGTCAACCACGGCTCGGAACGCCGCACGACCGAGTTATCCCACCTGGTCGGAGGTATGGTCGTGGGTCAGCCGGGCTGCCGGGTCAGGTCGACCGCCGACGCCTGCTCCAGCACCGAGGCGGGCAGTTGCGGCCCGGCCGGCAGCGCCAGCGGCTCCTTGGCCCGGGTGACCAGCTCGACCACGGTCTTGGAGAGCCGGTTCGCCGACTGCGACATCGACTCGTTGGCGGTGACGATCGCGGTGACCACCTCGGCGCGCTTCTGCTGGCCGTACCTGACCGCCTCCTCGATGCCCCGGGCCTGCGCGTCGATCGACTCCGCGACCTCCAGCAGCGTCTCCGGGCGGATCGTCGGCGTCTGGATCGTCCGGACGATCTGCGGCACGGCGGCCTTCGACGCCCGCGCGTACGCCGAGAGCACGTCGTTCGCGCCGTCCGCGACCGCCTGCTGCATGTCGGCGGCCTGATTGGCCTGCAACAGCAGCGCCCACTGCGCGATGGTGAGCTTCATCGTCGGGATGGTCAGGTTCATCAGCAACGCGAGCCGCTGGCCGAGCCCGTAGTTCAGGGTGCGGATGTTGCGCACCTGCGGGGATGTCGACCAGGCGACGAAGAGCCGCTGCTGGAACTCGTTGATGCGTACCTCGAGCGCCTGGATGAACTCGGTGACCAGTGAGAGCCGCTCCTGCTGGTCACGCTCGTCGACCGCGCCCGGGGTCACCGTGATCGACCGGGCGTCGGCGAGCGCCACCTCCCGGACGAGTTCCATCACCGCGATCGCGCCGATGAGCTGGCCGATCGCCGCCTCGTTGGCCTTGTAGAGCTCGTCGCAGAGCACCACGTTGCGCTTGAGCTGCAACTGCTTCGCGCTGAGCTGCCCGGCCACCCGGTCCAACTGCTGCTCGACCGTCCGGGCCTCCTCGAACAGCATCTCCAGCAGGTCGCGGCCCTTCCGGAACAGACCCTTGACGGCGTCGGAGAACTTGTCGAACGTCTCCCGGATCTTCGGGTCGCTCGGGTCGTACTTGCGCCGGAAGTTGCGCATCCGGTCGTTCAGTTCGTGCATGATGCCGGTCAGCTCTGGGATGTTGACCCGGCCGACCTCGTGGAAGATCCGGCTGACCTGGGCGTTGACCTGGTCGATCGCGGTGTTGCCGAACGAGGCGAGCTGGTCGGTATTGGCCAGCATCGCCGGGTAGAGCTGCCCGGCCGCCGCCTCGGCCTGGGCACGCTGCGCCGGGCTGAGCAGGTCCACGCAGACCAGCTCCCGGGGCTGGCCGGCGAGCAGGGTACTGGTGATGGCGGTGTCGGCGGCACCGGCCGGCGGGTCGGCCGTTCCGCCCACGATGCTGCCGAAGTCGATCTGCAATCCGTCGGTCATGGCAGGTCCGTTCTCCCTCACTGGCAGGTCTTGGCGTCCTTCATGCAGCTCAGCAGCGCGAGTGTGACGTCCGCGGCCGGCGCCGGGGTGGTACGGATCTGCTCGGCGAGGTTGATCGCCGGGAAGTCCGCGACGTTGTTGACGCCGACCTGGACCGCTGAGCGGAAACCGTACGTCTTCCACGCGATGCTCTGGATCTCCGGATCCTTCATCGCCTCGATGAACCCGGCGGCGGTGGTGTTGAGGGCCAGGACCGGGTGGTCGCTGTAGATGGTCGGGTCGGGGTAGAGCACGCGTACGTTCTTGAGCAGGTTGGCGCTGTTCGCACCGCTCTGCACGACCTGCTGGATGAGCTGGTTCTCGTAACCGGCGTAGAGCGGGGACTTGAACTCCCCGCCCTGGGTCAGCCACTCCCGGAACCCGGAGTCCGAGCTGCGCGCCTGTAGGCCCTGCGCGTCGTAGAGCGCCCGCATGGTCGGCAGGGCCCGGCGCGCCTGCGCGATGTTCGGCGCCTGGAACACGTCGTCGGTGGCGATGATGCTCAACTGGAGCTGGGCGAGCACGAAGCCGCTGTTGGATTTGGCCGGGTCGGTACTGGACACCGTGATCGGGCCCCGCAGATCGGTCGCCCCGTTGCCGTCCCAGGTCTGCTTCTTCAGCACGTAGTCCAGCAGCAGGGACTTCATGTTCACGATGTGGTAGCGGTTGTCCCGCTGCTGGACGACGCCCAGCTTGACCAGCGCGTCGGTGCCGCGCGGTCCGGCGTAGACCACCTCAGGCGACTGCAACAGGTTCTCCGCCCGGTACTCCGGGAACGCCCCCTGGTGCTGCGCCTCGAAGACACTCTGCGCGCTGGCGCTCGACGGCCAGAGGCAGTCGACCTTGCGCGCCCGCAGGTCGTCCGTACTCAACTGCACCTGGTCGTACGAGCCGAGCGGCTGGAAGTTCACCTCCAGGCGGTATTTGTCCCGCAGTACCCGGATGACCTCGGGGTCGGCCATCAGCTCGGACTTCTCCGAGCCGCCGACGCAGGTCAGCGTGGTCGGCGCGGCGGACGGGGTGGAGGTCCCGCCGGACCTCGAAAACAGCACGGCGGCGACGACGCAGACGACGATCACCGTGACCAGTCCGATCAGGAACCGAACGCTGGGCAATCTCACGATGACTCCTTCATCCCAACTCGGGAAGTTTCGGCGGCGCGACGGTGTCGAGGTTGGCGCGGTACTGCGCGATGTCGCCCTGGTTGACCAGCCGCACGCTGTCCAGGGCGAACGCGGCGAAGCGTTCGAACGCCAGCTCGCCACTGCGCTTGAGCGCCTCGGGGTCGGCGTAGAGCACCGGCTTGCGCTGGATGTCGAGGTACTGCCGCACCGCCCCGTCGAGGCTGCTCAGGTGGCCGCTGATCTGGCTGGCGGTGGAGTAGAGGCTGTTCGGCGACCTGGCCTGGACCCGGTCGAACAGCTCCGGCACGTACCGGCAGGCCGACTCCAGGGCGGTGCGGGCGGCCGGCGCCTGGACGTCGGGGTGGAGCCGTTCGATGCCGCGCAGGATCGCGAGCGCCTCCGCGACCTTGGCACGCGCCTCGTCGAGGTAGTCGTCGCTGCGCGCCTGGGCCGGGCTGCGGTCATCGACCATCAGGTACACCCCGACCGCCGCGGCCATCGCCAGCAGCGGCGCCCACAGGAAGTTGCCGGTGAGCACGAAGGTCCCGGTGAAGACCGCGACGGCCGTGGCGAGCGCGACCGGCGCGGCGAGTTTTCCTCTCACCGCGACCACCGCCGCCGGTGCCCGCCGGCCCGGCGCCCGGTGCCCGGACCGGTCGTCACCGAACCTTGTTCGACCTCCCCTTCCGGTCCGCTGGACCGCAGGGTCGGATCCGATGCGTGAGCGCCGTGCGATTCAGGTGGAGAAAGGTTCACTTGTAGCCAGCCGCCTGACGCAGCGCCGCCACCAGGTCGTCCTGCTGGACGAACGCGCCGCCGGTGGCCGACGCGGCCTCCCTGAGCTGTTCCGGGTCGGCGTCCCGGCCGAACGCGATCGCGATCACCGGTACCCCCGATGCCTTCAACCCGGACAGCGCGGACTCCCGTTCGCGGGTCTCGGACTTGCCGTCGGTCATCAGCACCACCAGGCGCCGACGGCCGTCGGGTTGCGGTCTACCCAGTTCCTCCGTCGCGCGTCGCAGGCAGGCGTAGATGTTGGTGCCGCCGGTGGGCCGGTAGTCGTTGATCTTCTCGGTGAGACCGTGCAGTCCCGCGCCGTCGTTGCCCTGCACCGTCCAAGGGCTGCCGGCGGTGAGCCCGCTGTTGAAGATCCCGACGGTGGTCACGTCCTCCGGGTGGGTCAGCAGGAAGTTCAGCGCGGCCTGGTCCTGGTCGAAGACCTGGTGCGCAGCGGCCTTGACGCCGTCCCAACCCCCGTTCGAGGACATCGACCCGCTGCCGTCGAGGCAGTAGAAGGTGTTGACGGGGCGCCGGTAACGGGTCTGGTAACGGTCGAGCGCGGCCTCGATGATCGGCGTCGCGGGATACTGGATGCCCTGCTCGTTGATGGTCGCCTGGATGCCCCACTCGGGGTTGAACACCGACAGGTCGGGGTTGTCCAGCGTCAACCCGACGCTGCTGGCCGGGCGCCGCCCCAACTTCAGGAGCTGGGCCTGCGCCCCGGCATCCTTGAGCAGGTGATCCTGTAGCTCGCTGAAGACCCTGCGCTTACCCGCGTCGGCGGCGCCCTGCTGCGGGAGGAAGCCCAGCGGCGCGTCGCTGATCGCGAGCGACCCGCGCGGGTACGCCACCACGAGCGGCTCCTTGCCGGCCTTGGTCAGCTCCTGGTTCTTCTCGATCACCAGGTCCTCGTAGGTGAACATCGTCCGGCAGACGTCGGGACGCGCGACGCACTCGGTCATCAGCGTGCCGGTCGACGGCGGCGTCTGGTCCATCGCGTTGATGAACCGGGTCACCCCCTGCTCCACCGCCGGGGAGTCCAACTGCTCCTGCGTCAACGGCCTGCCCGGCCCGTTGCCGGCGAAGTAGTTCATGAAGCCGAACAGCACGGTCGCACCGGAATTGGACTGCGTCGGGTTGGTGACCCAGACCTTCGTCTCGCCCGACTCCACGGCCCGCAGGATGTCGGCGATGGCGACGTCCGTACGGCCGACGAAGCCGAGCCGCCGCATCTCGCTCCGCCAGCCGGCGAAGACCACCGGCGTGAGGAACATCGGCTTCACGTCCTGTAGCACGTTGGCCTTGTCGCCGAGTTGGGAGAAGACGCTGGAGGCGAACCAGTAGGCGTCGTAGTCCTGGCTTCCGGCGGTGAGCAGGCGGGCCTGGTCGACCGAGCCCTTCAGGGTCACGTCGCAGGTGTAGCCCTTGCTGGCGCACCAGGGCTTGACGATCGTGTTGACGACACTCTCCTGTTCGGACCCGGCGACGATCCGCAACGACGTACCGCCGGTGCGATCACCGCCGGTCCCACCCGCGGGAGGCTTGTCGCTGGTGCATCCGGCGGCCAGCATCACCGTCGCGGCGGCGACCGCCATGAGCCCTCTTACCCGCACGTGCGCTCCATCCCGACCCTGCCGGCCGATCATCCGTCTGTCTGGACCGTGCTCGTTGGTAGCACCGATGGGCTAACGGGATGTCGAAGAAATCATGAACAGTAGGTGGCGCCGATCATGGGTCGTACCGATCTCGCCACTCTGCTCGGTGCGCTGTGCGCCCGCGGCGCAGGTCGGCGGATCAGGGAGTCGGGTCGATCGCCGGACCCGCCGACGGGCCGTGACCTGCCCGACTGCCCGACTGCCCGACGACGCCGGGACGATCGCGGCGGAGCCTAGAATCGGTCGGTGATCGCTGACCTCGAGTGCGTGGTGCTGGACTGCTCACACCCGACGGAACTCGCCGAGTTCTACCGGGCGGTCCTCGGCGGTGCCGTCAACCAGCGCGATGGGCGATGGGCGCTCGACGAGGACTGGGCGACGCTGCACACGCCGTCCGGTCTCGTACTGGCCTTCCAACGCGTGGCGGACTACCGGCCACCGCGCTGGCCCGATCCGGCCCGGCCCCAGCAGTTCCACCTGGACTTCGGGGTCGCCGACCTGGACCGCGCCCAGGAGCAGGTACTGGCCCTGGGCGCAACGGTGCTGGACGCCGGAGCGGACCGGCTCGGCTGGCGCGTCTACGCCGACCCCGCAGGCCATCCGTTCTGCCTGGTCCGCCAGTCACGAGACCGGGCCTGACCTCGGCCGACGCGTGCCTGGACGGCACCACTGCCGGTCAGGGCACCGGACCGTCGGCCCGGTCGTTGAGGCGGGCGAGCTTGCCGCGTACCCCGTCGAAGTGGGCGTACATCGCGGCGGCGGCGGCTGCCTTGTCCCCGGCGGCGACCGCGGTGTAGATGTCCCGGTGCCGGCGTGCGACGTCGGCCGGCGTCTCGTCCGGGGTGCCCAGCTCGTCGCGGAGCTGGTAGAAGACTTCCCAGAACGCGCCGAGCAGGCGGCCGACCAGCGGGTTGCCGAGCGGCCGATAGAGCAGCTCGTGGAAGAGCCGATCCGTCTCCGGCGAGACGATGCCGGCCAGCGCCTCCGCCTCCATCCGCTCGGTCACCTCGGCGACCGGCGCCAGATCGAGTTCCTGCGGCCGGTCGATCAGCCGCTGGACCAGACCGCTCTCCAGGACCTCGCGGATCTCGGTCAGGTAGCCGAGGGCGTTGCGCCCGTCCTGAAGGGTGATCCGGCTGTGGAAGGCCAACTCGTCGACGAAACCGGTCAGCGACATCCGGCCGACGAACATCCCGAAGCCGTGCCGGATGTCCACGATGCCAACGGCCTGGAGCGCCTTGAGCGCCTCGCGCACGGAGTTGCGGCTGATCCCCAGGTCCTCCATCAGCTCCGACTCGGTGGGCAGCGGGTCCCCGGCCGCGAGCCGGCGTTCGAGGATGAGGCCCTTCACCGCCTCCTGGACCTCGACCGCGCGGCTCAGCCGCGCTCGGGCCCGGCGGTCCGGCGCGGTGTGGTTCAGCCGGGTCGGGCGGTCGGTCATGGCGTCCCGCCCAGGCGACGCCGGCCGGCCGGGCGGAGCGGGGCGGCGACCGTATCCCGACTGGACGTCCTACGACGGAGGTCGGCGGCTGGTCGTGACGCTGCCGTGACCGCTTGTCGAGCACGGCGAAACCGTTCTGGCATCTCCAGGTAACCCTCTCTTGACCCGAGGACTGCTCGGCCTCTAGCCTCCAGTCTAATCCCAACATGGGATGTAGGACGTCCAACCTCCACCGAATACGCTACTGCCGATGCTTATAGGAGGCACCGTGAGCGCCCCGGTATCTCGGCCCGTCTTCAGCCGCCGCGACTTCCTCCGTTACAGCGGAGCGCTCAGCGCGGCGGCGGCCATCGCGGCCACCGTCTCCGCCTGTGACTCCGGCCCCGCCTCGACCGGTTCGGTCGGTGCCGGCGACGACAAGGACCTGGTCACCGCCGTGATCGGGTACGGCAACGACCAGAGCTGGGACCCGACCATGACGGCCTCCGCCTTCTCCATGGCCGCGATCCAGCACATGTACGAGGGGCTCGTCGAGACCGACCCGATCACCCGCGAGCCGTACCCGGCGCTCGCCACCGCGCTGCCCACCGACCCGACGGCGACGTCGTGGAAGCTCAGCCTGCGCCAGGGCGCGAAGTGGCACGACGGGCAGCCGGTCACCGTCGACGACGTCGTCTTCACCTTCCAACGGATCCTCGACCCCCAGGCGAAGGTGCTGCTCTACAGCTTCTTCGGCGCCTGGCTCAAGGAGGTCAGGAAGGTCGACGAGAGCACCGTCGAGCTGGTCTTCCACTCCCCCTTCCCGGACGCCCTCAAGCGGCTCGCCATCGCCAAGATCCTGCCGAAGCACGTCTTCGGTGCGCCCGGCGGCTGGGACGCGGCCAAGGGCGGCAAGGCGGTCGGCTCCGGCCCTTACAAGATGACCGCGCACAACCCGAAGTCGAACACCACCTTCGAGGCGTTCGCCGACTACAACGGCCCGCGCAAGGCCCAGTTCAAGAAGATGAACTGGCTGTCCATCGTGGACGCCGCTGCCCGGGTCGCGAAGATCTCCGGCGGGCACGCCGAGGCGCAGATCGCCGACAACATCCCCTACGCCAACATCGCCCAGCTCAAGGACTCCGGGCTGACCGTCGAGGGCGGCAAGGGCATGAACCACATGTTCCTGATGTTCAACACCGGCGCCAAGCCGTTCGACGACGTACGGGTACGGCAGGCGCTGCTGCACGCCGTCGACACCGGCAAGATGATCGAGGTCGCGCTCAAGGGACACGGTACGGCGGCCACCAGCTTCCTCAACGAGCAGAACCCGTCCTACGCCAAGGCGAAGACCGTCTACGACTACAACCCGGACAAGGCCAGATCACTGCTTGCCGCCGCCGGCGTCACCAACCTCTCGGTCACGCTGATGGCGGTCAACGTGAGCTGGATCGTCGACTGCCTGCCCACCATCGCGAACTCCTGGAACGCGATCGGGGTCAAGACGACGCTCCAGCCGCAGGACACCAGCGCGCTGTTCACCAAGATGGACCAGTCGCAGGACTACCAGGTGGTCGCCGCCGCCTCCAACCCCAACCAGTTCGGCATCGACGCCGACCTGATCCTGCGCTACAACTACACCTCCGGCGGCACCTGGATGAAGTACACCCGGTGGGACACCAGTCCGGCGGCGAAGACCATCTTCGACCTGATGGACCAGGCGATCCGGGAACCGGACGAGGCGAAGAAGCTCGCGCTGACCCGCCAGTACCTGGACATGATCGCCGAGCAGGCGGTGCTCTACCCGGTGGTGCACACCGAACTGATGACCGCGTGGGACCCGAAGAAGATCTCCGGGATCCGGCCGCAGTCGTACCCGGGGTTCAACCTGCTACAGGCCCAGCGCCTCTGATCCGCGGTTCCGCGGCCGGCGCCCCGCCGGCCGCGGAACTCACCGCCGAGGAGTCCCACCGTGGCCACGATCGCCAGAATGCTGGTCCGCCGCATCGTCATCCTGATCCCGCTCCTGCTTGGCGTGATCCTCTTCGTCTTCGTCGTCATGCGGTTCTCGCAGAACAAGCCGGAGTACGCCTACTTCGCGGGCGCCAACCCCACCCCCGAGCAGATCCACCAGTTCCAGGTCGAGAACGGCCTGCTGGATCCGCTGCCGCTGCGGTACGTGCGGTTCGTCGCCGATCTGGCGCAGGGCGATCTGGGCACCAGCGTGCTCACCAACGCACCGGTACTGGACTCGGTGCTGACGGCGCTGCCGCTGACCCTGCAACTCACCTTCCTGGGCCTGCTGGTCGGGGTGGTCACCGCGCTGGTCCTCGGTGTCACCGCGGCGATCTTCCGGGACCGCTGGCCCGACCAGCTGATCCGGGTCGTGTCGCTCGGCGGGGTGGCCGCCCCGGCGTTCTGGCTGGCGCTGCTCATGATCCAGTACCTCGCCGTGCAGCAGGGCCTCTTCCCGACCGGCGGCTACGTCAACCCGGCCGACTCGTTCGGCGAGTGGCTGCGCTCGATGACCCTGCCGGCCCTGTCGCTGTCGCTGCCGGTCGCGGCCCAACTGACCCGGATCGTCCGGACGTCGATGGTCGAGGAACTGGACCGGGACTACGTCCGGACCGCTATCGGCAGCGGCCTGCCGCCGATCGTCGTGGTGGGGCGGAACGTGCTGCGCAACGCACTGATCAACCCGTTGACCGTGCTGGGTCTGCGGGTCGGCTACCTCCTCGGTGGCGCGGTGGTCATCGAGACCATCTTCTCCCTGCCCGGGATGGGCAAGCTGATGATCGACGGCGTCACCAACGGGGATCCGGCGGTGGTCCAGGGCGTGGTGCTCACGATCGCGATCGGATTCGTGGTGGTCAACCTGGTGGTCGACATCCTCTATCTACTGGTCAACCCGAGACTCCGGAGCGCCGCCTGATGCGGCCGGGACTGGCAGGACGCCTCGCCCGGCCGGGCGTCAACTTCAGGCGGCTCTCCGTACCGGCCTGGATCTCGCTCGGCGTCGTCGTACTCATCGCGCTCGCCGCGCTCTTCGCCCCGCTGCTGGCGCCGTACTCGCCGCTGGAGCAGGCCGCCGCCACCAGCGGGGCCCCGTCGGCAGCGCACTGGATGGGGCTGGACAGCGCCAACCGGGACATCCTCAGCCGCCTGCTCTACGGGGCGCGGTGGTCGCTGGTCATCGGTTTGGGCGCGACCGCCCTGGCCCTGGTCGTCGGCGCGGTACTCGGTGCCGTCGCGGCCACCTCCCGGAAGTGGGTGGACGAGGGGGTCATGCGGACCCTCGACGTCATCATGGCCTTCCCTGGCATAGCGCTGGCCGCCGTACTGGTGGCGGTCTTCGGCGGCGGCATCCAGGTGCTCGTACTCGCGATCGCGTTCCTCTACATGCCGTCGGTGACCCGGGTGGTCCGGGCCAACGTGCTGGCCCAGTACGGCGAGGACTACGTGGACGCCGAAAAGATCATCGGTGCCCGTACGCCGTACATCGTGGCCCGGCACGTGGCGATCAACTGCGCCGCGCCGGTACTGGTGTTCTGCACGGTGATGGTCGCCGACGCGATCGTCTTCGAGGCGTCGCTCTCGTTCATCGGCGCCGGGGTCCGGCCGCCGGACCCGTCCTGGGGCAGCGTCATCGCCGACGGCAAGAACATGGTGCTGCTCGGCGGCTGGTGGGCAACCGTCTTCCCGGGCCTGCTGATCCTGGTCACCGTCCTCGCGCTGAACATCCTCTCCGAGGGGGTCTCCGACGCCTGGGCGGCGCCGACGGCCCGGCGGGTGCCCGGCGCGACGAAGCCGGCCGAGGGCGACGCGTGGGAGCAGGCCGCCCCCGGATCCGGCGAGGTCACCGAGCTGCCCGGCCTGGCCGAGGCCGCGCGGCGGCTCGCCGAACGCGCCCGGCCACTCCCGTCCGGCCCGCCGATCCTGGCGGTGACGGAGCTGGCGATCGGCTTCCAGGACCGGCACGACGGGGTGGACATCGTGGCCGGCGTCTCGTTCGACGTGCGGCCGGGCGAGGTGCTCGGCCTGGTCGGCGAGTCGGGCTGCGGCAAGTCGCTGACCGCGCTGACCGTGATGGGGTTGCAGCCGAAGGGTGCCCGGATCGGCGGCGAGATCCGGTTCGACGGCAGGGATCTGCTGACGCTGTCCCGCTCGGCCCGCCGGCGGCTGATGGGGCACGAGATGGCGATGGTCTACCAGGACGCGCTCTCCTCGCTCAACCCCGCGATGACCATCAAGGCGCAACTCAAGCAGCTCGTCCGGCGCGGTGGCCGGCGTACCCCGACCGAGCTGCTGGAGATGGTCGGGCTGGACCCGGCCCGGACCCTCTCGGCGTACCCGCACGAGCTGTCCGGTGGGCAGCGCCAGCGGGTACTCATCGCGATGGCCCTGTCCCGGGACCCGAAGCTGATCGTCGCCGACGAGCCGACCACGGCGCTGGACGTGACGGTACAGGCGCAGGTGATCGAGCTGCTGCTGCGGCTCCGCGCCGAACTCGGGTTCGCGCTCGTCCTGGTCTCCCACGACCTGGCCCTGGTCGCCGACGTCACCGACCGGGTGGTGGTGATGTACGGCGGGCAGATCGTCGAGACCGGCGTCACCGCCGCGCTGGTCGGCGCCCCCGCCCACCACTACGCCCGCGGCCTGCTGGGCTCGGTGCTCTCGCTGGAGGCGGGCGCGCGGCGGCTCACCCAGATCCGCGGGGTCGTCCCCTCGCCGGCCGACTTCCCGGCCGGCTGCCGGTTCGCCGACCGCTGCCCGATGGCCACCGAGATCTGCCGTACCGAGGTGCCCCGGCTGACCGGTGCGGTGCACGAGCACGCGGTGGCCTGCCACCACCCGGCGGTCGAGATCACCAGGCCGGTGGCCGTCGGAACGGAGGCACACTGATGGCGGCGACGCTACTGGAGCTGCACGACGTACACGTGGTGCACCGGGCGCGGTCCGGCGGACTCTTCTCCCGCGACCGGGTGTACGCGCTCACCGGCGCCGACCTGACCGTCGCCGCCGGCGAGACGGTGGGGGTGGTCGGCGAGTCCGGCTGCGGCAAGTCCACCCTGGCCCGGGTGCTGGTCGGGCTGCAACAGCCGACCGCCGGGGCGGTGTCGTTCCGGGGCGAGGACGTCTGGTCGATGCCGAACTCCCGGCGCCGGTCCGTGATCGGCTCGACCACCGGGATGGTCTTCCAGGATCCGTCCACCGCGCTCAACCGCCGGCTGCCGGTCCGGGCGATCCTGCGCGACCCGCTGGACGTGCACCGCCGGGGCGTCCGCCGGGAGCGCGACGAGCGGGTCCGCGAGCTGCTCGACCTGGTCGGCCTGCCGTCCAGCGCGGCCGACCTGCTGCCCAGTCAGCTCTCCGGCGGCCAGCGCCAGCGGGTGGCGATCGCCCGGGCGCTCGCGCTGCAACCGGAACTGCTCATCGCCGACGAGCCGACCAGCGCGCTGGACGTCTCGGTTCGGGCGCAGATCCTCAACCTGCTGCTGGACCTGAAGGAGCGGCTCGGCCTGGCGCTGGTCTTCGTCTCGCACGACATCCAGACCGTCCGCCGGATGAGCGACCGGGTCGTGACGATGTACCTGGGGCGGATCGTGGAACAGACGCCGGCCCAGGCCGTACCGCGACACGCCCGGCACCCGTACACCCGGGCGCTCTTCTCCGCCACGCCCGGGCTGCTCTCCCCGATCGACCCGATCCCGCTGGTCGGTCCGGTGCCGTCCGCGACCCGACCGCCGAGCGGGTGCCCCTTCCGGACCCGCTGCTGGAAGGCGGACGAGGTCTGCGCCTCGGCGATGCCCCCGGTCCGGTCCAGCACCGACCAGCCCGACGACCACCTGTTCCGATGCCACCACCCCGTACTCGACGGGGCGAGCGACCTCGAACTGATCAGCCAAGCACAGGAGCGCCCATGACCACCGCCAGCGCCCTCACCGGCGTCATCCCGCCGGTGTCCACCCCGTTGACCCCGGACCTGGAGGTCGACACCGGATCGCTGGCCCGGTTGGTGGACCACCTGCTGACCGGCGGCGTGGACGCGCTCTTCGTGCTGGGCTCCACCTCCGAGGTCGCCTACCTGCCGGACGGTCACCGCAAGGTCGTGCTGGAGACGGTGGTCGGGCACGTCGCCGGGCAGGTCCCGGTGCTGGCCGGCGTCATCGACACGACCGCGCTACGGGTGCTCGACCATGCCCGGGTCGCGGCCGGGGCGGGCGCCGACGGGCTGGTGGCGACCGCGCCGTTCTACACCCGGACCCACCCGGACGAGATCGCCGTACACTTCCGGACCATCGCGGCCCGGGGCGGACTTCCGCTGTACGCGTACGACCTGCCCGTTTCGGTGCACAGCAAGCTCGGCACCGATCTGGTGCTGGAGCTGGCCGCCGACGGGACGCTCGCCGGGGTCAAGGACTCCAGCGGTGACGAGGGCGGGCTGCGCGGGGTGATCCTCGGGCGCCGGGACCGCCCGGAGATCGACTCCTTCAGCGTGCTCACCGGCTCCGAGCTGACCGTCGACTCGGCGCTCTGGATGGGCGCCGACGGTGTCGTACCGGGCCTGGGCAACGTCGACCCGCACGGGTACGCGCGGCTGTTCCGGGCGGCGGAGCAGGGCAACTGGGTGGCGGCCCGGTCCGAGCAGGAGCGCCTGCTGCGCCTCTTCCAGCTCGTGCACGTCGGCGCGGGCCGGATGGGTATGAGCTCGTCGGCGCTGGGCGCCTTCAAGGCGGCGCTGCACCTGCGCGGCATCATCGACCACCCGGCCACGGCGCTGCCGCAGATCCCGCTGAACGCCGACGAGGTCGCCCGGGTCAAGGAGTATCTCGCCACCGCCGGCCTGCTGTGAGCGGGCCGGGTCGCGCCGAGCGGCGGCAGGGGTCAGGTCGGCTCGGCCCCCGCCTCGACCGGCCGGGCCTCCGCCCGCGCGACGCGTGCCTTCACGTCGCGGAAGTGCAGCCGCATCGCCTCCCGGGCGGCCTCCGGGTCCCGGGCCCGGAGCGCCGCCACGATCCGGCGGTGGTTGGTCACGATCTCCGCGGTCCGCTCCTCCGGCGGGCCGAGCACCGGCTCGACCTGGTGGTAGACGTCCCAGAACAGGCCGATCAACTGGAGTACCAGCTCGTTGCCGCACGACTCGTAGAGCAGCGAGTGGAACGCCCGGTCGGCCTCCGGGTCCCGGTCCATGGCGGTGACCAGGGCGTCCAACGCGGCGATCCGGGGGCCGCTGGTGGTCCGCGCCACCTCGCCGATCAGCCCGATCTCGATCAGCTCACGGACCTCGACCAGGTCGTGCAGCGCGCGGATCCCGCCGCCCGGGCCGGAGCGCACCCGGAACGCCAGCGACGGGGTGAGCACGTCCAGCGACGCCTGACCGACGAACGTGCCGTAGCCGTGCCGGATCTCGACGATGCCCAGCGCCTGGAGGGCCCGCACCGCCTCGCGGACGCTGTTGCGGCTCGCCCCGAGCAGGTCCATCAGCTGCGGCTCGGTCGGCATCGGCGCACCGGGGGCCAGGCCGCGCTCGTGGATCAGGGCGACGATGCGCTCCTGCAACGACCCACCGTTACGCGTACGCATGCTGCCTCCAGGCTCGTCGAAACCTCGGGTCATAACATCCCACCTCTCGGTCCCGGAAGGCCAGGCGGTGCGGGAATCAACACTGGCGACATCGATGTACCGCCGGAAATCGGCCGGACGTACCTGGCTTGCCTGCCCGCTCGGCGCTCGCCGGCCCACTCGGCCGGACATCGGATGTCCAATCGCTCAAGGAGGGAGGCGTCGTGCAGATACTGACGTCGGAGTCGCTCGGCGGCACCTGGGGTACGATACTGCTCCCCATCCGGGCCGACGAGTCGATCGACTGGGCACGGCTCGACCCGGCCTTGGACGTCCTGCTCACCGCCGGACTCGACGGCCTCTACGCGCACGGCACCGCCGGCGAGTTCCACGCCCTCGGCGAGGACGAGTACGACCGCGTCAACGAGTTGCTGGCGCGGCGCTGCGAACGGCACGGGGTGCCATTCCAACTCGGGGCCAGCCAGATGAGCGCGCAGACCTGCCTGGACCGGGTGGCCCGGGCCCGGACGCTGCGACCCGGTGCGATCCAGGTAACGCTGCCGGACTGGCTGCCGCTGTCGCGCGGCGAGGTGCTGCGGTTCCTGGCTCGGGTCGCGGCCGTCGCCGACCCGGTGCCGCTGGTGCTCTACCACCCGCCGCACGCCAAGACCCAGGTGCCGGCCGACCTGTACCCGGTGATCCGCCGTGAGGTCCCCACGCTGATCGGGATAAAGGTCGCCGGCGGCGACGCCGAGTGGTACGCCCGGATGCGGCAGCAGGCGGCCGGGATCGCGATCTTCGTCGCCGGCCACGACCTGGCGACCGGACGCCGGCACGGCGCCGCCGGCTCGTACTCGAACATCGCCGCGCTCAGCCCGGCCGGGGCGATGGCGTGGCAGCGGATGATGGTCGAGCAGCCGGACGCCGCGCTCGACGTACAGCGCCGGATCCACGCGTTCTTCGCCGAACACGTCCAGCCGCTCCAGCGCGGCGGGTACGCCAACCCCGCGCTCGACAAGTTCCTCGCCCACGTCGGGGACTGGGCCGACATCGGCACCCGGGTCCGCTGGCCGTACGCCTCGGTCGACCCCACGCTCGCCGAGCGACTCCGGCCGCTGGCCCGGGAGCGACTGCCCGAACTCTTCCCCCAGACGTAGCGTCCGCCCGAACTCTTCCCCGAGACGTAGCGTCCGCCCGCCATCGACAGGTGGGCGGGCGGGCGTGATCGTCCTTTCAGGACCGGAGTACGGCCACGCCGCGCGGCGCGACGGTCACCGTCTCGACCGACCCGTCCCGTTCGCCGAGCAGGTCGACCGCCGGGCGGGGAAGCGGCACCGTCGCCGGCTCGGCACCGTGGTTGAGCAACAGCAGGTAGGACCGGTCGTCGCCGTGCCGGACCACCGCCTGCACCCCGTCCGGCAGGTCGGGCAGCACCGGCTCCGCCCCGGCCTCGGCGCGGGCGCGGTCCAGCACCGCCCGCATCATCGCCGGCTCCGGGCGGGTGGCCAGATACCAGGCCAATCCGGCGCCGTACCGGTGGCGGGTTACCGCCGGCCGACCGGCCAGTTCCCCGTCGGCGAAGGTCGCCACCGCCTCCGCCCCGGCCAGCTCGACCCACTCCGACCAGACCGTGCCGGTGTGCCGCCGCGCACCGAGCTCCAGTGCGACGGTGCCGTCCGCCGGCAGCGGCCAGAACTCGTCCACCCGCAACCCGAGCAGGTCGCGGAGCGGCGCCGGGTAGCCGCCCTGGTACGCCCGGTCGCACTCGTCGACGATGCCGGTGAAGAAGGACACGACCAGGTGCCCGCCGCCGTCGACGTACCGGCACAGTCGCTCGGCGACGTCGGCGGACATCAGGTAGAGGTTCGGCACCACGACCAGCCGGTACCCGGACAGATCCGCGGTCGGCGGCACCACGTCGCAGCTCACGTGCGCGTCGAAGAGCGGGTCGTAGTGCGCCTGCACCGTCTCCAGCAGGTCCAGCACGGCCGGGTGGGCGTCGGATTCCAGCGCCCACCAGTTGGTCCAGTCGTGCACCAGCGCGACGTCGGCCCGGACCCGGGTACCGGCCAGCTCGCCGACCTGGGCGATCTCCTGGCCGAGCGCCCGGATCTCCTGGTGCGTACGGGTCTGCGTCCCGCCGTGCGGCACCATCGCCGAGTGGAACTTCTCGGCGCCGCCGACCGCCTGCCGCCACTGGAAGAAGAGCACCGCGTCGGCCCCCTGCGCCACCGCCTGCCAGCTCCACAGGCGCATCACCCCGGGGCCCTTGGGCGCGTTGCGCACCCGCCAGTTCACCGCGCTGGGCGCCTGCTCCATCAGCAGCCACGGCTGCCCGCCCCGGGCCGAACGGACCAGGTCGTAGCCGAGGGCCGCCGCCGCGTGCGCCCGTGGGTCGTACGGGTCGGGATAGCTGTCCAGGCTGACCACGTCCTGCTCGGCGGCCCACCGGTACGAGTCGATCGGCTTGTGCAGCAGGCCGATGAAGTTCGTGGTCACCGGCGTGTCCGGGCTGTGCCGCCGGACGACGTCGCGCTCGGCCAGATAGCAGGCGAGGATCGCGTCGTTGCTGAACCGGGCGAAGTCCAGCTTCTGCGCCGGGTTGGCGAAGGTGGGTGCGGTACGCGGCGGCAGTACCTCCGCCCAGTCGCCGTACCGCTGGGACCAGAACGTGGTGGACCACGCCTCGTTGAGCGTGTCGAGGTCGCCGTACCGGTCGCGCAGCCAGTCGCGGAAGTCCGCCGCCGACACGTCGCAGTAACAGGCCCGCACGTGGCAGCCGTACTCGTTGCCGATGTGCCACAGCCGCAGCGCCGGGTGCCCGGCGTACCGGCCGGCCAACCGCTCGACCAGCCGGCCCGCGTATCCCCGGTAGATCGGGCTGGACGGGCAGTACTGCTGTCGGCCGCCGGGCCAGAGCCGGACGCCGTCGACCCGCTCGGGCAGCGTCTCCGGGTGGAGCCGGGCCAGCCAGGGCGGCGGCGACGCGGTCATGGTGGCGAGGCTGGCGCCGATTCCGGCGGCGGCGAGACCGTCCATCACCCGGTCGAACCAGCCGAAGTCGTACTCGCCGGGGCGCGGCTCGACGCTCGCCCAGGAGAAGATGCCGACCGAGACGAGCGAGACGCCGGTCTCGACCATCAGCTTCATGTCCTCGGCCCAGACGTCCTCGGTCCACTGCTCGGGGTTGTAGTCGCCACCAAACATGATCTTGGGCATGGTCATCGGACAGGCTTCCCCTTCGATCTTCGTACGGCGCGGAACCGCGGCTGCGGGGGCATGAGGTAGGACGTCCTCGGCGTTCGGGCAATCTATGCCGACGACCGGACGTCGTCAAGGCTCGGGCAAGGGTGCACCCGACTAGACGAGCGCGACGGTCGTCAGCCCCCGGGGAGCGGACGGCCCCGACCAAGCCCCGAACCCGCTGGGACAGGAAAGCGATCTAGCAAGACATCCCACGTCCAACATAGGATCTACGGCGCCAACTCTTTCCGAAGCAACGGAAGGTGCGACAACATGCCCGAAGGGAACCACCACCATCCCCGACCCGGCCCGACCTGGCGCTCTCGCGGTCGCCGCCTCCTGACCACACTGACCCTCAGCAGCCTCGTCCTCGGCACGCTGGCCGCCCCGGGGATCGCCGCCCCCGCACCCGACGGCCCCGCTCCGGCCGTCCCCGCGCCAGCCGCTCCCGCCCAGCCCTTCGTCGACGAGCAGGTGCTCTACAAGCAGGGCGACTTCGGGTACGCCTGCTACCGCATCCCGGCCGTGGTCCGGGCCACCAACGGCATGGTGCTGGCCTTCGCCGAGGGGCGGGTCAAGGACTGCGGCGACGACGAGGACATCGACCTGGTGCTGCGCCGCTCCACCGACGACGGTCGTACCTGGGGACCGTTGCAGGTGGTCTCGGAGGGCAACGGGAACACCCACGGCAACCCGGTGCCGATCGTCGACCGGCGTACCGGACGGATCGTCCTGGTCAGCACCCACAACGGTCCGGCACCCTGCCCCGACGGCTGCGACCGTGACCCGTACCTCCAGGTCAGCGACGACAACGGGGCGACCTGGTCGGCACCGCGCGAGCTGACCGAGGGCAAGCGACCGGAGTGGAACCACTGGTACGCCACCGGCCCGATGCACGGCATCCAACTGGAACGCGGCCCGCACGCCGGCCGCCTCGTCGTCGGTGCCAGCTTCGAGAGCTGGGACCGGGTCGGCCCGCACGTGTACGGCAGCCACCTGCTCTACAGCGACGACAGCGGTCAGACCTGGCAGATCGGGGCCGAGACGTCCCGCGACGACGGCTCGGTGATCGCCCAGGAGTTGACCGTGGTCGAGTTGGCCGACGGCCGGATCTACGCGTCCGCCCGGGAACGCGGCACCGACCCGGGCAGCCGGGCGTACGCGATCAGCAGCGACGGCGGCGACACCTGGGACGCGCCGTTCCGGACCGTGCCGGCGCTCGCGACCACCGACGTGCAGGCATCCCTGCTGTCGTTCAGCGATGACCGCATCCTCTTCTCCTCCCCGATGCACCCCAACGCCCGCGAGGCGATGGGCGTGCGTTCGTCGTACGACAACGCACGTAGCTTCGAGACCTGGAACGAGGGCAAGGTCTTCTACTGGGGACCGACGGCCTACTCGGACATGGTGCGCCTCGACGGTGACGAGGCGGCGCTGATGTACGAGGCGGGCGCGATCAGTCCGTACGAGTCGATCCGGTACGCGCGGTTCAACGAGGCGTACCTGGACACGCCGAACGGCACCCCGCCGAACCTCCCCGGGCCGCCGGCACCCGGGCCGACGACGGTCGACTCCTCGCCGTACCACAACCCGGCCTACGTACGCGGCGGCGCCGGGACCACCCCGGGGCGGTTCGGCAACGGGCTGGCACTGGACAGAGTGGACGATCGGGTGGAGGTACCGTTCGACAAGTCGATCGACCTCGGCGCGGGCGACTTCACGCTGACCAGTTGGATCCGATACTCGGCCACCACCGGCGCGCACTCCATCCTGTGGTTCTACCGGGTGAACCGGGGTACCAACCCGCCAGCACTGTGGCTGCGGGCCGAGCCGGCCAGCAACCGTATCCGGGCGATCCTCTCGGTCGACCGGTACAACGTCACGGTGCAGTCGCCGAGCGCGTACAACGACGGGAAGTGGCACTTCGTCGTGCTCCAGCGCGCCGGTGGAGAGCTCAGGCTGCTGGTGGACGGCGTCGAGGTCTCCTCGGCGGCGGCGCCGGCCGGCTCGGTGACCCTCGGCAAGGAGTTCGGCATCGACGGGCTGCACGTCGGACAGCGGCTGGACGGCGTGGACCGCTTCCAGGGGACGCTGGACGAGGTACGCGTCTACCAGCGCGCCCTGTCCGCCACCGAACTCGCCCTGGTCAAGGACCGGAACCTGCCGATCGGCGGAAGGCTCGGCCTCCGGCTCCCGCTCGACACCGTACGCTGACCGGCCGACCCCGCGTCGTCCTGCCGCGAAGCTGAGCACCACCGCACGACACACCGTGGACGAGGTCGGGTTCGACCTCGTCCACGGCCGCGTGCCGGATGGCTGGTCCGGTGATCGGCGCTCGGGTGCTCACCGGGTCGCACGCGTCCGGCGCGTGGCGACGTAGCGGCGGATCTTCTCGGCGGTTCCGCAGTCGTCCATGCTGCACCAGCGGCGACTGCGGTTCTTGCTCTCGTCGACGAAGACGAAGCGGCAGCCTCCACATCCCTTGATCCGGTCCAGCGAGCCCGTGGTGAGCAACTGGACCGCCGCGTGCACCACCGGCCGGAGCGGCCGGGCGAGCGTGCGGTCGTCCCGCCAGTCCCAGCCGAACGTGCTGCCACGCTCGAGTCGCGCGTGGCCGAGCGCATCCGCTTCGTCGTCCCGCAGCCGGGCGAGTACCTGCGCGCTCGGGCTCCGGCCAGCAGCCAGCGCGCGGAACACCTCGTCGAGGTCGTCGCGGGTACGCAGCGCTCGCTCGAAGGCCGCCCGCGTGCCGCCCGGGTCGCCGCGAGACAGCCGGCGCAACGCCGCCGCCTCCGCCTCGGTGAGGACGCCCGAATACCCGCTCCAGGCGACCAGTTCGGGGTAGCCCGTCAGCACGTCGTCGTCCGGGGACCCGACGGGTGGACCGGTGCGGGTGTTGACGAAGTCCAGGGCGAGGTTGCCGCCCACCAGGCGCATCCGCGTGACGTCCTCGACTGTTTCCATCGAAACCGACTTTACCAGTTGACCGGCGCCGGGAGCATCGCTAGCGTTTCCGCCATAACTTGTTTTGGAGGAAACGATGGGAGGGTCGGATGGGGCGGCGGCGGGCAGTGGGTGCGCTGATCGGCCTCTCCGGAGGGACGTTCCTCTACACCACCGCCGAGGCGCTGCCGATCGGCGAACGACTCATCCCACCCGGCGGCACACTATCGAGAGGCCAGGTAGGACATGGACAACCTCGCTGGCATCGGCGCCGCGCTGGCAGCGATGAGACCCGACGACGGCCGGCGATACGAGGGCTGTCTCATGCTCAGCGCGCTCCCGCAGGCACCAACCATCCCGCACCGCCGCACGTTCGCCGAACGGTTCCGCCGGCTGACGCACCGCTGGTTCAGAGCGCACCGCGGTCGACGAGACTGAAACTCGCGCTGGGGGTGGCGTCGCCGACCTCCTCGACGAACACCGCCTTGCGTTCGGTGCTCCACTGCACGAAGCCGTATGCCTCGTTGTAGATGTGATAGGTCCGCCGGTTCTTGTCGTCCCTGGCACCGGTGGGAGAGAGCGAGAAGAGCGTCGCCCGGGTGGGCACGCACTCGGCGGCAACCAGCGACGACGGCTTGTCCGGCGTGATCTTGACGCCGAGGCAGGTTTCCGGGTTGTCGGCGCGACCCTCGCCGCGTAGCGACCTGATCAGGTAATCCACGCCCGTCGGCACCAGGACGAACTGCGACCTCATGCCGGTGCCGTCGGCAGCCTCCACCTCGTACGAGTGGTAGTCCAGCGCCAGATCCCGGTCGATCTCCGCGAGATGGATCAGCGTACGCCGACTGCCCTGGAGGATCGAGGCGTCTGGGTCCGGGGCCGTCGACGTGGGCCGGGTGGTCGTCGGGCTCGGGGCGGCCGGCGCGGACGCCCCCTGGGAGCCGTCGGGGTCGTCACCGTCGGCGCCAGGAGAGTTGAGCCTGGCGAGGCCCGCGCCGAGCAGCACGACGAGGACCGCGGCGGCGGCTGCGGCAGTCAGGAGCCGTCTACGGCGCTTGCCATCGGGCCGGGCCGCGGTCTGCGCCTTCCCGGGACCACCGCCAGTCTCCCGGAACCCGTCGCGGGCGGTGCGGGCCGCCTCGGCAACCGCGGTGGTGACCCCTGCCTGCGGGGTGTCGCCGGCGAGCAGCACGTCGAGCAGTTCGCGCGCCGTGGGGCGTTGCTCGGGATCCTTGACGAGGGCCCGGTCCACCAGATCGCGGAGCGATCCGGGCAGCCCCGAGAGGTCGGGAGGCTGGGTGAGGATCCGCATCGCGGTGGCCGGTGCGGAGTCGGCGGCGAACGGGGTACGCCCGGTCGCGGCGTACGCCACCACCACGCCCCAGGCGAAGATGTCCGCGGCGGAGGTCACCTGGCGCCCGTTCTCGGGGTCGAAGCGTTCCGGCGCCATGTAGGCGACCGTGCCGACGATCTGGTCGGTACGGGTGTGCTGGCTGGTCGCTTCGAAGGGGCGGGCGATGCCGAAGTCGATCACCTTGATGCCGCCCATGGCGAAGAGCACGTTGCCCGGCTTGAGGTCGCGGTGGATCACCCCGGCACCGTGGATCGCGCTCAGCGCGGTGGCGATGCCGACGGCCACGCCGTGCAGCGCGGACGCGGGCAGTGGCCCCTGCTCCCTGATCACAGTGGCGAGACTGGGGCCGTCGACGTACTCGACGACGAGGTAGGGCGGGTCGTGGTCCGGGTCGGCGTCGAGTACCTCGGCGGTGGAGAACGGCGGCACCTGGCGGGCCCGGCTGACCTCGCTGCGGAAGCGGCCACGGAACTCGACGTCGGACGAGAACTCGGGCCGGACCATCTTGATCGCGACCTTGCGCCCATCTCGATCCCGCCCGAGGTAGACGGTGCCCATGCCGCCCTCGCCCAGCCGGCCCAGCAGCTCATACCTGCCGAGCCGGGTCGGCTCCCCCGGCAGCAGCGGCATGCTCATATCGAAGTCTCCCCTCGCCGCGGCGCCCCGCCTGCGGTAGAGACCCTAGCCGGACGAGGCTCGCGGGACGACAACCGACGCCTGGTACGCGGCCGTGCGCGACAGTCCACCCGCCACCCATGGGCGACGCACCGACGGCTGCCGGCTCCGTCGATGGTGCACCGAGCTTCCTCGTAGGCTGGGTCCCACACCTGCTGGACGGGAGACTGAGTTGACCGAGACGACGGTAGCCGAGGTGATGGCCGAACTGGCCGCGCTCGACGACCCGAAGGCACGCGAGGTGAACCGGAAACACGGTGACGATCACGGCGTGAACCTCGGCATGCTGCGGGCGCTCGCGAAGCGGCTGAAGACGCAGCAGGAACTCGCGCGCCAGCTCTGGGCGACGGCTGACACCGCGGCGAGACTGCTGGCGATCCTGATCTGCCGCCCGAAGGCGTTCGAGCGTGCCGAGTTGGACGTCATGTTGCGCGAGGCGCGTACCCCCAAGGTGCACGACTGGCTCGTGAACTACGTGGTGAAGAAGAACCCGTACGCCGAAGAGCTGCGCCTGGCCTGGTCCGCCGATCCGGATCCGGTGGTCGCGAGTGCCGGCTGGGCGCTGACCACCGAACGCGTGGCCAAGAAGCCCGAGGGCCTCGACCTGCCGGGGCTGCTCGACGTCGTCGAGGCGGAGCTGAGAGATGCCCCGGCTCGCCTCCAGTGGGCGATGAACCACTGCCTGGCTCAGATCGGGATCGAGCATGCCGCGCACCGCGCCCGGGCCATCGACATCGGCGAGCGCCTGGAGGTACTCAAGGACTACCCGACACCGCCGAACTGCACGTCTCCGTTCGCGCCCATCTGGATCAACGAGATGGTACGCCGACAGCACGCCAAGTAGGCACGTCCGCACCCACGCCACGTACGGCAGCCGCCGTTCGGGATCTTCGTCGGGACAGGTCGACCGACGTGACCGGCAGGGCGGCGACGGCAGCGGTGCCTCGCCCGGTTGGGCGGTGGCACCTTCGGGTGGGCCTACGGTTTGCGGACGATCCCGCACCACTGGTCGACCTCGACCGGCAGGCTGCCGTCGTCCTGCGGTTCGGGGCGCCACCGTGAGCACGAGACCCAGCCCGGTTCCACGACCTGAAGGCCGGTGAAGAACTCGGCGATCCGCTCGGGGGTCCGCAGCTTCAGTTTCGGCTGGGCGTCGATGTTCCACACCCGGACCGCTTCGGCGGTGGCCTCGCCGTTGACCGCCGTGGTGGTGTTCGCCACGGCCACGTAGCTGCCGGACGGCACCGCGGCCAGCAGCCGGTCGATGATCTGCTGCAACTCGTCGTCGTCGTTGATGAAGTGCATGACCCCGAGCAGCATGATCGCCACCGGCTCGGAGAAGTTCAGCGTGTCGGCCGCCCTCCGCAGGATGGTGCCCGGATCGTGCAGGTCGGCGTCGATGTAGTCGGTGGCACCCTCTGGGGAACTGGTCAGCAGGGCGCGCGCGTGTACGAGCACCAGGGGATCGTTGTCGACATAGACGATCCGCGCCGCGGGGGCCACCCGCTGCGCGACCTGATGGGTGTTGTCCTGGGTGGGCAGCCCCGTGCCGATGTCCAGGAACTGACGGATCCCCGCCTCGGCGACCAGGTGGTGGACGGCCCGCCCCAGGAACAGTCGGTCGGCGCGGGCCAACTCGATCACGACGGGAAAGATGTCCTTGACCCGGTCCCCGACCTCCCGATCCGCCGCGAAATTGTCCTTGCCGCCGAGCCAGTAGTTCCAGATCCGCGCCGTGTGCGGCACATTGGTGTCGAGTCTGGAGTTCGCCGACTCCCGGCCAGCGGAGTGCAAATCGGACATGTGTGCTCCATCGGGCCTAGCTGGGCACGGGTAAGGGCAAAAGCATGATCAGCATAGTGGAACCGCGCCCCCTTGCCCGATCCGGTCCGGCGGTCGGTTGCGAAGTCCGGGCCCGCGGGGACGACCCAGCAGACCTCAAGATGATCGAGGCCGGAGAAGTTGGGCAGCCCGGGACGAACGGGCAGTTGTGGGTCAGGAGGCGGTGGCGGGCTTCGTGGTGGGATCGGCCGACGTCGGGCGGCGGGTCAGGACCTGGGGGCCGGTAGCCGTGATGGCGACCGTGTGTTCGGAGTGGGCGGTGCGGGAGCCGTCGGCGGAGCGGATCGTCCAGCCGTCGGTGTCGAACTTGATTTTGTCGGTGGAGCGGCAGAACCAGGGCTCGATGGCGATGGTGAGGCCGGGGTCGAGCTTCAGGCCCCGGCGGGCGCGGCCGTTGTTGGAGACGTGCGGGGCCTCGTGCATGGTACGGCCGATGCCGTGGCCGCCGAACTCGGCGTTGACGCCATAGCCGTAGGAGCGGGCGACCTCGCCGATCGCGGCGGAGATGTCACCGAGGCGACCGCCGGGCTGGGCGGCGGCGATGCCGGCCTCCAGTGCCACCTCGGTGGCCTCGATCAGCTTCAGGTCGGCCGGGTCGGGGGTGCCGACGACGACGGAGAGCGCGGAGTCGGCGACCCAGCCGTCGATGCCGGCCGCCATGTCGATGCTGACCAGGTCACCGTCCCGCAGAACATAGTCGTGCGGCAGACCGTGCAGCACCGCGTCGTTGACCGACAGGCACAGTACGTTGCGGAACGGGCCACGGCCGAACGAAGGGGCGTAGTCCCAGTAGCAGGATTCAGCGCCGCGTTCCTTGATCCGGCGGCGGGCGTGGTGTTCGAGGTCCATCAGGTTGACGCCGACCGCGGCGACCCCGCTCAGCTCGGCGAGCAGTTCGCCGACGAACTGGCCGGCCACCGCCATCCGGCCGATCTCCTCGGCGGACTTGAACTCGATCACGACAGCCTCCCTTTCCGTCTGCGGTATTTTTATACCACGTCAGGTCACGGAGGCTCCGAAGGGATATCCTGCTGGCATGGTTCGCCAACCACTCACCGCCGAACAGATCGCAGCGGGCCAGCGCCTCGGGACCGCGCTCCGGGCCGCGCGGGCCGGCCGCAGCCTGGTCGAGGTGGCCCTGGCAGCCGGCATCTCCCCCGAGACGCTACGCAAGATCGAGGCGGGCCGCCTTCCCGCACCGGCGTTCGGCACCGTGGTCTGCCTCAGCCAGGCCCTCGACGTCCCCCTCGGCGACCTGGCCGACGTCTGGCTGGCCGAGATGCCCATCCGCCAGGCGTCCTAGAGACCAGCCGCCCACGCCGGCGGTGCAGTGCAAGCAGATACGCGGATCTGCCCCCGACCCGGCGCGCCCGGCGGCCGGATCAGCCCTTCAGACCGGTGTGGGCCAGGCCCTCGACGAACTGACGCTGGGCGATCACGAACACGACCAGTACGGGGATCGCGGTCAGCGACGCCGCCGATAGCTGCACGTTCCACATCGGACCGCCGTACGCGTCGACGAACTGGGTCAACGCTTGCGGCAGGGTGAACTTCTCCGGCGTGGAGAGGAAGACGATCGGCTCCAGATAGAGGTTCCAGCTATGCAGGAAGGTGAAGATGGACACCGCGCCCAGGGCCGGCCGGGACAGCGGCAGCCCGATGCGCCAGAAGGTCGCGAAGCGGCCCAGCCCGTCCAGCCGGGCAGCCTCCTCCAACTCGGCCGGAAGCGCCAGGAAGAACTGCCGCATGATGAAGGTGGCCAGTACGCTCGGAGCGCCCAGGATCGGCACCAGGATCAGCGGCCAGTGGGTGTCGACCAGGCCCGCCGCGTTGAACATCCGGAAGAGCGGGACGATCGTCACCTCGCTCGGAATCAGCAGGCCGAGCAGCACCACCAGGAAGAGGGCGTTCTGCCCGCGAAAGCGGATGCGGGCGAAGGCGTAGCCGGCCAGTGCGGAGACCGCGAGGGTGCCGAAGGTGACGACGACGGCGATATACGCAGAGTTCAGGTACTGCTGGGCGAAGGGCTGCGTGCTGAACGCGTCGCGGTAGCCCTCGAAGCTCACCGACGTCGGGACGAGGCTGGGCGGGAACGCGAAGATCTCCGAGACCGGCTTGACCGACGAGGTGACCATCCACCAGGTCGGGAAGACGAACGGGATGGCCAGCACAGAGAGCGTGCCGTAGAGGAGCACCTTCGTACGCGGCGAGAGACTACTGCTCATGGAAGACCCACCTCTTGCGCATCTGCCACTGCACGACGGTCAGGGCCAGGACGATGAGGAACAGGAGTACGGAGATGGTGGCCCCGTATCCGAAGTGGTGGAACTGGAACGCCTGCTGGTAGAGGTAGTAGACGAGGACCGTGGTCGACGAGCCCGGGCCGCCCTGGGTGAGCACGGCGATCTGGGCGAAGACCTGGAGTGAGCCGACCACCGTGATGATCGAGGTGAGCAGGATGGTCGGGCTGATCAGCGGTACCGTGATCCGGCGGAACTGGGTCCACCGGCTGGCGCCCTCGACCCGGGCCGCCTCGTAGAGTTCGCCCGGCACCCCCTGCAACGCGGCCAGGAAGAGCACCAGGTTGAGGCCGACGTTCTTGACGACCTGCACGACGATCACCGAGAGCATCGCGGTGAGGTCGCCGCGCAGCCAGTTCGGGCCGTCGACGCCGATCGTGTCCAGCAGGCCGTTGATGCCACCGTTGTCCTGGAGCAGGAAGCCCCACACGATGGTCCAGGCGACCAGTGACACGACGACCGGCGAGAAGAAGAGCACCCGGAAGAAGGCGGTGCCGCGCAGCCGCTGGTTGAGCAGTACCGCGAGGAAGAGCGCCAGGCTCAGGTTGAGCGCGACGAGCCCGACCGAGAAGAGCGCGGTCGCCCGCAGCACGCCGGGCAGGTTGGGGTCGTCGGCCATGGCCCGGTAGTTCTCCGCGCCGACGAAGTCGAACGTGTCGGCGAGCACGTTCCACTCGTGCAGTGAATACCAGACCACGAGGCCGAGCGGGATCAGTACGAAGAGCACGCTGCCGGCGAGCTGCGGGGCGATGAAGAGGTAGCCGGCAAGATGGTCGCGGCGACGGGTGGTCCACCAGCGACGCGTACCGCCCGGGGCGGGCCGGTGCGAGGTCCGGCCCGCCCTACGGTCGTCGGTCAGCAGTGCCATCTACTTGGCCAGCAGCGGGTTGATCGTGGTGCACACCCCGGCGAGTACGGTCGGCACGTCGGCGTCCGGCTTCCACAGCGGGTCGAGCGCCGAGCGGACCGCCTGGGAGAGCTCCGCCTGCCCGGTGTGGCTGGGCTTGACCACGCCGCTGGAGATGCCGTCGATCACGACCGCCTTCAACTGCTCCGGCTTGAGCAGCGGATTGGTCTTGGCGAGCGTGTCGGTGGTGAGTTGCGACGTACGCGGCGGCGGGAAGAACTGCGCGAGCTTCGCCGAGTTGGTGGGGTTGGTGAAGAAGGCGAGGAAGTCCGCCGCGGCCTCGGCGTGCTTGCCCTTCTTGAGTACGCCCAGCCCGCCCTGGCCGATCACCGCGTAGTTGCCCTTCGGGCCGGTCGGTAACGTGACCAGGTCCCACCCGAACTTGGTGTCCTTGAGCAGCGAGGCCCGGGAGATCTGGGTGATCGTCAGGCCCGCTTCGGCGGCGAAGAAGTCGGCGGTCGTACCCGGGCCGGGAAACGCCTTGTCGGTGAAGGTCGCCCGGTGCAGGAAGGTCATCGCCTCGACCATCTCCGGCTTGTCGAAGCCGCAGGTCTTCCCGTCGGCACTCCACGCCTCGGCACCCCAGCCGGTCCACACGGTGGAGAGGTTGTCCCAACCCTTGTAGTCGAAGTCGCGTACCACCAGTCCGGCCTTGCCGGTCTTGGCGTTGACCGCCGCGGCCAGCTTCGCCGCGTTCTCCCAGGTCCACTGGTTTGCCGCGATGAGTTCGGCGGGCGTCTGCTGCCCGGCGGCCTTGACCAGGTCGGTGTTGACGAAGATGCCGAAGGGCGAGGTGGAGAACGGGTAGCCGTACAGCTTGCCGTCGGTCTGCCACAGTTTCGTCGCGGCCGGGGCCAGCTCGTCGAAGTTGTAGCCGTCGGCGCCCTTGAGCGTGTCGTCGAGTGGCAGCAGCGCGCCCGACGAGACGAAGTCGGGTGCCGCGTTCTCCAGTACCCAGGCCAGGTCGGGCGGGTTGCCGCCGGCGATCTGGGTGGTGAGGGTGGTGGTGTAGCTCTCGAACGGGATCGCGTCGAAGGTGATCGCGGTGACGTTCGGGTGGGACTTCTTGTATTCGTCGGCGATCTCGTTGAAGAGCGTGACGTGCGCCTCGTTCGCCGACCAGGTGGTCATCCGCAGCGTGATCGGGCCCTCGTCGGCCCCGCCGCCCTGGCCGGAGCCGCAGGCGGTGAGGCCGAGCAGCGCCGCCACGGCGACCGCGGCCGTTGTTCGTGCTCTCATGGTGTTCCTCTCAGTAGCCCGAGACGTCGGGCCAGCGCAGCTCGACGCCCTCGGCGGTGAGGCGGTTCTGGAAGTCGGCCAGCAGGCCGGGGGTATCGCGCACGGCGGCCGGAGTGGTCCGGCGGGCCAGGCAGAAGTCGGCGAGCACGCCGGCGACCTCGCCGGCGTTCCACTCGACGGGGTGTAGTCGATAGGAACCGTTGGTGATGTGGGTGGTGCCGATGTTCTTCCCGCCCGCGATCAGGTTGCTGACCCGGCGGGGAAGCAGCGCGCCCAACGGGATCTCGAAGGGGCACGACGCGACGTCGATGTAGTTGTCGCCGCCGGTCGACGGGTGCAGGTCGATGCGGTACATGCCGACACCGACACTGTCCGGATAGGACGCCGCACCCTTGTCCCCGCGTACGGCCAGCGACAGGTCCTGCTCGACGACCGTGTACTGGGCACGGATCCGGCGGGACTCCCGGATGTACGGCGCCTGGGCGAGCCCGTCGGCGCTGCCGGTCACGTCGCCGCGCAGCCGCAGTCCGGGGAAGCCGGTGCCGCCGTCCGGGCGGGGCGCCTCGGTCTGCAACCAGTAGAGCATCGAGCGGGAGAGTTCCCGGGCCGCCGCGATGCCGGCCGCCGGGTCGGGCACGTCGACGACCGGCGCCTCGAAGTAGTCGATCTGTGGCCAGTTGACCAGGCAGATGTCGCTGTCGTAGAAACCCTCCCGGAAGTTGCGCCGGGCGGCGATCCGGCGGAACGTCCACAGGTTGCCGTCACCCGGGTTGCGCCGCTGGTCGGCCACGACCAGGGCCGGATCGTCGTCCGGGTTGGGGGTGAACGACCGCTCGGTGATCTCCAACGTGCGCGGGTGCGGCGCCCGGAACGACAGCAGCCGGTCGCCCCAGAACGGCGGCTGGTAGGCGCGCCAGAAGTCGTACCGCTCGGGCTTGTCGATCGTGTGGTCGCCGTCGACGTGGTCGACCGCGAAGCAGACCGAGACCGCCTGCATGTTGGCCGGCTGCGCCTCGTCGGGGGCGCTCGGCTCGCCGGTCTCGGCCCGCGACTCGAAGCCGGTGACGTACTCGGTGCCGGTCAGCGGGAGCAGCTCGCCGGTCTCGGTGGCGTCCACGACGTACGGCGCGGTGATGGTCACCTCGCGCCCCTCGTGCGCGACGGTCACCGCGGTCACCCGGTCGCCGTCCACGTCGGCGGAGAGCGCCCGGGCCGGTTGGAGGACGACCAGCCGACCACTTCCCCGGTACGGCGCCAGCATGCTCTCCAACACCGCCACCGCGACCCGCGGCTCGTGGCAGAGCCGGCTCACGTGTCCGGCGCCCGGGTTGAGGTGCCGGTCCGCGCGGGCCCGGGCGGTCAGCGGGTACCAGCGGCGGTAGTGCTCGCGGATGCCCTCCCGCAGGGTCCGGTAGGAGGCGGTCACGCCGAACTGCTCGACCCAGCTGTGCTCGTCCGGCGGTACGGCCTGGCTGGTGAGCTGGCCGCCGAGCCAGTCGTACTCCTCGGTCAGCACGACCCGGCGCCCGGCGCGCAGCGCGCCCAGCGCGGCGGCGACGCCACCGAGACCCCCGCCGACGACCAGCAGGTCGCACGTCAACTCTGACAACAGATGCCCTTTCCTTGCAGCGTGGCTGGTCATCGGGGTAGCGCCAGCGTGGTGCCCTCGACCTGTTCGCAGTCGAGGAGGATCTGCGGCGGGTGCTGCCGGCCGCGTCCGGTGTCGTCGTGGGCGTCCGCCCCGGTCCGGTCCCGCCGCTGTCCCCCGTCGGAGCGGGCCTCGCCGGTCTCCGGGCCGGGTGTGCCCTCGAGGAGCCTGGTGAGCACCTCGACCGCCTGCCAGCCCATCTGGCGCCGGGGGATGCGGAACATCGTGAAGTCCACATCGGAGGGCGCCGGCCGGGTCGGGTCACCGAGGGCCGCGAGGGAGAGGTCGCGCGGGATGTCCAGGCCGCGCTCGCGGGCCGCGGCGGCGATGGCGGAGCCGTCCGCGTACTCCTCCATCAGCGCGACCGTCACGCCCCGGGCGAGCAGCGAGTCGAGCAGTTCGGCCGGGGAGCGGTCCTCGACCGGCTCGTGGATGCCGGTGACTCCGGCGGCGGCGACGGCGGCCCGAAAACCGCGCTCGCGGTCGGCGTGCGACTCCGGCGCGGCCGGCCGGTCCTGGCCGTCGAGCCCGGTCTGCGGCGCCGGACCGACCGGCTGGTCGCCCTGCCCCACGTAGGCCAGGGTGCGGTGCCCCGCCGCGACGGCCCGCTCGACGATCGCCGCGGTCGCCGCCGGGTAGTCGGCGCCGACATAGGGCACCGGCCCGCCCGCGTCGTCGCGCCGGCCGACCGAGACGAACGGCTGACCCTCGGCGACCAGCCGGGCCAACTCGTCGCGGTCGAGCGAGCGACCGAGCAACACGCAGCCGTCGGCCAGCCGCAGCCGGTTGTCCTCGTGGAAGATCCGGCGCCGGCCGTCGACCACCGGGGCGCTGGTGAGGAGCAGGAGGTCGCAGCCGAGCGACTCGGCCCCCTCCTCGATGCCGACCAGGAACGGATGGTAGAAGTCGCCGGTGCCGACCGGAAACACCGGCTCGTACGTGAACACGCCGAGGATGCGGTTGCGGCGGGCGGCGAGGCGGCGGGCGATCGGGTCGGCGACGTACCCGGTGCTGCGGATGGCGTCGAGCACCCGCGCCCGGGTCTGCGGCGCGATCCGGACGTCGGTCTCGGCGCGGCCGTTCAGCACCAGCGACACCGTCGCCTGGCTCACGCCGGTCATCCGCGCGATGTCCTGTTGGGTCACGCGCCGGCTACGCGATTCAGTCACGCTGTGTGTTCACCCGTTTCGTGCTAATACGCATTACGTTTCCTTGGCGTGAACTGTAGTCACGGCGACCGCCCGCTCGTCAAGACCTTCGACCGAAGAAAGATCTCGGCAAAGTGCCGCCGATAATTCGTATTAGCGTCTTGACGCGGCTCGCCTGGCGGAGTTTGCTTCTCGACCAACGAGAGGCGTCCAGATCCGGGACGCCGGATCACCGAGGGTTACCGGAGGACCGTCCCATGGCCCGTACCCCTGAACTCCGCCGCCGTACCCTGCTCCGCGGCGCCGCCGCAGTCGCCGGTGGCACCGTCGCCGGGTTGAGCACCGCCGCCCCCGCGCTGGCCGGACCCGCCGGCTTCCCCAGCTACCGGTACGTGCGCGACGCGTTCACCGGACCGTTGCGTTACAACCCGACCGGCGAGTTCATCTTCCCCTGCGTCCGTGGGGTCTACGACAAGATCAGCAATCGGCTCGGCCGCTACTACCTCTACTACGGCCCGCACGACGCGCCCGGCGGGATCTGCCTGGCCTACGCGGACCGGCTGGAAGGGCCCTACACCGAGTACGCCGGCAACCCGATCGTCGACCGCAACCTGCCCGGCGGCGTGACGGTCAGCCACGTCGCATCGCCGCACGTGGTGTGGGACGCCCCGACCCGCCAGTTCTACCTCTACTTCCACGGCGAGAACTACACGACCCGGGTGGCGAGGTCGACCGACGGGATCCACTTCACCGACGAGACTCCGATCCTCTCCACCAGGCTGGTGCCGAACACCACGGAGACCTCGTACGCCCGGGTCTTCGAGCACTCGGTCGCCGGCAGGGGCAACCGGTACGTGATGGTCTTCATGGCCGTGCACACCATCGGCCCGGGTACCCGCAAGATCTTCTGGGGTTGGTCACCGAACGGCTGGAGCGGCTGGCAGTTCTCACCCACCCCGCTGGTCTCGCCCACCCCGGACGGCTGCGTCGACATCTCCGCTGCGCACCTGCTCAAGCGCAACGGCACGGCGTACCTGGCGTACCACGGCAACACCGGCAACATGTACCTGACCGAGGTGGGCAACAACTTCGACCGTGAGGTGCACCTGGGCGTCTTCCACCGCCCGATCGCCTCCGACAACGGGCGGACCGCGTCGCCCGCGTTCGGCACCGACGGCGGCGTGCAGTACATGCTCTACGAGGCGGGCCCGCGGCTGGACGCCCGGATCTGCGTAGCCCGCGCCGTCTGACGCTCTGGGCGTTCGCATGCGGCGGGAGGTGGTCCGGCAGCGGGTCGCCCTGGCCCGGTGGGCGACCCGGCCGTCCCGTGGTCAGTTCCCTTTCCCACAGAACTCGCTGCGTGACCCGGGCGGGCTCGGCCTTGTGCCGAGCCCGCCGCTCCAGCTCCTCCCGATCCTGATCGCGTGCCGCGACAACGCTCACCCGATTCGGCATACGCCGTCGTCCGCGAACGTCAGGAACGCCCGGGACGGACCTGCGTCACGCCCTCAGCGTTGCAGTGTGAGCAGACCCGGCCGGTAGGGCAGGAGGCCGTAGTCGCCGCCGGAGTTGGGGGAACGCCCCTGGTAGAGCAACTGGAGATTGCAGGGGTCGACGGTCATGGTCTGGTCGGCGTTGCTGCGGATCAGTTCGCCGTGGCTGATGTCGTTGGTCCAGGTGGCGCCGCTGTTGGCTTTGCCGGCGAAGGGGTTGCTCTCGGTCGCGGCCTGTGGTGTCCACGAGCCGCCGAGGCTGGTGGCCGTGAAGGAGCGGAAGTAGCGGCCCTGCGCGCCGATCGCCTCGACGAGCATGAGGTACCGGTTCTGGCCCTGGAGCTTGTAGACCTGAACCGCCTCGAAGAGGTTGTTCGTCGAGTCGGTCATGATCGTCGTGTAGTTCGAGCCGAAACTGCCCGGGAAGTTGCCGATCGGCATACTGGCCCGGTAGATCCGGCCATTGTCGCCGGCGAAGAACAGGTACATGTTCGTGCCGTCACCGATGAGGGCCTGGTCGATGGGTCCCGTACCGGAGCCGGAGATGCTGCCGGAGAAGAGCGTCTGCGGCGACGACCACCCGTTCGCATTGGTGGGGTCGCTCGACGTCCGGTAGGAGAAGGCGGGCCCACCCCACTGGTAGGCGAGGACCCAGATGTTGCGCGGGGCGAAGTAGAACAGTGTCGGCGCGACGGTGGAGGAGGACATCGCGTTCTGGCTGGCCGAGCCCATCTCCGACCAGTTGGAGAAGAGGCCGAAGTTCATCGAACCCCAGGACGTCCCCGTGTCGTGCGTGGTGGCGTAGACGAGGTGCCGGCCGTTGTAGGGGGTGTAGGTGAAGTCCTTGAGCGAGACCCACCCCGACCTCGGCTGCGCCAGCGGACCCGTTGACGTCCAACGGTACGACGACGGAAGATCGCATCCGCCTGTCGGCGGCGGCGTGGTGGGGTTGCCCCCACCGTCCACCCGGACGAGTTGCCACTGCTGGTTGCTGCCGTTCCAGTCGTCGTACTGCACGATGTTTCCACCGTCGGCTGTCGAGGCGCCCTGCACCTCCACCACCTTGTTGCTGTTCCGGTTGATCAACCGGACGTAGCCACCGTCCGAGTCGGCCAACCGGAACTGCTGGTTGGTCCCGTTGCCGTCGGCCCACTGCACGATGCTGGCACCGTTGGCGGTCGAGAAGTTGTAGACGTCCAGCACCTTGCCCGACAGCCGCGACCGCACCCGGTAGTAGCCACCGCCCGAGTCGACGAACTGCCACTGCTGCTGGTTGCCGTTGTTCCGGGCCCACTGGACGATCCGCGCACCGTCGTTCGTAGCCAGGTTGTACACGTCCAGGGCCTTGCCGCTGTTGCGGTTGATCAACACGTACCACGCGCTCGTGTCGACCGTCGCCGCCGACGCGGACGCCGGCGCGAACACGACCGCGGCGGTAGCGACGAGGGCGGCCACCACGGCGACGACGAGCGCGGACCGCCCGCGACGTCGCGGGACGCGGACCGTACCCTGACGAGCCGGTCCTGGAGCCGGCGTGACTGGTGGCGGCTGCGCCACGAGATCCATAGTCTTTCCCCTTCGCCCGAACCATCCGAGGCGCCGTGCGCCGCGGGTGGGAGTGGTGGCGTTCCGCGCAATCCCGGAGGGCACAGTAGAAACGCCGGGGTGCGTCCGTCGCTTCGGCGCGACGGCATGGACGGATGGATTGCCCGGCCATGCTGGTCGCCCAACGCACCGGCAACGCTCTGATCTGTCCTTTCCAGGTGCCGGAACCACACGGTGTTACCGCTAACATGACCGGCCACACTGCTTCACGGGCATCAAGTGAGACAGGGAGGAGCCGCTCAGGCGGATGTACGGCATATTGCCAGACTGTTTCGGGAGATTCAAGAGGCGGACATCAATGTGTTGGCCGGGGCGAGCATCCGAGGACCGATGAGGACACACTCCGGATAACGCGACCCGCACAGCAGTGACGGATAACCACTTTCCGCCGAAGAGAATCGGTTCGGTCGCCCAAGAAATCTGACCGCAATTTGTGTTATCGATGCCGGTTCCGCGCAGTCGCGACGCCCCAGGGCGCGGACGGGAACGGACGCGCCGATGGTGCGACCCGGAACTCGGGTCGCTACCTGCGGCTACCCCGCCCGCTCCGGTCCGCGGACCCAGGCGACGTCGCGGCCGAGGCCGCACCGCGCGACCTCCGCAGAGCCGATCCCATCCGCTCAGACGCCCGGGGTGGCGGTCATTCCGTGGGGATCGAGAGATGCCTCGAGCCGGATGCCCCCGATGGTCGTCACCCGCTCGCTGTCGGCGTTCTCCGTCGCCCACTTCTCCGCCTGCTTGCGCAGTTGGTCGCCCTGCGGCGAGAGCACCACGTCGGCCAGGCTGGCGGCGAGTGTGGTACACGGCGTGGACTTGAGGCCCACGCGGCAGCGGCCGGCCACCAACTTGATCTTGTCGTCGGCGTCGTACTCGATGGTGACGTACATTTCCCGATCGTCGTCCGCTGGGAGGCATTCCATCGCCTTGCCGGACTTCCCCGACGTCTCCGGACTGGTGGTGTCGGAGCAGACCCACGAGTTGGACTTCTTCATCCAGTCCTCGACGACCGCGGCGAGGGTCACGCCCGTCATGTACTGCCGATCGCCGGTGGGGAACTCGGCGGCGAACCCGGGCGCGGATTCGTTGCCCGGTGGTTCGGTGGTGACCATCCCGGCGACACCGCCGACGAGTCCGCCGAGCAATGCGGTCGCCACCAGCGTGCCGACCAGGCCCAGTAGGAAGCCGACCTTGGACGGACGCCCAGGAACCCCGCCCCGGGGCGGTGGGAAGGTCGTACCCGGAAGGCCCGGCCCTGAGCCAGGCGGAGCGGGAGCGCCGGGCGGACGGCCGGCGCCCACCTGGTTGGTGCCCACCTGGTTGGTGCCCACCTGGTTGGTGCCCACCTGGTTGGTGCCGGGGGGACGACCGGGACCGACCGGCGGTTGTCCGGCCGGCGGCGGGAACTGCACCGGCCCGAGCTGCCCCGGCGCCCGGGCCGGCGGCACGGCCTCCACCGGCCGCCAGGCGGTGCCGTCCCACCAGAACCTGCCGTCCGGGGAGTAACGCTGGCCGGAAGGTTGGTCGGTCATCAGAAGTTACCCCTGATACTAAGTTCGACGGCGTACGTCTCGGGATTGGTAAGCCGGTACTGGTAGTCGCCGATGACGGCCCGGGTGTCCTTGTTGCCGTTGACCTGTTCGGCCACCCACTCCTCGATCTGGGCGGATGTCTCCGGATCACCGGCGTACGGCAGGGTGGCGAACCAGTTCAGGTACGCCAGGCCGGTCTCGCCGACCGGGGCGGCCCGATAGACGTCGACGGTCATCGCGTGGATGAGTTCGTCGGAGACCTGAAGCGACGCCCTGAAGCGCACGAAGCCGATATGCAGCTCGCAGGACCGGTGGTTGCTGTCCACCGTGCAGGTGTGCCCCTGGTCCTGGAGCGCCTTGACCACCGTCTCGGCCTCGAGCCGAGGAATGCAGCTGTAGCTCCCGCAGGACTGTGAGGCCCGACTGCCCTCGTAGCTGCGCGCGCCGAAGAACGCACCGGCGCCGGCGAGCAGCAGCATGGCCACGCCGAGCACGGGAAGCAGGAACCAGCGGCCACGGCCACCCGCGCCCGGCCCCGAGCCCACACCGTCACCCGGTGATCCCGGCCGGCTGCCGGGCGGGCCGGCGAGTGACCGCCCGGGCGGTGCCGAAGCCGGAGTGCGTGCCCCGGGAGGACTCGCCGTCATCTCAGCCTCCATTCCGGACGAAGCTCTTCCACCTGCTCCGGAAGGAGCCGCTGGACATCCCGAGTACCTCTTCGGAGATGCTCTCGAAGATCGGCAGTTCGAGGATGGAGTGGTCGGCCGAGTCGATACGCTGGACGAGGCGCGCGTACAGCTCCGCCGCCGCGTCCCGGCCCTTCAACCGTTCGGCGAGGCTGAAGACCGTCGACCCGAGGGCGTAGTTGAAGCCGGCATCCTCGTAGAAGGGGTCGCTGCGTGGCGTGGTGTCCCGGAACTTGCCGGCCCGTACCCCGCTGGCGACCTCGCCGCGGATCGCGGCAGCTCGGGCCGGCTGGTCGATGGTCTCGCTGTACCGGGCGAAACCCTCCACCACCCACCTGGCGGGCCGCAGAAAATCGTCGTAGCCGGACAGCGCGACCCGGGCGGTGACCGAGTGGGTCAACTCGTGACGGATGGTGCTCCACGGCTGGCTCTTCCCCGCCTCGATCGACCCGAGGTTGACCAGGATCCGCGAGGCCGCGTACTGGTCGGTGTAGGTCTGACCGTCCTTCCGCACCCCGTGCTGCGGAATCTGGTAGCCCAGTGCCTGCTCGGTGAAGCTGTCGGCACCCGTGATGCCGAACCACGTCTTGACGTTCTTCTTGTCCCGGGTGAAGAAGAGGACGCTCCCGGGGAAGGTCTCCCGGTCACCCCAGAGCGCCTTGACCTTGGCCAGTTCCCGGTTCGTGACGGCGGCGTACTGGTCCAGGTTGGTGACGCTCTCGTCACCGGCCAGCCAGACCGCGTCGCCCACCTTGAGTACCGTGAGCTGGTCGGTGTTCCACGGTGCGTCGGCGCGCGGCCCGGGGACCTGAAGCTCCTCCCGGTTCTCCATGGTGACCCGCACGATGTCACCGACCAGGTAGGTGTCGTCCTTCTTGGTCAGCCAGTAGAGGAACGACTCGGCGGGTGCGATGTCGCCGGGACCGGCGTCCGCGGTGAGCTTGGCGATCCGGGTCACCGGCCGGAACCAGGAGCCACCCTTGTCGGGCTGCTCGCTCATGCCGCTGAGAACGTACCGGATCTCGGCGAACTCGAACCGGCGCAGGTTGGCGAAGACCAAGCGCTCCCGCTCGACCAGTTCCTTGTTGGACGGATCGAGGTCGGCGAGATACGCCTTCTCGTTCCCTTCGGCCAGAGCCTTGGCCCGGCGTTCGAGGATGGGCCTGATCCGGCCCAACTTCGAGGCCCCGCCGTCGTAGTCGGCACTCTCGATGACCGGCTTCTCCGGGCCACCGCATCCGGTCAGCAGTAGCCCACCGGCCAACAGAACCGACCGCCTCGACCACCCGATCCCGCCGGTCACGTCGTTCGGTCTCACATCCGGCACGTTGCCGTACCCCCCAAGTTCCCTGGAACAGCATGTGGTTGGCCGGCCTGCCCGGCCGTGGACCCCCAGGAATCCGCGATCACCGCCAGGCTTTTGGCCCCGGCGTGCCTCCTACGGAACGTCGCGGCGTGGCGTTCCCTGCCGTGACGAGGCCACGGCTCACCACGGGTGGTGAGCCGACGCGGGTAGAACCATCCGAAAGAGCGCGCCCAGGTTCCGCACAGATCCCGCACAGTCGGCGTGTGCGCCTGACGATTCGTCCCTTATATTGGCGGTGCCTGCTGTTCTGGGCCGTGTGTGGCTGGCTGACCGGTACGGGCTTGTCCTCTTCGACGTCGGGCGAGTGGACGTGTGTGAGGAGCAGGGTGGAGCTTCGGGTCCTGGGGCCGCTGGAGGTGTGGCACGCGGGAGCGAGCGTGTCGCTGGGCGGGCCACGCCAGCGCGCCGTACTGGCGGCTCTGTTGGTGCGCGCCAACGACGTGGTGACCGCTCAATACCTGACCGAGGTGGTGTGGGAGACACCGCCGGCCAGCCCGGAGTCCAACATCCGGACGTACGTCGCCGGGCTGCGGCAGCGGTTGCACCAGGCCGGCGCGGACGGTTCCCGGCTCGTCACCGAGGCTGGCGGCTACCTGTTCCGGGTGTTCCCCGGCGAGTTGGACATGCAGACGTTCTCCCAGCTGATCGACCGGGCACGGCAGGCCCAGGACGAGGCGGAGTTGGCGCGAGCCGCGGAGTGCTACCAACAGGCGCTCGGTCTGTGGCGTGGCAACCCCCTGGACGGACTGCCGGTCGGCGCACGCCTCTGGGCCGAGCTCGCGCGGCTGGAGGAGCGCCACCTCAGCGCCGTCGAGCAACACGCCACCACCCGGATGGCACTGGGCGAGCACGACGGCGTCATCGGCGAACTGCGTCGCCTGGTCCTCCAGCATCCGTTCCGGGAGAACCTCTGGAGCCGGCTGATGCTCGCGCTGTCCGGTGCGGGACGCCCGGCGGAGGCGCTCCAGGCTTTCCAGGATGCCCGTCGGGTGCTCCGCGACGAACTCGGTGCCGAGCCCGGCCGTGAACTACAGGACCTCCACCAGCGGATCCTGCGCCAGGAGGCGGTGGCTCCGCCGCCCGTACCGCGCGCCGCACCGCCTGCCGGCCCGGTCACCGTGCCCAGGCAGCTGCCCGCGGACGTACGCGGATTCGCCGCGCGAGCAGCCGAGTTGGCTCGGCTGGACGCCATCCTGGCCAGTACCGGCGAACACGGCACCGCGGTGCCGGTCTGTGTGGTGTCGGGCACCGCCGGGGTCGGCAAGACCGCACTGGCGGTGCACTGGGCGCACCGGGTCTCCGACCGGTTTCCCGACGGACAGTTGTACGTGAACCTGCGGGGCTTCGACCCGACCGGGGCGACGATGAGCCCGGCCGAGGCGGTACGCGGGTTCCTCGACGCCCTCGCCGTGCGCCCCGATCGCATCCCCGCCAGTCCGGAGGCGCAGATCGGCCTCTACCGCAGCCTGCTGGCCGACCGGCGGATGCTGGTCGTGTTGGACAACGCACGGGACATCGAGCAGGTCCGTCCACTGCTGCCGGGCGCGCCCGGCAGCCTGGTCCTGGTGACCAGCCGAAACCACCTGACCGGGCTGGTCGCGGCCGAGGGTGCCCACCCGGTGACCCTGGACCTGTTGACCGTCGCCGACGCGCGTGAGATGTTGGCCCGTCGCCTCGGTACCGACCGGGTCACCGGCGAGCCCCAGGCCGTGGACGAGATCATCGCGTCGTGCGCGCGGCTGCCGCTCGCCCTCGCCGTCGCGGGTGCCCGCGCCGACACCCACCCCGGGTTCCCGCTGGGCGCGCTGGCCCGCGAACTGCGGGATGTCCGGGCCGGGCTGGACGTGTTCGTCATCGGTGACGCCGCCACCGACGTGCGGGCGATCCTCTCCTGGTCCTACCGCACCCTGAGCCCGGCCGCGGCCAGGCTCTTCCGGCTGTTGGGCCTGCACCCCGGGCCGGACACCGCCGCACCGGCGGCGGCGAGCCTGGCCGGGCTGCCACCGCATCGGGTACGTCTCCTCCTGGCCGAACTGGCCCGGGCCCACCTGGTCGTCGAGCACGCGCCCGGCCGGTACAGCTTCCACGACCTGCTTCGCGCGTACGCTGCGGAACTGGCGGTCGAGTGGGACAGCGAGCCGGACCGTCGGGCCGCCGTACGCCGGGTGCTCGACCACTACCTGCACACCGCCCGGGACGCCTGCCGGCTGCTGGATCCGCACCGGGAACTGCTCACCGTCGAGCCGGCCGAGTCCGGAGTGGACTGTCAACCGCTCGCCGACCGCGCCGAGGCCCGGCTCTGGCTCGCCGCCGAGCACTCGGTACTGCTCGCCACGATCGCCAGGGCGGCCAGTGGCGGGTTCGACACCCACGCCTGGCGGCTGGCGTGGATCCTCGTGGACCACCTCGACTACGGCGGTCGCTACCACGACCTGGCGGTCACCCACCTCACCGCCCTGGAAGCCGCCCGACGGCTCGGCGACCGGCGGGCAGAGGGATACGCACAGCGCGGGCTCGGCGGGGCGTACGCCCAACTGGGTCAGCTCGGCCAGGCCGAGACCCACTACTGCCTGGCGCTCGACCTCTACGCCGAGCTGGAAGACCCCGTCGGGCAGGCGTTCGTCCAGCTCGGCCTCGGCCGGGTGCTCGCCCGCCAGGCGAGGTACGCCGAGGCACGCGACCACGCCGAGCAGGCGTTCGAGCTGAACCGGGCCGCGCTCAACCGGATCGGGCAGGCCCGGGCGCTCAACGGAGTCGGGTGGTACGAGGCGCAGCTCGGGAACTACCGGAAGGCGCTGGTGCACTGCCAGCAGGCACTGCTCCTCCAGCGGGCCCTCGCCGACCGGCGTGGTGAGGCCAACACCCTGCACAGCCTGGGCTACGCCCACCAGCACCTCGGCAGTCACCAGCACGCCGTCGCCTGCTATCAGGAGGCCCGGGAGCTCTTTGCCGGGTTCGGCGACCAGTACAACGTGGCGGACACCCTGGGCTATCTCGGTGACGCCCATGACGCCGCCGGCGATGCGGGGGCGGCGGGCGACGCCTGGCGGCAGGCGCTCGACATTTTCGTCGAGATCGGGCATTCCGACGCCGAGCGGATCCGCGCCCGGCTCAGCCGTCTCCGTGCCGGGTATGTCGAAACCGACGGAATGCCGGCAGCGGGCCGCTGAACCGGACGGCACGCGGAGAACCTCCACCTTCGCGGGCTCAGTCCAGGTCCGTGCAGACGTCGTGCTCGGTGCCGCGGTAGATGGTGCGGCTGGCTCTTCATCGACCTCAGCGGTCGGCGCCGCTGGTGCAGCGTCGCCACCTGCGGCGGGCCGACTCCCGAGGAATGCGCCCGCAGCTAACACACGCTCAGCGTTTGGCGTCCTTGGTGAAGCAGCGCGCGATGTGCTGCTCGCCCGGCCGGCCCAGGAAGTCCATCGGGGACTTGCTCGACGGCTTCGCCTTCGGGTCGGCGTCGAGGTTGATCATCCAGAAGTAGATGCCGGCGAGGTCCCGCTCGTGCATCACCTGGCAGGCCGCGTCGAACCAGCGCTGCTGGATCTCCGGCTTGATCGCACCCTTGGCACGCGGTGACCACGGCTCCTCGTACGCCCCGGAGCGCGCACCGATCGCCACCTCGGCCAGGACCAGGTTGCGGATCGGGCCCTCGCCACGGTTGTCGTCGAGCCAGTCGTTCCATCCGTCGACGAGCCGGCTCACCGGGACGCTGTCACCCACCTTCAGCGGCGGGTACGCGTCGACGGAGAGGGTGATGCCCGACGCCGGACCGTTCTTCCGGAGCCGGTCGTGGTTGGCGCTGTATTCGAGTTCCCCCTTGTACACCGCCTGCACGCCGGCCGCGACCGTACGCCAGCCGGTGGTGCTGCTCTCCAGCGAGTTCAACTCGGTGCCGACGACGAACGTGGCGACCTTCGCCGCCTCGGCCACCTTCGCGTACTTGACCAGCATGTCCCGGTACGACGCGAACCACTTCGTCCGGCTCTGCGGGCGGATCGAACCCCGCCACATGTCCGGGTCGTCGGTGGTCAGGTTGCGCTCGTTCAGCATCGGCCGGGCGGCGGTACGCAGGCCGCGCTTGTTGGCCTCGTCCAGCACGATCTCCAGCCGGGCCGGCGACGGGGTGATCGGGTGGTCCATCCGCACCGCGTCGGCGTACGCCGAGTCCATCACGAACGAGAACGAGACGGAGATCGAGTTGGCGCCGAGCGCGACCACGTGGTCGAGCACCTTCTGCGCCTTGGCGCGCACGATCTGGTCGGTGTCGTTCCCGTTGTTCTCCCAGTAGATCGCGATCCCGTGCTGACGCATGCCCGGCTGCCACGGCTGGCGTACCTTGGCCACCGGCGGCTCGGCCGACGCGCTGGGACCGGACGCGCCCCCCGGCGGTGCCTCGGAGAGCCGGGTCAGCGGGCCGCCCTCGCCGGACGAGCAGCCGGTCGCCAGCAGCACTGCCAGCACCGTGGCGCAGCACGCCACGGCCCTTCCCCGGATGCCGACGGTCCTCATATGGGCTTGGCGATCACGACGAACTGCTGCTGACCGCCGCGCAGGTGCCGGATCAGCCCACGGATCGCGCCGAACCCCTCCATCAGCGAGAAGATCGGTACGAGCAGGATCACCGCTATCCCCTCCCACCACCGGTACTTCGCCCGGCGGGAGACGCTCACGTTGATCCGCAGGCCCTCCGTGTAGAGCCAGATCGCGTACGCCATGTTGAGCGCCCAGATCGGCAGCACCAGGAGGGTGATCGGGACCGTGTCGTACGACCCGAGCAGCCAGCCCACCAACAGAACGGTGCCGAGGTGCTGTAGCGGGCTGACCACCCAGGTGAACGTCGAGTATCCGATATAGAGCCGGTCGCGCAGCGGGATCCGGTCGTCGAGGGCCAGCCCGATCAGGCCCCACGCCCACCGTTCCCGCTGCCGGAAGAAGTCGCGTACGGTGGCCGGCGAGGCGCCGTAGCAGCGGCCCGCGAACCAGGCGCTCCGCCCGGGGTACCGTCGGCTGAAGATCAGCGCGAACTGGGCGTCCTCGACGATCGCCTCGGGGCCGAAGTCCCAGCCGATCTCGGCCTCCACCGAGGCGCGGACGAGCAGCAGCTCGCCGTGCACCCCGGCCAGCGGGCGACCGCCACCGGTGAACGCCGAGTAGATGGTCACGTCCGCGATCGGCCGGCTCGCGTCGGCCAGCCAGGTGAGCCGGTTGCGGGCGTGCTCGCGCGGGTAGGTGAGGATGCCCTGGGCGAGGTGGCACGCCTGGTCGCCGAGGTCGCGCTGCTGCTCGATGAGCCGAGCCAGCGCGGTCGCCGTGTCCAGCCCCACGCCGGTGTCGTCGTCCATGTGCAGCACCCAGACGTCGTCCCGGTCCTCATGCTGGGCGATCCGCAGCTCGTGCACGTAGTTGTTGGCCCGCGACTTGAACTTGGTGCCGTTGACGGTGTGGTAGCTCCGGGGCACCGTGACGACCCGGATGTACCGGCTGACCTCGCCCAGCTTGTAGATCTTTTCCGCCGCCTCGCAGCCCTCTTCGATGACGACGTCGACCCGCAGCTTGGGGAAGCACTCCGGCAGGTAGGTGATGTAGGAGTGCACGACGCGGTCGAGCGCCGGGTAGGTGTCGTGCCGGCCGATGGTCGGTACCACCACCACGAGTCGGTCCCGACACCGGATGATCTGGGCGTCGGCGGCGGTGAGCCGGTCGCGGCGCAGCCGCCGCCGGGTCACCAGCGCGCCGACCAGCCCGAGGATCGTCCCGATCACCGGATACGTCCACAGGACGGTCACCACGGCACCGAGCGGCCCGGTCGACTTGACGCTCAGCCAGAGCGTGACCCCGAGGACGACGACGAACCACACGGCGAGCGGCCACATCCGGGGCAGCCAGCTCGCATGACGCTGCGCCATCGTGGTTGCACCGATTGTGATCGGGATGCGTACGGCCGGCATGACGTGCGTCTCGCCGGGGCGCTGTTGCGGGATGATCTGGGTCCGCTCACCCGGCTCGTCGCGGCGCGAAGGCGCGACGTGCGTCGTCACACGGGGTCCTTCCGGGTCAGCAACGCGACGGTGTAGCCCGTTGTCCACCAGCTTTCCGTGACATCATAACGTTCCTTCAGGACGTCCTTCTTCGCTCCGTCGAGGTCGTCCAGGGGGTCCCCGTACTCGCCCAGGCGCAGTACCCAGAGCCGCCGCGTCTCGCCGAGCCGGGCCGCCACGTCCTGGTGCTCGCTCGACACCATCCACCCGTCGGTACGCATCGGGCGGTCCATCAGCACGTCGGTCGGGCGGCGGTTCGCCGGCAGGTAGTGGGCGATGATGTCCCGGTTGAGTGCGCCGGGTCCACGGTCCTGGAGCCCGTACACGATGCCGTCGCCGGGGCGGTAGTCGCGCTCGATCAGTGCCACCACCGCCTTCGTGTCCTGGTAGCGGAAGGAGGACTTGCGTACCTCGGCGTGCCCGGGCAGGGCGAGTACGGTCAGCGCGACCATCGTCGAGATCGCCGCGAGCAGCCCGCGCCTGGCGAGCAGCAGGCCGACCAGCACGGCCCAGCCGACGAGCGTGTAGAGCACGTACCGCTGCTGCCAGATGTGCGTGACCGCACCGAGCGCCATGAGCAGCCCGACCGGTACGACGCCGAGGCAGATCGCCACCACGGCGCCCCGCTCACGCGAGATCGCGGCCACGCCGAGGGCGATCACCGCGCCGCCGATCAGCGCGCCGCCGAAGAACTCCAGGCCGTACGCCTCGATCTGGTGCAGGTCGGTGAACGGGATCCAGCCGATCTGGGTTCCCTGCTGGCGGCGCCCGATCAGGATGACCGGCAGGAGCGGGATCAGCCCGGCGAGCGCGCTCGGCGTCCACCGCCACAGCAGCTTCGGCTTGGTGAGGAGTACGGCCAGGCCGTGCGCGGCGAGCATCAGCAGCGCGACCAGGTGCATCAGGCCCAGCGCGGCGACGGCGGCCGCGTACATGAGCGCGATGCCGAGGGTGAACCGCTCCAGCATGCGGAGCAGCAGCAGCGTGGCCACCGCCGCGGCGAGCGTGGCCAGCGCGTACGGGCGGGCCTCCTGCCCGAAGCGGGTGGTTATCGGCAGAATCGCGAAGGTGAGCCCGGCAAGCAGGCCGATCTGGTGCGAGCCGAGCCGGGTGCCGATCCGCCCGATGATCGCGGCGGCACCGGCCATCGCGAGCACCGACGGCAGCCGCAGCGACAGGTCGGAGTCCCCGAAGACGATCGCCCAGATCCGGATCAGGACGTAGTACGGACCGATGGTCGCGTCGGTCCCGTCGAGCTGGCGCCACAGCTCCGCCCACGACACGGTGGTGATGCCCCAGGTGGCCAGCTCGTCGGCCCAGAGCCCGGGCCCGGTCAGGCCGATCACGCAGAGCACCAGTGTCACCAGCGCCGGTGCGCCCCAGGCGATCCGGCCCTGCCAGGCCGCCCGCCGCTGCCGGCGCTCGGCCTCCTCCTCGGTCGGCGACTTCGGCAGCAGGATGGTCGCGTCCGCCGCGTCCGCCGCGGACTCCGGTGTCCCCACCAGGCCCACCCGGCGCGGCAGCGGGATGTGTACCTCTCCGTTGGGGGTCGCCACCGGGAGCTGTGAGCGAGCGGCCCTACTCATCGGAGCAGGATAAGGCAGTGCCGGTACATGCAAATCCTCTTGTCGGGCACGTCATTGAACCTTTTTCAACCTGAACGGCGCGTCGGGTGCGCCCCGACCTCCGACTGCGACCACGACGGACCGAAAGGGGAGGCGGAGAAAGATTCATCGTGTCAATCCCCGGCGCCACACGCGGTCCCGTCGTCGTTGCGATCCAGCCCGTGCCGGTCGCGCCCACCCGTGATCTTGAGCGGCTCGAATCCGCGCTCTCGCAGCCAACCGCACTTGTCGGTCACACCGTCCGGAAACGTCCACGGTACGCAGACGTCGCGCTCGCCGTACGCGTGGTCGCAGCCGTCCGTACCCTCGGCGATCTCGACCCCGGCGGTGGGCGACGGCTGCGCTCCGCGCGGCTTGGCACCCGGCTGCTGGGCGAAGGGCTGCACGTACGGCGGCGGCGACCCCACCGGGCCGGTCGGGTCCGGTCCGTCGTCGCGCTGCTCCGGCTCCGACTCATCGCCGCTCTCCGCCGCCGGCTCGTCGGCCGGTGCCGCCGAGGTGCCACCGCCCCAGAGGATGTCGGGATCGCCGCCGCCGGCCACCAGCACACCGACGACGCCGACCACGAGCACGAGCACCACCAGCACCGCCGCGATGCCGAGCTGTCCACGGCGACCGCTGGCCCGCACCCAGCCGGCGACGGCACGGAACCAGCGACTCATCCGAGCTTGACCCACTTGGCGATCGACGGTACGCCGTTGGCGTTGTGCACGAAGAGCATGTACCAGCCGGGCGGGGCCAGGTTGGGGTTGCTCGTCACGTTCAGGTCGATGGTGTTGCCGTTGACCGTCATCGGCAGCTCGACGAACCGCTGGTTGGGGTCGGACGAGTGCGTGACGGCAGCCGGCCGGATCAGCGACGCCCGGGTCACCGGCGAGTTGACGGTGATCCGCTGGGTGCTGCCGTACCCCCAGTTGGTCCTGGCCAGGGTCTGGATCGCCGGCCGGGCGCCCTTGAAGAGGTACGGCGGCGAGTAGATCGAGATGCGGGTGTCGAACGACCCGTTGCCGGGGTTGTCCCCGACCGCCATGACCCGCCCGTCGGGCAGCAGGAACGCCGACGAGTGGTACGTGCGCGGCACCGGGTCGGTCGCCATGCCCTCGCGGAACCGGTTGGTCTGCGGATCGAAGATGGACGCCTCGAAGACCGGGTCGGCCCGGTTGTGCAGCGCGCCGCCGGTCTCGAAGACCGTGCCGTCCGGCAGGAGTACGAGGGAGACGTACATCTTGCCCTGCTCGTCGCCCTGCGGCGCGCCACCGGTCAGCGTGCCCTGCGGGAGCAGCGGGCCTGGCTGGTATCGAGGGCTGGCGGCCTTGAGGTCGATGATGTCGGTCAGCCGGTGCGCGGTCGCGCCCGCGTCGCCGTTGCCGCCACCCACCGTCAGCACCCGCTGCGCCTGGGCCGGCGGGAGCAGCACGCTCATCGACTGGTCGCGCTCGTCCTTGCGCTGGAGGCCGGGCACGTCGGTGATGGCGCCGTTGCCGTAGTCGTAGATCGACGCCCCGCTGCCCGGCAGGGCGACGCCGAACGTGTGGCTGCCGGTGTAGAAGAGCCGGCCGTCCTGCATCAGCACCATCGCCGGGTACAGGCCCCACCAGGACCAGGTCTGCTTCACCTCGTTCATCGGCAGCCAGCGCTGCTGGGCGGAGCTGAAGTAGTCGGTGGTGGTGGTGCCGGTGGAGTCCTCGCCGAGGCCGCCGAGCGAGAGGACGTCGCCGTTGCCGAGCATGGTCGCCGACGGGTACCAGTGGCCGGCGAGCATGTCGTTCGTCCGGGTGTACTTGTTGGTGGCCGGGTCGAAGATGTACGCGTCCTTCAGTCCCTGGTAACCCACGGTGCCGTCGGCGCTCGGGTAGTCCTTGTTGCCGCCCATCACTAGCACCCGGCCGTCGCGCAACTGCACGTGGCCGGCGCAGAAGAGGTCGACCGGGGTGGCGACGTTGGTGAAGGCGCCGGTCGCCGGGTCGTACACGGCGGTCTTGAACGTGCCGGCCTCGAAGGCGCTGGGGTCGTTGCCGGAGCCCGCGACGAGCAGCACCTTGCCGTTGTGCAGCATCACCGCGTGGATGCCGCGCACCGTCGACTCGTAGGGCATGACCTGCCACTTGCCCTTGGTGCACCCGGTGGCGTCGCTGCACCCGCTGGGGGTGGGGGCCGGTGCGCCCACCTCGACCATCGAGTAGTCGTCGGTGGTGAGCGTGCCACGGCTGTAGAGGCTGACGCCCCAGGTGATCTGGTCGGTGTTCGGCGGGATCGGGGGCGTACGTACCACCTTGTTCTGCCAGGTGCTGGTCGCCGGGAGCGTCGCCGGATCCAGCCAGTACTGCCAGCCGAGCGCCCTGTCGTGCCGGAAGAGCGTGATCGCGTTGGCCGCGGTGGTCGACTTGTACCAGACCGAGAGGTCGTACTGGCGACCGACGGTGACGCGGGGAGCGCACTCCGCGTTCTCCTGCATCATCGCCTTGCGGTCGCCCGAGGCCAGTTTGGTGATGGCGATCCGCATGGCCCGGTTACCAGTGCGCGCGTCGGTCGTCGGACCGGACGTGTACGTGTTGTTGCCGAACCCGGACCGCTCCCAGCAGGCCGGGAACCCGTCGGCGCCCAACGTCTCCAGCCCCGGATTCCGGATCAGGTTGGTCGCCGCCTGGGCCGGTGTGGCGACCAGACCGATGGTCAGCAGGAGAGCGAGGGCGAGCAGCCGGCCGAGTCCGCGGCGGAGCTCCGGGCTGAACATCGGAACGGCTTCTGCGGGAGGCACAGCGTCTCCTGTCGATCCTCGTCATCTGGGCCGCCCCGCAGCGTACCGGTCATCGTCGTTCCGGCCAATGTGGGCTTCCGGCACTCTACGGGTGGAGCGATTTGCGGCTCGGCGAGCAGAAGACCGGCAACGAGAAGACCTGGCCCGACGCCGACGAAGAAGCACCGCGCGGCGACAGCGCCACAACTTCGTCGGCGTACGCCAGGCCCGTCCCCGGTGACCAGGTGGAGCAGGTCAGGACGCGGTGAGGACGGCGACGGTACTGTCGAAGCAGACGACGATCCGCCCCTGCGGATCGACCGCCACCGCCTTTATCCAGCCAGGAAAGTAGATGGTCTCGCCGATCGGATATCCGGTGGTCAGGTCCCAGACGGACAGCTCGCCGCTCCGGGCGGTAACCGCGATGGACGTGCCGTCCAGTTGGCCGATGGCGCCGGCGTACCCGTCGGTCGCCAACTCCCGGACGGGTTGCGTGGTGCCGAGGTCCCAGATCTGGACGGGCTGGTAGCCGGCGCTCCGGGTGAGAACGACCGGACTCCCCTGGCCGACGGCCATGGGCTCGACGTAGCCGCCGTGCAAGCTGAGATGCCTGGCGATCTCCCGGTTCGTGGCGACGTCCCGAACGCGGATGGTGCCGCTCCAGCCTCCGGTGATCGCGACCGCTCGGCTGTTGATGACACCGGTCACCATGCCGCTCATCCGTCGGCGTTCCTTGGCCAGCGGCTTGCCGACCTTCGCGCCGGTAGCCAGATCCCACACCAGCAAGCTCCGGTCATCGCTCGCGGTCACGGCTACCGGACGCCCGTTCACCGTCGCGGTCGCGACCGCGAAGACCCGGTCACTGTGGCCGGTGAACATGTCGATCTGCTTCCCCGCCGTGAGATCCCAGATCCGTACCGTCTGGTCCTCGCCGCCGGACACCGCCACCGGGCGGCCGTCCACCGTCGCGGTCGCGACCGCGGCGACCGTGCCGGTGTGACCGGTGAGCGGCTCGCCCACCGGCTTCCCGGTGGCTGAATCCCAACACCGCACCGTCCGGTCCTCACCGGCGGTGAGAACCACCGGCCGCCCGTCGACGACGGCGGTGGTGACGGCGTGCACCGGGTCGGAGTGGCGGGGCTGGCGGACTTCGTGATCAGCGCTGAGGTCCCACACCCGGACCGTACGGTCGTCGGCTGTGGTGACAGCCACCGGACGCCCGTCCAGCACTGCCGTTTCGACCCTGGCCCAGCAGCCGCGGTGGCCGGTGAACGACTCACCGATCTGTTCTCGGGTGGCCAGGTCCCACATGCGTATCGTCCCGTCCTCACCGCCGGAGACCGCTACCGGGCGGCCGTCCACCACGGCGGTGGCAACGGCCCACACCTTGTCGGTGTGACCGGTGAAGGGTTCACCGACCGGCTCCCCGGTGGCCAGATCCCACACCCGCACCGTGTGGTCGAAACTGCCGCTCACCGCGACCGGGCGGCCGTCCACCACCCCGGTCGCCACCGCTCGGACCGAATCCGTGTGCCCGGTCAGGGACCGAACCACTTGTTTCCCGGTGGCCAGGTCCCAGATCCGTACCCTCCTGTCTTCGCAGCCAGCTACCGCCACCGGACGACCGTCCAGTACGGCGGTGGCGACCGCCCACACCGCGCCGTAGTTGGTGAGCGGGCGACCGACCTGGACGCCGGTGGTGAGATCCCACACCCGTACCGTCCCGTCCCGCGCGCCGGACACCGCCACCGGGCGGCCGTCCAGCACACCGCTCGCCACAGCGAACAGCCAGTCGGTGTGGCCGGTCAGGGCCTTACCCACCTGTTGCCCGGTGCTCGGATCCCACAGCCGTACCGTCCGGTCATCGGTCCCGGTCACGACCAGTGAACGCCCGCCGACGACCGCGGTCGTCACCGCCAGCGCTCTGTCGACATGCCTGATGGAGAAGGACCGGTGCAGTTGGCCGGTGGTCAGGTCCCACACCCGGACCGTCCCGTCATCGCTCACGGTGACGGCCATCAGCCGCCCGTCCACCACCCCGGTGGCAACATCCCGCATCCCCGCCACCCCATCGATGTGTGGCGAACCAACGGGTGGGCAGCACACCAACTCTCGTGAATCCCGGCTCACCCACTGCACGACCCACTCGGTGGCGGCCATCATCCTCCTGTCCACAACCATCGAAAAGATCGCGCCAGAGTAACGAGACCGAGTGACAGTCCCTCGGGCGTGGCGGTGGTCGTGTCCGGCACTGGGATGGGTATCGATCGGTGGGTCGGTTAGGGTTGGCCCGCGACCACGGTCCGATGGGCGTACGCGGGCACGTTTGTCGTTGCTCGCGGCCCTGGTCCGGGCACGGTTCTGGTGGAAAGCGCGGGGCTTGACGAGGAGGGCAGCGATGGAGCGGCCGGACTGGGCACCCGAAGGTATAGACCTCAGCAAGGCGAGCGTCGCGCGCGCCTACGACTACTGGTTGGGTGGCTCCCACAACTTCGCGATCGACCGGGAGTTCGCCCGGCAGGCCATCGCGGCGGTGCCGGACCTGCGAATGGTGGCGCGGGCGAACCGGGAATTCCTGCACCGCGCGGTCCGCTTCATGATCGACATGGGGATCCGTCAGTTCCTGGACATCGGCTCGGGCATCCCGACCGTGGGTAACGTGCACGAGATCGCCCAGAAGGTCGTGCCGGACGCGCGTGTGGTCTATGTGGACATCGACCCGGTGGCGGTGGCACACAGCGAGCAGATCCTGTCCGGCAACGAGTTCGCCACCGCGATCCAAGAGGATCTGCGCCGGCCGGAGGTCATCCTCGACCATCCGGCGACGCGGGCCCTGCTGGACCTGGACCAGCCGGTGGGACTGCTGCTGGCGTCGGTCGTGCACGCGATTCCGGACGAGGACGATCCGTACGGGATCCTGAACCGGCTGCGTGCGGCGCTCTGCCCGGGCAGCTACCTGGCCATCAGCCACGTCACGACCGACAGCCGCCCCCAGGAGATGGGTGAGGGGGCGCGGCTGAGCGGTCGGACCACCACACCGGTCACGGCCCGTACCCGCGCCCAGGTCGAGCGGTTCTTCGAGGGGCTCGAACTGATTGAACCCGGCGTGGTGTGGTCACCGCTCTGGCGTCCGGAATCTCCCGAGGATGTCGGGGACCATCCGGAGCGGATGAGTTTCTATGTAGGAGTTGGGCGTACGGCGTGACCGGCCACCCCGATGCCGGTTCGCTCGTCGACCGGCACCGTCAGGGCCTGGACACGTTCGCGAAGGCGTGGGCGAAGGCGCTGCACCGGGCGCACTACGTGCCGATCAGCTCCACCGAGCGGTACCGGATCGTCAGCGCGCTGGCCGAGCGGCTCGTCGGCGGCCTGTTCGCCGAGCCGCCCGACCCCTGCTGCGGGTTCGGGGTCGGGGAGGACCTCGTCGCCGCCGGGTTCGCGTCTCCGGACGCGTTGGGCCGTACCATCGCGGTCCTGAACACCCGGCTCGCGGCGGACCTCGGGCTGCCCGCCGACGCCGCGATGTGCGTGCGGCTGGCCGCGCTGCTGGAAGGACTGGCGGCCGGGTTCACGGCCGCGGTGCACGACCGCAGCCTGGACGCCCAGGATGCCGTCCGGCTGGCCGCGTTGGCCGCGCAGGCCCGCGCCGAGCAGGCACTACGGGCCAACGAGGTCCGCTTCCGGCATCTCGCCACCCACGACGCGTGGACCGACCTGCCCAACCGGACGCTGTTCGCGGAACGGCTGGACCGCGTCTTCGCCACCGGGCCGCCGTCGAGACGGGTGGGCATGTGCTGCATCAACCTGGACGAGTTCGCCACGGTCAACGACATCCTCGGTCACGACGTGGGCGACCGGCTGCTGGCGGCGACCGCCGACCGTCTGCGGGCGCTCGCCGAACCGTCGGGCCACCTGGTCGCCCGCTTCGACGGCGACCAGTTCGCGATCCTGATCGAGGGCACCACCTGCGCCGAGGACGCCGTCAAGGTCGCCGACCAGGCGCTGACCGCGCTGGCCGAACCGTTCCACATCGACAACACCGAGATACCCGTCACCGCCAGTGCCGGAGTCGCGGAGCGGTCCATCGGGTCCGGCGACACCGCCGAGCTGATCCGCGCCACCCAGATCGCGCTGCACTGGGCAAAGGCCGACGGCAAGGCCAGGTGGATGCTGTTCGCGCACGAGCGTAGCGCCGCCGACGCCGAGCGTTACCGACTCTCCGCGGCCATGCCGGCGGCGCTGCGCCACGGTGAGTTCACCCTCGCGTACCAGCCGTTGGTCGACCTACGCGACGGTCACATCGCCGGCGTCGAGGCGCTGGCCCGCTGGCACCACCCGCGCCTCGGCGTGCTGGGCGCCGGGCAGTTCATCGAACTGGCGGAGCACACCGGGCTGATCGTGCCGCTCGGGCGCCGCCTGCTGGAGCAGGCATGCCGGCAGGCAAGCGCCTGGCAGCAGGACGGGTACGGCCTCTACGTCAACGTCAACATCGCGGTCCGGCAACTCCACCAGACCGGGCTGGTGGCATCCGTCGCCCAGATCCTCGACCGCACCGGCCTGGCGCCGTACCGCCTCCAACTGGAGGTCACCGAGCACGCGGTCATCGAACTGACCGACCAGATCCGGGCCACCCTCGCCGCTCTGGTCGAACTCGGTGTGCGGATCGTGATCGACGACTTCGGCACCGGGTACGCCAACCTGGCCAACCTGCGCGCCCTGCCGTTGCGCGGGCTCAAACTCGATGCCAGCTTCGCCCGGCCCGCACCACGGATCGGGAAACCGCCACCGCCGGCCGTGCGCCGGCCGGACGACGCGGCCTTCCTGGCCACCGTCGTCGCCCTGGGTCACACCCTCGGGCTCACCGTCACCGCCGAAGGCATCGAGACCGCCAGTCAGGCCCGGCGGATGCGCGCCGCCGGCTGCGACACCGGCCAGGGCTGGTACTTCGGCCGACCCGTACCGCCGGGCGACATCACCCGACGCGTCGCCGGCCAGCGCCGCTGACCGCCAGCCCGGTGGCCCTGACTGAACCTTTTTCCACCTGAACCGCGCGGCGCTCACACACCGCCTCCGACCTTGCGCTCCGACGGACCGCAAGGGGAGGTTGAAAAAGGTTCACTGCCCGGACGATCGACAGCGAACCTTTTCCCACCTCCCATGGGCTCCGCCGGTGTCGGACACGGTGCCCGAGCGCCACGCGGTTCAGGTGGAAAAGGGTTCAGTGACTCACGCCATAGTCGGTCGGTGTCAGGAATCCGGGCGCTGTCTCGTTCAGGGGGCACGCGAACAGACGGGAGCAAGAACATGCGGCACCGCATAAGCGTCCTCGGGGCCGGATACGCCGGAGCGTGCGCAGCCGGGTACCTCGCTCGCCACCTCCACCCCGACGACTTCGAGATCACCGTGGTCAACGCCGAACCCGATTTCGTCGAGCGGATGCGCCTGCACCAGCTCGCCGCCGGACAGGAACTGCGCCGCATTGGATTGGCGGAGATGTTCGCGGGCACGGGCATCCGGCTGCGACTGGCACGCGTCACCGCCGTCGACGCCGGGCAGCGGACCGTCACTGTGACCGGCGGCGAGGGCAGCGACCGGATCGAGTACGACAGCCTTCTCTACACGCTCGGCAGCACTGTCGGCGACCACGGCGTTCCCGGGGTGGACGAGTACGCCTTCCACGTCACCGGCCGGCCAGCGGCGCTACGCCTGCGCCTGCGCCTGGACGAGTTGGGCGAGGACGGGACGGTGCTGGTCGTCGGCGGCAACCTGACCGCGATCGAGGCCGCAACCGAGATCGCCGAATCCCGGCCCGGCCTCCGGGTCACGCTCGCCACCAGCGGCGAGCTGGGCGGTTGGTTGGCTCCGAGGAGCCGCCGTCACCTGCTGCGCGCCTTCGACCGGTTCGGCATCGCCGTCCACGAGCACACCACCATCGCCCGCGTCGAAAAGGCCGGTGCCGTCGCCGCCGACGGCACCGCCTACGCCTCCGACGTGACCGTGTGGGCGGCCGGCTTCGCCGTCCACCCCATCGCCGCCGCCAGCGGACTCGGTGTCGAGGACGACGGCCGGATCACCGTCGACCGCATGATGCGCTCCGTCTCGCACCCGGAGGTCTACGCCGCCGGTGACAGCGCCTACGCCATCGGCGGGAACGGTCGGCCGCTGCCGATGTCGTGCGCTTCGGCGGGATTCACCAGGATTCAGGCGACGGCCGCGATCATCGGGGACCTCACCGGCCACAGGATCTCGAAGACCCCGCTCGCGTACCTCGGCAACTGCATCAGTCTCGGAGGAAAGGACGCGATCTTCCAGGTGGTCGACGGCGACGCGCGGTCGAGGTCCTGGTCCCTGCGCGGCCGTCCGGCCGCGCGCTTCAAGGCGTTCGTGCTCAGCGGCGCGGCATGGAGCATGAGCCACCCGACCTACGGACTGCCGACTCGCAAGCGCCGCCTGACAACCGCGCCACACCGCCTTGTTCAGGCGGTCGCGGGCTAGCGTGGCCCGCATGGACTCCGCCAACGTGGAGCGTTTCGAGGCCAACCGGGACCGGTTGGCCTCGCTCGCGTACCGTCTGCTCGGCTCGGCCGCCGAGGCCGAGGATGCGGTGCAAGACACGTTCCTGCGCTGGCATGCCGCCGACCGGGAACACATCGAGATACCCGAGGCGTGGCTGACCAAGGTAGTCACCAATCTCTCGCTCGACCGGCTCCGTTCGGCCAAGATGCGGCGCGAACGCGCGGTCGGCGACTGGCTGCCCGAACCGCTTCTCGACGGCGACCCGATGCTCGGTCCGGCCGACACCGTCGAGCAGCGCGAATCGGTGACCCTGGCGGTGCTGACGCTCATGGAACGCCTCACGCCGGTCGAGCGGGCCGTCTATGTGCTGCGTGAGGCATTCTCCTACAGCCACGCCGAGATCGCCGAGATCCTCGACATCACCGAGTCCGCGAGCCAGCAGCACGCCCACCGGGCCCGACGCCGGGTCGCCGTCGCGCACACCGTCAGTGAAGTCGACCGCTCCTCCGCACGCCGAATCGTCGAGGCGTTCGTCGACGCCGCTTCCTCGGGCCGCACCGAACGGTTGGTGGCGTTGCTCACCGACGACGCGACCGCGATCTCCGACGGCGCCGGGCAGACCAGGAAACTGCTGCGATACTCGGTCCCCGAGCAGATCGCCAGCGCCATGCGAGCCGCCTTCAAGCCGACTCCGGCGAAACGGAAACTGGTCGGCGGCTCCCCAGCGATGCACGCCGGCGTGATCAACGGCTGCCCCGCCATCATCGCCGCGATCGAGGAGCGGGTGGTGGGCGTGGTGGTCCTGGACGTCCGCGGCGGCAAGGTCGCGGCCGTGCGCGGCGTGGCCGATCCGGACCGCCTCGGCCGCGTCACCGAGAGATGGCGGCGACGCGAGCGAGACGACTCCTTCATCCAATCGTGGTGATCGAGGCCGCATCGGCCTCTTGTCGGCCCCGCCGGTGGCCATGATCCGGGGCGCGATCCGGCGTACAGGCAGCGCCGATCGACGGCGTGCGGCGCGCAACCGGAGGGCGGGAGGGGGGCCCGGCCACGGGCTGGCAACCGGGGCCGCCTGACCCACCAGCGCCTCGTAGGTGGTGATCTGCTCTCGGCGACGGTTCCGGTCAACGCGAGAATCAATCGATAGTCGTTGATACTTTGCCCGATAGATGTGATACTCGCTGGAAGCGCTCCCACCCTCGTCCCGGGGTGCCTCAGAACGGAGGATGCACAGTGCGTTCACACCAGAACCATCAATCCGGCCGGCAGTCCCGGTCGGCCGTCCGCCAGCCCCTTCGAGTGCTTGCCCTGGCACTCACCATGGTGGTCGGCATGCTGCCCTGGGCCGGACCCGCCCAGGCCCACGGCACCGTCATCAACCCGGCAACTCGCGCCTACCAATGCTGGCAAACCTGGGGTAGCAGGCACATGGACCCGGTCATGCAGACGCAGGACCCGATGTGCTACCGGGCGTTCCAGGCCAACCCCGACACCATGTGGAACTGGATGAGCCAGTTGCGGGACGGTCTGGCCGGTCAGTTCCAGGCCCGTACGCCCGACGGGCAGCTGTGCAGCAACGCCCTCTCCAGGAACGACTCCCTGAACCAGCCGGGAGCCTGGAAGGCGACCACCGTCAGCCGCAGCTTCACGCTCCAGTTCTACGACCAGGCCAGCCACGGCGCTGACTTCTTCCGGGTGTACCTCACCAGGCAAGGGTTCAACCCGACCACCCAGCGCGTCGGATGGGGAAACATCGACCTGATCACGACGACCGGGCGCTACGCGCCGACGCAGAACATCTCGTTCAACGTCTCGACCTCTGGACGCACCGGACAGCACGTCCTCTTCGTGATCTGGAAGGCGTCGCACATGGACCAGACCTACATGTGGTGCAGCGACATCAACATCGTCTGATCCGCAAGGCTGACAGCCACCGCACCACTCCGGCCCAGGACGATGTCCTGGGCCGGAGTATGGGGATCGCGGAGCCCTCGTCGCCGACGAATCGTCCAGAGCCGCGGACCACGTCAAGACCGGACGCGTCGAGCCAGCAGCCTGCCGCGAGCGGCCGTTGGCGCAGGCTGCCCGCGCAGCAGCAGGCGCTGATCGGGGAAGATCACTTCGTCGGAGCGATGGTCGGCCCGGCGGCGAGGATCTGGGCATTGATGGATGCCCGCTCGTCGTCGGTCACCCGATAATTCTGCATCGCAGTCACCATGGCGTCACCCGCGTCCGTGAGGCTGCGACTGGTTTCGTGCAAGATGTCAGCGAGCTCATCTGCGGCCTGGTTGAACAGCGGGATCGACCGTGGGAAGAACGTGCTCAGGGAGCCCGGGACCTGGCAACCATCCATGTACCTTGCCGACAGGCTGTATTGCTGCGCGGCAGTCGGCAGGTTATGGGTTCCGGCCTTGCCGAGTTCGACCAGGTTGGCGACGGTCTGATTCTTCCCGCCGGGGCGTTCTATGAGATCGAGCTGTTTGTATGTCCCTGCGCTGATGCGTGGCTTCGGCACCCTCAGCTCCGGGCTGTCGAACGCCTGAGCACTGGAGATATCTGCTTTCAGCCCTGCGGCCAGCAGCCCGTCCTGGTCGGCGATCCACTCCTCCAGGCTCTTCAGCGCGTTTTCCGCGCTAACTATGACGTTCATTGGCGAACTGTTCGGCTCCAGCGGCAAGATTTGCAGGTTTGGCTCCGTACCTCCGTGTTTCGCCACGCCGTAGAGGCCGCTGGCCAGGCCGGCAGCGCCGACGATGAGCGCCGTCCCACCGCTCGCGAACAGACCGATGACGCCCAAGACAATACCGACGGCCTCGACCACGGCCTTCCCCGGCATGTCCTTCGACGTATCGGCGAAGCCCAGCTCGGCCTTCGACTTCGATATCCCGTCCAATGCGGCCAGGCAGCTTTGGGCGACGAACGTGACCGATCTCCCGCTTCTGCTGGAGGCCACCTGGAAAGCTGCTGCCGCGGTCGCCATCTCTCTGGCGTAGAACCGCTGGCACTTCGACGCCCGATCGAACGGCGCGAGGAAGTTCTTCTCAAAGTTGGTGGCGGCATCGCCGAGCCACAGACCTTCGTTAATCATGTTGGCGACGGGCCTTACGTCTTCTTCGGCGGCGAAAACACTCCCGTCCACCGTCCCGCCGATGGGCCGGGCGTTCGGCCCGCCACCCCCGCTGGCGTCGGCCAACTGGTCGACGTTCACCTTGAAGTCGTGCGCGTCGAGAACGTAGTACCGGCGCAAACGGTTCAGGAGGTCATCGACTGAGCCGAAGAACTCGTTCGTTTCCTTCTGAGCGTTCGGGTCGACCGCGTTCGGAGCATCCGGTTCCGTGGCCTGGCCGGTTCGCATTCTAGACTGGATGTACTCCCTCCACTTCTGCTCGGCCTTACTTCTTATCTGGCCCAGAATCGGCTCAAGTTCATGCTGAAGCTTCACGCGTTCGTCTTCCTTCCGCTGCCGATGCGACTCCACGGCACAGTTTCTGTCCCGGCTCCTTGCCACATCCCTGCCAGTACGCTTGCCACGTCCCTACGGCACGGTTACGGCTATGACACAGACTGCGGTGGAACGTGTGATCCTCCGCCTTCATCTGACCGTCGGTAGTCTCCACGACCTGCCGCCCAGAATCCGCACACATTCCGCCCACGGGGTCACCGAAGGCGACCAGCGGCCGCACACCGGCTACCAGACCTGACGGCGTGGACCGGTCCTCCGACGAGGCGGACCACCGGGGATCGTTGCCAACGGGCGTCCGCCAGGGCGGACAGCGCTCTGCGCGTCACGTCAACGGCGGCCGCGCTCCCCTGCACGAGTTCGGGAAGGACAGGGGGTGGGTGGCCGGGACGCTCGCTCCGGCATCGCTCAGAGGTTCTGCGGGAAGCCCAGGTGGAGACCGCCACGGCTCGGGTCAAGCCAGCGCGAGATCACGACCTTGCCCCGGGTGAGAAGTGCACGCCTTCGGTGCCGTGGGCGTGCGTGTCGCCGAGGAGGCTCTGCTTCCAGCCGCCGAACAAGTAGTAGGAGACGGGGACCGGGATCGGCACGTTGATCCCGACCATGCCGACCTCCACCTCGCGCTGGAAGCGGCGGGCCGACGCCGACGACTCCGACGCGCGGCGGCGCCAGGTTCAGCGTTCCTCCTTCTCGGTGCGCGCCGCGGGACCGTCGCGTTGTCCGGTCTCGCCGCGCAGTTCGGCGCCGAGTTCCTCGAGTTCCTGACCGCCGGCCATCTCGGTGGTCAACCGCGCGAGCGTGAGCTCGTCGCGCCGGGCGTCGAGGGCCACCTGGCCGAGCTTGAGGATGACGAAGTGGTCGCCGACCAGGTACGCCTGCTGCGGGTTGTGCGTGATGAAGATGACGCCGAGGCCGGCGTCACGGGCCCGGAGGATGTACTTCAGGACGACGCCGGACTGCTTGACGCCGAGGGCGGCGGTGGGCTCATCGAGGATGATGACCTTGGCGCCGAAGTGGATGGCCCGGGCGATGGCGATGCACTGGCGTTGGCCACCGGAGAGCGAGGCCACCGGGCGGTCGAGGTCGGGCACGATGATCCCCATCCGCCGCAGCTCCTCGGCACAGATGCGCTTCATCCGCTTGATGTCGAGGGTGCGTAGCGGCCCTCTGCGGATCTCGTTGCCGAGGAAGAAGTTCCGCCACACCGACATCAGGGGCACGAGGGCGAGGTTCTGATAGACGGTGGCGATCCCGCTGCTCTGGGCGACTCGGGGCGAGGCGAACCGGCACGGCTGGCCGTCCAGCCGCATCGCCCCTTCCGTGTAGTCGTGCAGGCCGGAGATGATGCTGATCAGAGTGGACTTGCCGGCACCGTTGTCGCCCAGTACGCAGGTGACCTCGCCCTGGCGGACGTTGAGTGTCACGCCGCGCAGGGCATGCACGTTGCCGTAGCTCTTGCCGACGTTGTCGAGCTGTAGCAGGGGCGGTGCCGGGTCGGTGGCCTGCCGAGGTTCGATGGTCGTGGTCGTCACCGCAGGTCCGCCCTTCGCTTGACGTACAGGTTGACGATCGTCGCGAGCAGCAGCATCAGGCCGAGGAAGGCCCGGAACCAGTCGGGGTTCCACCCGGCGTAGGTGATGCCGAGCTGGGTCATCCCGAAGATCAACGCACCGATCGAGGCGCCGACGACCGAACCGTAGCCGCCGGTGAGCAGGCAGCCGCCGATCACCGCGGCGATGATGAAGATGAACTCCTTGCCGACACCCTCGCCGGACTGCACGGTGTTGAACTGGAACAGCAGATGCATGCCGGAGAGCCAGGCACAGAACCCCACGGCCATGAACAGTCCGATCTTCGTCGCCCGTACCGGCACACCGACGGCCCGCGCCGCTTCGGCGTCACCGCCGACCGCGAAGATCCAGTTCCCCACCTGGGTACGCAGCAGGAGGTACGCCGCGACGCCGGTCAGGACGATCCAGTAGAGGACGGTGACCTTCAGGTTCACCGGTCCGAGGCTGACCTCCGACCCGAAGATCTTCTGCGCGCTGTCGAAGCCGTCCATGTCGCTGATCGTGGAGCTGGCGACATTGCCGGTGAGCAGCCGGGTGACGCCGAGGTTGACGCCCTGCAAGATGAAGAACGTGCCCAGCGTGACGAGGAAGCTCGGCAGGCCGGTCTTGAGCAGCAGCCACCCGTTGAACGCGCCCACCGCCAGGGAGAGGGCCAGCGCCAGGAGGACACCCACCCAGACGTTGAGACCGAAGTTCCAGGCGAAGAGGGAGGCGGCGAGGCCGGAGGTGGTGACCGCGACGCCGGTGGAGAGGTCGAACTCACCGCCGATCATGAGCAGTGCCACCGGTACCGCCATGATGCCGATGGTCGAGGCGCCGTAGAGGATGGTCCCGACGTTGGCGACGTTGCGGAACGGCTCCGCCACCGCCATGAACAGCAGGAAGATCACTATTGCGCCGATGAGCGACCCGACCTCGGGCCGGCTGATCAGCCGGGCCAGCAGGGGGCGGGTGGCGACGCGGTCGTCTCGAGCCCCCGCCAGCCTGTCCGGTTCCATCGCGGTGGCAGTCACGTCCGATCACCTCGTGCCGTTCGCGGCGAACTTCTCGACCGCGGCGACGTTGGAGCTGTCGACGAATGCCGGGCCGGTCAGCGTCGCCTGGCCACCGCCGATGGTGTTGCCGTTGGTCCGGTAGAGCCACAGGCTGTCGACCGCGAGGTAGCCCTGTAGGTAGGGCTGCTGGTCGACGGCCCATTCGACCTGGCCGGTCTTGATGGCGCCGACCAGTTCCTGGTTGGTGTCGAAGGTGACCACCTTGGCGGAGCCGCTGGCCTCCTGGACCGACTTGACGGCGGTCAGCGCGAACGGCGCACCGAGGGTCAGTACCCGGTCGATGCTCTTGTCCTGCTGCAACTTGGCGGTGATGGCCGCCTGGACGCTCGGCATGTCGGTACCGGTGACGTAGATCTTCTCGGTGTTCGGGAAGGTGGACCTGGCGCCGTCGCAGCGCGCCTCCAGCCCGACGTGGCCCTGCTCCTGGATGACGCAGAGCGCCTTCTTGGCGCCGTCGCGGGTGAGCCGCTCGCCGGCCGCCTGGCCGGCGAGCTTCTCCTCCTGGCCGAAGTAGCCGAGGACGCCCATGCTCTTCCAGTCGCCGATGCCTCCGTTGAGCGCGACGACGGGGATGCCGCTCTGGACCGCCTTGGTGACGCCGGCCCGCATGGCGTCGGGCTTGGCGAGGGTCACCGCGATGCCGTCGACCTTCTTGTCGATCGCCGACTGGACCAGGTTGGCCTGGTTGGCGCCGTCCGGGTCGGCCTGGTATTGCAGGTCGACGTTGTCCTTCTGCGCCGCGGCCTCGGCACCCTTACGGACCAGGTCCCAGAAGGTGTCGCCGGGAGCCGCGTGCGTGATCAGGGCGATGGTCATCCGCGGGGTGTCGGCAGTCCTGCCGGTGCCATCGCCATCTCCCTCGGTGGACTGCCGACCGCCGGTGGAACTACAGGCGCCGACGGTGAGCGCCAGCGCGACGCCGGCTGCGATCACGGAGATGCGGAATGTACGGGAGGTGCGGATCATCGAACCTTTTTCCACCTCCCCTTGCGGTCCGTCGTGGTCGCAGGTGGAAGTCGGGGCGCACGCGCCGCGCGGCTCGGGTTGGAAACTGTTCATTGTGGCGTGACCACCTTTCGCGATCCGCCGCGCGGACGCGGACTGGGACGGGTTGGTGTGCTGCGGTGATGAGCGCTTGGTGTGGGTGGTGGGGGGATGTGCCGCCTCGCTGTCAGCGCAGCGGGCCGCAGGACCGGAGGTAGGCCAGGGTCCGGGTGGCGATGGGCAGGGGTTGGTCGGGCGGGCAGGGGTACATGTCCTGTTCGACGATCGCGAACATCTCGACGTCGAGCCGGGCAAGGACGTCGAGAATGGGAGACAGCTCGGGCAGCCCGTTGGGAGGCTCGCACATGACACCGAGTCGCACCGCCTCGCCGAACCCCGTACCCTCGGTCCGCACCGTGGCGAGGACCACCGGGTCGACCTGCTTGAGGTGTACGTAGCCGATCCGCTCCGGATAGTCGTGGATCAGCTTGAGGCTGTCCCCGCCGCAGTACGCGAGGTGCCCGGTGTCGAGGCACAGGCTCACCAGGTCGGGGTCCGTGGCGTGGAGGAACCGCTCGACGTTGCCGTGGGTGTCCACGTGCGTGTCGGCGTGCGGGTGGAACTGGATCCGCAGGCCGAACTCCTCCCGGAGCTGGCGGGCGAGCCGGTTCACCCGCGCGGCGTACGCCGGCCACTGCTCGTCGGTGAGCTGCGGGTCCTCGATGACCCTGCCGGTCTGCGGGTCGCGCCAGAAGTCGGGGATGACCACCAGGTGCTCGGCGCCCATCGCCGCGGTCAGCGACGCCGCCGCCGACACGTCCCGCCAGGTGGTGTCCCACGAGTCCGGCCGATGCAGGTGTTCGAAGATCGTGCCGGCGGTCATGGTCAGCCCGCGCCGGTCGAACTCCTCCCGCAGCCGCAGTGGGTCGGTCGGCAGGTAGCCGTACGGGCCCAGTTCGATCCGGGTGTAGCCGGCCGCCGCGACCTCGTCGAGAAAACGCGCCCACGGGGTCTGCCGGGAGTCGTCGGGAAACCACACCCCCCAACTGTCGGGGGCGCTGCCGATCATCGCCGGCTTGGTCATCGGGGTCTCCTCTCGGTCGGCGCCAGATGTGGACGCTGGGTGGCCCGGTGCGTGACGTAGGACTGGTACGCCCGCCGGGTGCTGTCGAGTTCGCTGACCTGGCTGACCGGCACGTCCCACCACGAGTCGCTGTCGGGGCCGTGGACCGTGGGGTCGGTCTCGACGTGGATGACGACGGGTCCGCCGGTCGCGGGGGCGGCCTTGGCGTCCTTGATCGCCTGGTCGAGTCCGTCCGGGCTCCGTACCTCGATGACGGTGGCGCCGAGGCTGCGTGCGTTGGCGGCGAGGTCGACCGGCAGCCTCCCGCCGTCGAGCCGGCCGGTGGCGTCGTCGCGGTAGCGGTAACTGGTGCCGAACCGCTGCGAGCCGAGCGATTCCGACAGCGAGCCGATGGAGTGGAAGCCATGGTTCTGGACCAGGACGACGATGACCTTGACGCGTTCCTGCACCGCGGTGACCAGCTCGGTCGGCATCATCAGGTACGAGCCGTCGCCCACCAGGACGAAGACATCCCGCTCGGGATCGGCCAGCCGCACCCCGATCCCGCCGGGGATCTCGTAGCCCATGCACGAGTAGCCGTACTCGACGTGGTACGCCCTGCGGTCCCGGACCCGCCACAGCTTGTGCAGGTCACCCGGCATGGAACCGGCGGCGCACACCACCACGTCCCGGGGGTCGGACAGCTCGTTGACCCGACCCAGCACCATGCCCTGGGTCAGCACGCCGGGGGCGAGGGCGTCCAGCACCTCGGGACCGGGGCGGTAGGTCGCCTCCACCCGCGCGTCCCAGTCCCGCCACAGGCTCGCCTGCCGCCGCCGGTGGTCGGGGGGCACCGCGTACCCGTCGAGGGCCGTGCCGAGCGCGGTCAACGCCTCGCGGGCGTCGGCCACCATCGACAGGCCGGCGTGCTTGCCGGCGTCGAAGCGGGCAACGTTGATGTTGACGAAGCGGACGGCCGGGTCCTGGAAGGCCGTCCGCGAGGCGGTGGTGAAGTCGCCGTACCGGGTGCCGATCCCGATGACGACGTCCGCCTCGCGGGCGAGCGCGTTGGCGGCGGTCGTACCGGTCGAGCCGACGGCACCCATCGCCTGCGGGTGACCGTACGGCAGCGAACCCCTGCCGGCCTGGCTCTCGCCGACCGGGATGCCGGTCGCCGCGGCGAACGCCGCCAGGGCGTCCTCGGCACCGGAGTAGTGCACCCCGCCACCGGCGACGACGAACGGCCGGCGGGCCGACCGGATGATCGCGGCGGCGTCGGCGACGTCGACCGCCTCCGCCGGCGGCCGGGCCACCCGCCAGACCCGCTCGACGAACAGCTCCACCGGCCAGTCGTACGCCTCGGCCTGCACGTCCTGCGGCAGCGCGATCGTCACCGCCCCGGTCTCCACCGGGTCGGTCAGCACCCGCATGGCGGCGAGCAGGGCCGAGGGCAGTTGCTCGGGCCGGTTGATCCGGTCGAAGAAGCGGGACAGCGGACGGAAGGCGTCGTTGACGGTGAGGTCGCCGGCGTACGGCACCTCGATCTCCTGGAGTACCGGCTCGGCCACCCGGGTGGCGAAGGTGTCGGAGGGGAGCAACAGCACCGGCAGGCGGTTGACCGTGGCCAGTGCGGCGCCGGTGAGCATGTTGGTGGAGCCGGGGCCGATCGACGCGGTGCAGGCCCAGGTCTGCAGGCGGTCCCGCTGTCGGGTGTAGGCGACCGCCAGGTGGACCATCGCCTGCTCGTTGCGGGCCAGCACGTAGGGCAGGTGCTCGGTGCCGCGGGCGAGTTCGTTCTGTAGCAGGGCCTGGCCCACCCCCGCGACGTTGCCGTGGCCGAGGATGCCGAGGCAGCCGGCGAAGAGCCTCCGGCGCTCGCCGTCGCGTTCGCTCCACTGGTTGGCGAGGAAACGTACAACGGCCTGGCCGACGGTCAGGCGAACGGTCGTGGCGCTCGCGGTCATCGATGCCCTCCCATCGGCAGTCTCGGGTCCACGGACTGCCCGGCCCATGCCTGGCGCACCCACCCGTGGGCCGGGTCGTCACAGATCAGCCAGGCCCGGGTGGCGCCGGGGCCGGCCATCACGTTGAGGTAGTAGAGGTCGTAGCCGGGCGGGGCCATCGCCGGGCCGTGCCAGCCGTGCGGTACGAGGACCACGTCACCGGAGCGGACCTCGGCGAGGACGTCGATTGGACGCTGCGGGGTGCCGTAGACCCGGTGGTAGGCGACCGGGTCGGCACCGTCGACCGGCGGGTCGCCGTCCTCGGCCCGGACCTCGAAGTAGTAGATCTCCTCCAGTTCGGTCTCCACACCCTCGCGCTCCTCGTCGTGCTTGTGCGGCGGATAGGAGCTCCAGTTGCCGGCGGGCGTGACGACCTCGCAGGCGATGATCGAATCGGCGTCCAGCACCGATGGGATGCCGAAGTTGCGTACCTCGCGCGAGGCAATGCCGGCACCGCGAAGCTCGACCGGCACGTCGGCGGCGGCCACCTGACACACCGGCAGGGGCGCGGCCCGCTTCGTCGCCCTCGCCCCCGCCAGCGCCACCACGGCCGGCACACCGCCCGGGTTGCGCACCGTGAGACGCGCCTCCCGGGGTACGTAACACACGTCGGTCGGGCCGGCGAAGACACTCTCCCGGCCGGCGAGCCGGACGTCGTGCCGTACCCCGGCATGGTCGACGATCTCGACGCCCGGGCCGCCGCGCAGCGGAACGACGATGATCTCGCTGGGGCCGGTGGCGAGGTCGACCTGACCGGCCGGCGGCAGCGTGGCCACCCGAAGGCTGGTGTGCTGCCACCCGTCCAGGGCATCCGTGATCGCCACCTGGAAGTCGCCCGCGCCGGCCGTGCCGTGGCGGTGGACCCAGCGGCTGGTCGTGCTCATGCCGGCTGCCGGTGGACGAGGCCCGCGGCGATGTCGACGGCGGTCGCCACGTCGCCGTCCGGTGGGAAGAGCAGCGCGCGCCCGACGACCAGCCCACGTACGGCGGGCAGGTCGAGCGCGGCGCCCCACCCGGCGTACATCTCGTCGGGTCGGCCGCTCGGGTCGCCGCCGAGCAGGAGTGTCGGCAGGGTGGTGGCGTCCATCACCCGGGCCAGGTCCTCGACGACCGGCAGCTTCAGCCAGGTGTGCTGGCTGGTCGCCCCGAGCGCCGAGCCGATGTGGATCGACGCGACGACCGACTCGGGGTCCAGCAGGTTGCGGACCCGGCCCTCGACGCGGACGGACAGGAAGGGCTCCACCATCGCCATCAGGCCGCGCCCGGCAAGTTCCGTGACCGCTCGGCCACTCGCCTCCAGGGTTGCCGGTGTCGCCGGATCGTCGAGGCAGATCCGGGTGAGCATCTTGCCCCCGTCGAGACCGCGGGCGGCGATCTCCGCGACGCTGTAGGCGGTGAAGCGGTCGTCGAACTCGAAGACCGAGCCCTGGAGACCGCCGCGATTCATCGAGCCGATGACGATCTTGTCGTCGAGCGCGCCGAGCAGCAGCAGATCGTCAAGGACGTCGGGGGTGCCGAGCACCCCGTCGACACCGGGCCGGGACAGCGCGGTGACCAGGCGTTCCAGCATCTCGCTGCGGGACGCCATGGCCTGCCGGTCGTCCCGTACGCCGAGCGCACCGCGGGCGGGGTGGTCCGCGGCCACGATGAGCAGGCGGCCGTCGGGGCCCACCAGGTGGCGACGCCTACGGACGGCCCACCCGGCGGCGATCCGCTGCGGCTCACGCACCCGCACCTCGGTCAGCGCACGGATACGCGGCAGGTTCGAAGTCGTGATCATCGTGGCACCTCCACTGAACCTTCTTCAACCTGAACCGCCCGGCGGGTACGCCCCGACTTCCACCTGCGACCACGACGGACCGCAAGGGGAGGTTGAAAAAGGTTCACTGTCCGGTCGCCGACGAGGACCTCGACCTCTAAACGCTTGACGTCCTCAAGCCCCACACCGTGCTCGAGCGGATAGATGTCGACCCCGGTCCGGCCCATGGCGACCAGGTCGTACGCCGTCACGGCAAGATCACCTGCCGGCATCGGTCCACCTCCCGACGAGGTCGCTTCGGTGCGAACAGTGGCCATAACCTCAATTCCCCTTGATCTGGGCGAGGGCGACGGGGCGGCGCTCGGCCCGGGACAGTTCGCACGCCTCGGCGACCCGGAATGCTTCGAGCGCGTCGTGCACGGTGCACGGCGAGGGGCGAACGCCGCGGGCGACATCCGCGAAGGCGATGAGTTCGGCCTCGTACGCCGGCCGGAAGCGCTCCAGGAAAGACCAGTTGCGCGGCCCTCGGGGAAAGTCGACGTCCGCCTCGGCGGAGTCCATCGCCAGCGAGTGGTCCAGCCCGACCGCGATCGTGGCCCGCTCACCGAAGATCTCCATCCGCACGTCATGGCCGCCGCCGTTGTACCGAGTCGTGGAGACCAGCACGATGGTGCCGTCGTCCATGGTCAGCAGCGCTCCGCCGGTGTCGACGTCGCCGGCGGCCGAGAAGAAGTCGGCGCCCTTGTTGCCGCCGGTCGCGTAGGCGGTGGCCACCTCCCGCCCGGTGACGAACCGCAGGATGTCGAAGTCGTGGACGCCGCAGTCGCGGAAGATTCCGCCGGAGGTCGGGATGTAGGACTCGTGCGGCGGCGCCTGATCATGGGTGTTGGCCCGGATCGTGTGGACGAAGCCGAGTTCGCCCGCCTGGACCGCCTGCCGGGCCCGCTGGTAGCCGTCGTCGAAGCGCCGCTGGAAGCCGACATGCACGGGAACCTCGCTGGCCGCGACGAGGTGGGCGAGCTCGATCGTCTCATCGAGGGTCGCCGCCACCGGCTTTTCGCAGAACGTGGGTACGCCCGCGGCGATGCTCTGCCGCAGCAGGGGGGCGTGGCCGGGGGTGGCCGTCGCGATCACGAAGCCGTCGACGCTCGAGGCGAGCAGCGCCCCGACGTCGCGGGCGACGCTCGCCCGAAGCTCGTCGGCGACGGCCCTGGCGGCCTCGACGTCGGCGTCCGTGACGACGAGGTCGTCGACGAAGTCCAGAGCAGCCAGTGTCCTGGCGTGAAAGGCGCCGATCCGTCCGACGCCCGCGAGCCCGATACGCATCCGTGTCCCCTCCCGTGCATGGAGGTATGCCCCGCTCGCTACGCGACCCCGGCAGGGCCGCCAACGTTGCCCGAGAGCCTGCCTGGGGGTAAAAGCTCTGTCAAGGATTTGTCCTGACATAGTCACGTGCTGTCTTACTATCAGAGCGGGTGCAGGGTTCGGCCGTGGCGATTCAGGTCGGCATGCTGATCGAACAGCGCTGACCAGGCCACACCTCGCCCATTTTCGGCGTACGAGTCTTGGTGCCCAGGTAGGTACGGCTGGACGTACGGTCGGATCGGCTCAACGCGGTCGCCGTCGGCAGAGACGGCTCGTGGTCATGCGCCGGCAACGGGGGGGTGCCGGCGCATGACCACGAGGTTCGAGGGGCGGTTACATGGCGCACATCCCGCCGCCTCGGTTGCACGTACGGCCGTCGCCGGTGGTGTACGTGTTGTTCGGGCCCGGCACCGACCGCTTCGGCGGCGGTGCCTGCGAGGCGCGCCGCTGGGGCGGGGTCCGGTGGTAGTCCGGCCAGGTCGGGGCGCGCACCGCGCGGACACCCTGCCCCGGGATCGGGCCGGTGAAGGTCGGTGGGTACACCTTGGCGCCCGGCGGTGGACTCCAGGCCAGGAGGCTGGGAAGCCACGACGGCTCCGCAGTCTTGGGCCCGGGGTCGCAGAGCTGGACGATGGACACACAACTTGCGCCAGGCTGCCCGGCCGCGGATCCCCCGCTGCCGTAGCAGTCCACTGTCTTGATGCCGCAGGTGGCGTAGTAGTACGTGCCGGCGAAATACCCGCCGGCCTCGATCAGCTCGCTGCGTTCGCCGATGGTCTCCCGGCTGAGCCACTGGGATGGCCGGCTACCCAGGTGCCCGACCTCGTCGCCGAGCTTGCCCATCTCGCGGAAGGTCCGGTACGAGCCCGTGCTCGACACACCGCTCGTGAGGCGCGAGGCGTTCAGCGCGTTGCCGGCGTACCTGGCCGCCCCCACCGCCAGTTTGCCGACACCGGGCGCCAACTCCAGGACATGGGCGGCGCATCCCAGGGCCTTCTTGTCCCCGAAGCAGCTACTGACCGTGTTGATGCCACCCGCGACGAGAGCCGCGACCGCCAAGGCACCGCCGATGGGCGTGGCCGCGAACGCCATGGCCGCTATCCCGACCACCGGTGCGGCGTGCTTGGCGACCGTCTTGATGCCGTTCCACACGCTCTTCGCCGCCTTCTTCAGCCAGCCCCAGAGCAGACCGGTGGGGTCGGAGAAGGTGACCGGGCTGTTGTTGCTGTAGGTGTAACCGTGCATCTGCTGCGGGTCGGACAGGTCCAGCACCGGGTCGACGGAGATGAACCTGCCCAGTTGCGGGTCGTACTGGCGGGCACCGAGGTTGGTCAGGCCGGTCGAGGAGTCCAACGTGCCGCCCACGAAGCCCTTGTCACCCGCCCACGGCACGGGCGTGCCACGCGGCGCACCGAACGGCGTCTGGCGGCGCTGACTAACCTTCTGGCTCTCGAAGTCGATCGCCACCTGGGCGGTGTCCTGGTGGTCACCGGCCTCCCAGCTCACGCCCGCCGCCGTTCGCGTCGCCACTGTGGAGTCGCCGTGCTGGTAGTAGCGGGTCGCGGTCAGCTTGCCGGTGGACTTGGTCAACTTGAGGTCCTGCCCGCCCAGGTACAGCGTGATGGTCGTCGGGTCCTCGCGAAGCAGCCGCTCGCCATCCGCGTCGTACACGAAGCGGGTTTTCTTGTCGCCCTCGCTGACCTGCTCCAGCTTGCCGAGCGGGTTCCAGTCCAGTTGCTGTCCGGGCCGGGTGGACATGTTGCCGATGCTGTCGTAGGTGAAACTCTCCGTCTTCGCCGCCGCGCCGGGCGCGGTCGTGGTCACCGACTCCACCTTGTGGGCGCCCGCCGCCGGGTACCCGTAGGTACGCACGGTGTCGCCCGCCGAGGCGTGCTGGGTCTCGGTGAGCCGGTTGCCGACCGCGTCGTACGTGTACGAGTGCCAGTACGGCGCGGCCCCGCCCAACGAACCCACGCCCGGCGCGGCGGCGCAGTCGCCGGTCGGGGTCCACGCCTCGGTCAGCCGCCGCAGGTGGTCGTATCGGAAGCACTGCGCGTCGTGCGGCAGGTCCTTCGGAGTATTGGCGATCGAGGTCACGTTGCCGGCCGGGTCGTAGGTGTAGTTGACGTCGGTCTGCATCGGGCGCGGCACCTCGGCGTCCACGATGGAGCGCGTGAGACGACGGGTGCTGTCCTCGTAGTAGTACGACAGCCACGCCCGCTTGCCGATCGGGCCCAGCTCCAGCCGGGCCGTCTCGCCGAACCGGGTGTACTCGCTGCTGGTGACGTACTCGAAGGTCGGTGACTCCGCCGGCCCGCCGGTGAGCGTGGTCGGGTTGCCGAGGTCGTCGTACTCCTGGGAGACGGTTTCCTTCTTCAGGTCACCGATCTCCGGCAGGGTCATGCCCTTCGGCGTGCCGTCCCAGTTGAGCGTGCTGTAGGTGGTGTAGGTGCCGGCGAGGGTCTGCGTCCGTGGGGACTGCGGGATCGTTACCTTCGTCTGGTACGGGTGGTACAGCTCGGTGTAGTAGTCGAAGGAGGTCGTGTACGCGGCGCCGTCGACGTACCGGGTGGCGGAGGCGAGCTGCCCCACCCCACCCGTGGCCGTGTCGTACGTCCATTCGGCCAACTGCGTGTCGCCGGCCTTGACGGTGCGCTTGCGCCCCAGCGGGTCGTAGCTGCTGGTGAGGGTGACGTCGCGGGCGTCCTTGACGGTCAGGAGCTGGCCGGCGTCGTCGTACGTCATCGTCGACACACCCCGGTCCGGGTCCTCGGACCGGATCTGGTTGCCCCGGATGTCGTACTCGTATCGCCAGACGTTGCCGCTCGGGTCCTTTACGGACTTCCGCTGGCCCGCCTCGGTGTGGGTGTACGTCGTGGAGTCGTACGCCCCGGTGGGCGTCGCACCACGGTACTGGCGCAGCTCGACCGTCTGGCCGCGTGCGTCGGAGATCACGGTGGTGGCCGTGCCGCCCCGGGGCGGCGTGACGTGCACCCGGTCGCCCCCGTAGGCCGTGCTCGTACGCCACCGCTCCTCCACGCCCGCCTTGTAGATCTCGGCGATCGGGCGGCCGGCGCCGTCGTGCGTCGTCAAGGTGTGGCCGGGGATCTGGGCGTCGCTGGCCACCCAGATGTTGTCGTCCAATGCCGCGTTGTTGAAGTACGGCTGGGTCGTCCGGTACGCCCGGCCCTGCGAGTCGTACCGGGTGTCCGTGAGCAGCCGTCCGCCACCCACCGCCGGCACCTGCTCCTGCCGCAACCGCAGCAGGCCGTCGTAGATCTCCTTCGTCGTGACGTAGTTGCCCTTCGCGTTGAGCACCTCGCTGGTGACCACGGTCGGCGCGTCGCCCCGGATGAGGTAGCTGAACCTGGCGCTCGCGTCGTCCTGGTACGTGGTCCGGGAGCGGTTGGGCAGCCACACCCGGGCGGTGCGGCCGAGCGGGTCGTACGCGGTCTCGGTCAGGCGCTGGTTGGCGTCCAGGACGGCGGTCGGCAGACCCCACGCGGGTGTCAGCGTCGTGCTGACCGTGTGCCCGAGCGGGCCCGTCACGGTCGTCCGCGTGACGGGGCCGCCGTTGGTTGGCGTGTAGGCGGTCCTGGTGAGCCGGCGGAGCGCGTCGCGCGACTCGGTGACCCGGCCATGCAGGTCATACGTGTTGGTGGCGGTGGTGTAGTACCCCGGTGCGCCGGACGACGGACGGGCCGACAGGCTCTTGCTGGTAATCAGGTTTCCCACGCCGTCGTACTCGGACAGCACGTCGCTGATCGCGTTGTCCGGGAAGACCGGGGTCGCGCCGCAGCGCACGGCTACCGTCTCGGCCCGGGACGGCAGGTTCATCAGCCAGGCGCCCTCGTTCCGGGCGTACCAGGTGCTCGTGCAGCGGTCGTCGGCGGCGGTGGAGGTGTCGCCGAGATCGCTGACCGTACGCACCAGGCCACGTTCGTCGAATGTGGACTCCGCTCGGGTGGTGCGCCAGTCGCCGCCCGCCAGCGCGGTCCACGACTCGGTCAAGCCGGCGCGAACGATGTACGACTTCAGCGCGTCACGGGTCGCGGTCGGCCCCTGCCAGGTGGGCGTGTTGATCTCGGTGGCGACAACCCGGTCGGTGTCGCCGTCGTAGGTGGTCGTCTCCAGCGGGGTGCCGTTGAGCCAGTCCTCGTCGTCGCGGGCCGGTCCACGGGTGCCCTGGACCTGAACGCCACGGGTGCCGGTCGGCAGCTTGTCGCCGTGCATGCCGCGGTAGAACCGCCGCTCCGTCATGCCGACCGGGCCGCTCGGGTCACCCGGCACGCCGGTACGGATCCGCACCTTGCCGTAGCCGCGGAACTCGTCCCAGGTCTTCTTCTCCGCCTTCGTGAACTCGGACCGGTCGTAATGCCAGGCCGCCCCGTCCAGGTACTCGTACGTGGTGACCTGCTGGATGTTCGCGGTGATCGGCACGGGTAGGCCGCTGAACCGGTCGGACTGGGTGACGCTCTCCACGACGTACTTGTGGAAGTAGTCGGTGCGCTCGGCGATGTTGTCCTTCTGCCAGCGCACCGGAAAGCACCGCAGCGTGTTGGTCTCCGGGTTGGCCGGCATCGAGCTGCCCTCGACGCAGTTCGCGCCGGCGTACTGGACGGCGATCGAGCCGCCGGCCTCGGACAGCACCCCGGTGACCCGGTACCGGTGCAACGGCGCGAGACCATCCACCTTGTACACCCGGTTCGGCAGCGCAATGCCCTCGAACGTCACCGCCGGCAGCCTGACCTCACCGCCCACGTGTCCGGTGTGGACGATGCCGCGCAGCCACAGCGTGGCCTTCTCGCTCTGGCCGTCGCCGGTTTTGGGGAACAGGTGCTCCAGCGTCCACGAGTCCACGTCGGTGAACCCGCCGCCGTTCCGCACCCGGGTGACCACCTTCGCGAGGCGCTTGGTCGACCAGAACGTCGGCGACGCCTTGCCGGAGCAGGTGGCCGTATCGCACTTCTCGTCCCACGGCACGTCCGGCCAGTTCTCCTTCTTGTCCGGGGTGCAGGTGCTGCCCGGCACGCAACGGTCCGCCACGACGAACTCGACCTGGCCGCTCGCCGGTTGACCGTCACGCATCCCGTACTCGACGGTCCGCAGGGTGCCGCCCCGCACGTACGAGACCGCCGCGTCCTTGCCGTTCAGCCCGTACGAGTTCGTCTCGGCGTCGTAGCCGTACAGCATCAGGTTGCCGTTGCGGTCGACGACCTTGTCGAGGTTCCACCGCCATGCCTGGGTGCAGTACGACGCACCAAAGCCCGCGGCGTTGTTGCAGGGCTCGTTCCGGTCGTCGCCGAACACCGGCACCGTCCACGTCGACTTCGCCTCGGGGCGGGAGCCGAAGAAGAGCTGTGTGCCGTCGACCGTGGTGATCTTCCAGTGCTCGCCGTCGTTGTCGCCGTTGCCGGCACCGGGCAGCCGCTCGATCCGCGAGCCGTCGTCGTTCTTGAGCCGCCACCGGTTCGCCCCGTCGCAGCAGACCAACTGCCCGCCGCCGCCGTTGAACGAGGCGACCGCGTTGTCGCTGCGCCAGCAGAGGTCACCGTTGTCGGCCGGCGGGGTGGTCCCGCCCATGGTGTCCTCCGAGCAGGCGCCGTAGACCCGCTCGATGAATCCCGGTGACAGCTCCCAGCCGTCGCCGACCCACGACGCCTGGTTGTTGGTCGCGCTGGTCCGTCCGTCCACAGCGGACGACGAGTACGAGAGGGCGAGTTCCGGCTCCAACCCACCCGGCGCCGGCGGCACCCGCAGCGGGTAGGACCAGGTGAAGTCTCCCATCTGCGCGGAGACCTCCCAGGTGGCCGACGGCGACAGCGACGTCGCCTTCGGCGTTCCGGCGCCCTTGGCCGGCGTGCCGCCGGGACGCTGGTCGCCGTTGAGCGCGTTGCTGCTGGCCTGGTCCTGGCCCCGACCCGTCACCGTCTCCCGAGTGACCGGGGTGGAGGGCGTGGTGGGCAGCGGCACGGAGGGCTCGATCGCGGCGAACGCCGGCTCCGGCGTGGTGACCGTGCTGATGAACGTGGTGGCGAGTACGGCCACCAGGGCGGCGGCCACCCGGCTGCGGAATGCGCTCATTCTGTCTCTCCCGTCTACCGGTTCTTCGGTGCCGCGGCCGGCGCCTGCAGGGCCGGATACGAGGTGTAGAGCGCCCAGACGCGGTCGCTGTCCAGCACTCCTGCGTAGAGGCGGACGTCGTCAGCTCGGCCCTTCCAGTACTCTCCGGCTCTCCCGTCCGGTCCGATGCCGCGGCCGATCCGCACCTCGCCCCTGGCCGGCCACGCGGCGTTCAGCGTCCCGCTGCCGATGCGGTTGCCGTTGACGTAGAGCCAGTACGTCTTGGACGGCGCGTCGTACACGCCGACCAGGTGCACCCACCTGTCGAGGTCGGCCGGCTCGGTGGTCACCGCCGCCTTGGTGGCCGGGGCGCCCCTGGTGTCCGACGCGGGCATCTCGAAGATCCACGCGCCCAGCTGGCTCTGTCCTTTGTCGACCACGTGGCCGAGCCGGAACTTGCTGGTGTTCGCGCCGTCGATCGAGACGAGGTCCACCTTGCACTCCGGCTGGACTTTGAGGTCGCAGTCCTTCGCGGTGAGATACGCCCACGCCGCCACCGTGAAGCTGGCGTCGGTGCGCAGGTCCACGCCCTGCGTGGACACGTCCCCCGTGCCGGGGAGCGTGACCCCGTTGCCCACCCGACCGGACGTGAACGCCGCGCCACCGGCGAGCGTGCCGGGACGGGCGCCGACCGAGTCCCCCGCGCTCGTACCGCTCGGCTCGTTCAGCGCCCAGTTGTGCACAAGAGACAGATCGCGGCCGGCCAGCACCCGGATCTCCTCGGCGAAGAGCGTCCGGCTGTAGAGCGCCACGTCGTCGATAACACCGGGGAAGTAGTCGAACATCGTGCCGGCCCACCTGCTCCGCCCGATCTGCACCCGCCCGGTCGGGTAGTCCCAGGCGTTGCTGTGCTGCTGTGTCGCCGCCAGCACGCCGTTGACGTACAGGTGCATCCGCCCGCCCTCGGCGTCGTAGACGGCGGCCAGGTGAGTCCAGACGCCGACCTGCGCGGCGCCGCCGATCGCCCGGCGAGCCTCACCGCCGCCCTCGACGTCCCGGGTGAACATCACGAACGACCACTGCTTGCCGGGCTCCGCCTCGATCCGGAACGACGAGACCGTCTGTCCGTCCTGGGAGACCACGCCGAGATGGTGGTCGCCCACCCGGTCCAGCCGCACCCAGGCGGTAGCCGAGAAGCTGCGGTTGGTCCCGACCGCGTGGGGTGCACTGGCGGCACCCGTCGCACCGTCGAGCCGGAGCGCCTTGTCGGACGGGTCCGGGTGGGTGCTCTGCCCGCCGACCAGCGTTACACCGCCCTCCACCTTGCCGGTGAGGCCGCGGCCGGACGAGTCGGGGATCTCGAGGCCAGCGCCGTCGATGCTGTCCAGCCGCCACTGGCCGGCGGTGACCGCGCTCTGGGTGACGATGCCCTGGATCTCGGCCGCCGACAGCACGCGGCTGTACGCCCGCAGTTCGTCCACCGCGCCGTTCCAGGTGTTGCCGACGGATCCGTTCATCCGCATCCGCCCGACGACGAGCTCGCCGGTGGCGTTGAACCCCGCGGCGCGCGTCGCGGACGCGGCGAGCCGGCCGTCGACGTAAAGCTCGATCCGTTTGCTCTCGGCGTCGTACACGCTCATGACGTGGGTCCACTGGCGCGGCTTGGCCGTACCGGCGGCACTGATGACCGCCGAGTCCGCCGGCCGCGTCACCGCGTCGGCCGACGGCAGGTAGAACTCCCACCGGCCGCCGTCCGAATGCCGATAACCAAGGTAGAAGCCGCCGTTGACCGCACCGTCCTGGGTCACCGCCGTCGAGGCGCCGCCCGCCACCGTGGGCACCTCGTCCAGCCACAGCCAACCCCCGACGGTGAAGCTGCGATCCGTCCGCAACACCGGCGTTCCGGTACCCACGTAGTCGTCGGCCCCGCCGAGCTTGACCGCCCCGTTGTTCGGGCTGGTGATGTAGCGGGCGCCGCCGTGCAGCACCGCCGAGGTCCCACCCGGCACCGCGTTCGGGGCGGCCCTGCCCCCGTCCCTCGGCGGGTCGAACTTCCAGTGTCCAAGCTGGACGTTGTCGCGGGTCACGTCGGCGTTCACCTCGGCCACGGAGAGGGGGCGGTCGTAGACCTTCACCTCGTCGATGCCGCCGGCCATGCCGGAGCCGATCTCCAGCCTGCCCTCGGTGTGCCACGGCGCGATGTGCGGGGTCGTGCCGGCCAGCCGGCCGTTCACGTAGAGCCTGATCTTCTGCTCCGCGGCGTCGTAGACCCCCGCCAGGTGTGTCCACTCCCCCGCGATCGCCGGCGCGGTCAGGAAGGACCACCCGGGTGGGCTCGCCTGGTCGGCGTGCGGCAGTGCGAACGTCCACCCACGATCCGGCATGTACTGGAGGCAGAACGCGCAGTTGTTGGCGCCGTGCTGGCTGACAAGCCCGTACGTGGCGCCGTCGGCCCGGTCGAGCCGTACCCACGCCGTCACCGAGAAACTGTCGTCGGTCCGGACAGTGCTCGGCGTGCCCACCTTGCCCGTACCGTCCAGCCGCAGGCCGGGCCCAACCGCGCCGTTCCCGTACGCGACCGGGCCGGTGGCGGTGCCGTCCCGGTCGCCGAGGAAGCCGGTGTCCCGGAGGTTGCCGTCCAGCGACCACTGCGCCAGCGGGCCGTTGCCGGCGCGCACGTAGAAGCGGTGCATCCGCGGGTCGCTGCGGTTACCGGCCCGGTCGACGCTGCGCACGAACAGGGTGCGCGCGCCGTCACCGATTGGCGCGATGCTCACGGTCGCCGGCCCGCCGAGCGAGGACGCGTCCACCTTGTTGACCGTCTGGTCGTCGAAGCCCCACTGGTAGTGGTCGATGTCGTTGACGTTGACCCCGGTCTCGCCCGGCGCCACCGGCAGGAACGTGAACCTCCCCGGCACCCCCACGCCGCCGTGCCATCGGTTGTCGTCCTGGTACAGCGCGGCGACGACCCCAGGTGCGGAGCCGGGCCGATCCAGGTCCACCACGAAGGGTTGCCCGCCGCCGGCAGCGCTTTCCAGGTAGCCGTCGTGGCCATGCATCCACCACTCGACCCGCTTGCCGTTGTAGCCGGCCAGCGAGATCGGGGTGCTGTGCCGGTCTCCGTTGGCCATCCAGCCGCCGTTCCAGGCGTTCTCCACCCCGCCGACCCGGGTACGCCAGGCCGCGTAGAGGTTGTCGCCGTCCTGATCGGTCAGCGTGGCCTCGAAGCGGACGTCCGGCTGAGCGACGTACGGGATGCCGCCACACCAGCGGCACGGCTGCGGCAGCGGCGGGTCCATCCCGAGGGCCCGCGGCAGGTCCGGCTGGCTGTTGTAGGTCACCCGCATCACCGAGGCCTCGGCCTTGTACCGCCGCCAGGCGTACTTGTCGGTTTCGTCGGCGGCTTTGAGGAAGTACGTCGTGATCCCGCCCGCGTTGACGTGCCCGCGCACGTCGAAGCCGACCGGCTTGTCTCCCGCGCAGCCCTCGTAGTTGCTCCCCACGTTCTGGGTGGCGATCACGTCACCCTGTGGCGCGTTGTTCCACGTCGTCCCGCCGTAGATGCCGCTGCGCGCCTTGAGCAGTTGGTGCGGGCGGGTGTTGCACGACGGCCCGTACCCGACGAGCGCGTCGAACGTGGCGTGCAGGATCTGCTTGCCGGCCAGGAAGTCGGTGAAGAACTGGAAGTAGGAGCGAGCTACCCCGACGTCGTTGCAGGCTGCCCAGTCGCATTTCCCGACCTTCGCCCACTGGTCGTCGGAGTTGCCGTTCCAGTACGCCATGTCCGGATAGCCGGTGAAGACCTTCGTCCAGCCGTCCCGCGGCGGGTCGCCCGGCCTCGGGTCGATGGTCACCGGAAACCGGGTCCTCGGGTCGCGCAGCAGCGCCTGGTCCGGCGTCAGGACCAGCGCGGAGCCGGCCAACGCGACGCCGACGCGCGCCACCTTCCCCGCGCTGTCCCACATCACCGACGGCGGCGCCGTGACGACGAGGGTGCCGCTGGCGTCCCGCGCCTCCAGCGCCCCCGCACGTGTCGCCGTCACCTTGAGGTCTTGCGTGGACAGTCCCAGGCGGATCCGCCGCAACGCCGGCTGCCTGGCCGCCACCGCGCTCTTGACCACCAGGTGCTGGCTGTACCCGTCGACCTCGGCCCGCATCACGAGGTCGACACCGGGGAGCACCTCGGGGTACGTGGCGACCGCGCCGGCCAGCACCGGCGCCGGCAGCGTGCCTGGCCAGGCCAGCGCCATCCACCGGCCATCCCGTCCGTACCGCACCAGTGGCGCCGTGCCACCGCCACCGGACAGGACCAGATCGGATCCCACCGCCCGTGGCCGCACCGTCTTGTCAGGATGCCGGACGAGCGCGGTGTCGAGATCGAGCCATCGTCCGTCGCGCGGCACTCGCTGTGGGTACGCGTGCAACGTCGCGGTCATCGTGCCGTCGGGCCGCGCGTCGACCACCCGGGTCGGGGTGGTCATGTTGGCCACCCGGACCGGGGTCCCTTGCGCGGCCGCGGCCCGAACCGCACTGCCCGGGTCGGGCGTCTCCCGCACCAGCGGCGCGCTCCCGCGATCCGTTTCCGGCGTGGACGTGACCGCCGAACCGGCCAGCGGCACCACGGCCGTCAGCAGCACGGCGACCGAAGCGACGAGACCCCGGCGTGAGAGGAACCGCAGGGACGATTGGCGCAACATGAACCCCCCGATCAAGGCTTGTGGGTCGCCAGTGTGCCGACAGGGTCCTTTCAGAATCCTTTCAGCGGACTGGCGGGTCAGCTTCCGGCGCTTTACATGACTGAGTCAGTCAATTAGCATCGGGGAATGGATGATCGGGACGTCAATCTCGTCGCCGCGCTCGTGCTCGGCCTGGCGGACGCGCTTGAGCGGGCCGCCGAAGAGGCCGGTGCACCGGGTTCGACCGTGGCGTCGGCGTTGACGACGATCCTGTTCAACCCTGGGGAGCGGATCGACGACCTGAGTCGTGTACTCGGGATCACCGGCTCCGGGACGGTCCGGCTGGTCGACCGGCTGGTTCGTGACGGGCTGGTGGAACGGCGGCACGGCACTGACCGGCGCAGCGTGGCGCTCTGGCTGACCGCCGCCGGCGAGACCTCGGCTTGGCAGATCGTCGCCGCCCGGCGCGAGGTGTTGCGGCGGGCACTCGCACCGGTAGACGAGGCACAACGGCAGACCCTTGCCGCAGCGGCCGAGTCGGTGCTGGCCGGCCTCGCCGTCGACCGGCAGCGCGCCGACCGGATCTGCCGGCTCTGCGACTACCTGGCCTGCCCGCAGGACCGCTGCCCAGTGGAACTGGCTGTCTCGTGATGGGAGCATGAACATGACCACCTACGGACTACTGCTGTTCGAAGCCGTCGAGGAGCTCGACTTCGTCGGCCCCTGGCAGGTATTCACGACCTCCTCGCTGCGCCGCAACCACGCGGACACGGTGGTAACGATCGCCGAGCACAGCGGCCCGGTCCGGTGCAACCGAGGCATGCGCGTGCTGCCCGACCACACCCTGGACGACCACCCCGCACTGGATGTCCTGCTCGTGCCCGGCGGTGGCCACAGCCGCATCGAAGCGGAAATGAAAAACCACACGCTCACCGACTGGATCCGCCGCACCGCAGCCGCGGCCAGCTGGGTGACCAGCGACTGCACCGGCGCGTTCCTGCTGCACGCCGCCGGCGTCACGCGCGGCCGCCGGGTGGCGACCGAGCGGGCCAACGAGGACGTCCTGGAAGCACTCGGCGACGTCACCGTGGTCCGCGACGCTCGCTACGTCGTCGACGGCAACCTGGTCACCAGCCAGGGCGTCTCGGCGGGCATCGACATGTCCCTGTGGCTGATCGGGAAGCTGCACGGCCGCGCACACGCACGTGACGTCATCCGCACGATCCAGTACGAGCCGGCACCGCCCTACCAGGCCGACGACGTGTGACGGCTGGCCGGGCGCGGGGATTTGTCGCCGGTTTTCGGCGTACGGGTCGGAGTACACGGCTAGCCCCGCGCCTGGATCCGGCGCCTTAGCGTGGCAGGGTGGCAGTCCCCCGCATGCCGCCGCCGTCGGAGATGAGCCGCCGGCTGACGTTCCTGTTCGCGTTGGCGGCGGGAGTGGCCGTCGCCAACCTGTACTGGGCGCAGCCGCTGCTCAACGTCATCGCAGGCGATCTACGCGCCGCGACCGCGACGGCCGGTTGGCTCGTCACCGCGACGCAGGTCGGGTACGCGGTCGGCGTGCTCCGGCTCGTGCCGCTCGGCGACGTCCTGGACCGCCGCCGGTTCATCCCGGTGATGCTGCTGACCTCGGCCGCCGCACTGCTGCTGTGCGCGCTGGCGCCGTCGATCGGCGTACTCCTCTTCGCGCTGGGTGTGCTCGGCGTGACGACGATTGCCGGGCAGGTCCTCACACCGCTCGCCGGGGACCTGGCCGGCGACGCCCACCGCGGTCGGATCGTCGGCGTTGTCGGGTCCGGGACCCTCACCGGTATCCTGGCCTCCCGCACGATCAGCGGGCTCGTCGCCGGCGCCGTCGGGTGGCGTGCGATCTTCGCCCTCGCCGCAGTTGTCGCCGTCCTGCTCGCGGTCCTGCTCTACCGCGCGATTCCACCGCTGGCACCGCGCACACGCATGCCATACCCGCAGCTCATCGCCTCGGTCGGCGCGGTGGTCATGCGCGAGCGTGCGGCCCGATGGACCCTGGTCCTGGCCGCCACCGGGTTCGCCGCGTTCTCGCTGTTCTGGACGGCGCTGACGTTCCTGCTCGGCGGCCCACCGTTCCGGTACCCGGTAGCGGTGATCGGGTTGTTCGGGTTGGCTGGCCTCGCTGGTGTCCTTTCCGGCCTGCACGGCGGTCGTCTGCACGACCGCGGTTGGTCGCTTCCGGCCACCGGCGCAGCCTGGGTACTGGCCCTCGGTGCCTTCGTCGTCGCGGCGTTCGCCGGCCGGTCCGTCGCACTTGTCATCATCGCGATCATCATGATCGATGTCACCCTCCAGACGCAGGCCCTCCTCAACCGGGCGCGGCTGTTCGCCCTCTCCCACGAGGCCCGCAGCCGGCTCAACACGGCGCTGGCTACCGGCAACTTCATCGGCGCTGCGCTCGGCTCCGCCGCCGCGACCACGCTCTGGTTCGCCGGCGGCTGGACGGCGGTCACGATCACGGGAACGGCGCTCTGCTGCTTCGCGCTCACCGTGTGGGCGCTGGGACGTCGTGGTCCACTCGTGATCCGCTTCGCCGTGCCGGACGGCGCTGCGCCGGACCGCAGGGAAACCTCCCTCAACCGCACGCCATCAATACGCAGTGCTCGTAGTGCTGCGGACAGGATTCGGCGGAGCAGGAGCGCGAAGCCGGCCGGCTGCTCTACGTCACCCCGGAACTCAGCGCCTCCCATACATTGATCGCGCCGGTGATCAGGGAGTGCCGGGCGGGCAGGTCGCATCCTTCCGCCCTCGGCGCGGTCAACCGCTGAGGTGTCGTTTGACCGACTTGCCTACGGTGTAGCTGTCCATCCGTGGACATCGCTATTTTGTCATCGCCTGATCCCGACAGGAGCCCCTGCAAGCCGGTGAATCCTGGCTGCCGGGCCGCCGTCGAGAACTCGACGGGAGAGAACCGATCACGTTGAGAGGAGCAGCCGTTGTTGACCGAGGCATTGGCGGTACTGGCCGCCAACGGCGGGGCGGCCCTGGTCGCGGCCATGGCCACCGACGCCTGGCAGGCCGCCCGCAACGGTACGGCCCGGCTGTTCGGGCGCCAGGGGTCCCAGCGTCAGGCCGCCATCGAAGCCCAGTTGGATGGCAACATCGTCTTGGTTGAGCGGGCCAGCGATCCCGCTCAGGCGCGGCATGGGCTGGCGCCGTTGTGGCAGATGGAGCTGATCCGGCTGCTGGAAGAGCACCCCGAGGCCGAAGCCGAACTGCGGGAACTCGTCACCCACATACGTGATGCGCTGCCCGCCGCGCAGCAGCAGTGGACGCAGGTGGTGATGACCAACATCGCCCGCGACAACTCCCGGCTGTTCGCCGCGCTGGGGGGCAACGTCATCTACCACGAGTACCCCTCGTCCACGGCCGGCGGAGAGCACCCCTCACCGCCGTCGGGTGCGGCAGTCGACAGCTCGGACTGACTGCCGTGGACGGCGTGTTCGGGCAGCTCGGGCGGGTACAGAGCGCCCATCAGCAGGTGTGGGTCGAGAATGGCTTCGGCTACGGGGTGATTGGCGCGGACCTGCACGTCTTCGGTGACGGCAGACCGGTGTACCTGCTCACCGAGGCCGGCGGGCGGGCGGACCTGAGGCTCGCGGTGGACGAGCACGGGTTGCCGGCTCAGCCGAGCCACCTGCTCAACGCCCGCCACGCCGTCGTGGACTTCACCGGCCGCAGCCGTGAGGTCGACGACCTAACCGCCTGGCGCGACGGCGGTGGCGACCACGCGGTCCGCTGGCTACACGCCCCGGGCGGCCAGGGCAAGACCCGCCTGGCCAACCACATCGCCGGGTTGGCCGCCCGCGAGGGGTGGAAGGTGATCGCCGCCGAACACACGCCAGCCCGGGTGGTCGACGCCGAGGATCAGACCAGCCACGACCTGCGCGTCGGACCCGCCCGCGGGCTGCTGATGCTCGTCGACTACGCCGATCGGTGGCCACTGACCCACCTGACATGGCTGTTCAGCAACAAGGTACTCAACCAGGACGTGCCGGTGCGGATACTGCTCCTCGCCCGCAACGAGCACGTCTGGCCCGCCCTGCGCCACGCCCTCGCCCAGGCCGGCTGGCCGCCCGATAGCTGCACCAGCCAGGCGTTGGGGGCCCTGCCACGGGTCCGGGACGCCCGCCGCAGCATGTTCGTCGCCGCCCGGGACTGCTTCGCCCGCCACTACGGCACGGCGAACACGACCGCGATCAGCGTGCCCGACTGGCTGGAGCGCGACGAGTTCGGCCTCACCCTCGCCGTGCACATGGCGGCGCTGGTCGCCGTCGACCGCCACGCCCGCCGCGCGCCCGAGCCGCAGGCGCCGCCCGAGGGCATGACGGCACTGACCGCCTACCTGCTGGAACGCGAGAGCCTCCACTGGTACGCCCTCCACGACACCGTCGACACCGTGGCGGGCGGGCGTACGGCGTTCCGCACCGACCCGCGCCAGATGCGCCGAGCCGTCTTCATCGCCGCCCTCACCGGGCCCCTGGGCTACCGGGACGCCAGGGCGGCGCTGGACAGAGTCGGTGTCGGCGGCGACGCCGACCAGGTGCTCACCGACCACACGTTCTGCTACCCGCCCACCGACCCCCGGACAGTCCTGGAGCCCCTCTACCCCGACCGTCTCGCCGAGGACTTCCTGGCCTTGTGCCTGCCCGGCCATGGCACACCCGGTCACGAGTCGGACGCCTGGACCCACGGCACACCCGAGGTGTTGCTCACCCCAGCAACCGGCGACAAGCCGCTACCGCCGTATGCCGCCCGTGCGATCACCTTCCTCACCGCCGCCAGCGAGCGCTGGCCCCACCTCATCGCCACCCTGGAAGGACTGGAACGCCTCCTACCACAGGACCCGAACGACGCGGCCGGTGACCTCACCGTCGCAGGGGCCGACCTCACCGACCGCCTCGCACGACACCGCCTGCCAACCCTCACCGATCCCGCCGTACGCGCCGAGTTGCACGATCTCCTGGGTCGCTGGCTCGACCGGGCCGACCGGGACGAAGAGGCGGCCACCGCGCTCGGCGAAGCCACCCGGCTCTACCGCCCACTGGCCGCGGTCGAACCGCAGGTTTTCGGGCCCAAGCTCGGCTGGTCAGCGCTGAACCTCGCCCAGGTTCTGGTCGGCCTGGGCATAGTGCCCAGCCCGGACGACGTCTGGCAGCTGTCGACCGGCGGTAACGCGATACGACCCCGCTCGGCCCGTCCAGACGAGGCGTTGGGAGCGCTCCGCGAGTCGGTCGAGATCTTCCGCCGACTGGCGCGCGACTACCCCGCCGAACACGAGGAAAATCTCGGCGCGGTGCTCTCCGCAGCAAGCGTCTACGTGCCGCATCTGGGCACGGCCGAGGAATCGCTGGCGTACGCCCGTGAGTGCGTCGACCTCGCCCGCCGGCTGGCGCGCAACTACCCAGAGAAGTACGCGGATGCCGTGCCACTTACGCTGGCGAATCTCGCGAGCAACCTGGTGTCCTCGGAACCGGAACAGGCCGTGGTTCTCGCCCGGGAGGCTGTCGACGGTGCCCGCCGGGTGGCCCGCGATGCTCCCGCCGAGCCCGAGCCAGAGGATGATCCTTACTTCCCGCTCTACTTCACGCTGGCCGTCCAGGCCGGAGTGCTGCTACGACTGGGCCGCGCCGAACCGGCCGTCGCCGTCCTCGACGAGGCTGTGCGGACCTGCCTGCTGACTCGGCGACAGGACGATCCGGACGGCTTCGATGCCTGGACTGAAACGGTCTTCCTGACGGTGGCTCTGATGTGGGTGCAAGGACCTGTGCACGACGACGCGGAGGTCGGCCTGGAGGCGGCTAGACAGGTAATTCGCCGGGAGGCGCAGGTCAACCCCACCGCCCACGGGGAAGGGCTGTATCGCGCCTTTCTCATGCTCGACTACAGGTCGCGCTGGCTGGAGCGATGGGAACTGTTCCTTGCCGTGCAACGCGACATGATCGACCTCCTGCGATCCTCCGACCACGCACTTCGATGCGACGCTCTCACCGGGGTGTTGGCCACCCACGGTTCCGTCCTGCTGATGCTGGGGCGGTGGGACGAGGCTCTGGACGTGATCGGCGAGATGGCCGAGGAACTCGTGTGGCAGGGCGTCGGTGGGCTCGAGTACTGCCTTGCGGGAGCGCTGACCGCGGTGGCCGCCGACGGCTCAGACCATTGGCGTGACAATCCCGGCTACGAAGGGGTGGCGCAGGACGAGGCCGTCGTCAGGATGAGCCAGATAGCGGCGGCGTACCGTCAGTCGCATCGCGGCGAACGACACGAGCGCGATCACGGCCTTGCCGTAACGCTGAAGCTGCTGGCCGAGGCACTGTGGATTATGGACCGGCCGTGGGAGTCCCTGACCGCGAGCGGGGAGGCTGTGGAGGCTCGCCGGCAGCTGGCACGTGGCGGATCCGCCGAACACCAGGAATATCTCGCGTTCGCGCTGCAATACCACGCCCGGAAGGCAGGGCGCCTCGGAGAGCGTCAAGAGGCGGCAGTCGCGGCGAAGGAGGCGGCGCACCTCTACGACCGACTCGCACGCGAGGACTTCGCCACGCATGCGCCGACCCTCGCCGCGACGCTGCACATCCTGGCAGTCAACCTGTCGTGGTTGCACCCGGCGGAGGCACTGGAACCGGAACGACGGGCGGTCGAGATCCTGGACCGGCTGGCCAGCAGCGAACCGGCCACGCACCAAGCCAATTTCGCCAACGCACTGGACGCGCTCGCCAGCCTCCTCCACCAGTTGGGGCGGGAGCAGGAAGCGCGCGCTGCGGAGAGCCGGGCAGCCGAGCTACATGGGCGCCTTGCCGCCGGTGGCAAGCCGCCCACCTGAGCCGCGAGAACCCAGAACCGGACGGCAGGAATCCGCCCCCACCGTGCAGCGGACGCGCCATGCTCCGATACATGGTCCGATCGGAGGCGGCTTCATCGGCCCCGCCACTTCGTTGTGCAGACCGTCAAGCGACAACGGTGCTCCCGGCAACCCGCTGGGGCAGCCGGCCCACGGCTGCGACGCTCCCGGTCACACAGCCGAGATTCCGTGTCAGGTTGGCCTGGCTGGTGGGCGGGTATGCCGCCCGACTTGACGCATGCCGTTATGGGTATACGATGGCCGCCATGGCACGAGCAGCGACGACGTCGGACGTCTTCAACGCGATCGCCGAGCCGCAGCGCCGGGAGATCCTGGTGCTGTTGCGGGCGGGTGAGCGGCCGGTGACCGAGTTGGCCCAGGAACTGGGGATGACCCAGCCGGGGGCGTCCAAACACCTGCGGGTGCTCCGGGAGGTCGGGCTGGTACGGGACCGCAAGGCAGGCAAGCAGCGCCTGTACGGGCTTGACGCCCGCGGGCTGCGACCGGTTCACGAGTGGACCGGCGGGTTCGAGCGGTTCTGGAACGAGAGCTTCGACCGGCTGGACGCGTACGTGCAGGACCTGAAGCAGGCAAGGCAGGAGGAGTAGCTGATGAGCGAGATGGGACGAGGAGCGCCGGCGCAGTCCGCGACGGCTGACCGCGAGATCGTGATCTCCCGGGTCATCGATGCCCCACGGGAGCTGGTGTTCGAGGCGTTCACCGAGGTGCGGCACCTGTCGCGGTGGTGGGGGCCGGAGGGGTTCACCACCACCACGCGGTCCTTCGAGTTCCGCGTCGGCGGTGAGTGGGACTTCGTGATGCACGGACCGGACGGGACGGACTACCAGGAATGGATCACCTGGACCAAGATCGTCCCGCCGGAGGGGATCGCGCTGCTCCATGGTGAGTCCCGCGACGACCCGAACGCCTTCGAGTCGGTCCTGACGTTCGCGCCCGACGGGGCGGCGACCCGGATCGAGATGCACACGGTGTTCCCCACCAGGGAGTTGCGCGACGAAGCGGTCGAGAAGTACCACGCGATCGAGGGCGGCCAGCAGACGCTGAGCAACCTGGCGGCCTACATCGCCGAGATCACCCAGAAGAAGGATGGCCGCTGATGGCCGGGAAAGTGTTCTTCAGTGTGTCGATGTCGCTGGACGGGTTCATCGCGCCCGAGTCGCTCGGGGAGTTGATGGGGCGGCAGTGGGTGGAACTCCAGGCGTGGGTCTTCCCGCAGCGGTTCTTCCGGGAGAACCTGAAGCTCGGCGGGGGCGGCGAGGAAGGGCGCGACAACGACATCGTGCGGGAGACGTTCGAGCGTACCGGCGCGAGCGTCATGGGCAAGCGCATGTTCGATGCCGGCGAGCAGATGTGGCCGGAGGAGGCACCGTTCCACACGCCGGTCTTCGTCGTGACGCACGAGAAGCGTGACCCCTGGGAGCGGCCGGGCGGGACCACCTTCCACTTCGTCAACGACGGCATCGAGACCGCGCTCGACCAGGCCCGCGAGGCCGCCGGTGATCGCGACGTCCGCATCGCGGGCGGCGGCGCGACGATCCTGGAGTACGTGAACGCCGGCCTGATCGACGAGTTCTCGATCGCGCTCTCGCCCGTGCTGTTCGGCGCCGGAATCCGCCTGTTCGAGGGCGTGGACGCCGGCCGCGTGGCCCTGGAGCCGGTCCGCACGGAATCCTCCCCGAGGGTGACGCACCTGACCTACGCAGTCCGGGAGCGGTAACTGTCTCGACCTCAGCGCTCCCCCGCCGAGGTCAGCAACGCCGTGAGATCCTCGACGCGCTGATCGGGCCGTCGAGAGCGAACGCCCGCTTGGCGAAGCGTTCCGCGATGCGGCGGTGGGTGCGGGCGTCGGGGTGGAGCTGGTCGGGCAGCGGCAGCTCGGCGAAGTCGACCTTGCCGTAGAGGTCGAGGCCGTCGAGGTGGTACAGGTGCGGATCGTCGGCCGCTCGCTGCGCGGTGATCCGGGCCAGCTCGTCCCGGATGACGACGAGGGTCAGCTTTCCGCTCGCCCGCTCCGCCGGATCGCCGGTAGCCCGGAACCGCAACTGTCCGGCGTCGAGGGCGGCGAGGTCGAACGTGCCGGGGCCGGGTGTGTCCTCGTGGATGGGGCAGTAGATGGGTGAGACGACCAGCAGTGGTGTGCTGGGGTGGCCGTCCCGGATGGTGTCGAGGAAGCCGTGCACGGCCGGGGTGAAGGCGCGGAGCCGCATCAGGTCGGTGTTGACCAGGTTGATGCCGATCTTCACGCTGATGATGTCGGCGGGGGTGTCCCGCAGGGTGCGGGCGGTGAACGGGTCGAGCAGGGCGCTGCCGCCGAGGCCGAGGTTGACCAGGTCGACGCCGCCGAGGGCGGCGGCGAGGGCCGGCCAGGTGGTGGCGGGGCTGGCGGCGTTGGAGCCCTGACTGATCGAGCTGCCGTGGTGCAGCCACACCCTTCGGCCCGGGTTGGTTGCGGGCGCGACGGGGGCGTCGGTGCGCAGGGCGACGAGTTCGGTGGCCTCGTTGTACGGCAGCCAGATCTCGAGGTCCTTCATCCGGTCGGGTAGGTCGGTGAAGCGGATGGTGCCGGGCGGACCAGTCCGATGCTCGGTGGTGCCGGTGGTCATGTCGATGGTCAGCGTGTCACCGCCGGTCACGCTGGCCTGGCCGGTCAGGTGACCGTCGACGAGCAGGTCGTACACGCCGACCGGGCGGGGCGGGAGGCCCTGGTAGATCCGCCTGGTGGGCAGCGCGTCCAGTTCGACCGCGGTGGCGCGGGTGCGGATGGCCAGCCGTACGCCGGCGGGTTGGGTCTCCACCATGGCGAGCTGTCCGTCGGTGTTCTGGGCGCGGGCCCAGGCGGGCAGCCGGTGCGGTAGCACTCCTCTGGTGGTGTGTTGCAGGTCGAGGGCGCCGTGCAGAAGGTCCGTGGTGATGGGGGTGGTGATCCAGGCGGGAGGCATGTTCTCGTTCCGTCGGTCGATGTCGGACAGTGCTGGAGGGCGGGAACCGTCCAAGCCACCGTTCACAGCCAGTCGTGTTCGCGGGCGTAGCGCGCCGCTTCGTGGCGGGTCCGCGTCTGGGTCTTGCGCATGGCGTTGGAGAGGTAGTTGCGTACGGTGCCCGGCGCGAGGTGGAGTCGGGCGGCGATGTCGGCGACCGAGTAGCCCTCGCCGGTGACCCGCAGCACGTCGGCTTCGCGGTCGGTGAGGGGGCAGTCCTCGGTGACGGCGAGCGCGGACACGTCCGGGTCGATCCAGCGTTTGCCGGTGTGCAGGGTGGCGATGACGGAGGTGATGTGGGCCGGTTCGGCGGATTTGCTGACGAAGCCCTGGACGCCGAGCTTCAGGGCCTTGCGGAGAACGCCGGGGCGGGCGTGCCGGGTCAGCATGAGGACCACCTGCTCCGGCAGCGTTCGGCGGATCTCCGCGACGGCGCCGAGTCCGTCCACGCCCGGCATCTCCAGGTCGATGACCAGTACGTCAGGGCGGTGCCGCAGGGTGGCTGCGATGGCCGTCTGGCCGTCCTGCGCCTCGGCCAGGACGGTGATGTCGCCCTCCAACGGCAACAGCGCGGCCAGGGCCGTGCGGAGCAGCACCTCGTCGTCGGCGAGCACGATGGTAGTCATCGGCCATGCTCCCCCGGGGTCGTCGGGGCCGCGTCGACACGAGCGGGTGGGAAGACCGCGGCCGTCAGGAACCGCTCGTCCTGCTGTTCCACGGTCAGCTCTCCTCCGTCGCCTGCCACCCGTTGCCTCAGCGCCGACAGCCCCCTGAGCTCGGGGAGCCTGTCGGCCGCCACTCCGTCGTTGACGATGGTGATGCCCGACCCGGACAGCGTGATCTGCACCTGGGTGGCTTGCGCGTGGCGGAGGATGTTGGTGGTCGTCTCGCGCAGTACCTGGCCGAGGAGTTCGCTGGTGCGGGCGTCGACCTCGGCCTCCCGGGTCACCCGAACCCGGATGCCGGCGGCCTCGAACAGGTTCTTCGCGTTCTCGATCTCCGCGGTCAGGTTGAGTCGCCGTTGGGCGTACGCGAGTTCCTTGGTCTGGGCGATGGTGTCGCTGACCAGGGCGTACGTCTCACGCAGCTCCTTCTCCGCCCGTCCGGTGTCGCGGAGCAGCAGTCTCTGCGCCAGCGCGATCTTCAGCTTCACCACGTGCAGGGTGTGGCCCTGGATGTCGTGCAGGTCGCTGGCGAACCGGACCCGTTCCCGGACGACGGCCAGCTCGGCTTCGCGCTCCCGGGTCTGTTCGAGCTCCCGGATGAGGTCGTAGAACCGCTCGCCCACCATCGTCATGACCGCCACCAGCACGGTAAGCCCCGTCGGGATGAGGACGTAGGCAACCAGGACGTCGCGGACGTCGTCCCGCTGCACCAGCAGCCGCACCGCGCCGACGACGGCGACGTAGGAGAACAGCCCGGCCACCACCAGAGCCCGACGCCGCCGTACCTGGCGCAGGGCGAGGGAACCCACGGCGCAGACACCCCAGTACGCGTTCGGGCTGCCCGTCAGCAGCACCCCCAGCGGCCACACCGCTCCCGCCACGATCACGCAGGGCAGCACGACCCGGGCCAGGTCGTTGGCCGTCCACCGCTCGAAGGCCACCAACGCCGCACCGACACCCGGCGCCAGGACGACGACGTGCCACCAGGTGTGCGTGTCGATGTACAGCAGAACCACCGCGGCGATCACGATCGGCGGCAGTGACGTCGCCAGATTGAGCCGGCGCAGCCGTCCCTGCGTCGTCTGAGTGAAGCGCGGCGATCTTGCGGTCACCATCCCAGTATCCGGCGGCAACCGGCCACGACCAGTGACACCACGTCACATGCGCTCGTGACACGGCGCCACTGACGGGTCGGCTGCGCCCGCGCTGTCATGGTGGCATGTCCACCACACCAGTCATCGAAGTCGAACGCCTGAACCTCAGCTACGGCGACTTCCACGCCGTGCAGAACCTCTCCTTCCAGGTACGGCCAGGCGAGCTCTACGCGCTGCTCGGCACCAACGGAGCCGGGAAGACCTCGACCCTGGAGACCATCGAGGGACACCGGACGCCGACCTCCGGCACCGTACGCGTCTTCGGGCACGGCCCGGACGACCGGCGCACAGTACGTCCCCGGATGGGCGTCATGCTCCAGGAGAGCGGATTCTCCCCGGACCTCACCGTCCGCGAGTCCGTCGACCTGATCGGCCGGCTCACCCGGCGGACCGACGACGTCGACCGCGTGCTCGACCTCGTCGGCCTCAGCGACCGGGCCGGCAGGAAGGTCGCCCAGCTCTCCGGCGGCGAGAAGCGTCGACTGGACTTCGCGACCGCCGCCTACGGAACGCCGGAGCTGCTCTTCCTGGACGAGCCGACCACCGGCCTGGACATCCAGTCCCGGGATGCACTCTGGGCCACAGTGGACCGGCTCCGCGAGGACGGCGCCACCATCGTGCTCACCACGCACTACCTGGAGGAGGCACAGCAGCGCGCCGACCGGATCGGGCTCATGCACCAGGGGACCCTCCACCGCGAGGGCACCGTCTCCGAACTGACCCGCACCCTGCCGGCGGTCATCCGCTTCTCCCTCCCCGCATCAGTGCCGGCGCTGCCGCTACAAGCCGTCGTCGACCGCGACGGCAAGGCCCTGGTCGAGACGTTCACCATGCAGAAGGATCTGCACCTCCTGCTCGGCTGGGCGCAGGACCACGCGGTGGAGCTGCGGGACCTGGAGGCCGGGCCGACCCGGCTCGACGACGTCTTCCGCGCCATCGGCAGTGCACCCAGCCACGCCAACTGACCCGTCCGTGAGAGGAACGTGACCGTGCTTTCCATCGCTTCCAGCGAACTGATCCAGATCTTCCGGAACCGGCTGGTGCTGATCACCAGCTTCATCATCCCGGTGGCCGTCTCTGCCCTCTTCGTCCGCCAACACGAGACCTTCGCGGCCATCGGCAGCCTCGGCTACATCGCGGCGATCGTGATGTTCACCGTTGCCGCGTTCGGGCTCTACGCCACCGCCGTCACCACCCTGGCATCGCGGCGGCAGAACCTCTTCCTGAAACGACTGCGGTCCACCGCCGCCGCCGACTCCACCATCCTCGCCGGCCTGCTGCTGCCCCCCACCGCGATCGCCGTGGTGCAGGTGGCCGCGATCCTGACCGCGCTGGCCATGGTCGCCGGTGAGCCGGACAACGTACCCCTGCTGGTGGTGGCGGTCCTCGCGACCCTGGCCATGATGATCGGCCTGGGCCTGGCCACCGCGGGACTGACCAACTCCCCCGAGCACGCCCAGGTCACCACCCTGCCCGTCACCCTCGGCGTGATCGCCGTGGCCAGCTGGGTGGGCATCAGCGGCACCGAGGACCTCACCCTGCTCAAGCGGCTGCTCCCCGGCGGCTCCGCCACCGAGCTGACCGTGAACGCCTGGAACGGCGGCATCGCCGTGACCGACTCCCTCCTGCTGCTGGCGCCGACGCTGGGCTGGGTCGTCGTCGCCGTCGTGCTCGCCACCCGACTCTTCCGCTGGGAGCCCCGCCGGTGACCGGTCCGACAGGTTCCACTCGACGAAAGGCACGACCGATGCCCGAACGACCCGCTGATTCCTTCGACCGCCGGGCCGAAACGTCCGGCGCGGCGGGCTGGTCGGACCCCCCGACCCTGGCGGAGGATCTCCTGCTCCTCCTGTTCCAGCCCCGTTCCGGCTCCATCGCGGGAGAGAACACCCTCTTCTACGTCCTCGGCGGTTCCGTGCTCGCGGACCTGGCCCTCGGCGGTCACCTGACCACGGCGACCCGGGGGCGGATCAGGAGCGTGGAGGGTCAGGCACCGTCGGATGACCTCCTCCGCTCGGCGTGGGGCTACCTCTCCATGAAGCCCCGGGGTGTGCAGACGGCCCTCGCGGCGATCGGCCCCCAACTGCGCGAGCCCGTGTTGGAGCGCCTCGTCGGACGGGGCGACATCGACCGAGAGAACCGCAAGGTGCTCGGCCTGTTCCGTACGACCGCCCTCCATGAGGGTGGAAGCGGACGCCGAGCCGGCCTCCTGGCGGAGGTCCGGCGGGTCCTCGTCGACGGCGCTGAACCCCTGGCCCGGATTGCCGCACTCGCGGCACTGCTCTCGGCGAGTGGGACCCTCCCACAGTTCCACCACGAGATCCCCTGGAAATCGTCCGTGATCACGCGGGCCAAGGAACTCGAGCGAGGCAACTGGGGCGCCGCAGCCGCAGCGGAAGCCGTGACCCGAACCGTGACCGCAACCGTCATCAACAACGTCGTCGCCGTCACCGTCCTTCCCCGAAGCTAGACCACCCCGCCCCCCGCGCTCAATGCCGAACTCGAACCGCCCGGACCCACACGTAGGCGACGGCGGTAGGCCCTGGGTCGTCGCCGGTGTCCTCGTCACCATCGTCACGGCACCTGCGCCGCCGCCGTCGGAATCCTGGACAAGGCCACGAGCGCCTTCCCGCTCACCGACGGTTGAGAAACCGTCGGCCCCGCGTGGCTCACTTCCCGTACGGCCACCATGAACTGGGAACGCGAGCCCGGCGAGAAGGTCGAGGAGTTCGTCGCCGCCCTGCTGCTAGTCACCCGCCCACGCGGGAAACCGCATCGCTCCCTCCCGCGGTAGTCGCATCCGGCGTCGCGTACCTCAACCTCGAGGCGCAGGGCTGGGCGGGCACCGCGTTGAGCCTCGACGTGAAGCTGAAGGTGTACGACCCGAGCGGCGCTGCCGGTGTCAACATCGACCTCGTCCGCATCGCCGCCAGCGCACGGCGCGCCGAGCGTGGCGGCTACGCCACCGAGGCGACCCCGCTGCTCAAGTCCCCGCCGGGCAAGGCCGTCTGACGCGCCACGGCACGATCCGGAGGGCCTCATACGTCGACAGCCGTCGACAATACGCCGTGTCGATGGCGGATCCTCGATGGAGATCGCTGCAGGCTCGTCGCCGCGAGACGGGCCCGTGGCCGATGATCCAGCCGTCACCCCCGTACCCGCGAATAGGTTGCCCTCGTGGCTGACCCGCGTCGAGAGGCTCAGCTCACCCGATGCGGCCGATGCCGCCGAAGAGGTAGACCTCCGGCTCGTCGGACTCCGGGTCGGGGCGCCAGCGCGAACACGTAACGACGCCGGGCTCCAGCAGATCCAACCCGTCGAAGAAGCGTTCGAGCTCCATCTTCGTCCTGGCTCGGATTGGCGTGCCGCCGCGCTCGGTGGTTTCCCGCATCACGCGCAGCATCGGCTCGCCGTGGATCTCCGCAGTGGAGTGGGTGAGCACCAGGTAGCTACCGGTGGGCATCGCCTGCACCAGCTGCGCGACGGAGCCGTACGCCACGTCGTCGTCCATGAGGTGGTTGACGACGCCGAGGAGCATGAGCCCGATCGGCTGCGAGAAGTCGAGCGTCTGCCGCGCGGCCGCGAGTATCGTGTCCGGCTGCCGCAGATCAGCTTCGACGTAGTCGCAGCTGCCTCCCGGCGCGCTGGTCAGGAGCGCACACGCATGCGCCATGACGAGCGGGTCGTTGTCGATGTAGACCACCCGGCAACGCGGGTCGAGGGACTGCGCGACCTCGTGGGTGTTGTCCGCCGAGGGGAGCCCGGTGCCGACGTCGAGGAACTGACGGATGTCGGCATCCTCGACGAGAAACCTGACCACGCGCTTGAGGAACGCGCGCTCGGACTTGGCCCCGATGGGGATGTCCGGGATGTGTGCGATCACCTCATCGCCGACGGCCCGGTCGACCGCGAAGTGATCCTTGCCGCCGAGCCAGTAGTTCCAGACCCGCGCCGAGTGCGGAACCGTGGTGTCCAGTTTGGAGTTTGAAGGGAACCCCCGGTCCTCGGTCATGAGGGCATTCTTCGCACCGAAGGGGCGGTGACGCAAGTCGGGCGGCGGTCCGACGGCAGCGTTACCACAGCCCTGACTGACCGCCGTCGTGTCTGCGGTGTCGTCGCAACACCGAGAGATGACTGACCGTGGCTATCGGACCCTGCCAGCGCTCCGCGGGGTGCGGTGCCGACCCCGGCGATAGCACCGGCCGCCGCGAACCCCGCGACGAGGAGCACGGCGACCACGACGGCCAGGTGCCGTACCACGATCACGGTGATCGGGATCCGGCCGGCCGCCAGCAGGTTCCAGCGGCCGGCGTCTTCCTCACCGCGGGTGATCCGGGTGGCGGCGAGCAGCCCTCATACCCTGGCGAGGACGGCGAGGATGGTGCCCGTTCGCCAGACAGTGAACCCACCCGGATCGTCCAGCGCGACCGGCTGGCCGAAGAGGGTACGGATAGCCGGGTTCTCGGCCAACGCGGCAAGCGCCGTCCGGTTCCTGGCCGGCTGTCGACGCCGGGCGGTGGTGTGCGAACGGCTGCTGCCGGTGGCTTTGGACGAGGCGGCATCCTACGGCACGCTCGGTGAACTGGAGCACCGGTTGCGGCGTCACGCCGAGCCGGAACCGGTGTGTCCGGTCGTGCTGCACCTGATCTGGACCGGCGCCCTGACGGCGGACCTTCACCGTGGACCGCTGAGTGTGAGCACGCCGCTGGCTGTCGGGACGCCGCGGTCGGTGTGGTGCTGGTCGGGCTGACTGCGAAACAGCGCGAACAGGTAGCGCAGCGGGGCAACCCGTCAGATCGGCGGCGCCGGTGGCTCGGGCGGCTTGCCCCACGCCCGCCGCGCATCGGCGAGGGCCACCCCGGCCAGCACGACCCCGGCTGCGACCAGCACGACCAGCGGCGGCGCCCAGAGCAGCGCTGGGAAGAGCAGGACCAGCGCACCGATGGCGACAAGCCGGGACGGGGATACTCGACCGAACACCTCGTGTTCGAAGCGGGACCGGCCCACCATGTACACGGCCGGCCCAGCGAGGATCGCCGCGATCCACACGGCCGGGGCATGCCCGAGCGGACGGGCGATCGCCAGCTCGTAGCCGATCGCCATGGTGATGACACCGGCGATCATGATCATGTGGGAATCGGCGGCAGACTGCCCGATGCGTGCCGGAGTCGGGCTCGCCTGGACCGCCTCGGCGAGGATCTGGCCGGCGCGGTAGAAGTAGATCCGCCAGATCAGGATCGACTTTCCCACGGCGATCGCGAAGGCCACCGTCGACGCCAGGGAACGCCCCTCGCTCACGTAGGTCAGCCCGGTGACCAACACCACCTCGCCGAGAGCCACGAGGAAGAACTGCTGGTACCGCTCGGCCAAATGCGCGCCGGCGATGGACCATTGGGCGGGAGCCGAACGCCCGAGGCCGGGCACCGGCCAACCGAACCGGTTGGCCAAATACTCGATGGCCAAGGCTGGTCCCCAGAAGAACAACCGAGCTCCGGACCGCGCGAACAGCACGCCTGAGATCCACAGAACCGCCGTCGCCGCGTAGGTGATCAACATCCGCACCTTGAGTCGCTGCCGCTCGTCGCCGCGGAGCGCTATGGCGAGCAGCAGCGGCCGGCTCACCTGAGCGATCACGTAACCAGCCACGAAGGTGGCCGCGGCGTTGCGAAAGGCATGCGGGATCCCCACTCCCATCACCATGCTGGCCACCAGCGCGATCAGCACGACGAGCTGGATCATCGGCTGGTACGGGTCGTACCGGCTGGTCGTCCAGGCGGTGCCCTGCCAGACCGCCCAGAGGACGAGCAGCAGGAAGATCGTTTTGACGGCGCTGACCACGTTCAGGCCGAAGTCGTGCAAGCCATGAGCCATCGTGAGGCTCTCCACGCCCCGGGACACCACCTGGGTCAGCGCGAAGACGAAGGCCAGGTCGAAGAAGAGCTCCAGGAACGAGGCGCGCCCCGTCGCCTCCTTGGGCAGCAGCTTCCTCGGATCTCCCAGCATGATCCACCCGTCCGCGGGGTGCCGTCCCGCTCAGGCAGTCGTAGCGCATCTGGGGAACGAGCGTCGCCACAACCCGCAAAGGCAAATGCGGCTGGCAAGGAAGTGGTAGGCGGTTCACCTGGAGCGCCCGGGCGGCTTACCCCACGTGCCGTACCTCAGCCCACCACGGTGACCGGCAGGCGAGATGGGGCGACGACCGGCCGTCCAAGATCGCCACATCCTCCTCGCCGCCGACCGGGCGCTCTGTCCGGATCCAGGTCCGGGCGGCTCCGTTCTGGTCAGGCGGCGTCGGCGCCGTTCGAGAGGGCCGCCGAGCGGGTTCAGCCCGAGCGCGTACGCTCCGACGCTCACAGCAGGGCGATGCCGGCGCCGTGCCCCCAGTCGCCGACCAATACCGGCGGATCGGACCACACGTCCAGCGACAGGCCGGCGAGCGCGACCGCAGTGCCCGCCTCGATCGGCCGAACGGCCCACAGCAACCAGGATGGGCCGGCGGACTCGTCGTCCTGGGCCAGCCCGACCTGCGGCGCCCCGAATCAGAACATCCCGAGCAAACCAGCAGCGCGCTGCCGCTGGCCGGCCCGGCAACCGGCAAGCTCGTGCAGGAGCACCCGGACCAGCACAGGGCCGTCGAATGCCGGGCCGACGCGGTAGCGGGCCTCCCGTGCCGTGGCGAGCGGATACGCCACCAGCACGCCCACCCGGTCAGCAGCACCCCGAGCGGAACCGCCGCCGCCAGTGCGATCGCCTGGCAGTGGCGGCGGACCAGGGCGGTACCGGCCAGCAGCTGTGCACCGAGGACCCGAGGTGTCGCTCGGGAATACAGCACCTCACCATGCCGTCCGACAGTGCCGTGCCGTAAGGCAGTTCGCCGAGTGTCCTGCCGGAACCGCTGGTGATCGTGATTCTCGGCGTGTCGAAGCCGAGTTCGCTGACGTCGAGATCCAGTGCGCGCAGCGCGTCGAGCGCGTTCACCGCGAGAGTCAGAAAGACGCCCGCGTTGTCCGCGGTTCGGTCGTATGCCTCGTAGACGACTGCTCTGATCCCCGCCTTGTGCAAGGCGATCGCGCTCGCCGATCCCGAGATGCCACCACCGACGATCATCGCTGTGTATGTCATGCACTGAGTGCATGACATACACTTGAGGGGAGTGCAAGCCGCTGCCCGAGCGCGAATAATGTGGGGGCGATGAACGACAAGCTGCCAGCTGGGCTCGATCTGCTCTGGGGGCGACTGGACGAGCCGGCGCCGGAACCCAGGCAGGGTTTGAGCCTGTCCCGCATCGTGCGCGCGGCGGTGGAGGTGGCCGACACCGGCGGCCTCGAGGCGGTGTCGATGGCCAGGATCGCCGAGCGGCTGGGCTTCACCACGATGGCGCTCTACAGGCACGTCAAGAGCAAGAACGAGATGCTGCTGCTGATGCTGGACTCGGTCGCGTCCGTGCCCGCCGAACTCGACGAGCCCTGCGACGACTGGCGACTCGGCCTACAGCGCTGGTGCCGGTCACAGTGGCTGATGCTGCACGCCCATTCCTGGATCGTGCAGCTGCCCGTCACCGGGCCGCCGATCACACCCAACCAGTTGACGTGGACCGACCGCGCCCTGCGCATGCTGCACGACACCGGACTCACCGAAGCCGACAAGGCCGGCGTGGTCCTGCTGGTCGCCAACTACATGCTCACCACCGCACGGCTGAGCACGGACCTCGGCCCAGCCGCTTCGGGAGAATCGGTCGCCGCCTACAGCACTCTGCTCGGTGGTCTTGTTGACGCGCAACGGTTTCCCGCACTGCGTACGGCCATCGACGCGGGCGCGTTCGACTATCCCCCGGACGCCACCGAGGAAGAGCGGCAGTTCGACTACTCGTTCGGCCTCGACCGCATCCTGGACGGCGTGGAAACGCTCATCCGACACCGTGCCGGATGAGCGCGGCAGCCCGGGGAAGAACCAGGTGGAGATGGCGCCAGAGCGCGGCGACTGCCGGGACCCGTGCCCAGGATCATCCCCGCGACGCCGCACCATTTGGCGGTGGACGAGCGCGAGGCATCTGAACAGCGACAGCCGGATGGCCCGTCGCCCTCGCCTTCACGCCGTGCGCGCACACCTGCTGGAGATGGCGGGCGACCATGCGGCCGCCCGCCGTTGCTACCTACCGGTCCCGCACCGTACGGCCGGCCTTCCCAAGCGGCGTCACCTCCAGAACCGGGCTTCCCGACCGCCGTCGGAAGGCCCGTGGCGGAAGGTTGTCACCTGCCCGCGCCCACGAGAGCGGGTTCGGGGTTGGACTCGCCGGTCGGCGGCTGGGGGTCGTCGTGGTGTTTGGACAGCTTGCTGGGCCACCACATCCATCGACCCGCATCCACAGTCAGGGCGGTGACCAGCACCGAGCGGACGATCATGGTGTCCAGCAGCACGCCGAACGCCACCGTGAACCCTAGCTGCGCCGCGAAGACCAACGGCAGTGATCCCAGCGCCGCGAAGGTACCGGCCAGTACCAGACCCGCCGAAGTGATCACACCGCCGGTGGCGGACAGTCCGGTCCGCGCGCCGTTCCGGGTGCCGTGCAGTTGCGCGTCTTCCCGTACCCGGGTGACCAGGAAGATGTTGTAGTCGATGCCCAGGGCGACCAGGAACACGAACACCAGGAGTGGGAAGTTCGCGTCCGCCCCGGCGAAGCCGAACACGTGGTTGAACATCAGAGCGCTCACGCCGAGGGCCGCTCCGAACGACAGCACCACCGTCGCCATGAGCAGCAGTGGTGCGACGATCGCCCGTAGCAGCAGCGTGAGGATGAGGAAGACAACGATCAGTACGACGGGGATGATCACCTTGGCGTCGCGGGCGGCCGACTGTTGTGTGTCGAGTGCGATCGCCGTGCTGCCGCCGAGCCGGGCATCCGCACCCTCGATCTTGTGGACTGCGGTTCTGGCCTGCTCGACGGTGTGCATCGCGGCCTTGCTGCCGGGAGCGTCCTCGAGCGTCCCGAGAACGAAGGCGTCACCATCCTTGATCATGGGCGTCGCGACGTCGGCGATCCCTGGTACGGCTGACAGCACGGTCTTGACCTGCTCCGCCGAGGCGGCCTTGGCCACGACGTAGATGGGGTCACCCGACCCGGCCGGGAAGTGCCTGGACTGGATCTCCTCGCCGACGACCGCCTGCGGCTCATTGGTGAACTGGCCCTTGCTCGGGATCCCATCGGCCTTGAGCCCCGTCACCCCGATCGTCATGACGCCGAGGACGAGCGCGGTGCCGACCCACACGATCCGCGGCCGGCGGGAGATGGCGGTGCCGATCCGCGTCCAGATGCTGTCCTTGGCCGTCCCGACGGAGCCGTACGACGGCTTCACCGGCCAGAAGATCCAGCGGCCGCAGATGACCAGCAGGGCCGGCATCAGGGTGACCATGGCGAGCAGCCCGACAAGGATACCGATGGCACAGGCCGGGCCGAGGCCCTTTGTGGAGTTGAGAGTGGCCAGCAGCAGCACCAGCAGGCTGACAGCGACGGTCGCGGCGCTGGCGATGATCGCGGGGCTGGAGCGGTACAGGGCCTCCGCCATCGCCTCGTGCCGGTCCTCGTGTCGCCGCAACTCCTCCCGGTACCGGGAGATGAGCAGTAGCGCGTAGTCGGTGGCGGCGCCGAACACCAGTACGGTCAAGATGAGGCTGGTCTGCGTGTTGACGGTTAGCCCGGCGTTCTTCGCCAGCAGGTAGATCACCGCTTCCGCCGTAACCAGGGCGCCGCCAGCGGTCAGCAGCGGCAGCAGTGGCAGCAACGGGCTGCGGTAGGTGAACAGCAGGATGACGACCACCACCAAGGCGGTGATCATCCCCAGGGCGCCTCCTCCGCTGAAGGCCGTTATGGAGTCGGATGCGTAACCGGCCGGTCCGGTGACGTGGAACCCGAGACCGTTGGCGTTCTGTTCGCCGATCTTGGTCATCGCGTCGACGACCTCGTGGGCCCCGTCCCAGCCCTCGTTACCGTCGTCAACCTGGACCACGGTCTGGATGGCCTTGCCGTCCTGGGACTTCAATGGGCCCTGTGGCTGCCCCACGACCTTGTCGATGCCCTTGAAGGCGTCAGCGTCGGCGTGGGCCTTGGCCATGTCGGCCGGGGTGACACCCTCGGGCCGGTCGTAGATCACGATCGCGGGCAGGGTCTCGGCGGGCTGGAACTTCTTGGCCTGGTCCAGGACCTTGGTCGCCTCCGCGTTGCTGGGCAGCCACGCCGAATTGTCGTTCTTCTCGACGTCGCCCAGGTTGCCGGCCAACATGAAGGCTGGCACCAGCAGGGCGATCCAGACGGCCACGATGGCCCATTTCGTGATCCTGCCACTGGGCAAGGTCATTACTTTTCGCAACATGGGGATTCCTCATTGTTCAGTCGACGTGGGAGAGCCTGTCGGGATCGATGGCGGCGTGGATTCCGCACACCTGGCTGTCACCCCGAAGTGAGGTCGGGGACGACGACGGCGAAGGGGGTGTCGTCGGCGGGCAGCAGCGCCGAAGGGTCGCCGTTGACGCTGCGGTAGACGACATCGAGAGCCTTGCCGAGGTGGGGGTGACACCGGCGAGTTCGGCCGTGCAGAACGTACGCGATGCTGACCTGGTTCGCGGTGGCTTGTCGGCTCCTTAGCGGCTGATCTGCCGCGGGACCGTCATCGCGGCGAGTTTGTCTGGGTTGCGGATGGCGTAGAAGTTGGTGATCTTTCCGTCGATGATCTCGATCAGGAGGACACCTTGAGGGTGGTCGCCGCCGAGGTGGGCGACCATCGCGGGCGCGTTGTTGCAGTTGGCCAGTTGGATCCGCATCCCCGGCACCTGCCGGCTTGCCCGAAAGAGGTCCATGAGGACGGCGGCCACCTTCTGCGCACCCACCACCGGCCGGCGCGCTGCGGTGGCCTTGCCGCCGCTGTCGGCGGTCCAGGTGACGTTCGGCGCGAGCAGAGAGAGCAGCCCTGCCATGTCACCGGTGGCCGCCGCAGTCATGAACTCCTCGGTGACCTGCGCGGTCTTCGCGGCGTCGGCGGGCTGGAATCGCCTGCGTCGCGCCCGCACGTGCTCGCGGGCGCGGTGCGCCATCTGGTGCACCGCCGTCACGGATTTGCCCACCGATGCGGCGATTTCGTCGTAGCCGAAGCCGAACACCTCGCGCAGCACGAACACCGCACGCTCATCCGGGCTGAGTGTTTCGAGCAGTACGAGCATCGCCATCGACACCGACTCGGCGAGCACCACATCGACCGACGGGTCGTTCTCGTCGAGCAGCAGTGGTTCGGGCAGCCACGGGCCGACGTAGTCCTCGCGACGGCGCGCACTCGCCCGCAACGCGTTGAGCGTCTGACGGGTCACCAGCCGTGCCAGGTACGACCTGGTGTCCCGCACCGTCGCGAGGTCCACCTCGGCCCACCGCAGATAGCTGTCCTGCAACACGTCGTCGGATTCGGTGGCCGAGCCGAGTATTTCGTAGACGATCGTAAACAGCAGCGGCCGCAACAGGGTGAACCGCTCGGCATGCTCGTCGGTGGTCACGGGGACGTGACCGCCCGCGCGGCCGAGGCCGACTGCTCCAGCCGCCGACCGCCCTTGACCCACGCCGTGGAACCCGGCTCGCGGGCCTCGCGACGGATCCTCGACACCGCGACCTTGCAGGTAAACTCCTTGATCGCGGCGCCCAGCCGGCCACCGATGTAGAGGTTCACCGCAGTGTCATCCTTGCGGGCGAGCTGTCGCATGGCGGTGTGCCGGCCGAGGCTGACGCACGACCCGGTGAGGGCCTGGTCAATCACCGCCGGTGCGGTCCCCGCGATGTGGCTCAGCACGGTGTTGGCGGCCTGGGCCCCCAGCGCCCCGGCGGCCTGGCAGCTCATCCGCAGCGGGTGGCCCGACGGTGCCGCAGCGTCGCCGGTGGCGACCACCCGGTCGTCGTCGACACTGGCCAACGTCTCGTCGGTGAGCAGTCGGCCGAGCGTGTCGGTGCGCAGCCCGCTCGCGACCGCCAGCCCCGGCACGCCGAAACCGGTCGCCCAGATGGTCAGTACGCTCGACCGCACCGTACCGTCGGCGAGGACGACCGCATCCGGCCCGACCTCGGTTACCACGTCAGCTTCGAGCACGGTGACACCGTGCCGGGACAGCCACCTGGCGGCGTATCGGCGACCGGGCGCACTCCAAGACGACACCATGGCTCCCCCACACACCAGGGTGACCGCGCGTCCCTGCTCGGCCAGCTCGGCCGCCGTCTCGACGCCGGTCAACCCGCCGCCGACCACGGTGACCGGAGCGTCGACGGGCAACTCCGCCAGCCTGGCGCGCAGCCGCCGCGCAGCCTCGAACTCCGCGACGGGGAAAGCGAACTCGGCCGCGCCAGGCACCGACGAGGGTACCGCCGCGGTGCTGCCGACCGCGTAGATGACGTAGTCGTAGCTCAGCGCGCGGCCCGACGCCAACCGCACCGCCCGGGCGGCGGTGTCGATGCGTGTGGCGCTGTCGACCACCAACTGGATGCCTTCGCCGAGCAGTGTGCCGTAGTCGATCGTGGCGTCGCCGGTGCCGGCCACGAACTGGTGCAGCCGCACCCGTTCGACGAAGTCCGGCCGGGGATTGACCAGCGTGATGTCGACGTCGGCGCGCATCCGCAGATGGTTAGCCGCGAGCGTTCCGGCATAACCACCGCCGATGACGACGACCTTGTGACGTGTGTCGTGCTCAGTCATGCCCCCAAGACACCGCGGAACGCCGACACCTGACACGACGTGATGCACGTCACCCCACCTCGATGACGCGGCAACACACCGTACCGGCCGCGCAGCGCCTTTCCCGGCACCAGCCGGGTGCCGACGGCCGCGAGCGTCCACTGACCCTCGGGCACGCAGGCCCGGCCGTCCGGCAAGCGCTGCTCGGGCGTACGCGATCCTTCGCCCGGTGCGGGGACCGGGCGCAGCCGCCAAGGGGTGTTTGCCTGCCAGCCGACGGTCGATTAGGGCGTTTGTCGACCTGGAGTCGATGTTGATCGGCTTCCTTCCCGAGCATTACCATGATCATGGTTTCGGGCCTGATCGACTACCGCCGGTACGTCGGGTCGCGGTTCACCGACAGGGGTGTGGTTCAGTGCCGGCAGGCCCGCAGCCCAGCCATGATGACCTCCACGAGCCGTGCCCTGGTGTCGGTGTCGATGGGCTCCGCCGGCTGCCACGGGGTTAGCGGGCGCAGGTAGGCCAGCCCTACCAGGCAGTCGGTGGCCAGGTCGACGTCGAGGTCGGCGGGCAGTTCGCCCCGCTGGACGGCGCGCTGGAGCAACCGGGCGGCTGCGGCACGTCGGGGTTGCTCGGCGATGGTGTGTATTGCTTCCGCGAACGGGCGATTGCGGGTGGCCTCGGCGGTCAGATCAGCGAGGATGCGGATGGCACCCAGGTCCGCCCGCAGAGCGGAGGCGTAGGCCACGAACCTGGTGACGTCCTCACGGAGCGTCCCCGTGTTCGGGAGTGGAACGGCCTGGTCCGCGAGACGGGTGAGGAGGTCGAGCACCAGGGGTTCCTTGGACGCCCAGCGGCGGTAGATAGCGGCCTTGCCGACGCCGGCACGGCGGGCGACGGCGTCCATGGACATCCGCGCGTACCCGCCCTCGGTCAGCTCGGTCAGAGCAGCCTGCACGATCGCGTCGGTGACCTCGGCACGCAGCCCGGCTGCGCCGGCTGCCCGGCGGGAAGGGCGGGTAGCAGCGTCAGCCATGCGCCATCCTCGGGAGACGGAACGGTTGCGTTCCATCGTATGCCGACCTAGTGTTGGCCGCCATGGAACGGAACCGTTCCGTTCCTCGCGTGACATGGGCGCTGGTGATGCAATGACCGGATCTGCTGACGTCCTGGTCGTCGGAGCGGGGCCTGCCGGCCTCGCGCTGGCCTGCGCCCTGCGGCTGCACGACGTGGATGTCCGGGTAATCGACCAGGCACCGGGGGCGGCCACCACCTCACGCGCCAACCTCCTGCACGCCCGAGGCGCCGAGGTGCTCGACCGGCTGGGCGCGCTGGGCGACCTGCCCGACCGGTCCGCCCCGGCGCTCGTTCTCACCACCTACATCAGCGGCCGACCAGCAATGACGATCCGCTTCGGCGACCCGGGCCTGGGCACCGCCCGCCCGGCACTGGTACTGCCCCAAGCCGACATCGAGGCCGCGCTGCGCGACCGTCTCGTCGAGTTGGGCGGCACGGTGGAATGGAGCAGCACGCTGGTCGACCTCAACCAGGACGCGGACGGCGTGACCGCCGTGCTTGACAGTGGGGAGACGATCCGGGCCGGTTGGTTGGCCGGTTGCGACGGCGCGCACAGCACGGTCCGCAAGCTGGCCGGCATCGGCTTCCCCGGCGCACCGCTGACCGACCAGTGGCTGCTGGCCGACGCACACGCCGACTTCGGCCTAGACCGCGCCGGCGGGCACGGCTGGGCCCACCAGGACGGGCCGCTGTTCATGATGCCGATGCCGTCGGTCGACGGCGCCGACAACGTGTGGCGGCTGATGGCCTACCTGCCGGGCTCCACCGACGAAAAGCTCCAGGAGCCGGAGATCATGGAGCGGTTCCGGCGACTGCTGCCCAAGCGTGCGGGCCTGGCCGGAGACCGGCTTCGGGACGCGATCTGGACCTCGGTCTACCGCGTCCACCGGCGCCTTGCCACGGACTATCGCCAGGGCCACATCCTCCTGGCCGGCGATGCCGCCCACATCCACAGCCCCTCCGGCGGTCAGGGCATGATCACCGGGATCGGCGACGCGGAGAACCTCGGGTGGAAGCTCGCGTTGGTGATCCACGGCCGCGCCAAGGCGGCACTGCTGGACACCTACGAGGCCGAGCGTCGCCCGCTCGCGACCGAGGTGTTGCGCACCACCAGCACCATCGCCCGGCTACAGATCGGCAACGGCCCGCTGGTTCGTCTGCTCACCAGATGGGTCCTGATGCCCATCTTCCGCCAGCCGGCAGTGCAACGCCAGGGAACCCTGGTCGCCTCACAGCTCAACGTGAACTACCGCCGAGGCCCGCTCGCCGGCCGTATCGCCCGGTTCAGCCGACACCCACGACCCGGTGACCGGGTAGCCGATCTTTCCTGCCAGCGTCACGACGGCACCACGACCCGGCTGCATGCCGAACTCGGTGGGCGCTGGGGGCTGCTCGCCGCCGGTAACCGCGCGCAGGCCTGGCACGAGGAGGTCAGCGCCCGGCTTGGCGACCGCGTCGTGCCGCTCGCGCCGATCGACCGGCAGGGCGGCCCCAACGACGAGGTCTGGCTGATCCGTCCCGACGCCCATCTGGCCTGGCGTGGCCAATCAGGCGCAGACGGACCGGGGCGCTGGCTAGATGCCGCGCTGCAACAGGGACGCGTCTGAGTTCGCAGCCGAGCCGCCTGAGACCTGAAACAGCGTGCGATCCGGCGTGATCGTAGTGATCACATCGTCCGGCCGGCCGTAGACGCACTCACCCACGCACCACCATGCGCTACGACCGCGCCCGCAAAAACCTCGACCGCCACCCCAACTACATCCTCGCCGCCTACATGGCCTCCGGAACCTCTTTCGTATCGGAGTTCCGCGTCCTTATGTGTTGATCTTTCCTAACATGGCGATTCCCACCAATCTCAACCGATTCCGGGCAGCACTCCTGGTGATTAGTGGTTTACCCGGAACGGTTCAGTCCCAGTTGTCGTGCCGGGTGCCGAAGGCGTCCCGCTCGGACTCGCTAATCTCCAGCGAACCATCGCGCAGCTTGAGGAGGGTTTCGAAGTACTCCTCTCGGGGCGCGCCCGGCGCGAACAGCAACAGCATCGACGCCGGCTCACCGGACTCGTTGCGGAACCCGTGTATCCCGCCAGGTGGTACGTGCAGGAAGTCTCCGGCGCCGGCGTCGACCCATCGGTCGCCGGAGTACAGCCGGATGTTTCCGTCAAGGACGAAGAACGACTCGGAAAGGCCGCGGTGGAAGTGCGGGCCGGGTCCGCTTAGCTCCGGGCTGAAGTCCCACCGGTAGAGGCCGAAGTCGCCGAACGTCTCCGTTCCGCGCGCGAGGTAGGTGACCTTCACCCCGTTTGGATAGGTGATGTCCGGTGGCTGGTCCGCTCTTCTGAGGTGCGTGCGGCTGTGACCGTGTTCTCCGTCGTAGCGCGAAGGTGGGTAGGCGGGTAGCGACAACGCGGTTCCTTCCCATTGTGTCTGAGCCAGGGTGCCGGTGACGGGTTCCGTCGCCGAGCCTAGAACCTCGACGAGTCGGCAACCGACCGGCCGGACAGGTCGCGGGCATAGGAAGTTGTACCGGGGGTGACCCGGGCGAGGCGTGGACGATCTTTGGTGCGTGGGGCGTGAGGTGAACGAGCGGGCGAGGGCAGGGAGTACACGTCGTGAGTGAGACACGAGACGGTCCGGCGGGGATGCCTACCGCGTACGCGATGAGCAAGGATCTGGGGAGTTGCTCGTTGATGCACGCGGTCGAGCGCAACGAACGACGGGGCGTCGCCGCCCTGCTGCCGGGTGACGCCGCCATCGACACGGTCAGCGCCGACGGCATGACCGCGCTGCAACTGCCGCGGCTGGCAGCGTGATTGGCGCTGGTACTCGAAGCGGCCACGCGATGACGCGAGGGCTGGTGTCGGGGTGGGCGGACATGCCGACGGTCGGATGGCCGTGCTGGACTTCATCGGGCGGGGGTGGTCAGGTGGTGCAGGAGTTTGCGTGCCAGGGCGTCCAGGGTGGTCAGTTCTCGGGGCGTGAGGTTGGCCAGCAGGGCGGTGACGTTGGCGGTGTGCTGCGTCATGGCGGCGTCGACGGTGTCGTAGCCCTGTTCGGTCAGGCGGATCTGGAAGCTGCGCCGGTCGGCGCGGTCCAGGGAGCGTTCGATCATTCCGGCGGACTCCAGCCGGTCCAGCCGGTTGGTCATCCCTGCTCGGGAGAGCATCAGCAGGTCGGACAGATGTGAAGGGCTGAGGGCGTACGGGGCCCCAGATCGGCGCAGCGCTGCCAGGACGTCGAACTCGCCGCGTTGCAGGCCGAACTTGGTGAACACCTGCTCCTGGGCGGGGCCGAGGAGCAGGTTCACGCGGCCCAGCCGGCCGACCACCGCGATCGCGGTGAGGTCCAGGTCCGGGCGTTCCCGCTGCCAGGCGGTGACCACCGCGTCCACCGCGTCCGGGGCGGCTGTCGGATTGTTCCCGCGCGTGGCGGGAGCAGTGTCGGGTGAGGTGGAAGCGGGGGTGTGGTCATACCTGTTTGCGGCGCTCATGCCCTCACTCTAGTTCGAGGTCAGATACAAGCGCCATCTTATAGTTTGACATCGTACTATCTGACGTGCAATCATCTCTGGCATGAGCGGAACGCACCCGCCGGGGACGCCTCCGGCCGAGCAGCCCGGGTTCAAGCCCCTGGTGGTACACGCGCAGGACGCTGAGTTCCTTGGCGCAGGGTCAGACACCATCGCGCTGCTGGCCGACGCGTCGGCCACCGGTGGCCTACTGGGAGCCAGTCGCACAACCTTGGGGCGAGGCAGGGACGGCGCGACCCCGCACTATCACCGTGGCTCGGCCGAGTTGTTCTTCGTCCTGGACGGGCGGCTGCAGGTCCTGGCGGGCGAGGAGGTGGTGGAGGTCGAGGCCGGCGGCACCCTCGTGGTCCCGCCGCACACCGTTCACGCCTTCGCGGCCGCTTCGGGGTCAGGTGCCGACGCGCTGATCGTGATCACCCCGGGTGTGGAGCGGTTCGCCTATTTCCGCCTGCTGGAACGCGTCCGCCACGGCCGCGCCGACCCCCAGGATCTGCTGGCGGTCCAAGACCGCTTCGACACCCACTTCGTCGACAGCACCCCTTGGCGACGAACTCGCGCAGCCGCCTGACCGCACCCTCAACCCGTATCAACACCTAGCTGCACACACTCCTAGGGAGACATCATGCGAAAGATCATCGCTTCCACCTACACCACCCTCGACGGCTTCATCGACGACCCGCACCTGTGGTCCATGCAGCACAACAGCGAGGACGCCATGGCGTACGCGCTGAACCTCACGCTCGGCTGCGACGCGCTCCTGCTCGGCCGCGCCACCTACGAAGGCATGGCCCAGGCATGGCCAGCCATGGGCGGCAACCCCTACGCCGACCACGTCAACAGCATCGCCAAATACGCCGTGTCCTCGACCCTCGAAAAGCCGGCCGAGTGGGACAACTCGCACCTCATCCCGGGCGACAAGCTCATCGAAGCCGTGACCGCGCTGAAATCCGAAGCCGGCAAGGACATCCTCATCTGGGGCAACGGCCGACTCACCGACGATCTGGCCAAGCACGGGCTCCTGGACGAATACAAAGTCTGGATCTACCCCGTCATCAAGGGCGGCGGCGAGGCCCTCTTCCGCCCCGAGAGCGTCACCACCGTCGAACTCGTCGACAGCACCACCTTCACCTCGGGCGTCGTCGTCCTGACCTACCGCCCCACGCGCCCCTGACCCGAGCCACCGCAAACCGACCGTGGCATAACTGAAGCATCCGAGGGCCGTGGGCCGCCAGCAATGGCGACTCACGGCCCATTCTTCTTCTCCGAGAAGGGCCAACCCGTGAATCCCAGCCTCGTACTCGCTGCTATCGTCTCCACGCTCGCTCCCACACCCGCACCGTCTCCCACCCCGTCGGCACCCCCCGTTGCCCGGACCTTCCGCTTCCTACGCCACGAGCACTACTTCGAAGACCTCAATGGCTTCGGAACGCGGATGACCGACCGCATGACCATCAGCGCACCCTTGGGGCCGTTGGGCGCGGTGGTGACCCGGGCACTGATCGCGCCGTACCAACGACGCCTGTTGAAGCGAAGGACAGCCCACATCAAGTGCCTGGCAGAAGCCCGCAACAGGACGTGACGATCCCGCGAGGCATCCGCAACTGCCGCCGCCCGTGCGGCGCCGCCCCAGCTAGAGCCGTCACCCTTCGCGACCGACCTGCTGCGAGATCGATGCCCAGACCCGCCGACGAGCGCGCACGGCCGGTCTCAGATCGGCTGGCGAAGCAGTTGCCATCCACGCGTCAGCCAGGGCCTGCATCACCTGACGAAGATCGAACCAGAAGACACCACCAGGACGTTTAATCTTGTGGAGACGCACAGCCTCCGTGGTCTCCCCGGCGCTCACACAAGCACCCTAGGCGAGAGCAAGTAGGTGCTTGGCCGCACCGGTCCGCTCGGCGGCGTTCAGCCGAGCTGTTCCGCCAGTCCGACGATGATGCCCTCGGCGCCAGCGGCACCGTCGTCCACCGCGCCTCGGGCATCGACCGGAGGCTGGCTGGGCGGCCGGTCCCCCTCTAAACTCCCGGACGATCAAGAGATTCGGGGAAAGCGAGCTGGAGTGGTCGAATCAGTACCAAACCAGGAAGCTATCGGATGCCCCCGCCCTAATCAGGCGACCACGCCGGAAGAATTCGTCGCGGCGCTGCGCGAACTTCGGGCGTGGGCCGGGATCACCTACCGCCAGCTCGCCGCCAAGGCACAGACGGCCGGTGACCTCTTGCCGGCCAGCACGATCGCGTCGACGTTGAGCCGCTCGACCGTGCCCCGGCCCAGGTTCGTCGAGGCGTTCGTCCGGGCGTGTGGCGGTGACGAGGCGACTGTGGCCAGTTGGGTAAGGGCACGAAACGCGGTGGCGGCCCGGACCGTCACGACTCCGGACACCGCAGCCACGGTGTCGAGCGCCGCACCGGTGACACCGGAGAACGTCTCCGTCGCTTCGCGTCCCGCGCCCGTACCGCCCGCTGCCGGATTGTGGCCGGCACCCGTCGAGTCGACGCCGGCGGAACCTCCGCCGCTCCGATCGACCTGGTCGGTGCCGGCGTCACTGCCCGGCGATATCGCCGACTTCACCGGCCGGGTCGCACACATCGATTACCTCCGCCGGCTGCTCACCACCGCCGAAGACGACGGCGAGGCGGCGACCGCGCCGGTCATCGCCGCGCTGTCCGGGATGGGCGGCGTCGGCAAGACCGCGCTCGCGGTACGCGTCGCGCACCTGGTCGCCGACGAGTTCCCGGACGGTCAGCTGTACGTCAACCTACGCGGCGCGGAGGCCGTGCCGCTGGACACCGGTCTCGTGCTGGCCCGCTTCCTACGGGCGCTCGGGGTGGACGGGCGGGCAGTGCCACACGACCCGGACGAACGGGCCGAGGTCTACCGCGACCGGCTGGCCGGCCGCAGGGTGCTCGTGGTCCTCGACAACACGCGGTCCGAGGAGCAGATCAGGCCGCTGCTGCCCGGCACGGGCAACTGCGCGGTCCTGGTGACGAGCCGCGCCCGACTGACCGGCATCGAGGGCGCCAGGTTCATCGACCTCGACATGTTCTCCGCCTCGGAGGCCACGCACCTGCTGTGTCAGATCGCCGGACCTGATCGCGTCGCCGCGCAGGCCGCCGACGCCCGGGAGATCGTCGACCTGTGCGCCGGGCTGCCGCTCGCGGTCCGGATCGCCGCGGCGCGGCTCGCCGCCCGGCGTTCCTGGCCACTGGCCACGGTCGCGATCATGCTGCGCGAGCAGAGCCGGCGACTCGATCGGCTGGCCACCGGGGATCTCGCGGTCCGCGCCTCACTCGAGTTGAGCTACCGAGGGCTGGATGTACCGCTGCGACGGCTGTTCCGCCGGCTCGGCCTCTTCGACATGCCGGACTTTCCGTACTGGCTTCCCGCGCTTGTGCTCGGCTGCCCGCCCGAGGAGGCGATCGAGTACGCCGAGGCGTTGGTCGACGCGCAACTGCTCGCCGTGGCCGTCCCCGACGTCGCCGGTCAGCTCCGTTACCGGTTCCACGACCTGGTCCGCCTGTACGCGCGGGAACGCGCGGTCATCGAGGAACCGGAGGAGGACCGACGACGGGTACTCGAACTCGGACTCGGCGGGTGGCTGGCCTTCGCCGAGCGGCTGGCGACCGGAATCCCCGGGCCGTCGTTCGCGGAGATCAGGGGTTCGGCGATCCGGCCGGCGATCGACTGGGCCGACGGCGTGCTGCGGTTGGTAGACCCGGTCCGCTGGTTCGACGCCGAGCGGGTGGCGCTGCTCGCCGCGGTACGCCAGGCGTGCCAGCTCGACCTCGACCCGCTCGCCTTCGACCTGGCCGGCTGCCTGGAGAAGTACTTCGACCTGCGCGGCCTGTACGCCGAATGGGCCAGCACGAACGACGCGGTGCTGGCCACGTGCCAGCGAGCCGGCAACCGGCTCGGCGAGGCCGTCATGCTTCGCGGGCTGATCGACGTGCTGACCTGGGCGCTCGGCGCCCGTGACGGGGTGGCGATGGCCCGGCTGCGCAGCGAGGCGTTCCGGCTGCTCGACATGTTCACCGAACTCCAGCACGAGGCGGGCAGCTCGGACGCCGCGGTGATGTGCTCGTGGGCGATGATCGCTGCGGGTGATTATCGGTCCGCGGTCTCGCTGGCGATCCGGGCGCTCCGCCTCGCCGAGTCGTCCGGGCATCTCGGCGGGCGGGTGCGTGCCTGTCTGGGGCTGGCCGTCGCGAATTTCGAGCAGGCCAGATACGAGCCGGCGGTCCAGTACGCCGCTGCCGCGCTGGAGCATGCCCGCGCGCTCGGGAACCCCCGGTCCGAGGCGACCGCCCTACAGTTCCTCGGAATCGGCTACCAGGGACTCGGCGACCTGGAAACCAGCGAACGGATGCTCGACGACTCGCTGGCGATCACGCGACGTTACCGTGACCACTACACGGAGGTGCTGACCATCCTCGGGCTGGCGCGCGTGTACCTCCGGCGCGGCAACTCACGAGCCCGCGCGGTCGCCGAGTCGGCGATGCTGTTGAGCCGCGAATACAACATGAGCCACCACCTCGCCGAGGCGCTGGAGATCCTGGGCGAGATCGAGTTGGCCGAGGGACATGTGCGGCGGGCGATCGGCCTTCTGGAGGAGTCGGTGGCGCTGTGGCGTACCCGCGGCTGGCACTCGTATCAGGCGAAGGCCCTCACCACCCTGGGACGGGCGTACGCGGGCGTGGACCCCGAGGCGGCACACACCGCGTTCGACGAGGCCCGCCGACTGTTCGCCCGGATGGGGGACGCCGAACGGGCAGCCGACCTGGCGCGGCTCGTCGAGCCGGGCACAATATCGGCGAACGCTCGTTCCGAGGCGGGGTGATTCTCATCTACGGGCGCGACCGCCGGGTGATCCCGCAGCCGGCCCTCGTCGAGAACCGGGCCAGCAGCTGGCCGCCGACGATGCCCTGCGGCACACCGGTCGTGCCGGACGTGGCAGCCAGGTAGATCGCGCTACCCGCTGGGCCGGCCGGTAGCCGTAAGGCGGGCGGCGGGTACCGCGTCGATCACCACGTCGAGCCCTTGTGGACAGATGTACCGCAGTGCGGCCGGGACGTCGCCGGCCGCGGGATCACGCACACCTGTCGCGGCGGTCGCCGACCGCCGCCGCTCGGCCGGCCGCTCGGCCGGATATCCGGCGTGGAGAACGGTAAATCGGCGCCGGCGCGTCTCCGCACCGTACCGTCCGACGTTGTTCGAGTCCGTTCCGAACAGTGCGAGTCGGTTGTTGGGCAGTCGCGCCGGTGATGTACTTCGCCATCGGCAGTTCTGACGACTACCGCCCCTACACATCCGGGTGGTGGCCGTGTATTCCGCTGCGCCGCGGTTAGCGCTGGCGCGCGGGAAAACACGTACCACGTTCGACACGCATGTGGAGCTCGACCGGCGTCGCCGCTCGTGGCTGCAAGCGGTTGAAGTGGCAACAACGACGGGGAAGGGGTTCAGATGATTACAGTGAGCGTTTTCGGCGCGTGCCCGATATATGTACACGGCTTGACCGTCACGTTGGGCGATAAAGGTTTCGCGGTACGTGACGTGACGCGCTCCCCGCTGAGTTCCCGATGGTTTACCGACGTCTTCCTGATCGACCTGGCCACGCTTCAGGACATGACATTGGACGATCTGTTGGCCATGGACGCACCGGCCGCACCCGTCACGGTCCTCGTCGACGACACCAGCGCCGAAAGCATCGACGGTTTCGTCCGGGCGGGCGTCGCCGGAGTCCTCGACCACTGTGCGCCGGTCAACATCGTCGCGGAGGGGCTGCGGGCGGTCGCCGGTGGAAAAAGCTTCATCGGCACCTCGGTCGCCGCTGACATCAGCGGCCGGCCCGGCCCCGGCCCGCAACCCGACGAGCCGGATGCGCTGTCACCAAGGGAGCTTCAGGTGCTCACCCAGATCGCGCGCGGCCTCACCCACCGGCAGGGCGCCCGCGCCCTCGGCATCAGCCAGCACACCTTCGACACGTACATCAAGCGCATCAGGTCGAAGCTCGGGGTCGGGAACAAGGCGGAGCTGACGCGCGCCGCCGTCATGCGCGACCTGGGCCGGGCGAGCTGAGGTGGCCGTTCCTCCCCGTGACACCCTCTCCCCCGACGAACTGCTGACCACCACCCGCAGCGTGCGGCGACGGCTGGATCTGACGCGCCCGGTTCCCGCGGCGCTGATCGACGAATGCATTGCGGTCGCGGTGCAGGCACCGACCGCGCAGAACGCCCAGAACTGGCACTGGATCGTCGTCACCGACGCCGATCTTCGGCGCCAGATCGGCCACTACTACCGGCGGGCATATTACGCGTACCTGGAGGAGGGGGTCCGGGAGCGCCTGGCTGCCGGTACCCACGGCGGCGGCGCCGGCCAGAGTCCCGCCGAGCAGCGGCAGGCACACAGTTCCCGCTACCTCGCCGACCACATGGGCGAAGTGCCGGTGCTGGTCATAGCGGCCATCGACGTCGGCCAGCCCACGCTGCCGCCGGGCAATCAAGCGGGGTTGTGGGGGTCGCTGCTGCCGGCCGCCTGGTCCTACGCGCTGGCGGCTCGGGCACGCGGTCTCGGTACCACGTGGACGATGCTGCACCTACGCCACGAACAGGAGATCGGCCACTTGCTGCGGCTGCCGGAGACCGTGTTCCAGGGCGTACTGCTGCCGACAGCGTATTTCCTCGGCGACACATTCCGGCCCGCCCGGCGCACACCACTCTCCACGGTGATACACCGCGACGGTTGGTGACCGCCTGGTGGCTTTCGGCGCTGCCGACCTGCACCGACCCGGTGTCGGTGCGTACTGCCGGTGGAACACACATGCCGGACACGATCGGTGCGGTGGCACGGGTACGCCGCCGCACCGTCATGGCCCGGCGGGACGGCTTCACCTGGACCCGCTTTCCTCCAGCGCCGGGTCGCGCACGCCGTCCAGTTCCGCCACCACGCCGGCAACCGTCGGACTACCCAGCATCCTCATCAGATCGAGGTCGACGCCGAGGGACGAGTTGATCCGGGCGACGAGGCGGGTTGCCAGGAGGGAATGCCCGCCCAGCTCGAAGAAGTCGTCGTCGAGGGAAACCGACGGGATCCCGAGGATCTCCGCGAAGAGGCTTCCGACAACCCTCTCCCGCAGTGTCGTCGGGGCCCGACCCGTCGACCGGGCGCCGTAGTCGGGGACCGGCAATGCCCGCCGGTCGAGCTTCGCGTTCGGGGTCAGCGGCAACGCGTCCAGCGCCACGAACGCGGCCGGCACCATGTAATCGGGCAACACCCGGGCCAGGTTCGACCGCAGTTGGCTGAGGTCGACGTCGACGCCGCCGACGGTCGCCAGGTATGCGACCAGGCGCTTGTCGCCCGGTGTGTCCTCCCGGACGATCACCGCCGCCTCCGTGACCGACGGATGGGTGCGGATGGCGTTTTCGATCTCCGCCGGTTCGATCCGGAAGCCGCGCAACTTCACCTGGTCGTCGGCGCGCCCGGCGAAGAGCAGGAATCCGTCGCTCGTCCACCGCGCCAGGTCTCCGCTGCGGTACATCCGCTCGCCCGGTGTTCCGAACGGGTTCGGCACGAACCGGGCCGCCGTCATTCCCGCACAGCCGAGGTAACCGCGGCCCAGGTTGGCACCGGCGAGATAGATCTCCCCCAGCATCCCGGGAGGAACCGGATTGAGGTACTCGTCCAGTACGTACACCCGGGAGTTGAACACCGGCCGGCCAATGGTGGGGCGGTCGTACTCGGCGAGCCGGCAGCCGGTCGCCTCCACGCCGAACTCGCTGGGGCCGTAGTAGTTGAACGCGGTGGTGCGCGGCGCCGCGCGGAGGTCGTTCCACAGGGCCTGACCGACCGCCTCGCCGCCGAGCATCAAGGTCCTGGGTGCGTTGTCACCGGCGACCACGCCATGCGCGACGAGCTGCTGCGCGAAGCTGGGTGTGACGTCGAGCTGCCCGACGCCGTGCGCCACGACGTACTCGACCATCCGTGCGGGATCACGTCGGTGCAGCTCATCCAAGAGATGCAACTCGTGTCCGGCGATCATCGCCAGCACGCCTTCCCACGAGGTGTCGAACGACAGCGAGGCCGAGAGCGCCACCCGGAGCCGGTGCCCGGACGTCGCGGGCGGTGGGAAGGTGACCTCGGCGTGGTAGTGCCACAGGTTCGCCACCGCCCGGTGCAGCACCGTCACCCCCTTCGGGCGCCCGGTCGAGCCGGAGGTGTAGATGACGTAGGCCGCGTGGTCCAACCGGAGCGGGGCGCGGTCGGCGTCCGTGGGGTCGTGTTCGGGGCGGGCTCGCTGGTCGTGGTCGGTGACCAGGACCGGGCTGGCCGCCACCCCGTCGACGGCCGCCGCGAGGGACTCGGTCGTCACCAACGCCACCGGCTGTGCGTCGGCAATGACGGCGCGGATGCGGTCGATCGGGAGGCACGGGTCGATCGGCGTGTAGACCCCGCCCGCCTTCCCGACCGCCAGCCAAGCGACGACGGCCTCCGCCGTCCTGGGCAGCGCGACGGTGACCAGCGAATCGGGGCGTACCCCGATGTCGATGAGGTGGTGGGCGAGCCGGTTGGCCCAGGCGTTGAGTTCGCGGTAGCGGAGCCGTACCGCTCCGCTGACCAGCGCGGTAGCGTCCGGAGTCGCCTCCACCCGCTCCTCGAAGATCCTGGTGATCGTCTTGTCGGGTAGCGCCACGCCGGTGTCGTTCCAGGCCCGCAGCAGTTCCTGTTCCGCCGGGGTCCGGACGTCCAGCGTCGTCAGTTCGCGGTCCGGCTCGGTGCCGAGCATGTCCAGCCAGTGGACGAACCGTTCCGCCAGTACCGCGGCCGTCTGCGTGTCGAAGAGGTCGATTGCGTACTCGACGGCTCCGCTGATCCCTTGTGCGGTCCCGTCCGGCGTCGTCCGCTGCCGCATCACGAGGCTCAGATCGGCACGCGCCGCGGTCATCGCGCGCAGCTCGACCTGCGTGTCGACGGCTGGCAGGTCCAGCGCCAGCTCAGCGTCGTGAACCTCGACACCGACCTGGGCCAGCGGGTAGAGGGAACGGGACCGGGCGGGCTTGAGGTCCTCGACAAGCCGCTCGAAGGGCACGTTCTGGTGCACGGCCGCGGCGAGGCTGAAGTCGCGGACCCGGCCGACGAGGTTCCGGAACGTCGGGTTGCCCGACACGTCCACCCGGAGGACCACCACATTGCCGACCAGGCCGACCAGGTCAGCCAGCGCCTCGTCGGTGCGGCCGGCGACCGGGACGCCGAGCGGGACATCCGTGCCGGCACCCAACCTCGACAGCATGGCCGCGACAGCCGCCTGTAGCACCACGGCCAGGGTCGTCCGAGCCTGCTCGCCGATGACCCGCAGCGCCGCGTGGGTACCCGGTGGGATGTCGAAGCGGATCTCCCCGCAACGGTTGTCGGAGGTCGCCGGTCGGGCACGATCGGATGGCAGCGCCAACTCCTCCGGCAGCCCGGCCAGCGTCTCCCGCCAGAAGCGCAGCCCGGCCGCCATCGGGCCGTCCTCGTCCTCGGTGCAATCCAGCAGGTGCCGTCGGCAGAGGCTGAACTGCGTGTACGGCACTGCCGGCGGTGGCAGGGCGGGCACTGCCCCGCGCAGCCGCGCCCGGTACGCCACGCCCAGGTCCCGCAGCAGCGGAGCGATCGACCAGCTGTCGGCGACGATGTGGTGCAGGACCAGCACCAGCACGTGTTCGTCCGGCGCCAGCCGCAGCAACGATGCCCGCACCGGCAGGTCTACGGCCAGGTCGAACGGGGGCGACGCCGCAGCGCGTACCTCGTCGTCGAGCTGCGGCGGAGCGCATTCCACCACTCGCAGCGACAGGGGCCGCTCGGCCGGCGGCAGCACCGTCTGGTGTGGCTCTCCCGCTGCTTCCGTGAACCTGGTCCGGAGGCTTTCGTGCCGGCCGACCACATCCGCCAGGGCCAGCTCCAGAATTGCCACCTCGACTGGCCCGCGCATTCGCACCACGACCGGTAGGTGGTGTGTGGCGCCCGGCCCAGACAGCCGATCCAGATACCACAGCCGCTCCTGGGCGGACGACAACGGGAACACCATCACCCTCCACCGCAGCTCGTGCCGTTCCGAAAGCCAGGCCGGACCAGGAACAAGATATCCAGCTCGATGATCCAGCGACCTGTCGCAGGTTTCTGGGACCCCTCCGGCCGGACACGGCGGCCCCGATCCGTGACAGCCTCTATCACTGAATCTCTTTCAACCTGAACCGCGCGGCGCGTGCGCCCGACTCCACCTGCGACCACGACGGACCGCAAGGGGAGGTTGAAAAGGTTCACCGGCTTCGTCGGTGTCGACCCGGCCCCGCACCGCTCCGCACGACCTGGCGCATCGACCCGAAGCCGTCCGATCCGAGATGCCTGCCACGGAGCTGACGCAGTGTCCGAGACGACAACCGCGCCGCAGCCGGAGATACTCTTCCAGCGCGCCCGGGTTACGCCCCACGACCAGCGGGTCTTCGTCGTCAAGCTCGTCGTCGCGCTGGCCATCACGTTCACCGGGATCGCCTTGGTGCTGGTCGGCAACGCCGTGACGATCGTCGTCGGCATCATCGTGCTGGGTGCCGTCTACACCCACATGGTCGAGCTACAGCATCAGTGCCTGCACCACTCCGCGTTCCTACGGCCCGCACCACACCGGGTGGTGGGCCTCCTCCTGGGGCTGCCGATGCTCGTCTCGTACAGCCATTACCGGGTGCGCCACCTCCAGCACCACCGACACCTCGGCACCGACAGGGACACCGAGTTCTTCGGCTTCGACAGCCGGGGGCCGCTCACCATGGCCACCCTCGTGCACGGGCTGTTCGACTACCGCCGGCTCGTCATCGTCATGGTCGCCAGTTGGCGGAGTTGGAGGGGCAACTGGCGGTACGAGGACGGGCAGATCTCGGAGCGGCTCCGCCGGGACTGCACGGTCGAGTACCGCCTGATCGGCGGCGCGATAGTCGGCGCTGTGCTGGCTCCGGTCGGCGGCCTCGGCGAACTCGTACTGCAACTGTGGGTCGCTCCGCTCCTGCTGGTGGCGGTCCCCCTCCACTTCGCCGTGGAACTCCCCGAACACGTCATGTGCGACGACACCCGGGACGTACTCCGGAACACCCGCTCGATCACCGGCAGTCGACTGAGCACCTGGTTCACCAACGGCAACAACCTGCACATCGAGCACCACGCCGCGATGACCGTGCCACTGCACCGGCTGCCGGAGCGGCACCCGCGGGTCAGGCAGATCGCCAAGTACGTCGAACGCAGCTACTGGTCGTTCTACCGGGAGGTGATCCGGGAGGTAGCCGGTACCCGGCGGCGCCACGCGCGCGAGATCCCCCCGTAGTGCCCGCACATCGCAGGGTCGGACCGACCCCACCGGGGGCTGCTCGCGCGCCCCGCTGACAGCCACGGGAGCAGGTCGCCACCGGATCGATCGTCCGGCGGACGGTCGTCGCGGTCGGAGGATCCTCGGTGCGAGCCGGCGTCATCGGCTCCGGTGCGTACCACGGGCAGCGAGACGGCGCTCCCGCAACGTGCCGATGTTCCGACCGGGCCGCCAGCCCGCCGTGCCGACGGACGCACCGGCCGTGAAGTGCTGGGCCAGCGCGCGCACCGTGGGGTGTTCGAAGAGCAGGGTGACCGGCACGCTGCGGCCGAGTCGCTCCTCCAACCCGACATGCAGGACCGCCATCAGCAGCGAACTGCCGCCCAGGTCGAAGAAGTTCACGGTCACCGCGACCTGGTCGACGCGGAGGACTTCGCACCAGAGCGCGGCGATGGTCCGTTCCATTTCGGACACCGGCGCGGTGTGGCCAGGGTGGCGGACCGGCGGCGGCTCGGGAAGCGCACCCCGATCGACCTTGCCATTGCCGCTCACCGGGATCGCGTCCACGACGACGATCCGCGCCGGCAACACCGGCTCGGGGAGCACCGTGCGGAGGAACGCACGGATCCCTGGTTCGTCCGGCTCCGCGCCTGGCGCCGCGACGACGCCCGCGATGACGACCGGTACGCCCGCCTGCCCGCTCCGGACCGCGGCGACGGCATCCGCCACCGCCGGATGCTCGCGTAGCCGGCGCTCGATCTCCGCCAGTTCGAATCGGACGCCGTTGATCTTCACCTGGTCGTCGGGTCGGCCCAACACGGTCACCGTGCCGTCGGTGCCGTACCGGCCCAGGTCGCCGGTGGCGAACCGACGGTGCCCGGGCACCGGGTCGCCGGTGAAACGGCCAGGATCCGGACCGCGCAGGTAGCCCTCGGCCAGGTATCGGCCGCGGATCACGATCTGCCCGCGCTCGCCGACCGCGGCCGGCCGACCGGCCCCGTCGACAACGAGCAACTGCGTGCCCGGGGCGCCCGCACCAACCGGCGCCGGACCGTCGACAGGCTCGCCGGAGCACCGCTGCGGGACCACGGCCAGCGCGGCGACCTGCGGCGTCTCGGTGGCTCCGTAGGCGTTGACCACGACGGCGTGCGGCGCCCACGAGCGCACCCGCTCGACATCGGATCGTCGCATCGTGTCACCGCCGAGCACGATCAGCCGGGCCGCCGACGTCGGCGCGCCCCGCGGCCGGGCCAGGAGTCTGGCCAGCGGTGGGGTCAGGTGCACTACGGTGACCCGCTGGTCGGCGAGCCACCGACGCAGGGCGGCCGGGGCCAGCAGGAGTTCTCCGGGAGGCACGCACGCGGTTCCCCCCACCCACAGCGGGGTCAACAGGTCACGCAGCAGTGGATCGTGGGCCAGACCGGACAGGACCGCGAACCGGTCGCCGGGTCCGAGGTCGAACCGGTCGACGTACCAGCGCAGGAAGTGGGCGACCGGGGTGGCGCCGCCGACGATGCCCTGCGGTACGCCGGTCGTGCCCGAGGTGAAGGCCACGTACATCGCCGGATCGGCGGGGGCCGGCCCCGGGCTGCCGTCGACCGGCGCCGCCCCGTCCGCCACGTCCAGCCACTGCGGGCAGACCCGCCGCACCGCCGACGGGAGGTCACCGGCCGCGGGATCACGCACACCGGTCCGGGCATCCACCTGCCGCAGCTGCTCGGCAAGCCGCTCGGCGGGGTACCCGGCGTCGAGAACGGTGAATGCGGCACCGGCGGCCATGATGCCCAGGAGCGCAGGAACCAACGCCGGCGTTCGGGCGGCGAACACCGGGACCACGTCGCCCGGTCCGACGCCGGCGGCGAGCAGCCTGCCGGCCAGCTCGACGGCACGGTCGTACACGTCGGCGTAGCTCAGGTCACCGCCACCACCGGTCACCGCCGTCCGGCCGGGACAGCGTTCCCGGACCGACCACAGGGTCGCCAGCAACGGCGGTGCCGGGTCGGGCGCCAGGTCCAGGGCCTCGTCGGGTAGCGCCCTCCGGCTCGCCGGTGTCCGCACGTCGTGCTGGCCGACGGGTACGTCCGGGTGGGTGCAGACCGCGTCGAGCAGCAACAGGTACTGGTCCGTTAGCTCGGCGGCGTGCCCCGCGTCGATCACACCGGTGTCGTGTACCAGCCGCAGCCGGTAGCCGTCCGGCTCCTCGGTGAGATAGACGTTCAGGTCGAAGAGGGCACCGGTTGCCGGCGGCTGCGCGAACTCGGTGTGCAGACCCGTCATCTCCGGCGCCGCTGTCGGCGAACCGAGCAGGTTGAACCAGGCCCGGAACAGCGGGCTGCGGCGCGGGTTCCCGCCGAGACCGAGATCCACGACGATCCGGTCGAACGGCGCCTCGGAGTGGGCCACCCCGGCCCCGACGGCCTGGCCGACCCGTCGCACCGCGCTGGTGAACGTCATCTCCCCGGGGATGCGGAGCCGCAACGGCAGCGTGGTGACGAAGAAGCCGACGACGAGGTCGAGCTCTTCGCGATCGCGGGCGGCGTGCGGCACGCCCACCACCAGGTCCGGCCGCCCCGACCAGCGACCGAGCAACGCGGCGAACGCGGTGAGCAGCACCGTGTACTCGGTTGTCCGGTGGCCGCTGGCAGTGGCCCGGATCCGTGCGGTCAGCGCCTCGGAGAGCCGCCGGGAAACCTCGCCCAGGGACCCGCCGCCCGGGCCCTCCGGGTCGGGCAGATCCAGCGGCGGCGGCAGGTCCGACAGGTGCTCACGCCAGTATTCAAGATCCGCGTCGACCGTCCCGTCGGCCAACCGTCGCGCCTGCCAGGCCGCGACGGCGGCGAAGCTGACCGGCAGTGCCGGCAGGTCCGGTGCCGCTCCGGCCACCAGTGCGGAGTACACCTGGCCCAGCTCGCGAACGAGGACGCGTTCGGACCAGCCGTCGAAGACGATGTGGTGCACGACGATCAGCAACTCGTGGCGATCGGGAGCGTGGCGCAGCAACGCCACCCGGATCGGCGGCCCGGCGGTGAGGTCGAAGGGTACTCGGATCCGTTCCTCGACGAGGTCGGCGGCGGATCGGTCGGCGACCTCGACCAGCTCGACCTGGAGCGGCCCGGACTGGACAGCGTGTTGCCGCGGAGCGCCGTCGCTGCCGGCGGTGATCCTCGTCCGCAGCGCGTCGTGGCGCTCGACCAGCAGGGCGAGGGCACGGTTGAGGAGGTCGCGGTCCAGAGAGCCGGTCAGGCGCACCAGGGCCGGAATGTGGTACGCCGGATTGTCGGGCTCAAGCCGGTGAAGAAGCCAGATCCGTCGCTGCAACGGGGAGAGCGGCGTCGCCCTGCCCGGAGGCCCGGCGGTTTCCTTCGGCACGGCGCTGGCGATTCCGCCGACGGTGGGCGCGGCGAACACCTCGGCGTCCGACACGTCGGTGCGCAGCGCCGCGCGGACGGCAGCCGCGAGCCGCGTCGCCGTGATCCAGCTGCCACCGGCGTCGAAGAGGTCCTCGTCGTCGGTACCGGGCGGCTGACCCAGCAGCTCTCCCCAGAGCGCCCCGATCACGGCGGCTGGGGAGGTGTCGCCCAGGTCCACGCTGGACTGTCGGACCAGCTCCTGTCGATCGAGCCCGCCGCCGGGGGTGGCCGGCAGCCGATCCCAGAGCCGCACCGCGACCGGCACCATCGCCGGGGGTAGCGTCGCCGCGGCGTGGTCCCGCAGCCGCTGTTCGAGCCCTTCCTTCGCGCCGACCGGAACGACGTGTGCGACCAGCACGGCGTCACCGGTTCGCCGCACCAACACCGTCGCGACGGACGAGACACCGCGATGGCGGGCCAAGGTCGCCTCCACCGCGCGCAGCGATCCTCGTACCCCGCGAATCTCGATCTCGTCGTCGGCGCGGCCGACAGAGACCAGGGCGCCGTCGGGCCGCTGCCGGACGAGGGCGCCGGTCCGGTACATCCGCTCGCCCGGCGGTCCTTCGGGGCACGGGACAAACCGCTCCGCCGTGGCGACCGGATGCCCGTGGTACCCGCGGGCGGCCGTCGGGCCGGCGAGATACAGCTCGCCGGTACGACCAGCGGGAACCGGCCGCAGATCCGCGTCGAGCACGAGGGCCCGGACGCCGGGGAACGGGCGGCCGATCGGCACTCGGTCGCCGTCAGGCTCGCCGGCCGTGACGTCATGGGACAGGTTCTCGACCGCCGTCTCGGCGGTGCCGTAGACGTTGTGCAGCCGAGCGTCGGGCGCCACCCGCAGCAGCCGCAACGACTGCGCCACCGGCCAGTCCTCGCCCCTCACCAGGATCTGCCGCAGCGGGATGGTGCGGCCGGTCCGCTCCGCGTGGTCGACCAGTGGGCGCAGCACGGTGGGGGTGAAGACGGCGTGCTGCGCGCCGGTCCGCTCGATCAGGTCGAGCAGCCGCGGCGGATCCAGCACCTGGTGGGTGTCACAGAGGACCAGCCGCCCACCGGATCCCAGCGCCCTCACCAGGTCGCCGACGTAGACCTCGAACGACGGCGTCGCCACGCAGAGGTAACCGCCCTCCCGGTGGCCGGGGTCGGACCGAAGGGCGACGGAGTCGACGGCGGCCAGGATCGCCCGGTGTGGCACGGCGACCGGTCTGGACTCCCCGGCCGTTCCGAGGGTCGGCACGAGATAGGCGAGGTGGTCCGGTGTCATCGGCACGGCTGGCGGGTGCACCGGTTCGGCCGCGAGTTCCGCCCGGTCGACATCCAGCAGCACCGTCGCCGCGCACCGGTCCGCGTACGGCAGCACCGCAGCGGCCGTCCCGACCAGGGCGCGGGCGCTGGCGGCGGCCAGCATCGCCGCTACCCGCACCGGCCGGGTCCGTGGGTCGATCGGTAGGTAGACCCCGCCCGCCGACCAGATGCCGAGGGCGGCGACCGGCCCGTCGGCGCTGTCCCGGTCGACGATCACGGCGACGACGTCCTCGGTACCGACGCCGAGGCGCCGCAGGCGGTGCGCCAACTGGTTCGCGCGGATCCCCAACTCGCGGTAGGCCAGTGCCCCGGCCGTGCCGACCACGGCCACGGCGTCGGGGCGCGCCACGGCGTGCTGCGCGATCCGTTGGTGGACCAGGTGCGCCACAGCCGGGTCCCAGGTCATCCGCGATGCTCCGCTCTCGATCACCGGCCCGTTCGGCACCGCCACCTCCCTGCCGACCACATCCTCCCGGTGCCTCCGATGCCGTACACGTCCCTGAAAACGAGTACCGCGCCGCGCCCCGAGCTGGCGGCGGGCCACCCCAGGGTGCGGCGGACCATCGCGGTGCTGGCGGGTTCATCACCGCCGTCCCGAGTTCTGGCGACAGGGGCGGGCGACGGCGCGGCCGTAGCATCCGGGAAGACGTAGGACACCGCGCCGCCGCGCGTTCATGGCACGTCTCCTGCCCGGGATCGTGCTCACCAGTCACAGACCTTGGAACGCGGCCTGGCCTCCGCCAACCGAGCGCCGACATGCCCGCCGGTTGGCGGCGCGGGGTCCCGGTGCTCTCCCGAGGAGTTGATTGTGTTCGACGACGAGGACCGCACGTTCCAGGTCGTGGTCAATGACGAGGAGCAGTACTCGATCTGGCCCGCCGACCGCGAGATACCGGCCGGTTGGCGGTCGTCCGGGCCGAGCGGGCCGAAGGCCGAGTGCTTGACGTACATCGACGAGGTGTGGACCGACCTGCGGCCACTGAGCCTGCGCGCCGGAATGGCTGCCGGAGACTGCGCCGCGGATTGAGCGCGTCGAGGGGCACCTCGACAGGACCGCGCCTACGCCACGGACGCGAGATCGGCCACCGCTAGCGGCCGTCGGTGCTGCCCACCGGCACGGACTCGGCGGCGGGCCCGCCCGCTGGGGTGGCAACGGACCGCAGCGACTCCGCGAGGCGCACCGCGATCTCCGCGTTCCGGATGTCCGCCTCCGCGCGTGGCGCCTGAAGGATCAGTGTGGTGATGCCCATGTCGAGGTAGCGGGCGAACGTCCGAGCCACCTCAGCATGGCTGCCGACGAGGTACGGGCAGTACTCCCGGCCCGACCGGAGTGGATACAGCCAGTAGCAGTCGTCCGTGCTGAGCCGGGTTTCGGCGTCCGCCTGGAGCCTCCGGTACCAGTGTGAATCGGTGGAGCGGGAGGCTATCCGCGCCAGCCGTTCGGCCACCGGATCCTTCGGGCAGCGTTCGTGGGCGACCCGCCACGCCTCCTCACCGGTGTCCCGGGCGATGATCCCCACCCGGATGCCGGCGCCGGCGAGCGCCGACGACCCGGGTTCGTACTCGCTCAACGCACGCGGATACGTGAGCCGCACGACGCCGAGTTCGCGGGCCGCCCGATGACATGCCTCCGACGCACCCGCCACGAAGATCCGGGGCATCAGGTCGGCCGGCAACGCGGGTCTCAGCAGGGCCTCCGGCATGTCGTAGTGGCGTCCGGCGTGGCTCATCGGCTCCTGGTCGACCAACAGTGCGGTGATGATCCTGCCGTACTCGACGAGCTGGTCGTACCGCTCGTCGTGGTCCAGCCGGCAGCCGAGGGCGCGCAGGTGATCCGGGTGGCCGCCGGTCACCAGGTTGAGGTCGACCGGCCGGCCGTACAGGAAGCTCATGGTGCTGACCAGGCGGGCGGCGGTGAACGGGTGCATGTACACCGGCTGTGCGGCCACCAACGGCACGAGCCGCTCGGTGCGTTCCAGGAGGAACTGGCCGAGGGCCCACGGATCGCCGGCATGGTGGTCGGTGAAGATCAGCAGGCCCCGGCACGCCGAGGCTTCCGCCCACCGCGCCACCTCCAGCGCCCGCTCCCGGTAATGCGTGGGGGACGGCTCGTCCGCCCGCGGGCTCGTCGCGTACAGCTCCAGCACTGAACCGCTACCTTCCCGGAGTCGGTGACGGCTGGCAGAAGTCGCCGAGTACGGCCGCACGGGTGAGGTCGGCCTTGTTGCCCAGCGCGAGCTTTGCCCGGATGCGCTTGACGTAGGTGTCGACGGTGTGGCCGCTGATCCCGAGCAACCGGGCGATCTGACTGTGGGTGAGGCCGCGGGCGATGTGACGTAGCACCTGTCGTTCCCTCGGGGACAGCGCCGGCCGTTCGGCGTCGGACGCGGTCCCGAAATGGTGACCGCCCTTGACGACGACCCGCGTCGCCTCGCGTACGGCGTCCGGGGCGGCGGCGCGACCCACGAATCCCGCGACACCCGCCCGCAGGTACCGTGCCACGTCCTCGTCGGCGGCGGCCGGAAGCGTCAGCAGCACTGGCGCCACCCGGGCCGACCGGTGGGTGAACTCCTCCACCGTGGTGCCCCGCAACGCCTGCGGGTCGGCCACCACCACGTCGGTACGCCACGAGGGCGCGTCGGTGGCGGTGCCCTGCGCGCCGGAAACGGTGAACCCGTCGCGGCTGAAGATGTCCACCAGGCCCGCGAGGAAAATGGGACTGCGTTCAACAACGTGAACTCGGATCACCATGGCCCCCGGTCGCTCACTTTCCTGGTGTTTCACTTTCCTGGTACTCACTTGACGCAGATGCGAAAACGAACGTAGGTCAACCCTCCGGGCCGTCGCTGCCGCCAGTTCTGGGGACAGCGACGCCGGTCGACGAAATGAGGTGACCTCGTCGACCGGGAAATCCCGTCGAAGGTTCATCCCTCCGATTCGGCCAGCATTGCCAGCAGCCCGCCGAACGTCCTCCGCTCCAGCAGCAGACCGATGCTGAGCCGCACCCCGAACACCGCCCGGATCTGGGCCATCAACTCGACCGCGGCGAGCGAGTTCCCACCGGCGTCGAAGAAATCCTCGTCGTCGCCGGTCGGCGGAGTACCGAGGATCTGCGCCCACAGATCGCGCAGTCGTACGTCGGGGTCGGCCTGGGACGCCGGGATGGCCGGGGAGGCGGTCACGCCCACCGTCGCCGGTGGCGCACTCACCGCCGACGGGAGGACTGATGGCTCCGCCACGGTCGGTTCCAGTACGGCGCCCAGCGGGACCGGTCGGCCATCCTCGTACGGCCGTACCAACACCACTCCGGAGGCGCGGGCGGAGAGCAACCGCCACAGCAGGCGTACGCCCTCGTCGGGGTCGAGCCCGCTGGCCGGTGCCGGCTCCTGGTGGCCCGGCGGCGCCGTGGCCGCGCCGGACGGCGGGGCCTGCCGGTCCCAGCCGTCGGTGAAGTCGGTACGCCGCATCGTGAAGCCCTGCACCGAAGCGAGGACGGTGCCGTCTTCGGCGATCAGGTCGACGTCGCCGAGCGCGGTGTCGGCATCGGCGGGCCGACGCCGCGCGTGTCCGTACAGCCGTCCGGGTAGGTTCCGGTAGAGCACCAGCCGCCGGTAGACGAAGGGTACGAACGACGTCTGCTCCGGGGTGCGGATCGCCGCGGTCGCGGTGTCCAACAGTGCGGGATGTAGCCGGTGCTCGGTCAGGTCGGACGCGAACGCCGGGGACAGCTCCAGCCGGAGAAGGTGTTCTTCGGTCGACCGCCACGCCTCGGCGGTGTTGTGCCAGCGCGGCCCGAGCTGGAACGGACGTGGGCCACCACCGGCGGAACCGCCGGCGGGTCCGGCTGCCTCGATGCGGTGCCGGATCGCGTCGACGTCGACCCGCCGGTCGTCGACCTGTTCGGCCTCGGTGCTGGTGGCGACCCGGCCGGTGACGTGCTCGGTCCACTCCCCTACCGGGTCGGCCACCGGACGTGACGCGACGGCGAAGTCGTGCGCGTCCGCGCCGTCGGGCGCGGGTTGCAGCGTGAGGCGTACCTCCCGCCGTTTCTGGTCGTACAGTGGTGCCCGGAAGACCACGTCGGTCAGTTCCACCACGCACGCCGGGTCGCCGGCGCGCTCGGTCACGACGGTGACGACCAGGTCGAGATATCCGGTCCCGGGCATGAGCGGTTTGCGCGCCACCCGGTGCTCGTCGAGGACCCAGTGGGTGGCCGCGCCGACCTCACCGGCCCAGACGATCTCGGCTGCCGGCGGCAACGGTGCGGCGTGCCGGGTACCGACGGTGGCACCGGCGGCCAGTGCGGCGACGGTACGTGACAGCCGCATCAGGTCCGGGCCGTCCGGATCGACCATGCCGGCGCCCTGCCAGACCGGCCAGTCGATGCTGAGCACCCGGCCGTCGGCGAGCGGCGAGACCGCCGCGGTCGCATCGAGGAAACAGTTCGCCGCGGCGTAGTCGGCGCCACCGACCAGGCCCTCCGCGCCGGCCCGGCTCGCGAAGAACACCGCGAAGTCCAGTGGTGGGCGGGTCGTGAAGACTTCGGTGAGGGCGACGGTGCCGAACGTCTTCGGCCGGAGTACGGCCACGGCGTCGGCCGGCTTCCGGAACGCGACCATCCGGTCGCCCGGTACGCCGGCGAGGTGGAACAGGCCGGCCACCGGACCGTACCGGGTGGTCACGGCGTCGACCACCGCGGCGAGGGCGGCGGCGTCGGAGACGTCGGCGCCCATCGTCAGCACCTCGGCGCCCTGCGCACGCAGCTCGGCCACGGCGTCGCGGGCCTGCCCGGTGGCCGGGTCGTCGACGGCTCCGGCGGTGGGGTCATGTCGTCCGACCAGCACGAGACGCGGGCGCAGACCGGTGCGGGCGAGGCCGAACGCCACCGCCGTGCCGAGACCACCGAAACCGCCGGTGATCAGGTACACGCCCTGTTCCCGGATGACCTCCCGGTCGGCCGTCGGCACGGTGAGCGGTCGTTCGACGGGCAGCCATCGCTGCCGGCCGCGCAGCGCCACCACCGGTGTGGCGCGGTCGACCCGCAGTTCCTCGGCCACCTCGGCGGCGGGTACCCGGGCACCGACGTCGATGACCCGTGCGGTCAGGCCGGGCGCCTCGCCACCGAGGGTACGCACCAACCCCAGCGCGGTCGCCTTCGCGGGAACGACCGGGTCGCTGCCGGACACGTCGACAGCCCCCGCCGTGATCACGACGAGACGTGGCGGTGTGCGCCCGGGCGGGTGGCGCAACGCGCCCTGAGCGAGTGCCAGCAGGCTGCTGAACGCGACGTCCAGCTGGCCCGGCAGGGTGCCGGACGTCGCTTCCGGCATCGGGTCGAGCGCCGCGGCGTGCACCAGGACGTCGGGGTACCCGCCCCGCTCGGCGAGCGTCGACAGCACCCGGTCCAGGTCGTCGTGCCGGCCGATGTCCACGGTGAACTCACCCGCCCGCTCGGCGTACCCGGTGCCGGGCCGTACCCGGACGACCCGCAGGCCGGCGCGTTGCGTGGCGAGCAGCACGGCCATGGCCGCGTCTCCGGAAGCGGGCAGGAGCACCAGGGCGGTACCGCCGGCCGGGAGCGGTGCCGCTGGCCGCTCCTGCGGACTCCACCCCAGCACGCTGAAGGGGACGGCCTCGGCGGTGGAGTGCGAGGACTCGGCCGCCGGCCCGTGCTCGACCGCCCCGACCGGCTCGGCTTCGACGACCGGGGCTGGCGGGGCCACCCGTGCACGCCGGTCGACCCAGTACCGCCTGCGTCGGTACGGGTAGCCGGGCAGGGCGGCGCGGCGCATCGGGCTCGGCTGCCCCGCGGCGGCCCAGTCGATCGGCACCCCGCGCACCCACAACCGGGTGGCTGCCGTCAACGCCCCCGCGACCGAGTCCTCGGACAGGGTCACCGCGACGGCCCGGCCCTGCCTGGCCAGCGCGGGATGGGTACGCGCCAGCCCGGTGAGGGTGTTGCCGTGCCCGGACTCCAGCAGGGTGTGTTCACCCTCGGCCAGCAACCGCTCCATCGCCGGCCAGAACCGGACCGGGTGGAGCAGTTGATCGGTCCAGAACGCCGGGTCGGTCGCCTCCTCGGCGGTGACCGAGCGACCGGTCCGCGCGCTGATCAGCCGCAGCCGGGGCGCGCGTGGCCGCACGTCGGCGAAGGCGGTACGCCACCGTGTGACGGCGGCGGCCCACCCCGGGTGGTGGAACGCGTGGGCGGTGGGAAGCATCCGGGACCGGATGTCCCGCCCCAGCAGCGCCGTACGGAGCTTCTCCAGCGCCTCGGTGGGTCCGGAGAGGACGGTCTGCCGTGGCCTGTTGATCGCGGCGACCACGACCTCACCGGACGCTCCGTCGGCCAGCAGCTCCGTCATGGCGTCGACCGGGGCGGCGACGGCGAGCATGCCACCTTCGCACGGGTGCGCGGCCATCGCCGCGGCGCGGGCGCCGACGATCCGTGCCGCGTCCGGCAGGTCGAACACGCCGGCGACGGTGGCCGCGACGAGTTCGCCGAGGCTGTGGCCCAGCACGGTGGCGGGTGCGGCACCCAGGCCGGTCCACATGGCCGCCATCGAGTATTCGACGGCGAACAGCAGCGGCTGGACGACGGTCGGATCCGGCGGCAACACCGCACCCGTGGTCCAGGTGTCGTACAGCTCGACGCCGTCCTTCTCGAACAGCTCCAGGCACTCGTCCATCGCCACGGTGAAGGCGCGTACCGTGCCGTACAGCCCCGTCGCCATCCCGGGCCGTTCACTGCCCTGGCCGGGGAACAGCAGTGTCGTCGCGGCGTCGTCGGCGACCTGCCCGGTCGCCACCCGACGACGGTCGCCGCGCAATCCGGCCGCGGCCTCGGCGGCGGTGGCGGCGACGAGGCCGGCACGTACCGGATGGTGGGTACGGCCGTGCTGCAAGGTCGCCGCCGCGTCGGCGAACCCGATCTCGCCGCACCTGTCGAGGTACCCGCCCAGCCGGTCGGCGAGTTCGGCGACACCTCCCTCGTCGCGCGCCGACCAGATCAGCGCTCGCGGCTCGCCGGTGACGGGCTGCTCCAGCGGCGCCGGGCCCTCCGCGAGCACCAGGTGGGCGTTCGTACCGCCGACGCCGAGGGAGCTGACCGCCGCGACCCGGGGCCGGTCGGGCCGGCGCGGCCACGGCCGCAGCGCGGTGGCCACCTCGAACGGCGTCTTGTCCAGCTCCAGCCGGGGGTTGACGGCCGCCACGTTGATGGTCGGCACGATCGCCCCGTGCTCCAGCATGAGGACCGTCTTGATCAACGACGCCACCCCGGCGGCGGCCGACAGGTGCCCGATGTTCGACTTCACCGACCCGATCGCGATGCTGGCCGGTGGCAGCGGCTCGGCCACCAGGGTGGTGTACGCGTCGGTGAGTGCCGCCACCTCGACCGGGTCACCGAGGGCGGTGCCGGTGGCGTGCGCCTCGACGTGCCCGATCTCGGACGGGTCGGTCGCCGCGAGCGCCATCGCCTCCACGATCGCGGCGGTCTGCCCGGTGACGCTGGGTGCGCTGTAGCTGACCTTGTCGGCGCCGTCGTTGTTGACCACGCTGGCCCGGATGACGGCGCGGATGTTGTCCCCGGCGGCGATCGCGTCGGTGAGGCGTTTGAGCGCCACCACACCGGCGCCGCTGCCGAAGATGGTGCCGTTGCCGGACGCGTCGAACGGTCGGCAGTGCCCGTCCGGGGTGTACACCCCGCCGGGTGTCCACACGTGACCGTGGCCGAGCGGCAGGTCGACCACCGCCCCACCGGCGATCGCCATGTCACACTCCCCGGACCGCAGCGACTCGCTCGCCAGATGTACCGCGACCAGCGAGCTGGAGCAGGCGGTGTGCACCGAGACGCCCGGCCCCCGCAGCGCCAGCTTGTGATTGACCCGGGTGGCGAAGTAGTCGATGAAGTTGAAGGTCGCGGCGAACAGTCCGGGGGCGCCGGGATAGCCGAGCAGATGGTGGTAGTAGTAGTCCGGCGGACCGGAGGTGCCGAACACGCCGACGCCTTCTTCGATGTGGAACGCGTCGTACCCGGCGTTCTCCAGCGCGGCGTGGCACAGTTCCAGGAACAGCCGGAGCTGCGGGTCGGCGATCTCGGCCTCGTTCGTGGACATCCCGAACAGGTCCGCGTCGAACAGGTCCGGGTCGTCGATCGCCGGTGCGGCGGCGACGTAGTCGGGGTTGGTCACGTCAGCTTCGGGGACCCCGGCGGCCCGGAGCTCGTCGGGGGTGAAGAAGGTGATCGACTCCCGGCCCTCGATCAGGTTGCGCCAGAACTGGTCGACGTCGCGTGCGCCGGGCAGGCGGCATGCCATGCCGACCACCGCGATCGGTTCGACGGAATGCGTTGGCGTGGAAGCTGCCACCACTGTCATCCTTTCCGCTCTCGGAGCCGGGACCTGAGGTCCCGCCGGTCCTGCACGGCGGAGCGGTGGGTCCGCCCCGCTGCCGTCGGCAGGGTCGTCGCCGGCAGCGCCGCCTGCCCGGCGAGGTGCCGGGCGAGCGACCGGCGGGTCGGGTACTTGAAGAACACCGTCACCGGCAGGCCCGGCGGGAGTCGGCCGGCGAGCCGCTCGAAGACGCCGACCAGCGTCGCGGAGGTGAGACCGGCCTCGAAGAAGCTGGCGTCGGCGGGCATCCGAAGCCCGCTGACCTCCAGGATCACCATGGCGAGCACGGTCTCCCAGGCGGTCGCGTCCAGGTCCGGCAGGTCCGGATCCACCGCTGCTGTCATCGGCCGGTCCCGCCGGTCTGGATCAGCGCGGCGAGCGCGGCCGGAGTCGGGGCCCGGAACACCATCGCCATCGTCACCGGTACGCCGAGCCGGCTGGTGACAGCGGTCGCCAGGCGCACTGCGACGAGCGAGTTGCCGCCGTTGAGGAACAGGTTGTCGAGCGGCCCCACCGCCGGGCGGGACAGCACCGACCGCCACAACTCCACGAGTACCGCCTCGGTCGTGTCGGCCGGTTCCCGGTCCCCGTCGGCGGGCACCGGCGCCCCGTCGACCGGTAGGTCACGCCCGGCGAGCGCCCGGTGGTCGGTCTTGCCGTTGTCGGTGGACGGCAGTTCCGGCAGTACGACGACCTGGGCGGGCATGCTGTAGGCGGGCAGCCGGCGGGCGGCGTACGACCAGATGTCGGCGGTCAGTCCGGGCCGCTCGGTGGCCGCGACGAACGCGACGAGCCGGCCGTCGGCGCTCGGGTCGCCGCGCAGCGCGACGCTGGCCGCGCGGACCTCGGGATGGTCCTCCAGAACGCTCTCCACCTCACCCAGCTCGATACGGTGGGCACGTAGCTTGACCTGGCGGTCCTCCCGGCCGAGCAGTTCCAGCTGGCCGTCCGGTCGCCAGCGAGCCACGTCACCGGTCCGGTAGCCACGCCCCACGGCCTCGGTGTCGCGGAACCGTTCCCCGGTCAGGTCCGGCTGGTTGTGGTATCGCACGGCAACGCCGTCGCCGCCGATGTACAGCTCGCCGGCCAGCCCCACCGGACGGGGCCGGCCGCGGGGGTCCAGCACCGCCACCCGGGTGTTGCTGATCGGGGTCCCGATGGTCACCGGCCCGGCGGGGCTGAGTTCGGCCGCAGTGGACCAGATCGTGGTCTCCGTCGGCCCGTACACGTTGAGCACCCGGGCACCGGTCGCGTGCAACTGTTCGGCGAGCGGGGCGGACAGCGGCTCACCGCCGCACAGGACGGTACGGCCGACGAGTCGCCCCTTCGCGGCGGGTGCGGCGAGCCGCCACGTCGTCGGCGTGGCCTGCACGGCGGACACGTCCGCGTCGTCGATCAGTTCGACCAGCGCGTCGGGGCTGGCCCGCAGCTCGTCCGCGGCGACCACGACCCGGCCGCCCACCGACAGCGGCAGGAACAACTCCAGCGCGGAGATGTCGAACGCGAACGTGGTGAGCCACATCATGCTGGTGGTGCTGTCCATGTCCAGCTCGGTGGCGAAGTGCCGGACAACGTTGGCGAGGTTCCGATGGGTCAGCACCACGCCCTTCGGTCGACCGGTCGAGCCCGACGTGTAGATGAGGTACGCCGGGGCTTCCGGGTCCAACCCGGAGAACGTGGGTAGCCGGTCGAGTGAGGTGAGTTTCCCGAACGCCGGTACCGGTAGCACGGTGCGACCGGCGGCGCAGCCTTCCGGCGGGTCGCCGATCACGACGCGGCAGTCCGCGTCGGTGAGCTGCTCGACGAGCCGGGCGGGCGGATGGTCGGGATCCAGTGGCAGGTACGCCGCGCCGGCCGCCCAGACCCCGAGCGCGGCAGCCGCCACCGGGGCACCGCGCGGCGCGGCGATCGCGACAACCGACCCTGGCCCGGCACCGAGGTCGGCCAACTTGCCGGCGGTCGCGGCGCCGGCCCGGAGGAGCTGGGCGTACGTCACCGGCCTGCCGCCCTCGACGACGGCCGTCGCGGCAGGGTGCCGGCGAGCCACCGCGTCCACCATGCCGAGCACCGTGCCCGGTTCCGGCCACGCCACGGCCGTGCGGTTGGCGTCGGCGACCAGCCGGCGGTCCGCGGCGGTACGCAGGTCGAAGTCGCCCAGCGGCCTCGTCGGGTCGGCTGCGGCCTGTGTCAGCACCACGTCGAGCCGCTCCAGGAACGTCCGCGCGAGGCTCGGGTCGTACGCCTCGGTGCTGGCCAGGAGATACGCGACGGTCTGCGCGCCGATCCGGGCCACCGTAAGCTCCAGGTCGAAGCGGCTGAGCCCGGTCGACACGTCCCGGATGCGCGACCCGGCACCGACCGGCTCCGGATCCGGCGCTCCCGGGCGGAAGTTGAACAGGCAGCGGACCAGCCGGTTGCGCCACCAACTCGGATCGGCGCCGGCCGTGCCGACGTGGCCCCGGGCGAGTACCTCGAACGGCACCGGCCCGTGCTCGATGGGGTCGACCATCAGCCGGGTCACCCGGGCCACCAACGTCTCGAACGGCATCGCGGCGGCGAGCGTCACCCGCAACGGAAGCGTCGCGACGTGGTAGCCGACCGCGCCACCCCCGGCGGCGGTACTTCCGGCACGGGTGTCCATCATGACCCCGACCAGCGCGTCGTCCGCCGCGCCATGCCCGCGCAGGGTGGCGTAGTAGGCGGACAGCAGCACGATCGCGTCGGTCGTGTGGCATCGGCGACGCAGCGTCGCCAGGGCCTGTACCGCCTCGTCGGCCATCGGCCGTTCCACGAGATGGCCGGCGAAGGTGGGTGGGCCGACCGGGTCCTGTGCACCCTCCAGGCGCATTCCCGCCGAGTCGTGGCCGGCGACGTGGTCCCGCCAGAACCGCAACGCCTGCGGTGGCACCGTCGCCGGTGGCAGCTCGATCGGTGGCGGCAGGGTGGGCGGTTCACCGTCGGCGGCGATCGCCTCGTACGCCTGCCCCAACTCGTCGACGAGCACCCGCAGGCTCGCCGCGTCGATCACGATGTGGTGGGCGACCAGGCAGACGATCTGCCGGTGGGGACCGACGGCGAACAGGCCGACCCGGAGCAGCGGGGGCTCGTCCAGGGTGAACGGGGCGGCGGCGTACGCCCGCAGGTCCGCCTCGACCGTCTCGGGTGTGCTGCCGTACACATCGAGTTCGAGCGGTACGTCGGCGTCGGTGGGTCGTCGCACCGGCACCCCGTCAACGGCCGAAAACGACGTACGCAGGCTCGCGTGCCGCCGCACCAACCAGTTCAGGGCTTCCCGCAGCGGCCACCAGCGGGGCGGGCGGTCGAACTCGATGGCCAGCGCCACGTTGGACACCGCCCGGTCCGGGACCAGTTGGTGCAGCAGCCACAGTGCTTCGGTCCCGGGGTCCAACGCGACGCCGTCGAGGGGCGGCGGCGCGCTGTCGGGGGCGGCGGTCACCGGACCGCCCGGGGCGCCGCCGGCAGGTCCCCCGACACCGCGGCGGCGACCTGCGCCGCCAGCGCGTCGCAGGCGTCGTCGAGGAGCCAGTGGCCGCCGTCGACCAGCCGGACGTCGAGCGGGTGGCTGGTGTGGCGGCGCCAGCCGAGGAACGCGCCGCGCGGACTGCCGTCGGCGCGGCCGAAGGACACGGTCACCGGGATCGGCAGGGGCAGGTCGGGCTGGTGCCGGTAGCCGGCGAGCCAGGTGAAATCGGCCCGTACGGCCGGCTCGGCGACCTTCTGTAGCCGGGGGTTGCGCCCGAGGCTCGCCGGTACGCCCCCGGACTCGACCAGTTCCGTCCAGAGCAGGTCGGCCGGCAGGTGGGCGATCCGCCTCGGCCGCCTGGCGATGTCCGGCGCCTCGTAGGAGACCACCACCAGCCGGAGCGGCAGCGTCGCCGACCGGGCCCGTAGCATCCGGGCCAGTCCGTAGGCGAGCAGTGCGCCGCCGCAGTAGCCGAGCAGTACGTACGGCTGGTCGAGCCGTCCGGTGATCTCGTCGACGAGTTCCTCGGCCAGGTCCTCGAAGCGAGTACGGGCCGGCTCGTCGAGCCGCGCCTGGCGGCCCGGCAGGTTCGCCGCCCACACGGACATCCCCTGTGCGGCGGCGGCGCGGCCGAACGGGGCGAGCTGCGCGCAGCCCGCCCCGGCGTGCGGGAACGCGAAGACCCGCAGGCCGGTGTCGTCGGCCACCGGCAGGAACCAGTCCCGGGCGTCGGTCACGCCTCCTCCTTCCCGGTCGCGGACGGCGGCGTACGGCCAGCCAGCCGCGCCGCCAGCAGTGCCGGGGTCGGCGCCTCGAAGATCAGCTCGAAATCGACCGGGTGGCCGAGCGTGGCGCCGAGCCGCTCGGCGAGCCGCATCGCCAGGAGGGAATGGCCGCCGCTGAGGAAGAAGTTGGACTCCACCGTCAGCCGCGGGTCGTCCAGGACCTCCCGCCACACCTCGACGAGCAGCCGCTCGGTCGGGTCGTCCGGCATCGGCGCCTCGGGCGCGGCGGCACCGGCCCGCGCCACGGCCGCCGCGACCGCTCGGTAGTCGACCTTGCCGTTGCCGGTGAGCGGCAGGTCGGGCAGCAGCACGAACCGGCTCGGCACCATCGCCGCCGGCAACCGGGCCGCAAGGTGGTCGTGCAGCCGGACGGTCAACGGCTGATCGGCGGAACCGCTGGCGGTGGGGTCGGTCGACACGATCGCCGCGACCAGCCGCTGGTGTCCCGCCGGGTCGGGTTCGGCGATCACGGCGGCGGCCCGCACCTCGGGATGCCGTTCCAACACCGATTCGACCTCGCCTGGTTCGACCCGGTGACCACGCACCTTGAGCTGCCGGTCGGCGCGGCCGAGATACTCCAGGATCCCGTCGGGGCGCTGCCGCACCCGGTCACCGGTGCGGTACAGCCGCCCGTGCCGCGGGTCGGTGACGAACCGCTCGGCGGTCAACGGCGGGTCGCCCCGGTAGCCGAGCGCCACCCCGGTACCGCCGATCCGCAACTCACCCGGCACCCCGACGGGCACGTCCGCGCCGGTGGAGTCGGTGACGTACCCGGTGGTGTTGGAGATCAGGGCACCGATCGGTACCGGCTCCGGCACCGGGGAGGTCAGCTCCGTCGCCGTCGACCAGATCGTCGTCTCCGTCGGCCCGTACACGTGGTACAGCCGGCACCCGGCCGCGAGCAGCTGTTCGGCGAGCGTCGGGGTGAGCGGCTCACCGCCGCTGAGCACCCGCCGGCCCCGCAACCGCTGCCCCAGCACGGGCGCGAGGTGGCGCCACAGCGTCGGCGTGGCCTGTAGCACGGTGACGTCACGGTCTACGACCAGGTCGAGCAGAGCCCCGGGATCGGCGCGGACCCGATCGGCCGCGACCACCACCTCGGCGCCGGTCACCAGCGGCAGGAACAACTCCAGCGCGGAGATGTCGAACGAGAAGGTGGTGCTCCACAGCACGCGGTCGGCCGTGGTCACCGCCAACTGCTCGCGGAAGTGGTGCACCACGTTGGCGAGGTTGGCGTGCGACACCACCACCCCCTTGGGGCGGCCGGTGGAGCCGGACGTGTAGCTGACGTACGCGGGATCGTCGCCGGTCGTCGACGACGCCGACAGGGTGCTCGCCAGCCCGGGGCGGGGTGCCGCCGGCAGGTCGACGACGGCCCGGTCGTGGTCGCGGCCCGCCGGCAGCGGCCGGTCGGCCAGCACCACCCGCACGCCGGAGTCGGCCAGTTGGAAGTCGATCCGCTGCGCCGGGTGCTCCGGCTCCAGCGGCAGGTACGCGGCGCCGACCGCCCAGCATCCCAGCGCGCCGGCCGCGAGCTGCTTGCCGCGTTCGCCGTACAGGCCGACGACGTCGCCGCGGCCGACCCCGTGCGCCGACAGGTCCGCGGCGACCGCCAGGGCCCCGCGACACAGGTCGTCGTAGGTCCAGTCGTCGATCGCGACCGCCTGCGGTGTCTCCGCCGCCTGCTCGCGGATCAGGGTGCCGAGGGTGGCGGCCGGCCAGGTACGCGCGGGCCCCCGGGATGCCGCGCGTTCCCGCTCCCCGTCGGCGTCGCAGTCGACCGATCCGACCGGCCGGCAGGCGCCGGTCTCGTCCAGCGACTCGTCCAGGGCGATCAGCAACCGCTCCAGCCGAGCCAGCAGGGTCGTCGCGAGCCCGCGGTCGTGGACCTCGGTGCTGTAGCGGAAGTCGACGGTGAGCCTGTCCGCCTGGAACGAGGCGAGCAGTTCCAGGTCGACCCGGCTCACCGCGGTGTACGCGTCGATGCCGCGCACCGGTGCGCCCGCCATCGTCTGGTCGCCGGTGCCGGTGGGCAGGTTGTTGAACGTGTGCCGGAACAGTGGCACCCGCCAGTCCGCCGACCGCACCGGCAGGGCCGGCTGGATCGCCTCGAACGACGCGTCGCCGTGTTCCAGACCGAGCAGGAACGCGTCGCGGGTGTGCCGGACGAGGGTGGTGAAGCCGGCGGCAAGGTCCACCGTGACCCGGATCGGCAGGGTGTTGGCGTGGTACCCGACGACGACTTCGGCGGCGGCGCCACGCCGTCCGTTGGCGAGCACCCCGACCACGAGGTCCGGGCCCGCTCCGTGCTTGACGAGCAGCAGATAGTACGCGGCGAGCAGGACGATGTTGTCGGTGCTGCGGGTGTGGCCGCGCAGTCGGGTGAGGGCCGCGCGGGCCCGCTCGGACATCTGCCGCTCGACCCGGTCACCGGCGAACGTCGGCCGCACCGGCACCGGCCGCGCGCCGGGCAGCGCGAAGGTGTCCGGGTCGACGCCGCGCAGGTGCGCGCACCAGTAGTCCACGGTGGAGTGTTGGGGAGGCGCTTCGAGGTGCACCGGTGCCGGCCCGGCAAGATGCGGTGGCGGGTCCCGGTCGGCGGCGAAGGCGTCGTAGAGCTGCGTCAGTTCCCGCAGCACGACGACGGCGGTCACCCCGTCGGCGACGATGTGGTGCAGCACCAGGCAGACGACGTCGCCGGTGGGCAGCACGAGGTGGTGGGCACGCAGCAGCAGCCCGCCCTCGATGTCGAACGGTTCGGCCATCAGCTCGGTGATCTGGGCCGCCAGTCCGTCGTCGGTGCCGGCGGCGGTGCGCATCGGGACCATGAGGTCGGTCGCCGGCAGGAAGCGCTTGTACAGGGCCGAGCCACTGGCGTGCAGGGTGGCCCGCAGCCCGGGGTGTCGCCACACGATGTGGTCGAGGGCAGCTTGCAGCGGTCCCCACCGCAGCCGCCGGTCGAGCCGCAACCCCGCACCGACGTTGCAGATCCCACGGCCCGGCGTCAGCCGGTGCAGCATCCACTGCGCGTGCTCCTTGCGGGTGGCGAGGACCTCCGATGGCACGGCGAGCGTCATGTCAGCGGCCCCTCCGCGATCAGGGCGTCCGCGAACGCCGCCAACGTGGGGTGGTCGAACAGCGTGATGACGCTCAACTGGACGCCGAACTCCGCCTTGACCCGCGACATCAGCTCGACCGCGGTGAGCGAGTTGCCACCCCGTTCGAAGAAGTCGTCGTCGACGGCCGGCGACGGCACCCCGAGCACGTCGGTCCAGAGCGCGGCCAGCCTCCCTCGCACCGGCTCCGCTCCGCTCGGGACAGATCCGGGCGAGACCGGGGTGTCGACCGGGGACGGCGGCACGGCGGGTAGCGGCACGGCGGGTAGCGGCATCGCGTGGTGCCGCAGGGCAGGTGCCACCGGCACCGGGGTGGACGGCGGTGGCGTACCGGGAATCGCGACCGGACGTCCGGCCTCGTACGGGCGTACCGCCACCTGGTACGGGTGGCGTCCGCCGAGCAGCGACAGCAGCAGCCGGCCCCCCACCGCCGGGTCGATGCCGTCGACGGCCGGTGGCCGGAGTCCCACTGCTGGATCGACGGCGAACTCGGCGGAGTCCACCTGCCGCATCGTGAACCCCTCGAGGTGCGCGAGCGGCTCCCCGTCCGTGCCGTAGATGTCGACGTCGGCGCGGATCAGTCCGGACGTGCCGGGACGGTGCCGCACGTGGCTGACGATCGCGGCCGGGAAACGCCGGAAGATCTCGCAGCGCTGGTAGCAGAAGGGCAGGTACGAGCTGCCCGGGTCGAAGGCCGTGACCACGGCGGTCGCGTTGTCCAACAGCGCCGGGTGCACCGCGAAGTCGGCGACGTCGTCGTGGAACGGCTCGGCGAGCGCCAACTCGACCAGCAACTCCCCGTCGCGCTCCGGGTCCGCCGTCGTACGTACGACGTTGTCCCACCGCGGTCCGAAGGTGACCACGCCGGTGGTGTCGACGTCTTCCGGGGCCGGCTTGCTCAGCCGGTCCCGCAGCGCCGTCAACCGTTCCGGTGGCCGCGGCGTGGCCCCGGTGAGCACGGCGACCGCGCCGGTGGCGTGCCGTACGGCGGCGCCGTCGGGCAGTTCGGTGGAGTGCACCGTGAACTGCCAGGCGGCATCGCCGGGCTGGAAGGCGACGGTGACCCGGCGCGGACGCGTCACCACCATCGGGCGCTCGAACGTCACGTCGGTGAGGACGACCCCGGCCGCCTCCTCCGAGGCGGTGAGTGCACCGAAGCCGCGGAGCACAAGGTCGAGGAACCCGGTGCCCGGCATGACCGCACGCTTGCCGATGCGGTGTTCGTCGACGACCGGCGAGTCCTGGGACACCTCCGTCGTCCAGTCCGTGCCGGTCACGGGTACCGGTGGCCGGGCCGCCATTCCGGCGGTGTGCCATGCCGGCCAGTTGACGCTCAGCGCGGGCACACCGGTGCGGGACAGCAGGCGGGACAGCGCGTCTGCGAACGCGTTGCCGGCGGCGTAGTCGCCGCTGCCGATCAGACCGCCCAGCGCCGCGCGGCTGGAGAACGTAACGACGAAGTCGACCGGCGGATGGCCGCGGAGCACCTCCGCCAGCACGAGCGTGCCGGCCACCTTGGGCCGCAGCACCGCGTCGGCGTCGGCGCGGTTCCGCACCAGCAGCATCCCGTCACCGGCGACTCCCGCGAGGTGGACGATCCCCTGTACCGGGCCGTGCTGGGCCCGGACAGTGTCGAACAGCCGGCGCGTCGCCCGCAGGTCGGCGATGTCGCACCGTTCGACTCGAACGGTCGCGCCCAGCCGTTCGCACTCGGCGATCGCCGCCCGCACCACTTCGGCGCCGGGGTCGCCAGCGTGCGGCAGGCCACGCCGCCCGGCCAGCACGAGGTGTGGTGCGAGTCCGGTGGCGGCCATCTCCCGGGCCACCGCGAGCCCCAGACCGCCCAGCCCGCCGGTGAGCAGGTAGACGCCCCGCCGGCGCAGCGCGGCGGCCGGCACGGACGGCTGGTACGGCTGCTCCACCCGTTCCCAGCGGGTCGGCCCGCGCAACGCGACGACGGGTTCTGCCGAACCGGAGACGATCTCGGCGGCCAGGTCTTCGTCGGCGAACGGGGTGGCGACGTCGATCAGCCGGCAGGTCAGCCCGGGCGACTCCCGAGCGAGAGTGCGGATCGCGCCGTGCAGCGTGGCTTTCATCGGATCGAGCGCCTCGACACCGGTGACGTCGACCGACCGGGTGGTGAGGACCAGCACTCCGGTGACGGTGCGGTGGCGCACGCCCCGCTGCACCAGTGCGGTGAGGCTGTGGAAGGACTCCGCCAGCCCGTCGTCGGCGCGGTCGGGTACCAGCGGTGGCGGCTCGGCGAGTCCCAGACCGTGTACCAGGAGGCGGGGCGACGCGGCGTGGGCAGCCATCGCCGCCAGGACCAGGTCGAGGTCGCCGAACTGGTCCGGCCGGACCTGGAACTCGCCACCGGTCTCGGCGTACCCGTTGCCGGTCCGGGCGATCGTGACGCGGTATCCGGCCTGCTGCAACGCCAGTACCGCCGGCCGGCCCACCGTCTCGTCGGCGGGCAGCAGCGCCAACGCCGACACCCCGCGACCATCGCCACCGGTACCGATGCGCGGCCGTTCCACCCAGGTCAGCCTGCTCAGCGGGGTGACCTGCGGTGCCGCCGGTTCAACGGCCTGCGGTGCCGCAGGTTCCGGCTGGTGGTCGATCCAGTGCCGGGTGCGTTGGTACCGGTAGGTCGGCAGCGGCAGGCGGCGCACCGGCACGTTCCCACGGACGGCGGACCATTCCACCGGGTGACCCTGCGTCCACAGCGTGGCCGCCGCGGCGAGCGCGGAGCGGTGGTCGGCAGTCGGGTCGTCGGTCCCGGCCGGGCCGACGGGCAGGGTCGCGACCGTGAGCAGGTCCGCGGCGCCGAGCTGCTGGTGTTGGCGGGCCGAGGTGACGAGGGTGTCGCCGGGCCCGACCTCCAGCAGCGTCCAGCCCGGTGTCGCGGCGAGGTGGTCGAGCGCCCGGTCGAACCGCACCGGCTGACGGACCTGGCCGGCCCAGAACAGCGGATCCCGGGCTTGCGCGCCGACCGGCTCGCCGGTCGCGGCCGAGATCATCGGTACCACCGGTTCGGCGAGCGTCACGTTGTCGAACGCGACTGCGAACCGGTCCACCGCGGGCGCCATGGCCGGGCTGTGGAACGCGTGCGAGGTACGCAACGGCCGGGATCTGATGCCGACCGCCCGCAACTCGTCGGCCACGGCACGCAGCTGGTCCGGGTCACCGGCGAGGACGGTCTGCCGGGCACCGTTGACCACCGCGACGACCACACCCTCCGGCAGCGACACCTCGGCAGGGCCGGCGGCCACCGCGAGCATCCCGCCGGGTGGCATCGCGGCCATCGCGGCGGCCCGGGCCGCCACCAGCCGGGTCGCGGCCGGCAGGTCGCACACTCCGGCGACGGCCGCAGCGGTCAACTCGCCCACGCTGTGTCCCAGGACGACGTCCGGGTGGATGCCCCACGACCGCCACATGGCGGCGAGGGCGTACTCCACGGCGAAGATCAGCGGCTGCGCGATCGCGGTGTCGGCCAGCTCGTCGTCGCCCGCCTCCCGCCACACGTCACGCAGGTCGACGCCCACGCGCGCGAACAACTCCAGGCAGCTCTCCATGGTGGCGGTGAACACCGGGTCCGCGTCGTACAGGCCGATCGCCATCCGGGTCCGCTGCGCGGCCTGGCCGGGGAACAGGAAGGCCACCTGCCGCGGCTCCTGCCTGCTGTGCCCCCGGACGAGCCGGCCGGTGTCCAGCGCCGCGACGGCGTCGGTGGCGTCGGCGACCACGGCCGCGCTCCGCACCGGATGAGCGGTGCGGCCGTCCTGGAGAGTGGCGACCGTGTCGGCGAACGCCGCGTCGCCGTGCCGACGCAGGTGGTCGGCGAGCTGCGGTTCGTAGTCGCGGACCGCGCCGTCGCCACTTCCGGACCAGACGATCACCTGCGGCCGGTCCGGTGCCAGGGTACGGACCGGCGCCGGTCCTTCGGCGACGACGAGGTGCACGTTCGTGCCGCCGATCCCGAGGGAGCTCAGACCGGCGACCCGGGGGCGACCCGCCACCCGCGGCCATGGTGTCGCCGCCGCCCGGATGACGAACGGGGTGTCGGCGAGCCGCAGCCGCGGGTTCGGGTCGGTGAAGTTGGCGGTACCGGCCCGCCGCTCGTGTGCCAGGCACAGCGCGACCTTGACCAGGGACGCGATGCCGGCGGCGTGCCCGAGGTGGCCGATGTTGCCTTTCACCGACGACAGCACGATCCCGTGGGGTGAGGTGCCGAGCGACCGGTACGCCTTCGCCAGCGCCGCCACCTCGATCGGGTCGCCGACCGGGGTGCCGGTGGCGTGGGCTTCCAGGTAGGAGACGTCGACCGGGTCGGTCGCCGCGACCCGCATCGCCTCGGTGACCACGGCGGCCTGCCCGGGGATGCCGGGTGCGGCGAAACCCGCCTTCACCGCACCGTCGTTGTTGACCGCCGAACCCCGGATCACCGCCCAGACATGGTCGCCGTCGGCGACCGCGTCGCCGAGCCGCTTCAGCACCACGGCGGCGGCGCCGCTGCCGAAGATGGTGCCGGCGGCGGCCTGGTCGAACGGGCGACAGTGCCCGTCTGGCGAGAACGGTCCGCCGGAATCCCACCGGTAGCCGTGGTGCACCGGCGCCTCCAGGTCGCTGCCGCCGGCGATCGCCACGTCGCATTCCCCGGTGCGCAACGCCTGGCACGCGAGGTGGGTCGCCAGCGCCGAACTGGAACAGGCGGTGGAGACCGTCATCGCCGGGCCGCGGAACCCGAACCGGTACGCCACGTGGGTGGCCAGGTAGTCCGGCATGCTGAGCACACCGTCGGCCATGCTGCTGGTCGGGATCACCCGGTCGTACCGCCGCCCCACGTGGGCGTCGAGGTAGGCGGTGGCCCCGGCCGCGCCGTAGACGCCGACGCTGCCGTCGATACGTGCCGGGTCGTAGCCGGCGTTCTCGATGGCGGTGTGGCTCGTCTCGAGGAACATCCGGATCTGCGGGTCCAGGACGGTGGCGTCGCGAGGGCTGAAGCGGAAGAACTCGGCGTCGAACAGTTCCAGGTCCGGTGGCTCGGCGACGGCTTTCACGTACTGCGGATCGGCGAGCGCGGCGGCCGACACCCCGACGGCGCGCAGTTCGTCGTCGCTGGGGAAGGTGACGGACTCCCGGCCCGTGGCAAGGTTCGACCAGTACCCGGCCGCGTCCCGGGCACCGGGCAGCCGGGCGGCCAGACCGATGATCGCGACCAGGTCGTCCGGATGCGGGTCGTCGTGCGGCACATCGTCACGGTGTCGTTCGGGCACCGGCGGCGCTCCTTTCTGCGTTCCTGGCGGCCGGCTCCGTCGCGGTGCCCCCGGCCAGGTACCGGGCGAGTACTCCGCACGGTGGCGTGGTCGAACCGGTCATCCGGGCACGCTGCCGGCGAGCCCGCCGTCCAGTCGCCACGACGGCGCCGGGCCCGCCACCGGATCGACCGCCACGAGCCGGAGTTCGCTGGTGTACGCCGTACCGTCGGGCAGCCGCAGCCACAGCTCGTCCGGGCCGGGCATCATCTCCACCACCGTGACCTCGCCGGCCGTCCCACCCTGGCCCGCAGCCCGGTGCAGCGCCTTGCGGAGGTTCTCCACCAGCACCGGAGCGGCGAAGTCGACGTAGAACGGCTTCGGCTCGCCGGGAACCCAGGCGAACACGTGCCGCGGCAGGCCCCGGGCCGCGGCCCAGCCCCGCAGCCGATCCTGGGCGGGGTCCCGGCTGTGCGGCGGCAGGACGCCGCATTCGGCCGGGTGGAACCGCCAGGTTCGGCGGCAGATCGTCACCGCGCCGAGGTCGACCCGTGGCGCGTACGGCCGGGGCGGGCGCACCTGGAACAGGTTCACCACCTGGGCGCTGAGGAACTCCCCGAAGCACTCCAGTACCGGCGCCGCCCAGCCGGCCTTCCGGCACGTCGCCACCAGCTCACCGGCGTGTTCCGTGACGACGAGCGCAGCCGCCGGGGTGCTGGCCGCCCCGCTGGGGTGCCCGTCGTTGGCACCGTACGACCAGTAGCGGTAGTGACCCGGCGGATCGAGCGCCAGCGGCGGATAGGACCGCGAGCTGACCGCGGTGGCCGAGCGGGGGTAGACCGGCACGACCCGGCCCTCGGCCACCGCCGACCGGGTCGCCGCGATCAGCTCGGCCGGGTCGTCGGCCTGGCCGAGGAAGAATCGGCTCTCCAGGGTGTTGAGGGCGACGTGCAGCTCACCGAGGACCCAGCGCAACCCACCGTCGCGGTCTCGGCGCAGCAGCAGGTCGGGGCTGTGCACCCGGCCCGCCGCCCACACCCGCCCGGTAGCCGGGAACAGCGCGTCGGCGAGCCGGCGCGCCTCGGCCACCGGCACCGTGCCCGGCTCCGCCGCCCCGTCGCCGGGCAGAATCTGCGCCCACCGCAGTTGGAAGTCGTCGACGACCTCGGCGAGCCAGCCGGCCTCCGGGCTCAGCACGTCGGCAGCCGCCAGTTGCAGCTCGGCCAGGGTCACGCGGTCGCGCCGCGCGGCCAGCCGCCGGTACCGCTCGGCCAGCCGGGTGGCGGCCCCCTCGCCCACCTGGCCGGCGAGCCAGCGAGCGCTGTCGAGCAGGATCGCCAGCGGCGCCGCCAGGTCGGTCAGCGCGTCGGTGCCGATGACGGCGTCGCGGTCCTCGCGGCAGTCGAGGTACACCGGGGTGCGCCCGCCCGGCGTGAGATCCGGACCGGGCCGAACGGGGTGTCCCGCAGCGGCGGTGAGCGCGGCGTCGATCGCGTCCAGGTGCCGCAGTACCCGCTCCGGATCGGTGACGTCCTCGGTCGCCACCGTGCGCGCCGCAGCGAGCGCGGTGAGCCGCTCGGTGAGCCGGTGCCGGATCGCCGGGTCGGGTATCGCGGCTACCTGGCGGGCGAGCTGCTGGTCGGGCTCGCCGCAGATCGGGACGCGGAACCCGAGCTGGACGACCGACTCGTCCCGCAACCGGTGCAGGACCGCCGCCACCTCCGGCGCGGCCAGCCCGCTGTCGGTGGCCAGCCGATCGACCGTCCACGGACCGTCGGCGGTGCCGTCGAGGAGCGCGACGACCCGCCGCTCGGCCGGCTTGAGCGCGACATCGGAGCGGTGCGGCCGGTGTACCGCGGTGTCCACGACCGTACACGTCGGGTTGAGGCGCACCGGGAGATGCGGCCAGACCAGTGGATCGGCGGCCCAGGCCCGCGCCACCGCCTGGATCGCCCACACCTCGTAGCGGACGTCATGGCGGCGCAGGTCGCCGGTACCGCGCAGGCTCGTCGGACCGTCGCCGAGGCGGGCCCACCCGACGGGGCCGAAGAAGCCGACCGTGTCGTTCTTGGCCGCGTACCGCTGGGCGTATCGGGCGATGACGGCCTGCCGTTGGCCGAGCCGGTGCAGCGCCGGCCGCGGCTCACCCTCGGCCACGCGCTCCCGGGCGGCGGCGTAGTCGGCCGCCCAGGTACGCAGCGCCTCCGGGTTCTGCCAGGTCAGGGCGGCGCGCAGCCGACGGTCGGCGAGCAGTTCGTCGAAGCCGCGCCGGGCGGCCCGGCGCAGCGCGTCGTCCCGGTCGGCGCCGGGCGGCATCGCCAGCTCCCGCTCGGCGACCAACGCCGCGAGTTGGGAGAACGGCAGACCGGCTGACCGGAGCGCCGCGAGCCGCCACAGCGACCAGCCGCGCTCACCGTCGACGAACAGCCGCGCCTCGTCGTACCCGCTGGCTGACGCGGCCGTCACGGGTCGCCGGTGCGTCTCGGCGGCCACCTGATGGCGCATGCTCGGCCTCCCTTGGGCATGTCGGCGCGGACCACCAACGGCTTTCCGTACTGGCGGCGGAGGCTCGGCGCTTCGCACCGTCCTGGTTCCCGGAACGTATCGGCGGGTCCGCCCCGGCACCCGTCGCCGGTTCCGGGGACTCCGGCGGGTACGGGCCGGCGGGTCACGACGCGGGTGGCGCGAAGGCACCGTTGAGGTAGATCCCGCCGTCGACGACCAGGTTCTGCCCGGTGATCCAGCTCGCGGCCGGCGAGCACAGGAACACCGCCGCGGCGGCGATGTCGGCCGGGGTGCCGAGCCGACCCAGCGGCATGCTGCCGGCGACCTGTTCGAAGGCCGGGGTCCGCTCGGCGTGCAGCATGTTCGCGGCCACGCCGTCGGTGGGTACCGGGCCGGGAGCGATCGCGTTGACCCTGATGCCGTGCCGCCCCCACTCGTACGCCCAGGTCGCGGTGAGCGAGACGATCGCGGCCTTGGCGGCGCCACAGTGCGCGAACCACGGGAAACCAAACTCCGGTCGCGGCAACGTGATGTTGAGAATCACGCCATGACCCGCTTCCAGCATGGCCGGCACGAAGCTGCGGGTGACGTGGAACGTGCCGAACAGGTCGGTGTTCACCACCGTGTCGAGCGCCCGGAACGTCATCCGCTCGGCCCGCATCCGAAAGTTCGCCGCCGCGTTGTTGACCACGATCGTGGCCTGGCCGTACCGAGCTGCCACGTAGTCGTGCAGCCGTTCGACGTCGGCTTCGTCGCGGACGTCGCACGGCACACTGCCACCCGACTGGCCGGTCTCGCTGGCCAGCCGTGCTTCGGCGACGGCGAGCCGGTCGGCGGACCGGGAGGTGATCACGACCTCGGCGCCGCAGGCGAGGAAGTCGCGGGCGATCGCGTATCCGATCCCGGAGCCGCCGCCGGTGACCACCGCCACCTCGCCGTGCAGCGCCTTCGGGTTGAACAACTGGCGGATATGCACGGTCACCCCTCCGGCCGCTGGTCGGTCGTCGGCGACGCGGTCCGGGGCGGTGCGGTCCCGAACCGGGTCGTCATGCGGCACCCAGGGCCTTCAACTCGGCCGCCAGCAGCCGCATCGTGCTGGCGTCGAAGAGCGCGCCGGCGCCGAGGCTGGTCCCGAAGTGCGCGTTGATCCGCGACGTCAGCTGCACCGCGGCCAGCGAGTTGCCACCGAGGTCGAAGAAGTCGTCGTCCGGACTCATGTCCGGCACCCCGAGCGAGGCGCTCCACAGTTGCCTCAGCGCCGCGAGGATGCGGTCGTCACCGGGTTCGGCGGGCGTCGCGGTGGCGGCGTTCGCCGCCGTCGTCCGCGCCGGCGCGACCGGCGCCACGGCAACCCGCGGGCTGGCGGTCGATGCCGGACCGCTCACCGTGCCGGCTGGTGCCGGCTGGTCGGCCCAGCCGATGCCGGGTACCTCCAGCCGTACGTCCCGCCAGTCGACGAGCACCACCGGTGGGTACGCCTGGTTGAGCAGGTCCAGGAAGATGGTCCCGCCCTCGTCGGGCAGCAGGGTGCTGGTAGGTGGTTCCGCTGCCGGTGGAGCCACCGGTGCACCGGTGACCGGTGGGGGCGGCGGGGCCGGCTGGCGGGACGCCGGCTTCGCGGCGAACTGGCCGGCGGTCACCTCGCGCATCGTGAAGGACTCCATCCGGGCCAGCAGGCGACCGCTGTCGGAGTCGTAGATGTCGAAGTCCACCGGCCGGCTGGCCCGGCCAGCCGGCCCGGCGAACCGGGCGTGGATCTGGACGTCGGCGGTCAGCGGCGCCAGCACGAGGACCTTGCGGTAGATGAACGGGGCGTACTGCCGTCCCGGTGTGAGATCGGTGAGGACACTGGTGGCCGCGTCCACGATCGCCGGGTGCACCGGGTGGTCGGTGAGGTCGGCGTGGTAGCTGGCCGGCAGTACCAGCCGGGCGAGCCGTTCCTCGCCGTCGCCGCGCACCGCGGTGATGATGTCCCAGCGCGGCCCGAAGTCGATCCATTCGGCCAGCGGGGACACCGTCGACGCGGGCAGCCGGTCCGCGATCGCGGCGACGTCGGGTTCGTCCGCCGGAGCGGGGTTACGGACCGTACCGGTGGCGTGCTCGGTCCACGGTTCGTCGGTGCCGGCGGCGCGGGACCGCACGATGACCCGGTGCGCGTCCCCGACCGGGCGGAGCAGGACGCGGAGCTGCCGTGGGCCGTCACCGACCACCGGAGCCAGGAACACCAGGTCGCCGATCTCCAACGGCCAGTCGCCACGGACCGCGCGTGCGCCGAGGACCGCCAACTCCAGCAGGCTGGTACCGGGCAGCACCGGTATCCCGTCGAACACGTGCTCGTCGAACTCCCAGTCCTGATCGGGAGCACGGACGACGTCCAGGCCGACGACGGCGCCGTCCTCGGTCGACGGGCCGGACGGCGGCGGGCCGGGCGGCGGGTCGCGGTGCTGCGCGAGCGCGACGTGGGCGTCGGCGGACCGCGCCAGCATTCCGACCTCGGCCCAACCCGGCCACTGCACCGAGACGGTACGGCACCGGTCCGCGACCCGGCTGTGGCTGTACGCGTCGAGGAACGCGTTCGCGGCGGCGTAGTCGGCGCTGCCGTACAGGCCGGACAGGCCCGCCACGCTGGAGAACAGCAGCAGGAAGTCGAGTGGGGCACGGTCGGCGAACACCTCTTCGATGGCGAGGGTCCCGGCCGCCTTCGGGTGCCACACCCGGCGCATCGCAGCGGCATCGCGGCGTTCCAGCAGCCCGCCTCCGGCGACCCCGGCGGAGTGCACGACACCGTTCACCGGGCCGAACCGCCGCTGGATGTCGTCGACCACGTTCCGCAACGCCGCCGCGTCACCGACGTCGCCGGTGAAGACCGCCACCTCGGCTCCCGCGTCGGCGATCGAGGCGAGTTCGGCTTCGACGGCGGCCCGGTCGGTCAGCTCCGCCAGCGGGGTACGACCGAGCAGCGCGATGTTCGGCTGGTACCCGGTTTCGGCCAGCGTCCTGGCGACGACGAGGCCGATCCCGCCCAACCCGCCGGTGACGAGGTACACGCCGCGGTGCCGCAGCCGGGTGTCGGACTCCCGCGCCGGCAGCGGCCTCAGTCGCGGCAGCCACCGCGTCGCGCCCCGCACCGCCACCAGCGGCGCCACGGGGCGGGCGATGGTGTCGCTGAGCACGTGCTCGGCCGCCGGTCCCGCGACGTCGACCGCGTGGCACGGTACGGCCGGATTCTCCTGCTCGGCGCTGCGCAGCAGGCCGAGCACCGCGGCGCTCGCGGGGTTGACGTTCCCGCCACCGGTGACGTCGACCATGCCGCTGCCCAGTACCAGGACCCGGACCGGGCTGCCGTGGCGGCGTTGGAAGACGGCAGCCGCCTTCAGCGCGCCGGTCACCGCCGCCAACCCGGACGCGAGCTGTTCGTCCAAGGTGGATAGTTCGACCCGGGCCGGCGCGGCGAGCAACGCGGCGTGCACGAGCATCACCGGCCCGGCGCCACGTCCGGCGGCCGTGTCGAGGGCCGCCAGCCACGCGTGCGGGTCGGTCGGGTCGATGCCGGTGCGGCCAGCGTCCTCGCCCAGGCGGCTGTCCCCCACCCGTACCGTCCGATAGCCGGCGCGTTGCAGTGCCGTCTGCGCGGCGCGGCCGGCGGCGGCGTCGCGGGGCAGCAACAGCACCGCGCTGCCCACCGGGGCGGCTGGTCGGTGCGGCACCGGCGTGGGGTCCCGCGACCATTCGAGTTCCGCCATGCGCCACCGGGTGGCCGGCTGCTGCGGTACCTCCGGCTCGGCGGCGGCCGATGGCGGTATGACCGTGGTCTCCGGGGCGGTCGCTTGCTCCGGTTCGTCGGATTCCGGGATCTCCAGCCAGTACCGGCGGCGCTGGTACGGGTAGCCGGGCGCGGCGACCCGCCGGTACCCCCGGCCCTCGTCGTGCCGCCAGTACGTCACGGGTGCCCCGTCGACCCACAGCCGCGCGAGCGTGTCGGCGAACGCCGACTCGTCGTCCGCGCGACCGACGGCCGGCAGCACCCGGCTCTCTGACTCCCGCAGGTCCGGCCGGCCACGCAGCAGCCTCGCCAGCGTGGTGCCGGGGCCGACCTCGACCATGGTCGTCGGGCCGTCGGCGAACACCGTGCCGACGGCGGCATGGAAGTTCACCGGCTCCACCAGCTGCCGGGCCCAGAACGCCGCAGCGGTGGCCTGGTCGTCGCTGATCACCTCACCGGTCGCCGCCGACACCACCGGGATCCGCGGCGGCGCCAGGGTCAGCTCGTTGAGTGCCTTCTCGAACTGCGTCGCGGCTTCCGTCATCGCCAGCGAGTGGAACGCGTGCGACGTGGTCAGCACCTTGCAGGCGACGGCCCGCGCGGCCAACGCCGCCGCGGCCTCGTCGATCGCGCTCTCCGGCCCGGCCAGCACCACCTGCCGCGGCCCGTTCACCGCGGCGAGCGCGACGTCACCGGTCACCAGATCTGCGACCGTCTCCCGGTCGGCGTCGACCGCCAGCATCCGGCCGCGCGGCATCCGCTGGATGGCCTGCGCCCGCACCGCGACCGCCCGCAACCCGTCCTCGAACCCGAACACGCCGCTGACCGCGCCGGCCACCAACTCGCCGAGGCTGTGGCCGATCAGCGTCCGCGGCGTCACACCCCAGTGGATGAGGCAGTGCGCGAGGGTGTACTCGAAGACGTACAGCAGCGGCTGCGTCACCTCGGTCTCCGCCAGCCGCGCCGGATCGTCGGCCGACAGCCACAACGCCCGCAGATCCCGATCCAGCAGCGGTTGCAGCACGTCGAAGGCGGCGTCGCAGCCCTGCCGGAACGCGGGCTCGTCGTCGTACAGCCGTCGGCACATTCCCGGGTACTGCGCACCCTGGCCCGGGAACGCGAACACGGTGTCCCGGTGTACGCCGTCCCACGTCCGTACCCGGGAGGCGTCGCGCAGCCCGGCCGCCGCGTCCGCCGCGCCGACGGCGGTGAGCGCCGCCCGCACCGGTTTGGGGGTACGCCCGACCCGCAGCGTGTACGCGGTGTCGGCGAACCGGTCCTCCGACACGCCCGCGAGGTGCCCGGCGAGCCGCTCCCGCAACGCCGTTTCGGCCGTCTGGTTCATCGCAGACCAGGTGAGGATCTCCGTCGCCCGACGGTATCCGGCGGTGGCCGGGAGCGCGGGTGCCTCCTCCACCACCACATGCGAGTTCGTGCCGCCGATCCCGAACGAGCTGACGCCGGCACGCCGCGGCCGTCCCGGCTCGGTCGACCACTCCCGCAGCGCGGTGTTGACGTAGAACGGCGAATTCGCCCAGTCGACCTCCGGGTTGGGGGTGGACATGTTGATGCTGGGCGGAATCTGCCGGTGGTTCAACGCGAGCGTCGTCTTGATGAGTGCCGCGACTCCGGCGGCCTGACCGAGGTGGCCGATGTTCGACTTCACCGACCCGATCGGGCAGTACTGCGCCGGAAGGGGTTCGCTGCTCGCCGCCTGGTAGGCGTCGATCAAACCCGACAGCTCGATCGGGTCTCCCACCCGGGTCGCGGTGCCGTGGGCCTCGACGTAGCTGATGTCACGGGGGCCGACACCGCTGCGGCGCAGCGCGGAGAGGATGCATTCACTCTGCCCCGCCACGCTGGGCGCGGTGTAGCCGACCTTGCGGGAGCCGTCGTTGTTGATGGCCGAACCGAGGATGGTGGCGTAGACGGTGTCGTTGTCCCGGATCGCCGCCGACAGCGGCTTGAGCAACACGACGCCCACCCCGTCGCCGAAGTTGGTGCCGGTGCTCTGGGCATCGAACGACCGGACCACCCCGTCCATCGCCGTCATCCAGCCCGGCATCGGCAGGTAGCCACGGTGGAACGGGAACTCGATGTCGACTCCGCCCGCCAACGCCATGTCGCAGTCACCGGCACGGATCGACGTCAGCGCCATGTGCACCGCCACCAGCGAACTCGAGCACGCCGTCAGCACCGTGGCGCTGGGCCCGCGCAACCCGAGCTTGTACGAGACGTACGTGCTCAGGTAGTCGGGATTGTTGTGGATGTCGACCGCCCCGTATCCCACGCTGTCGATGACATCCGGGTTGGCCTCGATGTAGTCGTACCGGTAGCGGTTGACGTTCGACGCCGCGAACAGCCCGATCTGGCCGGGATAGCTCGTCGAGTCGTAGCCGGCGTGTTCCAGCGTCCCGTACACCGTCTCAAGCATGATCCGGTACTGGGGGTCGCGCAGTTCCGCTTCCCGCGGCGTCATCCCGAACAGCTCGGCGTCCAGGCAGTCCGACTCGCTGAGGATGGGGCGCCGCCGCACGTAGTCGGGGTTGGCGATCCGGCCCGGACGCTCGTGGTTGCGAAGCAGTTCCTCGTCGGTCAGCTCCGTGGCGCTGTCGCGGCCCGCCACCAGGTTCGCCCAGAACTCGTCGATGTTGTCAGCACCCGGAAACCTGCTGGCCATACCGACGATCGCGATCGGTTCCGCCGCGGCCATCTGCAACCTCCGCTCGCGGGCATGGTCGCCCTGCCGGTGAATTCTGTTGACCGCTCCCCGTTACCTCACGTCCCGAAAACCGGCTACACGTGTGGCTCAGCCCGATGCGAGCCACGGAAGTGGGCTCGACGTCGCGGGCGTGGAGTCCGGGCGGGTGGCGGCGGTGAGCTGACGGACCGTTGGATAGCGATACAGGTCGATGAGTGTGCAGGTCAGGCCAAGTTGCCCGAGGTCGGTGAGGATCTCGGCGAGGGTTGCCGACGAGAGTCCGGCCTCGAAGAAGTTGGTGTCGAGGCCGACGGGGCGGCGTTGATCGAACACCGCGTGGATCCGGGCCATGATGTCGGTACCCGCTCGGCGATCAGCCTGGCCGCTCACCGTGCGCCCGTCGACTGCGACCCGCGTGCCGTGGTCTCGGCGGCAGCCAGCCGGGCGGCCGTGTCCCGGACCGCCTCGGCAACCGGCCGCAGGTCCCGGTCGAGCAGCCAGTGCCCGCCGGGTACCGCCACGGTGCGGAACTCTCGGGTGGTGTGGTCACGCCACCCCTCGACCACCGCTGCCGGCAGGGTGTGATCGGCGTCCCCGACGATCACGGTAACCGGAACGGCCAGCGGTGGCTCGTCGGTGTACTCGTACCCGGCGAACAGTTCGTGGTCGGCGCGTAGCGCCACCTCGAAGATCTCCCGGAAGTCGGGTTGCCCAGCGACCTCCGGCCGCACCCCGCCGTAGGAGAGGATCTCCCGCCAGAAGTCCGCACTCGGCAGCCGATGCAGGTCGGTACGCGGTTCCGCTTGGTGCGGAGCGGCGTACGACGCGACCACGAGTGCGGCGGGTGGCGCCAGCCCGCGCGCCCGCAGCCGCCGCGCCACCAGGAACGCGAGCAACGCACCCGAGCAGTATCCGAGGAGTATCGGACGGTGGTGGCGGGCCAGCGCGGTCGCGAGATCGTCGATCAGCGGTCCCAGTGCGATGCGCGGTGGTTCAGCGAACCGGGCCTGCCGGCCAGGCAGGTTGAGACCCCGGAAACCAAGGTCGGGGGCGAGTAGGTCGGCCAGTCCGGCGAAGGTGGCGCAGCCGCCACCCGCCTGTGGAAAGGCGTACACCTGGGTGGTGGCGGCCGGGTCGGACAGCGGGATGAACCAGTCGGTTACCTCGACGGTGGCTGGCTCACCGACCGTACCGTCCGCGATGCCCTCCGGGCCGTCCGACCATAGCGGGTTGGCATGCGTGCCTGTGTCCATGGGCCACCTGTCGTGCCGGGTTCGTCTCAGCGGTCACCATCGTCGCGCACGGTGTCGCTTCGGCGATGTCACCAATTAGCGCGACCCCGGCAGGCAGTTCCACCCGCGGAGGTTGTCACCGAATAAGGCGACAGCGCAGGTGGACGGCGCAGATCCTCGTCCCGATATCGTGAGCGGGGCGCTCGACGGCAGCAGCATTGAACCTTTTTCAACCTGAACCGCGCGGCGCTCACACACCGCCTCCGACCTTGCGCTCCGACGGACCGCAAGGGGAGGTTGAAAAAGGTTCATTCACCATGCCGGGAGCCCGGCGGGAGTGTGTCACGATGGTCGATGCAACGCTGACCCCCACCACGCGGCTGACGGTCCGATTCCACGGTGAGCGGTCTGGCTCGGCGGAACTCACCTGGGCCCAACGGCACATCTGGGAAAGGTGCCGAGCGATAGCGCCCCAGGAGGCTTACTTCAACCTGCACCGGGTCATCGAGCCGCCGGGCACCTGCGACGCGGCCCAGGTCGCGCGGGCGGTACGGCTGCTGGTCGAGCGGTACGAGGCGTTGCGGACCACGATCGGCCGTGCTCCGGATGGGCAGCCGCGACAGCAGGTGGCGGCCACGGGCGAGCTCGACATCGACGTACACGAAGTGGACGTTGCCGGTGACGTTACGAGCACGGTCGAACTGGCGAGCGTCGAACACGGCGGCCACCGCTTCACCGACGACGAGTGGCCGTTGCGAGTCGCGGTCGTCACCCGGTCCGGGAAGGTGCTCCGCGTCCTGCTGACCGCCTCCCATGTGGCGGTCGACTGGGTCGGCGTGAGACTGGTGTGCGGCGTCTTCGCGCAGTTGTTGGCCGGCGACAGTGCGGACCTTCCGCCAGCCACTCACCATCCGCTCGACGAGGCCATCGCGGAGACCTCGCCAGCGGGGCGGCAGCGCGCCGAACGGGCGGCGGAGTACTGGCGGCAGACGCTGCGCACGGTGCCGCACACCCTGGCCACCACGACAGGGGTCGCCGAGCCGACGGAGCGTCAACCGAGGCAGTGGTCCCCCGCCGGCCAGCTCCGGTCGTCCGCGGTGGCGATGGCCGCCAATCTCCTCGCCGAGCGGCACGACGCGACGCCGACCAGTGTGGTACTCGCCGCCTTCAGTGCGCTGCTGTGCGCGCGTTCCGGCATCGACCTCACGTCGCTGCAACTGTTCGTCGGCAACCGGTTCGCGCCACAGCACCGCGACATGGTCACCACCCGGGTCCAGCACGGCCTGTTCGCGGTCGACCTGCGCGAAGCCACGTTCGTTACCGCGGTCCGGCGCACCAAGGGGGCGGCGTTGTGCGCCTACCGACATGCCCAGTATCCGCCGGCGCTCATCCAGGAGGCCATCGACGACGTCAGTGTGCAGCGCGGACTGCGCATCGACCTGTCTTTCTTCTTCCACGACCGGACTCACGGCGTCTGGCCCGGCAACCACACCCGGGCTCTCGAACCCGAACCCGCCACAATCGCCGACGCGCTCAGCCGGAGCAGATACCGCCGGGACGTGCTCTGGGATCGCCACCAGCAGCTCCGCTTCGACCTACAGGCCCGAGACCCCTGGGTGATGCTGCGACTCGCCGCCGACCCGCGCTTCCTCTCGGCACAGGAGGTGGCGACCGTCCTGCACGGCATCGAGACATTGCTCGTGACGGCGGTACGCGGCGACTTCCCCCTCGCCGACGTCCCCGCACTGACCGGACTCGCATCTGTCTGCCACTCCCGCGAGGTGCGGTCCGACGGCTGCTGGATCGCTCCGGAAGTGGTACGCCTCCTCGTCAGCGACGTTCCCGATGTGACAGCCACCCACATCGACATCACCGGCCCACCGACCGATCATCGCCTCGTCGCACACGTGGCCACCAGGAACCCGTCCCTCAGCGCCGCAGACCTCCACGTCGCCTGCATGTACCGCGTCCGATCGCGCCCTGGTTCCAGCACCCCCCACCACTACGTCATCCACCCGCACACCCCGCACCTCGACCCTGCTCAACGGTGGTGGGAGTCCATTCCCATCCAGTCCCAGGGCACCGGTCGGCCACCTCTGGAGCCTGGAAAATAGGGGCTTCGGGCGAAGCGCTACGCCGAGTCGCGCAGCCGTTGCTGCACCTGCGTGGCGAACCGGGACCACTCGTCGGCGCAGCCGATGGCCACCTCCAGGACGACGTAGGCACAGTGCGGCGGCATCGAGTCGAGCACCTCCTCCCAGCCTTCGGGGCCCTTCGCCTTCGAAAACAGCCAATGGAGCAGACGGCGCCCGGACTCGGTGAAACGCAACGACGGATCCCGGCTGAGTCCATCCAGCATGGCGGACCGGCCGCGCTCCCGGGAGTACACCGCCCGGCCCATCGGCGCCCGTCCGGCGTTGGGCTGCGACTCGGCCCCGACACGCGCCGCCGGTCTGCTCCCGGCCTGCTGCCGCGGGCCGAGTTGGCGCCCCGGCAACGGGTCGTCGCCGCGCCGCAGCCGCTCCCGAACGTCACGAGCGGTGGCCAGCGAGACCCCGGCGCTCCGGGCGATCTCGCGCAGCGACGCCTCCGGTCGCTCGGCTATCGCCTCACTGGCCGCGCGCCGCCCCTCCGCAGGGTTGAGCGGACGGACCCGGCCGTCCCGACCGACCCTCGAGATAGTGGCGGCGACGTCACTGCCGAGACGTCGACGAATGTCGGCAACTGTTCGAGCAGCCAGACCGCTGATCGCCGCGATCGACCGGTCGGAGCGGTGCGGCTGCGCGCGTATGATCCGCTCTGCGGCTGCCTCGCGATCCGCGAGGGTGAGCGGGAGTCCGTGCGCACGGTTTGCGGCCACAGCGACGGCGAAGGCGTCCTCCTCGCTGCCGTCGAAGAACTTGACCTCGACCATGGACCGGCCCCGCAGTTGCGCGACCCGGAGCCGATGCATGCCGTCGATGACACGCATGGTTTGGCGATGAACGAGGATCGGCGGGAGGGAGGACTCGGACTCGGCAAGCACCTGCACATGCCCACTGTCCTCGCCCTGAAGTCGAGGTGAATCCGCAGGCAGTAGGTCGTCGACCCGAACCTCTGACGTTTCGCTGTTTATCACTACCACGCCAGAATCGACGGCATCGTCTTTTTCAGAACAGCTCTGTGCATGCATGCCGAACGTCAACCTCCATACTGCGCACTGCGCGTACACTGCGGCACGTTGTGACGAACGACCCGAGGCAGGCTCGGCCGACGCCCGCGTGAACAGCCGTAGCCCGTGGTCCTCCCCATAGGCTGGTACCAGTCCCGCGTCCGCACGGTGCTACCGTCCATCGCCGCCCATCTCCGGCGCTCGGGCCCTGGGCCTGGCACCCTCCCTGCTGCTGGCGGTCCCTGCACGGGAAAGTATCGACGGAAGCTACGCGCTTCATGTCGCGGTTTTCGGGGACCGAGCGCCCGGCGGGCGGGGGCGTCGACAGCCTGGCCGGACCGCCACGAACAACGTCACCGGGCACCGGCGTCCAGGGTTTCGACCTAGGTCTGCAACCGGATGCGGCTGTCCCGGCGCCACGGGCACGATCAGCGCGGGCCTACCAGCCGGCACTGTCACCGGATCTCGGGACATGCTGCCGCAGCGGTGAAGAGCCAGGCTGCAAGGGACGTAGCGGTTCGGATCAGGCGTCGTCAGAAGGGTGCGAGCGGTGAACGGCAGCAGGTGTCCCACCATCGTTGCTGGCCTGCCGGCCTCCTGTCCCGGAAAACCGGCTTGCTGAGCACGGCGTGGCTGCGGCGGTGTGGCGGCAGCGACCGGCCCGGCCTCAGACTGATCTGCCTGCCGTACGCGGGCGCGGGCGCGGCGGTCTTCCGCGAGTGGCGGTTGCCCGACGAACTCGGGGCCGACGTGTGGGCGGTACAGCTTCCCGGGCGCGAAAGCCGGTTCCGGGAACCAGCTCCACGCAGAGTCCAACCCGTGGTGGACGCGTTGGCGGGTGAGCTGCATCCGTTGCTGGACCGGCCGTACGCGCTGTTCGGGCACAGCATGGGCGCCCTGCTGGCATTCGAACTGTGTCGGCGACTGCGCCGGGACGGGGCACCGCAACCCGTACGGTTGCTGGTCTCGGCGTACCGGGCGCCGCACCTGCCGGCGTGGCGGCCCGCGGTGAGCACCCTGCCGCAGCCGCAGTTGCTGACCCGGCTCGCCGAGATGGCTGGCCAGTCCCGGTCCGCGGTAATGGATCCGGACCTGCTGACGGCGCTGACACCCATGCTGCGCGCCGACTTCGAGCTTTGCGAGACCTACCGATACGTCCCCGACGACCCGCTCGACATGCTGATCACCTGTTTCGCGGCCGTCGACGATCCAGAGGTACGGGTCGACGAAATGCTCGGCTGGCAGCGGCACTCCACCATGGACAGCCAACTGCATCCGTACTCGGGCGGTCACCTGTTCCTGCTGGACCACCGCGCCAGCGTTCTCTCCCGGATAGCGATGGAGTTGGCGCCGTTGTCTGGCGCTGGCCGACGAGGCACCACATGAGCGACGTCGGCGACGTGCCCTCCTACGCCCAGGAACGTCGGGTACGCACCGTCTGCGCCGCGCGGCAGCATGGACACCAGCCGTCCGGGAAGACGCTCGCCCTCGCCTGTGTGCTTCCCGAGCGCGCCGACATCGCCGCGTTGGAGGAGGCGGTCGCCGGCTTCGTCGCCCGGCACAGCGCGTTGCGGTACCGGTTCCGACACCGAGACGGAATGGTCACCGTCCGACGGGTCACACCCCGCCCGATCCGCTGTGCGGTCACCGAGGCCGAGTCACCGCCCAACAGCGTCGAAGCGGTGGAGCAACTCGTCCGCGCCGAGGTCGACCGGCCGTTCGACGTGCTCGGATGGCCGCTGCTGCGGGCCGGGGTGATCCAGTCCAGCCGGCCGGTGTTCCACCTGTCCATGGACCACCTGGTCGCCGACGGCTGGTCGCTGACCGTGGCGCACCGCGACATCGAAGCGCTCTACCGGGCCGCGGTCACCGGTAGCCCCGCCGACCTTCCCGAGCCCGGTGACTTCGCCGCGTTCGCCACGGCGCAGCGCCGCCGGTACACCGAGGGTCCGGCGCTGGACCAGCAGGTCACCGCGGTGCAACGACTGCTCGGCGGACGGCCGGTGGAGCCGGCGTTCCCGGTCGACGCCCGCCCCTGGGACCTGGCCGCCGGCCGGTACGTCCGGATCGACCTGCTGGATCGCGCCGAAGCCGAGGCGTTCACCCGGCGGTGCCGCACCGTGCGGGCCACCGCGTTCATGGGAGTGCTCGCCGCGGTCGGCACAGCCATGCACGAAGCCACCGGCCAGCAGGAGGTCGGCATGCTGGTGGCGATGCACAACCGCGACACCCCGCCGGTCGCGGGCAGCGTCGGCTGGTACGCGAACATGCTGCCGCTCTACTTCCCCGCCACCGCTCGGTTCGACCACACCCTGCGCTCCACCCGGGCCGCGCTGCTGGCGGCGATCGAACATCACGAACTGCCGATCGCCCGGGTGCTGGACACCACCCCGGCCGGACACTACAGCGGCGCCGGTGACCAGTACCCGCTGTGTTTCGTGTCCTTCAGCGACGACCGGACCATGGGCCCGACCGGGACGGCAGCCGGACCGCAGGGTGCGGGCGACGGCTGGCAACGCGTCCATCTGGCACCGGCCCACCGGCTCGGCTACGGCATCTGGATCTCGCTCACCGACACCGGGCTACTGGCCGTGGTCGCCTCGCCGCGGAGCCTGGCGAGCCGCGACCACCTGGCCGCGTTCGAAACCACCCTGGCCGACGTGCTGCGCCGGGTGGCCACCGAGGAGGTGCGATGAACACCCGGGTGGCCGTGGTGACCGGCGCGAACCGAGGTCTCGGCCTGGAGATCGTCCGTCAACTCGCCGCCCGGGACCTGCGGGTGGTGTTGGCGAGCCGCTCGGTCGAACGAGGGGAAGCGGCAGCCGCAGGGCTCGGCGACGTGGCCGACCGGGTCACCGTGGCGCCGCTGGACGTCGCCGATACCACCAGCGTCACCGATTTCGTCCACTGGCTGCATCGGCACTTCCGCCGCTGCGACGTCCTGGTCAACAATGCCGCCGTCGCCATCGACGGCGGGCAGGACGCCAGCACGGCCAACCTCGACGTGGTGCGGCGCACCCTGGAGACGAACCTGCTGGGCGCCTGGCTGCTGACCCAGGCCGTCGTGCCGGCAATGCGGGCCCGGCGGTACGGTCGCATCGTCAACCTCTCCAGCAGCGTCGGCCGGCTGACAACCATGGTCAGCGGCATCCCCGCGTACCGGGTCTCCAAGACCGCTCTGAACGCGTTGACCCGGATCTTCGCCGACGAACTCGCCCCCGACGGGATCCTGGTCAACGCCTGCTGCCCGGGCTGGGTACGGACCGACATGGGCGGCCCGGCGGCGACAGTCCCGGTCGCGGAGGCGAGTGACACCCCGACCTGGTTGGCCACGCTGCCGCCCGACGGGCCGACCGGAGGTCTCTACCGCGACCGCCGCCTGCTCGCCTGGTGAACCGGTCATCCCATCCCGACGACAAGCCGCATCGCCGACGACAAGGATCCGCTGATGTCACACCCTGACCCGGCACCACAGGTGTCCGCCGAGGTCGTCGACCACATCACCGAGCGCCTCGTGGCGATCTGGCGGGATCTCACCAAGGTGCCGGACATCGACGCCGATACCGACCTGTTCGACATCGGCGCCACCTCACTCACCGCGGTACGCATCAGATCCCGCGTCCGCGCCGAGCTCGGCAAGGAAATCGAGCTCGTCGACCTCCTCGAACACCCCACTCCCCGCGAACTCGCCGCAGTCGTCGCCACCGCCGAGATCTGGCATGGCCAGACCTGGCAGCAGCTGGACTGGTCTAGCGACTGACCGGACGGACAGCGAGCTCGGCCAGGCGTACCAGGGTCTCGGTGACCTGGTCGGGGCGGAGGCCGAAGTCGACGAGGCAGGCCACTTCGTCGACGCCGATGCCGGCGAGATGGTGGAGACGGTCCAGGACGGCCGCAGGGTCGCCGACGAGGCCGCGCTCGGTGGCATACTTGCGGGCCGCGTACCGGGCGAGGGTGGACTTCTCCTCCTCGGTGAGCGCCTCCTCACCACCCGAGTGCGGCCGGTCGGCCAGGTCGAGGAACTGGCTCTGGTAGGCGAGGAGCGGTTCTTCGACCGCGGCCATGGCCTCGCGGGTCGTCGCCGCCACGCAGGTGTGGACCATCAGCGTCACGTGCGGAGCACAACCTGGTTCCCGTGCGGAGTACGCCTCCCGGTAGATGCCGATGTTCTCCACCAGCTGGTCGGTCCGTTGCTGAAGGTAGGCGGTGAGGACGTTGCAGCCGCGGCGGCCGGCCTCACGGAAGGTCGCCGACCCGGACGTGGCGGTGAGCCACAGCGGAACGGCCGGCTGCAACGGCACCGGATAGGTCCGCACCCGTTCGGGCCGGTCCCCCACCGGAAACCGCACCTCCTCGCCCCGCCAGAGGGCCCGCAGCGTGTCGATGGTGTCGAGCAGGTGCTCCCGCCGGTCGTCGAAATCGCACTGGCCGAGCACAAAGTCACCCCGGTTCCAGCCACTGGCCAGCGATAGTCCGATCCGGCCGTTGGACAGCGAATCGACCAGCGCCCACTCTTCGGCGACCCGGGCGACGTGGTGCAACGGCAGCACCACGCTGCCCGCCCGGATCGCGATCCGGCTGGTGCGGGCCGCCAACGCCGCGGCCAGCACCGCGGGGTTCGGGAACAGCCCACCAAACGGGTGGAAGTGGCGTTCGGGAATCCAGACCGCCTCGAATCCCAGCCGCTCCGCCAGCGCGGTCGTGGTCAGAATCGACTCGTACCGATCCGGAACCGGCCCGGTGTCGGCACTGGAGAAAAAGAAGACACTCAAACGGGGAATCCCGGTCATCTGGACTCCTTCCGGCCGGATGCCCGGCCCGCCTGTGCTCGCACCGTCCATGGGTGCGATGTGGTTGCGCCAGTCGCCCGCGGATTGCTGTTCGGCCCGTGGGCTTCGGGAACGGTCCTATGACTCGTTTGAAGCGCCGACTTTCGTCAGCATGTCCCACCAGGCGCCGGGCGAGGCGAAGGACGTCAGCGTCAGCAACTCGTCGGGGATCGTCACGTCGAAAGTGTCCTCCAAATCCAGCAACAGGCTGACGGTTCCCAACGAGTCGAGCCCGTGCTCCGTAAGGCTGAGTTCGGGCGTCAACGGCGTGTCCGCGCCCAGCAGGGGCAGATAACGACGCAGCACGCGCTCGAAGTCAGCGGACCATTCGATACGACTCAAGTGCGCGACCCCTCGGTTTCATGGCTGAGGTAGCCGGTCGGGCCGGTCACCGCAGTACCGATCCGGGGTCGCCCGTCCGGATCACCTCGGCCATCTCCCCCGGCGTACGGCATTCGAAGAGTCTGCCGATCGCGATGTCGATCCCGACCGTGTCGCGCAGGTGCGTGGCGACTTTGACTAGATGAATGGAGCGGATGCCGAGCCGGAGCAGGTCGGTGTCGATGGCGATCGGGTCCGTCGGCAGCACCGCCCGCCAAGCTTGCACGACACTGTGGAGCAGTTCGTCATCCGTCACGCCAGCACACCCGAACAGCGTTTCCTGACCACGGTCGGATCCTCCCTTTCGAAGGCCCCGCAAGCGGCACCGCGAACGGCACCGGGGACGGCTGGCGCGTGCCCCGCCTTGGTGGTTGCGGGACCCGGCGATGAATTGCGCAACGACAACATAGCCGTCCCGTCACCGCGCCACCAGCGTGCGGGGACCGTGACCGGTCGGGTGCCCGCCGACCGCGCCCCGGAGCCGCAGGCCGCGAATATTGGCACGGACAATTGACCCTGCTAGGGTCACCCGGTGGTTAGCCGATCAATAACTGTTACCGAACGTATTGACAGATTAGCTGATCTGCATCCGAATAACGTGGCCGTCACCTTTGTCCGGCCGGATGGAACCGAGCGGTGTCTCACCTGGTCACAACTGACGCGCGAGGCCGATGTCGCCTATCGGGCACTGCTCGCACTGCGCCTCCGCCCGGGATCGCTGGTCTGCGTCCAGCTTCCTGCCGCTCCGGAGCATGTCGCGGTGACGCTCGGGGCGTGGCGCCTCGGGGCCACGATGTTGGCACTGGATCCGCGCATGCCTCAGGCCGAACTCGATCGACTGGTCGGCGTTGCCAAGCCGGCACTGCTCGTCGCGGCTCGGCCCTCCCCCGCCTGCCCGTCCGTCACCGTTGCCGAGTTGCTCGGTGGGAAGGAGCCCTCCCGGTCCCCGGAGGCTCCCGTCGGTGGGACAGGCACCGCTGCCCCTGCGCTGCCCCGCTCCGCACACACGACCGGAGGAACGACCGGACATCCCCGCGTCATCCTGCGCCAGCACCCCTGGGTGTACAGCTCGGACCTACGGTCCCTGCCGGACGATCGCGAATTCGGGGTGGGCCTCGGCGAACGTCAACTGGTGGCGGTCCCACTCCACCATGTGGGGTTCACCCGGCTCTACCACGGGCTGGCGCTCGACCACCACGTCGTCGTCATGGAAGCCTTCTCCCCCGGCCTGGCGCTCGAACTGATCCACCGGCACAGCATCAGCTACTTCCTGGTCGTCCCGGCGATGATGCGGCTCATCCTCGACTGCGTCGCCGACGCGGACCTCTCCAGCGTCCAGACCGTCCACATCTCGTCGGCCGGATGCCCGGAACCGGTGATCCGGGCGTGGATGCGCCGATTCCCGCCGGAGCGGGTGTGGTACACGTACGCCATGCAGGAGCGGCTGGGTTCGGTGTGGATCCGCGGTGACGAGTGGCTCGAACACCCGGGCTCGGTTGGTCGCCCCCGCACCTGTGAGGTGCGCATCGAACGCCCGTCCGGTGAACTCGCCCGTCCGAACGAGGTCGGTGAGATCTTCATCCGGGGCGAGTATTCGCGACAGCCGCGCTACCTCGGGTCCGGGCCGAGACTGAAGGAGCACGACGGGTTCCTCAGCGTTGGGGACTTCGGGCATCTGGACGAGGACGGTTATCTCTACGTGCTGGGGCGCCAGGCAGAGATGATCAACGTGGGCGGCGTCAAGGTCTTCCCTGCCGAGGTCGAGCAGATCCTGCTCCAACATCCCGGCGTGACGGACGCGGCGGTCGTCGGCCGGCCTGAACCGTACCTGGGCGAGGTCGTGCACGCCCTGGTGGTGCCACGGGCGCCCGCGACCAGCTCGCTCGAATCGAGTCTCATCACACTCTGCCGTGGACAGCTGGTCGAGGAGAAGGTACCGATGTCGGTGGAGGTGATGGCATCCATTCCCCGCACGTCAACCGGGAAACTGCGCCGACGCGATCTCGTGCCGGGGCGGGTCTTCAGTGAACCTCTTTCCACCTGAACCGCGCGGCGCGCACGCACCGCGTCCGACCTTTCGGTCCGCCGGACGGCAAGGGGAGGTTGAAAACCGTTCAGTGCCAACGTAACGGGCGCCCGTTCCGGAGAGCGGTCGCTGGACAACTGACGAAGCCGGTCGCGGTGGAAAGGAGAAGGGGTGAACGCCTACCTCAGCGTGCTCGGAGTATCCCTGGGTGTCCGGACGCCGATCACCGAGGTACCCGACATCGTGACCGCCGGACACCTTGATGTCCTCCACGCGGAAGGTCTGGCGTTCTGCCGGGTGACGAACCTGAACGCCATGGAACTCGCCGCCTCCGTCACGCCGGGCGCTCCCGGCGGCCCTCCGCAGGTCGCACCCGTGGACCTGGCGTTGGTGTGCACCGACTCGGCGGACCACCCGGACATGACGCGTTGGCTGGTCGACTACCAGTTGCTCACCGGGCTGGAATCCACGCGAACCATCCTGGTAAGCGGCTCGGCCTGTGCGAACACGATAACCGCCATGGATATGGCACGGGGGTTGCTCGCGTGCGGGAGCGCACGCCGGATCCTCGGGGTGACCGCGGACCGGGCAGCATCCAGCCGCTACCTGGCCAGCGGGCAGTCGGTGCTCAGCGACGGTGCGGCCTCCTGGCTGATGACGAGGACCCCGGGTCCGCGGTCCTTTGAGCTGTTGGGCGTCACCGGGGAGACCCGGTGCCTGCGGACGACGCATCCGCTGAGCCAGGCACGATCCCTGATCCGCGCCGTCCAACAGGGCTACGACCGGCTCCGGAACGACCTGGACCAGCCCTCCCGCTATCTGGTCCTTCCCCATCTCGGGAAGTCCTCGCGTGATCTGCTGACCATGGCGGTGGGGTCCGGACCGGACCGTCGGTACGACGCACCAGTCGCCGACCTGGGGCACTGCTTCGCCGCCGACCCCCTGCTCGACCTGGCCCAGATGCAGCAGGAGGGGGCACTCGACGACGGTGACCAGGTGCTCGTCGTCGCCTCGGCCGCGCACACCGCGTGGCTGGCCGCGCTCAGGTTTGCCGCCAACTGACGCCCGTCGGGTGGTTCGGTCAGTCCAGGGTCGGGTCCCGGACCGCCTCGAACAGCGTCCGACATTCTCCCGATTCGCTGCTCCCGCAGGGGCACGGTGGCATGGTGACCCCCGGTGCCACCCGGCGTAGCCCGGCGCGCCGGAGTTGCGCCTCGACCTGGTGGACGTCGAAGTGCCGAGCCGTCAGGTCCTGGGCCACCCGCCGCCAGCCAGCACCGTCCCGGAACGCGCCGCTGATGCGGCGCGTTCCCGCACCGGTCGTCTCGTCCCAGGCGCCCCGCTTCACCATGATCATGTCGTCCTCGTCCGCCACCGAGACGCGGTTCCAGTGTCGGAAGTGCGGCGCCTCGAACAGATCGAAGACGAATCGACCGCCGGGGCGCAGTGCGGCACCCACCCGCTCGAAGGCGATCAGCAGCTGCTCCATCGTCAGCAGATGGTTGAGCGCACCGTCGAGGCTCACGACAGCGTCGACCGGATCGCCGAGCGCCAACTGCACCGCATCGGACTGCACCAGACGGAGACGTCCGGACCGTAGCGCGGGCGCCAGTTTGGCCCGTGCGCGTGCGAGCATTGCGGCCGAGAGGTCGACCCCGACGAGCGTCCAGCCCGCACGCAGGAAGACGTCGAGCGTTTCTCCGGAACCACAGCAGAGATCGAGCAGTGAACCAGGTCCGCCATGGCATCGAGACAGGTACCTCTCGAGATCCGGCGAAAAGTTCCGGACCCACCCGGTGTAATGACGCTCGAAGAAAATTGCATAGGGAACGTCGTAGACGGACGATCCGGATGCCGACGGCAACCGTCGGCTCTCGTTGGAGTCCTGCGCTGTCCCGACCACGGCTGGATCTTATGCCCCCGACACGGAGACGTCCCGGACGCGGACCCGGACGCCATGGACAACCGACTGCGGCGTCCCGCGTGGCGGCTCCGGCTGTTCAACTGCGGAGGCTCCGCAGTTGAACAGCAGCGCTACCGCCGGACCGTACACTCCCCCGTACGATGCGACGGCGGGAGATCCTCACCAGGAACGTCATCGTCCCTGCCGAGCCGAATGACACGTCAGGAGATGCACCGCTCCTATCCACACTGTCGCGTCGGGTCATCTCCCGGCCCGGGGTTGACGACGGGGCGTCGTTACGACAGGTGAACTGGGCAACGACTCGGAGGGCAGGAATGACGCTGACCGAGGTGGACTACCGAGCGCCCGGCGCGGGCCCAGAGTTCGACCGGTCGCTGCGCAGGACCGGATTTGCCGTCCTGCGAAATCCGCCGATCGACCCGACCCTCGTACCGACCATCTACCACGAATGGTTGGCCTTCCTCGACAGCGATGCCAAGTTGGCGTACGCGATGGATTCGGGCCGAGTGGACGGATATCTGGCACCGCCGCCGCCCGGTCCCATCAACCGCGACCGCAAGGAGCTCTTCCACATCTACCGAGACGGTCGCTATCCGGCCGAGGTTTCCCCCGCCGGGATGCGCTATTTCCGGCAGGCCCACGAACTGGCGCGCACCCTGCTCGGCTGGCTCGACCTGCACGGCGACCCGCAGGTCACCAGGCGGTTCCCGATGCCCACGGCGGGAATGATCGACGGTTCGGAGGCCACGGTGCTGCGCGTCCAGCGGTATCTGCCGCAGCCGGCTGGCACCCCGGGCGGAGTTCCCCGCGCGCTCGCGCACACCGACATCAACCTGGTGACGCTCCTGCCGACCCCCAGCCGGCCCGGTCTCCAGATCCTCGTCGACGACGAGTGGACGGACGTGTGCGCGGAACCGGGATCGTTGGTGGTTCAGGTGGGCGAGATGCTCGAGGCGGTCAGCGGTGGTGCCTATCCCGCCGCGCTCCACCAGGTCATGCCGGAGCCCTCCGGTGCGGGCGACTCGCGGATCTCGATGCCGCTCTTCGTCCATCCGGCCGACCACGTGCGGATCCTGCCGGATCGTACGGCGGGCCAGTTCCGGCACGACCGGCTCGCGGAACTGCGCGCCCAGAACTGGGTGGCGGTCGCCGGTGGATCCGCCGCGACCGCCGCCTGAGGCCGGGACGCGATCGCACCATGGAGCCGGCCGAGTGAGCCTCTCCCCACCTGAACCGCACGGCGCTCACGCAGCGCCGCTGACCTTGCGGCTCGCCGGACGGCAAGCGGAGGTGGAAAGGGGTTCCGGGACTGCCGGAAGCGGCACCTTTCCACTGTCCCGGTCGCAGGCACGGCTGTTCCTTGCCGAGCAGTTGCTACCGGGGGCCGCCGACAGCATGTTCATCCAGGCGTACCGGCTTCGCGACCCGTTCGACGCGGACCGGATGGCGGCGGCCGTGCGGGCCGTCGTCGCGCGGCACACCGCTCTGCGTACCGTGCTGACGTGGGACGGGGACGAACCCGTGCAGCGGGTGCTGGCGGCCCGGGACGTCCGGTACGACATCGAGGTCAGACACGTCGCGGCCGTCGAGGATGGGCCCGAGGCGGTCGTCGATCGTCACCTTGCCGACCGCTGGCTCGTCGACCGGGCCTGCCGCGACTGGTGGGACACCCCGTTCGACCTGGCCCGGCCTCCGCTCCGCAGCCGCGTCCTCCGGCTGCCCGACGGTCGCCACCTGCTCTGCCTGTGCTTCCACCACATCGCCGCCGACGGGTGGTCGGGACGCCTGGTGGCGGCTGAGATCGGTCGCGCCTATCGCGGTGGCGAAGCCGCCCTGTCCGGGCAGGTACCGGGATACCTGGACTACGCCCGACACGAGCGGGCGCACCTTGCCGAGTGGGCCACCGCCGACCTCGCCTTCTGGCGATCCGCGCTGGCGTCACCCGGTTCCAGGTTGCTGGCTCCGGATGACGTGACCAGCGAGGGAATCCGGTTGGACCACATGCGCCCGCTGGCCCGACCCGTCGCCGAATCCTTCCTGGGCCGGACGCGGCGCGCGCGCCTGGCGCTACTGCTCCACCTGGCGTCCCGGACGCTGGCGGAGGTCTTCGACGAACCCGACCGACTCTGCCTCGGGACGATCGCCTCCGGCCGCCTCGATCCCCGCTTCCGGTTCACCGTCGGACCGTTCGTCAACCCGGTCGCGGTACCGATCGAACCGGACCCGCCGGCCGCGAACGACCGAGGGGCGGCCGGGCTGGCCAACGTGACGGCGACCCTGGAACAGTGCCTGGCGCACTCCCGAACGCCGTTCGACGAGATCGTCCGGTTCGCTGGCGGCCCCGGGCTGGCCCCACCGTTCACGGTCATGGTGTCCCTGCACGACTGGACCAGCGCCTCGACGCGGTCGCACGCGGTAGACGTGACCGCGATCCGGCCACCCGCGCCACGTACCTCGGCCAGCCTGATGCTGGAGGCCGTCGTCGAGCCCGACCGTACGGTGGCAGTGCGGGGGCGGTGGCGTGCCGGCGCGGTCGACGGCGACGTGGTCCGCGCGGTGGTCGAGCGGCTGACCACGAGTCTGGCGACCCGGTGCGCACCGGGTCGACCCGGGCGGACGACGGCGTAGGCAAACCCGCACACGGGTCACCGGAGGCGATCGATGCAGCCATCTCCAGCGGAGAGTCAACCCGCCATGCCCGTTTCCGTCCTGCTGCGCGTGACCCCCGAGCAGGAACTCGATGCGATGGTGCGCGCCGAGGCCCGATCCGACACACGGCGCTGGCTCGGTGACGTGTCGGTCGGTTGGCACCGTGCGCAGCTTGCCTCGCCGGACACCGAACACCTCTCCATCGTCCGCGAGGAGACGACGGTGGGCTTCGTGGTCCTTGCCGGGCTGACCAGCCCGCATCGGAGCATCGAACTCCGCCGGGTCATGGTCTTTCACCGCGTCCGTAACCGCGGGGTGGGCCGATCCGCGATGGTCGCCCTCCTCGACCGGGCGTTCGGGGTGCACGGCGCGCACCGGGTCTGGCTCGACGTGAAGCCGCACAACAGCACCGCGTTGCGCCTCTACCGGTCCGTCGGTCTGGTGGTGGAGGGAGAGTTGCGGGAGGCCATGGCGGAGCCGGAGGGCGGGTTCACCTCACTGATCGTCATGGGAATACTCGACAGGGAATGGGCAGCACGGAGAAAGATGTATTGAACACTTTGGCCCCACCACGCCTGAGGTTATGGTGCCGCAATGGAGAGTGAGCTGAAGCGTACGTACGCGAGGCGGTCCGCTACCCGGCTGGCAGTAACCCTCACCGCCACCCTGAGTCCGGTCGCCATCGGGCTGCTCCGTCCTGATCTACTCGCGTCGGTCTTGATTGCCCCGCTCCTCGCCCTTCAGGTCATCGGATTGACCGGGGTGTCGAACGCGGCTCACGAAAGCGTGCACGGTCACCTTTTCCACCGAGTCGGTGTGGACCGTTTCTGGGGCCGATTCCTGCACGGACTCCTGCTACTCAACCACGATGTTCACCGCCGCTACCACTTGACTCACCACGCATTCCTCGGCACCGGTGCCGATACCGAAGAGGTGTTCGACTTCGACGACCTCACGTCCCGTGAGGGGTACGTCCGGCGAGTCGTCCGCTGGTCACTGCCGCCGAGCCCGCTGCACCTGCTCAACTGGAAAGAGGGCGTCGTCGCCGTCGCGGGCCGTCCTGGGAGTCTCGGAAAGCCGATCAGGTCGAATCGGGCCGCCGCCGGGTTTGTCATGCCCGCGCTCGTTATCGCGGCGCTCGTCACCTGGACCATGCTCGATCCGGTCTCGGCGATCCTGGCCGGCTTCCTGCCACTGCTGGTGCTCTTCCCGTTGTACACCTACCTGACAGCGCTGCCCGAGCACTTCGGTCTGCCCCCGAGTCCTGACGGAATACCCGACACTCGCAATGTGCGTACCTGGCCGGTGTTGCAGTACCTGTTGTGGAACTTCAACCTCCATGCGGTACATCACGCGTACCCGAACCTGCATTTCAGCCTCCTGCCAGCCAGTCTCGACAAGGTGGAGGCCCCTACCGCCGACGGCTACCTGCGCTTCCACACCGACGTGATCCGGGCGATCGGGAGCCCGGCCCCCGTCCCCGAAGTCCTTGGTGTTCGGTAGTGGCAGCCATCGACCCCGTCGTAGAACTCCTCCCCGACGCGCTGGCGCTCGTCGGCGCCCGGTTGAGTCGCACCGAGGTACGCGACCTGGACTGGTTGGGCCCGTTCGCCAACCGGTCTGTTACGGCAAAGCTGGAGAACCACCAGGTGACAGGCTCGTTCAAGGTCCGCGGAGCGCTCTTCGCGATGTCCCGGCTGCCTCGGGATCGCGCTCTGGTGGCACCGTCGGCCGGCAACCACGGACTCGCGGTGGCCTGGGCCGCGGCCCAGCTCGGGATGACGGCGGACATCGTACTGCCGGAGAACGCCAGCCCACTCAAGCGGGAACGGATCCTGCGACTGGGCTCCGGTGTCGTGGAAGCGGGGTCCACGGTCGAAGCGGCGGAGGCCGAGGCGCGACGGATCGCCGAGGAAAGCGACCGGACCTATCTCGCGCCCTTCGACGACCCGGCTGTGATGGCAGGACAGGCGACGGCCGTCGTGGAGTTGCTGGAGCAGCGTCCGGGGCTGTGCTCCCTGCTGATCCCGGTCGGCGGCGGCGGGCTGCTCGCTGGCGCGGTCGCCGCCCGCGCGTATCTCGGCCTCGACGCGCTGGCCATCGTCGCCTGCGAACCAGAGGCGTTCGCCTCGCTGGCCGCCAACGTGACGGCGGGGCGGCCGGTGCGGCTTGGCCGGCGCCCCACCTTCGCCGACGGTCTGGCGACCAACATCGGCGCCGGGTCACGGACGGTCGAGATCGCGGTCGAGGCCCGCAACCTCACCTTCTGCGCGCTGAGCGAGGAGGAGATCGCGGCCGGATGCAGCGCCCTGTTCAACCGGGAGTCCCTGCTGGCGGAGGGCGCCGGGGCCGTCGGGGTGGCCGCCGCGTTGCGCGCTGAGGAGCTGGGATTGGGCGAGGGCCCGATCGGGACCCTGGTCTGCGGCGGTAACGTCCACCACACCACCTTCTGGCAGATGACCGCCGTCGACCTGTCAGACCAGCGACTCGCCGCGCTCGCCGACACGATGGGACGCACCGTGGACGCGGAGCCGTCGCGGCGGTCGTACGCGCTGCCGCCGGTGCGTACCGACTGGGGGTCGTGGGAGACACCGGACGTCGAAGGCAACCAGCTCGACCTCACCCGTCACCTGCTCGACGAGGTCACGAAGTACACCGTCACGACCGCCTCGATGCTCGACGACCTGGAGGTACTGGCGCGGGACCACGCGCTGCCCCTGGAGGAGCCGACGCTGGGCCTGGTGCGTGCGGTCAACGCACAGGTCCGGTCGGAGTCCGGGCAGCCCTGCCCCGACACGATGGCGACCGGCGAGCAGCGGGTACGGGCGCTGAGCCAGCTCGCGGTGGCGGCCCGCCTGGCGTTCGAGTGGCGCTCCCCCGGCTACGACCAGTCGGCCGCGCTGTCCGCCCTCGACCTCGGGGCCCTCGGCTCGCCAGGAGTGAACTACGCCCGATACGAGCAGCCCGGCGTCGCGCGGATCGAGCGGCAGATTCTCGGGTTGTGCGGGCTCGACCCGAGCACGCACACCGTCCTGCTCACCAGTTCGGGCATGGCTGCCTTCGCGCTGCTGTGCGGCACCCTTTTCGGTCACTCCGGCGTCCGGTCCGTGCTCACCGCGCCCTACCTCTATTTCGAGGGCGAAGAGATGCTGTCGTCGTGGCTGGGCCGACGCGCGGTCGTCGCCGGGTCCTACGACGCCGCGGCCATCGCCGAGCAGGCCCTGGCCACCGGATCGGATGCCGTCTTCGCCGACCCGCTGGGAAACCACGCCGAGCAGCGGATGGTCGACGTCGAACTGCTGGCCGAGCTGCTCTCCCGGCGGGACGACCCGCCGTGGCTCGTCGTCGACGGGACGATGCTGCCGGCGGCCACGGCGAGGGCACTGACCGCGATGTTGCCGGACCACGCGGCGTACTACGAGAGCTGCTCGAAGTATCTACAGCTCGGTCTGGACATGGCGATGGCGGGCATGGTCGTGGTACCCCGGGCGCTGGAGGCCAGGGCGCGGCGGGCGCGGCGCAACCTCGGCCTCGGCCTCGACCGGTACGCCGCGGAGTTGTTCCCGCGTTTCAGCCCGGAGCAGTTCGAGCGCCGGCTGCGCGGGGCGGAACAGTCCGCCCTGCGGGTGGCGCGGGGCCTCCAGAGCGGGCTGCCGGCAGACCGGTTCACAGTCCGGTTCCCCGGTCTTCCGGAGCATCCGGACCACGCGCTGGCTCGGCGGGTCGGCCGGACCGGCTCGAACGTGACGGTCATGCCGTTGGTCGAGCGCGCCTCGCGCGACCAGCTCGAACCCGTGGTCGACGAGGTGCTCCGCAAGGCCCGATCGATCGGGTTGCCGCTGGTCAAAGGCGTCTCGTTCGGATTCCTGACGTCTCGGCTCTCGGCGGCTTCCGCGATGGCCGAGGGAACACCACCCTTTCTCAGACTCGCCGTCGGTCCGTGCACTCCGGATGCCGCGGATCTCCTCGCCAAAACGGTCCTGAGCGTGCTGGCCTCGGTCTGGCGGACCGAGCCGGAGTTGGATGTCCGATGAGGATCGAATGTCTCGTGGCGTCTCACGTGCGCCAGCGCCCGGAGGCTGTCGCGGTCCGGGACCAGCAGGGTCGCGCACTGTCGTACGCCGAGCTGTGGCGGCGTTCGGGCCGCCTCGCGGCGGCCCTGAACCGTCGCGGAATCGGCCGCGGCGACATCGTGGTCATCGCCCTGGACCGCAGCCTGGAGCTGGTCGAGGCCGTCCTGGGTGCGGCACGCAGCGGGGCGGCGTACGTACTGCTGGACCCGGTGTCGCCACCACTGCGCAACGCGCACATCGTGGCCGACGTGCGGGCGGCAGCCATCGTGGAGACCGCGGCGCCGGCCCCGTGGCGGCCGGCGAGCGACGTGCCAAGGATCGTGCTGCCACTGGACGGGGACGACGATCCCGACGGCGACGATGCCGGATCTTTCGATGCGGCGGACCTTGCGGTCGGGGACGACGACCTGCTGTACGTGGCCTACACCTCCGGTTCGACCGGTCGGCCGAAGGGGGTGATGGCGAGCCATCGCGCCGTCACGCACTTCGTCGCCGACACCGCGCTGGTCGAGTTGACCCCGAGCGACACGGTGGCCTCGCTCGCCAGCCCAGCCTCCGACGCGACAACCTTCGAACTGTGGAAGCCGCTGGCCTCCGGTTCGACGATCGTCGTACTCCCGGCCATCGCCGAGCTGACGGTCGAGGACTGGGCGCCGCTGATCGAGCGCTCGGGCCTCTCGGTCATGTTCGTCATGCCCGGCCTGCTCGAACTGGTCGCCCGGGAGCAGCCGGCGGCGTTCGCCGGGCTCGATACGCTGGTGTTCGGTGGCGAGGCGCTCGACCCCGGTACGGCGAGGCGGGTGTGCGAGGCGGGGAAGCCACGCCGCCTCGTGCTGGGCTACGGGCCGACCGAGACGACCGTCTTCGCGACGTCCTTCGACTGCACCGCCGAGTCGATCGCCCGCCGGGACCGGATTCCGTTGGGCACCGCGCTCGACGGCTACGACCTCGCCGTGCTCGACCCGGGACTCCGCGCCGTGCCGTCCGGGGAGACCGGCGAGCTGTGCATCGGCGGAAGGGGCGTCGCGGACGGCTATCTCGCCCAGCCCCACGTCTCGGCGGAGCGGTTCGTCGACCACCCCGAGTTCGGCCGGATCTACCGGAGCGGAGACCTCGTCCGGCGCCTGCCGAGCGGTGATCTGGAGTTCGTCGGCCGGCTGGACCGCCAGGTCAAGATCCGCGGCTACCGGGTGGAACTGGAAGAGGTCGAACGATCGGTCCTGGCCAGCGGACTGGTGATCTCCGCGGCCGTCGAACGAATCGAGAGCCCGGCCGCCGCGTACCTCGCCTGCTATTTCGTGCCGCTTCCGGGTGCGGCGCCGGAGAACCCGGCCGTGGCGCTCGCCGCGGCGGTCGCCACCCGGTTGCCCGGTTACATGATCCCGGCGCGCTGGATCCCGTTGCCGCAGATGCCCAGGAACGGTATCGGCAAGATCGATCGGGCGGCGCTGCGCGGCCTGCCGTCGGCTGATCGCGCTGCGGCGGAGCCGAGGCCGTGAGCGTCGTCGGCGGCCCTGCGGACGGGACGGCCCTCGCCGCGGTGGTCACCCTCGTCCGGGACCTGCTGAAGGACCCGGAGATCAGGCCGGAGGACGACTTCTTCGCGGTGGGCGGTCACTCCCTGCTCATCGTACGGATAATCCGCAGACTTCAGATCGAGCACGGGTTGGTGCTGGACGCGCGCGCCTTCGCGGTCAACGCACAACTCGCGGCGCTGGCCGAGGCGTGCCGCGCCGTGCCGTCCGAGGACGTGCTGCGGTGAACCAGGCCGACGATGCCCCCGTAGGCCGGACGCACGATCTCGTGATCTCGCGCGGGTTGGTCGTCGACGGGACGGGCCGCCCGGGCCACGTCGGCGACGTCGGCATAGTCGGGGACACGATCGTCGAGGTGACGACGGCGCCGGGCCGGTTGTCGGGCCGACGGGTCCTGGACGCCACGGGTCGGCTCGTGGTGCCCGGTTTCTTCGACATCCACTCGCACGCCGACCTATCCCTGGTCCTGGACCCCCGCGCCCACAGCGCACTGTTGCAGGGCGTCACCTCCGTGGTCACCGGCAACTGCGGCTACGGCGCCGTGCCGCCGGGTGGCGGCCAGGTCGAGCTCGCGGCGAACGCACCTGGCGGCCGGGTGTCCGACCCGGGGGTACCGGCATGGCACAGCTTCCCGGAATACCTGGAAGTGCTGGCGTCCGGCGGTACGGGCATCAACGTCTTTCCGCTCGTCTCCCACGCGATGCTGCGGCTGGCGGTCGCGGGCTTCGCGCCCCGCCCGGTCACCGACGCCGAACTGGCGGAGATGACCGCCATGCTCCGGGATGCCATGCAGGCGGGCGCCGCCGGATTCTCCACAGGTCTCGAGTACGCGCCCGGCTGTTACGCCACCGCCAGAGAACTCGGGGCGCTCGGCAAGGAGGCGGGCCAGTACGACGGCCTCTACGCGACGCACTGCCGCAACCGGACCGAACACGTCGAAGGCGCGGTACGTGAGGCGACGAGCGTCGCGCTCGCCGGAGGGTGCCGGCTACAGCTGTCACACTTCGTGCCACGGCCGGCGTGGCCGCACCGCGACGCCCACGAGCGTGCGCTGGAGCACTGCCGGCGGGCGCCGGTCCCGGTCCGGTTCGACGTCTTCCCCTTCTCGCACGGCCCGACCCCACTCGCCAACGTGCTGCCCGGCTGGGTACGCGGGGACGGTCCGGTTGCCGCCGGCCGTCGGCTGGCCGATCCCCGACTACGAAAGGAGATCGTGGCGCAGCTGGATCCCAGGTTCGTGGAACTGGTCCACAGCCGGCATGCGGCGCAGACGTACGTGGTCTGTGACGGCCGGGACGGGACGTCGGTCGGACGGACGCTCGCCGATCTGGGTCGGGACTCCGACGGGTTGACTGCCGCGCTCGACCTGCTCGGCGCGGCAGGTCCGGACCATCGGGAGGTCACGGTCCTGGAGCCCTGGGCGACCGCCGACGAACTGGACCGGGCGCTGCTGGCGGAGGACTACTACCTGATGGGTGACGGGATCACGGCCGGGTTGGACGGACCGGTCGCAGGTCGCATCTTCTCGCTGTCCGACTGGGGCTGGGCTCCCGCCGTGCTGAGCCGGTTCGTGCGCGACCGGAACCTCCTCTCGCTGCCCGACGCGATCCACCGGATGACCCGTGCACCGGCGCGACAGGCAGGGGTCCGTGATCGAGGCTCGATAGAGGTCGGGGCCAAGGCCGATCTCGTCGTGCTCGACCTCGCCGCGATCGAGGCCAACTTCGATCCCGCGCATCCCGGCCGGCAGCCGTCCGGAATCGGCGAGGTACTGGTCAACGGTACGGTGGTCGTGGCCGAGGGCCGGCCGACCGGAAACCTCGCCGGACAGGTCGGGCTGGCGCGATGACGGGCACGGCCCAGGTCGCCATCCTCCGCTCGGTTCGGGGATACCTGTCGGCCGCCGAGCGCTGGACGCCCGGTGACCACTTCCCGGTGCTCGCGGGCCCCCCGTTGGAGCGCTACCGGGCAATCCAGCCCGATCGCCGGCTGCCTCGGGTGGTCGCGACGAAACGGGCGGGCCGGGTCGTCTCGATCGGCGGCCCGGTCAGTCGGGCCGCTGCCCGCCTGCTCGCCGTCGCCACCGCCCGGCCGCACCGGCATGTCCCCGCCCAGGAGTTGCTGGGTGAGCTCGCCAACGAGCCTGGGTCACTGTCGGCCGTCGTCGGACTGCCGGCCGAGTTCGCCCTGGTCGGGGACTGGCCGGGCCGCGACGGCGTACCGGTCGGGATACTCACCGCGCGCAGCCCCGCGGCACTGTCCGGCCTGATCTACCGCAGTCTCACCGTGGAGGCCGGCGTCGAGGACAGGACGTTCGTCGCCTCCCACCCCCTGCTGCCCGGCGCGGCCGAGGCCGACGCCGCGTCGTTCGCCGAACTCGGACAGCTGCGCGAGCGGCGGGCGGCGCTGGTGATGCTCAGCGGGCAGGGGCGGGAATGCTGTACCAGTCTGCTGGACGGCATGATCTGCGGTCGCGCCCGACCGCTCGGTGTCCCGCTTCCGCTCGTGGCGGGAGAACGGGCGACGCCCTGCGTCTCGGGCGCCGGCTGTTTCCGTACCGACCTGACCCCGGCCGACCTGCTCCCGGCCGCCGAGATCCACGCCCGCCTGGTGCTCGTGCAGAGCTGTTCGGCCATCGCCGTCGGGACCAACGCCTACCCGGCAGCCCTGTCGGTGACGCTCGGGCTGCTGGACGGCACGGCCGTGGCGATCGTCGGTGCCCTCGGCGTACATCTCGCCGACCGCTACGTGCCCGGGCGGCTCCAGGACGCCCTGGCCGAGGGAGTGCCCCTCGGCGAGATCGTGGGCCGGTTGAGCGAGGCCGGTGGCGGAACGGCCCTTACCCGGTTCGGGTTGCTCGGGGATCCCGCGCTGGTACTGCCCGCTCCCGCCGCCCTGGCGGCGGTACGGCGGGACGACCCGGCGCGCTCGACAACGGTGATCACGGCGTTGATCGGGTTACGAAAAGCTCTGGATCGCCTGGACCGGTTGCGGTGGCTGGACGTGGAGTTGCCGGACGACGCCGTGGCGGAGGTCCGCAGCCGGATGCGCCGCCTCGGTGAGGATTCATCGGCGGTCGAGGCGCCGGCACAGCTCGCCGAGCTCTCCGACGCCCTCGGTTCGGTGCAGGTCGAGGTGGTCGACCGGCTGGTGGCGCGCATCCACGGTCCTGGCTGGGACCCCGGCTGGCGGTCCCGGGGCTTCCGGCAGGTGCGCAGCCGGTTGACCAACTGCCCCGCCTGTGGACGGCAGATAGCGGCCGACGTGGTGCTGCGGCATCCGGTCGAGCCCGCGTTGCACCTGCGTACCCTGCAATGCCGCCGCTGTGGTGACGTCTGGTGGACGACCGGTTCGCAGCTTCCACCGATCGAGATCGCCGGCCCCCTCGACCTCCGCGTCCGGCGGTACGCGCGGGTTCCCTTCGTCCGCGAGCTGGTGAGCCGGACCCCGGACGAGTTGAGGGTGACCGTCGGGTACGCGTTCCGCCGACGCAAGAACCTCGGACTGCCGCCGGGGTCGGTCACCTCGTGCGTCGTGCCGCCGTACGGCCGGTACCAGCTGCGCCACGAGATCGACCTGGTCACCGACGGACCCCCCGCCGACACCCATTCCATGCTGGTGGTGGCACTGTCCGGCGGTGTCCTACAGACCGCCACCGCGATGATGCAGTTGACGGAGAGGCCGAGCGGGACGACCCCGGACGGGGCGGAGCTGCCATGAACGCGACCACTGGACCTTTCCAACCTGGACCGTGCGGCGCTATCGGCAGTAGTGCCGCAGCAGGGCCGGCCACCGCTCCCGCTGCCAACCGTGGTGTTCGAGCGTCAGCTCGGCCCAGCGATCGATGCCGAAGGCGGCGCACCCGGAGTGGGCCGGCCGACCCTGCGGATCGACGACCTCGAACTGACGGCAGAGTGAGTCACCGACGTTGTTGAACGACGCGATCGCCGCGGTGCCACCGCCCGGTCGGTCGGCGACCAGCTCGTACTTCACGTTCGCGAGCAGTTGGTGCTGCCGGATCGCCGAATCCTCCGAGTAGTAGAAGGGATCGGTCGCCGTCTCGACCCGCCCCTGGAAGCCGAGCCCGACGAACAGTTCCCAGACCCGCTCCAGCAGGGAGTCGCGCAGCAGGTCGACGTCGGCGGCCGGGCCCAGGAACGGGATCTCCCGCATCGTGAACGACGGCAGGCGGAAGGCGTCCAACCGCCAAGGCGCCTCGTGCCGGAAGCATTCACCGGTGGTCGTCAACACGGTGGTGCCGTCCAGTCGGTTGCCCTGGAACTCGGCGTACACGTGGAAGCACAGTGCCGGGTTGAGCATGAACCGGCTGGGCCGGCGGAGCTGTTCCGGATGCGCGGTACCGTCCCGCATCCGGCCGAGCAGGTCGCGCTGGTGGGGGAACTCGTCAACGAGATAGGCATTCTGCGGGAACAGCGCGATGTACCGGCAGCGGTCCATGACCTCCAGCTCGATCAGCGCGGGGTACCGCCGCTCGGCGGCGGCGAACTCCCGACCGACGTCGAGAAACATCAGGTCGAAGGCCCGGTGCAGTACGGACCGGGCCGTCGCGGCGTCGTCCGGGTCGACCCGCCGGGGCCGTGGGTGATCGGGAACCTGCCTCGGGTCGTCCGGCCCGGTCCGCCGGATCACCCGACTCCCTCGCAACCTCGTCCGCATCGACTCGTCGACCAACTCGCCGACGAGTTCCGCCAACTTCTCGGTCGACCGGCCACCCTCGTGGGTGACGACCAGTTCCGGCGGTTCGGTGTCGATCCGGATCCCGCCGATGCCCTCGACGCTGTATGTCAGCCGGTCCGCCACTACCTGGACCAGCGGAAGCGGCAAGGTGTCGGGTAGCCGGAACCGGTCCACGGACCCGCGCCGGGTGAGCCGGGACTCCGTCAGGTCTGCGCCGCCGTCGATCTCCGAGTCCATCTCCAGCACCTCCGACACCACATCCACGGCCCGCGATCGTAGGAAACATGTCGCCCCTGCCCGGTGCCGGGCACAGGTGCGGTCGATTTCCACACCATCGCTTCCCTTTTTGACAGCGTCAAGGCGATCGCGGGCACCACGATATGGCATATGAATGAGGTGTCACCAAAGATGCTTCCGCCGATCCCTGAACGAGGGTTCGAGAAGTCGTCGACCCTCTTTCCCGGCGTCGTAGCCCGGAGGTTGACCGGGAGTTGCCGCAGGAGCGGCCGGTACGCGACGTAGCGGATCGCGTCCACGATCGCCCGAGCGGGTGCTTCTCGGGTCGCCCACCGGTCCGAGGTGGTGGGAGCGGGCCGGCAGCGGGGCGCCACTGGGTGGTGGTCAGATCGGAGGGGTACCGACGCTCCCGATCAACGCTGGTGGCCGGAGTTGGGCTGGCCCCGACCACGGATGCCGCCCCGACCACCCCGGGCAGCACCCGGTGGCGTGCATCACTTAGTCTGTCCCCGTGGCCACTATTCCCGAGAAGCCATCTATCGACGGGTTGGAGCAGAAGTGGAGTGCCCACTGGCAGGACCTGGGCACATTCACCTTCGACCGCACCAAGACCCGGAATCAGGTCTTCTCCATTGACACGCCGCCTCCGACGATCAGCGGCTTCCTGCATCTGGGAACGGCCTTCGGCTACATCCAGGTAGACGCAATAGCCCGCTATCACCGGATGCGCGGGCGCGAGGTCTTCTATCCTATGGGATGGGACGACAACGGTCTGCCGACCGAACGGCGTGTGCAGCAGCACTACGGCGTGCGCTGCGACCCCGCGATCCCCTACGACCCCGATCTACAGGTGGCCGAGGGAAGCAAGGGGCAGCGCCCGATCTCCCGGATGAACTTCGTGGAGTTGTGCCAGCGACTGACCGTCGAGTTCGAGGACGACTTCGAGCAGCAGTGGCGGCAGATGGGCCTGTCGGTCGACTGGAACCTGACCTACGCCACCATCGACGCGCGGTCACGGCGGGTGGCCCAGCGGACCTTCCTGCACAACCTCGCGCGCGGAGAGGCCTACACGGCCGACGCCCCCACCATGTGGGACATCGACTTCCAGACCGCGGTGGCGCAGGCCGAGTTCGAGGAACGGGCTATTCCGGGTGCATACCACCGGATTCGATTTGCCCGGGTCGACGGCGGCTCCCCTGTCGAGATCGAGACCACCCGGCCGGAACTGCTTCCGTCGTGTGTCGCCCTGGTGGCCAACCCGGACGACGAGCGCTACCAGGAACTGTTCGGCACCGAGGTCCTGACCCCCGTGTTCGGGGTCCGGGTGCCGGTTGTCGCGCACCCGCTGGCCGATGCCGAGAAGGGGTCGGGCATCGCCATGATCTGCACCTTCGGCGACACCACCGACGTGATCTGGTGGCGGGAGCTGGACCTGCCGACCCGTTCGGTCATCCAGCGGGACGGTCGCTTCCAGGAGCAGACTCCGAGCTGGCTCCCGCCGGGTTCGGTGGAGGCGTGGAGCCGCCTCGCCGGGCAGTACCCCGATCGGGCGCGGCGACGGGTCGTCGAGATGCTGACGGAGTCGGGTGACCTGATCGGCGAACCGCGGCCGATCATGCACGAGGTCAAGTTCTACGAGAAGGGCGAGCGCCCACTGGAGATCGTCACCAGCCGCCAGTGGTACGTCCGCAACGGTGCCCGGGACGGGGAGCTTCGCCAGCGGCTCATCCAGCTCGGCCGCGAGCTGGAGTGGCACCCCGACTTCATGCGCCTTCGGTACGAGCACTGGGTCGAGGGGCTCAACACCGACTGGTTGATCAGTCGGCAACGCTACTTCGGCGTGCCGTTCCCGGTCTGGTACCCGGTCACGGAGAGCGGTGAGGTTCGGTGGGACGCGCCGATCCTCGCGGATGAGGCGGCCCTGCCGATCGACCCCCAGGCCGAGGCGCCACCCGGCTACGACGAGTCCCAGCGGGGCAAGCCCGGCGGTTTCGTCGGGGACCCCGACGTGATGGACACCTGGGCCACCTCCTCGCTCACCCCGCAGATCGCCGGCGGGTGGGGCGACGACGAGGACCTCTTCTCCCGGGTCTTTCCGATGGATCTGCGACCGCAGGGCCCAGAGATCATCCGGACCTGGTTGTTCGCGACCGTGCTGCGCTCACTACAGGAGCACGGCGTGCTGCCCTGGCAACACGCGTCGATCAACGGCTGGATCCTGGATCCGGACCGGAAGAAGATGTCGAAGTCCAAGGACAACGTCCTGACCCCGATGCCGCTGGTGCACACGTACGGGGCGGACGGCCTGCGGTACTGGGCGTGCAGCAGCGGGCCCGGCACCGACACCGCGGCCGAGCAGGCGCAGATGAAGGTCGGGCGGCGCCTTGCGGTGAAGATCCTCAATGCCGGCAAGTTTGTGCTGGGACTCGGCGCGAAGCCCGATCTGACCGTGGCCGACGTGACCGAACCGATCGACCGCGCGATCCTCGCCCAGTTGGCCACAGTGGTCGAGGACGCGACCGACGCCTTCGACGGTTATCACTACCACCGGGCGCTCGACGCCACGGAGACCTTCTTCTGGCGCTTCTGTGACGACTACCTGGAGCTGGTGAAGCAGCGCGCCTACGGCGACGACGCCGGGGCGCAGTCCGCCCAGGCCGCCCTGTCCATCGCGTACTCCACCCTGCTGCGGCTCTTCGCGCCGTTTCTGCCGTTCGTGACCGAGGAGGTTTGGTCGTGGTGGCAGCCGGGTTCGGTGCACCGGGCGCCGTGGCCGCAGCGGGGGGAGTTCGAAGACGTCCCCGACACCGCGGCCCCGGCGGTGTTCGACGCGGTGCGGGCCGTGCTCGTCGACGTACGCAAGGCCAAGTCGGAGAACCGGCGTTCGCAGCGTAGTCAGGTCGCCCGGCTGGTCATCGCGGGCGAGGCCGGCCGGTTGGCACTGCTGCGGGCCGGGCTGGAGGATCTGCGGCGGGCCGGCAGTGTCCTCGAACTCGTGCTGACGGAGTCACCGGTTCCGGCCGTGACGGTGGAGCTGGATCCGCCCTCCTGAACCGCCCGCGACCGGCGCCGTGACACGAGAGCCAAGCTCGGCGGCGCCGGTCCGGTCGGCTGGTCGGTCGCGTCCACCCCATCACCGTTGAACCTTTTCGACCTGAACCGCGCCGTGCTCACGCACGGCCTCCGACCTTGCGGCTCGTCGGACCGCAAGGGGAGGTGGAAAAAGGTTCGTTCACCGCAGAAGCATCGGCGCGTTCCGGAACCGGGACATCGCCGACGAGATATCGGCCCAGCGTCGGGCGGTGGTGACCCGGACGACGCCACCGGAGAAGCAGAAGGTCAGGATTCCGGGGAACGTTGACACCCCGGTCCGCCGGAGCAGGTCTCGGAAGCAGCGGTAGGAGTCGTCCCACTCCTCGAAGCGCAACGCCAGGTTGATCGAATACTTGGGCGGTACCACCAGCGCCGACGATTCGGAGAAGCCCGTGACGGCGGCGGCGCGCAGCACGGTCAGCTCCTGCTCCCGGTTGATCCGATCGTGCCGGTACGCGTCGTACGCCATCCGCAACCGGTCCGCATCCAGCCCGTACGTGTGCTCGAACTCGGCCACCTCGGCCCAGCCGGGCACGACGAGTCCGGTGTGGAGCCACCGCTCCATCCGGGCCAGCACCTCGACGAGGGTGTAGAAGAACGACGGCGGGCCGCCGAACGTGGTCGAGGCGTACTCGTAGTACGCGTCGATCACCCGGGAGTCGGCGAGGATCCACCCGATCTTCAGGCCGGGTGCGGACCACGTCTTGGAGAGGCTGGAGACCCGGACGACATTGCTCGCCGCCCGCAGTGGCGAGAACGGTTCCGTCGCTCCCAACCACTCGTGACACTCGTCGAGCAGGATGATCGTCGACGGCGACGCGGCCCGGACCAACCGTTCGAGATCCGCCTCCGCCACGGCCGCACCGCTGGGGTTTGCCGCGGTCTGCAACATGACCAGCGGCGTGCTCGGCTCCAGCCGGGCGATCAGCTGGTCGACCGAGACCCGGCCGTTTCGAGATGGCAACGGTACGAGGCGCACGTTCCGCCGCCGGGCGATGGACTCGACCAGCGGCGGGTAGTTCGGGATGCCGCAGAGCGCCGGCGAGCCGGTCGTGGGCTGGCTGAGCAGGACGAAGTCGGCCAGCGTACTGATCGCGAAGGTGCCGCCAAGGGCTATCGCGACGTTCGCGGTGTCGTAACTGGGGACCCGCATCCGGGCGTTCTCGAATGCCGCGACCGCCTCGCGCGCCGGCACCCGCCCCCGGGAGTCGGAGTAGCCGTACCAGTCCCGGTCCAGGGCGAGCTGGACACACTGCTTCAGCGTCTCCGGCAGGCCCCAGATCTGCTCGTCGACGGAGCCGCCCGAGAGGATGAGTCCGGCCTCGCCACGCAGGTCCCCGTACACGTCGTCCTGGAAGAACCAGTTGAACAGCTCCTTGACGAACCGTGCGGTGGCCCTGGAGCTCAGGACGTCGTCGGCGGCGACGGTTCGGCGTGGCCGACTCGCGCGCCAGCGTTCGGCGAGCGCCGGGCGGAAACTGTCCGCGCCGATCTCGTGCTCCACCCGCCCCAGCCAGAGGTCGCGCAGTTCGAAGGGGTCGGTAGGGTCCACGGCACGGGCATACACGTCGAGCACCCGGTGATCGACGTCCGGCGTGAAGTCGTGGAGAAGGTTCTCCCGGCGAGGCGTCCGGCTGGCCAACTCGCGCGTCTCGGCGGGAACTCCGCGTTTGCGTATCGGGATCGCGGAGTCGAACAGCTGCATCGAGTGCTCCCGGTCTACGAGATGGTGGGCGGGCGAAGGCCGCTCTCATGGAACCTTTCTCAACCTGAACCGCGCGGCGGGTGCGCCCCGACTTCCACCTGCGACCACGACGGACCGCAAGGGGAGGTTGAAAAAGGTTCATTGCCGAGGCGGGGCGCGCGGGTGGTTCCGAAGTGGAGGACATCCGGTGTCGGTTTCAGTGGATGACCTCCCGATATCGGACACGGCGGGGCGGCGATTCCGTGTCGGACTGACACAACCTCAATGTGCAGAAGTTTGGCAGAAACATCAAAAGATGTCTGGTGTGCAAACAGTTCAACGCGAACCGTGGTGTCGAGACGACGAATCGGGGTGACGTCCCGGACCCGGGCCACCTGGTGCGCGTCGCTCGCGCAGCGAAGCGATGTGCCTGGTGGGATCGCCGGCGACCGCCCAATATTATCTGGACAGAACCCCCTGCCGTGCGCCGCATGCTGCCCAGGGCGCTGCGGGAGCGTCGAGACGACGTCGTCCGGCGTCGCCGTCCGCGGTGTGTGTCGCCGCGCCGCCTGCGGTGTGTCGATCGAACGACGGTCGCCCTCTGGCCTGGCGCTTAGCGCGACAGGGGCGCACGCCGTGCGGCGTCGCGCACGGGTGGCTCCCACCCGCACCATCCGGCAAACTGACCGCCATGTATACGCTGAAGGACATACGGCACGTGCACGTCGAGCCGACGACGCGCTGCAACGCGGCCTGTCCTATGTGCGCACGGAATGCGCGCGGGAGTACATTGCCGGGCATCGGTCAGGCGGAGCTGACCGCTGCGGATTTCCGGCAGTTCTTCGGACCCGACTTCCTCGCCCAGTTGACCGCGATGGACTTCTGCGGGGCCTACGGCGACCCCGCCCTGACCCGTGACCTGGTGGAGATAATCGCCTACGTCCACGAGCACAATCCCGAAGCCGTGCTGACCATGTACACGAACGGGGGTATCCGGTCGGCGGGCTGGTGGACCCGGCTCGCCCAGGCCCTGGGCCGGCAGAGTCGGGTCGTCTTCGCCATCGACGGGCTGGCCGACACCAACGGGACGTACCGGCGCGGAGTCGACTTCGCCAAGGTGCTGGAGAACGCGCAGGCGTTCATCGACGCGGGCGGTGACGCCCGGTGGGAGTTCCTGGCGTTCCGACACAACGAGCACCAGGTCGACGAGGTGCGCCGGCTCAGCGTCCGGATGGGCTTCACGCAGTTCGTGGTGAAGAAGACCGCCCGCTTTCTCGAGCCCTCCTACGACTACGTCCCGGAGTTCGAGGGGCTGGGCGACGATCTCGGCCGCTTCCCGGTTTACGCGAACAACGGCACGGTGGTCGGGCACCTCGAACCACCATCGACACCCACCCTGGTAAACAACACCACCCGGCACTTTTCGGAGCTTCTGGCCCACTACTCGTCTCTGGACGAGCTGTTCTCGACCACGCCCATCCACTGCCGGATCCTCGACACCGCCAGCCTCTTCGTCAGCGCGACCGGGCACGCGTACCCGTGCTGCTGGACGTACGTACAGGCCACCCGGCCGCAACTGCTGGGCATGCCGGTCCGTGCCGACCGGCAGATGTACGACCTGGTGCTGGCCACCGGCGGCTTCGAGGCCATCGACGTCCGCCGGGGCCTGCGCGCGGCGGTGGAGAGCCGGTTGTTCGCGGCGGTGCAGGAGAGTTGGTCCTGCTCGTCGGTTGACGCGGGCCGGCTGAAGGTGTGCGCGCGGGCCTGCGGTACGGCGTTCCCGGCGTACTTCGACCAGCTCGACGACCCGGAGATGCTGCCGACCTCGCTGCGGACCGAGAGCCGGTCGGGCGACCCGGGCCGGGTGGCCACAGACGCCTGACGCTGACGCCTGACAAGAAACATCCGCCGCGGCGGGCGTCGACCGGTGCCCGGCACGGGAGAGTCCGGCCGAAGGGGCTGCCGCACACCTCAGCCTTCGACGCTGAACTCGTGCACGGTGCGCTGCCGGTAGATCTGACCCGGATCGAGCCGGACCGATGGCGCGTCGGGCAGGTTGGGCGCGTCGGGCCAGGCACCGGCCTCCAATGCCAGACCTGCCCGAGGGGTGAACAAGCCGTCGCCGCTGTACACGCCGAGGCCCGGCTGGTCGGTGCTGACCCGCATCCGGCGGCCACTGCGCTCGTCGGTCAGCTCCGCGGCGAGGCCGGGTCCGGGGAGCACGAAGAAGTTGTCCAAGGGGGCGGCCCCGATGCGCCGGGGGCGGCGGAAGTCCAGCGCGGTACCCGCCACCGGACGCGCCGGCCCGGCCAGCGGGAACAGTTCCTCGTCGAACGGCACCACGTGGTCGGCGTGCAACGTCAGCAGTTGATCGTCCACGGTTCCGCCGCCGGCCAGGTTCCAGAAGGCGTGATTCGTCAGCCCGACCAGGGTCGGCGCCGTGGTCGTCGCCCGGTAGTGGAAGGCGAGCCGACCCTGCCTGTCGAGGCGGTAGGCCACCTCCGCCGTCACCTCGCCCGGATAGCCCTGGTCGCCATCCGGGCTGACCAGCGTCATGATCGCCGCCACCTCGTCGGCGCTCTCCTCGACCCGGGCCCGCCACACCCGGCGGTCGAACCCGTCCCGCCCCCCGTGCAGGTGATGGGTTCCGGCGTTGCGGTCGAGGACGTGGCGTCTGCCGTCCAGGACGAAGGTGGCGTCGCGTACCCCACGGCAGTATCGCCCGACCGTCGACCCGACATACGCGTTGCGCCGCCGGTCCTCGTACGCCGCCAGATCCGGCAGCCGGCAGACGACGTTGCGCCGCTCGCCGTGCCGGTGGGGCATCACCACCTCGACCAGGGTCGCCCCGTACGTCCACACCACCACCTCGAGGTCGCCCGCCGAGAGGGTGATCTCCTCGACCGTGACGCCGGGGTCGGGCCCGTCCGGACCAGTCACTCCGACCGTTCGCCGTCGAGTCCGCATCGAACCGGCTCAGGACGTCGGCAAGGACGCGTACGCGTGCAGGGCCGGCGCCACCTGCCCGATCATCAGCTCGACCGTCTGCCAGTCGACGGGCGGCTTGACGCCGAGCAGGAAGTCCCGCACGCCGAGGTCCAGATAGGGCCGGAGGGCGGCCACGCACTGCTCCGGTGTGCCGAAGCTGAGGTATTCGGCGCGTACCTCGTCCGGCGCGTCGCGGAGCAACTCCACGGTACGCCGCTCGGTGTCCTCCGCCCGTTCCACGAGCACCGCCCGAAAGGTGATCGACTGGCGGATCCCGTGCTCGTCCCGCCCGATCGCCCGGCAGTGTCCCCGCACGGCGTCGAGCTGCCGGCGATAGTCGGGCACCCCGGTCGGCAGCGTGTTCCAGATGTCGGCGTGCCGGGCGGCGAGGGCCAGCGTCCGGCGTCCCCCGCCGCCGATCACGAGCGGGACGTGGGCCTGCCGGGGCTTGGGGGCGAGGGTTGCCCGCTCCAGGTGGAAGTGCCGACCCGCGAACGTGGTTTCGTCCCGGGTGAACAGGCTCCGCACGATCTCGCATGCCTCGTCCAGCCGCTCCAGCCGCTCGCCGGCATCCGGGAAGGGGATCCCGAACTGCTCGTACGCGCGGTCGGCGCCCCCGGCCCCCAGGCCCAACTCCAACCGTCCGGCGCAGACGTGGTCGACGGTGGCGGCGGCTGCGGCGATGACCGCCGGATGCCGCCACATGGTGCTGGTGACCAGCATGCCGCAGCGGATCCGCTCGGTCTGCGCGGCCAGCGCGGCGAGCAACGTCATGCCCTCGAAGCACGGCTGCTCCGGGCCGTACAGGTGCGGCCGAAGGTGGTCGATGAGCGAGATCCAGTCGTATCCGAGCTGCTCTGCGCGTTGCCACAACCTGAGGCAGATCTCGTAGTCGCCGTGCAGTTGGCCGGAGTGGATTCCGATCCGCAGAGCGTCGCCGTGGATCACGATCGACCAGCCCCGCCGAGCTCGCGCTGGAGATAGATCCGGCGCAGTGGCCCGTCGGCGGGCGGTTCGCCGTACCGGACAAAGCCGAGCGCCAGCAGTAGCCGCAGCACCGCCACCAGGTCCGGGTTGGCCTCGGACCGGAGCGCGTCGCCTCCGGCGGCGGTGGCAACCTCGATGGCCCGCTTCACGCACTGCACCCCGACGAGCGAGCCGGCGGCGAGTCGGTCCGGTCGCACCGCGAGCCGCCGCAGGTATGCCGGACGCCGCCGGTCCGGGAAGCCGGTCGGCGTCAGCGGATAGGGCGGCTGCCAGGCGAGGGTGAACATGGCCACCGTTTCCGTCGCCTCGCGTACGACATGCACCCGGCCCTCCCGGACTGCGACTTCGGTGGCCTGCCGGTCGCGGCGCGGCGGAGGCAGCCCGGAGCCCGCGGCCCAGTGACGGTCGGAGGCGAGGAGCAGGGCGTGCACCTCGTCGGGATCATCGGCGAGCGACCACCCGTCCCGTACCGCGGATACGTCCATCCGAACGACCCTAGACAACCAAGTGCCGACGGTCACCGAGTAGTGGAGACACAACGTGAGCGCTGCCGGCACAGCAAGCTGCGCCTAGGCTCATCCGGGCCGGGACACGCGGTTCGTCGGTTGGCTCACCGTCGTGCGACGACCCGTGCCGGGACGGGGAGGACGGACAGGCGAACTCCGACGAAAGGACCACGGTGACGACCGACGACCTCACCCGGACGGTACGGGAGCTGGTGGCGCACCGGATCGGGCGGCCCACGGACGAGGTCCCGCCCGACGCGCCCCTGATCGGGCTCGGCGTGGACTCCCTGGGCATCGTGGGCCTCATCGTCGACCTGGAGCAGCACTTCTCGGTGCGGCTTCCCGCCACGGTGATCACCCAGCAGATGTTCCAGTCGGCGCGGACCGTGGCGACCGCCCTCCGTGGTCTGGCGGAGATCCGGTGACCCGGGATGCCACCCCGGACCGGGACTGGGCCGAGGCGCACCGTTACCGCGACGTCCCGTACGACAACGGGCTCGACACGTACCCCACGGTGCTGGCGGCCCTCGACGACCAGGCCCGGCGACAGCCGACCGCGTCCTGTCTGACCACCGTCGCGCCCGACGGCTCCAGGACGACCGTCACCTTCGTGGAGGCCCGTGATCTCAGTGAGCGGTTGGCCGGCTGGCTGGCGCGGGAGTGCGGACTGCGTCCCGGGGACGTGATCGGCCTACAGCCCGCGAACGACCTGCCCTCCGCCATGGCGATCCTCGCCGTGCTACGCACCCGGGCGGTCTGCCTGCTGCTCAGCCCGCACGACCCCGCCGGCCGGGTGCGCGCCCAGTTGGAGTCCCAGCAGGCCGTCGCGGTGCTCCGGTCGCCCGCCGTGGCCGGGGTGGCCGGCATCGAGGCGGTGGAACTTCCCGCGGTCCGCGCGCTACCCGACGCGCGGCTCCGTTCGGACGGGCCCCCCGAGCCGACGGACGACGCGCTGCTCTTCAGCACCTCGGGATCGACGACCGCCGCGAAGGTGGTCGCGCAGTCCCACCGCAACGCGGTCACGAACGCCGAGGCATTCCGCCGCCATCACCGGCTCGAACCCGGGGACCGGCTGCTGGGATTCCTGCCGATCTACCACGTGAACGGGGTGCACTCGACGCTCCTGGGGCCGATCGTCGCCGGCGCGCAGGTGATCCTCGCCCACGGGCTGGACCCGTTGGGCTACCCGGCGTTGCTGCGCAGCGTCCGTCCCCGGATCGCGTCGGTGGTGCCCAGCGCGCTGGAGGCGCTGCTGGTGACCTGGCGCGACGGCGGGCTGCCGCCGGAGTTCCGGTACTTCCTCAGCGCCGCGGCGCCGCTGGGCGCGCAGACCGCCCGCGACGTGTACGACCAGCTCGGCGCCCGGATCGTGCAGGGCTACGGGCTGACGGAGACCACCAACTTCGCCACCACGATGCCGCCCGACCTGACGGAGGACGACTACCGACGGCTGATGCTGGACACCGACATCCCGCCGATCGGCGTGGCGCTGCACGGCAACGAGGTGAGTGTCCGGAATTCCACCGGGGAGCCGGTACCCGCGGGGACGGTGGGCGAGATCCAGGTCCGTGGCCACAACGTGATGTCCCGGTACGCCGGCAACTCCGAAGCCACCGCACAGGCGTTCTCCGGCGGCTGGTTCCATACCGGCGACCTGGGCATGCTCCGTGCCGACCCGGCGACCGGGCGGGAGTACGTGGTGATCACCGGCCGGATCAAGAACATGGCGAAGGTCCGCGGCGAGGCGGTTTCGCTGGAGGAGATGGAGCGGGTGCTGCAAGCGCACCCGGGGGTCGTCGACGCCGCCTGTGTGGCCACCCCGGACCGGCTGGCCGGCGAGCAGATCCTGGTCGCCCTGGTCGCGCCGGAGGGTGTCCCGAGCGACCTGACGGACCACCTGCGTCAGGTGTTCGCCGAGGCCGCGCTGCCGAGGCGGGTCGTGCTGGTCGAGGCGGTGCCCCGGACGCCGACCGGCAAGATCCGTCGGCCGGAGTTGCCCGACCTGCTGGGGTCCTGACCAACCGCGCCGCGCGTTGGCGCCGCCGGCCCGGTGGTGCGGATGGACGACGCCGGCCTCGGCGACCTTACCGGCGGTGGAAGGGGCGCCGGCCGAGGAGTTCGGCGAGTTCCACGGCCAGCGGCGCGGCGAAGAGATGCTCCACCAGCGCCGACCAGCCCACCGGGTGGGCGTCGGGCAGCGGCAGCACCAGGTCCGCGTGCTCTCGCGCCGCCGGGTCGCCGGCTCGGGCGAGCACGGCCACCGGGTGCCCCCGGTCTCGTGCCTGGGCGCAGAGGCGTACCGCCCGTTCGTGGCTGCGTCCGGGCGGCGCCAGGACGACCAGCGGCGTGTCGCGGTCGGTGGCGAACCGCTGCACGTGCCACCACTCCTCCAGGTCCTGCCCGAGGGCCGGTACCCCGGCTGTCTCGACCAGCTTTGCCGCCGCATACCGGGCGCTGCCGAACGCCGATCCTCCGCCGAGCACCTGGACGATCGGGGTGTCCCGCAGCCGGTTCGCGAGTTGCCGGCACGGCACTGCCTGCCGCCGCACGGTCTCGGCGACCAGCCGGGCCAGGTCGCCGGCCCGCTCGGCGTCGAGTCGCGCGGCGGGCGGCCCGCCCGCCGCGCACCACTCGGACAGCAGCAGCAGGGCGAGCAGGCTGATCTGGTAGCTGCGGATCCCCGGGGACGGGGGGCGCTCCGGTAGCGCCGTCTCGACGACCCGGTCGGCGCTGCGTCCCACCGGGCTGTCCGCGGAACCGACCACCGCGAGCGTCCGGTAGCCCTCCGACCGGGCCCGGGTCAGGCCGTCCGCCAGCGCGACGCTGCCTCCGGAGGCCGAGACGCCGACCACCAGGGTGGCGGAGGTGGATTTCGCCGCCGACCGGGGCACCCCGTAGTCGCGTAGCTGGTGGGTGGTACGGACGAGGTAGCTGGATCGAGCGGCAGGGCCGAAGGCGTACTCGGCCGCCTCGGCCGCGAAGAGCGAGTCGCCGCTGCCGGAGACCACGACCCGCCGGGGTACCGGCTCGGCAGCCAACACGTCGTCCAGCCGGACGCCCAGCCCGGGCCCGGACGCGGCCAGATCGTGGGAAAGGCGGGCCACCTCCTCGCGGACGGCGGCGAGGGTGTATTCGCTCATGCCGGCTCCCGCTCCGGCAGGGACTCAAGTATGTCCATATAGGATCGGACCTTCTCCTCCGACACGTCGCCGTCGAAGCCCCCGTCCGTGACGCAGCCGGCCACGAACACACCGTCCGCGGCGCCGACCAGGCGGGCCGCGTTGTCGTGGTCGGTATGGCCGGCGAGATAGACGGGTGCGGCCGGTGCCGCCCGCCGCACCTGGGCGATCAGCTCCAGCGTTCGCGTCTCGTCGGGATCGCCCAGGCAGACGGCGTCCGCACCCACGTTCATCGCCGTGCGTGCGATCTCACCCGGCTGCCGGTCGCCGCCGGGCCAACTGAAGTGCATGCTCGCCACGTCCGCGATCACCTTGACATCCCAGGCGTCGATCGCGCGGCGGTACGCCATCACCGTTGCCGGGTCCGGTGTCACCCGTCCCTGCCAGCTGAGTGTCTCGCCGACGATGGCGCCGACCCGCACGAAGGACCCGCCGCAGACCTCGGCCACGGCCAGGGAGGCCCGCGAGGCGTTGCGCATGATCTGGACACCCACCTCGAACGCTGGCCGGGTGGCGACTCGCACGGCCTCGGTGATCAGCGCGACGGCAGTGAGCCGGGCCGGGTCGCACTCGTCCTCGACCCCGTACACCCGATCCGCCGTCTGTAGCAGGCAGCCGTGCGCCCCACCCCGATCCAGGGCCTGCGCCGACTCCACCGCCCGGGCGAGAGCCGACCGGAACGACCCGGCGCGGTAGAACGGGGTGCCTGGCAGTGGAGCCAGGTGTACCACGCCGTAGCAGGTTCTCGTCCGCCCCAGCCGCTGCACCGCGCTCCTCCGCCCGCGCTCCCGACCACTGAACCTTTCCCGACCTCCCCTTGCGGTCCGACGGCCCGCAGGGTCAGAGGCGGTACGTGAGCGCCGCGCGGTTCGGGTGGAAAAGGTTCACTCCGGCGAGCACCCGGCATGACTCTGACACATCAGTCGACTTTCCGGGCCCACGGCTCCGGTCGGCCGTCGACGCACCGCCTGACACGGCGAGCTGGGATAGAGTCCCGTCCACAGTGCCTCGTACGAGTTCGATCGGGCCGGTGCGGTGCGAGACCCGCCGGCCGGCTATCCGGAGCGCCCGGCAGCAGGGCCCAGTTCCGTCGCCGACCGGCGGCGGGCCGAACGGGGTGTCGAAGCCGGAGAAGTCGCAGACACGATTTCGAGAGGGGGATGGGTACCCGGACCCGCAAGGGCCCGCACCCCTGACTACCGATGACTTCAGCTGCCGTTTCCGCTCCACTTCAGTCGGCCGACGTCCTGCTCACCGATCCACGGACGGGCCGGATCCGGGGCAGAGTGTCCACACCGGACGCAACTGCGGTCGGCGAGGCGGTGGCTGTGGCACACGACGCGCGGCGGGGCTGGGCGGCGCTGCCGACCGGGGAGCGGAGCCGCCACATGCTGGCCTTCGCCGACCGCATCCAGGCGGCTCTGCCCGAGTACGTCGCCGCCGAGCGGGCAGGCACGGGCAAGCCCGTCCACGAGGCCGAAGGCGAGGTCCTCACCAGCGTGGACGTCCTCCGGTTCTACGCCGGCGCGGTCCGGGCGGCACTCTCCCCCGCACCGGGACACCACCTGCCCGACCGGGAGAGCTGGGTCCGCTGGGAGCCGCTCGGCGTGGTGGCCGCCATCGTCCCCTGGAACTACCCGATCGTCATGTCGGCCTGGCGGCTCGGCCCCGCGCTGGCGGCGGGCAACGCGGTGATCCTCAAGCCGGCGGAGAGCACTCCCGACAGCGCGCTCCTGCTCGCCCGCGACGCTGCGGAGACGCTCGGGCCGGGGGTGCTCACGGCGCTGCCCGGTGACCGGACGACCGGACGGCGGCTGGTGGAGAGCCCGGTGGAGGCCGTCGCCTTCACGGGCAGCATCGCCGGCGGCCGAGACGTCGCCGCCCGCGCCGGCCTGCGCCGGATCAGCCTGGAACTGGGCGGCAACTGCCCGGCCGTGGTGCTGCCTGGGGCGCCCGCCCACACGTACGCCGAACTCACCGGCGCGGCCACCTACAACGCCGGGCAGAGCTGCGCGGCACCGGCCCGGGTAATCACCCTGCGCGCGAACTACGCCGAGGTGGTCGACCGACTCGCCGAGGCGATGGCTCAGCGGCCGGCCGGCATGGCGTTCGGCCCGCTGAACAACGCCGACCAGATCCGCCGCTTCGACGACATCCTGTCCCGGACCGGCGCCGGCACGAGCACCCGCTCCGGTCTGGCGCTCGACGGGGCGAGTCGCGCGGAAGGCTACTGGGCGGAGGGACGGATCCTGGCCGACCTCGAACCGGACGACCCGGCCGTGGTCACGGAGGTCTTCGGCCCGTGCCTCACCGTGCAGGCCGCCGACGACATCGACCACGCGATCCGGCTGGCCAATGGCGTCGACCAGGCGTTGGCCGGCAGCGTGTGGGGGGCCGGAGAGGGCCAACTCCTGGCTGTCGCGCGCGCTCTCGACGCGGGTGAGGTGTGGGTCAACTGCGTTCTGGAGCAGTGTCCCGAACTGCCGCACGGGGGACGGGGCGCGTCAGGCCACGGCACCGACCTGAGCGTTCTCGCTCTCACCGAGTTCCAGCGGCCGAAGACGGTGACGGTCAGAGTGGTGTGAACTCCCGGTGCGGTGGCGCCGCTTTCCCGTTCAGGCCGTGATCCGCAGTCGTTGCAGATGGCGGTGCCGGGTCGAGCCACGAAAGGGCGCCGCCGAGCGGCCGTGGAACACCCAGGTGTTGTCGATGACGGCGAGCAGGCCGCGGCGCCACCGGAGGGCACGTGCGGCGCCTTCGTCGTACATTGCCGTCAGCAGTGCGGCCAGTGCGGCCGGGACGTCCTCGGGCACGTACCGGCCCGTGTCGCACACCCAGTCCAGGGCACCGGCCTGGAAATCGCGGAACGAGTAGACCGCACGCCCGTCCATCACTCGACGGATGGTGGGGACACCGGGACGGTCGTACCGCAGGTGCCCGAGGATCTCCCTGTCACCCGCCCGCAGACGGTCATCCACCGAGGTGAACGGTACGAGCACCGTCTGCGCGGCGTTCTCGTCGTCGCCGGGGTGCCGGCACATCAGCACGACGTACCGGGGCTGCTCCCGGGTGGGCCGACCGCTGCCCTCGCTGTGCAGGCTGAGCGGGCCGGTGGCGAAGGGTTGCCGGCTCACGTCGGCCGTGTTTCCCTCTGCGCTGACGAGGTGCAGGATCTTCCCGCTCTCCACGTTCGGCCGCACCGCCGGGTCGGTCTCCGGCATCACGTCGCCCAGCCGGTCGCCGAGGGCGAGCAGGGCCGGGCCGACCAACGGATCTTCCAGCGTGACCAGGCCAAGCCCGTGCCGGTCGAGCTGGCGCCGCAGTACGGCCTCGATGCCGTCGATCCCGTCCTTCCTGGCAACGGCCTCGGGCGCCAGGTCGGGCGCGGGCAGGACCCGGCCGTCGAGCAGCGACGACCGCAGGGCGACGTGCCGGTCGTCCGCCCGCTCCACGAAGGTGCCCCGGGTGGCCGACCGTACCCGGGCGCTCACCCGCCCGTGGAGTCGAAGACGGCGGGCCCGTGCGGACAGCCGTCGCGGCGCAACTCCTCCCCGCTCCCGGCCTTCACGTCACAGATCCGGCAGTGGAGGTGGCCGTCCTCGGTCAGCAACTCCTCGAAGGGACGGAGTTCCTGCCGATTCGCGCTGTCGAGCGGTTGGTGAGCTACGCCCACCGAGAGCAGCACATGGTCACTGATGGCGCCGACGGCGTGCGGCTGCGCACCGTCCACCATGTACACCTGCCCGGGGGTGGTCTCGAGGATCTCACCGGCCGCCGTTATCGTCCCGCGGCCACCCAGGACGAAGAGGAGATGGTCTCCCGGATGGGTGTGCGGGGCAAAGCCCTCTCCGGCGGGCACCTGGATCAGGTCGGCGCCGAGGAAGCCATTGGTGATCAACGGGCGCCCCGTCGCCTCCCGGGTCTTGGCGATCTGGACGTCCCGCCGGCGCAGGTCGACGCGGAGCAGTTGCTCGTCGTCGACGCATCCGCCGTCTGCCGCCCAGTCGCACAGCACCACCGCCCGGTTGTCGCCGGCCCGATCCGCGGTCCCGTGCCCGGCTCTCAGGTCGTCGGAGGGCATGGCTGCCAGGAGGCGGGCGAACTCCATGAGCGCCTCGCGACGCTCCCTGGCGTCGAGGTGCTCAAGGTGACGACGCACAGCGTCCAATGTGGATGCGACCGGACTCTCCGCTTGTGCCATTGATACCCCCTTGTTCAGCGCACCCGCGCGTGAGGCCGAGCCAACGCGCTGGGATCGAATAACTGTCCGCTTCCGACCATT